>NZ_LMKX01000001.1:0-1340640 GCF_001421685.1 Sphingomonas sp. Leaf28 | reverse complement strand
CGTGCCGCCCGTCACGCCACCATCGGTCGAAGCGACGCCTGCAAGCGTCGTGCGTGTCTTGGCCGCGTCATCATACTGCACCGAGTTGTCGGCAACAGCACCAATCGCCTGGAGCTGGCCCAGATTGACGGCATCCGTTGTYGCAACGCCAGCTGCGACGTTGGCGATCACCTGATTGCCAGCRTTGATCCCGGCRGTGGTGACGCTGGGGCCGCCTGCGATGGTCAGCCCGGTCGCGCCCAACGTGGAGGCCCCGTTCGTGAAGCCGGCCGTGTTGATCACCGTACCGCCGGTCGTCAGACTGTCAGCCACCAGGTTCGGGTTGGYCGCGATCGTCAGATCGGTCCCGTTCTGYGCGATCGCGATGTTGTTGCCCGCCGTGATCGTCTGCCGGGTGCCCGGTGCGACGTTGGCAACCGCGGTGCCCGTCACYGTACCTGTACCCGTCTGGGCGGTCGTGATGTCAAAGCCCCGGTTTGCGACCGCTGCCGTATTGGTGATGGCGGTGTTGTAGTTGTCGAATGCGCCTTGCACCGTGGTAGCGGTCGTCCCRCCCGTSGTSGCGTAGGTCGGCCCGGTATAGGTACCGTCGGGRTTGACGGTACCGCCGATGACGCCCGCNGCGCCTTGCACCGTGGTAGCGGTCGTCCCRCCCGTSGTSGCGTAGGTCGGCCCGGTATAGGTACCGTCGGGATTGACGGTACCGCCGATGACGCCCGCAAACTGGTTCTGCACGCCCGTCAGCTGGCTGACGTTGACCGCGTCGGTCGCAGCGGTACCCGCGGCAAGGTTGCCGAGCGTCTGGAGYGCGCCAGGYGCCGCACCCGTGCTGCCCGGCGCGACCAGCGCCAGCCGGTTGGCCGTGCCACTCTGCTGGACCGGACCGATCGTGCCGCTGGCGATGCTGTTGCCGAGGTTGGTGATCGCCGTGGTATTGCCGGCGATGGCGCCGGTGTTCGCCGCAACCTGCTGGTTGGTGGCAAACAGCTGCGCGCCGTTGACCGCCTCGGTCGAGGTGGCACTCAGCTCGCCCTGATGGAGGTTGCCGATCGTCGTGCCGCCCGTCACGCCACCATCGGTCGAAGCGACGCCTGCAAGCGTCGTGCGTGTCTTGGCCGCGTCATCATACTGCACCGAGTTGTCGGCAACAGCACCAATCCGTGCCGCCCGTCACGCCACCATCGGTCGAAGCGACGCCTGCAAGCGTCGTGCGTGTCTTGGCCGCGTCATCATACTGCACCGAGTTGTCGGCAACAGCACCAATMGCCTGGAGCTGGCCCAGATTGACGGCATCCGTTGTYGCAACGCCAGCTGCGACGTTGGCGATCACCTGATTGCCAGCATTGATCCCGGCGGTGGTGACGCTGGGGCCGCCTGCGATGGTCAGCCCTGTTGCGCCCAACGTGGATGCCCCGTTCGTGAAGCCGGCCGTGTTGATCACCGTACCGCCGGTCGTCAGGCTGTCGGCCACCAGGTTCGGGTTGGTGGCGATCGTCAGATCGGTCCCGTTCTGCGCGATTGCGATGTTGTTGCCCGCCGTGATCGTCTGCCGGGCGCCCGGTGCGACGTTGGCAATCGCGGTACCAGTCACCGTACCCGTGCCCGTCTGGGCAGTGGTGACGTCGAAGCCGCGGTTTGCGACAGCGGCCGTGTTGGTGATGGCGGTGTTGTAGTTATCGAATGCGCCTTGCACCGTGGTAGCGGTCGTCCCGCCCGTCGTCGCGTAGGTTGGCCCGGTGTAGGTACCGTCTGGATTGACGGTACCGCCGATGACGCCTGCGAACTGGTTCTGCACGCCCGTCAGCTGGCTGACGTTGACCGCGTCGGTCGCCGCTGCGCCCGCAGAAACGTTGGTAATCCGACGTTCGGCACCCGCTCTACCGATGGACACCTCCGACGTTGGGGCCGCAGCACCAGTGGCATAACCGACACCTGTAGGTGCCGCAGTACCTGTGCGAGAACCTGCACCGAGCGCTAGCGAATTGTCATAGAGGGCCCTTGCGGTGTTGCCGATGGCAACACCGAACGTGCCGGGTGCCTGGGCATCGGAGCCGATCGCGATCCCGTAGTCCCCGGTAACGATGGATCCACTGCCGATTGCCAGACCAAGGAGGCCGGACGACCGTGCAAGTGTACCAATCGCAACCGCGGCCTGCGCACTAGCGTTCGTGTTCTGGCCAATCGCAGTCGCGCCACCGCCGCTTGCCTGGGCGTTGTTGCCGAAGGCCAGTGCGTTCGCGCCCGATGCCGTAGCCGTCAGGCCCAGCGCCGCAGACGATGTGCCCGACGCGACGGCATTGAGACCAATTGCGGCGCCGTTCGTGCCGCTTGCAGTCGCCGCGTTGCCGAGTGCGAGTGCATTGGCGGCCGTGGCGCTGCTGCCACCGCCGACAACGATGCCACCCGCAGCAGTCACTGTGCTACCGTTGCCCGCGACGATCGCGTTCTGCGCATTCACCGTGTTGGTGTTGCCGAACACGGCAGAGCCCGACGCATTGGCAGTACTTGCCAATATGTTGTTGGAGCCGTGGACGTTTATACGGTTGCCGTTGCCGGCTGTGTTCGGCCCGTTCACCGTGTTGTCGTTGCCGGTCACGAACGTGCCGTCGCCGTTAATGATGTTGGGGTCGCCGACCGCGTATGAGGCAGTGCCGGTGACGACGTTGCCGGTACCGAAAGCGCCTGAGCGAGCACCGGTCACCTGGTTATTGTAGCCGACCGCAGTGCTGCTCTGCGAATTGGCGACGCTGGCGGTACCGATCGCGACGCTATTTGCGCCCGCCGCGCGCGCACCGCTCTGGACGACACCGCCAACCGTGCTGCCGTCGCCTCCACCAAGCGCAACGCTGTACGCACCGGTTGCCTGCGATGCGCCCGGAGAGAGGAAGCCACCGGTGGCACCACCCAGCGCCAAGGCACCGATACCGCTCGCATTGGCGCTCTGCCCCAGCGCGATTGCGCCGTTGGCTGCTGATGTGGATTGACGTCCGATCGCGATCGAAGTCAGTCCAGTAGCAGTGGCAGCGTTTCCTACCGCGATGGATCCGTCGCCTGACGCGATCGTCTGGAAATCATCGCGCACGCCGATCGCGATCGAATTTTGAACGGTAGCCTTCGCACCCGAGCCAAGCGCCGTCGAGGCTTCAACGGCTCTGCTCGCGCTGCCTAGGGCTGTGCCCCCGGTCGATGTCGAATTCTCGCCGATCGCGACCGCATTAAAGTTGACCGCAGCGTTCGTCGCACTGGCGCCGGTACCGATCGCAATATTGTTGGTGCTTGAAGCGGTCGCTGAGTCGCCGATTGCAATCGCCGAGCTCGCTGCGGCTCTGGATCCCGATCCGACTGCCACGGCACGGATACCCGATGCCGTGGCCCCGGCGACGGCGACAGGGGTGGTCGCTCCGCCTTGCGCGACAATATCACGGCCACCAATTGCAACCGAGTTCGATCCCGAGGCGATGGCGGAGAGTCCCGTAGCCGTCGCGCGGGTCGATGCGCTAGCTCCGTACCCTACGGCAACACCACCATCGCCCGTCGCCGACGAATAGGCACCTAGGGCCGTGACACCAAAATTAGCCCCACCGTTTGCGCTGCATCCTAGCACACTTGAATAGGTGCCGTCGCCGTCGACTGGGTTCGTCTCCGCCGGGCGTGGAATGCCGTCAGGCCCCGTGTCAGCGCCAGAGTTGCATGCTCCCGTGCTGTTGTAGGTGTTTGCGCCGGCGGTCGTTGGATACATCAACCCGATGCCGAGCGCTCCTACGGCCAGCATAGCTGCGACGGGCAGGTTCGCGTAGAGTGCTTTGGAGATGATTTCCGCCCGGCCACCGGGCCCCCCCGCCGGCAGAGCAGCCGCCATACTATTCAGACGTAACGGTGAGGCGTTGGCCAAATTGGCTGAAGATTGCTTGTTGGCCTGTTTCCCTCGGGCCTTATCGAGAGCTGTCGACCGCCGTGCAAGACGGTTCTGTTGGCTTATGGTTGCAACGTTATGGCGCTCGGTGGTCATTGGCTGTCTCCAATTTCGGTTGAAGTATTGTTCCGAACAAGCGCGGACGATCGACCGGAGGCTCTACGAGCGTTCGGTGCCGGGCTTTCGGTAGATGTCCTTGGGATTCAGATGTTAATGCGCGGGCGGCGAGTGCCGTTGATCACAAGGCGCAGGCAATATTTGATAGGCGACGCTCAGGCGATACGCATGCGAGGCGCATCGCTCTGACCGTCATTGTGCGTAAGTGGTGGTCAAGTCGACGACCACACACGTACCAGTCCCAGTAGGGACCAGAAGCGTTTCCGTGGGTCCCTGTTGCATGACAGTTACTCCAACAAGTTGCCCTCTTGCCTGAGCGCGTGTCGTCATCGCATTGCGCACAGCATCACAAGACAAAGGGCTCGGTACGACCTGCACCGCAACTAAATCGCACCGCCCGGGCGAAACTGGCGTTGCAACGATCGTGCTTACACCTGACGGGATCGGTTCTTTCTCTGGGTAGCGTTGCGCGACTACGACGTTCACACTACGCTGATCGCCGCCTTTCGGGTTCCAGTTCGATAGCGTGTCATATTGACTGGCTCCCGCAAGTATTGTTGCACCAGCTGCGTTTATCTGTGGGGCGCATGCTGCCACGCCATTTTGCCGAAGTCGAACTGCAATGTCGGACAGTCGGGTCGATGGGGCAATGGTGTTGGACTTTACCGCGCTCGTTTTTGCAATATCACGCTTGGAAGGTAACGTGGCAGCATTCGCATCCGCTGATACTGTAGAGAACAGGATGTTTGCTATGATGAGCATCACGCCCCCATAGATTTTGCAATGACTAAACCCGTACATTGGCACCTCCATCACCATCATCTTCCCCGGCCAACTGCACATCTACGATGTTACATTTCGCATGCCGAATCGGACTGACAAATGTCATATGTGATGGTTCTGAGCTTTCACGATTAACGGGATTTTAAAAAACCAGATCAGCGCTAATTTGGCGCTCTGATCGATAGATCTAGTCGTTTTGGGTTGAACGAAAGGTCGTGATTTAGCCATTCAACGCGGCCATGGATGATTTTCAGGTCTTCCCATCCGCGTCGGATCCGCAACGATCGATCTGCTGCCGAACCTTAAGCCCACTAAGCCCGTCGAATAAAGAACGATGATGCCACGAGCGAACACGATTTTCGTTCACGCCCACCACGTTATGCCAACCTAGGCGCGCTCGAGATTAACAGTAGAGCCGTCACCTATTCGGCGCAGCGCTTCACGTGAGTTGGCTTCAGGTCGAGTCCAAATACCGTTAATACGTTGTCGTATAAACTGCACCGCAAACCTAGAAAAGTCATTAATTATCAGCTGCTTATACATGTGTTTCAATGCACGATTTTGCCACAAGCTTTCATCATTGCAAACGCAGCGTGCAAAATACCTCCGGAAATCCACACATCGATAATAAAACATCATAATCGGTGCATAGACCTGCGAATTCTAATTGATATAAATCAATATATAAACACGGTAGACCAATAACTATCTAACATTAAACATTTTATCTAGGAATTATGATTTATATCGTTCACTGGGGACATGACATATGTCTATGCACTTTTGCCTTAATTTGGAGGATGTGGAAGCTTTGGTTTAGGCGAGCGTGCTTGCCTTGCGATATTTATGGAAGACGCAATGCCGGGGTTGAAAATCTTAGTCGATAGTCTCGAGCAAATAGAGCCCCTTAATCAGGAGGCGCGAGCAGCTATTTTAAGCGCAGATTGTGTCGTCCGATCATATGCTGCCGGACGGTACGTACTGCGAGAAAACGATCGGGCGGATTTTATCGGGATAGCAATTGAGGGATTTGCCTTTAGTCATAAACAGACTAGTTCTGGATCTAGACAGATTTTATCGCTCATACTGCCAGGTGAAGCGCTAGCCCTCGAAAACATATATTTAAACCAGTTAGATTGTAGTATACAAGCTCTCACCACATTCAGTGTGGGGCTCATTCATCGAGATGCGATGAAACGCTTTATGATGCTACATCCTACGATTGCGAATGGTATCTCTACAATGCTTGCTTATCGTTCCTCAATTTATAAAGAATGGATGCTAAACATTGGTCGACGCAATGCTAAAGAGAGAGTCGGGCATCTGCTCTGCGAAATTGCCGTTCGTTTGACGGGAGGCAACACAACTGCCGATCGAAGTTTCAAATTCCCCCTGACTCAGGAGCAACTTGGCGACGCCCTCGGCCTTACAGCAGCTCACGTCAATCGCGCAATGAAGTCTCTTCGTAATGAAGGCTTACTAATTAGGGAAAAAACGTTATTCAGACTGCCCGAATGGGATGCATTGTGTGTACTAGCCGATTTCAATGACGAGTATCTGACCAACGAATGATATAAATGTCCGATAAAGCTCGGTACGTATACTAATAAAACCACCTAGAACGTAGGCGCTATTTGATTTTGGTATTCTGCATTTCACTAAATGATCAAAGATCTTATTTTACTAATTATGAAGCCCCGGCCCTCGCTGAATTACCGCTAGCTACATGATAGATAGCCAATTCATTTCCAAAAAGGTTATCTCAATTAGGATGCTTTTTTGGAAATGTTCGACTTTTGTCAGCCGGACAGAAACATGGTCGATCAGATCCAGAAGTGCTGTGGTAGAATTGAGTAGACGGGAGCGGCATGGCCGCTCCCGTCCCCGTATGCTCAGTGGCGGCCGTTAGGTGCGGCAGGCAGCATGTCCTTGCCGTAGCTGCGCGCAACGCCGCGCTGATCAAGTTCGCTCTCGATCGTGCCGAGCGTACGATTATACGAGGCGAGCTCCGCAGCGCTGACGAAGCCCTGCTGCTTGCCGAGCCGGGTCATGCTCTGCCGGGTCTGCGCGATCTGACGGTTCAACGCCGTCGCGCGCGCACGCGCAATCTTGTGCGTGCGCCGCGCGTTCTCGATCCGAGCCTGGGTCGCATCAATGCGGGTATGAAGCGCAGTCGCCGCCTGCATATTCTCGGCGCGCTGTGCTTGGGTTCCTCCTTGCTGCGCAAAGGCGACACCGGGCATCATCAGTCCGATCGCAACTGCGGCAACAAGGGCGAACGGCTGTTTGGTAAGGATCATTTCTATCTCTCAAGAAACCGGCGATGTGGCACGCTGCAATCGTCCGGTCGCGCTTATCTAACGATCCGTCGCTGCATGGCAGGTGAATGAGCAGATAAGCCAGTGCTGGAATCTGATTTTCGCATGTGCAGCGTCGCCGCTGTGGCTCAGCCTTTCTTTCAAACGTACGGCAGGCGAGAAGGGATCGGCGTTCTCGGAATCGATCGCATTTTGGGAATGCGCGCGCTTTCCGAGCGCCGGTTAGCGGGGGCGGCAAGCAGCTTACCCTCGTGGAGTGTCCACGTAGGCCCTGTACGGGTTCTGACCATCGGTCACTATGAGCGTGATAGTACCGCCGGATGCATCAGGGGGTGGAATAAAGTAAATACTATCCACATCCTTATTAATATTGGCCAACGGAAAATCTTCAATAATAGCCCCGTCTCGAACGACATAATGACCTAGATGGCTAGTATGATCGCTCCGTTCTATTCCAAAGAAGGATTTTTCATTTCCAAAGCTGCTACACAGCTTCAGGCTCGAACTGATAGATGCTATTGTATTGATGCAGCTATCTGTCTGAACCTTTTCACGGGGAATGTCTTCATATTTCATCGTATAGGACTTTTCGATCGGATCACTAAAGCCAAATGCGGGTGCGAACCCGAACGGGTTATTTTCAATGTAGCGCCTTACCTCGCTACCGTTGGTTAAAAAGAGACTCCAACCGGATCGGTCATCTATTTTGAAGCCACATGGCAATGTCAGCATTGCGATGTCACGAACCTGAATACCTTTTTGCAGCGGTACGATAGAGTTCTTGATACGGCTCGTGATATTCGAACCCACCGAAGCATGGACAAGTTGATCAGTAGTGCATGCGCTACCATTTGAATCACGCTTGAGCACTGGCGTTCCAACGTCTTCCGTAGATTGCTTGCTGCGCGAAGACGCTTGCTCGTTTAGCACCTCATAGAGCGTTGAGGCTGACCGATTGGCTTTGTGTTCGGAAGCTTTGTCATTGGTTTGCGCAGTCGCTTGAGGGGCGGCTCCCGCCCCGCCAATCGATATAAGCACGGCCATCATCATGACAGTCTGGGTTCGCATTGCTTCGATCCTAGCCTCCGCAGATTTTGCAGGGTCACCCGCCATCCCGCAAACCGAGGCGATGATCAACCGCCGAGGATTAAGCTTTACCAAGACGGACGGCTATCTAGCCGCGGTTTGTAGAAGCCGAATTTGCTTACCGTTTAGGCCTTCGCAGCTGTTGGCTCATTTCCCCAAAAGGAACGGCTTGCGAGGCGGCCGGGGCATTTCCATTGGGATCGAGATTCGGGAATGTCCAACATGGGCAGGAAAGCGGACCGTCCGGTTTCAGGCACGGCTAGTGATATAGCGGGCATCGCTTTCACAGCCCCGCAGGCGCCAAATAGCGGCATGACGCCGACTCCATGTTGCCCGCGAATGGCTGACGATTTAAACCGGGTTTGTGCCATTCACGCGGATCGGTTGGAGTGACCCGATGTGTTCGTCGCGGACATGAACGGGGGCTACGATCCGATCGTCCACGATGGCGGTAGCAGCGCTATCGGGATCGTGTTCTGCCGTAGTGCGGCTCTCGCCTGCCCCGAATGGGGTATTGATGGGAAGAAAGCAGATTGTCGCTCTTTATGATCATCAGGCCAAGCGTCCTTGCGCTCGGACGCCACCACAAACATCAATAAGGGCAGCGTAAAGAGGAATAGAAGGTCGGCATAGTTATATTGAGTGAAACACTGACTGTCGCGCAGCTTGCAAAGTCAGGTGCGCTTAACTAACGGCATCTTTCATGTTAATTAGCCCACTCATGAAGCATAGGGGGTAAATGACTTTTTCTTCGAGACGCATACGTTCGCCTGCACGAGCCAAGATAGTGTGTGTCGCGACAGTGAATTCTACCCATTGCGTTTCTAGCCTATCGCAATCCCAGGTATAAAGATAACTGTCCCAATCATTCTCTATTTCACCAAGCAGCGTCCTGAGCCTCTCTTCTAAAGAGAAACCGGCGTCGATCCCTCTGGTCATTAGAGGGCCGTAGATGCAGCATCGTTCCAAAGCCCGGTGCGCATCGATAAGCTTTCCAAATTCGGTAAGCTGTCGCTGAGCCTCAATGACATTCTGTGGCCCACGCACCAGCTGAATTAGCGACTTACGGCGGATGTCGAGATCTATATGATCGCTCATCAATCGCTCTAAACTAGCAGATGAGCGAAGCGATACGACATTATCGCCAGAACGAGTTTGCAATGCAACAGCTGTTGGAAAGTCGCTTATTAAGGAATTTATACTCGACAAACTACCAGGCTCTATCCGATAGGTTATCAATTCATTAAGCGCTTCATCCAGCTTAATGCTTACCAAATCAAGTTCGTTATCATCTGCTAATACAAGAGCCTGCTCAATTAATTGAGTTAGTTTATCGGTGTCATGAACCATATCAACCATCCGGCAAGCTCAAGATGATGGAAAATTATAGGTCTTTAGGCCCCTACAAGATAGTTTGACTGCCTTGATACGGATCAAGTTCCGAGACTGCGCCGCCTTAGACAGGCGATGGTACTTGTCTGCCATGTCTACATGGCTTTTGCGAATTGCTGGGTCTGACGTATTCGACGCCAACGCTCGTGTGGCTGCAGCTCGTTGGGCAAAGTAAACGCGGTCTTGATCGTTGAACATATCACCCTCCCCTCTAACGCGGCAAATTCGACTAATCCGGATAACATTGTCAATAACATAAGTTATGTCGCGTTCAATGCATTTATTATTGGGATATTAAGATTCAATAATTGATCAACAGCATTAATTGGTGGTTATTAGTCCGTACAACAATGATTCTATAAAGACTATATTCTTCTGAGTAAGCTATAATAAGCATCTTGTTATGTATACTATTCGATAATAATCACCCGGCTTGCCTGCTGCAAGCGGAGCACCTGCTGCTGGGCACCAATGGGGCTCGCGGTCTAACGAATGGCTGCTTTTGGCCTCGCGGATCTTCAACCTGAGCGTCCGACTTTGGGCGTTCTTGCCCGAGCCGGCATTCTCGCGAGGGATCGAAATTCGGGAATGCCCTTACGGCCGCGATTTCAGGAGTGGCAAATGAACACAGACCCATGAAGAGTCCATCAGAACACTTCTTTGAAAATCTCACACGCACGCATATTTGATTCCCCGGTCATCTGGCTGTCAGCCGCAGGATGCATACATATCCCCGAAGACTGTGTGCCATTGACCAAAAACACATAGCTTTTGACTATCTGTCCGTCGGCGGACCTGGCAGTAAGAGAAATAATGTAGCCGCCTGACTTGATGGCGGCGGTCAGTGTTATTGGTACCTGAGCAATTTCAATGCCGGGTATCGTAGTAAAGAGGCACGGCTGATCAATGCATCCAAAATCGATGAAACCATGTTGCTCCCGGTAATAACGGCGGATCTGAAGCCGGTGTACCGGCTCGATCTCGGTGACGCCGGTGCACCGCAGTGTCCTGCCGCGGATCGACAGTGGACAGGGCGCGGTCCTGACGTAGGACCCCGGCCCTACGCGATAAGCACCGGTGACTTTGACCGCTCCGCCGGACAGCCGATTAAACAGGCGGTTCAGCGACAACACACTGATCCGGCGCGATTGATCTTGGTCTAATAACTGTCGCGTATTTGATATTAGCGGCCTTACCCCCTTCTGCTTCACCTTCTGAGTTTGTGTCGTAATTGGCGAACTGTCAGATTTGCTGGCCTGAACACTAGTCACACCGGAAATGCCGACTGCGAAGATAGAAGGTAAAACGAACCGGAACCATGACAAATCGCATCCCCCGTCAAGAGGCCGCAGCACATGCTCGGGGAGCTGCGTGGTTGCGGGCTCGAAGATTATCAGCCGCGACAATAGAGGCAATCAACACATTCTCGCAAACGAACGCCAATTGAGAAGCCTATGGCGTTCCCGATCGGGAACGCCAGCCAGGCAGTGCTCGTTACTGGGTGCTCTTCGGTGGAAGCTTGAACTTGACCCGCTGAACACAGCCTCGACGTCCTGAATCGCTTTCTACTACCCGGGCATTGGAAAGCGCATTGCGCGCGGTATCGCCGAACGTCTCGTCCGGTTCAGAACCTAGAACCCTTACGTTCCCTACCGCTCCCCATGGCGCCGTATCATAGCCAATTACGGCCGCCCCTTCGATCCCGCGGCGCCAGAACGCTCTGGGGTAGGCGCTTCCGTCGAGAAGACCCGGGATCGATTTGGGATCCACGATACAACCCGGCTGGTTTCCAGTATCCAGGGGCGTGTCTGGCACCGGTACGGGGGCCGCCTGGTTGGCGCTTCCGTTATGGTAGAAGTGATAGGTGCATCCGTGAAAACCCGCTCCCGGCTCATAGCGGTTGGCCAGCAAAGCTTCTCGGCCGGCTCGCTCGAACCCTGTATCGCCGGACGTACCCAATGTCTGGACGTTGCCAGGCTTACCTGCGGCGTTCACGTCGAATGCCAGAAACACCCAAGATGGTCGGCGCGCCGGTTGCGACAGTTTTTCGAAGGCCGGCAGGTTAAGACGCCGGTACTGGCCTGGCTCGCGGGGGCAGTTTGAGTCTGCGGGGCGAACTCGTTCAAACAGGGCAGGCGCGAATCCTATGGAGTCCGGACGGCTCGCCAGTTCGTACAAATCCGGCATCGACGCCTTCTCGATCGGCGTGACCGATACCTTGAAGGACACGCTGCATTTTGCCTGCGGCATTCCGGTTGGAAAGCTCGAAGCCGCCAGCGCAGGGGCAAGATCGCTCGTGTCGACATACCAACCCGGCGATTCCGTCCTATCACGGCGGATAGTGCGGGCGCGCCCCTGCGCATCGATTACGAAGGAGAACCGATATGTGGGTGAGGGGCTTTCGGTAACGGCGGGACCGTAACGCGTTGCAACGGCTGTGAAAGGCCGAACGATGTTAGCGGCTACTATCGGCTCGCCTGAACAGGTGACATCGCTGGCGGTGAACGCAACGACCTCCGTCCGCTGTGTGGCGAACGGTACCGGAGGGGCAGGGACACTGAGCAGCGCGAGCAGCGCACCAGGCATGGCGTGATCTCCAAATTTACGACATCGATTATCCCGCTGGCGGCAACGTGCCTAGCGATCTCACCAATGAATAATCCTCGGCGAGCACAGATGATAGCCGGCCTGGAATTCCACTTTCTCAAAATATGTTCTCATTGTTCATTCTCATTGAACGCCAACTTTGTTGACTAGCTGAGAAGGGTCGAACCATGACGATCGACGACGCACTGCGCGCCTATGCCTCCGGACACCGTTCGGCCAAGGAAACGAAGGACCGTACCGGGCTGGGTTATGTTCAAGTCCTAGACGGCCTTGGCCGGCTAAACCTTCGCGTACCACCGCCCGCCTTCGACGGCCCCGACGGCGACGCGCTGCGTGAGAGCGCAGATCGCTTCGCCGCATTCCGAGGCAGGCGCCCTAACATGGCGGATTCCCCGCTGATGCTCATCGGATATGCCCGGGTCTCGACATCTGACCAGAATTTGACGTTGCAAACGGACGCTCTGACCGCTGCGGGATGCGAACGGATCTGCAGTGACAAGGCGAGTGGCGCGAAAACCGACCGTCCGGGTTTGTCAGAAGCGTTGAACGTCGCTCGCCGGGGAGACACGCTCGTCGTCTGGAAGCTCGACCGCCTTGGCCGTTCGATGAAGGGCCTTGTCGAACTGGCAGCTGACCTTGCTACCCGCGGTATCGAGTTACGGTCCCTAACCGACGGGATCGACACAGCGACGCTGACCGGCAGGTTGCTCCTTCACATTCTGGCGTCGATCGCAGAAATGGAGCGTAAGCTGATCCGCGAACGCACAATGGCCGGGCTACTGGCGGCCCGTCGCAAGAACGGGCCGGGCAGGGGGCGCAAGTCGGTCCTGACGCCAAAGAGGGCCACGGCTATGAAGCTGCTCGCTGCGGGCGATCGTCCCCGGGACGTAGCCGAGGCGATCGGCGTCTCGGTCGCAACCTTTTACAGGCATTTTCCGGCTGGTGGCAGCGAGCCGGGCCCTTGAAGAACCGCTACCTGCGCATCGTGCCCTTTAGTGGCCATGATCGCCGTCTGATGACCCTGGAGGCCCTGAGGACGCGCCTCCAGGGACGTAGACTGCATTTCCACAGGGGCTCGGCTCCCGTTTTCCGGGAAGCTATGCCATGGCTTATTCGGCTGCCGTTTCTTCGGTCTTGCGCTTGCGCGGAGCCGGGGTGGGCTTGGCGTCTGCCTTGGCTGCATTGGTTTGACCGGGCTTGCGACCCAGGCCAATGCTTTTCGCCATCGTGCGACGTGCTTCCGAATAGGTCGGAGCGACCATGGGGTAATCAGCCTTCAGGCCATAACGCTCACGATACTCCACTGGCGTCATGCCGTTAGTCGCAAGGTGGCGGCGCAGCGTCTTGTACGGCTTGCCATCGATCATGCTGATGATGTGATCGGGGCTGGCAAGCGACTTACGCGCCGTCACGGCCGGGGTGTATTCTTGAGCAGGTGCCTCGGGTTCAGCAGCCGTAGCGTTTCCGCCGACCAGTACCGAAACAGTTTCGTACATTTTGTTCAGGAAGGCCGGAACGTCGTCAGCATTGGTACGCGTGTTGGGGTTTGCTAACCACGCGATGGTCAATTCCGTGGCGAGCTCAACGGGGTTCAGATCGAGGGTAGTGTCAGACATAGCAGGGCTCCATTTCTGGAGGCGCATCTAGGTATTTGATTGGTTGCTGGCAATCTTAGTTTACCCGAGGCCACATATTTAAGATTGGTGCATGGAAGGACCGGAAAATGCGGTGATCACAAATGGTTCGATATGCAGATCCTACTCACCGCCCACTTGATGTCGGGCCTGCTAGCAACGCGCCGCATCGGACGTTTAGTGGCACAGTAACGTACTTCTCCGCTTTGCATCTCGATCGTGGCGGACCGGTTGGTCCGGCTTCACTACTGGCCACGCCGGCCCGGCTTTGTATGACCGGAATGGTTGCTCACGAGGCACTCTGGTATGCGCCCATTTTTGCGACGGCGGGATTAGCTCGCGCTGATAGTTTCCTCGGTAGATTCGGGATGACATACCGCCGATCCTGCGCGTGAGGTATCAAGCTTGGGCGGATTGCAAATCTTTTTTGATCGCAAAAGGATTTGTTAGTCTTGTCAGCGGCATAGGCGCTGAACATGCTGGAACGACGAACCATCCGAGGCGCCGCCTTTCGCATCGGTCGCCGTGCCTCGCGTCTCGCGCAAAACGAGATAGGTCCGGGGCCGCAATTTGCATGTTCAGAAGCTCGCGCTCAATGCTTTGCTGACCTTGTTCAACCAGATGATGGGTTGACCAGCCTTAACGCTGTTTCCGAGCTCGAACGAAAGTCGCGGCTACCGCAGTATATAGCTGGCCCCAAGGCCGTGATCATATTGCTCGTGCTGGCAGTGACACTTTGCCTTGGCACGCTCATCTACGTTCAACATGCCAACAGCCTCATCGTTGACCATGACATGCAGACGGCAGTCTCATTGAGCGAGCTTGCCGCGCGCTTCGACCACGAAGATGGCAACCTGTACCGCCTGCTGGTTGATGCGTCGGCTAACGGCCGCGCCGCTGACAGCACCCGACGCCTGATCAATATCCGCCATAGGATCAGTCAGATCAGCGCCGATCTGGCCAGGCAGCGGGAGGCGCTCGACCCTCGGGACATCACTCGTGCTACCCGGGTCGTTGCAGAGCTCGGCAAATATGATGAAGCGGTTGGAGTGGTGTCGTCGATGCTGGAAGTCGACTTCTCCACTAGCGTTGCCATGCTGCGCCCGTTTCGTGCCAATGCAGACCGTGTGCTGGCCGAGGTCAAGGCAATCGCAGCCTCCGGCATTGCCGATGCGCACCGTCATGCCGAGGATGCTGCGTGGCGGACGCGATGGCTTGTCGCATTAGTTACGGCTGCGGTGCTGATCGTCGCCGGCCTATCCTATGCTTGGCTCGCATTGGCAGCCGAACGTGGTGTCCAACTGACAGCGGAGATCACGCGCCGCGGTATCGCCGAGCAGGAGGCGCTGAAGCTCGCACGCACTGACGCGCTGACAGGTCTCGTTAACCGACGAGAGTTCGGTAACGCGCTTGAGATTGCCATTGACGCTGCCATGACCGCTGGCAGAGGATTATCAGTGGTGCTGCTTGATCTCGATGGCTTCAAAGATGCCAATGACATGCATGGACACGCTGCCGGCGACACGGTGCTCATGACGGTTGCACACCGACTGCATAGCGTCTGTGGGGATTATGCCACTATTGCGCGCCTGGGCGGGGACGAGTTTGCTATAATCGTGCCAGACGAAGGGAGCACAGGCGATGCCATGGCGTTGGCCTACCAAGCTAGTCACGTGCTTCATCAACCGCTCGCCTGGCGCAGTAACACGATTACGGTCGGTGCCAGCATCGGGGTCTCCCGCTTCCCGAATGATGGGGTCGCTGGGAGCGAGCTACTGCATGCAGCAGACATCGCGATGTATGAAGCCAAGCGGGGCAGCAAGGGCGGCGTCTGCTTATTTTCCCCTTCAATGGAAGCCGAGCGGTTCGAGCGCCGACGCATGGAGCAGGAATTGCGCGATGGTATTGGCCGCAGCGAAGTAAAGCCGTTCTATCAGCCAATCGTCCGTTTCTCAGATGGGGGGCTATGCGGCTTTGAGATTCTGGCGCGCTGGCATCATCCTCGTCTCGGGCTACTAGCGCCTGACGCCTTTATCAGACTTGCCGATAGCACTGGCCAGATAACGGCGATGACCAATTCGATCCTGCGACAGGCGTGTATTGATGCGCGCCAGATCCCCGCTCACTTGCGTTTGGCTTTGAACATTTCGCCGACCCAGTTCGAAGAACCGGGACTGGCCGAGGCACTGATCGCCATCATCCTCGCTGAAGGCGTCTCGCCATCGCGTTTTGAGATCGAGATTACCGAGGATGCGGTGATGGATGACATCGTCGCGGCCGAACGTGTGCTGGCAACCTTCCGCCAAAGCGGGATATCCGTGGCACTGGATGATTTCGGTACTGGGTATTCCAGCCTATCCAACCTGCGACGCCTCCGGTTCGACAAGATCAAAATCGACCAAAGTTTCGTCACATCGCTCACTGACAGCGTCGAGAGCGAGAAGATTGTCGATGCGATCATCTCGCTGGCGCTCAGCTTCGGCATGAAGGTTACGGCCGAGGGTATCGAGGACGCGGCGGTAGCAGCGATGCTCTCACTAAAGGGATGTACCCAGGGGCAGGGTTACTTATTCGGCAAACCGGCATCATTCACTGAAACTGTCCGATTGTTCAGCACAGCCTGTCAGGTGGCCGCCTGAGCAAAAACAGGTGCCGTCCATAGGTTTCGAAAAGACATAGCCACAGGCCAGAACGGTTCATTCGATCCGCCGCCACATTCCCGGCGGGTATTAACCACTGGCACACATCCCGTTGCTATCCGGCGGGACAAACGATCGGGATACGTGTGAAACATCTATCTTTCCTCGCGGGGCCAGTCCTCGTCACTAGCATGATTTGGCCAGCGGCGACGGCCCCGTCGGCTGTTCTCAACGTCCCCGTTGCCGCCCGTATCATATCATTCGTTCAACCATCGCCTGTCGGACTGGTACCGGTCGGCATTATTTATCAGCCCGGCAACGCTGCCTCGGAGGCGGAGGCGTCTGACATGGAGCGCATGTTGACTGGTGGCTTCACGCTGGGCCGTGCGACGCTCCGCACGCGGCGGGTGGCAGTGAGTAACCTAGGCCAGCTGACTGGCACGAAGGCTGCGTTCGTTACCACGGGTCTACGCGCGCACCAGGACGAAGTGGCCGCAGCTGCCAGCGCGCAATCTATTTTGACAATCACCGCCGACGCTGGCTGCGTCGTGGCGGGAAAATGCATTGTGGGCATCAGCGGAGCGAGCAAAACACAGATCATCGTGAATAAGGCTGCGGCGCGTCGAAGCGGTATCAGGTTTGGGTCCGCTTTCCTCATGCTCGTCAAGGAAATCTGATCATGGGGCGCCTTCTTACCCTTGTGGTCGCCACCGCAATCGGTGCGATTGTACCCACCGGGCTCGATGCACAGATCGTCGACTATGCTGCGTTGGGTGACGCCTTCGGTGAGCCGATTACGACCAGCGTGACTGGCAAGCCTCAGCGAGCGTCTGAAGCTCCCGCCTCAATTACTATTATTTCGCATGACGAGATCGAGCGGTCACCAGCCCGCAGTGTACCGGATCTCTTGAAGGCTTATGCCGGAATTGATGTCAATCGCTGGACCGCGGGCCAGAGTGACGTTGCCGTTCGCGGCGGTGTCCAGACCTATAACGCCAGGCTACTTGTTCTAGTCGACGGGCGACAGGTCTATCTTGATCATTACGGCATGACAAACTGGAACCTACTTGGTGTGCAGCTCGATGACATCCAGCAGATCGAGTTGGTCCGAGGTCCTGCTACTGCGCTGTTTGGCTTCAATGCCGCCAGTGGTGTCGTCAACATCATCACCACTAACGCTGGTTCAGATCCGCATCTTGGTGCAACTGCAGAACTTGGTACCCATAGTTATACCCGCATTGGCGGATCGTTCACCATACCTGTTAGCCCAACTATCGGCTTGAAGGTAACTGGCGGACATCAAAAGGAAGACGAGCGCGCGATCCCAGGCGCACTTTACCAGCCGCCACGTACATTGGGCATCTATGCCGATCAGGTGAGCGCGACGCTGGCAATTCAGGCTGGCGCCTCAACCTCCATCGAACTTAATGGTGGGCTGACCGGCAACCGGCAACTGGAATTCTTGCCGAGCCAGATTCTGACCGAGCAACGGTTCCGCAATCAGACCGCCGGACTACAGGTGAACCACGACACCAACTGGGGCAATCTCTCTGGCCGCGTCTACACTAATTGGTTGCAGGCGGACTATGGGATTACCACGCCCATTTCTGACCCCTACAGCAGCGTTGCCGATCTTCGTACGAGCAACCGCATCACCGTGATGTCCGCGTCGGCGCTCGTTAGAATAAGCGCGGCAGACACCCTTCGAATTGGTACCGAATACCGCAACAACCAGCTCGGCTCCGACAGTCTGTTTTCACATCGCATTGGTTATCAGGTTGCAGCGGTCAGCGGAATGATCGACATTCGTCCGCTTGCCCGCCTCTCGCTGACGGGCGCTTTGCGGCTCGATCATCTTTGGTTGGGTCAGGGGGGGGCGCCGGCAGCACCTCAGATTGATCCTGCCTCAGCCTATAACCGCACGATTACGCCGGTCAGCTTCAACGCCGCTGCAACCATCCAGGTCAGCGAAAATGGCCGGTTCCGGGTTAACGGCGGACGTGGCCTGCAGTTGCCATCGCTGATCGGCTTTGGCCTACGCGTGACCGTTCCGGCGCCTGAAGTTCCGATCCCGGTATATCTAACTGGCGATCCCCGTCTTGCTCCAGTCACCGTCTGGAGTGCTGAGACGAGCTATTCGCATAGCTTGGCGTCAGGCCTAAGGTTTGATGCATCCCTCTTTTATACCCGGACCGACAAGTTGATCGCCTCGCCAGGGGGGGCTGTTGATGTAACGGTAGTGCTGACACCGGAACCGATCGCCGTCACTCGGTTTGCCAACGTGGGAAATTTTGAAAGCTACGGCGTTGAGCTGTCAGCGTCCGGTAAGATCGCGACCAACTTCGGTTGGTCATTTAACTACAATGTGACCCGGGTGGATGAGAACATCCCGGCCAACCGTAATACCACCTTCTATGCTCTCTTTCCTAAGGCGGCCACACCGCAGCATCGGGCCAATCTGAGCCTCGATTATGCCGCAGGTGGATGGTCAGCGACCACATTGGCGCATCTCACAAGCGCCAGTCGCCAAAGCAGTTTTCTTCCGTCGACAGAATTGGCGATGATACGCGTACCGGCAGCCATTACGGTCGACGCTAAAATTGCCCGGATGCTAACACCAAGGGTGTCGATCCATGTGGCAGGAGAAAACTTGACACAGGCTCGTGGTGCTTACGGCTCTCCAATACCGGCCGATCGTCGACTTAGATTGGGAGTAAGTGCCAAGATATAAGCTAAAACGTAGCTGGTTGCATGATGAATGGTCGGAAGGGCGACGGTTTCGCTCCCCATCGATCGACGTTCTTGATCATCACCCCACCTGTTCGAAACCACATGATAGGCGACACCCGGGCGTACGCTTTTGCCAAACCAAACGCCCCGTAGGCTTTAACAATCGACAAACCCTGTCGCTTTGATAGTTTGTGTGGAAACATGCTTTTGAGGGTTTGTCGTACATGCTGGTCGGATACATGCGGGTATCGTCGGCCGACGATCGCCAGACGGTCGATCTCCAGCGCGATGCGCTGGTTGCAGCTGGCGTCGATCATCGTCATCTTCATACCGACAAAGCATCAGGCGCGCGTGACGATCGACCGGGGCTTAAAGCCTGTCTCGACTATCTGAACGCAGGCGACACGTTGGTCGTTTGGAAGCTCGACCGGCTCGGACGCTCGCTACCCCACCTTTTGGCGATCGTTACAGACCTGAAGGGGCGAGGCATCGCGTTCCGGTCCCTAACTGAGCAGATGGATACAACCACTCCCCACGGTGAGTTACTGTTCTCTATGTTCGGCGCATTGGCACAATATGAGCGTGCGCTGACGCGCGAACGGGTGATGGCGGGACTATCCGCGGCCAAACGCCGGGGCCGCCAGGGCGGCCGCCCGCCGATGATTGACGTTGAAACACTCGAACGAATTACGGCCGCGTTAGATGGCGGGGCCAGTAAGGCGTCTGTCTGCCGAACCTTTAAAGTGCCGCGCTCCACCCTACTCGGGACGCTTGCACGGATCGGCTGGACCGCGCAGACGAAAACTTAAGTCCCTGGTCGGCTTTGGGTTCTTCTCGCACGGCCGTCTCGCATAAGTAGACTCCAAAAGGCCGATGCTCTGATCAGGCGATTCGAAATGAATCGTCGTAACGATTCGGATGCAGAAGCCGGGATGCGATGAAACGGGCTACCGCGTTCCGAGAGCTCGCCGTCGGCGTAGTACCTCGAATGCTCCGCTTGCTTTAGCGAGCGCAACCTCCACCGCGTGCAGATCATTTGCAAGTCCCAACTCAGGTCGCGCAGCCATGGTGAGCACGGCAGAGAGCACAGCATCGGACTCGCGCGCTAGCCTCACCAGATGATGGCCGCTGGGTCCGACATTCCCGCTCAGCCAGTTCCGCGCCGTACGGTCGGACGCTTCTGTCCATCGCTGAATCTGCTTAGAGGCTCCGACGCCTGTTCCAATCTCGGTCCGCAGGGCTTCGCTGATCGCAGCAATATAAGCGGCTTCGGTCAGCCTCCCTCCCTCATTTTGAAATCCCTTGCCGGTTTTTGGAAACATGTTGCCGTCCCTTTCAGGATAGTGGCGGCGGCGGGCGCGCGCGCCTTTGGTGAGAGGCCGCTAATGGTTATCAACTGGAACACACCCGACAATGACGAGTCACCGGTGCCACCACGCATACGAGCGGCTGAATACGTCCGCATGTCGACCGAGCATCAGCAATACTCGACCGACAACCAGGGGGTGGCGATCCGGCGCTTCGCTGACACGCATGGCTATGAGATCGTCCACACCTACAAGGACGATGGGAAGAGTGGCCTCAATCTCTCTGGCCGCACAGGTCTGAAGCTGCTGCTCGCTGACATCGAGGCAGGGCGTACCGACTTTCAGGCGTTGCTCGTTTACGACGTAAGCAGGCTCGGCCGCTTCCAGGATCCGGACGAGGCCGCTACGCATGAACTGCGTATCCGCGCTGCCGGCATTCAGGTCGAATATTGCGCTGAGCAGTTTCGCAATGACGGCAGCATCAGCTCATCGATAATCAAGACCGTCAAACGCACCATGGCAGCCGAATACAGCCGCGAGCTTTCGGTTAAGGTGTTCGCGGGACAGGCCAACCTTATACGGCGCGGTTACCGCCAAGGCGGTGCCGCCGGCTTCGGGCTGCGCCGGCTCCTCGTCGACGTGAATGGCGAACCTAAGGGCGAGCTCGGCCGCGGTGAACACAAGAGCATTGCGACCGATCGCGTCATCCTCGTGCCAGGGCCGCCGGATGAGGTGGCCCTAGTCCGAGAAGTCTATCGACTGTTCACCGATGCGGAGAAGTCGGAGCGTGACATCGCTAACCTGCTCAACGAGCGCGGGCTCGTCACCGATCTTGGACGCGCCTGGACCAGGGGCACCGTCCACCAGCTACTCATCAACGAAAAATATGTCGGCGACAACGTCTGGGCGCGCACATCATTTAAGCTCAAACGGAAGCACGTCTTGAACACTGAAGATGAGTGGATCAGGGCCGAGGGCGCGTTCACGCCCGTCGTCGACCGGGTCGTTTTCGCGCGAACACGCGCCATCATCGACGCGCGCTCTGCAAGGTTGAGCGACGAGATGATGCTTGCGCTGCTGGCATCTATCTTCAGCACCAAGGGTATGCTGACCGGTCTTATCATCGACGAAGCCGAGGAGGCACCGTCGAGTAGCGCCTATCGTAGCCGCTTCGGCAGCCTGCTGCGCGCCTACGAGCTGGTCGGCTTCGCCCCCGATCGTGACTATCGCTATTTAGAAATCAATCGGAAGCTGCGGCAGCTCCATCCCGCGATTGTCTACGATACAATGGCCGCGCTGGAGCAGGCCGGCGGCACCGTTGTTCGCGACGCTGACACCGACCTACTCACCATCAACGGCGAGTTCACTGCGTCGTTAGTAGTGGTGCGCTGTGCCCAGACCGCGGCAGGTACACTCCGCTGGAAGGTCAGGCTTGATACTCCACTCAAACCCGACTTGACGGTTGCGGTACGTATGGCACCGGGTAACGAGCTTCCCCGCGACTACTATCTCCTGCCCCGGCTCGACATCGGTGACGCCGTGCTGCGCCTATGTGAGCATAACGGCCTGTCGCTCGATGCATATCGGTTTGACGATCTGTCCGCCTTTCACCGCATGGCGGCGCGACGTTTGTGGAGGGCTGCCGCATGAGCACCGCCCGCCCCGCTCAGCGTGTGGAATGGATCCCGCTCGAGCGGATTACCGTCGTTAATCCGCGAGTCCGCAACAAGCGTTCGTTTACGGAAATCGTCGACAATATCGCTCAAGTCGGGCTCAAACGACCGATTACTGTCACGCGTCGAGTGGAGGCAGACGGGCCCTTCTACGATCTCGTTTGTGGTCAAGGACGCCTTGAAGCGTATCAGGAACTCGGACAGATCGAGGTGCCTGCCCTCGTCGTGTTAGCCGATCCCGAGGATTGTCTGATCGCCAGCCTGGTCGAGAATTGTGCCCGGCGCCAGCACAGTGCGATTGACTTGCTCCAGGACATCGGCGGCATGCGCAAGCGCGGGCACAGCTTGCCCCAGATTGCTCGCAAGACCGGCCTCACGCTCGAATATGTAAGTGGCGTCGGTCGCCTCCTCGAAAAAGGCGAACAGCGCTTGCTACGTTCGGTCGAAGCGCGGACTATTCCATTAAGCGTTGCCGTTGATATTGCTGAGGCGGAAGATCACGACGTACAGCGTGCTCTTCAACTGGCTTATGAAAAGGGAACGCTGCGCGGACGTAAGCTGATGGCGGCAAAACGCATCGTCGAAGAGCGGCGCCGGCGTGGTAAGCACCTAAGACAGCAGACCGGTAAGCCGCCAGTTAACCAGAAACTGTCGCCGGCAGCGCTGATCCGTGCATACCAGGAGGACGTCGATCGGAAGCGCGGCCTGATCCGAAGGGCTAACGTTGCACGTGACCGACTTCTTCTTGTTACCGAGGCGCTGCGCCGGCTTAGTCTCAGCGAGCAGTTTACGGCCCTAATCGAGGATGAGGGGCTCGGGACCATGCCCGAGAATCTCGCATTGCATCTTGATCGCATGGAAGCCTCGTCGTGAGCAGTCGGCACACGGCCATCCCAGTCAAGCTGGCTTTTGAGGAGGCGAGCCTTCGCATTCCTATTGACTGCATCATGCCGCTTCGCACGATCTCCGCGTCGGTGAAGAAGTCGGTAAAGTACGGGCAGATCGCCGCTTCCATCGCCGAGGTCGGTATCATCGAGCCGCCCGTGGTCGCTCGAGATGCAACCGATCCCGAACGCTACCATCTGCTTGATGGACATCTGCGTGTTGAGATCGTGCGGGACCGCGGCGACACTGAGCTCGTATGCCTAGTTGCGACCGACGACGAAGCCTTCACCTATAACAAGCGAGTCAGCCGGATCGCGACCATTCAAGAGCATCGGATGATCCTGAACGCGGTCAAGAAGGGGGTATCTGAGGAAAGGCTCGCGCGGGCGCTGAACGTCGACATTGCCAGCATTCGAAAGAAGCGGAACCTGTTGGTTGGGATTTGCCCTGAGGCGGCTGAGCTACTTAAAGACCGGCACGTGCCCATCCACGTGTTCACCGAGCTTCGTTTTATGAAGCCCGTCCGCCAAGTCGAAGCCGCCATGGCTATGGTCACTATGAACCGGTTCTCGGTAAGCTATGCCCGTTCGCTAGTCGCCTCCACACCCGATGATCAACTCGTCGCCGGCAAGCCGCGGCGCATGGCCGGCCTAACCGAGGATCAGGTGGCGACGATGCAGCGCGAAAGCGAGAACGTCGACCGGCAGCTGCGCGCGGTTGAGCAGACGTACAGCTCTGATCAGTACGACCTGATGCTTGCAGCCGGCTACGTGAACCGATTGCTTGGTAACGTCCGCATAGTCCGCTACTTGGCGCAGCATCACGCCGACATTCTCACAGAGTTTCAAAAATTGAGCGATCTGCAGAAGGCAGCGTAGCCGAAGCCTCGCCCTTCATAGCGGAGTTAAGAGAGGCGGCGACAGCTTTGGCCCGCATCGGGCGTGCCTAGGTGAGCGTCTTGCCAAAAATGGTAAGGGCGGCACCCGACTCGGCCATCGCACGATCATCAGGATGATACGGGGCCGTGTCATGTCTCAGCATGCTCTGGCGGAAGATCGGAATGGCAAGCGCGATCAGGTGCCGTGCGTTAGCTACGGGCTTCAACCTCGGTCAGCGATAAATCGCGGCCATGTTATTTGTTGGTGAGCGAGAGTACATCGGGGCGCGAAGCCGCCGGGTAGTCAATTGCCACCACGCCGCTCGTACCAGGCGCTGCTTGCTACTGCTTCGACCCCATAATTCGCCAATCCGCCACGCGAGATGCCGGAGGGGCAGGGGCTTGGGTGATCGTCTAGGACAAAATCTTGTCAAAAAATTGCGTGATCGGTCAACAATTCTGTCAGCTGGTTTTGACAGATCATGTTCTGTTCTGACGTGAGCGGTCAGGTTTATGTGTCAAAGGACACGCTCCCTAAATTTCCTGCAGGAAGTGCAGCATCATCGTCAGCGCGTCGTCGGTCAGGCCGAGCGAGCGGCGGGACAGCGGTGCGCTTTGCGGCCAGCAGGTGATCAGCCCCCGATGCTCGAGCGTGAGCAGCCAACGCCGGATCGTGACCTCGGACAGTCCGGTGGCGGCGCGCACCGCGTCGATCGTCAGCGGTGCTCCCTCCTCATAGGCGACGAACAGCGCGAGCAGGATGTCCCATGCGGGATCCTGGAACAGCGCCCGGACCGAGGCAAAGGCGGTCGAACGCGCCTGCTGCTGATGCATCAACGCGCGTGCGCGATCGAGTTCGGGCGGCGACGACGGATCGACATCGGTTTCGGTGCCGACGCCACGAGCACTTGTTTCAGGCGGCATCTGCAGTGGCATGGTCTCCGCCGGTTCAGCGTTGGGCGAGGATGGCTCGGTCGGGTAGCGCAGGCGAAGGGGGGCGCTCATCGGCGTTGTTCCATATATTGAAGGCGGTGTGGGTATCGTGACCGCAGGGGCGGGGTCAGGGCGATTTCGACACGCTCGACCAGTCCGGGTCGCAACCGTACGACCAGCGGCGCCTGCGGTGGCGCTCGGTGCCGACGATCAGCACCGCGAGCATCGGATAGGCGATCTTGCTGATCGCGGCGGCGTACATCCAGGGCACCAGCGTCGGATCATAGGCCCGCACGCCGTGGACCGTGATCGCCAGCAAATGCAGCGCGCTGATCCAGATCGGCCAGAACCGGTTCGCGAACATCGCGACCGCGACCAGCCCGGCGAGCAAGGCGAGATCGACCGACAGCAACGCGCCGTCGACCGACCGGAAGGCGGGCCGCGCTGAGAACGCCAGCCCACTCGACACGATCGCGGCGAGCAGGAACGCGGCCGCGACGAGTCGTTCGGGCCGCCCGCCATGGCGGAACGCGAACCAGCACGTCGCCAGCGCGATGACGTAATAGACCAGGACGTGGATCATGCCGCGCGCGCCGAAGTCGCGTCAGGCCGCCGCGGCGACGATCGAGAGATGGCTGGTGTCCGCACCGGTGAAGAATGCCTGATCCGGTTTGGGCAGGCCATCGCCGAAACCGACGAACTTGCCGATCCGTTCGGCGCTGCGGTGCGCGGCGATGACATGCCCCTGCGCCTGCGCGATCGCGGCCATCGCGCCGCCGAGCTCCTGGACGACGGGCTGCGCGATACGGGGGGTGACGCCCGCGGTGCTGCCGAAGGCGGCGCTGGCGACGGCGAGGTGCGAGCAGATCGCAAAGGCCTCGGCCAGTTGGGCTTCGAGCCGGTTCAGCAGGAGGCCGATCTCGGTGCCGGTCGTTGCAAGCTGCGTGTCCATGGACGTGTCCGCCGGGGGCGGCCTTCTCGATCGGTTATCCAGACAGGTGTCCCAGCCGTTCGATCAGGTCGGCGAGCACCTTGAGACCGCTTGCGAGCATGCCGAAACCGACTGCAAGGATCACTGCGATGGCCGGTATCCAGAGCAGGCGAAGCGCGACCGGAAGGTCGTTGCTGCGCTGCCCCGTGCGCCTGACCGGAAGCAGCCCTGCGAGCGAGCCCATGCTGTTCGCACGGGTATCGTGGGATGCGTCCGGTTCGGCGACCGGCTGGCCGATCTGTGTCATCGGTGGTGGCGGCGCGGCCACCCATGGAGATTGCCCCCCTGATTGCCCGGGGGCGGCGCCTGAGGTCTCCGATAGCGGGTCGGCGCGTTCGTGCCGGGCGAGCATGCGCGCCGCATCGCCGCGATCGGTCGCGCCGAGGATGCGGACCGCCTCGGCAATATAGCCGTCGACGGTGCCAGGCGCGATGCCGAGATCCGCGGCGATCTGCTTGGTCTTGCGCAACGCGGCCACGCCGCGCAGCACGTCGCGGTGCCGGTTCGACAATCGATCGATGCGGGGTTCTTCCATCTCGTCCCCCTTTCACCGGGCCGGCGCCGTCACGGGCGCCAAAGCGTGCCTGGTCCTACCGGGCCAGTGCCCGCGCGGGCAACCACCTGTGGCCAGCGCATACGGGCGCGTCGGGCCCGACGGTACGCGCATGGCCGCGTCTTCCAACTCGGCTCATCGCATTTGGATCATTCTTTGCCCGTTCTGCAGTTTTTCGCACGGTCATGCGTTAGGACAGTTGTGCCGGCCCGCCATCAACCTTTGGCTCGTCACCAAGGCGGGTCGGCACAATATCCAGCGTTGTTCATGCCTTACGATGCCTCGGCGATCAGCTTGGCAGCCGCGGGGGTGTTCCATTCATAGCCGCCGGTCATCCGCCAGACTTCCTTGCCCGCCGAATCGTACAGGATCGTGGTCGGCAGGTTCGCCTGATAGGCGAGGCTGAGGCCGAGCTTGGGATCGAGATAGGGCTTGAGCGTCGTGAACTTCTTCGCGGCGAAGAACGGCGTCACCTTCTCCGCGCCCTGCAGGTCCTGGCTGACCGCGATGACCTGGACCTTGCCGGCGAGCGACTTGGCGGCGGCATCGAGCGTCGGCATCTCGGCAACGCACGGCGCGCACCACGTCGCCCACAGGTTCAGCAGCAGCGGCTTGCCCTTGAACGAGGCGAGCGTCACCGGTTTGCCGTCTGGCGCGGTGAACGCGACGGTCGGGCCGGTCTCGCCCTTGTGGCTGCGGTCGAGCTTTTCGGTGCTGGCCGAGGGGCCGGTGGCTTCGTCGGGGGCAGGGCCGGGCGCGACCTCGTCGGCAGACGCTGTATTTGCCGCGGCGACGTTTGCTTGCTCCGGCGCGGGCGATTTCCTATCGCAGCCGGCGACCAGCAGGCCCATTCCAACCAGACAGATGATTGGGCGCGACGTGAACACAGGACGCAAGACCATGGACGGTTCCAATTCGATGTGGGGTGGGCGGTTCGCCGAGGGCCCGGCGGCGGTCATGCGCGAGATAAACGCCTCCATTCCCTTCGACAAGCGGCTCTGGCAGCAGGATATTGCGGGCTCCAAGGCGCATGTCGCGATGCTCGGCAAGCAGGGCATCGTTTCGGCCGAGGACGCCGCGACGATCGCGGCCGGGCTCGACACGGTCGCGGCGCATTATGCCGAGCACGGCGTCGAGGAGGATCTGGTCCTCGAGGATATCCACATGCAGACCGAGGCTCGGCTTGCCGACGCGATCGGTCCGGTCGCCGGGCGCCTGCACACCGCGCGCTCGCGCAACGATCAGGTCGCGACTGACTTCCGCCTCTGGGTGCGCGATGCGATCGATCAGGCGCTGGCGGCGCTGGCTAGCTTCCAGGCTGCGCTGCTGGCACGCGCCGAGGAGCATGCGGCGAGCGTCATGCCCGGCTTCACCCATCTCCAGTCCGCGCAGCCGGTGACGCTCGGGCATCACCTGATGGCGTATCATGCGATGATGTCGCGCGACATCGGGCGGTTCGCGGATGCGCGCGCACGGATGAACCGGTCGCCGCTGGGCTCGGCCGCACTCGCGGGCACCGGCTTTCCGATCGACCGTGAGATGACCGCCGCCGCGCTCGGTTTCGACGGGCCGATGACCAACTCGCTCGACGGGGTCAGCGACCGCGATTTCGCGATCGAATATCTGACCGCGGCGACGCAGACCTCGCTGCATCTCTCGCGGCTCGCCGAAGAGTTCGTGTTGTGGGCGTCGCAGCCGTTCGGCTTTGTCGCGCTCAGCGATCAATGGTCGACCGGCAGCTCGATCATGCCGCAGAAGCGCAACCCCGATGCGGCCGAGCTGGTGCGCGGGCATGCCGGGCGGATCCTCGGCTGCATGACCGCGCTGATGGTGACGATGAAGGGCCTGCCGCTCGCCTATTCGAAGGACATGCAGGACGACAAGCCGCCGGTGTTCGAAGCGCATGACCTGCTCGCGCTGTCGATCGCGGCGATGACCGGGATGGTCGAGAGCGCGACGTTCCGCACCGATCGGATGCGCGGGCTGGCGGAGTCGGGCTTTGCGACCGCGACCGATCTCGCCGACTGGCTGGTGCGCGAGGCCGGGCTGCCGTTCCGCGAGGCGCATCATGTGACGGGGCGGGCGGTGAAGCTGGCGGAGGAGCGCAAGGTCGCGCTCGACGCGCTGCCGATCGAGGATCTCAAGGCAATCGATGCACGGATCGACGAACGCGTGTACGGCGTTCTGTCGGTCGACGCGTCGGTCGCCAGCCGGACCAGCTTCGGCGGCACTGCGCCCGACAATGTGCGCGCGGCAATCCGCGCCGCGCGGGGAGAAACGGCATGAAACGGTTACTCGCACTGACAGGGTTGGCGCTGGCACTGGCCGGCTGCGGCGCGGCGGACGGGTTGGTGCCCGAGGAGGGCAAGACCCTCCCGGT
Organism: Sphingomonas sp. Leaf28; assembly: GCF_001421685.1. Lineage (NCBI taxonomy): Bacteria > Pseudomonadati > Pseudomonadota > Alphaproteobacteria > Sphingomonadales > Sphingomonadaceae > Sphingomonas > Sphingomonas sp. Leaf28. Next base: position 1,311,822 of record NZ_LMKX01000001.1, on the reverse strand, counting down.
CGCGCCTTATGGTGCCAAGACCCAGCCGACCGCCGCGCAGCTGCTCACGCCCACCACGCAGCAACGCCCGCAGCGCAGCGATGAGCTGCTGACAAAGTCCGACGAGCGCCGCAGCGACGAATTCGACCTGCCGCCTCCCAATTGAAGACCTGATCCATGAACCATTTCGCCTATCGTGACGGTGTGATGCACGCCGAGGACGTCGCCCTGCCGGCGATCGCCGAGGCCGTCGGCACCCCCGTCTATGTCTATTCGACCGCCACCTTCCGCCGCCATGCACAGGTTTTTCGCGATGCGCTGAGGCCTGCGGGCCGAGTCCATCTGGCCTATGCCATCAAGGCGAACCCCAACGTCGCGGTGCTGCGCGTGCTCGCCGACGAGGGCTATGGTGCGGACGTGGTCTCGGCGGGCGAGATGCAGCGCGCGCTGGCGGCGGGTATTCCCGCGTCGGACATCGTGTTCTCGGGCGTCGGCAAGACGCGGCGCGAACTGGCGCAGGCGCTCGACGCCGGGATCGGCCAGTTCAATCTCGAGCTGGAGGAGGAGGGCGAGGTCCTCGCCGCACTCGCCCATGCGCGCGGCGAACGCGCACCTGCGGTGCTGCGCGTGAACCCCGACGTGGACGCAGGCACGCACGCGAAAATATCGACCGGGCGCAAGGAGAACAAGTTCGGCGTCGCGATCGACCAGGCGGTCGCGATGTTCGACCGGTTGTCGAAGCATGACGGGCTCGACCTGCGCGGTGTCGCGATCCACATCGGCAGCCAGCTGGCCGACCTGGTACCGCTCGAGGCCGCCTATGCGCGGATCGGCGAGCTGGTCGCCGAGCTGCGTGCTGCGGGCCACACGATCAGCCGCGTCGATCTGGGCGGTGGTCTGGGCGTGCCGTACAAGCCCGACGACGTGTTGCCGAGCCCCGCCGATTATGGCGCGATGGTTGCGCGCGCGACCGCCGATTGGGACGTCGAACTGATGTTCGAGCCCGGGCGCGTGATCGCGGGCAATGCGGGCGTGTTGCTGACCGAGGTGATCTGGGTGAAGCCGGGCGTCGTGAACCCGTATGTGATCGTCGATGCGGCGATGAACGACCTCGCGCGCGTCGCGATGTACGATGCGTATCACGACTTCGTCGCGGTCGCGCCGACCGGCGAGCGGATGACCGCCAACATCGCCGGGCCGGTGTGCGAGACCGGCGACACGTTCGCGATGGGGCGCGATATCGACGTCGTGAAATCGGGCGACCTCGGCGTGTTCCGCACCGCGGGCGCGTATGGCGCGACGATGGCGTCGACCTATAACAGCCGCGCGCTGGTGCCCGAAGTGCTGGTCGACGGCGATCGGTTCGCGGTGGTCGCCGACCGGATCCAGCCCGAGACGATCCTGGCCGCCGAGCGCGTGCCGGAATGGCTCAAGCGGTGAATCCCGCGCCGCCCCCCTCGCTACAGAGCCTGCCGCTGTTCGTGCGGCTGGCGGGGCGCCCGGTGATCCTGCTGGGGGACGGCGAGGCGGCGGACGCGAAGCGGCGGTTGCTCGACCGTGCGGGCGCCGATGTGGTCGGCGAGGATGCGACAGCCTCGCTCGCGATCGTCGCGATCGACGAGGAGGACGAGGCGCTGGCGGCGGTCGCGCGGCTGAAGGCGCGCGGGATATTGGTCAATGCGGTCGATCGCTCGGCGCTGTGCGACTTCACGCTGCCGGCGATCGTCGACCGCGCGCCGGTGCTGATCGCGATCGGGACGAGCGGCGTGTCGGCCGGGCTTGCCGCGGCGTTGCGGCAGCGGCTCGAGGCGCTGGTGCCGGGCGATCTGGGTAAACTAGCGCTGGCCTTGCAGGCGGCGCGTAGCGCGTTGCGCAAGCGTTGGCCCGACATGGGCGAGCGCCGCCGCGCGCTGGCGACCGCGATGGCGGCGGGCGGGCTGCTCGATCCGCTGTCGCCGACGCACGATGTCGATGCGTGGCTGGCACCGACCGGCACCCCCGCTGCGACGCGCGACGTGGCGATCACGCTGGTGCTGCTGTCCGACGATCCCGAGGACCTGACGTTGCGGCAGGCGCGCGCGCTTGCGAGTGCGGACCGGGTCTATCATGGCCCCGACGCTCCTGCGGCGATCCTCCACCGGGCGCGTGCCGATGCCGCGCGGCTGTGCGCGCCGATGCCCGCGGATCCCGGTACCGGGCTGTCGATCGAGATCGAGATGGCGCGGTGAGCGGGTTCGGGTTTCGCATTGTTGACGGCAAGGCTGCGCGGATCGACGTGCAGGACGCGCTGGGCTGTACGGCGGATCTCGTCTGGGTGCATCTGTCGACCACTGCCGAACATGCGCAGACCTGGCTGCGCGACGAGGCCAAGCTGCTCGACTATGTCGTCGACGCGCTGACCGCGACCGAGACGCGGCCGCGCTGCGAGGCGGTTGGCGACGGCGCGTTCCTCAATCTGCGCGGGCGATCGAAGGAGGAACTCGACACCTCCGATCTGCTCGCCTCGGTGCGGATCTGGGCGGTGAAGGGGCGGGTGTTCTCGGTCACGCGCAAGCCGCTGATCGCGGTCGCCGAGGTCGAAAAGATGGTCGAGCGCGGCGAGGTCCGCGATCCGGGCGACCTGATCGCGGCGTTTGCGACCGCGATCACCGCCGACCTCGATCCCGACGTGGCGACGCTCGGCGACGAGCTTGACGATTGCGAGGAGCAACTCGACGCCAACCGCGTGTTCGAACTGCGCCGCGCGGTGAGCAAGGTGCGCGTGGCGGCGATCGGCTATAAACGCTTCCTCAGTCCGCAACGCGCCGCGCTGGAGAAATTGGCGGCGTTGCCCGGCGACTGGCTCGCCGACGACGATCGCCTGCATCTCGCGGCGGCGGCGGATCGCGCGGCGCGGATGGCGGAGGAGCTCGAATCGATCCGCGAACGTGCGGCGCTGATTCATGAGACGCTCACCGACATGCGCGCGGAGCAGATCGACAGTCGCTCGTTGATCATCTCGATCGCCGCGATGGTGTTCCTGCCGCTGACGTTCCTCACGGGGCTGTACGGCATGAACGTCAAGGGGCTGCCCTATGCCGAGGAGCCCTGGGCGTTCGACGCGATCGCGGCGGCCTGCGTGCTGATCGCGGTGGGGGTCGTGGCGTATTTCACGATGCGCCACTGGTTCCGCCGCTAGCGGTCAGGCGGCGCTGGCGGTCCGCCAGGCCTGGGCGATCTCGTCGAGCATGTCGGCGGAGTCGCGGAACGGCTTGGGGTCGTGGCCGAGCGAGGCGTTGATGACGGTCTTGCGCGCGCCGCCGTACAGCCGGGCGAGCGTCTCCGAGACCTGCCCGCCCTTCTCGAAATCGAGGCCGGCCTCGAGCGCGAACAGGATCGCGGTGGCGCGCGTGATCCGCTCGCTCTTGACCGCGAACTTGCGCTTTTCGCAGGCCCAGGCGGCGGCGCGCAGCGCGGCGACGAGTTCCTTGTAGAGCAGCTGGACGAGCGCCGGGCCGTCCGCGGTCGCGGTGCGGCCGACCGCGTCGATCTGGCGATAGGTGGCGAACGGGTCGCGCGCGAGCGTGGAGGCGTAGGTCACGAGGTCTTGTTCCACTGGGCGATCTGGCCGGTGAGGAAGGTCTGCGTCGATTTATACGCCGACACGCGCGAATTCATGCTGGCATATTGCTGCGTCAGGCGCGTGGTGAGCTGCGCGGTCTGGTCGGTGACCTTGTCCTGCTGCTTGGTCACGTCCGACTGCGCGGCGGTGTAGCGCACGGTGGACGCGCCGAGCCCGGTCAGCGTGCTGGTCGCACTGGTGGTCAGCGCGGTCAGCGCCGCGGACAGGCCAAGCGCGTTGGTGCCCGACGGCGCGAACATCGATTCGATCGTGTCGGGATAGGCGGCAAGCTGCTTGGCGAGCAGCGTGCTGTCGACGCGCAGCGTGCCGTCGGTGTTGGTCGCGACGCCCAGCTCCGACAACGTCCGCGGGAGGCCGGCGACCGCGCCGCCGACCAGCGGCTTCGACGTCAGCGCCTTCAGCGAACTCAGCAGCGACTTGGCCGCCGGATCGGCGCGCAGGTTGCCGGTGATCGGATCGGTCTGCGCGGTGACCGTCGCGAGGACTTCGTTATAGGTCGTGACGACGTCGTTCACCGCCTGGGTCAGCGCGTCGGTCGGCGCGGTGCTGGTCAGCGATACGGGCACGGTCGACACCGCGTTCAGCTGCAGCGTCACGCCCGAGACGAGATCGCTGACGGTGTTGCCGGGGCGCTCGACGGCGATCCCGTCGACGGTGATCTGCGCGTTCTGCGCGGTCGAGACCAGGCTCGTCTTGGTCGCGGTGCCGCCGATGTCGAGCGCGTCGTTGTTGGCTCCCGTCAGGGTGAAGGCGTTGTCGCTGCCGGTCGCGCCCTTGACCGACAGGAACGCGCGCCCCTGCGCATCGGTGACGACGGAAGCGGTGACGCCCTTCTTCGATGCGTTGATGCCCGCCGCGATCGCATCGATGCTGCCGTCGCCAATATCGATCGCGACGTCCTCGCCGGTGCCGATCTTGAGCGTCAGCGCACCGGTGCCGAGCGAGGTCGCACGGTCGGCGGCGGGGACGGGGGTGTTGGTGCGCGCGACCTGGCCGGTGGCGAGGCGCGTGACGGTGACGCTGGCGGACAGGCCCGACAGCTTTGCGCCCGACTGCGCGGTGGCGGACAGGACGGCGGCGTTCGAGCTGGTCGGCTGGGTCTGCAGGCTGCCGCCCTTCACCAGATTGGCGAGCGCGGTGGAGAAACCGGTCATCGTGCTCTTGAGCGAGGCGACGCCCGAGATCTGCGACGTGAGCGTGTCCGACTTGGATTTCAGCGCGGCGGTGCGCGCGGCGAACTGCGCTTCGACGAGCGAGGTGACCAGCGTGCCGGTATCGACGCCCGAGCCCGCGCTGAGCCCGGTCAGCAGCGCCTGCGTCGCGGCGTTGACCGCGCTCTGGGCGGTCGGCGTGGGGGTCGGTGTCGGCGTGGCCGTCGTGCTGCTGGTCGATGTTACCATGGCAAATTCCCTGCACGTGCGCGCGCATCTGTAAGAACGACCGTTCGCAGCCGATCTTTAGGCCTGTTTCATGCCGTTTTCGTCGAACCGCGCGTCCTTGGGGACGGTGACGAACGGCTGGACGCCTGCGGCCGTACCGCCCGCGGCCGCGTTCAGCCCGAAGACGAAGGCGAGCACCGTCGCGATCGCCATGTACAGGTCGTCGCGAACCTCCTGGTTTTCCTTGCTGGTGTAATACACCGCGCGGGCCAGCATCGGATATTCGAGGATCGGGACAGGGCTTTCGCCCGCCAGTTCGCGGATCGCCAGTGCGGTCGCGCCGCGGCCCTTGGCGACGACCACCGGCACCTGGTCTTTTCCGCGATCATAGCGGAGGGCGACGGCGAAGTGCGTCGGGTTGGTCAGCACGACATGCGCCTCCGCGACCGATTTGCGTAAGCCCCCGCTTGCCATCGCACGCATCTTGGCGCGCATATGGCCCTTCGCCTCGCCATTGCCTTCGGTCGACTTGTGCTCGTCCTTCACCTCCTGCTTCGACATCCGCATCTTGCCGAGCCGGCGAATGATCTGGATCGGCAGGTCGATGCCCGCGATCGCGCACAGCCCGAACGCCATCGCGATCAGGATGCCCTTGAAGATCCCGCCGAGCGTCGACAGCGCCTGGTTGAGATCCGCGGATGAGGCGAGCCCCATCGTCGAATGCGCCGCGTTCCACAGCATCCAGCCGCCGATCGTGCCGAGCAGGATCACCTTCAGCAGCGACTTGCCGAGCTCGATCCAGCCATTCGCGCCGAAGATCCGCTTGAGCCCCGCGGCGGGATCGACGCGGCTGTATTTGGGCGCGAGCAGACCGCCGTTGAAGCCGAGCGACCCGAGCCCCGCCTGGCTCAGGATCGCCGCGCCGATGCTGACGATGAACAAGGTGACGAGCGAGGGGGCGAGCTTGCCGCCCGCCTCCATCAGCGGGCGCCAGGGGGAGAAATCCTCGACATCGGCATGCGTGAACTGGAAGCTCGAGCTCATGATCGCCTTGCACGCGGCGATCAGCGTCGGGCCGGCGTAGATCAGCCAGGCGACGCCGGCGAGCATGCTGAGCGCGGTGGCGAAGTCGCGCGACTTGAGGATGTCACCCTTCTCGACCGCATCCTTCTTGCGCTTCGCGGTTGGGGCTTCGGTTTTTTCGCCCGAATCCTCAGACATGGGCACCCTCCCACATCAGCCGAGCACCAGGTTTTCGGTGGCGGACAGGCCTTCGCGGACGATGACGAGCATGTAATCGCCCATCGTCGGGAACGCGATCGCCAGCGTGATGACGCCGACCGCGAGGCTGGCGGGCAGGCCGACCGCGAACAGGTTGAGCGAGGGCGCGGCGCGGCTCAGCATGCCGACGACGATGTTGAGGCAGAGCAGCAGGAAGCCGACCGGGAGCGCGAGCAAGAGCCCCGCGAGAAACGCATAGCCGCCGAAGAACGCGATCGCCTTGAGCCGCTCGACGCCGATCCACGCGGCGCCGGGCGGGAGCACCTCATAGCTCTTCACGATCATGTCGATCAGGATCAGGTGGCCGTCGACCGACAGGAACAGCAACGTCAGCATGATCGAGAAGAACTGGCCGAGCGCCGGCGACGACTTGCCGTTCTGCGGGTCGATCGAGGAGGCGAAGCCGAGCCCCATCGCGCCGCCGATGACCTCGGCGGCGATGACGGGGGCTGCGAACGCGATCTGGAGGACGAAGCCGAGCGCCAGGCCGACGAGCGCCTCGGCGGCGGCGGACAGCACGGTGGTCACCGAGAAGATGCTCGCCGGCGGCACGATCGGATGGACCGCGAGCACGAGGAAGCCGATCGCGCCCGACAGCGTGACGCGCACGGTCAGCGGCACCGCGACCGCCCCGAACACGGGCGCGGCGATGAACGTCGCGCCGATGCGGATCATCACGAACACGAGCGCCCAGAGTTGCGGCTCGATCGAGAGCCCGAAGCCCAACACGACTAAATCCCCATCCCGCTTGCGGGAGGGGAGCAGAAGGGACGGTCGCGTGTTCGGCGTGCCAGCGCCGCGGCAAAGCCGCGTCGTCGGTCCTTGGCTGTGCCAAGGCCGGCCGGGCTTGCGCTAAGTGCGCGGACGTCGCCGCGCTGGCGCTGCGCCTCACTTAACGAGATCCGGAATACGCTCGAAGATCCCGATCGTGAAATCGCTCAGCAATCCCAGGATCAGGCTCCCGAAGATCAGGATCGACACGGCAACCACGACCAGTTTCGGCACGAATGACAGCGTCTGCTCATTGATCGACGTCGCGGCCTGGATCATGCCCAGGATCAGCCCCGCGAGCAGCGCCGGGATCAGGATCGGCGCGCTGGCGAGTGCCAGCACCCACATCGTCTGGTTGGCGACGGTCAGGAAATATTGCGCGTCCATCGCCTCAGGTCGCGAACGAGTTGGCGAGGCTGCCCATCGTCAGCGCCCAGCCGTCGACGAGCACGAACAGGAGGAGCTTGAACGGCATCGAGATGATCGTCGGTGACAACATCGCCATGCCGAGCGACATCAGCACGGTCGCGACGACGAGGTCGATGACGATGAACGGCAGGAAGATCAGGAAGCCGATCTGGAATGCGGTCTTGAGTTCCGAGGTGACGAAGGCGGGCAGCAGGACCGAGAAGGGGATGTCGGTGGAGGACGCATACGGGCCGGACTTGGCGATCTGCGCGAACATCGTCACGTCCTTGATCCGCGTCTGCTTCACCATGAAGGCGTGGAGCGGCACGCCCGCGGTGGTGATCATCTGCGTGCCCGCCAGCTGCCCGGCGGCATAGGGCTGGATCGCGGTCGTGTTGATCTGGCTGATCGTCGGCGCCATGATGAAGAAGGACAGGAACAGCGACAGCCCGAGCAGCACCTGGTTCGGCGGCGTCTGCTGGAGCCCGAGCGCCTGGCGCAGGATCGCCAGCACGATGATGATCCGCGTGAAGCTGGTCATCATCAGCAGGATGCCCGGCAGGACCGTGAGCAGTCCCATGATGATGAGGACTTGCAGCGAGAGCGACAGCGAGCCGCTCTGGCCGGTATTGCCTGCGGCCTGGCCGCCGAGCTGGCCGAGCGCGCGATCGACCGCGTCGCCGACCGCGGGGTTGGTCGGGGCGGGGACGGCTTGGGCGAAGGCGGGCATGGCGAGGAACAGGGCGAGCAGAACCGCCAGCGCGACCCACAACCACGCGTTTCCGCGCGACGGCGGGGACGCAGGGTTACGGAGCGCGCCGTTCGCGGTTCCTGGTTTCCGGCATGCGCGGGAAAACGGGGAGGATTTCGACGCGGCAAACAAGGCCGGGCCCGAGCCCTTGCGGGTCACCGTCGGACGAACAGCGGCGGTCATGCGTCGACCTTGTCGATCAAATGCACGCCGCCACGGCCGACCGAGACGAGCAGCCGGCGGCCCTCGAAATCGATCACCGCGAGGCGCAGGCCCGGCGAGATCATCATCGTTTCCTTGACGCCGATCAGCCGGGTCGACGGCTTGCCAGGCATCCGGCTCTCGAACTTGCGCCACAGATACAGGCACCCGAACATGAGCCCGCACACCAGCGGAAGCAGGATGACGAGCTTGAGGATATAGGTCCAGAGCATCGAAATCAGCCGCGCTTGTCGGGCGATACGAGCTCGGTCATGCGGACGCCGAAGCGCTCGCCGACCGTGACGACTTCGCCGCGACCGATCAGCGTGCCGTTGACGAACACGTCGAGCAGTTCGTTGGCCTGGCGATCGAGCTCGATCACGCTGGATTCGCCGAGTGCCAGCAGTTCGCGCAGCGTCAGGCTGGTCGAGCCGATCTCGACGGTCAGCTTGACGTCGACATCCTGGAGCAGCCGGAAATTGGCGGCCACCGCGGCGTCAACAGGGAAGCCTCCGGTCATGTCGTTCATGCTGCAAATCCTTCGTCGAAACGGGTAATCGAGGTGAGCTGGATGGCGGCAAAGCCATTGGACGTGCCGACTGTGCCGCAGCCGAGCCGGTTGTTGCCGACCATCACCGGCACGTCGCCCGAGATGGTGATCGGGATCACGTCGCCGGGTTTCAGGTCCATCAGCATCGTCAGCTTCACGACCGGCTCGGCGAGGACCGAGCGGATCGGGAACCGCACGTTCATGGCGGCGCGGGTCAGCTCGTTGCGCCATGCCGGGTCGGGCTCGGCCGACTTGCCGACGACCTTGGCGGTCAGCGACGGCGCGTGCGGCTTCAGCGCGGAGACGGGGTAGACGAGGTCGAGGAACACCGGCTTGGCGTTCCCCGCGGCGATGCCGAAGCGCGTGACGATCATCGCGTCCTCGCCGTCGAGATCGGCGATCATCGCCGGGTTCACCTCGACGCGGGTCGGCTGGAAATCGAACCGTGCCATCGGCTCCCACGCGGTCTTGAGCGGGGTCGCGATCATCTGGCCGATCCGCGCGACCATCGCCTCGGCGGCGGGCGAGAATTCGCTCGGCAGGACGTGCGGCGCGGCACCGGTGCCGCCGAAGAACATGTCGAGCATCTCGAGCACGAACTTGCCGTCCATGATGCACAGCGCCTGCGCCATGCCCGGCGTCATGATCAGCGGCAGCCACGCGGTCAGCGCGTCGCTGCGCTCGGCACGGTAGTCGGTGAAGCGCTGGACGACCAAAGGCTCGGCCCAGCAGCGGACCTCCTGGCGCAGCAGCGGCTCGAACACGCCGCGCAAACCGCGCGCGAACCGGGCGGAGAGATGCTGCAACGTATGCAGGTCGCCGAACGGATTGAGCTTGGCCCCGCCGAGCACGCCCTGATGCAGCACGCCCTGTTTGGGGGCGGTGGAGCGATCCCGGTCGCGCCGTTCGCGCGTCTTTGCTGAGCCCTCGTTAACCATGCCTCACTGAACGACGAAACTGGTAAAGTAAACGTTACCGATGCCGCCGAATCCTTCCTTCTGCTTGAGCGTATCGTTGATCGCCTTGGCCAATCTGACCTGCAATTGGCGCTTGCCCTCGCTGCTCATCACCTGCTCCTCGGTGGTGTCGCCGAGCGCCATCAGGATGGCCGAGCGGACCGCGATGTCGTTGGTCTTCAGGTTGGTGATGACGGTGTCGTCATAGGGCGTGGAGACCGCGACGCCGACCTGGACGAAGTGCGCCGAGTCCTGGAGATTCGAGGTGAAATCCTTCTCCAGCGGGTAGTAGGTGGAGGCGTATTTGTCGCCGCCCTCGCCTGCGGGGGGCTTCATCCCGTGGTTTTCGGGCGCAGCCTCGTCGCCGCCGTGGCCGCCGCCTTCGCCGCCCTCGGTGGCATGTTTCTGTTCGCTCTTGGGGACGAGCTTGGGCTTGCCGTCGTCGGCCGCCGCCGCATGACCGCCGCCGAGCAGCCCGGCGTTCGACGCATAGACGCCGGCGCCGACGCCGCCGCCGACCAGCACCAGCAGCGCCACGCCGCCGATCAGGATCGTCTTCATCTTGCCCTTTTTCTTGGGCGCGGCGTCTGCGGTATCAGTCTTCTCAGCCATGTCGGGTCCTTCGGTTCAGGCGATTCGGATATCTTCGGGCGCGGCGACGATCGTCGCGGACGCCGGAGGGGATGGGGTGCGGTTGGATGCGTGCGGCGTGGCTTGCGCGCGCGGCGGGCCGTTTCCGGCGCCGGCGTTGTCGCCGAGCCCGCCCTGGCCGAGCTTCAGACCGCGCGCTTCGGCCAGCTCGACGAGCCGGGGTTGCGCCTCTTGGAGCAAGGCCCGCGTCGCGCCCTGCTCCGCGTGGAAGTGAACATGGACGGTGTCGCCGTCCTGCTTCAGCGCGACGTCGATCGCGCCGAGCGCGTCGGGGACCAGGCGGATCCGCGTGTCGCCCGCGTCGGCGGCATCGCGCAGGATCTCGATCCGCTCGATCATCGCGTGCGGCCAGCGTTCCTGCCGCATGTCGAGCGGGGCCTGTTGCGCCGCCGCGGTCGCGATCGTCGGCGCCGATACGGGCGTGCCGGCGGTCGGCGAGACCATGCTGGGGTCCGCGGCGTCACGCTCGTCGCGGGGCTTGGTCGCGGCGCGGATCGCGGCGCCGAACACCTGGCTCGCCGACGCGACGGTACCGGGCTGCGGCTGGACCGCGGCGGGCATCGGCACGGCGAGCGCGACGGGCGTGGTGGCTCCGGTCGAAACCCAGCGCGGCGTGGAGATCGGGGTGTCGGGGCTGACCGGCAGTGCGGTCGCTTCGCGCTGCTGGGGCAAGCCAGGCGTGGCCGGTCGAGCCGTCTCTACGGTTCCAGCGAGGGGCGGGGCGACGGCTGGCGGAGCCGCCGGGCCGGGCATCATTGGCTCGGCCGCCATGGCGGCCGGCGCGGTCTGCGCGGGGCCGATAGGTGGCGTCTGGTCGAGCGGCAGTCGCGTATCGGCGGTCTGCGGCGGCGTCGGTAGCCGCACGAACGGCGTTCGCGGAGCGGCATTGCCGGTCGCGGGGGTGAGCGCGGCATCGGCTTGCCCTGCGACAGGCAGGGCGAGCGCGGGCGATACCCCCGGCGCCGGGACTGGCGGCGTCTCGTTGGGGCTGGTCGCAGCGGTAGCCGTAGCGGTTGGCTGGAGCGGGGCGGGGCTGTCGGGGAGCATTTGGCCGGGTGTGACCGCAGGCGGCACACGCCGATCGGCGCCCGGCGCCGGCGCGGCTGTCTCGGCGGTCTGCGGTTTCGCTTCGGCCAGCCCGGCGAGGGATGGCGACAGCACGGCGGGCGCTGCCGCGCTTGCCGCGCCATCGTCTGGTTTGACCGTATCGACGATGGCCAGGGAGGTGATCGGCAAGGCGGGTGGGGCGGTCGAGAGTATGACCGGCATGTCCACGGACCTGGCGACGCTTGGGGCCGCGTCGTCCGTATCGGCCTCGCTCGTATCCGCCTCGGTCGTAGCGGTGCCGTCCGTTGCGCTCTGGTCCTTCGCGCGGGCGCCGCGGGTCGGGCCCACGAACGGGGTCGGCCGGGCGATGCGGGCGACCGGGGTGGCGATGGCGGCAGGGTTTGCGGTGCCGAGCGGCGGATCGGCTTCGACTGCGTCCGGCGTCAGGGCGTTTGCCGGGAGCAGCAGCGATTTCTGCGCGGCAACCGCTAGAGCGGGCGCTTGCGGCGGGATTCCGGGCTGCCATGCTGCTGGCGGGTCAGCGGCGGGCGTCGCCATCGGCAAGGCGTTGCCGGGGGCGGCGGCGTTCTGCAGGACTGTCGCATCGGGCTTGGCCGCCAGCAAGGGCAGGACGGGAGCCAGGACAGCATCGGGGGTCTGCGCCTGCGCGAAGGAGCCGGCGAAATCGATCGCCGCCCGTCCGCCCTGTACGGCCGGCGAGCGTGTCTGCGCGGGTAGAACGGGGGACAGGGAGGCGGTCAGGATCATGCAGGATACTCGTTCGGGCGCGCGGCGCGAAGCCGCATGCCGCACCCTCAGCAAGGATCGTGCCGAACCTTTCGGAAGACGGGAGACTCTTCCATCGCGCGGATCGCCTTCAACACCGCATCGGCATCGGCGCGCGCGAGGAGCTTCTCGACCGCGCTCTGGTCGCGCTTGGCGGCGCGGGTGGCCTCGGCGGCGCGCTCGACATGCTGTTCGGCCGCCTGGACGCGTGCGACGGCGGCGTTGGCGGATTGCTGGAGGCGCTCGCGGTAATGCGCGGCGGCACCGAGCGACACCGCCACCCGAGTCTCGTTGATCGGCGCGACCGCTTCGGCGAGCAGCGCGATACGCCCGGACAACGCCTGTTCGCTCGCGAACTTGTCATGCGCGCGCGCCTCGTCGGCGCGCGTCAACCCGAGCTGGAGCGTGCGGACGCGGTGGATGCGCGCGAGCGTCTTGCCACGCGCCATGTCAGCCGCCGAACACGCCGGTCAGCTCGGCGACCGCATCGGCGAGCGAGACATTATCGTCGGCGTCCTGGCGGATATATTCCATCACCGCCGGGTGGCACGCGATCGCCGCGTCGATCGCCGGATCCGCACCGTGGCGATAGGCGCCCATCAGCACCAGATCGCGGTTCTCCTCGTACGTGGCGAGGTGGCGGCGCAAAGTCCGCGCGGCCCTGGCATGGGCTGCGTCGACGATGTCGGTCATCACGCGGCTGACCGACGGGCCGATATCGATCGCGGGATAGACGCCGCGCTCGGCGAGATGGCGGTTGAGGACGATATGGCCGTCGAGGATCGAGCGCGCCGAATCGACCACCGGATCATTGCCGTCATCGCCGTCCGCCAGCACCGTGTAGATCGCGGTGATCGACCCGCCGCTATGGACGTCGACGCCGGCGCGCTCGATCAGGTTGGGCAGCATCGCAATTGCGGAGGGCGGATAGCCACGCGCGGAGGCGGGCTCGCCGAGCGCGAGGCCGATCTCGCGACCGGCATGCGCGACTCGGGTCAGCGAATCCATGATCAGCAGGACCTTCTTGCCCTCGTCGCGGAAGGATTCGGCGATCGCATGCGCACGCAGCGCGCCGCGGATCCGCAGCACCGGCGAATGATTGGCCGGCACCGCGACGACGACCGAGCGCGCGCGCGCGGCGCCCGCGACCTTGGTTTCCAGGAAGTCGGCGACTTCGCGGCTGCGCTCGCCGATCAGGCCGATGACGATCACGTCGGCCTGCGCGGCGCGGACGATCATGCCGAGCAGCACCGACTTGCCGACGCCCGAGCCCGCCATGATGCCGACGCGTTGGCCCTGGCCGATCGTCAGCAGGCCGTTGATCGCGCGGACGCCGACGTCGAGCGGTTCGCGCACGCGGCCGCGATCGAGCGGCGACTGGAGTTTCCCCGCGAGCGGCCAGCGGCCTGCGCCACGGATCGGGCCGAGCCCGTCGATCGGCTTGCCCGCGCCATCGACGACTCGGCCGAGCATCGCAGCGCCCACTTCGGCCTCGCCCGGCGCGCCGATCGGCTTGACCGGCGCGCGCGGGAGGAGCGCGGCGGGGCCGCCGAGGTTCATCATCAACGTGCGGCCGTTGCGGAAGCCGATCACCTCCGCCTCGACGCTCGCCGCGCCCTCGCCGACCTGGCAGACGGTGCCGACCGGCAGCGTCAGCCCGACGGCTTCCATCAGCAGCCCGTCGAACGAGGCGAGACGGCCGGAGACTTTGGGCTTGGCGACGAAATCGGTGTTGGAGAGGGTTTCGAGATAATCGGCGGTGAAGCGATTGAGCATCAGCGGGGCACCGGCACGCGGTCGATCGCCTGCGCCAATTGGTCGAGCCACAATTCGGGGCCATCCTCGACGATCGTCGAGGCGCTTTCGAGCACGAAGCTGCCGCGCGCGACGCCCGGATCGCCGGCGGCGAAGATCGATTTCGGCAAGCGGCCTTCGAGCAGCGCGACGTCGTCGGGATGCACGCGGAGCAACGCGGATTCAGCGCTGTCGGCGAGCAGTTCGGCGGCGTTTTCGATCCGGCCGGCAAGCACGTCGGGCGCGATGCCGACTTCGCCGACCACCTTGGACACCAGGAACAGGACGGTCTGGCGGAGCTGTCCGGCGATGCGCTCGCGGTCGATCCGATCGGCGCCCAGCGCAGAGGCGAGATCGCCGAGCAACGTCGCGTCACGCGCCGCGGCATCGCGCGCGGCCGTAGCCGCGGCGGCGAGCCCTTCCTCGTAGCCCGCGGCATGGGCAGCCGCGAGCGGATCGATGAACGACGATTCGCTGACCGGATCGAGCGGATCCCAACCGGCGGTCGGGTTCGCGTTCTTGTCCGCCGGACTGAAGTGGCGCGGCGTGCCGGTATCGGCGGCGGCGTCACGGACGGATTCGGCGGTGAACGCCTGGCCGAAATCATTGGCAGGCCGGACCGTCGCGCGCGCGCGGATATCCGCGGCGGCGAAACCCGATGGCGGCGCGAACGCACTGGCGAGGACGTTGGCGCTGGTGGTGTGGCGCGACGCGAAGCCGGCGGTGAACCCGTTAGACATAATCGTCCTCGCCTCCGCCCATCTGGATCGTGCCGTCCTTCGCAAGGCCGCGCGCGATCGCGATCATCGCCTTCTGCGCCTCGAGCACTTCGGCGAGCTTCATCGGCCCGCGTGCCTCCATCTCGTCGCGGATACCGTCGGCAGCGCGCGCCGACATGCAGCCGAGGAAACGGTTGCGGATCGTCTCGTCGACGCCCTTGAGCGACTTGGTCAGGATCTCGCTGTCGACGTTGCGGATCAGCGTACCCAGATTCTTGTCGTCGAGGTCGAGCAGGTTGTCGAAGATGAACATCGCCTCCTCGATCGCCTTGGCGACGTCGCGGTCGATCTTGAACAGCTTCGGCATCACGCGCTGCTCGGTCGCCTTGCGCGCGCCCGACAGGATCTTGGCGGCTTCGCGCGTGCCGCCGAGCGTGACGCCGGCGCCGGCCGACGCGGTGCTGGTGCGGTTGGCGAGCAGGGTACGCAGCGTCTCGACCGCCTCGGGCGTGATCGGGCCAAGCCGCGCGATCCGGTGGAGGATGTCGGGCTGAACCGCGTCGGGCAGCAGTTCGAGCACCTGGCCGCCGATCGACGCGTCGAGGTTCGCGATCAGCACCGCGGCGATCTGCGGATGCTCCTTCTCGATCATCGCGGCGATCTCGGTCGCGTCGAGCCAGTCGAGCAGCTCGAGTTCGCACGCGGCCTCGGGCGGGGTGATCCGCGCGAGCACGCTCTCGGCCTTTTCGGGGCCGAGCGCGCGGTTCATCACCGCCTCGATCTGCGGGCGCGGGTCGAACCCGATCGCGGTGCGCTCGCGCGCGCGACCGACGAAATCGTCGAGCACGTCCTCGACCTCCTGCTCGGACACATCGGCGACCTTGAACATCGCCGCGCCGAGCTGGCGGACCTCCTCGGGCTCGAGCTTCTGGAGGATGGCCGCGGCCTCCTCCTCGCCGACGAGCATCATCAGCACCGCGGCGCGCTCGACGCCGGTATAGGTACGGAGCGCGACGTCGCTCACTTCGCGTCCGCCTTGATCATGTCGCGGACCGCGAGCGCCGCGCGCGTCGGATTGTCGCGCGTGAAGCCGCGGACCGCGCCGATCCGGTCGTCATAGCCGCGCGTATTCTCGAGCTGGTCGAGGCTGACGGGGGCGGCGACGGTCATGCCGTCCTGATCCGCCGCACCGATCGGCTGGCCGAGCGCGGGGCGCGTGCCGGCGTCCTCGCGCTTCTTCATCAGCGCCTTGGCGATCGGGCGGACGCCGAGCAGCAGCACGAGCAGCGCGATCAGGATCGCGGTGCCGTTGCGGGCGAGCACGGGCAGCCACGCATTGTCGTACCAGGCGGGCCCCGCCGCCGCGTCGGTGGCGCCTGCGAACTTGCGGCTGATCACGGTGACGTTGTCGTTGCGCGCCTGGTCGAAGCCGACCGCGCTCTTCACGAGATCGGTGATCTGGTTGATCTCCATCGCGGTGCGGCGAGTCTTGTCCGGATCGCGCAGCAGGACGGCGACCGACAGCCGCTTGACGCCGCCGGGGGTGGCGCGCGTGACCGACACTTCGCGGCCAAGGTCATAGGCGCGCTGATACTGGTCGGACTGCTTCATCGCGTCGGGTGCCGGGCCGCCGGCGACGGGCTGCGCGGCGGGCGTGCCGGGGTTGCCGGTCGCGGCCTGCGGGGTGGACAGCGTGCTGGCGGCGGGCGGCGTGTTGCTGAGCGCACCGGGGATGCCGCCTGGCGCGCCTGCGCCGCCGTCCTTCTGGTTGCCGGTCCAGTTGCCCGTCTCGGCACGCAGCACGCCCTGCTTTTCGTAGCTTTCGCGCGTCGCCTGGCTCTCGTCGAGATTGACGTCGGCCTGCACCTCGGCGGTGAAGTTGCCCGCGCCCACGAGCGGGGTGAGCAGCGCGATCAGCTGCGTGCGGTACTTGTCCTCGATCCGGCGCTGGATATCGATCCGAGCGTCGCTGGCAGCCCCCGCGCCATCGCTGCCGCCGGCCTTGGTCAGCAGCGCGCCCATCTGGTCGACGATCGTCACCGCCTCGGGCTTCATGCCGGGCACCGACGAGGCGACGAGGTTGATGATCGAGGCGACCTGCGCCTCGCTGAGCGAGCGCCCGCCCTGGAGCTTCAGGATCACCGATGCCGATGGCGCGGCGTTGTCGCGGACGAACACCGAAGCTTCGGGCATTGCGAGGTGCACGCGCGCCTCGGCGACAGCGTCGATCTCCTCGATCGACTTCGCCATCTCGGATTCGCGCGCCTGGCGAAGGCGTTCGCCCTCGACCGCGCGGCTGACGCCCATCGGCAGCTGGTCGAGGATCGCATAGCCGCCCGGTGCCGCCTTGGGCAGGCCCTGGCCCGCCAGCAGCATCTTGGCACGGCTGTAATCGTCCTCGCCGACGGTGAGTGCGCCGGTGCCCTCGTCGATATGGCTCTTGATGTTGGCGGTGGTCAGCGCGGAGGTGACCGCGGCCTTGTCGGAATCGGGCAGGCCGCTGAACAGCGTCTTCTGCGTCGGCGTCGACAGGCTCATCCATGCCAGCGCGGCGGCTGCGATCAGCCCGACCATCAGCGCCATCGGCAGCGAGCGGCGAACCGCGGGCTGTGCGAACACGCCCTTGATCTGCTGGAGGGGGTTGGCGAACCGTTCGGTGCCGCCGGGCGAGGTGGGGATGAGTGCGGTGCTCATGTCAGACCGGCATGCTCATGATATCCTTGTAGGCGGACAGCAGCTTGTTGCGGACCTGCAACGTCGCCTCGAACCCGACCGATGCCTGCTGGCGCGCGAGCATCACTTTTGCGATGTCGACCGTCTCGCCGCGCTCATAGCTTTCGCTGAGCTTGGCGGCCTGGGTCTGGCCGTCGTTGACGCTTTTCAGCGCGGTTTCCATCGTGTCGGCAAAGCTGGTCGGCTTGACCGTTTCGGTCGGCGCGACGGTGCCGCTCGCCCCCGCGCGCGACAGCGCCTGGTTGCGTTCGAGGATCTGCGAGCGCAGCGCCATGACGCGGTCGACGCTCATCGCGCCGCCACCGATGCCCGAGACGCCGCTCATGCCGAGGCGGCCCAGTTATGGACGTTGCCGATATCGTCGCCCTGCTCGCGCGCCTTGGCGAGGCGATAGCGCAGCGTGCGTTCGGAAATGCCGAGGCGCTTGGCGGTCTCGATCCGGCTGCCGTTGCACGCCTTGAGCGTCTCGCGGATTGCGGCGAACTCGCTCATCTGGACGATGTTGCCCAAGGTCCCGGGGGGCGTTTCCGGCTCCGCTGCAACCGGCGTGATGGGCGTGACTACCGCGGTACGCTGGAACGTCATCGACACCGGGCGGTCGAACACGATGTGGTTCGCCTCGATCGTGTCGCCGCCGCAGAACAGCAGCGCGCGCTGGATCACGTTTTCCAGCTCGCGGACGTTGCCGGGCCAGTCGTGCTGCATCAGCTGCTCGATCGCTGCATGGCTCGGCCAGGGGATCGAGGTGCGCGTGCCAGCGTGGCGCAGGATCAGCGTGGCGGCGAGCGCAGGGATATCCTGCGGGCGTTCGGCCAGCGACTTGGTCGCGAGCGGGAACACCGCGAGGCGGTAATAGAGATCGGCGCGGAACCGGCCCGCGGCGACTTCGGCGTGAAGGTCGCGGTTGGCGCAGGCGATCACGCGGACGTCGATCGGCTGCGGCACCGAGGCGCCGAGCGGCACGACCTCGCGCTCCTGCAGCACGCGGAGGAGCTTGGCCTGCAGCTGGAGCGGCATCTCGGCGATCTCGTCGAGCAGGATCGTGCCGCCGTTTGCCGCGCGGAAGAAGCCGTCGCCGCCCGACGATGCGCCGGTGAACGCACCCTTCTGGTGGCCGAACAGCAGCGCCTCGAGCATCGATTCGGGGAGGGCTGCGCAGTTGATCGCGATGAACGGCTTGTCCTTGCGTGCCGACCCATTGTGGATCGCGCGGGCGAGCACTTCCTTGCCGGTGCCGGTCGGGCCGTTGATCAGGACGGTGATGTCGGCGGCGGCAACGCGCTCGGCCAGTGCCAGCAACGCGAGCGATTCGGGGTCGGCGGCGGTCGGCATGTCGGGGCCGCCGATCAGCGCGCGCGCGAACCCGTTGCCGACCGCAGTGTCTTCCGCGGCAAAGCTGATCCGGGCGGGCGAACCGTCGCGCGACGGGGTCACCTGGCGGCCTTCGCAGCCGATCACGACGGTGCGGGCAGGGGCGGCGATGCCCTCGCCTTCGACGACCAGGAACAGATCGTTCGGGCCCGGCTGCGCCGTTTCGAACGAGCCTACGGCAAATCCCTGCGCCCGAAGCGACGAGACCAGCGCATATTTCCGCGAAGTGACTGCGGCCGATGGAAAAATAGAACGCATTGAGTTCCCCCTGAACGATTCGGGGAATGCGCCATTGGTGGTAAATTTGCGGTTAAACGGTGCCGGCATGCGGCAGATTATTTCCGGGCGCGTCCGCGTGGACACATGCGGACGCGTCTACGCGCGCGCGTAGGAGGGCGCGCACCGGGGGCGCTCGCAGGCGAGGCGATTTTTTTCCGCTAAAGTTCGCGACGAGGCGGCCGTTACCCCCTGTGACGGATCGGCACTTCGCCATGGGGGCGGCGCGGATCGTCGAAGATCACGGAGATTCTCATGACTGTCATCGGTACCAACATCTCGGCACTGCGCGCGACCAACGCCTCGACCAAGGCCTCGAACATGCTGGCCACGTCGATGGAGCGCCTGTCGACAGGCAAGCGCATCAATTCGGCCAAGGACGATGCCGCCGGTCTGGCGATCTCGTCGTCGATGACGTCGCAGATCAAGGGCATGAACCAGGGCGTCCGCAACGCGAACGACGGCATCTCGATGGCGCAGACCGCCGAGGGCGCACTCGACGAGGTCAGCAACAACTTGCAGCGCATGCGCGAACTCGAAGTTCAGAAGTCCAACGGCACCTATTCGCCGAGCGACATCGCGAACATCAAGTCGGAGCAGGATGCGCTGTCGAAGCAGATCACCAACGTCCTGACCAACACCAAGTTCAACGGCGTCGCGCTGTTCGACGGTACCGCCGGTACCGCCGGCGTCGTAAAGATCCAGGCGGGCGCGAACGCCAACGACTCGATCGACCTCAATCTTGGCGGTGACTTGAAGGGTGCAGGCGGCGTCGGCACGGTCGTCACGGCAACCGGCGCAGGTGCGACCTCGGCGACGATCCTGGCCGACTACGACACGGCGCTGTCCAACGTCTCGAACCGCCGTGCTTCGCTCGGCGCGTCGCAGAACCAGCTGCAGTCGGCGGTCAACAACCTGACCTCGAACGCGACCAACCTGTCGGACGCCAAGAGCCGCATCGAAGACACCGACTTCTCGTCGGAAACGACCGCACTCGCCAAGGCGCAGATCCTCAGCCAGGCATCGACCGCGATGCTCAGCCAGGCCAACCAGAGCCAGCAGGGCGTTCTGAAGCTGCTCGGCTGATCCGGTTCGGTGCCGGCACCGCCCCCCTAGGGTGACGGCGCCGATCGGAGCGATGACGCGCACGCGCTTTCCCGTGCGGCGTTCAGGATCCAAAGAATCGAACCCCGGCGACCAAAGGTCGTCGGGGTTTGTTCGTTCTCGGCCGACAGGAAAACTCCAGCAAGATTTTATAAACCAAAGAAAAAAGCGGCAATATATGGCCGGTTTTATTTAAGTCCGGCGGGATCCTGCCGTTACTTATTATGGCGGCACGGCCCTTCGCCACGGGGGCGGCGGGGATCGCCGAGAATTACTGGAGTTTTACAATGTCTGTCATCGGCACCAATGTTTCCGCACTGCGCGCGACCAACGCTTCGACCAAGGCCTCGAACATGCTGGCCACGTCGATGGAGCGCCTGTCGACCGGCAAGCGTATCAATTCGGCCAAGGACGATGCCGCCGGCCTTGCCATCTCGTCGTCGATGACGTCGCAGATCAAGGGCATGAACCAGGGCGTCCGCAACGCGAACGACGGCATCTCAATGGCGCAGACCGCCGAGGGCGCACTCGACGAGGTCACGAACAACCTGCAGCGGATGCGCGAGCTCGAAGTCCAGAAGGGCAACGGTACCTACTCGACCGACGACATCAAGAACATCAAGTCCGAGCAGGACGCGCTGTCCAAGCAGATTACGAGCGTCCTGACGAACACGAAGTTCAACGGCGTGGCACTGTTCGCCGGTACCGCAGGTAAGGGCACCGACGGCAAGGTTTCGATCCAGGCCGGTGCCAATGCAACCGACGCGATCGAGCTTGACCTCGGCGGTGATCTTTCCGCCGCCGCCACGGGTGTCGGCACGGTCGTAACCGCAACCGGCTCGGCAGGCGCGCTTTCCGACTACGACACGGCGATCTCGAACGTCTCGAACCGTCGCGCAAACCTCGGCGCGTCGCAGAACCAGTTGCAGTCGGCGGTCAACAACCTGACCTCGAACGCGACCAACCTGTCGGACGCCAAGAGCCGCATCGAGGACACCGACTTCTCGTCGGAAACGACTGCGCTCGCCAAGGCGCAGATCCTGAGCCAGGCATCGACCGCGATGCTGAGCCAGGCCAACCAGAGCCAGCAGAGCGTCCTGAAGCTGCTTCAGTAATCCGAGCACCGGCATTGGCATCGCCCCCCAAGGGTGCCGATGCCGGTCGGATCCGCCCGCGCCTGGCGCGAGCGGTACGAAACCCCGGCGGCCTCGGCCGTCGGGGTTTTCTGTTTGGGGCGGGCGCCGACGGGCAATCGCCAAGCGCCGCATCGCCGCGCTACACTCCGCCGCATGACCATCCGAATCGGCATTGGCGGCTGGACCTACGCGCCGTGGCGGGGGACCTTCTATCCCGGGAAATGGCCGCAGACGCGCGAGCTGGACTATGCCGCGGCGCGCGTCACCGCGATCGAGATCAACGGCACCTATTATAGTAGCCACAAGCCTGCGACGTTCGCGTCCTGGGCCAAGGCTGTGCCCGATGGCTTCGTCTTCGCCCTCAAGGCGTCGCGCTATTGCACGAACCGCAAGGTGCTGGCGGATGCTGGCGAGACGATCGCCAGGTTTACCGGACAGGGCATCGTCGAGCTGGGTGACCGCCTCGGGCCGATCCTGTGGCAGTTCATGGCGACCAAGCGGTTCGATCCCGAAGATTTCGGTGCGTTTCTCAAACTCCTGCCCGCCAGCCAGGATGGTCTTGCGCTACGCCACGCGATCCAGGTCCGGCACGAGAGTTTCGCGGTGCCCGAATTCGTCGCGATGTGCCGGGACGCGGGCGTCGCGATCGCGTTCGCGCAATCGGCCGGATACCCCGCGATTGCCGATGTCACCGGCGACTTCGTCTATGTGCGGCTGGAAGATGCCGAGGAGCGGTTCGTCGCGGGCTATGCGCCGAGCGCGCTCGATGCGTGGGGGGCCAGAGCGAAGACGTGGTCGGCGGGTGGGCGACCAGAAGGCCTGCCTTATGTCGAGGACGTCGTTCCGCCGGATCGCACCCGCGATACGTTCGTCTTCGTCATCAACGGCGCCAAAGTGCGCGCACCCCACGCAGCAATGGCGTTGATCGAACGCATCGCACCCTGACCGCGAGAGGACCGGGACGGGTCCGATAGGGTGGGGCACAAGCGGTGAGGTCGGGCGGCGCGGTCAGGCCTTGCCTAGGAGGATTGCGGCGATCTGCTCTCTGTACAGACCGGCAAGACTCAGATGCATCTCCATCACCTGCGCGGTCAGCGCCAGCGCGGCGAGCTGGAGATGACGCCCATGCCAGAGTTCGAGAT
This sequence comes from Sphingomonas sp. Leaf28, assembly GCF_001421685.1. Classification (NCBI taxonomy): domain Bacteria; kingdom Pseudomonadati; phylum Pseudomonadota; class Alphaproteobacteria; order Sphingomonadales; family Sphingomonadaceae; genus Sphingomonas; species Sphingomonas sp. Leaf28. The sequence goes on along the minus strand of NZ_LMKX01000001.1, from coordinate 1,289,165 downwards.
CCTTCGGGGAGCGGGGCATGAACTGCATCATGTGCCCAGTCTGGGGGCATCGGGTTAAATTAACGCTATTATGTCAGTAATATGATCACAATCTAGATCAATATATCAGTCGGAATGGTTGTATCGGACACGGGCAGAATGCCCGATTTTTCCGACACCCGACCGCGCCCGTCGGCGGTCTATATGCCGGCTGCGTCGTCCGGCGTCGCGGTTTCCACGACCGGCGCGGGGATGACCACCGGAGCCGGCTGGGGTTGGCCGGCCTGTCCGATCAGCGCGGTGTTCTCGATCACGTCGAGCGCCTGGCGCGCCACGACGTACCGGCGGGCGGCGCTCATCCAGTTGCCGGCCTGTGCCGCACCCGGCAAGCGCGCGACTTCGGCGCGGGCGGCTTCGACCTGGCCGGCTTCGAGCAACCGGCGTGCGCGGGCGAGGCGATCGGTCGGCATCGGCGATGGGGTGCCGGCCTTGCGCAGGACCACGAGCGAGTCGATCTGATGTTGCAGCGTGTCGAGCCAGCCATCGCCGGTCGACGCAGTGATGTCGGGCGCGATCGTGTCGAGGCCCTGGCGCAGATCCTCGAGCGTCACCGGCTGGCGTGCGGCCTGGATGAGCGTGGTCGTCGCGCGCGGCTGCGCCTGGGCGAACCGCAACCGCAACTGTTCCTCGAGATAGCCGAGCCCGACCCCGCGATCGAGCGCACGGCGCGCAGCGAATGCCACCATCAGCCCTTCGGCGCGCGTCGCCTGTCCGCCGGCCGCGGTGGCATCGGTGGTGATCGTCGCGGTGCGCGCCTCGAGCGCGGTCAATTGCGCCGCCAGCGTTGCTTCGCGCGTCGCCAGAACGGCGGTATCGACCGGCGCTGCGGCCTGCGGCTGACCATCGGGGCCGAGCGGCTGCGACGGAATATAGCCTGCATTGCCCGCGGCAGCCTTCTGTCCGGCAGCGGTCGATGCGGCATTCGTCGCGCGGAAGGTGGCGAACCAGGGCAGCGTCCGGACCGCATAGCCCATCAGGCCGAGCCCGGCGATGAAGGCGAGGCCGACCAGCGCCAGGATGACGCCCATTCTGGGTCCGCGTGCCCGTGGGCGGTCGGTCGGCACGTAGTCAGTCATGGCGTGCTTATCTCCGGCCTAGCCACGCTGGTCAATCGCGCGTGTGTTCGCACGTGCAGCAGCACATGCGACGACCGCGGCATCGGTCGGTTGCGGGGCGATCGTGACGTCTTGCCAACCCGCGCCGGCGGCGTCGCCGACCGCCTGGCTGATCGCGACGAGCGCGATCCGCGCACGCGCCGCTCCGCTCGCATCGACCAGCGCGGCCAGCCGCATCGCGGCGCGTGTCGAATGGAGCAGTATCGCGTTATTCTCGAACGACCGTGCAACCGCGTCGTCGAGCGGCACGGGATTGCTGGCATAGACGGTGACCGGCTCGACAGCGCGATCCCGGTCCTCTGCCTCACCCGTGGCCGCGCGGTCGCGGCCGGTGAGATGCAGCAGCCGGGCAAAGCCGCGGTCCTGTGCCAGCGCGACGGCCGCTCGCCCGTCCGCGTTGCCGGTGAGCGCAACGCCGAACCCGGCCGCGCGCGCCGCCGCCGCCGTCGCCTGGCCAACCGCGACGACGGGCAAGTGTTTCAACGCCTCGACCCCGATACCGGCGCGGCGAACCGCGTTCGCGCTTGTCAGCAACAGTGCGTCGAACCGGGCGGGGTCGGGCGAGGTCCAGTCGACCGGCACGACCGCGAACAGCGGGATCTGGCGCACGTCCATCCCCAGCGCCCGCAGCGCGGTGGCGGTGCGCGTGTTGCCGGGCTCCGGCCGCAGCACCACGACCGGCGTCATGCGGAGAATAATCGTCTCACGCTGGCCGGTGCGCGTGCGAGCAGATCCTCCGCAAGCGCCGTCCCGAGATCGTCGTCGACCGTCCCCTCGATCGATCCCGCGACGTCGCACGCGCCGTCCTCCGCGATCAGCTCGGCGCGGAGCGTCAGCGTCTCGCCCGCGAGCGACGCGAGCGCCGCGACCGGCGAGTGACAGTCCGCGCCCAGCCGCGCGAGCAGCGCACGCTCGGTCAACACACACAGGCTCGTATCGCGGTGGTCGATCGCCGCGACGATCCCGCCCGCTGCGCTCCCGGCGAGCACCTCGATCCCGACCGCCCCCTGCGCGGGCGCGGGCAGCATCACGTCGGTCGGGATCGCATGGCCGTCGTCGCGCCCGAGCCGGTCGAGCCCGGCGGCTGCCAGCAACGTCGCATCCATCTCGCCGCTCGCCACCCGGCCGAGCCGCGTGTCGACATTGCCGCGGATCAGCACGATCTCCAGGTCGGGCCGCAGCCGCAGCATCTGCGCGCGGCGTCGCGGCGAACTCGTGCCGACCACCGCGCCCTGGCGCAGGTCGGACAGCGTCTCCGCGCCGATCAGCCGGTCGCGCACGTCGGCGCGCGGCAGCATCGCCGCGATCGCCAGCGTATCTGGCCGGATCGTCTCGACGTCCTTCATCGAATGCACCGCGCAATCGATGTCGCTATCGTGCAGCGCGCGATCGAGCTCCTTGGTCCACAGCGCCTTGCCGCCGATCTCGGCCAGCGCGCGATCCTGCACGCGGTCGCCGGTGGTGCGGATCACGACGATCTCGACGGCGTCGGGCGACCAGCCATGCGCGGCGCACAGCGCGTCGCGCACCATGCCTGCCTGGGTGAGAGCGAGCGGCGAGCCGCGCGTACCGAGCCGAAAACGAGTCATCCGCGTGCCATGCAGAAAGGGCAGGGCTTCGACAAGCGCCGGCTGGCACGATAGGACGCGGTGATGATCATTCTCGGCATCGAATCCTCCTGCGACGAAACCGCCGCCGCGCTCGTCACCGGCGACCGGCAGGTCCTCGCGCACCGGCTGCTCGGACAAGAGGCCGCGCACGCGCCGTTCGGCGGCGTCGTCCCCGAAATCGCCGCGCGTGCGCATGTCGAGACGCTCGAGCCGCTGATCGTCGCGGCCTTGGCCGACGCGGGGCTCAAGCTGGCCGACGTCGATGCGATCGCCGCGACCGCCGGGCCGGGCTTGATCGGCGGCGTCATGGTCGGGCTCGTCACGGGCAAGGCGCTCGCGCACGCTGCGGGCAAGCCGCTGATCGCGGTGAACCACCTCGAAGGCCATGCGCTGTCGCCGCGGTTGTCCGACCCCGACCTCGAATTTCCGTATCTGCTGCTGCTCGTGTCCGGCGGGCATTGCCAGCTGCTGCTGGTCGAGGGTGTCGGCGCGTACCGGCGGTTGGCGACGACGATCGACGATGCGGCCGGCGAGGCGTTCGACAAGACCGCCAAGCTGCTCGGGTTGGGCTTTCCCGGCGGCCCCGCGGTCGAACGCGCCGCCGCGCTCGGCGACCCGAAGGCGGTCCCGCTGCCACGACCACTCAAGGGCTCGGCCGAACCGCATTTCTCGTTCGCCGGCCTGAAGAGCGCGGTCGCGCGCGTCGTCGGGCAGTATTCGCCCGAGGATCTCGCTGCCTCGTTCCAGGCCGCGGTGGTCGATTGTCTGATCGACCGCACGACCAAGGCGTTGCGTACGTCGCACGGCGCCACCGCGCTCGTCGTCGCCGGCGGCGTTGCCGCCAACACCGCGGTGCGGGGCGCGTTGCAGGCGCTCGCCAGCGCGCACGGCCTGCGCTTCGTCGCGCCGCCCTTGTGGCTCTGCACCGACAATGCCGCGATGATCGGCTGGGCGGGGGCCGAGCGGTTCGCCGCGGGGCTCACCGATCCGCTCGACGTCGCCGCGCGCCCGCGCTGGCCGCTCGATCCCAACGCCGAAGCGGTGCGTGGTGCGGGGGTGAAGGCATGAAGATTGGGGTCATTGGTGGCGGCGCGTGGGGCACCGCGCTCGCGCAGGTCGCGGCGCACGAAGGGCGTGAGGTTATCCTGTGGGCGCGCGAACCCGCGGTCGTCGACTCGATCAACGCGACCCATGAGAACGCACTGTTCCTGGCGGGTGTCGCGCTCTCGCCAACGATCCGCGCGACGGACGACCTCGCCGCGCTCGCCGGCATGGACGCGATTCTCGTCGTCGCGCCGGCACAGCATGTTGGCAGCGTTCTCGCCGCCGCGCCGGTCGGCCGCATCCCGCTGGTGCTGTGCGCCAAGGGGATCGAGGCGGGCAGCAAGCGGCTCGTCGGTGAAGTTGCACGCGCCGTCCACCCCGACGCGCCGATCGCGGTCCTGTCCGGCCCGACCTTCGCACACGAGGTCGCCGCGGGATTGCCCACCGCGGTGACGCTCGCATGTGAGGATGCCGAGCTCGGCGAGCGCCTCGCGGCACGGCTCGCCGCGCGTCATTTCCGTACCTACGCGTCGACCGACGTCGCGGGGGCGGAGATCGGCGGCGCGGTGAAGAACGTGCTCGCGATCGGCTGCGGCGTGGTCGAGGGCGCAGGGCTCGGCCAGAACGCGCGTGCGGCGCTGATCGCGCGCGGGTTTGCCGAGATGACGCGCTTCGGCCTCGCCCGCGGCGCGCGTGCGGAAACGCTCGCCGGGCTGTCGGGGCTGGGCGACCTCGTGCTCACCTGCTCCTCGACCAGTTCGCGCAACTTCTCGCTCGGCGTCGGTTTGGGGAGAGGCGACTCTGCCGCGACCCTCCTGTCCGACCGCCGCACCGTCGCGGAAGGCGCGTTCACCGCGCCCGTCCTCCGCGAAGCCGCCCGCGACGCGCGCGTTGACATGCCGATCACCGAAGCCGTCTGCCGCCTGCTGGAAGGCGCGCCCGTCAGCGACGTGATCGGCGACCTGCTCGCACGGCCGCTCAAGGGCGAGGCCGGCTGATACAGTGCGACCGCTCGATCCTCCCCCGCCAGGGGGAGGTGGCGCGAAGCGACGGAGGGGGAGGACACGGAACCGACGTGTCGCCTACCTCCCCCTCCGTCTGGCAAGTGCCAGCCACCTCCCCCTTGCGGGGGAGGATCGAGGGTTATCGCAGCACCCGCGCCGCTAGCCCCGAACAATCCGCATCCCCCGCGACCGGACCCTCCTTCCCCGTAATCGCGCGGCCGATCGCCTTGAAGATATTCCCGACCGATTTCACCTCGGGCGGAATCGTCACATGCGGCCGCTCGATCGTCCCCGTCATGGAGGCCGACCCCGGCAACCGCAGCAGCGCATGCTGTTTGGGCGTGCCGGTCAGCCGTATGTCCAGCGTCTCGCCGGGAAACACCACGCTCCCCTGGCCGCGCAACTGGCTGGCCGTCGTATCGACGATCATCGGATCGACCCGCCCGCGTCCGCGCGTCACGTCGAGCTTGAGCACCACGCACCGCAGACCCGCGCGCTCGCCATCCTTGGCCAGCAACGCGCGCGCCGCATCGAACCCGAGCGCCGCCGCGATCCCCTGCGGCAAGTGGCCGTCGCGCGCGACGAACCCGATCGTGCCGTTCGACCGCCCGACCGCCGCACGGATCGTCTCGCCGGGTCCCTTCAGCCGCACGCGCGCGCTGACGTTGCCGCTGAAATCGCCGCCGCCGCCCGCGATGTCCTGCACGCTGCTGCCGCGCAGCCGGAGGTCGATATCGACGCTCGGCACCTTGCGGTCGCCGCGCTGGTCGACGGTCACGCGTCCGGTGACGTTACCATGCGGCAGCCGCGCGACCAGATCGCTCAGCGTCAGCAGCTGATGGTCGATCGCCAGCACGCCCTTGGCGGACAGGATCGGCGACGCGCCCTTGCCGCTGACGATCCGCCCGATCCGAAACCCCATCCGCGCATCGGTGGTCTCGATCTTGCCGATATCGATCCGCGTATTGGGCACCAGCCGCGGCCCGATCGCGCGTTCCAGCGCGGCGCCCTCGGCCTTGCCCTGGTCCGACGCCAGATCGCCGAAATCGAACTGGCGCGAGACGATGTCGCCGTCGACCTTGCTGCGGCCAGCCTGCTTGTCGACCGTAACGTGGCCGGTGAAATCCGAGCGCCCGACCACGCCCTTGAGCTGCGTTACCGTCCATTTCGGCTGGTCGTGACGGACATGCGCGCTGAACGATATGGGCTGCGTGCGGAACAGCCCCGCCTCGATCACCGCGTCGATCAGCTTCAGATCGGTCGCGCGCGCGGTCACGTCGAGGCTCATCGCATCGGTATCGAGCGGCCGGTCCATCCGGCCCTTGGCGCTGATCGACAGCGCATCGCCATCGATCGACGCGGTGAACGGCCAGGGCTTGCCCTGGAATTTCGCCACCGAGGGCCCCGCGACCGCGATCCGAACGGCCGCGCCGCGGATCGTGCCGCTGCCGGTCGCGTGGATCCCGTGCACCGGATCCGATACGAACCGCGCCGTGGCAAAGCGGTCCTGCTTGTCGTCGCGATACGTGATCACGCTGTCGCCGATCGTCAGGCCGTCGAGATCGCTCGAACTCCCGCCGCTTTTGGGCTTGCCCGGCCGCTCCCAATTGGTTCGGCCATGCTTGTCGCGCACCAGCACGAGCCGCAGCCCGCGCGCCTTCACGTCGCGCGGCCCGAACGCGCCCTTGAGCAGCGCGAGCCCTGAGAACGTCGCCTCGGCTTCGCGCAACCGCACGAAATCGCCCTTGCCGGCCCAGTCGGCCTGCGGGATCCGCACATCGGTGATCCGGATCGTCGGGTTGAACCCGAACGCATCGACTCGTTCGATCCCGCCGATCGTCACCGGCCGCCGGAACCGCGCGGTGAGCTGCCGCTGGATCACGCCCTTGAGCGACCCCCAGGGGAAGGCGGCGAGCCCCACCAGCCCCAGCACAAGCACGCCCGCTACGACGATGCCGGTGATTTTCACCCAGCGTTTTGCGAAGAATCCCCTCATCTTACCGCGACGCGCCGAACGGTCATTCGTTCCGCGTGCGTCAGGACCGCTGCCGCAGATTTACCTCACCTACCACCCCGGCGAAGGCCGGGGTCCAGTTGGGGAACGTCGCTGACGAAGCACTGCGCTACGTTACGACGACCTCTCCACTTGGACCCCGGCCTCCGCCGGGGTGGTATCTCCCGTTGCGGGCGTCGCGGTATACAGAACCCTCAGAAATCGATCGCCATGCCCTTCAGCTCCCAGTCGCCATAGCGCGTGGGATCGCGCGGTTCGGGATCCTTGTCGGGCACGATCGGCTCGGGTTTGGGCACCGGCGTGGTCTTCGCGAGATATTCGGGTGGCTTCACATGATCGGGGCGCTGGCCCATCGCGGCTCTCCGGATTTGCGTGTTGGCGTCGTTATCGCCAAATGGGCCTTGTCGCGCGACTTGCCAATGGACGCAGCGGCACCCGAACGCGAAGGACCTTTGATGCCCGACTATACCCACGCCCCCGAGCCGCTTGGCGTCCCCACCCGCCGCGCCGCGCTCCGCCTTCTCGACGCCGTGCTCCGCCGCGGCGAGTCGCTCGAATCCGCGCTCCCCGCCGCGACGCGCGCGATCCACGGCCCCGATCGCGGCCTCGCGCATGCGATCGCTGCCGAGACGCTGCGCCGGCTCCCCGATCTCGACGCGATGATCGATTCGGTCACCAAGACCAACCTGCCCGACGATGCGAAGGCGCGGATGGCGCTGCGCATCGCACTCGTCCAGGTGCTGATCCTCGGCACGCCGTCGCACGCCGCGATCTCGACCGTGCTGCCCTTGGTCGACGGCGGCCCGCGCAAACTCGTCCACGGCGTGTTCGGCACGCTGTTCCGCGCCAACATGCTGCTCCCCGAGGTGCCGACACTGCCTGCCCCCGTCGAACTGCGCTGGGAAGCCGCGTGGGGCGAGGAGATGGTCGACGCCGCCGGCCGCGCGATCGCCGCCCCACCACCGCTCGACCTGACGATCGCCGACCCCGCCGAAACCGAAGGCTGGCGCGAGAAACTGGGTGGCGAGAGCTTCATGCCCGGCCATCTCCGCCTCGGCGACCACGACTCGGTCCCCGACATGGCCGGGTTCGGCGACGGCGCCTGGTGGGTGCAGGACATCGCCGCCTCGCTTCCCGCGCGCCTGCTCGGCAAGGCGCCGTCAGAGGGTGGGGGCCATGTCCTCGATCTGTGCGCCGCGCCCGGCGGCAAGACGCTGCAGCTCGCCGCGGCCGGCTGGACCGTCACCTCGGTCGACAATTCGCAGAGCCGGATCAAGCGCCTGCGCGAAAACCTCTATCGCACACATCTGAAGTCGGAAGTCGTCAACGCCGACATTCTCGAATGGGCGCCGACCGAGCCCGCCGACGCGATCCTGATCGACGCGCCGTGCAGCGCGACCGGCATCTTCCGCCGCCACCCCGACGTTCTCCACCGCGTTCGCCCCTCGATCATCGCCGAGACCGCGGCGTTGCAGGCACGCATCTTCGCGCGCGCCGCGGACTGGGTGAAGCCCGGCGGCACGTTGGTGTACGCCACCTGCTCGCTCGAGCCGTCCGAAGGCGAAGCGCAACTCGACGCGTTTCTGTCCGCCCGCAGCGACTACACGATCATGCCGGTGGATCAGTCCGAACTCCCCGCCGGCATCACGCCCACGGAGACAGGCCCCCTAGCTGGTAGCGTCCGCACGCTCCCCGGCATGCTCGCCGAGCAAGGCGGCTGCGACGGCTTCTTCATCGCCCGCCTGAAGCGCAGCTAACCAATCCTCCCCTGCAAGGGGAGGTGGCGCGAAGCGACGGAGGGGTATCGCCCTGTCGAGAGCGCGTCACCCCTCCGTCACCTTCGGTGCCACCTCCCCTTGCAGGGGAGGATCGAAAACCAAAGACTTCGCACCAACCGAATCCCGCGCTAGGACACAATCATGCAACCCGTCCGCATCGCCCCCTCGATCCTCTCCGCCGATTTTGCCAAGCTCGGCGAGGAGGTCCGCGCCATCGACGCCGCCGGCGCCGACTGGATCCATATCGACGTGATGGACGGCCATTTCGTCCCCAACATCTCGTTCGGCCCCGCGGTCATGAAGTCGGTCCGCGGCATCACCACCAAGCCGTTCGACGTCCACCTCATGATCGCTCCCGTCGACGCCTATCTCGACGCGTTCGCGGAGGCCGGTGCCGATTGCATCACCGTGCATTACGAGGCTGGCCCGCACATCCACCGCTCGCTCCAGCACATCAAGAGCCTCGGCAAGCGCGCGGGAATCGTGATCTGCCCCGGTACGCCCGCCAAGATGCTCGACTATCTGCTCGACATGGTCGACCTCGTCCTCGTGATGAGCGTCAACCCCGGCTTCGGCGGGCAGAGCTTCATCCCGAGCCAGCTCAAGAAGATCTCGGCGATCCGCACGATGATCGAAAAGAGCGGCCGCGCGATCGATCTCGAGGTCGATGGCGGCGTCGATGCCGAGTGGGCGAAGCGCTGCATCGAGGCGGGCGCCGACGCGCTGGTCGCGGGCACCTCGGTCTTCCGCGGCGGCCCCGATCACTATGCCGCCAACATCGCCGCGTTGCGGGGGTGAACGATCCGCATGATCTGACGCGCGATCCCGTGACCGAGTCCGCACCCGACGGGATCGACGAAGGTCGTCGCCTGATCCGTCTCGACGGCGACAAGGGGCTGTCGCTCGCCGACCGCCTCGCCGAGCGCTTCCACCGGCTGACATGGCGCGCCCCGCTCCACACGCTGCGGCTCAAGGGGCGCTACCCGCTGAAACTGATCGCGGTCCCCGACGATCCCATTCTCGGCGACATCCCGCGCGGCACGATGCTGCTCGAGGGCGTGCTCGCATTCCGCGGCGAAGCGCGCGATATCGAGACGCTCGATCTCGCCAAGCCGCTCCCCAAACCCTTCGCCGAGTATCTGCAGAGTTTCGCGTGGCTGCGCGACCTGTCGACCGTCGCGACCCGCGCGCGCGGCGCGCCGATCGCCGAATATCTCATGGGCCTCTGGCTGACCGCGCACGCCGACACGCAGGGCGGGATCGCGTGGCGCCCGGATATGTGGGGCAGGCGGATCCTCGCCTGGACCGCGCATGCGCCGCTGATCCTGTCGTCGTCCGACCAGATCTACCGCTCGAAGGTGCTCAACGCGCTCGCCAAGGGCGCGCTCCACCTCGATCGCAATGCCGACAAGGCCCCCGCGGGCGCGCCGCGCATCGCCGCGTGGTGCGGGGTCGTCGCGGCGGGCCTCCTGATCCCCGGCGGCGAACCCCGCCAGGCGTTCGGGGAGGCCGGGCTGCTCCGCGCGCTCGGGACCGGTCTGTTCGACGACGGCGGCTCGGTCTCGCGCAGCCCGGCGATGCTGCTCGATTCGATCCAGCTGCTAACGTTGCTCCAGGAGAGCTACGCCGCGCGCGGTGCCGAATTGCCCGAGACGGTCGCGGTCACGCTCACCCGGATGGTCGCAGCCCTGCTCGGTGTCGCGCACGCCGATCGTGGGTTGTCGAGCTGGCAGGGCGGTGGCCCGGCGAGCGAAACGCAGGTCGCCGCGGTGATCGAGGCCAGCGGCGTGCGCACGCGTCCGCTGCGTCAGGCGCGCGACTGGGGCTATCAGCGCCTTGCCGCGGGTACCGCGGTGCTGATCGTCGATGCGGCACCGCCGCCGATCGCGCGGCTCGTCGAGGGCGGCTGCGCCTCGACGCTCGCGTTCGAATTCTCCGACGGCCCGGCGCGGATCGTCGTCAATTGCGGCGGCGCACGCGCGGGCATCGCGCAGCTTCCCGCGGCGATGGTCGAGGGGCTGCGCTCGACCGCGGCGCATTCGACGCTGACGATCGCCGATAGCAACTCGACCGCGATTCTGGCCGACGGCACGCTCGGCCGCGGCGTCGGCGAAGTCGAGCTCAGCCGCCAGGAATCGGAGGCCGCGAGCCGGATCGAGGCGAGCCACGACGGCTATGTCCGCCGCTGGGGCTTCCTCCACCGCCGCCAGCTGATGCTCACCGGCGACGGTCGCGAACTGCGCGGCGAGGACGCGCTGTTGCCGCAGGGGCGCAAACGCCGCGTCGGCCTGTCGCTGTTCGCGATCCGCTTCCATCTCGGCGAAGGCGTGCAGGTGTCGCCGACCGCGGATGGCCTTGGCGCGATCCTCCGTCTGCCCGGCGGCGCGCTCTGGCAGTTCCGCTGCCGCGGTGGCGCGTTGGTGGTCGAGGACAGCGTCTGGATCGACGCCGACGGCCGCCCGGTCGCTACGCAACAGCTGATGATCACGGGTGAGGCGGCGGCCGGTGGCGCTAGCGTGAGTTGGGCGCTGAAGAAGGCCTGAGCCACACCGCCTGAAACATAGTGCCTGAAACATAGTGCCTGAAACATAGTGCCCCCGGCGGAGGCCGGGGCCCAGTTGGGGGACGTTGCTAACGAAGGACGGCGCGTCGTCACCGCGACCTTTCCAACTGGACCCCGGCCTCCGCCGGGGAGGTGCTATCCGTGCGGGGCGTCGCGCGACTGAGACGCCGGCCCCCCTGTTCCCCAGCGTCAACCGCGGCTAAGGCCCGCCGCACGGCGACTCCACGAAAGACCCTCATGACCAGCATCCCGATCAAGCGCGCGCTCCTGTCCGTCTCCGACAAGACCGGGATCGTCGATCTCGGCACAGCGCTCGCTGCAAACGGCGTCGAACTCGTCTCGACCGGCGGCACCGCCACCGCGCTGCGCGCTGCGGGGCTCACGGTGCGCGACGTGAGCGAACTCACCGGTTTTCCCGAGATGATGGACGGCCGCGTGAAGACGCTGCACCCGATGGTGCATGGCGGCCTCCTCGCGGTCCGCGACGACGCCGGCCACGCCGCCTCGATGGCCGAGCACCAGATCGGCGCGATCGATCTCGTGATCGTCAACCTCTACCCGTTCGAAGCCACCGTCGCGAAGGGCGCAGACCGCGACACCGTGATCGAGAATATCGACATCGGCGGCCCCAGCATGGTCCGCTCGGCGGCCAAGAACCACGCCTATGTCGCGATCGTCACCGACCCCGCCGACTATGCGCTCGTCTCGGGCGGCACCACCACGCTCGACGACCGAAAGCGCCTCGCCGCGAAGGCCTTCGCCACCACCGCCGCCTATGATTCGGCGATCGCGACGTGGTTCGGCACCGTCGACCAGGCCGAGGAATTCCCCGCCACCCTGCCGATCACGCTCAAGCGCGGCGACACGCTGCGCTACGGCGAGAACCCGCACCAGTCCGCCGCCTTCTACACGGCGACGGGCAGCGTCCGCGGCATCGGCCAGGCGCGCCAGTTGCAGGGCAAGGCGCTCAGCTACAACAACCTCAACGACGCCGACGCCGCACTCGAACTCATCGCCGAGTTCCGCGACGCCGACCCCTCGGTCGTCATCGTCAAGCATGCCAACCCCTGCGGCGTCGCCACCGCCGCGACGCTCGCCGAGGCTTATGCCGCCGCGTTCGCCTGCGACACGGTGTCGGCATTCGGCGGCATCATCGCCGTCAACCGTACGCTGGACGCCGAGACGGCGCGCGCGATCACGGGCATCTTCACCGAAGTCGTCGTCGCCCCCGATGCCGACGAGGACGCGATCGCGCTGTTCGCCGCCAAGAAGAACCTCCGCCTGCTGCTCACCGGCGAGCTCCCCGATCCGGCCCGTGCGGGTCTGACGGCCAAGTCGATCGCGGGCGGCTGGCTCGTCCAGGGCCGCGACAACGGCACGCCGGGCGAACTCACCGTCGTCACCAAGCGCCAGCCCACCGAGCAGGAACTCATCGACTGCCGCTTCGCCTGGACCGTCGCCAAGCACACAAAGTCGAACGCGATCGTCTACGCCAAGGACGGCAGCACGGCGGGCATCGGCGCGGGCCAGATGAACCGCCTCGAATCCGCGCGCATCGCCGCGTGGAAGGCAAAGGACGCCGCGGACAAGGCCGGTTGGGGCACCCCGCGCACGATCGGCTCGGCGGTCGCCTCCGACGCGTTCTTCCCGTTCGCCGACGGCCTGCTCGCGGCGGTCGAGGCGGGCGCCACGGCAGTGATCCAGCCCGGCGGCTCGATCCGCGACGCCGACGTCATCGCCGCCGCGGACGAAGCCGGTCTCGCGATGGTCTTCACCGGCATGCGCCACTTCCGCCACTGAGGTCGAAACGCGCAATATCAACCGTCATCCCCGCGGAGGCGGGGATCTATATTGGCAACGGCCAGTTTTCGTCTGGGAAGTTCGCCAATATGGATTCCCGCCTTCGCCGGAATGACGAAGGCCGTGAGCCTGCCCATAAAACAGGCACCTTCGCCGCACTGCACAAGTTTTAACCCCGAACCCGCCTCTGCTCCCGGGCAGAGCACAGCCCGCCCCTCCGCACCAAAACTGGCACGCACATTGCGATGCGGTTCCCAAGACAACTGGGGAAGGGGCGCGATGAAACTCGTCATTGCCATCATCAAGCCGTTCAAGCTCGACGAGGTGCGCGAAGCGCTCACCACGATCGGCGTGGCGGGCATGACGGTCACCGAGGTCAAGGGGTTCGGCCGGCAGAAGGGCCAGACCGAGATCTATCGGGGGGCCGAATACAGCACCAACATGGTGCCCAAGATCAAGATCGAGGTGGTCTGCGCCGCCAGCCTGTCCGACCGCGTGGTCGAGGCGATCCAGGCCTCGGCGAACACCGGCGCGATCGGCGACGGCAAGATCTTCGTGCTCGAGGTGGCGCAGGCGGTGCGCATCCGCACCGGCGAGACCGACGATTCAGCCCTGTGACAATGAACGACTCGAGGGGGGACATAATGAAGCATGATATGAAGACGGCCGCCGCCGCGGTCCTCGGGTTTGGCGCGGCGATGATCGCCGCCGCCCCCGCCTGGGCGCAGGACGTCGTCGCACCCGCCGTGGCGCCGGTCGTCGCGCCCGTGGTGGCCACCGTGAACAAGGGCGACACCGCCTGGATGATGACGTCGACGCTGCTGGTGTTGATGATGATCGTCCCCGGCCTCGCTTTGTTCTACGGCGGCCTCACGCGCGCGAAGAACATGCTGTCCACGATGACCCAGATCGGCGCTGTCGCGTGTCTCGCGATGCTGCTGTGGGTCATGTACGGCTACACGATGGCGTTCGGCGACGGCGGCGGCGAGTATATCTCGGGCTTCGGCAAGGCGCTGCTCCGCGGCATCACCCCCGACTCGACCGCGGCCACCTTCACCGCGGGCGTCGCGATCCCCGAATATGTCTTCATCTGTTTCCAGATGACGTTCGCCGCGATCACCATCGCGCTCGTGCTCGGCTCGGTCGTAGAGCGCATGAAGTTCTCGGCGGTGATGGTGTTCGCCATCGTCTGGCTGACGATCGTCTATTTCCCGGTCGCGCATATGGTGTGGGCATCGGGCGGCAAGTTCTTCAAGATGGGCGCGCTCGATTTCGCCGGCGGCACCGTGGTGCACGTCAACGCGGGCGTCTCGGCGCTGGTAGCCGCGCTTATCCTCGGCAAGCGGATCGGCTACCCCGCCGAGCGCATGGCACCGCATTCGCTGACGATGACCGGCATCGGCACCGGGCTGCTCTGGGTCGGCTGGTTCGGCTTCAACGCCGGCTCGGCGCTCGAGGCGAACGGTTCTGCGGGTCTCGCGATGCTCAACACCTTCGTCGCTACCGCCTCGGCCGGGCTCGCCTGGATGCTGATCGAGCGCGTCAACGGCCACAAGGGTTCGGCACTCGGCTTCTGCTCGGGCATCATCGCGGGCCTCGTCGCGGTTACCCCGGCGGCGGGCAACTCGGGCCCGTTCGGCGCGATCATCCTCGGCGCGGTCGCTTCGGTGGTCTGCTATTACGCGGTGACCTTCCTTAAGCCGAAGCTCGGCTATGACGATGCGCTCGACGCGTTCGGCATCCACGGCATCGGCGGCATGATCGGCGCGATCGGCACCGGCATCGTCTACGCACCGTCGCTCGGCGGCCCCGGCAAGCCCGATTTCGACATGGGTCACCAGCTCTTCGTCCAGATCGCCGCTGTTGCTACCACGATCGTCTGGGCGGCTGTCGGTACCGTCATCGCGATCTACGTCGCCAAGGCGCTGACCGGCCTGCGCGTCTCGCGCGAAGTCGAAACCGAAGGTCTCGACATCGGCGAGCACGGCGAGCGCGCGTACAACTGATCGGTATCGGGCCGGACGAGCCCGAACCCACGACGTTCCTCCTGCGGACAACCTTGGCTCGGTGTGGCAACATACCGGGCCATTTTTTAGTCGATCAAGGGGGTGCTTCGATCGCGTTCGAGGAGGGGGGCGCCTTGAAAGTTCTCCCTTGAAAGCGGGCGTTCAGGGCCAGGCAAAGCTACGTAAGTCAAATCCCCCTTCCGCTCGCGGGAGGGGTTAGGGGAGGTGCCGACCTACGTACCGGCGTCCGGTCCATGGGGCTAACCCCTCCCCCGACCCCTCCCGCAAGCGGAAGGGGAGTTGAAGAGTGCCATTTCGACTCTGTTCGCCGCTTATGTCCTAAGCGCCGGTACCCCCCGGCGAAGGCCGGGGCCCAGTTGGAAAGGTATCGGGAACGACGTGCCGCGTTCCGTTAGCGCCGTCTCCCAACTGGACCCCGGCCTCCGCCGGGGAGGAACGCGTCAGCCGTCAGCGAACCGCGTCAGACCCGCACGCCCTTGGGCGCCAGCCGCCGGATATCGAGCACGTCGACCTGCGCGAGCATGACCGCTCCCAGCGCGCGGTCGCCGGTCTCGACCAGGATCCCCTCGCGCGTCGCGCGCACCGTCCGCCACGAAACCTCGCGTACCGCCAACCGTTTGCCGATCCGCCGGACCGCCGCGACACGCCCGTCGGCCGCGATCGCCAGCGCGCCCTGGCCATCCGCCCCGACGACCGCGCCCGCCACCGCAAAGCCCGGAAGCTGTGCCTGCGCGGCATCCGCCGCTTCTTCGGGCGTCTCGATCTTCACGACGCGTCGCATCCGCACGGCGGCCCAGGCCAGCCCCGCGAGCAGCACCACCACGACGGCCACGATGCCGCCGACGATCGCAGGCGTCATCGCGGCCCTGCGAGCGCGTCCAGCATCGGGCGAATACCGCGCAGGTCGTACCCGGCGTCCTCGGCCTGGGCGAGCAGCAAATTGGGGTTGCGCCCCTGCTTCGCCGCCGCCAGTGCCCACAAATTGCAGCTCCGCGTGCCCGACCGGCAATAGGCCAGCACGGGGCCCTTGGACTCCACCAGCGCCGTGGTCATCGCGTCGATCTGCGGATGCGAGAAGCCCGCATGCGTCACCGGAATAGAGAAATAGGCCAGACCGGCCGCCTCTGCCGCCGCACGGATCGAATCGCCCGAAGGCTGGCCCGCATCCTCGTCGTCGGGGCGGTTGTTGACGATCGTCTTGAAGCCCGCCGCGGCGATGTCCGCGACCTGTTCGACCGCGATCTGCGGTGCGACCGAAATGCTTTCGTTGATGTGCCGGATCATGCGGACTCGCGGATAACTGCCAGAAAGGCATCTCCATAGGCGTCGAGTTTGCGCGCGCCAATGCCCGACAGCACGGCGAGCGCCGCGCGCGATGCGGGCCGCTGCGCCGCCATGTCACGCAGCACCGAATCGTGGAAGATCACATACGGTGGAACGCCCGCTTCCTTCGCCAGATCGCGCCGACGGATGCGCAGTGCCTCGAACAGCGGATCGTCGACCGGGTTCGGCACCGCGCCCGCCGCAGCCTTGCGCCGCCGCTCGCGCTTGGGCGGCACGATCACCGACAATGCGGCCTCGCCCTTGAGGATCGCCTTCGCCGCTGGGCCGAATTCGAGGCCGCCATGCGGATTGGTCCGCAGCGCATCCTTCAGCATCAGCGCGCGCGACACGGGTTTGAGCAACGCCACCTCGTCGCCCTCGACGATCCCGTAGACCGACAGCGCCTCGTGCCCGTTCATGAGGCTGCGCTCCGACGACACGCCGGTCAGGATGCCCTCGATATAGCCGACGCCGAACATCTGCCCGGTGCGGAACACCGCCGACAGGAATTTCCGCGCGGTCTCGGTCGCGTCGACCGCGTCGACATTGCCGAGGCAATTGTCGCAATTCCCGCAATCCTCGAGCCGCTCCTCGCCGAAATGCTTGAGCAGGATGCGGCGCCGGCACCCCGCCGTCTCGACCAGCCCGCCCATCGCGGTCAGCCGCTGGCGTTCGCCTGCCTGCCGCTCGGGCTCGACCTCGCCGATCCGCTGGCGCGCGCGCGCGAAATCCTCAGCGCCCCAGAACAGATGCGCGATCGCCGGATCGCCGTCGCGCCCCGCACGGCCGGTCTCCTGATAATAGGCCTCGATCGACTTCGGCAGCCCCGCGTGGGCCACGAACCGCACGTCGGGCTTGTCGATCCCCATCCCGAACGCGACCGTGGCGCAGATCACCATGTCCTCGCTCGCGACGAAATCCGCCTGGTTCTTCGCGCGCACCTGCGGATCGAGCCCTGCATGATACGCCCGCGTCGGCCGCCCGCTCCGCCCCAGCGCCTCGGCGAGCTTCTCGGTCGCCGCGCGTGTCTGCGCATAGACGATCCCCGGCCCCGGGATCTTCTCGAGGATATCCGCGATCTGCCGGTTGACGTTGTCGCGCGCGGAGATCGCATAGCGGATGTTCGGCCGGTCGAACCCCGACACGATCAGTCCTTCGCGCGAGATCCCCAACTGTTCGAGGATATCCGCGCGCGTATGTGCGTCCGCGGTCGCGGTCAGCGCGAGCCGCGGCACGTCGGGAAAGCTGTCGAGCAGCGGCCGCAGCAACCGATAGTCCGGCCGGAAGTCATGCCCCCATTCGCTGACGCAATGTGCCTCGTCGATCGCGAACAGCGACAGCTTCGCCTGGCCGAGCAGGTTGCGGAAACTCTCGTTCGAGGCCCGCTCCGGCGCGACGTACAGCAGGTCGAGATCGCCCGCGCGGAACCGCGCGATTGTCTCCTCGCGGTTGGTATCGACCGAGGTCAACGTCGCCGCCTTGATCCCCACCGCGGTCGCGGCGCGCAGCTGGTCGTGCATCAGCGCGATCAGCGGCGACACGACGACGCACGTTCCCTCGAGCATCGTCGCCGGCAACTGGTAGCACAGCGACTTGCCCGCACCCGTCGGCATCACCGCCAGCGTCCGCTGCCCCGCAAGCACGCGGTCGACGACATCGCGCTGCACGCCGCGAAAATCAGGAAAGCCGAAGATGCGCTGGAGATCGGGGAGGGGGTCGAGTGCCATCGCCGTCTAGGTAGCGATCCCCGCTGCGATGTCGAGGAGAGCGCGGGTCTTATCGCGACGTAGCATCGGGGCTTGGCATCTCGACCATATGGAATGGCCTCCGCCAGGGAGGCGCAAACCCAGTCCAGCCATCCAGCATATTTAGTCATCTTGCTAATTAGCAAATTTACGAATAAACAGTCTCATGGACTCGGTCTTCGACGCCCTCGCGCATCCGACTCGCCGCCGCATTCTCGAGCTGCTCAAAGGCGGCGCGATGACCGCGGGGGCGCTGGCCGATGCGTTCGCGGTGTCGAAGCCGACCATGTCCAACCACTTCGCCAAGCTGAAGGCCGCCGGGCTGATCCAGGCCGAAAGCCGGGGCACGTCGATCGTCTACACGCTCGATCTGTCGGTGATGGAGGAGGTGGTGATGGGCTTCATGGGGCGGCTTCGCGTCGGGGCTGCGGATGACGATAAGGGGGACGAGACATGCGTTACCGAAACCTCATCATAGCCTCTGCGGTGACCGCGGGCGGGCTCGCGATCGTCGCCGCGGTCGCGCTCGGGCGGTTGCCGGCGGGGACGCAGCTGCCGACGCATTGGGGCCCCGACGGGCTGCCCGACCGCTTCGCCGATGCGGGGACCGCCTTGTTCATGCCGGTCGCGCTGACGGTCGTGGTGTCGCTGACCATGGCGGCGCTGCCTTCGCTCGAACCGATGCAGCACAAGCTCGAACAATCCGCGCCGCTCTATCGCACCGCCTGGGTCGGGCTGCTGGGGATCATGATCCTCGTCGAGGCGATGGTCGCCGCCCCGGCGTTCGGGCTTGCGCTGCCCGCGACGACGATGCTGATCGGGATTGGCGTGCTGTTCGTGGCGCTCGGCAACGTCCTCCCGAAGTCGCGCCCCGGCTTCTTCGTCGGCATCCGCACGCCCTGGGCAATCATGGATCCCGACAACTGGATCGCCACGCACCGCTATGGCGGCCGCATCATGATGGGGGCGGGGTTCGGGTTGATCCTCGTCGCGCTGTTGCCGATGCAAAACGCAACGCGGACGTCGTTCGTCATCGCGCTGCTGTTGGTGATGATCGCGACGCCGGTCCTCTACTCGTTCTTCTACTGGCGGCGAACGCGCAGGGCGGGGTAAGCCCGGCCGGTGCGTCGCTACTCGGCCGCCAGCGCCCCGTCATCCTGCCCCGCACGCTCCTGCGCCTGGCGGTTCCACATCTCCGCATAGACGCCGTCCGCGCGCAGCAGCTCGCCATGCGTGCCCTTCTCGACGATCCGTCCCGCCTCGAGCACGACGATCTGGTCGGCATGCACCACGGTCGACAGCCGGTGCGCGATCACGATCGTGGTGCGGCCGCGCTCGATCGCCTCGAGCGTGTCGAGGATCTCCGCCTCGGTGCGGCTGTCGAGCGCGGACGTCGCCTCGTCGAGGATCAGGATCGGCGGGTTCTTGAGCAGCGTGCGCGCGATCGCCACGCGCTGTTTCTCGCCGCCCGACAGCTTCAGCCCGCGCTCGCCGACGCGCGTCGCATAGCCTTGCGGCTGGCGCTCGATGAAGCCCGCGATCGCGGCGCCCTTGGCCGCCATCTCGACCTCGGGCATCTCGGCGCCTTCGCGGCCGTACGCGATGTTGTAGCCGATCGTGTCGTTGAACAGCACGGTGTCCTGCGGCACGATGCCGATCGCGGCGCGGAGTGACGCCTGGCGGACCTGCGCGATGTCCTGCCCGTCGACGGTGATCCGCCCGCCCGTCAGGTCGTAGAACCGGTACAGCAGCCGCGCGAGCGTCGACTTGCCCGCGCCCGATGGCCCGACCACCGCGAGCGTCGATCCCGCGGGCACGTCGAGCTCGAGGTCGCGCAGGATCGGCCGGCCTGCATCATAGCCGAACGAGACATTCTCGAACCGGACATGCCCAGCACTCACCGCAAGCGCAGGCGCGTCGGCCACGTCGACGACGGAAGCGGGCGTGTCGATCAGGTCGAACATCGCCGCCATGTCGAGCGCGCCCTGGCGGATCGTGCGATACACCATCCCCAGCAGGTCGAGCGGCCGGAACAGCTGCGCGAGCAACGTCGACACGAACACCACGTCGCCCGCCGACGCCTCGCCCCGGCTCCACCGCCAAACGACGAAGCCCATGCCG
Organism: Sphingomonas sp. Leaf28; assembly: GCF_001421685.1. Lineage (NCBI taxonomy): Bacteria > Pseudomonadati > Pseudomonadota > Alphaproteobacteria > Sphingomonadales > Sphingomonadaceae > Sphingomonas > Sphingomonas sp. Leaf28. The sequence goes on along the minus strand of NZ_LMKX01000001.1, from coordinate 1,268,982 downwards.
CCCGCAAGCATCAGGTTGGTGATCAGCGCCTGGCCGAGGTTGAGCCATGCGAGCGAATTCTCGCTCTTCACCGCCGCCTCGGAATAAGCGGTGATCGCGCTGTCGTAACGCTTGGCCTCGCGTTCCTCCGCGCCGAAATACTTGACCGTCTCGAAGTTCAGCAGCGAATCCACCGCATGCGCGACCGCGCCGGTATCGAGGTCGTTCATCCGCGCGCGCAGCGCATTGCGCCAGTCGGTGACCATCCGCGTGAACGCGATATAGCCGACCACCATCACGACGGTCGCTACGACGAGCGGCCAGCCGAACTTGGTCCAGAACAGCCCCAGCACCAGCACGAGTTCAAACACCGTCGGCGCGATGTTGAACAGCAGGAAATACAGCATCGTATCGATGCTCTTGGTGCCCCGCTCGACGACCTTGGTCACCGCGCCCGTACGGCGCGACAGATGGAAATCGAGGCTCAGCGCATGGAGGTGGCGAAACACCTGCGCCGCCAGGCGCCGCGACGCGTCCTGCCCGACACGCTCGAACACCGCGTTGCGCAGATTGTCGAACAGCGTCGTGCCGAACCGTGACGCGGCATAGCCGACCACCAGCAGTACGACGAGCGTCAGCGCGCCGCGATCATTCCCCGCCATCCGGTCGACTGCGTATTTCAGCGTGAACGCCGCGCCGAACACCTGCACCAGCTTCGATGCGATGACGAGCAGCATCGCGACGACGATCCGCCCCTTCAGCTTGGGCTGCCGCGCCGGCCACAGGAATGGCAGGAAGCGGCGGAGCGTCGGCAGCAGAGGCTGGTCCGCGCGGGTGGAGGTGTAGGTATCAGGGGGCATTGCTGGTGGGGATGTAGGCGCGGTCAAGCCCCGGCGAAAGCGGTTGGGGGAACAATCCTGCCACTTCGTCGCTTTTCCTACCGTGTCCAACGCCGGGCGCCGCGATCCACTGGAGAATGAAATGGAACCGCTGTTCTACGTCATGGCCATCATGGGCTGCGGTGACGGCAACATCAATTGCACCGAGGCGCGGGTGATCCCGGCACGGTATGAGACGATGGCGCAGTGCCGTGCGGCGCTGCCAGATCAGCTCGCGCAAAATACCGATGTGCCGTATCCGATGATCGGCGCGAATTGCCGCGCGCAGGGGCGGTACATGGCGAAAGTCGGCAAGCCCAAGTCGCAGGGCTGATCGCTATTCCAGTCGCCGTCCTAGCTTTTGGGACGGGCCCATAACCGCGGATCGCGCGGTTGCCGGGGATACAGCTTTTCGCGACCAGCGGCCTCTCGCGCTGCGGCGACGATGAACCCAAGCTTTTGCATCCCGGACGTAGTTACACGATGATCCCAAGCGTGCTCTCCGCGAGCTGCAACGGTCCGTCCAATCGCGCCGTAGATCCCCGCAGCCGCGAGCACCGCCCAGGCCGAGCGGAACGATAGCGAGGGCGTTCCTTGTCGAGCGCTAGCTTCGAATGCTGCCGCGCGATCGGCCATCCGCTTCGACAGTAGCGCAAGCCGCGAGCGGAAGGGCGGCTTCATGTGCTGGCCCGGCGGAAAGTCCATTTCTACCAGCCATTCGATCGGCAGATAGCAGCGCCCGACGCGATCATCCTCCTCGATGTCGCGTGCGATATTCGCGAGCTGGAATGCCATGCCCAGGTCGCAGGCGCGATCGAGCGTGTCGTCGTCGTCGGGATCGACGCCCATCACCACCGCCATCATACAGCCGACGACGCCCGCGACATGGTAGCAATAGCGATACAGGTCGTTCTCGGAGCGCGGTCGCCAATCCTCGGCATCGAGCGCGAAGCCCGCGACGAGATCGCGCGCGAACCGCTTGGGCATACGCGTCTCGGCCGCGACGATGCGCAGCGCGTCGAAGGCTGGCTCGCCGACGACCTCGCCCGCCAGCGCCTGCTCGGTCATCGCCGAAAGCGCTGCGAGCCGTTCGGGCGCGTCGTGGACCACGGTCATGCCGTGGCCGTGATCCTGCCCGTCGGCGATATCGTCGCAGCGCCGGCACCAGGCGTAGAGAAGCCACGCCCGCTCTCGCGTGGGCTTGTCGAACAACAGGCTGGCGGCGGCGAAACTCTTCGATCCGCGCGCGATGGATTCGTGCGCGGTCGCGACGATCGCCTCGCGCGAGGGGAGGGGGTGACTCATCCGCGCACGCGCGCCACAATTGCGGTCACCACCCCGGCGAAGGCCGGGGCCCGGTTGGGTAACGGCGTTTGGTTGGCGTTGCGCGTCGTCACCTCAACCTTTCCAACTGGGCCCCGGCCTTCGCCGGGGTGGCGATGTAGGTTGAGATCGGACGTCAACTGAGGCTGCCTCACAGATCCGACGCGTTCATCCGGACGATCGGCTGGGTCGGCACATGCTCCGCCATCCGGTCGAGCAGTACGTCGAGCGTATCCGCGACGATCAGCAGGTCGCGGTGCTGCGGGCGCAGGAAACCGACCTCGCCCATCTTGTCCCAGAACGCGATCAGGTGATCGTAATAGCCCGCAGTGTTGAGCAATCCGACCGGATCCGCATGATAGCCGAGCTGTGCCCAGCTTAGCGCCTCCCACAATTCGTCCATCGTGCCGGTGCCGCCGGGGATCGTCACGAACCCGTCGGACAGGTCGGTGAACATCTGCTTGCGCTGGTGCATCCCCTGCACGACGTGGAGTTCGGTGAGCCCGCGATGCGCGACCTCGGCATCGACCAGCGCCTGCGGGATGACGCCGATTACCTCGCCGCCGCCTTCCAGCGCGCCATCGGCGATCGCGCCCATCAGGCCCGTCCGGCCACCGCCATAGACGAGGCCGATCCCGCGCTTCGCAAAAGCCAGCCCCAGCGCCCGCGCGCCCTCGATATAGGTCGGATCGGCCGGCGTCGCCGACCCACAATAGACTGCAAGACGTTTCATACGCCCGCGTTAGGGGATGTGATACCCGGTCACAAGGAGGGTACCCGGCCTGATTGGGCGGGTGCCGCCGCGATGGCGGCACCCGCCGACTATCTCAGCACTGGCTCCGACAAAAATCACCGGCCTTCTCGGCGGCATAGTTGCAGACCGTGCTCGCAGGCCAGGGCAGGGCGTTACAGGCGATTTGGGCTGCCTGCTGCGCGATGTTGCAGGCCGTCGTGCAGGCATTGCCGGCGTCGGCTTGCAAGGGGGCCTCGCCGACCTCGACCGTCTGTCCGTCGAAGTTCTTGCCGATGATGTCGCGGATCTTCTGCTGCTCGTCGCTGCTGATCCCGTTCCAGTCCACGCTGTTGACAGTAATGGCCATGACGCATCCTCTCTGTTGTCGACCGGTATCCGGTCGACAAAGATGCTAGAACACTGACCGCCGGCATCTACATCCGATACAGCCATTACTGCGTTAGTCGCGACGTCAGAGGAAGTTTAGCCTAGTAGTCTATCGAAAATTAGACCGTTTCGGACGAATCTGGCGGACGCTATGAGGCTTGGTAAGGCTATCGTTCGCCGAGCATCAGTGCCGCCGTCGCCTTCGCACTCCCCACGACCCCCGGAATTCCTGCCCCCGGATGCGTGCCCGCTCCGACGAAGTACAGGTTCGGAATATGCTTGTCGCGGTTGTGCACGCGGAAATAGGCGCTCTGCGTCAACACCGGTTCCAGCGAGAACGCCGACCCCAGATGCGCGTTCAAGTCCTGCGCGAAATCCTTCGGTGCGTAGCTGAACTTGGTCACGATCCGATCGTGGATATCGGGGATCAACCGCCGCCCGATCTCGTCGAGGATGCGCTTTTCGAGGATCGGCGCGATCTCGTCCCAGTCGACCGGGAACTTGCCCATGTGCGGCACCGGCGCCAGCGCGTAGAAGGTCGAATGTCCCTCCGGCGCCAGCGAAGGATCGGTCACGGTCGGATGATGCAGGTACAGCGAGAAATCCTCGCTCAGCACGCCGTGATCGTAAATGTCCTCGAGCAGCCCCTTATAGCGCGGCCCGAACAGGATCATGTGGTGCGGGATGCCCGGCCACGTGCCCTTGATCCCGAAATGCACCACGAACAGCGACGGCGAATATTTCTTCCGCTCGAGCGATCCCGTCTTGCGCTTGGCGCTGCGCGACGTCGCGAGCAGGTCGCGGTAGGTGTGCATGATGTCGCTGTTCGCCGCGACCGCGTCCGCCTGACCCGACCAGCCGCTGGCGGTCGTCACGCCGGTCGCGCGGTCGCCGAGAGTGTCGATCGCGGTGACCGGATCGTCGAGCCGGAGCACGCCGCCGAGCCGCTCGAACTGGGTTACCAGTGCGGCGACCAGCCGGTTGGTGCCGCCGCGCGCGAACCACACGCCGCCGTCGCGCTCGAGCTTGTGGATCAGCGCATAGATCGCGCTCGTCGTCATCGGGTTGCCGCCGACCAGCAGCGTGTGGAACGAGAGCGCCTCGCGCAGCTTCTCCGATTTCACATAGCTGGACACGATCGAATAGACCGACCGCCACGCCTGGTATTTCGCGAGTGCCGGCGCCGCCTTGATCATCGACCCGAAGTCGAGAAACGCCACGTGGCCGAGCTTTTCATAGCCCTCGTGGAAGACGCCCGCCGAATAGGCGAGGAACTTCTCGTAGCCCGCCCAGTCACCCGGATGCAGCTTCTCGATCTCGGCGCGCATCTGCACGTCGTCGTTGGTGTAATCGAAATTCGTCCCGTCGGGCCAGTTCAGCCGGTAGAACGGCAGCACCGGATCGAGCGTCACGTCCTCGCTCATGTCGCGCCCCGTGAGTGCCCACAGCTCGCGCAGGCAATCCGGATCGGTAATGACAGTCGGCCCCGCATCGAAGGTGAAGCCGTCGCGTTCCCAATAATAGCCACGGCCGCCCGGCTTGTCGCGGCTCTCGACGATCGTCGTCTGCACGCCTGCGGATTGCAGCCGGATCGCGAGTGCCAGCCCGCCGAAACCTGCGCCGATGACTATTGCGGTCTTCATGATGACATACTGCCTGCGATGGCGCGGACGGCGCGCACGATGGGGACGGGGGGCTTGCCGGTCAGGACCCGCGCCTTGTCGGAGAGAGTCGAGCGTCCGGCGTAGAAACGGCCAATGAGCGGTGGTGAGAGGCGGTAGAAGCGTTCGAGAATGCGATAGCGTTCCTCGGGCTCCGCCGCGCGAAACAACATCGTGTCGAGCATCCGGTAGAAGCCGCGACTTTTCCACGTCGCGCGCGCCATCGCATGCGTCGCGTCGTGCAGCTTTGCGCCGGAGAAATCATTGAGGCCCGCGAGCATCGCGGCGGTCCGCACGGCATCGGGCAGCGAATAGCCGGTTGTCGGGTGGAACATGCCCGCGCGCATCCCGGCCTTGGCGACGCGCGCGCCGCCCGATCGCCAATAGGCCTCGAAATCGCCGCCCATCGCGACCGGCAGCACGCCCGATTCATGCCGCGCCGCCTGCGCCACGCGCCAGCCGCGCGCGTCGGCATAATTATGGATGCGCGCGGTCAGCGCCTCGACGTCGAGATCGGGCGTGTCGCTGTAATAGGTGTCCTCGACGAACATCCGGTCGGCCGCCAGCGGGAGGCAATAGACGAAGCGATAGCCGTCGATCTGCGGCACGGTCGCGTCCATGACGATCGGCACCGGGCTCTCGTGCGGCGCGTCGAGCACCAGTTCGCGGCCGACGAATTTCTGCCACGCCAGATCGAGCAGCGACAGGTCGCCCGGCCCGCGCGCGTCGATCACGCCGGTCGCCTCGATCCGGTCGCCGTCGGCCAGCACCACCGCGGTCGCACTCGCGCCCGATACCTTGTGGCCCAGCATCAGCGCGTGCGGCGGCAGGACGCGGCGCACCTCGCGATCGAGCCGCTCGCTCTCGATCGAATAATAGGTCGCGTCGATCGTCCGCGCATGCGCCGGGAAGCGGACGTCATAGGCAGGCCATGCATGCACGACGAGCGGTGCGACGAGCCAGCGGTCGGCCTGTGCGACGTCGCTGCCGAAGAACGACCAGAGGTGATTGCCGCCGACGACGCGCGCGGAGTCGATGAGTCGCACGTCGAGCGCGGGGTGCTTGGCCTTGAGCGCCAGCGCGATCATCCCGCCGGCCAAACCCGCGCCAACGATCGCGACGTCGCAGGAGATCGTCGATGCCATGCCTCCGACTAGCGCAAACGGCGGGACACGAAAACAGCCTTTCCCAAGCAATCTTGAACGAAGGCAACCTGCGTTGCCGGGCTCGCCTATGATCCTCCCCCACCAGGGGGAGGTGGCTGGCGCTTGCCAGACGGAGGGGGCGGTAAGGAGAACCTCTGTTCCGTCGCCTCCCCCTCCGTCACCTTCGGCGACACCTCCCCCCGGCGGGGCAGGATTGGAGGCGTACGATCGGGGCGTCTTCGCATGGCACGGGGAGGGCGGGGGTGCTCCCTTTTCCCTGCCGATGGCGGTATCGTGCGGCGATGCAGACGTCGCCCTCCGCCCCCATACTCACCACCGCTCGGTTGACGCTGACCGGCCACGCCGCGGCCGACCTCGAGGACTGCGCCGCCATGTGGTCCGACCCGCGCGTCTATGCGATGATCGGCGGCCAGCCGCGATCGCGCGAGGACGTCTGGATCCGCCTCCTTCGTTCGATCGGCCAGTGGACGCTGTTCGGCTACGGCACCTGGGTCGCGCGCGATACGGCGGGCCGGCTGATCGGTGAACTCGGCCTGATGGAGACGCGCCGCGCGATCACGCCGTCGATCGACGCTGCGCCCGAAATCGGCTGGACGCTGGCCGGCGACGCGCACGGCCAGGGATACGCCTCCGAGGCGCTCGCCGCGATCCTCGCCTGGACCGACGCGCGAATCCCCAGCACGACCTGCATCATCGATCCCGCCAACGCCGCGTCGATCCGCCTTGCGGACCGGCTTGGCTATCGCCTGCGCACGACGGGCCTCTACCGCGATGCGCCGATCCTGATCCTCGATCGTGCCGCGGGTTCGGCGGGTGCCGGGGTCAGCGCTGCGCGGTGACGACCGGTTTCTGCACCGCTCCGATGGGCATCGGATCGCCTGCCCGATCATAGAACGCCATCAGGACCAGCCCCAGGGCCAGGATGCTGCCAGCGATCGCATAGATCAGCCCCTTATGGTCCTTACCGGTATCCCCGCGCGCGGCGTTGTGGTTTGCCATGCATCACTCTCCGATTTGGCAGGTCATCCTGCTCTGGAGGGGAGGCTATCACGTTTCGGTGCACTGCATAGAGGCTATTGCAACGCCGAGCTATTCTCCCCGCGACGCTGTCGATCTCCGCATCAGCCACCCGAACACCCGTTACCCGACAGGGCGAAACCCCCTATACGCCGCGTCATGTGGCTCGCCATTCTCCTCTCCGCGATCGTGATGACCGCGATCGTCGGTGTCCGGTATCTGATCGTGTCGGGCGCGTTCGCTGCGGTGACGCGGGCGCGGCATCCCGGCCTCTATCGCGGGCTCGACGCGCAGATGCGGCGCGAGATCTGGTGGAGCATCGCGTCGGCCGCGATCTATGGCGTTCCCGCGGGGGTGGTCGCCTGGGGCTGGCAGTATCGCGGCTGGACTCAGGTCTATACCGACGTCCATGCCTATCCGGTCTGGTATCTGCCGGTGTCGGTGCTCGCCTTTATGGTCGCGCACGACAGCTGGTTCTACTGGACGCATCGCTGGATGCATCGGCCCAAGCCGTTCAAGCTGGCGCATGCGGTGCATCATGCCAGCCGCCCGCCGACCGCATGGGCGGCGATGGCGTTTCACCCGATCGAGGCGATCACCGGTGCTGTGGTAATTCCGCTACTGGTGTTCGTCATTCCGATCCATGCCGGCGCGCTGGGTCTGGTACTGACGATCATGACCGTTATGGGTGTGACCAATCACATGGGGTGGGAGGTTTTCCCGCGGTTCATGTGGCGGGGCGCACTGGGCGGCTGGCTGATCACGGCGAGCCATCATCAGCGTCATCACGAACAATACGGGTGCAACTATGGCCTATATTTCCGCTTCTGGGATCGGCTCTGCGGCACCGACAACGGGCTCGGCGACTTTGCCAAGGCGCATGCAAAGGCTGCCGCTCGTCGCGGTCGCGGCGGTGACCTGGGTAATGCTGGCCGCGGCGGCCCCCGTCACGCGGCTTGACGTCGAGGTCGACAATCTGCGGTCGGCCAAGGGCATGATCCGGATCTGCCTTACCGCCGATCCAGACAATTTCCCCGCCTGTATCGACGATGCCAACGCGTTGACCCGGTCGGTGCCCGCCAGCGTCAGGACCACCAGCTTTCCCGGCCTGCCGCAGCGCGGCTATGCGCTGGCGATCATCCATGACGAGAACAGCAATTCCAAGCTCGACACGATCGCGGGCATCCCGCGCGAAGGCTATGGCTTCTCACGCAACGCCGCGGTCCGGTTCGGTCCGCCGCGCTTTTCGGCGGCCCGGTTCATGGTCGCCGGTGATGCCGAATTGCAACAGGTGAAAATGCGTTACATCTTCTGATTGCCCGTAACGGACCGAAAACGATTTCACCGCGTTGCGACGTGGAACGTTTTTGTCCGGAGCATTTCCTTGCGCGCATTCACTCTCTTTACGTCTGCCGCAATCGCGGCACTTGCGATCGCCACCCCTGCGCTGGCGCAGACCGATCCCAATCCGTCGCCGACGATCACCGATCCCAAGGACAACAACCGCGTGACGGTCGCGCTCGGTGTGGTGTCGATGCCCGATTACGAAGGCGCAGACAGCAATTCCTTCACTCCCGCGGGCGCCTTTGTCGGCACCGTGCGCGGGCATGACTTCTTCCTCCGCGGCACGCAGCTGTATTTCAACCTGATCCCGAATACGGGTGAGGTCGGCACCAATTTCGAGCTCGGCGTGATCGGCGGCGTCCGCCGCGATCGCACCGGCGACATCGACAACCGGCAGGTCCGCGCGCTCGGCAAGATCGATACCGCCTATGAGCTGGGCGGCTATGTCGGCGTCGCCAGGACCGGCGTCATCACCAGCGACTATGACACGCTCACTGCGCGCGTCGCCTATGTCCATGACGTTTCCGGCACGTACGACAGCTATGTCATCACGCCGCAGGTGAACTACACGACGCCGCTGTCGGTCCGCACGCTCGTCTCGCTCGGCGTATCTGCGGACTATGCCGGCAAGGGCTTCGGTCGCACCTACGCGGCAGTGACGCCGATCGGCACGCTGGCCAGCGGGCTGCGGACCTATGACGTGAATGACAGCGGCTTTCGTCGCGTCAACGCATCGCTGTTCGTCGTGCAGAGCCTGTCGGGCGATCTTCGCCACGGTTTCGGCATCGGCGCGGGCGTGCTCTATGGCCGCATGGTCGGCAAGTACAAGGACAGCCCGATCGTCGCCGATGTCGGCGATGCCGACCAGTGGCTGGGCGCACTGGGCCTGACCTACACCTTCTGACACCTGCATAGCCTGGACCTCGGCGCGCGTTGAGGTCGGAAGCCTTCCCCATCGGTTCGCCCGATGGGGAAGGGCGGTTGTACCCCGCGCCAGGTCGCTGCTTGAGCGCGACCCGCTGACCCCCGTCGAGGGCGTCGCGTACCCCGCAGACATGGTCTGCAACACACCGTAAATTATTTCATGGCAACCCCTTGAAGCGTGCGTCCAGATCCCGATGGCGGACGTTCCTCGCCATGGACGGCATCTTTTTGCCCGCAATAGAGCGCTTTACGGGCTGGACCTTCTTGAAAGGGTCTGGCTTATATCGGTCCAGATTGTTCGATTGTTCTAAAAACTCCGACGTCTGCAACTACAAGGGGAGGACCCTGATATGACCGAGAGCGTGCACCTGATCGAAGCCCTCGATGCCCGCAAAGAGCGACGCAGCGAACGGCGTGATTTCTTCAAGAACGCGCTCGGCGCGGCTGCGATCACCGCGGCCGGCGCGACCGCCTTGTCCTTTTCCAGCTCGGCTGCGGCGCAGACCATCACCGATGCGGACGTTCTGAATTTCGCGCTCAACCTCGAATATCTCGAGGCGCAATTCTACTCCTACGCCGCCTATGGCACGGGTCTCGACAACAGCCTGCTGTCCGGCACCGGCACGCAGGGTGCGGTCCGCGGCGGTCGCCAGGTGACCTTCACCGATCCGGTCGTCCGCCAATATGCGCGCGAAATTGCGCAGGACGAGATCGCCCACGTCAAGTTCCTCCGCACCGCGCTCGGCAGTTCCGCCGTCTCGCAGCCGGTGATCGACGTCAGCGTCTCGGCCACCAGCGCCTTCTCGACGGCGGCACAGGCTGCAGGCCTCGTCCCCGCCGGCACCGCGTTCGATCCCTATGCGTCGGACGAAGCGTTCCTGCTCGGCGCGTTCATCTTCGAGGACGTCGGCGTGACCGCCTACAAGGGCGCCGCCCCGCTGCTGACCAGCAAGGCGTATCTGGAAGCCGCGGCTGGCCTGCTCGCGGTCGAGGCGTATCACGCGGCGATCGTCCGCACGACGCTGTACGGCAAGGGCATCGCGACCCCGTCGCTGCGCACCTCGGCCGACGCGATCTCGCGTGCCCGCGACAGCCTCGACGGCGGTGGCGCGAACACGACGATCTTCGGCACCAACGATCTCGACCAGGGCATCTCGTCGTACAGCGCGACGCCGATCAACCTAGCGAGCACGCAGGCCGCAGTGACCGTGTCGAACATCGTTCCGCTCGACAGCAACGGCGTCGCGTACAGCCGCTCGGCCAGCCAGGTGCTCAACATCGTGTACCTCAACAGCGGTGCAGCGTCGGCGGGCGGTTTCTACCCGAGCGGCATGAACGGCAACATCAGGACGAGCACCGCGGCAGGCTGATCGCATCAGCCTAGCCCACTGCTTTTCTTCGCTATTCAGGGGATACCCCAATGACCGATCTCAATACCAAGCTCGAAATATTCGACGCGATCGCCACGCGCCGCAACGAGCGCCGCAGCTTCCTTCGTTTCGCCGGTGGCTCGGCGATCGCACTCGGCGGTGCGACGCTGCTCTCCGCCTGCGGCAGCGATGATTCCGATCTCGCCCCGTCGCCGACACCGTCGCCGACTCCGACGGCTGCGCTGAATGACGCGGACGTGCTGAACTTCGCACTCAACCTCGAATATCTCGAGGCACAATTCTATGCCTATGCGGCGTTCGGCGTCGGGCTCAATGCGAGCCTGCTGACCGGGACCGGCACGCAGGGTGGGGTCACGGGCGGTGCGCAGGTACCGTTCTCCGACACTGTCGTGCGCGAATATGCCCGCGAGATCGCGATCGACGAGGTCGCGCACGTCGCGTTCCTGCGGTCCGCGCTTGGCACCGCCGCCGTGGCGCAGCCTGCACTCGACATCTCGGCCGGCACCGCTGCCGCGCCGGGTGCATTTACCTCTGCTGCGCGTGCGGCCGGCGTCATTGGTGCGACGGGAGTGTTCAACCCCTATGCCGACGACAACAGCTTCCTGCTGGGGGCATATATCTTCGAGGACGTCGGCGTTTCGGCCTATAAGGGCGCATCGCCGCTGATCGCGAACAAGACGTATCTGGAAGCTGCCGCCGGCATTCTTGCTGCCGAGGCCTATCACGCCGGTCTTATCCGGACGATCCTGTTCCGTAAGGGCCTGACCACACCTTCGCTGGTCACAGGCGCCAACCAGATCAGCGACGCGCGCGACAGCCTCGACGGTACCGTCACGAACACGTCGACGGGCGTGATCGGCGACGACGATCAGGGCATCACCGGATCGGATGCGACGATGTCGAACATCGTGCCCACCGACGCCAACGGGCTCGCCTACAGCCGTTCGACCGGCCAGGTGCTCAACATCGTCTATCTCAACAAGACGGCCGTCTCGATGGGCGGGTTCTTCCCGGCCGGTGTCAACGGCAACATCAAGACGAGTGCCGCCAACGCCTGATCGGCCTGCGCAACCGAAACAGAAACCTTGGGTCGCGGCGAGCATTGGGAGCGCCGCGACCCTTGTTTGGGGAACGACCATGACTCACTTCACGAAACTCACGATGCTCGCCGGTCTCGCCACCGCGGGCATTTTTGCCGTTCCGGCGCACGCGCAGGACATGACGACCGACGACAAGCCGTTCTCGGGCCTGTATATCGGTGCTGCCGGCGGTTACGACGTCCAGCCCAACGACGTCGGCTCGTCGATCCTGTTCGACCGCAATGGCGACGGTAACTTCAGCGACAGCGTTAACACGATCACCGGTGCAAACGCCTTCTCGCCCGGCTTCTGCAACGGCTCGGCCCGCACCGCCGTCCCGGCTTATGGATGCCGTAACGACGATGACGGCTGGTCCTATTATGGCCGCGCGGGCTTCGACGTGCAGAGCGGTCCGTTCGTGGTCGGCCTGGTCGGCGAATTCGGCAAGGCCGAGATCACCGACAGCGTCGCCGCCTTCTCGACGACCCCCGCCAGCTACACGATGGCGCGCAAGCTGAAGTGGGAGGGCTCGGTCCGCGCGCGCGCCGGTCTCGCCGCGCGCAACACGCTGTTCTACGCCACCGGCGGCGCCGGCTATGCCAAGATCGACAATCTGTTCTTCACCACCAACACCGCCAATGCGTTCGCAGCCACCGGCTCGGACAAGCGCTGGGGCTATGTCGGCGGCGGCGGCATCGAGCAGAAGCTGACCAAGAACATCTCGATCGGCATGGAATACACCTATCACCAGTATAAGGACGACGACGCCCGCGTCCGCGTCACCGCCGGTACCGCGCTTGCGGGCAGCCCGGTCCTGCTGGCGAACAACCCGTTCGTGCTGGCGCCCAACACTTCCGGCACCACGTTCCGCCGCAGCGACGAGAATTTCCGCTGGCATAGCCTGCGCGGGACGGTGTCGTTCCGCTTCTGACGTAAAGGTCAGCCCCCGACGCAGTGGCTGACAACCGACCCATCGACAGGAAGGACCGCTACCCGAACCGGGCGGCGGTCCTTTTTGCGTTGCGTACCAAGCCCGTGCCCCTATGCTTGCCACACCCCGGGGGAGCGCTGCCGGGTTCCCATCAAATGCGAATTTGCTGGGCACCCCACCGCGCTTGAGAGGAAGGCAGGAGCCTTCGACCCGCTGAACCTGATCCGGTTGATACCGGCGGAGGGAGGGAGCGGTCGCTACAGAACCGCAGCCTTGCTCCGATATCTTTAGGAGCAAGCGCATGGCCGACGTCGACACGCATTTCCCCCAGCCCGCAGCACAGATCGGCGTCACCACCGGCCCGATCCGGGGCTCGCGGAAAATCCACGTCGCGGTGCCGACCAGCCCCGACGTCCGAGTCGCGATGCGCGAGATCGTCCTCGACCCGAGCTGTTCTGAGCCGCCCCTGCGCGTCTATGACACGAGCGGCCCGTACACCGACCCGCGCGCCACGATCGACATCGACGCGGGCCTGCCGCAACTCCGCCGCGCCTGGATCGAAGCGCGCGGCGACGTCGAGAGCTATGACGCGCGCGAAGTCCGTCCCGAGGATAATGGCCAGCTCGGCCCCGACCGCTCGGGCGGCGTCCCGCAATTCCCCGGCAGCATCAAGCGCCCCTTGCGCGCCAAGCCCGGCGCCAATGTCAGCCAGATGCATTACGCGCGGCGGGGGATCATCACCCCCGAGATGGAATATGTCGCCACCCGCGAGAATCTCGGCCGCGCGATGCTCAAGGACTATAAGCGCGACGGCGAAAGCTTCGGCGCGCAGATCCCCGACTTCGTCACCCCCGAATTCGTCCGCGACGAGATCGCGCGCGGCCGCGCGATCATCCCCAACAACATCAACCACCCCGAATCCGAACCGATGGCGATCGGCCGCAACTTCCTGGTCAAGATCAACGCCAATATCGGCAATTCGGCGGTCGCATCGAATGTCGCGGCCGAAGTCGACAAGCTCGTCTGGTCGATCCGCTGGGGTGCTGACACGGTGATGGACCTCAGCACCGGTCGCAACATCCACGACACGCGCGAATGGATCCTGCGCAACTCGCCCGTCCCGATCGGCACGGTGCCGATCTACCAGGCCCTGGAAAAGGTCGGCGGTGTTGCCGAGGACCTGACCTGGGAGATCTTCCGCGACACGCTGATCGAGCAGGCCGAGCAGGGCGTCGACTATTTCACGATCCACGCCGGCGTCCGCCTCGCCTACATCCCGATGACCGCCAAGCGCGTCACCGGCATCGTCAGCCGCGGTGGCTCGATCATGGCGAAATGGTGCCTCAGCCACCACAAGGAGAGCTTCCTCTACGAGCGGTTCGACGAGATCACCGAGATCATGAAGGCGTATGACATCGCCTATTCGCTCGGCGATGGCCTGCGCCCCGGTTCGATCGCCGACGCGAACGACGAGGCGCAGTTCAGCGAGCTCTACACGCTCGGCGAACTGACGCATCGTGCGTGGAAGAGCGACGTGCAGGTCATGATCGAAGGCCCCGGCCATGTGCCGATGCACAAGATCAAGGAGAATATGGACAAGCAGCTCGAGGTCTGCGGCGAAGCGCCGTTCTACACGCTCGGGCCGCTCACCACCGACATCGCGCCGGGCTACGACCATATCACCAGCGGCATCGGCGCCGCGATGATCGGTTGGTATGGCACCGCGATGCTTTGCTACGTGACGCCCAAGGAGCATCTCGGGCTTCCCGACCGCGACGACGTGAAGGTCGGCGTCGTCACCTACAAGCTGGCCGCGCATGCCGCCGATCTGGCGAAGGGTCACCCCGCCGCGCAGATGCGCGACGATGCGCTGTCGCGCGCGCGGTTCGAATTCCGCTGGCGCGATCAGTTCAACCTGAGCCTCGATCCCGATACGGCCGAACAGTATCACGACCAAACGCTTCCTGCGGAGGGTGCCAAGACCGCGCATTTCTGCTCGATGTGCGGGCCCAAATTCTGCTCGATGAAGATCACGCAGGAGGTGCGCGATTTCGCCGCCAAGCAGAACAGCCCGGCGGATACGTTCCTCGCGGTGGACGTCACCGCGGCCGATGCCGACCGCGCCAAGTTCGCGACCGGCGCGACGCTGGCCGATGCCGAGCAGGGCATGGCCGATATGAGCGAGTAGTTTCGCGCGAAGGGCAGCGAGATCTATCTGCCCGCGGAATAACTCAAAGCCGCAGCCCGGCTATCCTCCCCTTGGCGGGGGAGGATAGCGTCTCGCGATCAGGCGAGACTGACGCGTCCGCCGGCGTGACGCTCAAGGCGGCCGGCGAGTTCGAGTTCGAGCAGCACGGTGTGGACGACCGCCGGGCTCTCGCGCGACTGGCGAATGAGCTCGTCGATCGCAACGGGGACGGGGCCGAGCAGGTCGGCGATCCGGCGGCGGTCGGCGTCGCTGGCATCCTGCGTCGGCGTCGCGGCAAAGGCGTCGATCGGCGAGCGGACCGAGCGGGGATCGAACGGGCGGATCTGTTCGAGGATATCGGCGGCCGATTGCACCAGGGTGGCGCCCTCGCGGATCAGCAGGTTGCAGCCTTGCGCCCGCGGGTCGAGCGGGCTGCCGGGCACGGCCATGACCTCGCGGCCGGATTCGTTGGCGAGCCGCGCGGTGATGAGCGACCCGGATTTGGGGACGGCCTCGACCACGACCGTGCCGATCGCAAGGCCTGCGATGATGCGGTTGCGCGAGGGGAAGTTGCGCGCCTTGGGTTCGGTACCGGGGGGTTGTTCGGCGAGCAGGAGGCCGGCGGTGGCGATCCGCTCCTGCAAGGCGGTGTTGTCGGGCGGATAGGCGATGTCGATTCCGCTGGCGATCACCCCGATCGTGGCGCCGGCTGAGCCGGCACCCAGCGCGCCGATATGCGCCGCCGTGTCGATGCCGCGCGCGAGGCCCGAGACGATGGTCGTGCCCTCTTCCGCCAGCTGGAGCGCGAGCTGGCGCGCGAACCTACAAGCGGCGGCCGATGCGTTGCGCGCGCCGACCATCGCGACGCAGGGGCGGGCTGCGTGCGCGATGTCGCCGCGGAAGATCAGCGCCGGGGGGGCGGTTTCGATCTCGGCTAGGAGACGCGGATAGTCCGGGTCGTCGAGGAACAGGTAGCGCGCACCAAGCCTGGTGGTGGCGGCGATTTCGCGTTCGGCGACGGAGACGTCGGCGATCCGGGGACTGCGCCCGCCGCCGCGTTGGGCAAGCATCGGGAGTGCGGCGATGGCAGCCTCCGCGTTGCCGAAGCGGGCGATGAGCTGGCGATAGGTGACCGGTCCGATCCCGGTCGTGCGGATGAGCCGAAGACGGGAGACCGTCGGGTCAGCCATTCTTTTTCCGGTTGGCGCCGATCCGCGGCTCGGTGCCGGAAAATAGCCGCTCGACGTTCTCGCGGTGCTTCCACAACACGATCAGCGCGAGCGCGAGAAGCAGCAGGACGAGATCGAACCGACCGAACAATGCCGCCGCGAACGGCGCGCTGAGTGCGGCGGTCATGCCAGCGACCGAGGAGATACGCAGAGCAGCAAGAAGCCCGAGCCAGACGGCCGCATAGACGAGCCCCAGCGGCCAGTAGAGCGCGACGACGATCCCCATGAGCGTGGCGACGCCCTTGCCGCCCTTGAACCTGAGCCAGACGGGGTAGCAATGGCCGATGAACGCACCGGCGGCGGCCAGCAATGCGTTACCGGGGAAGAGCGACGCGACGAGCAGGACGGCCACCGCCCCCTTGGCCATGTCGAGCAGCAGCGTGGCGGCGGCAAGGCCCTTGCGACCGGTGCGCAGGACGTTCGTAGCGCCGATATTGCCAGAGCCGATCGTGCGCAGATCGCCCGCGCCGCCGAGCCGAGTCAAAATGACGCCGAACGGGATCGAGCCGAGCAGATAGCTGAGCACGAGCGATAGCGTGGGCGCGACCCAGAGAATTTCCGTCTGCAAGCATGTCCCCCGTTCTGGCCGCGCTTATAAACGAGTCGTGGCGGACGGCAAATGGCCTCGAGCGGCGGCCGATCGCACGCGAGGTCTGGTTCAGACGCGCCAATCCGTCCTAAGGCGCGGGGATGGACATGCGCCCCATCCTGTTCTTCGATTCCGGTGTCGGCGGGTTGTCGATCGTCGGACCTGCGCGCGCGGCGCTGCCTGACGCGCCGTTCGTCTACGCCGCCGACTCGGCCGGTTTTCCGTACGGCACCAAGAGCGAGGCGGAGATCGCCGCGCGCGTGCCGGTGTTGCTGGGGCGGCTCGCGGAGCGGTACCGGCCGCGGTTGATCGTGATCGCGTGTAACACGGCCTCGACGATCGCCTTGCCGGTGGTGCGCGCGGCGCTCAACCTGCCGGTTGTCGGAACGGTACCGGCGATCAAGCCCGCCGCCGTATTGTCGGTCACGCGGACGATCGGCGTGCTGGGGACCGAGGCGACGGTGCGGCAGGCCTATGTCGACGATCTCGCGGCGAGGTTCGCTGGCGATTGCACCGTGCTGCGCTACGGATCGGCGGCGCTGGTCGAGATGGCGGAGGCCAAGCTGCACGGGCGGGCGGTGGCGCCGGAACGCTATGCCAAAGTGCTCAACGGCTTGTTCTCGCAATCCGGCGGCGACTCGATCGACGTGATCGTCAACGCGTGCACGCATTTCCCGCTGGTCGAGGCCGAGCTTGCGGTGGCGGCGCCCGGCGTGCGGTTCGTCGACGGCGGTCCCGGGATCGCGCGGCGGATCGTTCACCTGGTGCAGGGCGAAACGTGGTCGGGTGCGGGCGAGGGCATCGCCGTCTTCACGCGGTTGGGCAACGACGAACGCGCGCTCGGACCGGCGTTGGCGGCGCGCGGGTTCGGCAGGATCGAGCAGCTTTAGGCGACGGCCTGGGACAATGTGGCACCTTGCTTCGCGGGCGCATCGTGGCAATGTGCTGCCAGGACGAGGAAAGCGATCACCGTAAGAGCGGTATTGCGCTGGAACTGAGTGAAAGTGAGGCGTAGTGCCCAAGGCCATGATTATCGCAGGCAAAACGGCAACGGACGGCAGTACTGGTCCGCGAGTCGATTATTCGCGCGTGTTTACGCAGGCGATCGACCGGTTGCATGCCGAGGGGCGCTACCGCGTGTTCATCGACATCCTCCGCAACAAGGGCGCGTTCCCCAACGCGCGCTGTTTCGCGGGGCATAACGGTCCGAAGCCGATCACCGTCTGGTGCTCGAACGATTACCTCGCCATGGGCCAGCATCCCAAGGTGATCGCGGCGATGGAAGAGGCGCTGCACGACGTCGGCGCAGGCTCGGGCGGCACGCGCAACATCGGCGGCAACACGCATTACCATGTCGATCTGGAGGGCGAGCTCGCCGACCTGCACGGCAAGGAAGCTGCGCTGCTGTTCACCAGCGGGTACGTCTCGAACGAGGCGACGCTGGCGACGCTGGCGAAGGTCCTGCCGGGCTGCATCATCTTTTCGGACGAGCTGAACCACGCGTCGATGATCGCGGGCATCCGCAATTCGGGGTGCGAGAAGCGCGTGTTCCGTCACAACGACCTCGCGCATCTCGAAGAGCTCCTCGCCGCGGAAGACCCGGCGGTGCCGAAACTGATCGCGTTCGAAAGCGTGTATTCGATGGAGGGCGACATCGCGCCGATCTCTGCGGTGTGCGATCTCGCCGACCGATACAACGCGCTGACCTATTGCGACGAAGTCCATGCGGTCGGGATGTACGGCGCGCGGGGCGGCGGGATCTCGGAGCGCGACGACGTCGCGCACCGGATCACGATCCTCGAAGGGACGCTGGGCAAGGCGTTCGGCGTGATGGGGGGCTATATCGCCGCCGATCGCACGATCGTCGACGTGATCCGCAGCTATGCGCCGGGGTTTATCTTCACGACATCGCTGTCGCCGGTGCTGGTCGCAGGCGTGCTGGCGAGCGTGCGGCATCTGAAGGCGTCGAGCGTCGAGCGCGACGGGCAGCAGGCCGCAGCGGCGATGTTGAAGGCGATGCTCAAGGACGCTGGGCTGCCGGTGATGATCGGCGACACGCATATCGTGCCCTTGATGGTCGGCGATCCGGTCAAGGCGAAGAAGATCAGCGACGTCCTGCTCGCCGAATACGGGGTGTACGTGCAGCCGATCAACTATCCGACCGTGCCGCGCGGGACCGAGCGGCTCCGGTTCACCCCGGGGCCTGCGCATACCGAGGCGATGATGCGCGAACTGACCGATGCACTGGTCGAGATCTGGAGTCGGCTGGATCTGCGCAAGGCGGCGTGAGACGGAGCTTGCGTGAGGGGCGAGCCAGCTTCAGTCGATCGTGATGGTGCCGTCGGTACCGGGGACGTCGAGCGGTTCTCCGAATCGTATCGTACGGACCTGCGCGTAGTCGCCATCGATCGGTTCCCCGAACACGTGAACAACTGATCGGGCGCTGTCGACGACCCAATACTGGGCGATGCCTATCCGTGCATAATCCGTGCGTTTGGGCCCCATATCACGGGCGAGGGTCGTTTCGGCGATCTCTACGGCCAAAACTATATCGGGAGCGCTGAACAGGCGGTTCGTATCCGGGCGCGTTCGAACCAACGCCACGTCACAGGCCCTGATCGTTGTTTCGCTTACGCGAAGTCCGGTTTCGGCCAACGCGAACAGCCCGGCGGCACGTGCTATCGTTAACAGCGCCGCAAATACTTCGGACTGGTACCAGCTATGGTTGCTCATCGGCGGGTTCATGCGTTCGAGCTCCCCGTCGACCAATTCGATCTTCATGTCGTCGAACGCACCGGCTTCGGCCATGCGCATGAATTCCGCAGCCGTGAACCGCGCCGGTGTCGAGCGAACCTGAGGTTCTGGCTCGGCGCGGACGATGGCGGCGTGCTTGTTCATCGATGGACGATAGCACTTATCGGACGCCACGCAGAGTCGTTAGAGTGCCGCCGCCAAAAGAGTCAGCACGCCCAAACCCAGCGACAGCGGCATACGCAACGCCATCCAGCCGTACGGCGCGATGCCGTCGCGGACCAGCGTGCGGTCGACGAGCAGCGCGGCGATCAGGCTGAGGCCGAGCACCACCAGCGACGGCCCGGGCCAGCGCAGGCCGACCATCCAGGGCCACGCCGTGCCGAGCGCGATCAGCGAGGGGGCGACGCTGGCGAACCAGAGCCAGCGTGGGGCTGAGTCGGTGCGCGCGGCGAGGCCCCACCACAGGCCACCGAGGAAGCTCAGGATGATCGCGGCATAGGCGTAGGCGATCGCGAGCGCGGAGAACCGGCTTTGCGGATCGCCGCTCAGCAACAGCGCGACCGCGCCGAGTTGCGGGAGCAGGCCGCTCAGGCCGAGCAGGCGCGCGAGCGGCGGGATGCCGCCGGTCGCGGCAGGTTGCACGGGCATCAGACGCGCGCGACCACGCCGGTCGCGACGACCGGACCGGTCGGCAGCCCGGTCGGCGATCCGCCGAGCGGTTCGACCGAGATCGCCAGTGTCGCGCCGGGGGCGATGCGACCGCGGTCGACGCCCTTCGGCGCCAGCGCGGTCGGACGGCTCGACAACAGACCGAGCGAGTGCGGCACGCCGTCGCCGCCGATCACCCAGAGCTGTGCGACGCGGGCGTCCGGAACGCCGGGACCGGCTGCCACGCGGAGTGCGCCGTTGGCGGGATCATAGACCGCGGCGACCGGCGACTTCGCATCGCCCAGCATCGCGACGAGCACGCTGGTCGCGCGGGCGACGGGGATCGGTTGCGAGACGGGCACGGTCGGTTCGGGGCGGACCATGACGAACAGCAGCAGCGATGCGGCGATCGCGCTGGTGATGGCAGCGAGCGCAGGCCACGCAAAGCGGCTGGCTTTAGCGGACGTCGGACCGTCGAGGCTGGCCTCGATCCGCGCGGCGAGATGCGGCGGGGCCGCGTGCTCTGGCCAGAGATCGAACAACGCGGCGAAGCGCAATCGCCACCATTCGACCCGGGCCGCAAAACCGGGTTCGGTGAGCACGCGACGAAGCGCCGCGCCGCGCTCTTCGCCGTCGAGCAAACCGAGTGCGAGTTCGGCGGCGGCGACGTCTTCGGGGATGGTGTCGGGATCAGCCATCGAGGCAATCTTTCAGGCGAGCTAGGCCGCGGCGGACCCAACTCTTCATCGTGCCGAGTGGCACCGCGCGCTTGATCGCCAGTTCGGCATAAGTGATGCCGTCGAAGAATGCGGTGCGGATCGCGTCGCGCTGCTGTGGCTCGAGACCGTCGAGGCATTCGATCAGCTCGCGCGACGACTCGCTCGCCAGCATGCCCGCCTCGGCGCCTTCGCCGGGATCGGCGATGTCGGGCGCATCGTCGAGCGGGCTCGTGCGGCGGACGCCCTGCGCGCGCTGCCAGTCGATGGCGCGGTTGCGCGCGATCGTCGCCAACCAGGTTATCGGGCTCGCGCGCCCGGGTTCCCAGGCCCCGGCGCGTTTCCAGATCGTGAGATAGACCTCGTGCAGCACATCCTCCGCGGCTTGGGCATTGCCGCAGATACGGTGCGTGATGCCGAAAAGCTTCGCGCTGGTCAGCGAATAGAGCTCGCGAAACGCATCGCGATCCTCTTGTCCGGTGCGCAGCAGCACTTCGGAAAGGTGCGCGCGCGCGGCATCGGCGTTGAGATGTGTGATAGTCACAGTTGGGAGCCTAGCGGCTAAGTCCGTCGCGGCAATAGCCTTCGCCTGGCTTGACGGTAAGGCAGTCGGTTTTTCCCGCGAGATATTTCAGGGCGGTCGCAGTGCCGTTCGTGGGGCGCAGCGTCTCGCGTATGCCGTTGCGATCGAACGTGATCGTGTCGCCGGCCGCGACCCCGTCGAAACTGCCCTTGTTGTCGAGATCCCATTGCATCGAGAGTGCATAGCGGCCGGGCGCGCCAGCGGGGGCGGGGGCGATGTCGAGGACCATGCCTTCGACGCCGATCCAGCGGCCGGCATAATCGGGCGCGGGCTTCGGCTTTGGCGGGACCACCTTGCGTTCGACCGATCCGACGGACGTCATGGTGCCGTCGCTGCTGGTGTCGGGCGCGGGGCCGGAGCAAGCGATCAGCGCGACGGCGGCGATCAGGACGAGGGGTTTCATGGCGGTCTTCCTTCGCGGTCGGCGTTTTGCGCAACTGCAAATCTTAGCGCTTCATCCTGACGAAAGTCAGGACCCAGAGCCAAGAAGGGCGCGCTATATGACCCTGGATCCTGACTTTCGTCAGGATGACGGCGTCGATTGGGATGCGCGCTTCTATCACGGCCTCGCGAACAGGTGTGGCAAATCCCGGCTCGGCTCGGTAAAGGGCTGGGCACCCGATCCCCCGTCACAGGATTACGCCAGGTGCGCATCGCCATCGCGTCCGATCACGCCGCCGTTTCGTTGAAAGCGGTGCTTGCCGCATGGCTGCGCCAGGCAGGGCACGACGTGCTCGATCTCGGCCCCGAAGGCACCGCCAGCGTCGATTATCCCGATTACGGATACACGCTCGCCTCGGCGATCGCCGATGGCAGCGCGGACCGCGGCATCGCGCTGTGCGGGTCGGGCATCGGCATCTCGATCGCCGCCAACCGCAATCCCGCCTGCCGCTGCGCGCTCGTCTCCGAGCCGCTGTCGGCAAGCCTTGCGCGCATCCACAACGACGCCAACGCCATCGCGATGGGCGCCCGCCTGATCGGCGAGGAAATGGCCAAGGCCTGCGTCGAAGCCTTCCTGACCGCCGATTTCGCCGGCGGCCGTCATCAACACCGTGTCGACAAGCTAAAGGTCCCCGCATGAGCACCCAGCCCACCACGCTCCATGACGTCCAGCCGGACGGCTTCTTCACCCGCGGCCTCGCCGCTGCCGATGCCGCCGTCTTCGCCGGCGTCGAGGCCGAGCTCGAGCGCGAGCAGACGCAGATCGAGCTGATCGCGTCCGAGAACATCGTCTCGAAGGCGGTGCTCGAGGCGCAGGGCTCGGTGTTCACCAACAAATATGCCGAGGGCTATCCGGGCAAGCGCTATTATCAGGGCTGCGCGCCGTCGGACACGGTCGAGACGCTCGCGATCGAGCGCGCGAAACAGATTTTCGGCTGCGGGTTCGTCAACGTCCAGCCGCATTCGGGCGCGCAGGCGAACGGCGCGGTGATGCTCGCGCTGGTCAAGCCCGGCGACACCATCCTCGGCATGAGCCTCGATGCCGGCGGCCACCTGACTCACGGCGCCAAGCCCGCGCAGTCGGGCAAGTGGTTCAACGCGATCCAGTACGGCGTCGACGCGACCACACACCTGATCGATTACGACGCGGTCGAGGCGCTGGCGGTCGAGCATCAGCCAAAGCTGATCATCGCGGGCGGCTCGGCCTATCCGCGCGTCATCGACTTCGCGCGCTTCCGCGCCATCGCGGACAAGGTCGGCGCGTATTTCATGGTCGACATGGCGCATTTCGCCGGGATCGTCGCGGCCGGGCTGCACCCGACGCCGTTCGGCCATGCGCATGTCGTCACCACCACCACGCACAAGACGCTGCGCGGTCCGCGCGGCGGCATGATCATGACGAATGACGAGGCCATCGCGAAGAAGATCAACTCGGCGGTGTTCCCGGGTCTCCAGGGCGGGCCGCTGATGCACGTGATCGCGGCGAAGGCGGTCGCGTTCGGCGAGGCGCTCCAGCCCGACTTCAAGAGCTACATCGCCGCCGTCGTCGAGAATGCGAAGGTCTTGGCCGCGACGCTCAAGGAGCGTGGTTCGGACGTCGTGTCGGGCGGCACCGACACGCATCTGGCGTTGATCGACCTCACCCCACTCGGCATCACCGGGCGCGATGCGGACGAGGCGCTCGAGCGCGCGGGGATCACCTGCAACAAGAACGGCATCCCCAACGATCCGCTGCCGCCGATGAAGACCAGCGGCATCCGCGTCGGCAGCCCTGCCGGCACCACGCGCGGCTTCGGTCCGGCCGAATTCCGCGAGATCGGCAACATGGTCGCCGACGTGCTGGACGGGCTCGCGAAAAAGGGCGAGCATGGGGACCCGGAGGTCGAGGCGGACGTTCGGACGCGTGTTCGCACGCTGTGCGCACGCTTCCCGATCTATCAAGGATGATGAGCATGTCGAAGATCGACGAAATCCAGAACGACATCAAGGCGACCCCCGGCCTCGGCAAGAGCATGGCCAAGTGGAGCGCGCTCGGCGCGGTCGTGGCGATCCCGGTGCCGGTGATCGGCCCGATCTTCGGTGCGCTCGCCGGCGCGGGCTACGCCTACTACAAGGGCAAGAAGAAGGTCTGAATGCGCTGCCCCTTCTGCGGACATGAAGACAGCCAGGTAAAGGACAGCCGCCCCACCGAAGACGGGGCGGCGATCCGACGCCGGCGCCAATGCGAGGGCTGCGCCGCGCGTTTCACGACGTTCGAACGCATCCAGTTGCGCGAACTGTTCGTGTTGAAGAGCGAGGGCAGGCGTGAGCCATTCGACCGCGAGAAGCTGCTGCGGTCGCTGTCGATCGCGACGCGGAAACGGGCGATCGAGGCGGGGCGGATCGACAAGCTCGTGAGCGGGATCCAGCGCCGGCTCGAGACGCTGGGTGAAAACGACGTGACGTCGAAGCGGATCGGCGAAATGGTGATGGATGGGCTCAAGGGGCTCGATTCGGTCGCGTATATCCGGTTTGCGAGTGTGTACCGGGATTTTAGCGAGGCTAAGGACTTCGAGGCTTTTGCCGGGAGCGTCGAGGAGGTCGGGCGGGCGGAGTGATCGGGGCCAGCGAGTCGGTCCTTCGATCCGCGCCAGTGCTGGCCACATTGCGCACTTCACCTTATCGACATTGCCTCACCCCCTTACGTTCGTCCTGAGTAGGGACTGAGCTTGGCGAAGGCCCGTATCGAAGGACAGGTTGCATGAGCTTTTACGCCTACATGCTACGCTGTTCCGACGGCAGTTATTATATTGGCCATACCGACGCGCTCGAACGCCGCATCGCGCAGCACCAGCTTGGCGAGTTTCCGGGATACACGCATAACCGGCGCCCGGTGACACTCATTTGGTCGCAAGATTTCCCGAGCAGGATCGAAGCGCTGGGAGCCGAGCGCCAGCTAAAGGGATGGAGCCGCGCGAAGAAAGAAGCGTTGGCGGCGGGCAATTGGGAGGCGGTGCGCTTCCTCGCGCGCAAGTCCTTCGATACGGGTCTTCGGCTTCGCTCAGCCCCTACTCAGGACGAACGGGGTGGGGTGGAAGACCGGGGTGAATTGGCTGAGCACATCGACTTTGGTGAGCTTGGCGAGATTGGTGGATTTGGCGACGTGATTGACGAAAATATGACGCGTGCGGACATTACCGGCGACAGCGAGACGCTTTCGGACGGGGCCGGGATTGTCGGCGGCCCCACCCCACCCCCGGTGATCGTCCTCGTCCGCCCCCAGCTCGGCGAGAATATTGGCAAGGCCGCGCGTGCGATGCTCAATTTCGGGCTCGTCGAGATGCGCCTCGTATCCCCGCGCGACGGTTGGCCCAACCCCTCCGCGGGCCCCGCCGCCAGCGGCGCGGGCATCGTGCTCCAGAACGCGCAGGTCTATGACAGCGTCGCTGCGGCGACCGCGGACTGCGCGCAGGTGTTCGCCACCACGGTCCGCAAGCGGGGCGTGACCAAGCCCGTCGTCACCCCCGAACAGGCCGCGACCGAGATCCACGCCGCGCCCGGCCGCTCCGCGATCCTGTTCGGGCCCGAGCGATCGGGCCTCGAGACCGACGACGTCGCGGTCGCGCGGACGATCATCACGGTGCCGATCAATCCGGAGTTCGGCTCGCTCAACCTTGCCCAGGCGGTGATCCTGGTCGCGTATGAATGGTCCAAGGGGCTGACCGCGGAGCGCGAGCTCAGCCAGCCGTCGATCAACCCGATCATGCCGCCTGCGCCGCAGGAGGAGCTCGACGGGATGATCGGGCAGCTCGATACGATGCTGATGGGGGCGGGGTTCTTCTATCCGCCCGACAAGATCCAGACGACGCGGCGGACGCTGCGCACGCTGCTGACGAAGCCCGGCTGGTCGAGCCAGGAGATCCGGACGATGCGCGGCGTGCTGTCGTCGCTGGCGGGGAAGAAGCCCCGGGGTTGACCTGTGTCATCCTGGGCTTGACCCAGGATCCAGAGCCAGAGAGGGCGGCGTTTGTGGCTCTGGATCCTGGATCAAGTCCAGGATGACGGGAGCGGGGCGGCGGCGTCCTCCGCAGCCCGTCTCAGCGCCGGTCGAACGCTGCTAGCTCATACGCGATCGACGCCTCGACCAGCCCTTCCCACAGATCCGCGATTGCCTCATCCGGCAACCCCAGCCGCGTGGCCTCGGCCCGCGCATTCTCGATCACCTGAGTCTTGCGCGCCTCGTCGCGGACATGGCCGCGTTCGGGCTTGATGCGTGCGGCGGCGTCCATATAGGCGAAGCGCCGCGCCAAGAGTGCGACGAGCTCGCGGTCGAGCGCGTCGACGCCCGCGCGGACCTCGGTCATGGTGGTGCAGTCGGGTCCGGATAGGATGCTCATGCCGCCTCTTGCCGAGCGGCCCGCAGCCTGTCCAGCTTGACTCTGGCGCGCCCTCCGTCTAGGCGCCCGCCTTCGCAATGGCCCTGCACCCCGGTGAAGCGGTGGCCCTGCCTTGTCCGGACCCTTGGGTCTCACGACGACCAGCAGAGCGATACCGGGACCAACGTTGTTTGCATTTGCAAAGGTTATACTATGTCGAAGCGTCAAAGCGCGAAGTACAAACTCGATCGCCGTATGGGCGAGAACATCTGGGGTCGTCCCAAGTCGCCGGTCAACAAGCGCGAATACGGCCCGGGCCAGCACGGCCAGCGCCGCAAGGGTAAGGTCAGCGACTTCGGTATCCAGCTGCGCGCCAAGCAGAAGCTCAAGGGCTATTATGGCGACGTGACGGAGAAGCAGTTCCGCGCATGCTACCATGAGGCGGCTCGTCTGAAGGGCGATACCTCGCAGAACCTGATCGGCCTGCTCGAGCAGCGTCTCGACATGATCGTCTATCGCGCCAAGTTCGCGCCGACGATTTTCGCGGCCCGCCAGATCGTTTCGCACGGCCACATCCGCGTCAACGGCGTGAAGTGCAACATCGCCTCGCGTCGCTGCTTCGTCGGCGACGAGATCACGCTGGGTTCGAAGGCGCAGGAAATGGCGCTGGTGATGGAAGCGCAGAGCCTCGCCGAGCGCGAAATCCCCGATTATGTCGCTCCGGACGGCGCGGCTAAGGTTACCTTCACGCGCGTTCCGACGCTCGACGAAGTGCCTTACCCGGTGAAGATGGAACCGAACCTCGTCGTCGAATTCTACTCGCGTTAAGTCGAGTACGTTCGACGTCTGACGACGTGGCTTCGCCACGGCGCGGTTCGAAAACAGAAAAGGGCGGTCCCGATGGGGCCGCCCTTTTTCGTTACATCTTCATCGCCGTCCGCAGGAACGTATCGGCGCGGTCGAGCAGGTCGGTCCGCGCGGTGTCGTCTTCCAGCTGGTGGTCGAGCCCCTTATACTCGACGAACTGAACCGATTTGCCTGCCCCCTTCAGGCGTGACGCCATCAACCGGCTTTCGGCAATCGACACGTTCTGGTCGCGATCCCCGTGGAACAGCAGCACGGGCGCCACGAAGCGATCGGCGTGCCGGGCCGGTGAGCCTTCCTCGGCGGTGACCCGCGTCCCGAACGTCTCGTCCAGCGATTGTGGCGTCGAATCACCTTTCCACTCCTGACGCAACAGGTCGAAATCGGTCACGGGTGCGACTGCGACGATCGCCTTGAACAAGGTCGGATCGACAGTTCCAGACTGGAGTGCCGCATAGCCACCATAGGACCAGCCGACGATCGCCAGCTTGGCGGGATCGGCGATCCCCTGCTTGACGAGCCACCGCCCGCCATCGTCGATGTCGCCGACCGCAGTCTTCCACGATCGGAATCCGTTCTGCTGGAACCAGCTGTCGCCATAGCCGGTCGAGCCGCGATAATTGGGCTGCAGCACGGCATAGCCGCGATGGGCGAAGAACTGCGACAGCCAGTCGAAATTCCATTCGTCGCGCGCCCAGGGGCCACCATGTGGCAGGACGATGGTCGGAAGGTTCTTGCCGTCGCTACCCGGCGGTAGGGTCAGATATCCCGGCACCATCGTCCCGTCGCCGGCGGGAAAGCTGACCGGCTTGACCTGCGCCAGCTTGACGTCGGTAAGCTGCGGGCGGATCGGGAGAATCTCGGCAAGCTTCTTGGTCGTCTTGTCGAACAGGTAGAAGCGGCCCGGATCGGTATCGGCATTCGCGAACATGACCAGCTTCTGCTCGTCCGCGCTCGCATCGACGAAGCTCGTCAGCGGCGCGCCCGGCAGTGCCTTCGACAGCGAGGCGGCGAACTGCTTGAGGGGCGGATCGAACATCGCGGTCGCGCGCTTGTCGGTGACCCAGCTGGCGCCGACGACGCGGTCCTGGCGGCCGATCTGGACCAGCTCGTCGACGTCCGCGTCGGGGCGAGAAAAGACGAGTTTCTTGGTCATGCTGCCGTCGAGCGCGATGCTGTACACCCCAGTGCGTCCGCCTGTCGCGTCGAGACCGTAGACGACGTCCAAATCGGGATCGACGGCCTGGGGTACGAACCCGCTCGAACGGCCGCCGGAGGTCGTCACCGTCGACAGCGGCAGCCATTCACGGCTAGCCTTCCGGCGATAAAGAAAGTCGTAGCGGCCCGCATTCTGCCCCAGCGTCGTCGTTGGGCGGCGCACCATGATGCGGACCACCCCGCGTCCGTCGGTGACATAGCCTGCGACGCCACCGCGCGGCGCTTCCACCATCGCGCGCGACAGGGTAGTTGTATCGACGCGCTCGACCATCAGCCCCTCGCGGGTTTGGCCGGTTATGCGTCCGGTCGTGACCTCGGGAACGGCCAAGCGCTGCATCAGCACGGTGCCGTCGCCCTTCTCGCCCAGCCAGTCGATCACGCCACCGCCGCCGAGCGCAATGCCGAGCGAATATTCGTTGCCGCGCGCGCTCAGCAGCTTCTGGTCGCTGCCGTCTGCATTGATCGAGAAGAGGCGGGTATAGCCGTAATAGGACGTGCCGATCATATCGATCACGTACAGCCCGCAAACCAATCGCGTATTGGTCGACCAGCGGCAATAGCGCAGCCGCTCCGGGTTTCCGCTCGTCGTCAGGATTGGCTTCATGCCCTTGCCATCGTCGAGACGGACGATCGACAGCACGGCGCCGCGGCCCGCAGTTGGCTGGATCACCGCCAGTGCCTTGCCGTCCGGTGAAATCGTGACGCCCGTCACATTGTCCCGCGCACCGAATTGCCGCGCCGCATCGCTTGGTGCGGCGTCGGCGGGCACAGTAGCCAGGCTTGTCGCCGCCGCCAGCATCAACGCCGGCATCGCCCATGATCCTATCGTCACGAAACCCCCTGATTCCCCGTATCCGGTCGATAGTATCCGACCCGCGCGCGCTGGCAATCGGTGTATATCGGAAATGGATCGTGTTCGTGGACAAGCGCTAAACCGGGTGCGAAAAGAGCGGCGCCAACCGATTGGAGCATAGATGCGTCCCCTGATACTTGCTGCCCTGCTGTTGCCTTTCCCGCTTGCCGCCCAGGGCGGGCCCGCGCCGACGATCTCAGTCGAGACGCTCAAGACCGTCACGCAGGTGCTGTCGTCGGATGCGTATGAAGGCCGCGCGCCGACCACGCCTGCGGAGGCGAAGACCGTCGCCTATATCGTCGAGCGGATGAAGGCGGCGGGGCTGAAGCCGGGTAACAAGGGCACGTGGACGCAGGACGTACCGATGGTGGAGATCACGGCGGGCAACGTCGCGCCGTTCAGCTTCACCGGTGGCACGGCGCCCGTCAGCCTCGCCTATCGCACCGACATGGTCGCGGGCACCTACCGCGTGGCGCCCAAGTCCGCCGTGGCGAACAGCGACGTCGTGTTCGTCGGCTACGGGATCACCGCGCCCGAAAAGGGCTGGGACGATTATGCGGGCGTCGACGTGGAGGGGAAGACCGTCGTCATCCTCATCAACGACGCCGACTGGCAGACGATGTCGCGCGAGGGGCCGTTCGAGGGCCGCGCGATGACCTGGTATGGCCGCTGGCCGTACAAGTTCGAGAACGCCGCCAAGCACGGCGCGGCGGCGGCGATCATCGTCCATGATACCGAGCCGGCGGCCTATCCGTGGGCGGTGGTGCAGTCGTCCTGGACCGGGCCGCAGCTCGAGCTGGACGAGAAGGGCGATCATCTCGACCAGTCGCAGATCGTCGGCTGGATGCAGAAGGCGGCCGCCGAGCGCGTTTTCGCGAGCGCGGGCAAGGACTATGCGACGCTGGCCGCGGCGGCGAAGGTGAAGGGGTTCAAGGCGGTGCCGCTCGGGCTGAAGTTCGGCGGCGGGTTCACGAACACGATCAAGCGCCAGGCCTCGAAGAACGTCATTGGCGTGTTGCCGGGCACGACTGCTCCCAACGATTACGTGCTGTATTCGGCGCATTGGGATCATCTCGGGCGCTGCGACGGGGTCGATGGCGATGACATCTGCAACGGCGCAGCGGACAACGCGACGGGTATCGCCGGGCTGGTCGCGCTGGCCGAGGCGCAGGTGAAGGCGGGGCCGGCCAAGCGCTCGATCGCGTTCCTCGCGGTGACGGCGGAGGAATCGGGGCTGCTCGGCTCGCGCTATTATGCCGAGCATCCGATCTATCCGCTGGCGCACACCGTGGGCGGCGTGAACATGGACGTGCTCAACGTCGACGGGCGCGCGAAGGATTTCGTGCTGGCCGGCGCGGGCAAGTCGGAGATCGAGGATCTGGTGAAGCCGTTCGTCGCCGCCGAGGGCCGCGTGATCGGGGTCGAGGCGAACCCGGAACGCGGCGGCTATTACCGGTCGGATCATTTCAGCTTTGCCAAGCTGGGCGTGCCGATGCTCGACGGGGGCAGCGGCGAGGATCTGGTCGTCGGTGGGACGGCGGCGGGGCATGCCGCGCGCGAGGACTATGTCGCGCACCGCTATCACAAGCCCGCGGACGAATATGACGCGAAGTGGGACTGGTCGGGCGCGGTCGAGGATCTGGGGATCTATTACGGTCTCGGGCGCAAGCTCGCGGACGATACCAGTCTGTGGCCGAACTGGTATAAGAGCGCCGAATTCCGCGGCATTCGTGACCGCGATCGCGCAGGAGCCAAGTAAGTGACCACGACTACCGCCGTCTCGACCCCGGCCGAATGGGCGCATCACAAGGCCGTCTGGATCGGCTTTCCGAGCCATGCGGACCTGTGGCTCGACGATCTGGAACCCGCGCGCGACGAGGTCGTCGCGTTCGCCAGGGCGGTGCATGCCGAGGGCCGGGGCGAGACGGTGATCCTCGTCGCAGCGGACGTCGGGTCGGCGACCACCGCCAAGCGGCTCGCGCCGTTCGCGGAGGTGGTGGTCGAGCCGTTCGGCGACATCTGGCTGCGCGACACCGCCCCGATCATCGTCGCCGACGGCAGCGCGCGCGACTTCCAGTTCAACGGCTGGGGCGGAAAATACGACCTGCCCGGTGACGACACGATCGGGCAGCGGCTGGCGGCGAGCCGGCACAAGCAGGTCGAGGCGTGTGCGTGGGTGCTCGAAGGGGGCGCGATCGATGGCGACGGCACCGGGACGGTCGTCACGACGGCGCAGTGCCTGCTCAACCGCAACCGTAATCCGTCGCTGAGCAAGGCGGAGATCGAGGCGCGGCTGGCGTCTGACCTCGGCTATACCCGCGTCGTCTGGCTGGGCGACGGGTTGGTAAACGATCATACCGACGGGCATGTCGACAACCTCGCGCGGTTCGTGGGCGAGGGGCGCGTGGCGATCCCGCAGGCGGCCGACAACGATCCAAACTGGCAGGTGTACCAGAATGCCGCGCGTGATGCTGCGGCAGCCGGGCTGACGGTCGTGACGATCCCGTCGCCGGGCCGCGTGCTGCGCGACGAGGAGGTCGTGCCGGCGAGCTACATGAACTTCTATATCGGCAATGCCGCGGTGGTGGTGCCGTTGTACGGCGCCGAGAACGACCAGGCGGCGGTCGTAGCGATCCAGGCGCTGTTCCCGGACCGCGAGGTCGTCGGGCAGCGCGCGGATCATATCCTGACGGGCGGCGGGAGCTTCCACTGCATCTCGCAGCAGATTCCCGGCTGACGCCTTGTCGTGTTCCCCCGCGAAGGCGGGGGCCCAGGGTTGCAAGCGGTGTCGTTTCTGGCGCCTGGCCCCCTGCCTTCGCGGGGGGAACGGCAGCCAACTTGCGTCTTACCTTCCCACAAACCTCCACCCCGGCGGAGGCCGGGGTCCAGTTGGAAAGGTCGCAGTAACGTCGCGTAGCGCGTCGTCAGCAACGTCTCCCAACTGGACCCCGGCCTTCGCCGGGGTGGTTAAGATGCCGTGGGAGGTCGCACGCGGAAGCTAGCGGCTCCAGCGGGCCCAGATTGCGGTGGGGAGCGTCAACCCGCGCGCTTCCTCGCGGACGCCCAACTCACCGACTTCAACCTTGCCGGGCAAATCCGCGAACACCTGGTTGAGCAGCTCGCCGATCGCCAGCGCGGACATCCGCACTGCGTAGACCGTCAGGAACAGGAACCGCGAATTCTCGTCGAGCAGCTTGCGGCAATCGGCGATCAGCTTCGGCAGATCTTCCTCGAGACGCCACACCTCACCCTCCGGCCCGCGACCATATTTGGGCGGATCGAGCAGGATGCCGTCATACCGCCGCCCCCGCCGAACCTCGCGCGCGACGAACTTCGCCGCGTCGTCGGTCATCCAGCGGATCGGCGCGTCGGCCATGCCCGAGAGCTTGGCGTTGGCCTTGGCCGCCTCGACCGACTTTTTCGAGGCATCGACGTGCACCATCCGGACGCCCTTGGTCGCCATCGCGAGCGTGCCGACGCCGGTATAGCCGAACAGGTTCATGCACTCGGGCGAGTCGAGCCCCGCCACGCGTTCGCGCATCCAGCTCCACACCGGTGCCATGTCGGGGAAGAAGCCGAGATGGCGGAACGGGGTGGTCTGCGCGGTGTAGGACACCTCGTTCCACTTGAGCGTCCAGCCCTCGCGGGGAACGGGTTCGGCGAATTCCCAGCGGCCGCCGCCATCCTCGTCGGAGCCGGGGACGAATTCCCCCTGTGCCTTCCAGTCGGTCGAGGCGGGCGCCCACATCGCCTGCGGTTCGGGGCGGATGAAGCGGAAACGGCCATAGCGTTCGAGCTTCTTGCCGTGCCCTGAATCGATCAGGCCGTAATCCGCCCAGGGTTCGCCGATAAGTGTGTGCAGCTTCATGCCGACGGCCTCGCCCGCTCGGTGATATAGGCGATGATCGCGTCGAACGTGGCGGGGAGCGTCGCGTAGCGTTCCTCGCGGTCGAACAGGTCGCCGACGCGGGCGGGGAGCGAGGGCCGCACGCCCGTCGCGCGCTCTACTGCGTCGCCGAACTTGGCGGGATGCGCCGTCGCGAGCGTCACGATGGGAACGCCCGCCGGCACGTCGAGGCGCAGCGCCGCGGCGAGGCCGATCGCGGTGTGCGGGTCGATCACCTGCCCCGCATGCTCATGCGCCCAGCGCATCGCGAGCGTCATGTCGTCGAGGTCGACACGGTCGCTCTGGAAGAGCGCCGCGGCCCCTTCGGACTGCGCGTTGGTGAGGCGCATCGCACCCGAGGATTCGAAGCCGGCCATTTGCGTCGCCAAAGCCGCGCCGTCACGGCTGCCGAGATCGAACAACAGGCGTTCGAAGTTGGAGCTGACCTGGATATCCATCGACGGGGTCGGGGTCTGCTGGACGCCGCCCTTCGAATAATCGCCGGTGCTGAGCGCGCGGTGAAGGATATCGTTGACGTTGGTCGCGACGACCAGCTTGGCGACGGGGAGGCCCATCTGCGCCGCGACATAGCCTGCGAACACGTCGCCGAAGTTGCCCGTGGGGACTGCGAACGCCACCTCGCGATCCGGCGCGCCGAGGCGGACCGCGGCGTAGAAGAAATACACCACCTGCGCCATCAGCCGGGCCCAGTTGATCGAGTTCACCGCCGAGAGCGCAAACTTGGTCGAGAAGGCGCGGTCGTTGAACATCGCTTTCACTAGCGCCTGCGCGTCGTCGAAGCTGCCTTCGATCGCGATGTTGTAGACGTTGGGGCTGAGCACCGTGGTCATCTGGCGGCGCTGCACATCGGAGATGCGGCCGACGGGGTGGAGCATGAAGATGTCGATGCCCTCGCGCCCCGCGACCGCGTCGATCGCGGCCGAGCCGGTGTCGCCGCTGGTCGCGCCGACGATCGTCAGGCGCTTGGTCGTGCCCGCGAGGAAGCGTTCGAAGAAGAGCCCGAGCAGCTGGAGCGCGACGTCCTTGAACGCGAGCGTCGGGCCGTGGAACAGCTCGAGCAGCCACTGGTCGTGGTCGAGCTGGACGAGCGGCACGACCGCGGCGTGCGAGAAGCGGCCATAGGCCTGCTCACAGAGCGCCTTCAGCTCGTCGCGCGTCATCGCGTCGCCGACGAACGGCGCCATCACCGCGACCGCGGTGTCGACATAGGAGAGTCCGGCGAGCGCCGCGATTTCGTCGCGGGTCATTGTCGGCCAGGCCTCGGGCAAATACAGCCCGCCGTCGGAGGCGAGGCCGGCGAGCGTCGCGGCTTCGAAATCGAGGACGGGGGCGGAACCGCGGGTGCTGATGTAACGCATGGCCAGCCGGTTAGCGGGACGAGGCTTTCGACACAAGGTTGCGCCGCTTGGCTATCGCAAGGACATAAATGATCGCGGCGATGGCGGCGAAGAAGAACCACTGGCCCGCGTACGCGAGGTGGTTGTTCGGGACCGAGGCGATGTCGGGCCGGCCGTTGGGTGAAAGGCCCGCGTGTGGCGTGTCCGCGACCAGCATCAAGCGCTGCGGGGTATGATCGAACAGCGATCCGATCAGCGAGCGGCCGTCGGGCGCGTGGCTGATGAACCCGGAGACTTGGCCGCCGGTCCAGACGATCTTAGCCATTGGATCGCGCGTGGTGCCGAGCTGGACGATCATGCCGGGCCCTTCGGCGCCGGTCCGGCACTGCGCGATCGCGCGGAAGCCGGATTTGCCCGCGCCGGCGAGCGTGATGGCGGTCGGCTGGAGGCAGAGGCCGGACGCGCGGCGGAAGAGGAGCGTCTCGTCGGGAAGGCGCGGGAACGCCATCGGCGGCTTGGCGGGGTTGGCGGCGAGCTGCGCGAGGAACGCCTCCTTTTTCGGGAGGCGGTCGAGAAGTTGCCACAGGCCGAGGCCGATCATCGCCGCGATCGCGAGCGTGACGAGGATGGTCGGGATGACGGGAATGCGCGGCGAGGGACGGGTCACGGTTCGATTTTGCCCTCGCGCGCGGCGTTGCGATATTCGGCGGACATCAGCGCACCCTTTGCGGCGCGGAGCGACAAGATCACGCCGCCCGCGGTGAAGGGGATCCAGATCAGCATGTGCAGCCACAGCGGCGGATGAACCTTGAGTTCCAGCGTGATCGCGAGCGCGACGACGACCGCGCCGAGGATCAGCGTCAGGAACGCGGCGGGGCCGTCGCCGACGTTGAACTTGCTGAAGTCCAGGCCGCAGTTCGGGCAGCGGTCGGCGAAGTTGGACCATTTCGCGAAGAGGGTTGGCTTGCCGCAGCGCGGGCACAGCCCCTTGAGCGCGACCTGCGCGATCGTGGGGGCGGTGGCGAGCGGGTAGGGGTCTTCGGTCATGGGTTCAGCCTAAGGATGGGACCGTTGGCTCGTCCTGTTGCGGTACCGAAACATGCCGCCACCCCGGCGAAGGCCGGGGCCCAGTTGGGAGACGTTGCTAAGGGAGGGCAGCGCTTCGTTACTGCGACCTCGCCAACTGGGCCCCGGCCTTCGCCGGAGTGGTGCCTAACGGGATGTGTCCCGTAGACGCTCAACCGCCGTGGACGGGGGCGCCCCAGCCGCCCCAGACATAGACGGTGACGAACAGGAACAGCCACACGACGTCGACGAAATGCCAGTACCACGCAGCCGCCTCGAAGCCGAAATGCTGGCGCGGGGTGAAGTCGCCGCGATAGGCGCGGACGAGGCAGACGATCAGGAAGATCGTGCCGATCAGAACATGGAAGCCGTGGAAGCCGGTCGCCATGAAGAACGCCGCGCCATAGTTGATTCCCTTGAACGGGAACGGCGCGTGGACGTACTCATACGCCTGGATCGAGCTGAACAGCACGCCAAGGATCACCGTCAGCCACAGCCCCTTGAGAACGCCATCGCGGTTGCCGACGCCGATCATCCCCCAGATCCCGGTCTTCTCGCCGCCGCGCTGGTTGTGGATCAGCGCATGGTGCGCCCAGGTCACGGTGGTGCCCGAGGTGAGCAGGATCAGCGTGTTGAGCAGCGGCAGCTCGAACGGGTTGATAACCGTCAGGCCCTTGGGTGGCCACTGCGCGATCATCGCCGCACCGCCTTCGACCGCGCGCGTGACGCTGCCATCGGCATAGGTCATCGCGGTCGGGAACAGCGAGAAGTCAAAGAAGGCCCAGAACCAGCCGACGAAGAACATCACCTCGGAGGCGATGAACAGGATCATGCCGTAGCGGAAGTGGAGCTGGACGACCGGGGTATGATCGCCGTCGTGCGCTTCCTTGATGACCTGCGCCCACCAGCTGTAGAAGGTGAACAGCAGCCCCGCGAGGCCGATGAAGAAGATCCAGCCGCCGCCATTGGGCTTGTCGATATGGCCGCCGTGCATCCACATGATGCCGCCGACCGCCATGATCAGCGCGGACATCGATCCGACCAACGGCCAAACGCTGGGTGGCAGGATATGATAATCGTGGTTCTTAGCGCCGGCCATGGAACTCCCCTATTCTCTTTGCGCCCGTCCTAGCTTGCGTTTTTCGCGGAATCCACCGGGTAAAACGTATAGCTTAGCGTGATCGTCTGGATGTCTGCCGCGTCCGGATCGCTCAGGATCTTCGGATCGACGAAAAAGATCACCGGCATCCGCGCGGTCTCGCCGGGCTTGAGCGTCTGCTGCGTGAAGCAGAAACACTGGATCTTGGTGAAATACTTGCCCGCCTGCGCAGGCTGGACGTTGAACGTCGCGGTGCCGGTGAGCGGTTTGGTCGAGGTGTTCGTGGCGGTGAAGAACGCCATGTCGCGCGCACCGATCGCGATCGTGTCCGAGCGATTCTCGGGGGTGAACTTCCAAGGCAGCTTGGGGCTGACATTGGTGTCGAAATCTACCCGGATCTGGTGATCGACCGCGCCGGGGGCGACCAGTCCGCGCTGCGTGGTGCCGTTGAGACCGGTGACCGAACAGAACAGGCGGTAGAGCGGCACGCTCGCCCAGGCGAGCCCGGTCATGAAACAGATGAAGAGCACCGCGAGCGCCGCGGTGCGATTGGTGCGCGACATGGCCTTCCAGCCGGCCATCAGTGCGGCATGCCCGCGCGGATCTTGGCGATCGAGACGGCGAAGATCAGGATGACGAACGCGCCGAGCAACAGCGCCATCACGCGCGCACGCCCACGTTGGCGGCTGCGGATCAGGTCGGCCTGGTTGGGCTCCAGGGGCGTCATGCGAACCACCGGTCGACGACCAGAGCGCCGAACATCACGAACAGGTACAGGATCGAGTATCTAAACAAGGCCTTCTCCGGTTTCATCGCATCGTCGGCATGCGTGGTACGTTTGGCGACACGGACGGCGAGCAGCGCGAACCAGCCGGTCAGCAGCACCGCTGCGATGCCGTAGATCGGCCCCGTCAGCCCGAGCGGCCAGGGCAGGATCGCGACCGCGGCCATTGGGATCGTGTAGAGCCCGATCTGCGTCCGCGTGGTGCGCTCTCCCGAGACGACCGGGAGCATCGGCACGCCAGCGGCGGCGTAATCGCTCTTCATGAACAGCGCGAGCGCCCAGAAATGCGGGGGCGTCCACAGGAACACGAACAGGAACAGCAGCACGGGTAGCAGCGCGACGTCGCCGGTCGCCGCGGCCCAGCCGATCAGCGGCGGGAACGCGCCCGCGGCACCGCCGATGACGATGTTCTGCGGCGTGCGGCGCTTGAGCCAGACGGTGTACACCAGCACGTAGAACAGGATCGAGACGGTCAGGATCGCGGCCGCGACAAGGTTCACCGCGACGCCCATGAACAGCACCGAGAACGCGCCGAGCCCGACGCCGAAATGGAGTGCAGCCTGGCGGTCCATACGGCCATCGGGAAGCGGACGCTTCGCGGTGCGACGCATCACGGCGTCGATATCCGATTCATACCACTGGTTGAGCGCGCCGGCGGCGCCTGCGCCGAGCGCAATGCACAGGATCGCGGTGAAGCCGATCACCGGATGTACGTCGACAGGCGCGGCGAGCATGCCGCACAGACCGGTGAAGACGACGAGCGTCATCACGCGCGGCTTCGTCAACGCAAGGAAATCGCGCCAATGCGCCGGTGGAAGAAGGGGGGTGGCAGGAGTCATGGTTCGGGTACGCTATACGCGTTTGCGGCGTGGTGCGCAAAGCTTCCGCATGTCCGGCGGTTAGCGCGCCGACTTGACGCGGTGGATCACCGCGACGTTGTCGGCATAGATGCGCTGCCACGCAGGATCGCGGTCGAGCATGCGGACCAGCGGCGAGCGTGGCGGCAGGATCGTCCAGCCGAAATGCCAGCGCGCGTTCGCCGCGCGCCAGCGCGTCGTGTCGCCGCCGGCTATCGCGAAATAGTCGAGCGTGAACGGGTCGCCGTACATGTCCGAGCGGCCGTCGATATAGGGTCGGATGCCGGCGAGGATCAGCGACCCGCCGAAGCTGTATTCGTTGAACACGCGCTGGCGGCGCAGCGGCGGCGGTACATGGCGAAGCGCCTTGATGGGAACGCCCGCGCTGTCGGCGCGCACCACCGGCAGGGCGACTCGGTAGCCGGCGAGGCCGATCGCGAGCAGCAGGATGACGACGCCGATCGACCGGCTTGCACGCTGAGGCGTTGCCGAAGGGGCGGTCTTCGCGGTCCAGGCTTTGCCGAGCGGTTCTGCCAGGACGAGGATGCCGACGACCACGAGGACGATCTCCTGCCGGGTATGCTGCAGAGCGAGGTGCAGGACGCCGAGCATCAGGAGCAGGCGGATCGGCGGAATGCGTACCGGTCGCAGGAGAAGGACCGCGAGCGTGGCGAGCAGGATCGCCTCGAACCCGGAGAAGGTCGCGAAGTCCGCGGGTTGCCACTCGTTGAGATGCGCGAGCAGTTTAAGGCGATCGACGTAGAACGGGAAGACGAGACCGTCGATGCCGGCAGGGGTGACGGTCGCGGCGACGGCGCAAGCCACGCCGAACGCGCCCCAGCCGAGCACGACGCGGCGACGGTCGGACGGCGCGGCCGCGATCAGTGCTTCGAGCGCGAACACGCCGACGAGCGCGAGGCCGAACACGAAGCTGCCATGCGCGTTCGCCCAGACCAGCATAAGCAGCGCGAAACCGAACGGCGGCGCCCTGCCGCGTTCGCGGGCGTGCAACAGGACGATCAGCCACGCGGCGAGGATCGGTAGCGCGAGGATGTGCGGGCGGGCCAGCAGCGACGGGAGCAGGCCGGTGATCAGCATCAGCAGCGCGACGATACTGGCGCGCGGGCTCAGCCAGCGGCGGATCTCGTACGCGACGAGCGCGAACAGGGTGGCCATCGCGGTGCCGATCAGGCCGCTCCAGCCGGCGACGCGATAGCTCGCATACATGGCCAGTTCGGACAGCCATTCGTGCGCGACCCAGAGGCGGCCGGCGGCGGTGAACGAGAAGGGGTCGGTGGTCGGGACGCGTCCGTGCGCGACGATCCACGCGCCGGTCGCGAGATGCCAGCCGGTATCGCCGTCGCGAAGCGCGGTCGGCACGATGATCGTGAACGCGAAGGCGGCGAAGGCGGCGAGCAGCGCGAAGGTCGCGCGCGGCATGCCGGGCGGTGCGTCGGGACGGACGGGGGGTGGCGCGCTCGGCATCGAGCCGGGGGTAGGGCGATTGTCCTTTGGAATGGTGAATGGCGGATGCCCGATGGCCGATGGCCGATGGTCTCAGACACACACCGTCACCCCAGCGAAAGCTGGGGTCTCCCGTTTGACGCGGGGCGGGAGTCCCAGGCGGAGATCCCAGCTTTCGCTGGGATGACAGACTTTGGGGCGCCTGCTTCCTTGTTCTCCCGCGAAGGCGGGAGCCCAGTCTTGGTTCCCGCCTTCGCGGGGAACCAAGATGAGACCTGGACGGGTTGTTCAACAAAAAACGCCCCGGGTTTCCCCGAGGCGTTCTCTTTCCTGGCTGGCCCCGACACGGGAGCAAGTCCCGTGTCGTCGGACGCGGCGTTGCCGCGCCGGCCGGGCGGGGGCTTGAGGGCCCTTGTCCGCCTCAGTCGATCTTCGGCAGCGTCTCGAACTGGTGGTACGGCGGCGGCGAGGAGATCGTCCACTCCAGCGTCGTCGCGCCATCGCCCCAGGGGTTGTCGCCCGCCGGCTTACCCGCGATCATCGACCAGATCAGGTTGACGAAGAAGATCACCATGCCCGCGGCCATGATCATGTAGCCGACCGAAGCAACAGTGTTCCAATGCTCATACTGCGGCGTGTAGTCCGGGATACGGCGCGGCATTCCCTGGAGCCCGAGGAAGTGCATCGGGAAGAACATCACGTTCACGCCGATGAAGAACACCCAGAAGTGCAGCTGGCCGAGGAACTCGTTGTACATCTTGCCCGACATTTTCGGGAACCAGTAATAGAAGCCCGCAAACAGCGAGAAGACTGCGCCCAGCGACAGCACATAGTGGAAATGCGCCACCACGTAGTAGGTGTCCTGCATGTAATCGTCGATGCCGCCATTCGCGAGCACGACGCCGGTCACGCCGCCGACGGTGAACATGAAGATGAAGCCGATCGACCACACCATCGGCGTCTTGAAGGTAAGCGAGCCGCCCCACATCGTCGCGATCCATGAGAAGATCTTGATGCCGGTCGGCACCGCGATGACCATCGTCGCGGCGGTGAAGTACATCTTGGTGTTCACCGAC
The DNA here is from genome assembly GCF_001421685.1 of Sphingomonas sp. Leaf28. Taxonomy (NCBI): domain Bacteria; kingdom Pseudomonadati; phylum Pseudomonadota; class Alphaproteobacteria; order Sphingomonadales; family Sphingomonadaceae; genus Sphingomonas; species Sphingomonas sp. Leaf28. Next base: position 1,228,142 of record NZ_LMKX01000001.1, on the reverse strand, counting down.
AGGCCGGTGGTGAACATGTGGTGCGCCCACACGACGAAGCCAACGACGCCGATCGCGACCATGGCATAGGCCATGCCGAGATAGCCGAAGACGGGCTTGCGGCTGAACGTCGAGATGATCTGGCTGACGATGCCGAAGCCCGGCAGGATCATGATGTAGACTTCGGGATGGCCGAAGAACCAGAACAGATGCTGGTAGAGGACGGGGTCGCCGCCGCCGGCCGGATCGAAGAACGTCGTGCCGAAGTTGCGATCGGTCAGCAGCATCGTGATCGCGGCCGCGAGGACCGGGAGCGCGAGCAGCAGCAGGAACGCGGTGACGAGCATCGACCACACGAACAGCGGCATCTTGTGCAGCGTCATGCCGGGCGCGCGCATGTTGAAGATCGTGGTGATGAAGTTGATCGCGCCGAGGATCGACGACGCACCCGCGAGATGGAGCGCGAGGATCGCCATGTCGGTCGACGGTCCGGGCTCGCCGTATGTCGAGAGCGGGGCGTAGAGCGTCCAGCCATTACCGGCGCCGCCGAAGAACGGCGAGGCGAGCAGCAGCGTGAAGGCGGGGATCAGCAGCCAGAACGACACGTTGTTCATGCGCGGGAACGCCATGTCGGGCGCACCGATCATGATCGGCACGAACCAGTTGCCGAACCCACCGACCATCGCCGGCATGACCATGAAGAACACCATGATCAGCCCGTGTGCGGTGATGAGCACGTTCCAGAGATGGAGCGATTCATCAAGGCTGGCAGGGCCGCCATGGAGCATCGAGGCCCAGCCCTGGAGATACTGGATGCCGGGATGCGCGAGCTCGGCGCGCATCAGCCCCGAGACCGAGCCGCCGATGATCCCCGCGACGATCGCGAAGATCAGGTAGAGCGTGCCGATGTCCTTGTGGTTGGTCGACATGAACCAACGCGCGAAGAAGCCCGGCTTGTGATCGGTATCGTGATGATGGTCGTGCGCGTCGTGCGAGACGAACGCCGACGGGTTGAGAGCAGTGTCGGTCATCTTACTGTCCCGCGTTGCCGGCGCCGGCCGGGTTTGAGGTGGCGCCCTGCGTCGTCGCGGGGGCTGCGGTGGTGACGTTCTCGACAGGGCCGGTGGCGTTGGCGGTTTCCGCCGCCTCTTCGACCTTGGCCGCGGAGCCGTCTGCGCCGGGCTGCGGGATCACCTTGTCGGAGGCCTTGCCGGGTGTCGGCATCGTGCCGCCCTTGGCGCGGACCCAGGCCGCGTATTCAGCGGGCGGAACGGCCTCGACCGCGATCGGCATATAGCCATGGCGGGCGCCGCACAGTTCCGAACACTGGCCAAAATACAGGCCGGGCTTGTCGATCGTGAAGCTCGTCTCGTTCAGGCGGCCGGGGATCGCGTCGAGCTTGATCCAGAACGCCGGGACCGCCCAGCTGTGGATCACGTCGTTCGACGTCGTGATCAGGCGGATCGGCACGCCGACGGGGAGGACGATGCGGTTGTCGGTGGCGAGCAGCTTGGGGCCGTCGGCATCGGTGCGCGGGCGCTCGCCGGCGGCGACGTCAGCCTTTTCCTTCAGCATGTTGGCGGTGATCTCGAACCCGCCATTGTCCGGATACTGATAGGTCCAATACCATTGGTTGCCGATCGCCTTGAGCGTGACGGCACCCGACGGCGCGGGCTTGAACTGCGCCTGGAGCAGCCCGATCGAGGGGACTGCGATCAGGACGAGGATGACGACCGGCGCGAGCGTCCAGAGGATCTCGATCGCGGTGTTGTGGCTGGTCTTCGACGCGACCGGGTTGCGCGCCTTGCGATAGCGGAACGACACCCAGAACAGCAGTGCGAGGACGAACAGCGAGATGATCGTGATCGTCGGCACCAGGATCGAATTGTGCATCCAATGCGCGAACTGGCCGTTCTTGGTGACCTGAGGCTGGAGCCCGTACAGACCGTTGGTCGGCTGACCGATCATTGGCTTGACCGTCATTGCCGGCGCACCATCCATCGCCAGCTCGGGGCTGGACGGGTTGGCGGTGGGCGTTGCGGCGGCGGTCGTCGGTGCGATGTTCGAGACACCGCCAGGTGCCGCGGCGGCCTGAGGTGCTGGTGTCGCTGTCGGTGTGCTTGCAGGCTGGGCCGCATGCCCGGCGACACCACCGAGACTCGCCAGTGCGAGCCCCGCTGCCATCGCAAATCCTCTCATCCCCATCTTGCGCATCGTTTTTCTTGACCCCGGTTTATAGCGAACCCGATATCCCGGACGCGCGGATGTCTGCTTATCATTTGGGAAGAGCTATACCCAGCGGGGGGGCTTGCCTCAAGCCTTGTCTAAGCGGTTCAATAATGAACGGGTTCTCGTTGCGTGGTCTCGCGCGCGCTCGTATCAGCGCGCGCAGGCCTTTTGGAGCGATGACCCGCGATGACCGAAGACGACGTGCTCGCCGAATTCCGCGCTGCCGAAGCGTTGCTGGAAGGGCATTTCATCCTGTCCTCGGGGCTGCGCAGTTCGCGCTACCTGCAATGCGCGCGGGTATTGATGGACCCCGCGCGGGGCGCGCGGCTGTCCGAGGCACTGGTCGCGTCGATCCCGGACGCGCTGCGATCGCAGATCGGCGCGGTGGTGTCGCCGGCGATGGGCGGCGTGATCGCGGGGCACGAAATGGCGCGTGCGCTGGGCGTCGAGGCGATGTTCCTCGAGCGGCCCGACGGCGTGTTCGAGCTGCGCCGCGGGTTCCGCCTGGCGCCGGGGCAGAAGGTGCTGATGATGGAGGACGTCGTTACCACCGGGCTCTCGTCGCGCGAGGCGATCGCCGCGATCGGACGCGCTGGCGGCGTGACGGTCGCGGCGGCGGCGTTGGTCGATCGCTCGAACGGCACGGCGGATCTGGGCGTGCCGTTCTTCCCGCTGATCCGGCTCGACGTGCCGACCTATCCCGCGGATGCCTTGCCCACCGAGCTCGCGGCGATCCCGGCGATCAAGCCGGGCAGCAGGGCGGCGGCATGAGCCCCCCCGGTACCGAGCATCTCCGCCTGGGCGTGAACATCGATCACGTCGCCACGGTGCGCAATGCGCGCGGGGCGGGGTATCCCGATCCGGTCCGCGCGGCGCTGGTCGCGGCAGCGGCGGGCGCGGACGGGATCACGGCGCATCTGCGCGAGGATCGCCGGCACATCACCGACGACGACATTGCGCGGTTGTCGGCCGAGCTGGCGATCCCACTCAACCTCGAGATGGCGGCGACCGACGAGATGCTCGGCATCGCGTTGCGGCACAAGCCGCACGCGGCGTGCATCGTGCCCGAGAAGCGCGAGGAGCTGACGACCGAGGGCGGGCTCGACGTCGCCGGGCATTACGACCGGATGGCGCGGCTAGTCGATGTGCTCGCCGGGGCCGGTATTCGCGTGTCGCTCTTCATCGAGCCCGATGCGCGTCAGATCGAGGCGGCGGTGCGGCTCAAGGTGCCGGTGGTCGAACTGCACACCGGCTTGTACGCCGAACTGTCGGGCGAGGCGCGGACGGTGGAGTTGCGGCGGCTGACCGATGCGGCGGCGCTGGCGGCGAAGAACGGCATCGAGGTGCATGCGGGGCACGGGCTCACCTACGACAACGTCGCGCCGATCGCCGCGATCCGGCAGGTTCGGGAGCTGAACATCGGGCATTTCCTGGTGGGTGAGGCGCTGTTTGTCGGGCTTGGCGAGGCGGTTCGGCTGATGCGCGAGGCGATGGATGCGGCGCGCTAATCCTCCCCGGCACGGGGAGGGGGACCATGCGCAGCATGGGGGAGGGGGCCCGCCGCGGGCGTATCGTTCGTGGAGCCCCCCCTCCACCCCGCCGCTTCGCGTCGCGGTCCCCCTCCCCGTACCGGGGAGGATCTCGTGATCATCGGGCTCGGCTCCGACCTGTGTAATATCGAGCGGATTACGGCGTCGCTGGAGCGGTTCGGCGAGCGGTTCGAGGCGCGGGTGTTTACCGATGTCGAGCGCGCCAAGGCGGCGCGGCGGCCGTTCACCAAGGCGGGGACGCTCGCCAAGCGGTTCGCCGCCAAGGAAGCGTTTTCGAAGGCGGTTGGGACGGGGTTTCGCGCGGGCGTGTTCATGCGCGACATCGGCGTCGTCAACGCAGCGAGCGGCGCGCCGACGCTGGCGTTGACCGGGGGCGCCAAAGCGAGGCTTGACGCGCTGACGCCCGAAGGCCACGCCGCACGCGTGCATCTGACGATGACGGATGATCACCCCTGGGCGCAGGCCTTTGTGATCATCGAAGCTATACCTCTGATATCTCAAGTAGATATGAATCGATGAAGGACGCGGCGTTGGACGGCAACGAGTTCCCAGACAAGCCCCTCGCCCAGAAGGCGGCGACGGGCGATACCGTCGCTCCGACGGCCACCGCATCGGACACACCCCGCCGCCGCGGCACCGACTGGTGGGGCGAGGTGAAGGGGATCTTCTGGCTGATCCTGGTCGTGCTCGGCTTTCACAGCTTCATTGCCAAGCCCTTCTATATCCCCAGCGAATCGATGCTGCCGGGGCTTCGGATCGGCGATCGGCTGGTGGTGACCAAGTTCGCCTATGGCTGGTCGTTCGTGTCGCCGACGATCCCCAACCCGGTCGCGATCTTCAAGGGCGTCGTGCTGCGCCAGCAGGAAGACAGCTGGAGCGTGTCGCTGCCGTTCATGCATGGCCGCCTGTTCGGATCGCTGCCGACGCGCGGCGACGTGGTGATCGTGACGCCGCCGGGGACGCATAACGACTATATCAAGCGCGTGATCGGCCTGCCCGGCGACAAGCTCGCCGTCCGCGGCGGGATCGTGTTCCTCAACGGCGTCGCGGTGAAGCGTGGGCCCCTCCACGACACGCTGATCCCGGTCGACACGAACAGCCCGTGCAGCGAGATCGACTATCCCGGCGCGCGCGAGACGCTGCCCGAGAGCCGCCAGATGTGCCGCCTGCCGACCTATACCGAGACGCTGCCCAACGGTCGTCGCTACGAGACGATCGATCTAGAATCGGACAGCCAGGGCGATAATTTCGCGGAAGTGACGATCCCCGCGAACCATGTCTTCCTGATGGGCGACAATCGCGATCGCTCGGCCGACAGTCGGTTCGCGCTGAGCCAGCTTGGGCTCGGCGGGCCGGTGCCGTACGAGAATCTCGGTGGGCGCGCGGAGTTCATCACCTTCAGCCTCGATGGCGATGCGACCTTCAACCCCCTGACCTGGTGGGGATCGCTGCGCTCGGACCGCGCCGGCACGTCGCTGCATCCCGCCAAGGCGAACTGAGATGGCCGATACCAAGACCGTCGATGAACTCAGCCCGGTCGAGATGCGCGATCCGTTCCTGCGCAAGGAACTGAAGCGCGCGATGATCTGGCTCGGGCTCGCCTGCGGAATCGCGCTGCTGATCGTGCTGGTCCAGCCGTTGCTGATCATCTTTGCGGGCGTCGTGTTCGCGGCCCTGCTCGATGGCGGTGTGCGGCTGCTCGGGCGGGTGCTGCCGATCGGACGCGGGTGGCGGTTGCTGATCGTCGTGGTGCTGACGTTCGCGTTCCTGGTGGGCACGTTCATCCTGACCGGCGTGCAGGTGACCGAACAGGTGACGCAGCTGCGCTCGACGCTGGAGATGCAGGCGAACCGCTTCACCGGCTATCTGACGTCGCAGGGGCTGATGCCGGGCGCGTCGGACGTCAACGGGATCGTCAAGGAGGCGCTGGGCTCGGTCGGGCGCGTGACGTCATGGGTCGGCACTGCGATCGGCGCGATCACGAGCATGTTCATGATCCTGATCCTGGGGCTGTTCATCGCGATGGATCCGGGCACCTATTCGCGCGGGCTGCAGTGGATGGTGCCGGTCGACCTGCGCGCCGAATTCGCCAGGACGCTGGTCAAGATGGGCGAGACGTTGCGGCGTCTGCTCGCCGGACGTCTGCTCGGCATGGCGGTCGAGGGTGTCGCGAGCGGGATCGCGCTCGCAATCGGCGGCGTGCCGATGGCGATGCTGCTCGGCATCATTGCCGGTATCCTGGCGTTCATTCCCAATGTCGGCGCGATCGTGACAGGCGTGCTGATGGTCGCGGTTGGGTTCAGCGCGGGCGTCGATACGGGATACTGGGCGATCGGCACGTATCTGATCGTCCAGACGATCGACGGCTATGTGATCGTGCCGATGGTGGCCAAGCGCACCGTCGACCTGCCGCCGGCCCTGACGCTGGGCGCGCAGATCCTGGCGAGTGCGCTGTTCGGGATCTTGGGGCTGGCGCTGGCGGACCCGATGACCGCGATGATCAAGACCGCGCTGGAGCGCCGTTCGGAGCGGGAAGAAGAGAAGCTAGAGGTCACCGCCTGACCAGCTGATCGAACAGCGCGAGGTAGCGGTCGGCGGAATCCGCACCCGGTTGCGGAACCGGGTCTGGTCGCTGCGTGCCAACGTCGAGCCAGGCATCCAATGCCGCGACCAGCGCGGCCGCATCGTCCCGCGCGACGATCGTCCCGCGATCGGGGCGGTCGATGATTTCCGCCACCGCGGTGCTGGAGTCGGTCGAGACGACGGGCGTTCCGACCGACAGCGCCTCGCGCAGCACGCCGGGCACACCTTCATACTCCGACGTCAGCGCCAACACGCACGCCCGCGCCATGACGGGCAGCGGATCGCCGCTGTGACCGAGCAGCAGGACGCGGTCGGCCAGACCGAGCGTGCGGATCTGCGCCTCGATTGCGCCGCGCATCCCCCCTTCGCCGAGGATGACGAGCGGCACAGTCCGGTCCGCCAGCAACGGCAGCGCGGCGATCAGCCGGTCCCAGCGTTTCTGCGGTTCGAGCCGGCCGACGCCGAGAATGTAGCGCGGCGGGAGATCGGGCAGCGCGGCGGGGATCGGCACCGCCGGCGGGTTCGGGATGACGCTGGTCCGCCCGACCATGTGCGTCGCGCGCGCGGCCTCGTCCGCCGTGGCCGGGGTCATCGCGACGAGGTGATCGAGGAAGCGCCCGTGACCCGCGAGCCAGAGCTGGTGCGCGGCGTGCATCGCGCGGCCGTGATCGGCGCGGGCGGGCGCGTTGGACATCTTGGCGACGATCGGCGGGCAATGCCGCCCGAGCCGCAGCCGGGTCCAGGCGGCGATCCCGGTATAGAAATTGCCGGGGCAGAAGATGATGTCGGGCGCGAGACGCCGCACGACACCGGGCACCGCAAGCAACCGCGAGGGCGCGACGATCTCCAGCCCGTCGGGGAGTTCGGCCGCCAGGGGCCCGTCGATCGTCTCGATCGCCAGCGTCACGCGACGCCCCGCCGCCAGCCAGCCGCGCGCGAGGCGCAGCTGCGCGCGCTCGACGCCGCCACCGCGCAGATCCTCCGCATAGGTCATGATGTGCCGTGCGGTCGGCGATCCGATCAGGGCTGACATATCGCGGTCATCATAATGCGCGATGGATAAAGCGGAGATCGCGACCGATTGAAACCGACTTTGCGTGCACCTGTGTTGCCGGGCGGCTATTATGTCCGACCGCCAGCGTCGAAACGGCTTTAAGGGCAATGGCTTGAGGAACGACGAGTGAGTTCGCGCATGGCGAAGACAAGCGAGCCCGAGGGCTATGCGGAGATCGCGCGCGTCGGGCTCGAGCCGCTCAAGACGCTAAGCAGCCGCTGGCCCGCGATCATCGGTGCGCTGCTGACGGTGGCGATGATCGTCGGGCTGGGCCGCGAACTGCTCGGCCATGGCCTGGCCGGTCTGTCGCGCTCGGTCCCGCAGGATCCGCGTTTCTATCTGTGCTTCGGGCTGCTCTACATGTCGCCGCCGACCGGCGACTATGTGATCTTTCGCCGGTTGTGGGGCATCCCGCTTGGCGGCCTGGTCGCGCTGATCAAGAAGCGGATCGCGAACGAAGTCGTGTTCGGCTATTCGGGCGACGCGTATTTCTATGCCTGGGCGCGGGCCAAGGCGCGGATGGTAGCATCGCCGTTCGGCGCGGTGAAGGACGTCACGATCCTGTCGGCGATCGCCGGAAACGCGATCACGCTGCTGCTGGTGGCGATTGCGCTGCCGCTCGGCCGCCATCTGCTGACGCACGACCAGTTCCGGACGGTGCTCGGCTCGGCAGCAGTGACGCTGGCGATCTCGCTGCCGTTCCTGATCTTCTCGCGCCGCGTGTTCTCGCTGCCGCGCGCCAAGCTGTGGTGGGTGTTCGGGATCCACTGCATCCGGCTGCTGTGCGGATCGGTCCTGATCGCGTTCGCATGGCACTTTGCGCTGCCGGGCGTGCCGGTGGGGATGTGGCTGTTCCTCGCTGCCGGGCGGTTGCTCGTGTCGCGGCTGCCGCTGGTGCCGAACAAGGACCTGCTGTTCGCCAACGCTGCGATCCTGCTGATCGGGCAGGATCAGGCGTTGTCGGAGCTGATCGCGTTCACCGCCGCGCTGACGTTGGTGGTGCACGTCGCGCTAATCATCCTGTTCGGCATCCATGCCGCGCTCACGCGGTTGCGCGCATGATCCGCGGGTGTGTTGCGCTGGCCGCGATCGTCGGGCTGGCGGGATCGGCCGGGGCGCAGGTGCTCGGCAGCGATGCGGCCGCGTGCCGGCCCGGCGCCGCCATGGACGGGGGGCCGGCGATCGCGGTCGAGATCACCGGGCTGAAGGATCGCACCGGCGAACTGAAGCTCGAACTCTATCCCGGCACCGAAGCGGACTTCCTGAAGGGCGACCGCGTGCTGATCGCGGCGGGCAAGACGTTTCGCCGGGTGGTCGTGCCGACGCCGGCGACAGGGCCGATGACGATGTGCATCCGGGCACCGCGGCCGGGCCGCTATGCGCTGTTGCTGACGCATAATCGCGACGGGAAGAACAAGTTCAGTTTCTGGACCGACGGCGCCGGGTTTGCGAGCAACGTGAAGCTCGGCCGGTCGCGGCCCAAGGTGGAGCAGGCGCTGGTCGAGGTCGGCGCGGGGGTGACGACGGTGCGGATTACTGCGCAGTATCTGCGCGGGCTCGGCGGCTTTGGACCGATCGGACCGCACTGATGCGGATCGTCGACGTCAACGAGTTCTACTCGCCGACCGGGGGCGGCGTGCGGACCTATGTCGACCGGAAGATGGGGATCATGGCGGACATGGGCCATGAACTGATCGTCGTCGCGCCGGGCAGGGAGGACCGCGTCGAGGAGCGGCCGGGCGGCGGGCGGATCCTGTATCTGAAATCGCCGGGAATGCCGTTCGATCGCAATTACGGTCTGTTCTGGGACGAGCGCGCGATCCACCGCGTGCTCGACGATCTCGATCCCGACGTGGTCGAGTGCTGCTCGCCGTGGCGGCCGGCGTGGTTCGTCGGCGACTGGCAGGGGCGCGCGGTAAAGTCCTTCTTCATGCACAACGACAATATCGCGGCCTATGCGCAGCGCTGGTTCGCGGGTGTGGCGAGCCACGACCAGATCGAGCGCGGGTTCGGCTGGTACAGCCGGTACATGAGCCGCTTCCTCGAGAAATATGATGTCGTCGTGACCAACGGCCCGGCGCTCGAGAAGCGATTGCGCGCGCGCGGCGTCCGGATCGACGCGGCGATGCCGCTGGGGATCGAGCGCGGGCATTTCTCGCCCGAGCTGCGCGATCCGCGGTTGCGCGCGGCATTGCTGCGGCAATGCGGCTTGCCCGAGGAGGGGATGCTGTTGCTTGGGCTCGGGCGGCATCACGGCGAGAAGCGCTGGCCGCTGGTCGTCGATGCGGTGGCGCGGGCGGGGGCGACGCTGCCGGTCGGGCTGGTGCTGATCGGGACGGGCGCGCAGAGCAAGGCGATCGCGCGGCGGATCGGCGGATCGCCGCATATCCGGATGTTCGCGCCGGTCTATGATCGCGAGCGGCTTGCACGGATCATGGCGAGTTGCGATGCGCTGATCCATGGATCGGAGGCCGAGCCGTTCGGACTGGTCGCGTCAGAGGCGATGGCGTCGGGGTTGCCGCTGATCGTGCCCGATACGGGCGGGTGCGCGGAGGTGGCGGACCGTCATGCCAGCGAGCTGTACGCGGCGCGCGATGCGGAGAGCGCGGCGGCGGCGATCGGCCGTTTGTTCGCGCGCGACCGCATTTTGCTGCAGCGCGCGGCGGCGGTGGCGGCGCGACATGTCCGCAGCGACCGCGAGCATGCGGTCGAGCTCATGGACTATTACGCGGGACTGGTCGCGGCAAAGCAGGGCGTGCGACGTACAGCGTGAAGCGGGTGCCGGGTACCGGTAGCGCTTGGTATCCGCGGCGGATGGCATAGGCGGCGAGCAACGCGTCGATCCGGTCGTCGCCGCTGCTCCACGCGCCTTCGCCGCCGGTCAGGATCGCGCGCGGATCGCCGAGAAGACCGATTCGCGCGTGCGAGACGAGGTGGAGTTGGCGTTCCTGCCGGGCATCGAGCAGCGCCGTACTGCGAAAATAAAAGGGGCCGGGGGCAAAGCGCGGGTCGATCGCCGTGCCGGGGAGGAATTGCGGGGAGAGCGTCGCGACCGGGCCGGTGACGTGCGCGCGGTCCAGCGTCTCCCGCACCGCGGTGGCGGTCCGCAGCGCGTCGCGCATCGGGATGCCGCCGTTCGCCACGGCCTCGACGGTCGGCGCAAGACCGGCGCAGGCAAAGACGACAGCGGCGATCCGCATCGCCTTGCCGGGCGGGTGCGCGTGCCAGACCAGCGTCAGGCGCACGAACAAGGCGGGCAACATCGGCAGCAGATATTGGCGCCATGTCGGCACCGGTGCGAGCGCTGCGATCAGACCGGCGAGGATCAGCAGGTCGAGGATGAGGTGCCAGCGGTGGCGCCTGCCGGTGGTGGCGACGATCGCCAGCAACGCCGGGCCGAGCGCGAGGAACTTGAGCGTGTCGATGAGCTTCGCTGCGCTCGACAGTTTCCAGGGGTGGGCCTGATACCATTCGGTCGGCGCCTGGCCCGGAAAGCCGAGCACCCCGAACAGGAAGGCTTCGGGGGCCTGGAGGAACAACGCACCTGTGATTGCCGCGAAGGGGAGCGCGCCGAGCAGCGTCCACCAGGGGCGGCGGTTGGCGCGGAACAGAGTCCAGAGGCCGTAGGCGAGCGCGGGCAGCGCATAGGAGATCTTGGCGGCGGCGGCGGCGGCGAGCAGTGCGCCGATCCGCAGCGCGTCGCGGCGGCTGGCTTGCTCGCGCGCGGTTCTGAGGATGGCGGGGAGCGCGAGCGCGAGGCAGGCGGCGGGGAGCGCGTCGTTGCGCGCGGTGCCGATGCTGAAGAGCAGGATGTCGCAGGTGGCGAACAGCGCGGCGGCGATGGTGGCGGCGCGGGGGCCGGCGCCCCCGATTCGCGCGGCGCGGTGGACCGCGGCGATCGTGGCGAGCCCCAGCAGCGCGTTGGCGATGCGGAGCACCGGCCAGGTCCACGCGCCGGCGAGCAGCGCGAGCGGGGCGAAGAGGTAAGGCTGGAGCGGCGTCTGGAGGTAGGCGAAGTCGCGATAGGGGATGAAGCCGTGCGCGGTCAGCAGCGTGGCGGCGACATATTGGCTCTCGTCGTGATCGACGGGGCGGAGGAGCGCGAGGGCGACGAACAGGATCGCCAGCGCTGCGAGCGCCAGAACCATGTTCCCCCGCGAAGGCGGGGGCCCAGTCTGGGCACCCGCCTTCGCGGGTGAACAATGCGGAGCGGTGACGCTCATTACCCAGCCCTACTCCGGCGGAGGCCGGGGCCCAGTTGGGGGACGATCATGGTCAGGGATCTCGCTGCATTACCACGGCATTCCCAACTGGGCCCCGGCCTCCGCCGGGGTGGGGGCGAAAGTCGGGGTGGGGGCTGTTAGAGCAAGGGTCAGGCTTTTACCGCGGTCAGGAAGTAATCGAGGCTGGTCGAATCGCTCAGCGTGAACCCGGTCGCCGGCGAGAAGCTCAGGCCGCGCGTGTCCGTCACGCGGAGACCGGCGTCCTTCAGCAGTGCGGTCAGTTCCTCGGGCGTGAGGAACTTGTTCCAGTCGTGCGTGCCCTTGGGGATCGTGCCGGTGCCTTCCGCCAGCGTGATCATCGCGAGCCGCGACAAGGGCGTGCGGTTGGGCGTCGACAGGATGAGCAACCCGCCATCCGCCAGCACGCGAGCGAGGCCGCGGACGAAGCCCGCAGGATCGCTGACATGCTCGATCACTTCGAGGCTGGTGACGAGATCGAACTGCCCGACGAGCCCCTCGACGCCGCCCGCACGGTAATCGATCGCCAGACCGCTCTGCGCCGCATGGATCTCCGCCACCATGATATTCTCGGGCGCGGCGTCGATCCCCGTCACCGCGGCGCCGAGGCGGGCGAGCGGTTCGCACAGCAACCCCGCGCCGCAGCCGACGTCGAGCGCGGTCTTGCCCGCCAGCGGCGTGAAGGTCGCGCCGTCGCCACCCCAATGCGCGTCGACCTGCTCGCGGATATAGCGCAGCCGCGGCGGGTTGAGCTTGTGGAGCGGCGCGGACGAGCCCTTGGGGTCCCACCAGTCCTTTGCCATCGTGCCGAAATGCGCGGCCTCGCGCGGATCGATTGTTGCGCCGTTTACGGTGTCACTTGCCAGTATCATGCGCGCTACCTATCAGGGCCGCCGCTTCGACCCAAAGGGATTTGCGCAGTTCATGGCCCGTATCGTGATGAAATTCGGCGGCACGTCGATGGCCGGGATCGAGCGGATCCGCAACGTCGCCGCGCGCGTGAAGCGCGAAGTCGATGCCGGCAACCAGGTCGCGGTCGTCGTCTCGGCGATGGCGGGCGAGACCGACCGGCTGGTCGGCTTCTGCCGCGAGGCGTCGTCGCTGTACGATGCGAAGGAATATGACGTCGTCGTCTCGGCCGGCGAGCAGATCACGAGCGGGCTGCTTGCGATCGCGCTCCAGGCCGCGGGCTGCAAGGCGCGGTCGTGGCTCGGCTGGCAGCTGCCGATCAACACATCCGACGCGCACGGCTCGGCGCGGATCGGCGAGATCGATACCGCGGCGCTCGATGTCAGCCTTGCCGAGGGCGTCGTCGCGGTGATCCCGGGGTTCCAGGGCGTGGCGGATGGCCAGCGCGTCACCACGCTCGGGCGTGGCGGATCGGATACGTCCGCGGTCGCGATGGCGGCGGCGATGAAGGCCGATCGCTGCGACATCTATACCGATGTCGACGGCGTCTACACGACGGATCCGCGGATCGTGCCGCGCGCGCGGAAGCTCGGCAAGGTTACGTATGAGGAGATGCTGGAACTCGCCAGCGTCGGTGCCAAGGTGTTGCAGACCCGGTCTGTCGGCCTGGCGATGAAAGAAAATGTGCGCGTGCGCGTGCTGTCCTCGTTCGAGGACGGCGATACCAATGACGGACATCGTGGCACGTTGATCGTGGGCGAAGAGGAAATCGACGATATGGAACGCCAGCTCATCACCGGGATCGCGCACGACAAGAACGAGGCGAAGATCACGCTGACGCAGGTCAGCGATCGCCCCGGCTCGGTCGCGGCGATCTTCGCGCCGCTCGCGGACGGCGGGATCAACGTCGACATGATCGTGCAGAACGTCGCGCATTCGACCGGGTCGACCGACGTCACCTTCACCGTGCCCGCCGCGGACCTCGCGCGCTCGCTCGATATCCTCGACAAGGCGAAGGACGCGATCGGCTATGCGACGATCGTCCACGACACGCGCGTCGCCAAGGTCTCGGTGGTCGGTGTCGGCATGCGCAGCCATGCGGGCGTCGCCTCGACGATGTTCACGACGCTGGGCGAACGTGGGATCAACATCCAGGCGATCGCGACGTCGGAGATCAAGGTCAGCGTGCTGATCGAGGAGGATTACACCGAACTCGCGGTGCGCGTGCTGCACACCGCGTACGGTCTCGATGCGGAGGACGCGGCGTAAATCTCTCCCCTCCCGCTTGCGGGAGGGGTCGGGGGAGGGCTAGGCGGGTCGGATGACCGATATGTCCCCCCCCCGMCCCCTCCCGCACGGCGGGAGGGGAGCAGCGGCTCGCACGCCGCATGGCGCGCGGCGCGGAGTTCCTCGGATCGCAGGTCGCCATCCTCGGCGGCGCGATGTCGTGGGTGTCCGAGCGGCATCTCGTCTCGGCCATCTCGAACGCCGGCGGGTTCGGCGTGATCGCGTGCGGCGCGATGACGCCCGCGCTGCTCGATACCGAGATCGCCGCGACCAAGGCGCTGACCGACAAGCCGTTCGGCGTGAACCTGATCACGATGCACCCCGATCTGTTCGAGCTGATCGCGGTGTGCGCCAAGCACAAGGTGGGGCATGTCGTGCTCGCGGGTGGCCTGCCGCCCAAGGGCAGCATCGAGGCGATCAAGGAGACGGGCGCGAAACTGATCGCGTTCTCGCCCGCGCTGGCGCTCGCCAAGAAGCTGATCCGCAGCGGCGTCGACGCGCTGGTGATCGAGGGCATGGAAGCCGGCGGGCATATCGGCCCGGTCTCGACCAGCGTGCTCGCGCAGGAAATGCTGCCCGAGATCGCCGAGCAGGTGCCGGTGTTCGTGGCGGGCGGGATCGGCCGCGGCGAGGCGATCGCGGGCTATCTCGACATGGGCGCGGCGGGCGTCCAGCTCGGCACGCTGTTCGTGTGCGCGACCGAATCGATCGCGCATGCCAATTTCAAGAAGGCGTTCATCCGCGCCTCGGCACGCGATGCGATCGCCAGCGTCCAGATCGACGCGCGGCTTCCGGTGATCCCGGTCCGCGCGCTGAAGAATGCGTCGAGCGAGCTGTTCACCGCCAAGCAGCGCGAAGTCGCCGGCCATCTCGACGGCGGCCGCGTGGAAATGGCCGAGGCGCAGTTGCAGATCGAGCATTACTGGGCGGGCGCGCTGCGCCGCGCGGTGATCGACGGCGATGTCGAGCATGGCTCGGTGATGGCGGGCCAGTCGGTTGGCATGGTCAAGCGCGAGGAGCCGGTCGCGGACATCATCGCCGGGCTGATGGCGCAGGCTGCGGCGGCGCTGGAGGCGCGCGCGGCCTGACGACTCATCCTCCCCCGGCGGGGGAGGATCGGGGAATGCGTTCATTAAGCGGTCACCACCACCCCGGCGAAGGCCGGGGCCCAGTTGGGGGACGTCGCTGACTGAGGTTGCGCGCCGTTACTGCGACCTTTCCAACTGGGCCCCGGCCTCCGCCGGGGTGGGGCTGGTTGAGTGGCGCATCTCCAACCCCGCCCTCTCTCCACTCGCCGCAAACCGCGTACGGCTTACGCCTCGTTAACCTTGTGCGTGGCAAAGAGTGTCCGGTCGGGGGACGTTACGAGGTGTTGCGATGAGTCGTCGGTTTGCGTTGCTGTCCGTTACCGCGCTTGGCCTGCTGGCCGGCTGCGCCCAGAAGCCTCGGACCGTGGCGGCGGTCGCGCCGCCCGTCATCATGGTGCCCGTTCCCGTGCCGGTGATGCCCAAGGGCGCGTCGCCGACCATCGTCATTCCCGTTGCGCTCGCGGACGGAACCTATCCGACGCCGAATCGCAACCTGACGACCTCTGCCAAGGTCTGGCATCTGCGCGCAGCGCTGAACGTGGCCGCGCTCGCGTGTCGCGGGCCGCAGGAAGTGGTGATCGTCGCGGGCTATAACGCGCTGTTGTCGGCGCAGAAGCCGGTGCTCGCCAAGGCCGAGGCGACCTATGCCAGCGAATATAAGTCGGGCGGCGGCGACTGGCAGGATCGCTACGACGATTCGATGACGCGGCTGTACAACTTCTTCTCGCAATCGCCCGCGCGCGACGATTTCTGCACGGCGGCGAACACGGTTCTCGCGCAGAGCGCAGGCGTTTCGGCTGAGGCGCTGCCTGCCTTCGCCGCGCAGAACCTGCCCGTCCTCGAGCGGCCGTTCACCGATTTCTACCGTGCGGTCGATGCGTGGCGCGGTCGCGCCGTTCCGCGGCCGGTCCAGCCCGTGATGGCCGCGCGCCAATATGCGTCGAACACGCCGGTCCAGACGATCACGCAGGCGCGCCTCCAGCCGGTCTCGCAGCCGGTGCCCCCCGCGCAGCCCCGGCTGAAGCTCGACGCCAGCGTCTTCCAGTAAGTCGACGGAAATCCTCCCCCGCTTTCCGGGGAGGATAGTATCGCCCCGTATCGCGGCCATGTGCAGCAAAGCTTGGCTTCCCTGCAAAGACTGGGTTAACAGCCGCGGGAATGGCTGAGGTTTCAGATCGTCCGGCGGAAGGCCGCTTCGAAGGGCGCGAGCACCGCTTTCCGGTGCGCGTCTATTTCGAGGATACCGATCTGTCGGGCGCGGTCTATCACGCCAATTACCTGCGCTACATGGAGCGTGCGCGCTCGGACATGCTGCGGCTCGGCGGGATCGACCAGCGCGCGGCGTTCGAGGCGGGCGAAGGATCCTATGCGATCGCGAATCTGGCGATCCGCTATGCCGCACCGGCCCGGCTCGACGACGCGTTGATCGTCGTCTCGCGGATGACGCAGGTGCGTGCAGCCGGGGTCGCCATTCATCAAAGAGTCATGCGCGACGGGCTTGTCTTGGCCGAGGCGGAATTGGTGGCGGCATTGGTCGCCCCCAATGGCCGCCCGCGCCGCCAGCCGCGCGCCTGGATCGATATTTACGAACGCCTTGTCTGGCAGGGGGAAGCATGAATCCGGTGTTGACTATGGATAGCGCGACGCTGTCGCCGATCCACTTGTTCCTCCAGGCCGACTGGGTGGTGAAGGGCGTGATGATCGGGCTGCTGCTCGCCAGCATCTGGACCTGGGCGCTGATCGTCGCGTTCTGGCGGCGGATCGGCAAGACGCGCAAAGGCATGACCCGGTTCGAGCGCGATTTCTGGAAGGCCGAGGATATCGACGTCTTCTACAAGGCCGAGGGCGAGAGCGAGCTGCCGTCCGCGCGCGTGTTCGCGGCGGGCGTGACCGAATGGCGGCGCTCGACCGCGGGCGGCACGATCGACAAGAGCGGCACGCGCGAGCGGCTGGCGACCACGATGGGCGCCGCGGTCGCAGGCGAGATCGACAAGCTGTCGGACCGGCTGAACGTGCTCGCGACGGTCGGCTCGGTCGCGCCGTTCGTCGGGTTGTTCGGCACGGTATGGGGCATCATGCGCAGCTTCACCAGCATCGCCGCGGCGCAGAACACGTCGCTGGCGGTGGTGGCGCCGGGCATCGCGGAGGCGCTGTTCGCGACCGCGATCGGGCTGTTCGCGGCGATCCCCGCGGTGATCGCGTACAACCGGTTCAGCCACGGCATCAACCGGATCGAGGCCAGTCTCAACCGGTTCGCCGACGGCTTCCACACGACGCTGAGCCGCCAGCTGGACGGGTCGCGATGAGCGCCCGTCTTATTCCCCTTCCGCTTGCGGGAGGGGCTAGGGGAGGGGCTTCTGCTTCTTCCTCAGCGCGTGGCAATTGCGGCACTGCCCTCCCCCGACCCCTCCCGCGAGCGGGAGGGGAGTAGGATGGCGATGAACCTTCCTTCGTCGCGCGGGCGTGGGCGGCGCGCGCCGATGGCGGATATCAACGTCACGCCGCTGGTCGACGTGATGCTGGTGCTGCTGATCATCTTCATGGTGACCGCGCCGCTGATGACCGCGGGCGTGCCGGTGAACCTGCCCGACGCGCGCGCCAAGGCGCTCGACCAGGAGCAGAAGCCCGTCGAGATCTCGATGGACGAGACCGGCGCGCTGTTCATCGACAAGGACCAGGTGACCGACGACGCGCTGCCGATCCGGCTCGCATCGATCGCCGCCAGCCGCGCGGTCGGTGACGAGCCGCAGGTGCTGCTGCGCGCGGATCGGAAGCTCGATTACGGCCGCGTGATGCGCGTGATGGGTGAACTCAACCGCGCCGGGCTGAACCGGGTCGCGCTGGTGACCGTCGAGGGTAATCAGAACTGATGGCGCTCGGCTGATGGATCGCTCGGAGAAGATCGGCCTGGGCGTCGCGCTGGTGGGGCATGTCGTGCTGTTCGGCCTGTTGTCGGTCGGGTTTCTCGATGCGCCCGAACCGCCGAAGATCCAGCAGCAGCCGATCGACGTGAGTCTCGTCCCCGACGTCGCGCTCGAGGCGACCGCGCCGCAATCGACCGAAGCGCCCGCCCAGTCGATCGCGCCGGACGAGGGGGGGCCCGAGGATGCTGCGCCGCCGGCGCCAGAAGAGGCCGAGCCCGAGCCGCAGCCCGATCCGGTCCCGCCTGCGCCGCAGCCGAAGCCCGCGCCACCCAAGCCTGCACCCAAGCCGCAGCCGGCCCCGGAACCCGCGCCGAAACCGCAGCCCAAACCCAAGCCTGCGCCACCGAAGCCCGCTGCGAAGCCGGCGCCGGTCGCCAAGCCTGTCGTGAAGCCGCAGCCCAAGCCTACGAAAGCGCCGCCCACCAAGTCCGCGCCTGCAAAGGCTGCACCGGCGAAGGCTGCGCCGACCAAGTCCGCGGCCAAGCCGAGTGCCGCGCCGGCCAAGACGTCCGCCACGTCGGGCAAGACGGCGTCCGCATCGTCGGCCAAGCCCGCCAAGCCGTCCGCGACCAAGGGCAGCGGCTCGACCGCGGAGGCCAAGACGTCGCGGCCGCGCGGCTCGCGGCTCGGCGACAATTTCCTGAAGGGGCTGTCCGCCGATCCGTCGCCGAGCAAGTCGGAGGCGCCCAAGGCCGCCAAGCTCGGCGCGCAGGCGGCGGCCAATATCGGCTCGGCGATCCTGCGCCAGGTGCAGCCCTGCGCCAACCGCCAGGTCACGCCGGGGCCGGGCGCCGAGCGGATCCGCGTCACGATCAACCTGAAGCTCAACCGCGACGGCACGCTCAAGTCGCGGCCGACGATCAGCGGCCATGCCGGCGTCGACGACGACAACCGACGCTATGTCGACCGCGTCGACGATCTGGCGATCGCGACCTTTGTCGGGTGCTCGCCGCTGCGCGGTTTGCCCGACGACCTGTATGACGTGCAGAATGGCTGGAGCAATTTCAGCCTGCGCTACAAACTTCCCGGCTGAGGATGTCCGTTATGACTCGATTCGATCTGGGTTTTCGCCCTTCACGCACGGCGCTTCCCGTTGAGAAACCCCACCCCGGCGAAGGCCGGGGCCCAAACGGGAAGGCCGATGTAATGATGCGCAACGCGCCCTCAGCGGCGTCCCCCAATTGGGCCCCGGCCTTCGCCGGGGTGGGGGCTGTATTGGGCAGACGTAAGGCTCGATCGATCCTCGCCTCGGTCGGCTTGCTCGCGTTCGTGTCCGGCAGCGCCGCCTCCGCACAGGACGCACCCGCGCCGGCACCCCAGCAAGCCCCCGCTGACCCAGCCGCACCAGCCCCAGCCGGCGACCAGTCCGGCGGCCTCGTGGTCGACGTCACCGGCGGCATCTCCGCGCCGATGCCGATCGCGATTCCCGTGATGCCGACCGCCGCGGTCGTCTCGACGCCGGCGGGATCGACCGACGTGCTCGGCCGACAGCTCGCCGATATCGTCACCAACGATCTGCGCAATTCGGGGCTGTTCACACCGTTGTCGCCGGGCCAGCTGCGCCCGATCACCTTTCCCGAAGTCACCGCGCCGGGGTTCGATTATTGGGGCAGCACGGGCGCGCAGGCGCTGGTGCAGGGCTTCATCCGCGCGAATGGCGACGGCAATCTGACGGTCGGCTGCTATCTGTACGACGTGTCGTCCAAGGCCGAATTGACGCGGACCGGGTTCGTCGTGCCGCCGTCCGACTGGCGTCGCGCAGGCCATAAATGCGCCGACATGGTCTATACCCGGCTGACCGGAGAAGGCGCGTATTTCGACAGCCGCGTCGTCTATGTGTCCGAGACGGGGCCCAAGGGGCGCCGGATCAAGCGGCTCGCGATCATGGACCAGGACGGCGCCAACCACCGCTTCCTGACCAACGGGCAGTCGATCGTGCTGACGCCGCGGTTCGCGCCGAACCAGCAGTCGATCGTCTATATGAGCTATCTCAACAATCGCCCGGCGATCTATGTCTACGATATCGGCTCGGGTAAGCAGCGCCTCGTAGTGGCGAACGCCAACCTGACGTTCGCGCCGCGCTTCTCGCCCGATGGCCGCAACATCCTGTTCTCGATGGCGCAGGGCGGTAACACCGACGTGTACCGCGTGTCGTCGCAGGGCGGCACGCCGCAGCGGCTGACGAATTCGCCGGGGATCGATACCGGCGGCAGCTATTCGCCCGACGGTTCGAAGATCGTGTTCGAGAGCGATCGCTCGGGCGGGCAGCAGATCTACGTGATGAACGCGGACGGGTCGAACCAGCAGCGGATCAGCTTTGGCGGCGGGCGTTATGCGACCCCGGTGTGGAGCCCGCGCGGCGACCTCATCGCCTTCACCAAGCTCGGCGGCGGGTTCCGGATCGGGATCATGAGCCCCAGCGGCGGCGGCGAGAAGCTGCTGACCAACGACTGGCAGGACGAGGGGCCGAGCTGGTCTCCGAACGGGCGCGTGATCAACTTCTATCGCTCGGGGCGCGGCAGCGGCGGCAAGGCGGATCTCTGGTCGGTCGACCTGACGGGCGTCAACGAGCGCAAGATCCCGACGCCGCTCGACGGCTCGGATCCGGCTTGGGGCCCGCTGCGGCCCTAAACCTGCTATGGGGGCATAACGGGGAAACGTGATTTTCTACGGGAGACTATCTATGTCGAAGCTTTCCAACATCTTGCTCGCGTGCACCGCGCTGATCGCCGTGTCCGGCTGTGCCAAGAAGCGCCCCGCGGTGCTGCCGCCCGCACCGGTCGACAATAGCGGCTCGGTCGATCCCAATGCGGGGATGAACAATGGCAATGTCGGCGGTGCGATCGTGCCGGGGTCGGATGCCGACTTCCAGCGCTCGGTCAGCTCGAACACGGTGAACTTCGCGCTCGACATGTACGACATCGATCCGACCGCGCGCGCGATCCTCGACAGCCAGGCGCAGTGGCTGGCCAAGTTCCCGAACCAGCGGATCACGATCGAAGGCCATGCCGACGAGCGCGGCACGCGCGAATATAATCTCGCGCTCGGCGATCGCCGCGCGAACGCGACGAAGAACTATCTGGCGGCGCGCGGCGTGTCGTCGTCGCGGATGACGACGATCAGCTATGGCAAGGAGCGCCCGGTGGCGATGGGCTCGGACGACCAGAGCTGGGCGGCGAACCGCCGCGCGGTCACGGTGGTGCTGAACTGAGATTGCGTGTCCCTCTCCCCTCCGGGGAGAGGGAAGGAGGAGGCTAAGGCGACGGGAGGGTGAGGGGTTTTGGGATACGCGTCCCGAGCCTGACGCCCCTCACCCTCCCACGCGCAAGAGCACGCGGGCCCCTCCCTCTCCCCGGAGGGGAGAGGGTAAGTCGGTCAGCCCAGCGCCTTGTCGAGCAGTTTCGCTAGGCGGATCCCCCCGCGGCGGATCTCCTCGCGCGAGACGGGCACCATCTTCGCGATCGTCGCGTCATCCATTTCTACGCGCGCCGGCACCGTACCGCACGCGTCCCCGCCGAGCGCCGCCGCATAGGCGGTATGCGAGGCCGCCCAGCTCTCCCGGCTCCAGTCGGTGACCGTCCCCGCGCCGATCTTCGCGCGCTCGGCCGCCGGATAGCGCCGTACCAGCGAGGGCGGCGTCGAGATCGCGCGCTCGGCCAGCGGGCCGTCCCAGATCGAATGCAGGTTGAACCGCGCGGGGCCGTAGATACCGTAATCCGCCTTCACGTCGTTCCCGCCCTTGTCGTGACGATCGCCCGCATGAAGCGGCTGGTGAAGATCGCCGACGAAGTGGATCAGGAACGCCAACGCCTGGACGCGGTCCTTCGGCGCAGTGGCGCGATCGCGCAGCAGCGTCACGTCGCGGTCGATCTGCGCCGACACGCAGTCGCCGTCCTTGCACGCGGGCGTGAGGTCGAACGGCGCACAGACGTCGGCGTTCTGGTAGTGCCAGCTATACGCGAACCCGAACCGCGACTCGCCGTCGGCGGTTTTCAGCGGCTTGATGCAGTCCGCCCAGACGCTCGCCTGCTCGATCGTGCCCGCGGGGCATTCGGGCGTGTCGAGCAACGCCTGTTGCGCGAGCAGCCGGCGGATCGCGGCCTTGGTCTTCGGCGTGACGTTGGCATAGGCGATCTGCGCGACGGTCTGGTGGCCGTACTCCCAGAACGCGGTGGCGGGGGAGGCGAGGCCGGTAACGGCCAGCGCGGACGATGCCGCGGCGAGGATAAAGCGCTTCATGCCGGCTCGTTAGCGTAGATCGCGACGATCCGGCTACCCGCGGACGATGCCGTGCCGCGATACATGCCGACGGTGTTGAAGCCCCATGCCATGGCGCCGTCCGGCCCCGCGACGATCACCCCGCCGGTGCCGCCGAGCGCCTTCACTTCGGCCAGCACGGCGTCGGCGGCGACCTGCAGTGATTCGCCCGAAAGGCGGACGCGTGCGGCGATCTCATGGCCGACGCCGATGCGCAGGAAGAACTCGCCCGAGCCGGTGCACGAGACCGCGCAGGCGCGATCGTCCGCGAAGGTGCCCGCGCCGATCACGGGCGTATCGCCGATCCGGCCCCAGCGCTTGCCGGTGACGCCGCCGGTCGAGGTGGCGGCGGCGACATGGCCGTGCGTGTCGCACGCGACCGCGCCGACGGTGCCGTATTTCATGTCGACGTCGAACCCGCCGCCATCGGCCTGGAACTCGGCGAACTGGCGGCGGCGTTCTTCGGTCGCGAACCATTCGGCATCGGCTTGCGGCAATTCACGATCGCGCGAGAACGCATCCGCGCCCTTGCCGGCGAGGAAGACGTGGCGGCCGTCGTCGAGGATCGCACGGGCCAGGCCGACCGGATTGCGCGTGGCGGTGGCCGCCGCGACGGCCCCGGCGGCACGCGTGCGCCCGTCCATGATCGCGGCGTCGAGCTCGAGCGCGCCGTCATGCGTGAACACCGCGCCGCGCCCCGAGTTGAAGTGCGGATCGTCCTCCAGCACGCGGACCGCGGCCTCTACCGCGTCGAGCGCGCTGCCGCCGCCCGCGAGTACCGAGGACCCGGCGTCGAGTGCCCGGCCGAGCCCGGCGCGCGCGCCCTTATCCTGTTCAGGCGAGACCATCTCGCTGTCGAGTTTGCCGGCGCCGCCGTGGATAACGAGAGTCCAGGTCATGCTGAGTCTTTCGAGGGGAGGGCGCGCAGGCCGATGAGGGGACGGAGCGGCGCGATGCCGCGGCCGATCCGGTAGAAGGCGATGCAGCCGACGATCGTGGCGGCGAGCAGGCAGGCGAACTCCGCCCAGCCGGGCAATCCGGCGGGGAGCAGCGCGTACATGACGAGCACGATGATCGTCTGGTGGATCAGGTAGAACGGGAACACCGCCTCGGTCAGCACCGGGCGCCAGCGATGGTCGCGGTTCCAGTGGCGTTCGGCGATCCCGATCAGCGCGATGATCGCGCCCCATTGTTCGAGCGCGTGCGCGATACCGTAGGGCGTATAAACCCAGCGCGGCGTGACGACATCCGCCGGCCAGCGGAGCTCGACGCCGATGACGCAGAGATAGCCGATCACCGCGGCGATCGCGCCCGTCTTCCACCAGCGCCCGATCGCCGCCATCGCTGGCTCGGACCGCGCGAGGCCGAACCCGAACAGGAAGGCGGGGAAATAGGTGACATGCGCGATCCAGTCGCCCCACAGCGCCTGCGTCTCGCCGACCATGCGCAACCACCAGGCATGGACGAACACGAGCCAGGCGATCGGCACGACGAGCACCGCCCAGCCGCCGAAGATCCGGTCGAACGCGCGTTGCAGCGCATCGCCCCGCACGACCAGCACTGCGACCGTCAGCATCGTCGTGTAGACGCAGAGATAGACCACGAACCAAAGATGGTTCCAGGTCGGCAGCGACAGCCCGGCGAGCTTGCCGAAGCGGAAATAGTCGTGGGCCCAAAACGTCAGATAGCTGCCGGCATAGCCATGCTTGGTGACCAGCTCGACCCAGGGTTGCGGCGGCACGATCACCGCGATGCCGAACAGCAAGGGCACGAGCAGCCGGTAGCAGCGATTGGCGAAGAACGCGCCCGTGCCGCGCGACCGGTTCAGCAGCGCGCGGCTGGCATAGCCCGAGACGACGAACAGCAGCATCAGCCGCCACGCGTTGCTCGCCAGCATCGGCAGCCGCACCCAGTCCTCGACATGGAGCGACTTCACATGGAAGTTCCACGGCACGAAGACCATGCCGATATGGTAGAGGATCAGCAACGCGAACGCGCCGATCCGCAGCCAGTCCATGCCGTAATGCCGGGTCATCGCAGCGCCCTAGGGGGCGGGGGGCAGTGCCGCAAGCGCGGGACGGGTGAGGTGGTCTTTCTCCAATCCTCCCCTGCCAGGGTGAGGTGGCACCGAAGGTGACGGAGGGGGAGGACACGGAACATCCGTCATCGCTTACCTCCCCCTCCTTCTGGCAAGTGCCAGCCACCTCCCCCTGGCGGGGGAGGATCGTTTACGGGATTCGGCCGCTCACCCCTTCATGCGCGGCATGCCCATGAAGTCGCGCTTGCCGAGCGGTACGCCCTGCGCGCGCAGAATCGCGTACGCCGTCGTGGCGTGGAAATAGAAATTGGGCTGCGAGAACGACAGCAGGAAGTTCGCGCCGGTGAACGGCATCACGAACGTGCCGAATTCGAACTTCGTGTCGTTCTCCGCGAGCACGTCGAACGTCTCGCGGTCGATCGCCTCCAGCGTCGTGATCGCACCGCGCAGGAGCGTGTGGAGCCCGGCGAAATCGGTCGGCCAGGGGGACGTATCGGGCGAGAAGGTCCCGCAGCGGACGCCCTCGATCCCGCCGACCGAGTGGACCGCGCACGATTTCACCTGATAGCCGAACGGCAGCATGTCGTCGGCAAGCTTGGCGTTGATCAGCGCGTCGGGGGCGATGCCGCGCTCGGCGGCGAACGCCTCGGCCTTGTCGAGCAGCGCGTCGACCGCGCGAAGGATCTGCAGGTTCGACGGGATCGTCGCATCGTAGAGGGACAGTGTCATCGACGGAACTCCTGGCAGGACAAGGATGGGCGTGCGCAACTTATGGCTTACGTTCGCGATCGCCGCCAGCGATGTTCCGTTCCGCGGCGCGGGACGCTATATACCGATGCGAACCCACGAGGAATCTTCATGTCCCTTCGTCCCTGGCGCGATATCACCCGCCGCACGAGCCGCCAGATCATGGTCGGCAACGTCCCCGTCGGCGGCGACGCGCCCGTCACCGTGCAGACGATGACCAACACGCCGACCGACGACGTCAAGGCGACCGTCGACCAGATCCGCCGCTGCGAAGAGGCGGGCGTCGACATCATCCGCGTCAGCTGCCCCGACGTCGAATCGACCACCGCGCTGAAGCAGATCGTCCGCGCGAGCCGCGTGCCGATCGTCGCGGACATCCATTTCCACTACAAGCGCGCGCTGGAAGCGGCGGACGCGGGCGCGGCGTGCCTGCGGATCAACCCGGGCAACATCGGCTCGGCAAGCCGCGTGAAGGAAGTCGTCGACGCGGCCAAGTCGAATGGCTGCGCGATCCGCATCGGCGTCAACGGCGGCAGCCTCGAGCGCCATCTGCTCGAGAAATATGGCGAGCCGTGCCCCGATGCGCTCGTCGAGTCGGCTATGGATCACATCAAGCTGCTCCAGGACCATGATTTTCACGAGTTCAAGGTCGCGGTGAAGGCGTCCGACCTGTTTCTCGCAGTGGCGGCGTATCAGCAGCTTGCCGAACAGGTCGATTGCCCGCTGCATCTCGGCATCACCGAGGCGGGCGGGTTCGTCGGCGGCACGGTGAAGTCGGCGATCGGGATGGGCAGCCTGCTCTGGTACGGCATCGGCGACACGATCCGCGTCTCGCTCTCCGCCGAGCCCGAGGAAGAAGTGCGCGTCGGCTTCGAGATTCTGAAAGCGCTCGGCATCCGCAACCGCGGCGTCCGCGTCGTCTCGTGCCCAAGCTGCGCGCGGCAGGGCTTCGACGTGATCCGCACCGTCCAGGCGCTCGAGGAGCGGTTGCAGCATATCCGCACGCCGATGTCGCTGTCGGTGCTCGGCTGCGTCGTCAACGGTCCGGGCGAAGCGCGCGAGACCGATATCGGCATCACCGGCGGCGGCAACGGCAAGCATATGGTGTATCTGTCGGGCGTCACCGACCACCACGTCCAAGACGCCGACATGGTCGATCACATCGTCAAGCTGGTCGAGGCCAAGGCCGCGGAGATCGAGGCTGCGGACGAGGCGATGGCAGCATTGGTGCCGGTGGCGGCGGAATAGGCGGCGTGGTAGGGTGCCCCCTCGCTGGAGGTGATCATGACCTATCACGCTAAAGTCGTCAGTGGGCAGATCGTCCTGCCCCTCGAACTGCGCCGCGATGCGGGGATCGAAGATGGCGATTCGCTGGTCATCGAGATTAATCCGGATGGCGGACTGTCGATGAAGACCTACGCGCAGGTCGTACGCGAGGTGCAGTCCGAGTTCAGATCGATGGCAAAGCCAGCCGATCGTAATCTGGTCGATGAACTGTTGGCGGAACGTCGCGCCGCAGCGGCCCGCGAGAACACCGAGATCGAGGACTGGCGGACGCGGCACACCGCGTGACCGTCGTTTTCGACGCGTCGACTATATTGGCGATCCTGAAGAACGAGACCGGCGCGGACGTCGTGATCGAGCATGCGCGAGGCGCGATGCTGTCCAGCGTCAATCTGGTCGAGGTCCGCAGCAAGCTGTTCGAGATTGTGTCGGACGTCGATGCGGTGATCGCGAACCTCGACCGACTCGAGATCGTCATCATGCCCTTCACCGCGAGCCAGGCCAAGATCGCGGCAGACCTTTGGCCTGTCGTCAAAGGCAAGAACGTGTCGATCGCCGACCGGGTCTGCCTGGCGCTGGCAATAGATCAGGCGGCGACCTTATGGACCGGTGACACGGTTTGGGTGACGCTCGGGCTTGATCTGGATATCCGCCTTTTCCGATGACCTCTCGCACTGTTTCCCCCGCCTTGGCCTTCGCCGTGGCCGCGCTCGGCATCGGGCTGTTCTCGATGATGGACGCGGTGATGAAGTCGCTCGTGCTTGCGATCGGGGTCTATAATGCGCTGCTGTGGCGGCAGATGGTGAGCGTCGGGCTGGGGGCGGTCGCGTGGAAGCTCGGCAGGAGCGGGCGGCCGTCGGCGCGCGCGCTCAAGCTGCACTGCGCGCGCGGGCTGGTGACGACGGCGATGGCGGTGCTGTTCTTCTGGGGGCTCGCGCGCGTGCCGATGGCACAGGCGATTTCGCTGACCTACATCGCGCCGATCCTCGCGCTGCTGCTCGCGGCGGTGACGCTGGGCGAGCGAGTCGGGTGGAAGACGGTCGTCGCGTCGATCGCCGCGCTGGGCGGCGTAGTGGTCGTGATGATCGGGCAGGGACGCGAGGTGCCCGGGCCCGAGACGTTGCTCGGCACGCTCTCGATCCTCGGCTCGGCGGTGCTGTATGCGGTGAACCTGGTGATCGCGCGGTTGCAGAGCCAGGCGGCACGGCCGGGCGAAATCGCGTTCTTCCAAGCGCTCGTCATCACCGCGACGCTCGCGCTGGCGGCACCATGGCTCGCGGTGGTGCCCGAGGCTGCGTCATGGCCCAAGCTGGTGCTCGCCGCGGGGCTGGCGACCGCGTCGTTGTGGCTGCTCGGCTGGGCCTATGCGCACGGTGACACGGGGTTTCTGGCGACCACCGAATACACCTCGTTCGTCTATGCCGCGGGCCTGGGTTTCCTGGTGTTCGGCGAGCGGGTATCGGCGTTTACGCTGGCGGGCGCGGCGGTCATCGTCGTCGCGTGCCTGTACGCGGCGCGGCGGCGTGACATCGCGCAAACATCGATCGAGGCTACCGTATGACGCTTATCCGTTCCGCCACCCGCGCCGATGTCGGCACGATCCTGCGCTTCGTGCGCGAACTCGCCGCGTTCGAGCGCGAGCCGGATGCGGTCGAGGCGACCGAGCCGATGCTGGCGGAGGCGCTGTTCGGCGAGCGGCCGGCGGCGGAGGCGCTGATCGCGGAGAGCGCGGACGGCCCGCTCGGGTTCGCGTTGTTCTTCCACAATTTCTCGACCTGGACGGGCAAGCGCGGGCTGTATCTCGAGGATCTGTACGTGACGCCCGATGCGCGCGGGCAGGGGGTCGGGGGTGCGCTACTGGCGCATCTTGCCGGCATCGCGCTCGATCGCGGCTGCGCGCGGTTCGAATGGTCGGTGCTCGACTGGAATGCCGACGCGATCGCCTTTTATCGCAAGGTCGGCGCGGTCGGGATGGAGGACTGGACGATCCAGCGGATGTCCGGGGAGGCTCTGGTACGGCTGGCGGGGCGGTAGGTGCGGGCACGCGACGTCACCGTGCCCTCACCCTTCCCACGGCAAGTGCCGCGGGCCGCTTCCCTCTCCCCTTCAGGGAGAGGGAGACAGGCGATCAGCGCCCTGCGGTTTCGTCCGCGTCCATTGGCTCTTCGCCCTTGGCCTTTTCGGCTTCGTAGCGCTCGATCGCCTCGATCGTGACGCGCTTGGCCTCGTCGGCGTCGCCCCACTTGCCGACCCGGACCCACTTCTTCTTTTCAAGGTCCTTATAGTGGGTGAAGAAATGCTCGATCTGCTCGAACACGATCTCGGGCATGTCGGCACGCTCGCCGATATTGGCGTAATAGGGGAATACCGAATCGACGGGTACGCAGACGAGCTTCTCGTCGCCGCCGGCCTCGTCCTCGAGGTTGAGCACCGCGATCGGGCGCGCGCGGACGACGCAGCCCGGGATGAACGGCGAGCGCGCGATCACGAGCGCGTCGAGCGGATCGCCATCGGGGCTCAGCGTGTGCGGCACGAAGCCATAGTTCGCGGGATAGCGCATCGGCGTGTGCAGGATGCGGTCGACGAACAGAGCGCCCGAAGCCTTGTCGAACTCGTATTTCACGGGCTCGCCGCCGGTCGGCACTTCGATGATGACGTTCAGGTCTTCGGGCGGGTTCTTGCCGGTCGGGATGAGATCGATACGCATGGCGGTCCTTTCGATATGACGATGCCGGCGCTCCACGATGTGGGGAGCGACCGGCACCGGTAAACTTGTTGCTGGTCAGCGCGGCATCAGCAGCCTGTCCAGCCCGCCGTCACCATTACCCACCTTCTGCAGGCGCGGATAGCGCGGGCCGTCATGGTAATCGAGCGTGATATCGCGAAAACGGTCGTTGTTCTTCACAGTAAGCCGGATCGGCTCCTTGGTGCCCTTGGCCGCCAGGATCGCCGCCTTGATGCGGTCTGACGAATAGGCCTCGGCGTTGACCGCCTCGATCTCGGTACCGACGTCGAGGCCGGCCTTGAACGCGGGGCTGTCCCAGATCGACGACGTCACGACACCGTCCTTGTTGATCACCATGCCCAGCGAATAGCTGACATCGGTGCCGCGCGTCTTTTCGACCTGCTTGAGATACGGGCTCTGCTCGGGGCCGTAGACCAGCTTGTAGCCGTTCATCGCAAAGCCGTTGATCGGCGCGGGCTTGCCCGTCTCGGTCAGGCGCGTGTTGAGGAACGTCGCCCAGTCATACGGCACGATGCCGTCGAGCGTCTTGGCGACGTCGGCGAAGGTGTAGGTGAGCTCGCCATAATCGCCGTCGCGAACGCCGAAGAAGGCTCGCGCGAAATCGTCGATCGACTTGGTCCCGCCCGACTTCTGGCGGAGCATCGCGTCGACCTCCATCCAGACCATCAGCCCCTCGTTGTAATAATCCTCCGAGCGCTGCCAGCTGGTCCAGCCCTTGGGCTTGCGCGCCGAGATCACCGGATCGTTGGTCGTGTCGATCAGCGGACGCCATTCGCGCCCCTTTGCGCTGTCGTAGATGCCGAGGATCGAGGCATAGCCGTCGAGCGTGTCCTGCTTGCTGACAAGGCCCGAGCGCGCCTGGAGGACATAGCCCCAGAACTGCGTCTGCCCCTCATACACCCACAAGAGCGAATCGCGCATCGGCGTGCGGAAATCGGGGGTCCACAGGTCCGCGCCGCGGCGGAACTTGCCGTCCCAGCTATGAGTGTATTCGTGCGGCAGCAGGTTGCGCGCGGCCGACGTCGTATCCCAGTCGGTGAAATAGCCGGGGCGGACGCCGTTCTCCGAGCTGCGATGATGCTCGAGGCCGATGCCGCCGAGCTGATCGGTGATCGACAGCAGGAACTCGTAGCGATCATAATGCTGCGCGCCGAACGTCTTGACCGCCTGGTCGACGAGCCGCTTGTGCGCATCGATCTGCTCCGGCTTGGCGGCGAGCTGGTCGGGGCTGTCGGCGAAGACGTTGAGATCGACGCGCGGGGAGAGCGGCCAGACTTTCCCGTATTTGCCCGCGAGCGTCGGCGAATCGACCAGGATCTCATAGTTGGTCGTGTCGTAGCTGTAGGTCGAGCCCGACACCTTGGCGGGCACCGCGCCCGCGGCGGTCCAGCCCGCCGGATAGGTCGCGGTCATTTTGATCGGGATCTGGCGCGTGTAATAGCCGGCCGGATACAGGCTGACGAGGTTCGGCTCCAGGCTGACCATCGTCGGCGTCATCACGATGCGGCCCTGGTCGCCCTTGGTCGCGGAGATGAACTGGAATTCGGCGACCAGCGTCCTGGCGCCCGCGGGGACATCGATGTGGAACGCGAACACATCGACCGGATCGCGCGTCCAGGGGAGGATCTTGCCGTTCGCGCGAATTACGAGGCCGGCGAGCTTCTCGATCTCGCCGCGGGGGCTGTGCGCGCCGGGGAGCCATTTCGGATAGAGCAACGCCATCGGCCCGGACTTGGCGACCGGGATCGTCTCCTTCACGCGGAAGATGCCGCGCTCGGTATCGGTCGCATCGACGTCGAGCAGCAGCGTGCCGGGATAGGGGGTGTCGACCGCGTCGGGGATCGTGTCGACGAACGGGACCGGCTGCGGTGCGGTATTGCCGGCGGGGACCTGCGCCACCGCAGGAAGTGCAGACGCGAGCAGGGATGCGACGAGAAGCTTGCGGATCAAGGAAGGGCCTTCCGGCTGAGAGACGATGTCACAAGGTGTAATCGTCAGAAAGGCCAGCCGTCCAGTCCTTTACCGGGGTCGTGCGGCTAGGCCCGACCCGCGGTCTTCACGGTCCTGCATTTCAGTGCGCCTTGGGCTTTTTCACCGCATGCAGGCCCAGCGCGATCGCGCCGCCGAGGATCAGCCCGACGATGCCGGAGAAGAACGCGTTCAGCGCCCAGTTCACGGCGCCCTGCGCGAACGGCACCTCGTGCGAAGCGGCCTGCGCGGTATCGTGGATCCAGTGCGGAATCGTCGTGAGGCCGAACTCCTCGATCCCGTGGACGATGATCTGCCCGCCGACCCAGACCATCGCGGCGGTGCCGATCACCGACAGCGCGGACATGACGAGCGGCATGCCCTTCACGAGACCACGCCCGAGCGCCTGCACCGGCGCGCTGCTGCGCTGTGCGAGGTGGAGCCCGATATCATCCATCTTTACGATCAGCGCGACCACGCCATACACCGCGATCGTGATGACGATGCCGACCAGCGCAAGCACGATCGCCTGCTCCCAGATCGGCTTGGTCGCGACGTCCGACAGCGCGATCACCATGATCTCGGCCGACAGGATGAAGTCGGTGCGGATCGCGCCCGAGACCTTCTGGTCCTCCAGCGCCTTTGCGTCGGTCGGGACGTCAACCTCTTCCTCGGCATGACCGCCACCGACGGCCTCTAGGATCTTCTCGGCGCCCTCGAAGCAGAGGTAGGTGCCGCCGAGCATCAGCAACGGCGTCAGCAACCACGGCGCGAACGCGCTCAGCGCAAGTGCCGCGGGGAGGATGAAGACCAGCTTGTTGCGGAACGAGCCCAGCGCGATCTTCCAGATCATCGGCAGTTCGCGCTTGGGTTCGAAACCGACCATGTAGCGCGGGGTCACCGCCGCATCGTCGACCACCACGCCGATCGCCTTGCTGCCCGCCTTGCCGGTGGCCGCTGCGACATCGTCGAGGCTCGCGGCGGCGAGCTTCGTGATCCCGGCAATGTCGTCGAGCAGTGCGACCAGTCCTGTGGGCATCGAGGGTGTCCTTAGCGTGGGGTTGCGCGCTCGGTAACGTGACAGGATTGTCATGCAACGGCTTTCGCACTTGCGGTAGTGCATGGCACGCGGAATGGTTGCAGCCGACGCGACCCAAGCGACAGGACGGATCATGACCCCACCCTTTATGAACGGCGACTTCATCACGAACCTGCCCAAGGCCGAACTCCACCTTCATATCGAGGGCAGCCTCGAGCCCGAACTGATGTTCGCGCTCGCCGAGCGCAACAAGGTCGCGATCCCGTTCAAGAGCGTCGAGGACGTTCGCGCCGCATACAGCTTCACCAACCTCCAGACCTTTCTCGACATCTATTATGCCGGCGCCGCGGTGCTCCAGACCGAGGAGGATTTCCGCGATCTCGCGGTCGCCTATTTCGACCGGGTCGCACAGGATGGTGTCGTCCATGCCGAGATCTTCTTCGATCCGCAGACGCACACGCATCGCGGCATTCCGTTCGACGTGGTCGCGCGCGGGCTGTTCGCCGGGATCGACGAGGCGCAGGCCAGGCACGGCATGAGCGTCGGGCTGATCATGAGCTTCCTGCGGCATCTCGACGAGGAGGATGCGTTCAAGACGTTCGCGCAGGCCGAGCCGTGGCTCGACCAGTTCATCGGCGTCGGGCTCGATTCGTCCGAGGTCGGGCATCCGCCGTCGAAGTTCGCCCGCGTGTTCGCGGCGGCTGGCGATGCCGGGCTGATGCTGTGCGCGCATGCCGGCGAGGAGGGGCCGCCCGCCTATATCCACGAGGCGCTCGACATCCTGCAGGTGGACCGGATCGACCATGGCAATCGCGCGCTGGAGGATCCGACTTTGGTCGCCCGGCTGGCGCGTGACGCGATGACTCTGACGGTGTGCCCGTTGTCCAACGTCGCGCTGCGCAACGTCGACCGGCTGGAGAACCATCCGATCGACCGGATGCTCGATCTCGGCCTGCGCGCGACGATCCATTCGGACGATCCTGCCTATTTCGGCGGCTATATCGGCGAGAATTTCCGGCAGACCGCGCGCGCCCGCAATCTCTCGCGCGACCAGGTCGTCACGCTTGCGCGGAACAGTTTTCTCGGAAGCTTTCTCGACGACGATTCGCTCAGCGGTCATCTCGCGACATTGGATGCGTACGTCAAAGCGCACGCATGATCGCGCGTTTCCTCGCGGTCTTCGAGCCGTTCATCCTGATGCTGCTCGGTACCGTGGTGCTGGCGAGCCTGGTGCCCGCCCGTGGCGAGATCGCGACGATCGTCGGCTATGCGGCGGATATTGGCATCGTCCTGCTGTTCTTCCTGCACGGCGCCAAATTGTCGCGCGATGCGATCCTGTCGGGCTTGCGCAACTGGAAGCTGCATCTGGCGGTGCTGGCGGTGACGTTCGTCGCGTTTCCGCTGTTCGGGCTCGGGCTCTCCGCGCTGCCGTTCGTCACCGGGCCGCTCGCGGCGGGGCTGTTGTTCCTGACCCTGCTGCCGTCGACCGTGCAGTCGTCGATCGCGTTCACTGCGATCGCGCGCGGCAACGTCGCGGCGGCGGTGTGCAGCGCGTCCTTCTCCAACCTGCTCGGCATCCTGGTCACGCCCGCGCTGGTCACGTTGCTGATGCGCACCGCTGGCAGCGCCGGGATCTCGGTCGAGGGCGTCGAGAAAATCGTCGTGCAACTGCTC
The DNA here is from genome assembly GCF_001421685.1 of Sphingomonas sp. Leaf28. NCBI lineage: Bacteria > Pseudomonadati > Pseudomonadota > Alphaproteobacteria > Sphingomonadales > Sphingomonadaceae > Sphingomonas > Sphingomonas sp. Leaf28. The sequence goes on along the minus strand of NZ_LMKX01000001.1, from coordinate 1,194,545 downwards.
GTACCGTTCGTCGCCGGGCACCTGCTGCGGCCGTGGATCGGCGCTTGGGTCACGCGGCGCAAGGCGATGCTCACCATCGTCGATCGCGGATCGATCCTGCTGGTGGTCTACAGCGCGTTCGGTGCCGCGGTGGTAGAGGGGCTGTGGAGCAGATTGTCGCTCGGCGACCTGATCCTGATCGGGCTGCTGTGCGTCGCGCTGCTCGCCTTCGTGCTGGCGCTGACCTTCGCGGTGGCCCGCCTGATGAAGCTGCCGCGCGAGGATGCGATCGTGCTGCAATTTTGCGGGTCGAAGAAGAGCCTGGCGTCGGGCGTGCCGATGGCCGGCGTGCTGTTCCCGCCCGCGCAGGTCGGCGTGATCCTGCTCCCGCTGATGCTGTTCCACCAACTGCAATTGGTCGCCTGCGCGGTGATCGCACGCCGCTATGCCGAGTCCGCCCCAAGCGATCTTGCCGCAGATTAATGCCGTAAGCGGTTGCAGGTATTTGCTTTGTTCCGCCGGGGGCGGCATGGTCGGCGCTCTTGAGGAGAGTTTCACCTACATGAGCGCGTCGAGCGATACTGCCAGTTCTGCCGGGGACGTGGGGCTGGACCTGACCGCGTGCGACCGCGAGCCGATCCATATTCCCGGTGCGATCCAGCCGCACGGCCTGTTGCTCGTCGCCGACGCCGCGACTCTCGCGATCGTCGCGGGCGCGGGCGATCTCGAAACGCGGCTGGCCCCCGACTGGCTGGGCCGCGATCTGTCGGCGCTGCTGGCGCAGGACGTCGCCGCGACTTTGTCGGCCGATGAACCGATCGCCGGTGTCGCGATCGCCGGGGTGCCGGTGGTGGGGCGGACCGAGCGGTTCGACGTCACGATCCACCGCGGCGCGGTGCATGTGATCGTCGAGCTCGAACCCGTCGAGGCCGAGCCGATGACCGCGGCCGGCATGCTCGGCCGGCTCAACGCGATGGCGATGACGTTCGAGCGCGCGAGCAATCTGCAAACGCTGTGCGAGCGTGCGGCGACCGCGTTCCGGCAACTGACCGGCTTCGACCGGGTGATGGTCTATCGCTTCCTCGACGACGAGGCGGGCCGCGTGATGGCGGAGGACAAGGTCGCGGGCCTCGGCACGTTCCTCAACCATCATTTCCCCGCGTCGGACATCCCCCGGCAGGCGCGGGCGCTGTACGTGCGCAACCGGACCCGGACGATCCCGACGATCGCCTATGCGCCTGCGGTGCTGCGGCCGACCGGGTTCGAGACGCTCGATCTGAGCGACGTGGCGCTGCGCAGCGTCTCGCCGATCCATCTGCGCTATCTCGGCAACATGGGGGTCGCGGCGTCGGCGTCGATCTCGATCGTCAAGGACGGGCTGCTCTGGGGCATGATCGCGTGCCACCACGGCACGCCGCGCGCGCTGACCCCCGATATCCGCGCGGCATCCGCGACACTGGCCGGCGGTCTCGCGCGGCAGATCCGTGCGAAGGAAGAGGCCGAGACGTATCGCGAGCGGTTGCGGCTGCGTGCGGCAGAGGATGCGATCCTGCCCAAGCTGGCGACCGATCCGGCACCGCGGACGATCGTCACGACTCTGCGCGACGAGCTGCGCATGCTGATGGACGGCGACGGCTTCGCCTTCGTCCAGGGCCATTTCGTCGATACCGACGGCGCCTGCCCCCCCGACGACGATATTCGCGATCTTGCCGAATGGGCACGGACGCGCGGCGGGATCGAGCCGTTTGCGACGCATGAACTCGAATCGCTCTATCCGCGTGCCCGTGCCTATCGCGCGTGCGCGAGTGGCGTGCTCGCGCTGGCGCTGGTCGACGAGGGCGCGATGCTGTTGTGGTTCCGCGCAGAACAGATCGAGGAGGTCGAATGGGCCGGCAACCCGCACAAGGCGGTGTCGGTCGACCCGAATGCGGCGCTGACGCCCCGGACCTCGTTCGAATCCTGGACTCAGGCGGTCAGCGGGCGATCGCGCCGCTGGACTCGCGAGGAGATCGAGGCCGCGCACCGGCTGCGCCGCGGATTCCACGATGCGCATATCAACCAGCGGTTGCGGCTGCTCAACGCCGACCTGCAACGCACGCTCGCCGACAAGGACGCGTTGATCGCGCAGAAGGACGTCCTGATGAAGGAGGTCAATCACCGCGTACAGAACAGCCTCCAGCTGGTCGCCGCCTTCCTGTCGCTCCAGGCCAAGTCATCCGACGATGCCAAGGTTAAGGAGCATCTCGCCGAGGCACAGGCCAGGCTGTCGGCGGTCGCGCTGGTACATCGTCGTCTGTACCGCGACGACCAGGTCGAGTCGGTCGATCTGTCGCGCTATGTCGAGGAGCTGGCGGGCGACATGAAGACGTCGCTCGGCGAGGAATGGGCGGCGCAGATGACGCTCGATCTCGCCCCGGTGCTCGTCGCCACCGATCTGGCGGTCAATATCGGGCTAGTGCTGACCGAGCTCGTCATCAACGCGAGCAAATATGCCTATGCCGGCCGCCCCGGCCCGATCGACATCATGCTCGAGCAGCATCGCAATCGCCTGCGCCTCGTCGTGGCCGATTCGGGTCGCGGCAAATCGGGGAGCCGGGTCGGGTTCGGCAGCCGGATGATGACCGCGATCGTCGCGGGGCTGTCGGGGACGATCGAGCATGATGACAACATGCCCGGCCTCCGCGTCATCCTGACCGTGCCGATCGACGAGCGAGTCTGACCTGGCTCTGGTAAAAAACCGTTGCATGTCGGTCGGTTACGGCCGCGGTTTGGAACGGATGACGCGGCATGGGGTTGATGCGGCGAGTGGGGCACTCGCAACAGGAAATCTACCGCATGATCCGTTTTTCACCGCGCGCATCGCTAATCGCGATCGCAGCCATGAGCGTTGCCGTATCGAGCAGCGCACTCGCTCAGTCCGCCCGGTCGGCCGATGCCGCGCCGCCACCGCCGCCGCCGGCGATGGCGATGCAGCCCGCTAAGGCTGCGCCCGACATGCAGACCGTGCTCGACCAGCTCGCCGCACTCGGCGGCAAGCCGATCGAGACGCTGACTCCAGCGGTTGCGCGGACGCAGCCTTCGGCCGCCGATGCCGCCAAGCAGGTGATGATCAAGCATGGCCTGGCGGCGACCCCCGACGCGACCGTGACGACTCGCGACATCCCCTATGGCAGCGATGCGCAGCAGTTTGCGCGCGTCTACAAGCCGGCGGCGCTGGCCAACGCCAAGAACCTGCCGGTGATCGTCTATTATCACGGCGGCGGCTGGGTGATCGCGATGGTCGATACCTATGACGCGGCACCGCGCCTGCTCGCCAAGCAGCTCGGCGCGATCGTCGTCTCGGTGGAATATCGCCATGCGCCCGAGTTCAAGTTCCCCGCGCAGCATGACGATGCGGCCGCCGCCTATCGCTGGACGCTGCAGAATGCCGCATCCTGGGGTGGCGATCCGCGCAAGATCGCCGTCGCCGGTGAGAGCGCAGGCGGCAACCTCGCGGTCGCGACCGCGATTTACGCGCGCGACAATCGCCTGACCACGCCGCTGCACATCGTGTCGGTCTATCCGATCGCCAACAGCAGCATGACGCTGCCGTCGCGGATGGATTCGGCGAATGCGAAGCCGCTGAACGGCGCGATGCTCAAATGGTTCGGCCATTATTACCAGACGACGCCCGCCGACGCGCAGGACCCGCGGCTGAACCTGGTCAAGGCGAATCTGCGCGGCCTGCCGCCGACGACGATCATCAACGCGCAGATCGATCCGCTGCGCTCCGACGGTGAAACGCTCGCCGCGGCGATGCGCAAGGCTGGTGATCGTGTCGAACAGCGTACCTTCCCCGGCGTAACTCACGAGTTCTTCGGCATGGGGATGGTCGTGCGCGGTGCACAGGATGCCAACACGCTGGCGATCGCGCGGTTGAAGGCAGCGTTCGCTGCTGCACCGCGGCGTTAAACGATCGATAAATGGGGAGCGGGGGCGTTCAGGCGGCCCCTTCCCCTTCTATTAAACACGCGCCTGGCCTTGAAGCATTATGCTGCACTTGCGAAGTGTGCGGTATGACAGACAGTTACGAACCGATATCGGTCAATCCTCGCCTTGCGCTGCTCGCGCTGGCGGTCGGTGGTTTCGCGATCGGCACCACGGAATTCGCGGCGATGAGCCTGTTGCCGCAATTCGCCCGCGGGCTCGGCATCGACGAGCCGACTGCGGGGCACGTGATCAGCGCCTATGCGCTGGGCGTGGTGGTCGGCGCCCCAACCATCGCGGTGCTCGCCGCGAAGATCGAGCGGCGCGTGCTGCTGATCGGCTTGATGACGTTTCTCGGGATTGCCAATGGGCTTTCCGCGCTCGCGCCGACCTATCACCTGATGTTGTTGGCGAGGTTCCTGAGCGGGTTGCCGCATGGCGCCTATTTCGGCGTCGGCTCGCTGGTCGCGGCGTCGCTGGTGCCGCGCGAGAAGCGGTCGCGCGCGGTGTCGCGGATGATGCTCGGGCTGACGATCGCGACGATCGCGGGGGTGCCGCTCGCCAATGGGATCGGGCAGTGGTTCGGCTGGCGCTGGGGGTTCGGGATCGTCGCGATCATCGCCGCGGGGACAGTGGCGATGCTGGTCCGGTTCGCGCCGATCCTGCGACCTGCCAAGGATGCGAGCCCGCTCGGCGAGCTGGCGGCGCTGCGCAACGGGCAGGTGTGGCTGACGCTGGCGATCGGCGCGGTCGGCTTTGGCGGCATCTTCTGCGTCTATACCTATCTCGCCTCGACGTTGACCGAGGTGACGGGCGTATCGTCCGCCTTTACCCCTGTCGCGTTCGCGCTGTTCGGCGTCGGGATGACGATCGGCACGCTCGTCTGCGCGAAGGCGGCGGACGTCGCGCTGATGCCCGCGGCGGGGATCACCTTGCTGTTCGGGGCGGGCGCGCTCGCGCTCTATGCACCCGCGGCGCCGCATCTCTGGGCGATCCTGCCGGTCGTGGTGCTGATCGGGTGCGGGGGAGGGTTGTCGACGATCCTCCAGACCCGGCTGATGGATGTCGCCGAGGAGGCGCAGACGCTGGCGGCGGCGCTGAACCACTCGGCGTTCAATACCGCGAATGCGATCGGGCCCTGGCTTGGCGGGTTGGCGATTGCGGGTGGGTTTGGGTTGCCCTCGACCGGCTGGGTCGGGACTGCGCTGGCGCTGGTTGGGTTTGCGATCTGGGCGCTGTCGTGGGCGCTGGATCGCCGGCGGGTCTGATCGTTCCTGCCGTCATCCCAGCAAAAGCTGAGATTTTCCCGTTCCGGGGCTCGGCATCCGCGCCGGGGATACCCCAGCGTTCGCTGGGGGTGACGATGGGCCGGTAACCCAAGGCATTCCAGAACCGACCACCCCGGCGAAGGCCGGGGCCCAATTGGCAAGGCCGTCGTAACGCGGGGCTGCTCTCAGTTAACACTGTCCCCCAATTGGGCCCCGGCCTTCGCCGGGGTGGTGCCCCTTGGTGAGTCGGTCAGTTCGTCAGCTCAGCGCGCGATGTCGCGCTTGGCGAGCTGCTTGTTCAGACCCAGCGCGACCAGCGTGAACACCGCGCCCGAGAACAGATAGGCGCCGCTCGCTGCGAGACCCAGCTTGCTCGTCAGCAGCAGTGCCGCCAGCGGGGCGAAGCCCGCGCCGAACAGCCATGCCAGATCGGTCGTCAGCGCCGACCCCGTATAGCGATGCTGCGGGCTGAGCGTCGAGGCGATCGCGCCCGAGGACTGGCCGAACGACAGGCCGAACAGCACGAAGCCGATCCCCATGAACAGACGCTCGCCGACATCGCCGCCACCCAGCAACGACGGGGCCGCGATCGCGAACAGTGCGATCAGGACCGCGATCGTGCCCAGCATCGTGCGACGGCCGAACCGGTCTGCGAGCAGCCCCGATACGAGCATCGCACCGATCCCGATGACCGCGCCGATCACCTCGACCACGAGGAAGCGCGCCGGCGCCTCGCGCGTGAACAGCACGACCCATGACAGCGGGAACACCGTCACCATGTGGAACAGCGCGAAGCTGGCGAGCGGGACGAACGAGCCGAGCCAGATCGCCTTCCACTGCGACTGCACGGTCTCGACGACGGGCGCGGGCTCGAGCTCGCGCTTGGCGTACATCTCTTCGAATTCGGGGGTCACCACCAGGCGGAGGCGGGCGAACAGCGCGACGACGTTGATCGCGAACGCCACGAAGAACGGATAGCGCCAGCCCCAGGCGAAGAAGTCCTCGTTGGGCAGCGCCGCGACGAAGAACGCGAACAGGCCGCTAGCGACCAGCAGGCCGATCGGCGCACCCAGCTGCGGCAGCATCGCATACCAGCCGCGATGCTTCTCGGGCGAGTTGAGCGACAGGAGCGACGCGAGGCCATCCCATGCGCCGCCCAGCGCGATGCCCTGGCCGATGCGCAGCAGGGCGAGGATCGCGACCGACCAGTTGCCCGCCGACTCGTAGCTGGGGATGAACCCCATCGCGACGGTCGAGGTGCCGAGCAGGAAGATCGAGATCGTCAGCTTGACGCTGCGGCCATAAGCGCGATCGACCGCGATGAAGATGATCGTGCCGATCGGGCGGGCGAAGAACGCCAGCGCGAACACTGCGAACGAATAGAGCGTGCCCTGCAACCGGTCGACATACGGGAACACCAAGGTCGGGAACACGAGCACCGAGGCGATCGCGAACACGAAGAAATCGAAGAATTCCGAGGTGCGGCCGATCACCACGCCGATCGCGATCACGCCTGGTGTGACGTGTTCGCCGTCGCTGTGGATACTGCGAGCATCGGCTTCGAAGCTCGTCTCGGGGACTGTGTTTGCACTCATTCTTCAACTCGCTCTTCAGGGCGCGAACCCGATCATACGCCGTTCCGGCGGATGCGGGCAGGGGTAATCTATGCTATCCCTCGTGATGATAGATCCATGCCGATGTTGCAGTGCAGCGCCCATTGGACAAATTGTCCACTGTAGTGCAGCGCAACCCAGGCGTAGGGGAACCGGATGACCGTCGTGACACAGCTTTCCCGCTCCAAAATTTCGGCCCGAAAATGGTTGGCGGCCCTGCCGTTGGCGCTGCTTACCAGCGGTTGCGACTGGGTGGTGATGTCGCCGTCCGGCGATATCGCAGTGCAACAGCGCGACCTCGTCCTGATCTCGACCGGGCTGATGCTGCTGATCATCATTCCGGTGATCGCGATGACGCTGTTCTTCGCGTTCCGCTATCGCCAGTCGAACAAGGCCGCCAAGTACGAGCCCAACTGGGATCACTCGGTCGGCCTCGAGCTGCTGATCTGGGGCATCCCGCTGCTGATCATCATCGCGCTCGGCGCGCTGACCTGGACCAGCACGCATCTGCTCGATCCCTATCGTCCGCTCGGCCGGATCAAGCCGGATACGCCGACGCTGGCGAACAACGTGCCGGTCGGCAACCTGATCGACAAGCAGCAGGCGGGCAACGGGCCCAATGGCGCGGGCAGGCCGCTCGAGGTGCAGGTCGTCGCGCTCGATTGGAAGTGGCTGTTCATCTATCCCGAATACGGCATCGCCACGGTCAACGAACTGGCTGCGCCGGTCGATCGTCCGATCCGTTTCCAGATGACGTCGTCGTCGGTGATGAACGCGTTCTACATCCCGGCGCTCGCGGGCATGATCTACACGATGCCCGGCATGCAGACGACGCTGAACGCGGTCATCAACAAGCCCGGCAATTACGAGGGCTTCTCGTCCAATTATAGCGGCGCGGGCTTCTCGGGCATGCGTTTCCGCTTCCACGGCGTGAGCGACGCGGGCTTCCAGGCCTGGGTCAACCGCGTCAAGCAGGGCGGCGCCAAGGCCAGCGGCGGGCTGAACCGCGCAAGCTATCTCCAACTGGAGAAGCCGAGCGAGAAGGTGCCGGTGCGCTATTACAATGCGGTCGCGCCGGACATGTTCAAGCTGGTCGTCGAACAGTGCGTCCAGCCAGGCAAGGTCTGCATGTCGCAGATGATGCACGGCGGAAAAAGCGGGGGGGACTCGCACGCCGGCATGGCAATGCCGGGCGTCAATGGCGGCAAGGGCCCGCAGGATTCGTCCGAGCGGGTCGAAGGCGCCTTGATGAAGGACGCCGACGAGAAGGGTAGCGGCAATCACTGGACCGCACCCGCCGACATAAAACGGGACGGCGCGAACAGCGCGCCCGGATCGCAGTCCAACCGCAATCATACGATGTTGTCCCCCTCCACCATGCCGGGCACGCGCCCCGTCGCGAACGGCTAGAGAACCATCATGAACGACACTCTGTTGAAGACAATCTTCGGCCGCCTGACCCTAGAGTCGCTGCCGCTGCACGAACCGATCGTCGTCGCCACCTTTGCGATGGTGGCGATCGGCGGGCTCGGGCTCGTCGCCGCGCTGACCTATTTCAAGGTCTGGGGCTATCTATGGAACCAGTGGTTCACCAGCGTCGATCACAAGAAGATCGGCATCATGTACATCATCCTGGCGATCGTCATGCTGCTGCGCGGGTTCTCCGACGCGATCATGATGCGCGCGCAACAGGCGATGGCGTTCAACGGCTCCGAAGGCTATCTGACCGCGCATCACTATGACCAGGTCTTCACCGCGCACGGCGTGATCATGATCTTCTTCGTGGCGATGCCGTTGGTCACGGGCCTGATGAACTATGTCGTCCCGCTCCAGATCGGTGCGCGCGACGTGTCGTTCCCGTTCCTCAACAATTTCAGCTTCTGGATGACCGCGGCGGGTGCCGTGATCGTCATGATGTCGCTGTTCATCGGTGAGTTCGCGCGGACCGGCTGGCTCGCGATGCCGCCTCTCTCTGGACTGGCGTACTCGCCGGACGTCGGTGTCGATTACTATATCTGGGCGCTGCAGATCGCGGGCATCGGGACGTTGTTGTCCGGCGTCAATCTGGTCGCGACCATCGTCAAGATGCGCGCGCCCGGCATGACTATGATGAAGATGCCGATCTTCACCTGGACGTCGCTGTGCACCAACATCCTGATCGTCGCCGCCTTCCCGGTTCTGACCGCGGTTCTCGCGATGCTGTCGCTCGACCGTTACATCGGCACCGCGTTCTTCACGAACGACTCGGGCGGCAACCCGATGATGTACGTCAACCTGATCTGGATCTGGGGTCACCCGGAGGTCTACATCCTCGTCCTGCCGGCGTTCGGCATCTTTTCGGAAGTCACCTCGACCTTCTCGGGCAAGCGCCTCTTCGGCTACAGCTCGATGGTCTATGCGACGCTCGTCATCACGATCCTCGCCTATCTCGTCTGGCTGCACCACTTCTTCACGATGGGGTCAGGCGCGAGCGTGAACTCGTTCTTCGGCATCACCACGATGATCATCTCGATCCCGACAGGGGCCAAGATCTTCAACTGGCTGTTCACGATGTACAAGGGCCGGATCCGGTTCGAACTGCCGATGATGTGGACGATCGCCTTCATGGTGACCTTCACGATCGGCGGCATGACCGGCGTCCTGCTCGCGGTGCCGCCTGCCGACTTCGTGCTGCACAACTCGCTGTTCCTGGTCGCGCATTTCCATAACGTGATCATCGGCGGTACGCTGTTCGGCATGTTCGCCGGGATCAACTACTGGTTCCCGAAGGCGTTCGGCTTCAAGCTCGACCAGACCTGGGGCAAGATCTCGTTCTGGTGCTGGGTGGTCGGCTTCTACTTCGCGTTCATGCCGCTCTACGTGCTCGGCCTGATGGGCGTGACCCGCCGCATGCGCTACTTCGACGATCCGAACCTGCAGATCTGGTTCATCATCGCCGCCTTTGGTGCAGCGCTGATCGCCGCCGGTATCGGTGCCTTCCTGATGCAGATCTTCGTCAGCATCCGGAACCGCGAGAAGCTCGCAGACCTGACGGGCGATCCGTGGAACGGCCGTACGCTGGAGTGGGCGACCTCCTCGCCGCCGCCGGAGTATAACTTCGCGTTCACGCCGGTCGTCCACGACCTGGATGCCTGGTACGACATGAAGGATCGCAAGCACGTGCGTCCGCTGACCGGGTTCAAGGCGATCCACATGCCAAGCGGCACCGGCACGGGCGTCGTGCTCGCCGGGCTCAGCGTGGCGTTCGGGTTCGCGATGATCTGGTACATCTGGTGGCTCGCGGGGTTGGCGCTCGCCGGCATCTTCGGCACCACCATTTTCCACACCTTCAACTACAAGCGCGACTTCCACATCCCGGTCGAGGACGTGATCGCCAGCGAGGACGCGCGCACTCGCCAGCTCGCGACCCAGGGAGCCTGACGCGATGTCCGCAATACCGATGAAAGACGGTCTGAACCAGACCAAGCCAGTCTCGTTCTACGACCTGGACGAGCACGAGCATCCCGAGGGCGGCAGCACGATGCTGGGCTTCTGGATGTACCTGATGAGCGATTGTCTCATCTTCGCGGTGCTGTTTGCGGCCTATGCCGTGCTCGGCAACAGCTATGCCGGCGGTCCCAGCCCGAAGGAGATCTTCGAGCTGCCGCTGGTGGCGGTGAATACCGCGATGCTGCTGTTCTCGTCGATCACCTACGGCTTCGCGATGCTGTCGATGGAGGAAGGTCGCCAGCGCGTCATGCAGATGTGGCTGGTGTTCACGGGGCTGTTCGGTCTCGCGTTCCTGTCGATCGAAATGTACGAGTTCGCCAATCTCATCCATGAGGGCGCAGGGCCGACGCGTAGCGCCTTCCTGTCGTCGTTCTTCACGCTGGTCGGCACGCACGGCCTGCACGTCACGATGGGCCTGATCTGGCTCGTCACGCTGATGGTGCAGGTGCAGAAGCACGGCTTGATCGCCGCGAACAAGCGTCGCCTGATGTGCCTCAGCATGTTCTGGCATTTCCTCGACGTCATCTGGATCGGCGTCTTCACCTTCGTCTATCTGATGGGCACCCTACGATGAGCGACCCCCACGCAAACACGCACGACGCGCATGCGGATCACGGCCATGGCGATCACGGCGATCATGCCTCGCACGGGACGCGCGGCAGCTATCTCAAGGGGTTCTTCCTCTCGGTCATCCTGACCGCGATCCCGTTCTGGGCGGTGATGACCGGCGCGTTCAAGGACCCGTCGACCGCCGCGCTCGTCGTGATGGTGTTCGCGGTCGCGCAGATCATCGTCCACATGATCTACTTCCTGCACATGAGCGGCAAGTCGGAGGGTGGCTGGACGATGATGGCGCTGATCTTCACGATCATCCTCGTCGTCATCACGCTTAGCGGATCGATCTGGGTGATGTACCACATGAACACGAACATGATGCCGATGCAGGCCGCGGCAGACATGTGATGAGCACGCGACCGGGCCCTGCCGTCTATGTCGCAGGCCTGGTCGCGCTGCTGCTGTTCGCCGGGTTCATGGCGCTCGGCATCTGGCAGATCGAGCGCCGCGCCTGGAAGCTCAACCTGATCGAACAGGTCGCGGCGCGCGCGCATGCCGCGCCTACGCCCCCACCGGGCCCCGCCTCCTGGGGCACCATCACCGCCCCCAGCGATGCCTATCGCCGCATCCGGCTCGACGGGACGCTCGACAACACGCGCGAGACTCTGGTCCGCGCCGCCACGGCGCTAGGCAGCGGCTACTGGGTCGTCACGCCTCTACGCACGGCGCAAGGCTTCACCGTCCTCGTCAACCGCGGCTATGTCTCGCCCGAGCAGCGCGCAGCGCACGCCAAGCCCAGCGGCCCGGTCACGATCACCGGGTATCTCCGCATCACCGAGCCGGGCGGTGGTTTTCTCCGCAGCAACGACCCCGCCACCGGCAAATGGTATTCGCGAGACGTCGCCGCGATCGCTGCAGCCCGCGGCCTGACCAACGTCGCGCCCTATTTCGTCGACGCGGACAAGTCGGGCACCGCCGCCCCGGTCGGTGGCCAGACGATCATCGCCTTCCCGAACAACCACCTCGTCTACATGCTGACCTGGTTCGCGCTCGCCGCGATGACGATCGTCGCGTTCGTCGTGTTCGTCCGTCAGGATGCGCGCAAGCGGCGCGGGGCGATCGACGCATGACCTCGGCGGGCGCGCGCCAAGGCTGGCAACGCTGGCTGGCGATCGCCACCGCGCGCACCGACGCGACCGGCAATGCGAACATGCGCCAGCTCGTGACGCTGCGCTGGATCGCGGTGGCGGGCCAGTTCGTCACGATCCTCTTCGCGCGCTTCGGGCTCGGCTTCGATCTCCCGCTCGTGCCGATGATGGCCGCGCTCGCCGCTGCCGTCGGCCTGAACCTCGCCAGCATGCCGCTGTACGGCTGGCGCAAGGGTGCCAATATCCAGCTGCTGCTCGCATTGCTGTTCGACGTCGGGCTGTTGTCGACGCAGCTCTATCTCGCCGGTGGCGCGACCAACCCGTTTATCTCGCTCTATCTGCTCCACGTCGTGCTCGGCGCAGTCCTGCTCGATCGCTGGTCGAGCTGGGCGATCGTCGCGGTCACCGCGGGCTGTTTCGGGGTGCTGACGCTCTACTACCACCCGCTGATCCTGCCGCCCAACTATAGCGGCGAGTATTTCATCCTCTACACGATCGGCTCGCTGCTCTGCTTCATGCTGATCGCGACGCTGCTAATGCTGTTCATGACCCGCATCACGGGCAATCTGCGCGCGCGCGATACGCGGCTCGCCGATCTGCGCCAGCAGGCCGCGGAGGAGGATCATATCGTCCGCATGGGCCTGCTCGCGTCGGGCGCCGCGCATGAGCTTGGCACGCCGCTCGCCTCGATTGCGGTCATCCTCGCGGACTGGCGCCGCATGCCGACGCTCGCGCAGGACGCCGATCTCCAGGCCGAGATCGTCGAGATGCAATCCGAGGTCCAGCGCTGCAAGGCGATCGTCACCGGCATCCTGCTGTCCGCGGGCGAGGCGCGCGGCGAGGCGCCCGAGATCATGCCGCTCCACCAGTTTCTCGACGCGATCGTCGACGAGTGGCGCGCGGTGCACCCTTCGGTCGATTTCGACTATACCACGCGGGTCGGCGACGATCCGCAGGTCGTCTCCGACCCCGCACTCAAACAGGTGATCGCCAACGTGCTCGACAATGCCGCCGAAGCCTCGCCGCACTGGGTCGCGTTCCGCGGCGAACGCAGCGACGGCAATCTCGCGCTGATCGTCCGCGACCGCGGGCCCGGTTTCAGCCGGGAGCGGCTCGCGAGCTTCGGCAAGCCTTATCAGTCGAGCAAGCGCGAACCCGGCCACGGTCTCGGCCTGTTCCTGGCGGTCAACGTCATGCGCAAGCTGGGCGGCGGCGTGTCCGTCGTGAACTGCGAGGGCGGCGGTGCGGAAGTCACGATCCGCATGCCGCTCTCCGCGATCGCGCTCTCGTGACGGACGCCAAGTTACTCGCGATCGTCGAGGATGACGAGACGTTCGCCCGCACGCTCCGCCGCTCGTTCGAACGCCGCGGCTATGAGGTGATGCAGGCCGCCAGCCACGAGGAACTCGTCGAGCAGCTCGCCGAGCGCACGCCGCGCTACGCGGTGGTCGACCTGAAGCTCGGCGGCGCGTCGGGCCTCGTCTGCGTGCAGACGCTCCACGCGCACGACCCCGAGATCCTCGTCGTCGTCCTCACCGGCTTTGCAAGCATCGCCACCGCGGTCGAGGCGATCAAGCTCGGCGCGTCGCACTATCTCGTCAAACCCTCGAACACCGACGATATCGAGGCCGCGTTCGATCGCACCGAGGGCAGCGTCGATACCGAACTGTCCGAGCGCCCGACCTCGATCAAGACGCTCGAATGGGAGCGGATCCACACCACGCTCGCCGAAACCGACTTCAATATCTCGGAGACCGCGCGGCGCCTCGGCATGCACCGCCGCACGCTCGCGCGGAAGCTCGAGAAGCGCCCCGTCAAATAGCGGCAACGCATCGGCGGTGGCCGGCGTTGTCCCCCGATGCGCTCCTCCAAACTCTGGCAACCCCGCCGCCTGCTGGCGACCCCGTCCGCGCTGACCTGGGATCACGGCGCCGAGATCATGTCCCGCGCCACCGCACTGGGCGTACCCGTCACGACGTTGCCGAGCGACCGCCTCAAGCTCGACCTCCCCGACGACTCGCGCCGTGCCTATGCCGAAGCCAAGGCGACGCTCGCGCTGGTCGTCGCGCCGCCGTCCAAGCGCAAGCTGCAGCCGATCGCCCCCAGCGCGGACTGGCGGATCGACCTCGCCGAGGGTTGCCCGGCGCATTGCGGCTATTGCTACCTCGCGGGCTCGTTGAAGGGGCCGCCGATCACGCGAGTCTACGCGAACCTGCCCGAGATCCTTGCCGAACTCCCGGCGCATCTGGGGCAGGGCACCGTGACCTCGCGCTCGACCGCGCGCGCACATGAGGGGACGACGTTCGAGGCCTCCTGCTACACCGATCCGCTCGGCATCGAGCACGTCACCGGATCGCTGTCCGCGCTGATCGCGCATTTCGGCGCGTGGGAGGCCGACGTGCAACTCCGCTTCACCACCAAGTTCGATGCGGTCGAACCGTTGCTGGATCTCGACCACCGCGGCCGTACCCGGATGCGCGCGTCGATCAACCCCGCCGCCTATGCCCGCTTCGAAGGCGGCACGAGCCCCGTCGCCGCGCGGTTGGTGGCGCTGCGCCGAATGGCGGATGCCGGCTACAGGATCGGCCTGACGGTCGCGCCGATCATCGCCGCGGAGGGGTGGCGCGAGGCGTATGGCGAGTTGCTGGCGGAGGCGGGCGGGGTGCTCGCCGACGTCCCCGACGTGACGATCGAGCTGATCACGCACCGCTATACCCCGGGATCGAAGGCGGTGCTCGAAACCTGGTATCCCGGCTCGTCGCTCGATCTCAGCATGGCGAACCGCACCGAGAAGCGCACCAAGTTCGGCTCGGTCAAATATGTCTACGATGCGGACACGATGCGCGCGCTCCGCAGCTTTTTCCAAGACGAGATCGCCGCGAAGCTTCCGCAGGCGCGCATCCTCTACTGGACCTGATACGCACGCCAACCGGCAACGCAGCGTTGCCATTCACGCCCTTCCGATCACCGCCGCCGCCGCCTACCTCAAGACAATGACAAACACCCGCCAGCCGACCCTGTTCATCCCGCACGGTGGCGGGCCCTGCTTCTTCATGGACGACCCGGCGGGCAACTGGACCGGCATGGCGGCGTATCTCCGGTCGATCGCCGCCTCGCTGCCGGAAAAGCCCAAGGCGATCCTGGTCGTCTCCGGCCACTGGGAAACGCGCGGTTTCGCCTTTACCGGCGCCGCCACCCCGCCGCTGGTCTACGATTACGGAGGCTTCCCTGCGCATACCTATGAGATCCGCTACGACTCGCCCGGCGACCCCGCTCTGGCCGCGCGCGCCGTCGACCTGCTCCGCGGTGCCGGCCTGACCGCCACCATTGACCCGACTCGCGGGCTGGATCACGGCGTCTTCATCCCGATGAAGGTCGCGTTCCCCGACGCCGACATCCCGGTCGTTGAGATGTCGGTCGATCGCGATCTCGACCCCGCGCTTCACGCCGCCGCCGGCCGCGCGCTCGCCTCCTTGCGCGACGAGGGCGTCCTGATCGTCGGCTCGGGCATGAGCTTCCACAACATGCGCGGTTATGGCGACCCGGGCTTCACCGCGCCGTCCGAAGCCTTCGACCAATGGCTCACCGCTGCGGTCGAGGCCGACCCGACCGCCCGCGCCGCAGCGCTTGGCCGTTGGGCCGAAGCCCCCGCCGGCCGCCTCTCGCACCCCCGCGAGGAGCATCTGCTGCCGCTGATGGTCGCCGCCGCCGCGTCCGACCAGCCCGGCACGCAGGTCTATAGCGAAGGCGTCCTGCAAACCGCCATCTCCGGCTATCGCTTCAACTAAGGAAATTCGATGTCCTCTCCCGTGCTACTCGCTTTGTCCGGAAGCCTGCGTCGCAGCTCGTACAACGGCGCGATCCTTGCCACGCTTGGGGAGGCGGTCGCCGACAAGGCCTCGCTCGCGATCTTCCCGCTCAACGACGTCCCGCTCTACGACCAGGACGCCGATACCGACACGCCGCCCGAAGCGGTTGCGGCCTTACGCGCGGCGATCGGTGCGGCTGACGGGATCGTCATCGCGTCCCCCGAATATAACCACGGCATGTCCGGCGTCCTGAAGAACGCGCTCGACTGGGCCTCGCGCCCGCACGGCAAGGCAACGCTGACGGGCAAGCCGGTCTTCACGCTCACCTCGTCGCCGGGCGCAGTCGGCGGTGCCCGCGCACACGCCCAGCTGAACGAGACGCTGGCCTCGATCGGCGCGCGGGTCGTCCTGCGTCCCCAGGCCGTCGTCGGCGCGGTGCACGAGAAGATCGCTGACGGTCGCCTGACCGACCAGCGCACGCTCGACTTCCTCGTCGCCGGTATAGACGACCTGCTCGCCGACATCGTGCGCCCCACCGCCGCCGACCGCGAGGCCTCCTGAGATGCGCCAGCTCCTCCGCCAATACCCCGCCCAGCGCGACGACATCGCCGATCTCGTCACCCGGCGTCCGCTGCCGGGGCCGGGCCTGCCGCAGGTCGATCCGTTCCTGTTCCTCAACCATCACGGGCCCCAGACCTATCGCCCCGGCAACACCGGCCTCCCCTTCGGTCCGCACCCGCACCGCGGGTTTGAGACGGTCAGCTTCATCCTCGAGGGCGAGATGGCGCATCTCGACAGCGGCGGCCACGAGAGCGTGATCCGCGCGGGCGGCGTCCAGTGGATGACCGCGGGCTCGGGCCTGATCCACGCCGAGATATCGCCCGCGTCGTTCAAGCGCGACGGCGGCCCGCTGGAAATCCTGCAGCTCTGGGTGAACCTTCCCGGCCGTCTCAAGATGACCAAGCCTGCTTATACCGGCCTCCAGCGCGAGGACATTCCCGCGATTCCCGTCGAAGGGGGCGTCGTGAATCTGATCTCGGGCGCGTTCGGCGAGACGCAGGGTCCGATCGAGTCGCTGACCGGTGTCGCGATGATGACCGTCACGCTGGAGGCGGGGGGCCATGTCGACTTGCCCGCACCAGCCGGTCGCGCGGTCTTCTTCTACGTCGTCGCCGGGTCCCCCTCCGCCAACGGGACCCCGGTCAAGCCGCACCACCTCGCCACGTTCGCGATGGACGGCGACATCGCGGTCACGACGCAAGCGCCCGCCACGATCCTCTACGGCCATGCCGACCCGATCGGCGAACCCGTCGTGTCGCACGGGCCCTTCGTCATGACCACGCGCGAGGAGATCGTGCGGGCGATCGAGGATTATAATGCGGGCCTGTTCGGCACGCCGCCCGTCATCCGCTAGGGTGCCTTGCGCACCGGGGGCAGCGCGGCACAAATGTCCGCGCCGCCCGCCGGCACCGTGAAGAACGGCCCCGACCGGTTCTCGCGCGAGGCGATCCAGGCGATGAACCGCGGATTGTCCGCGCGGCGATATTCGAAATGTGGCCGCGCGGCGGCGGGGAGGGCGCTGGCCAGCCGCGCAAACACGATCGGGCTGCGCTCGCCGGCGGTCGTGTAGAAGCCCAGATCGCCGGTCCCGCGCGGCAGCGACGACAGCCACTCGATCCCGTCGATCACGCGCCCGACGACCGCGATGTTGCGGTCCAGCGCACGCGGCGAATGACCGATCACTGTATAGAGCTCCGCGCCGCTGCCCGTGCTGGGCGCGAGGTCGCGCGCGACCCCGACCATCCCATAGCAATGCGGCAGCCACTCGGTCGCGCCGTTGCCGGCAAGCGGCCAGCCGTCGCGACTATACCCTGCCCATTCGGCATAAGGGTCGCGTTGCGCCAGCCGCGCCACCGTCGTCGGTCCGGCGTGCGAATATTCCGCCGGCGGGGTCTCGACGACGCCCGCGGCCAGCGGCTTCTTCTCGGTCGCATCGCCCCATTGCGCGACGTAATTGTCCTGCACCCGGTACACGCTGGTCCCCGCATCCCACCACCGCGCGGCGGCGAGCTTGCGAATATTGGCCACATGGACCGGCGCATACCGGCTGGCGAGTCGGACGGTGAAGCTGTGTCCGTTGGCCAGCGTGAACACGAGCAAC
The DNA here is from genome assembly GCF_001421685.1 of Sphingomonas sp. Leaf28. Lineage (NCBI taxonomy): Bacteria > Pseudomonadati > Pseudomonadota > Alphaproteobacteria > Sphingomonadales > Sphingomonadaceae > Sphingomonas > Sphingomonas sp. Leaf28. Next base: position 1,176,557 of record NZ_LMKX01000001.1, on the reverse strand, counting down.
TCGTCGTCCGGCACCGCGACCCAGTCGGCCGGCACCGAATCCGAGGGGAGCGCCGCGGCAGCGGGTGGGGTAGCGACAGCTTGCGCGAGCACGGCGGCGAAGAGGAAATTCAACATGCCCGGAGACTGCCCGAGTGCGTCTGCACACGCAATCGCTTGCGCGCGCGTGAAACCCGCACTAGCAGACCCACTTCCAGAGCAATGCGGAGCGGTGGCCGAGTGGTCGAAGGCGCTCGCCTGGAAAGTGAGTATACGTCAAAAGCGTATCGAGGGTTCGAATCCCTCCCGCTCCGCCACCCTGCCTTCCCACGGCGTCTCAAACCGTATCATAAGTCGAGGATTTGCCTCGTTTTATGTTGTGAGGTAGTCTCGGCGCTTCCCATCGTGTCCCAGCCAAGCGCACGCTTTTTGGGGGTATTCTGGGGGTACGCCAAAGACGTTTTGGGGGTATTCAGTGCTGACCGAATTACGCTGCCGACAGGCCAAGGCGGCGGACAAGAGCTACAAGCTGTCCGATGCCCGAGGGCTTCACATGTTCGTGACAACGACGGGCTTTCGTTCCTGGCGCTGGAAGTATCGAATCGCGGGCAAGGAAAAGCTGCTCGTGCTGGGCAGCTATCCCGAAGTCAGTTTGGCGCTCGCGCGCGAGCACCGGGACGTAGCGTCACGGCTTTTGAAGGCTGGGACCGATCCGAGCGTCGACCGCAAGCAAACTGCTGCGGCGCGTCATATGGAGCATGCAACGACGTTCGAGGCGGTAGCGCGGGAATGGCACGCCCAGCAGGTGTCGAGCTGGGTGGCGGTGCACGCCGCGGATGTCCTGAACAGCCTCGAGAGGGATGTCTTTCCGTACATCGGTTCGACACCGGTCGCAGCGGTGACGTCGCCCATGGTGCTCCAACTCGTGCGGCGGATCGAGGAACGGCCATCGGTCGAGACGGCACGCCGTGTTCGGCAGCGTATCTCGGCGGTTTACGGCTTTGCGATCGCGTCGGGATACGCGACGAGCGATCCAGCTGTATCTATTCGGGGAGCAATGAAGCCGCTTATCAAGAAACGGCAGCCGGCGCTGGGATCGCTGGAGGAAGCCCGGGCGCTTTTGATGGCCGCCGAGGCATCGGCTGCACATCCTATGACCAAGCTCGCGTCGCGACTCCTCGCGCTGACAGCACTTCGGCCAGGGACGCTTCGAACGACCAGCTGGGCCGAGCTGGAGGCCTTGAACGAGGATGCACCGGTATGGCGCATCCCGGCCGACCGCATGAAATTGCGGGTCGCGCGCAAGCAGGACGACCGCTTCGACTTTCTGGTGCCACTGTCCCGACAGGCGATGGACGTGCTTCGCGCGGCGCGTGCCTTCGCACCGCGCGGCCCGCTGGTGTTTCCGAGCCAGCGCCACGCTCACAAGCCGATCAGCGAGAATGCGATCGGGTATTTCTACAATCGTCTGGCGGTCCGGGCGCGGCATGTGCCGCACGGCTGGCGATCGACCTTCTCGACGGTGATGAACGAACGCGCGCAGGCGCTCGACAGACCGGGCGATCGTGCAATCATCGACCTCATGCTCGCGCACATTCCAGACGGCGTCGAGGCGACCTACAACCGCGCCGCGTATCTGCCGCGCCGTATCCAAATCGCTCAGGAGTGGGCCGACCTGCTGCTCGATGGTTTTGCGCCAGCGGCAGAGCTGCTCGAAGGTCCGCGCCGCTAGGCTTTGAAGCCCAGGGAGCGGCGGCATGACCGCGCGCTCGCTCCACGAGATCATAGGCAAGACCAGCCTCTACGGTGTCTCGCGGAACCGTGTGCGCCGCGACAGCTTTCTTAAGGGCTCGTGTGAAGCCCGGTTCTGGCGACCCGTCAGCAAACGGCAGATGGGGCCGGCCATGGTTGCGGCAGAAGGCTACGACCGGCAGCACAAGCAGCCTGGAAAGCGCAACGGACCGCTCGGTCATGTCGGGCTCGAGGTCCTGCGTGCGCTGTATCGTATAGTGTGTCACCGGTCGGGCAGGCTCGAGCCGTCGATCGACTATCTCGTGGGAAAGCTGCGGCGGTCGCGTGACGCTATCGTGCGCGCTTTGAAAGCACTAAAAGATCACGGCTTTTTGGATTGGATCCGCAGAACCGAACCGATTTTCGAGGCAGAGGGTGCCGGACCGAGAATCCGTCAAGTTAGCAACGCTTACCGACTCTGCATTCCTGCGTTTGCCCGCGTGATCGTCGAGCGCATCATAGGTCCCGCGCCGGTACCGGCCGACGCGGTCCAGCATTTTGAGCAACGCCGTGCTGAGCAGGCGATGATGGTCGCCCAGTTGCCATTGCGCGAAGCGGTAGGCTTTAGCGTCAGCAACGAAGCGTTGGCGGTCGCCCTTGCCCGACTGGCGGACGCGCTGGAAGGGAATGAGCGCGAGTCCGCCTAGCGGTCTGAAACCAGCACCATTCATTATAAAGAGGGAAGATCGCCGATCGACGACCGTCAGAGGTTCCACAAACGCCCCGCTGTTTGGGCATGGTCGACGGGACGTATGCGGCGCTGATCGGCCGTACTCTGTGACAGCGCTCCTGCGCCCGACTCGCGGTGACAGGAAACGACCGATTTGGCGTGTTTGAGCTCCCCGCTTGGACTTGATGCATGCGGTTTCGCCCAAGCGGCCATTGGTGCACCCAAACGCACCGTCGATGCTGCCGTGATATGTGGGTAAAAGCGGCGGAATACCTTGGGATTGGCCGTTGCCCGTTAACGCACCGAAACCGACACAAGAAGCTCGCGGGCGAGGCGGGGGGATAAGCGTGTTAAATGGGGTAGCAGGCGCATCAATCCGCATCAGCGGAGGAAAGATCATTGCGGTGTTGGGGCCACGCTTTCACGCCGCTGCGCATCAGATATCCTGACTGCATAAAAAGGCACATAAGAAGCTAGCGGGCGAGGCGGGGGTTCTTGCGCCGTATTTGGGTGTGCGACTTGCAGCCGGTCAAATTTGGTGGAAAGCGGCCTGTCCGCTTTGGGGCGGGGATTTTGAGAAAGCGGACGTTCGTTCAGGCGGCAGGGCAGGGAGCTCGAACGCCCGCGGATGGTGGAGAGCGGCACGGCCGGTTTGGAAAAAGGCAGTGCGGTAACCGGCCCTTCGTTCATCCCGTGCCAACGTCGGCTGACGACCATCATACGCCGTTCCGACCGACTTCGCTTTCGTCTCGGCTGATCGCTTACCAATCGTCGGGGCTTTGCATCGTGCTCAGCTCGGACACCTCGTTTGCATGTGTCCCCATTATGAAGCGGTCCTCGTCCCATACGGCAAACAGATCCAAGGTCCCTGGGTTTTCAGCGTAATTCAAAGCAAACCGGTATGTGTCTAAGAACAGTTGCTCGTAATATTTGGCTAGTCGATTGCTCATCACGCTGAATGTTGCGTGCAATGTGACGCCGTTCGGCCATTTTTTCGCAATATGATTTGCGATGCGAGTATCGGGAGGCCCTTTCCCGACATAGGCGCACAGCATCGTATAGGTGCCATGATCATCGCAGTCGTCATGCGCGGACCAGAGATGATAGAGACCAGACTGACCCTTGAGTGGCTTGAGATATAATTTGTGATCCATGTCACCAATTAGGAACCCCGGATCGACAGGTACTGGCATGCAATATTCGGACATATTTACCAGCTGATCTGCATCAATCGGTTGGGCAAGCTCTGCACGCGCGTTTTTGTCGAATGGGTCGTAGTCCAGGTCTTGGCAGGGAAAATTGTTATCTTCACATTTCGTCATTTTGTGTTCTGCTCGCTTCGTCTCTGAATATCTCTACCAGAGGTCGTCGGCGACGGCTTTAATGCCTTGGACGAAGCGCGTCGCGGCCGAATGCGTCGGGTTCGCGACCGGAAGCTTTCCCATTAGCGGAAATCGCGTGGCTTGATCTTGATGGCCTCGGTCGGCTGGCGCCGAACGATCCTGTATGTACGGCCAGTTTTGATGTTCGCGCATCGTGCATGGAATGACCGGCCTTGAGCGTTCTTGCGGGCGATCCAGATATCGTCGAACATGTCTTAAGGCCCCTGTGAAGCCGGCGGGGTTCATCCCCGCTCGACAGGCACCCGACAGGACGGGGAGGGGCCACGATCACTTTGTTGCCGAAGGCAAGAAGCCGTAGCGAGGCGCCCGGACCCATCGCAGGTTGATTGTACAAGGCCCCGAGCTGGCCCAAGGATTGCGCCTCCAAGAGCGGGGTGAAGCACGGCGGCAGGGGTCCCGCGTGGTCAGCATTGGAGCCCGGTGACGCCGACCGCAGCCGTTACAAGCCACCACCTTCGCCCTCGCGTCCACGCTGCGCCTGCTGCCCGCCGGCTTTCGTTCTGCGTCACACGATAGGTCCGGTGTAGACAGCCAACGGGTGAGGGACTGGCGCTTTTCGAAACGGTGATGTCCGCCCGCTCCGTCAGTCGATCGTTACCCGCATGGGCCGAGACCGCGCGCGGGCTCGGCGGAGCGGCAGCGGAGTAGAGCGATGGTCCTAGCCGTCAGGCTGGGAGACGTCGCACCGATCACCCTCGGCGAAGCACCCGCCCGCTTCGATATTGATCGTCATCCGGAGCCGGCAGCAAGGCAAGATCAGGGGCGAAGCCGGCCGAAGACGTTTTCAGATCCCGCAGCCGGTTCTAGGATGACGGTCGATCGAAGGTGGGGTCGTTGGCGTGGAGGATTTCAGTCCCAATCCATTTGGTTTCGTCGAGCACGCAGCCTTTGCCGGTTTCGGCGTCGATCTCGTCTGGGGCCTCGATCACGAGGACAATCCCGTCCACATAAGCGCCGCCCGGCGCGGCGGGGCGTGCGGTTTGATCTGCCCCGCTTGCAGGGTAAGGCTGATCGCGCGCAAGGGTACGAAGAAGGCCGCTCATTTTGCCCACCAGGGCGCAAATTCGGGATGCGGTAGCGGGCGGGAGACGAACGCGCACTTTTGGGCCAAACAGCTGCTGGTCGAACGAAAGCGTATCTGGACACCGGTGGTGACGGCCGTCGTCGATGGCACGTCTCGCGAGGAGAGCAAGGCGCGGTGGATGACCTTCCGCGACGTGCGTTCCGAGCGTCGGCTCGAAGGAATCGTCCCCGACATCGTGCTGATCCTCGGCGACGGGCGCGAGTTGATCGTCGAGGTCTGTGTGACCCACCCATGTGGCGAGGAGAAGATCGCGCTGATCCAGTCGAGGGGCTGGCCCGCGATCGAGATCAATTTGCGCCGGCTGCGCACCAGCCAGGATATCGAGGCGATCGAGCGCGGGCTACTGCGGGAGGCGCCACGCGCCTGGCTCTGCAATCCGAGGCGCGACCGCGCTGAGGAGGCGCTCCGTGCGGAGCTGGCTGCCGAAGCGGCGAAGCGGCAGGCGGCTGCGCAGCGTCGGGCGGCCTAGGACGCCGAGCGCAAGCGCCGTGCGGACGCAGCGACCGAGGCGGAAGGCCAAGCGCTACTGCGCGCCGTGGCGGAAGCCCGGCGGGATGTCCGGCCCGTGACGGACGACGCGCTGGCGCGATTGATAGCTGACGATGACGGCGAACTGATCGGGATCGTCGGTGGTGGCGCGGGATGGTCGGTCGGTGACGCGGAATGGCAGGCAACGCTCCTAGACCAGTTCGTATCGGTCCACGATCCTCGTACGTTCGAAGACCGATCATTCTCGCTCGATGGCGCGCTCAACTATCTCGAAGCCTTGATCGCGCCATCGTTTGCCCGGCCGCCAAAGGCGGCGGTACGGGCATGGGTTCGCAGGCACGATCCCGCTCTCCGGCTACCGCGCGAGGCAGTGGAGGAGTATCTCGAGGCGCTGTGCATGGCAGGTGCTCTGCAGTCCGAGGAGAGCGGCGTTTACGGTCTACCCGACGACGTGACGCGGCGGTTGGAGCATGAGCAGCAACGCTTGCTGGCGATCGATCAGCGCGCCGACACCACGCATCGGCTCGTGGATGACATGCTCGCCGATCTCCCGTTCGCGGAGACGGTCGACTTCGAGCCCCAGCTCTGGCTGGCGACCGCGCTACCAGGCAGCGACACGTCGCCCAACGATCTGCTGGTCGCAGGCGAGGTTCCCTATGGCGACTTCATTGCGACGCTGCGCACGCTCGCCAATATGGTCGCTGGCGGGGACGAGCCGACCGATGGTCTCCTCGGCCTTCCGCTCGAGGGAGCCCGCTACCGGGCGATCGAACGGCGCATGACGCGGCGAGCCCGCGAGGCCGCGGCGCGCGTGGCCGACGTGCGCGGCGCCGCCACGCGCGTGCTGGCGGGGGAGGCGGCCTCGTGGTTGCTCATGCCGCTCGAGGGCGGGAACGATACGCCGCTTGCGCTGGCCGGCGCCTCGGCAGTCGGACTTGATCGCTGCATGGAGACGATCGCCGCACTCGGTCGGCGCCGCGAGGCCGATGCAATTGAAGCCGCCGCGATCGCCGCGCGGCGCCAGACGTTGCGAGCGGCGGTGGCGAAACTCTACCCGCCCGCCCTGCGCGAAATGGCGCTCAGGAACCAGTTACCCGCACTCGGCTGCTCGCCATGGGATGCCTGCGGAAGCGCGCATGGTCTCGAAGCGGCGGTCCGGTTTCTGAGCGCGCAGGCGAATGGGCGGGGCCGACGTGGGCGCGTCTGAGCATCGAAGGCCATCGACCGGGACCACGGACGGCGGCGAAAAGCCTGCGTCGCGCACACCGAAAACCGAAGCTGACCCCGGTCCCAGAACAAGAGCACGATGGCAAGCGAAGGCTCGCAATAGGCGCGACGCCGCACAAGCAAGGTCGAGCCGGAAGCCGCGCCGTGGCTTTAGGGTCTCGCGACGAGCGTGCGCAATGCTGCGATCATGTCCTGATGAGCGATATGCTCGGGCACATCGCGTATCCGCGCAATCGCCGCGACGACCGAGCGAACATCGTTTGGCTGGGCGGGGCCGTCTTCCCCTTGCGTGAATGGGCCGTCCGTCTCGGTCAGCACGCGGTCGCTCGGCAGTGTCCCGATCAGTTCCCGGCCGCGATCCTTCGCCGCCATCGCGGCGTTCACCGAGAAATAGCAACCAAGCTCCAGCGCCCGGCGGGCCTCGCTGCGGCTCCCCGTGAACCAATGGAGCACGACCTTGCCGCGCCCGGACGGGAGAAAGGTTTCGATCATGTCTAGGACCGGCGTCGCGGCGCGAACGCTGTGGACGGTAAGGACTTTGTCGCCCGCATCGGCACAACATTCGAGCACCCGCCGGAAGACGCGTTTCTGCGCGTCCAGGGTCTTGTAGAAGCGCGGTCCCGCATCGAGCCCGACCTCGCCCACATAGCGGGTCTCGGGCAGATGATGCTCCCATAGCGCGAGCTCGTTCTCGCGCTCGCCGACGAGCTGGGGGTGGAGGCCGAGTGCCGCGCGGACGAAACGCCGGTCACGAGTGAGGCTATGGTTGCGCAGCCAGGCACGCGGCGTGGTGGTGACCGTGAGCGTGTAGATGCTGGCTTTCTCGGCCCGCTCGATCGCGGCTTCATGGTCGGGGAACAGGTCGAGATGACAGTGGAAGTCGACGCCGCGCGGCGACGCCTTCGTATTGGCTTTGCTCACAAGGGCCGTGTCCGCACGCCGTTCAGGATCTGGCCGACTTCTTCCATGCCGCGGCGATATACGTCCGCCAGCGCGGTTTGTCGCGCGGGGGACTCGTCGGCGAGCGGTCCGGGCTTGTGGATCAGGAGTTGCGCGAGGGAGGGGCGGCGGCGCAGCCGATCGATCGCGAGCTGGAACGAGCGAATCTGGACGCCTTCCGACTCCCGGGTGTTGAGTGGACGCGCCGTTAGATCGTCGAGCGTATAGACGGTGGGGTCGGGGGCAGGAGCGAAGCCTGCGGCGAGCGAGCCGCGGCGTATGAGGCAAGGCAGACAATAACCGCAATGCTGGACGCCGAGGCCTTGCCAACGCCCCTTCGTCGGCGATGAGCACGACAACGACGTGGGGGCGACCTCGCGCAGCAACGCGGGGTTCTGGCAATCCGCGACCATCTCGCCCTTGGTCTTGTCCCAATAAGGGTTCTCAATCCGACCGGTGATGCCGAGCGCTGCCATCGCCTGGTTCCAGCGAGCGATGTAGAAGGGATGGGTGGTGCGCGTGCTGAGCGCGCCCAAGCGGATCGGATCCAAGGGTACGTTGATCGCGATCAGACCATTTTCCGGGCACTGCAGCGTGAATTCTCGACCCAGGCCGGTGCCGGCCATGACGCCGAGCGCGAAGAAGAGGAACGATCGGCCCCTGGTCGTGTCCTCACCGCCGGAACTTGCGACCAGCCCTTGCGCGAACGCCATCCACAGCCGCAGCCGCGCGAAGCCTCGTCCGGGATAGGCATTGGCAAGGGCGGTTTGCAACATGGTCTGGGCTTCGCTCGTCGCGCCCTCGCCGGCATGGCTGATGAAGAGCGGGGTCTTGCCCGAAGCGAGCGTGTCGATGGCGCCGATGAGGCTGTCGAGGCCGCCTGAGAAGAGCGCGAGATGGTCAAACCGGGGCGGCAGCAGACTTGTCTGCGGCGTGCCCGCGAGATCGGCGAAGCGGCGCGGTCGAGAGCGGAAGCCGAGCGTCCAGCGATCGCCGGTCAGGAAGCCGAGCAACCGCTCGAAGATCGGGCCTGCCGTAGCCCACAGCCGCGGATCGCGAACCGGCACGACCAGCCTGATTTCCCGGGTCCAGCCATCCTGGCTATCGATCGCACGGGCGATACGCGTGTCGGCGGCATGGACATGCGTTGCGAGCACCATGAGGTCGATGCCGATCTCGCTTGGATAGACCCCTTCGCGCCCGAGGTCGGCGAGCGCCCGCCCGATGCCGTGCTCCAGCTCGAAATTGTCGTTGAGGAGTTCGAGGCGGGTGGCGGTTTCGTCGGTCGTGCGCGGCACACGGAGGCGGTCGCCAGCGCCGAGCCTGCCGATGATGACGTGTCGGTTCATGCCGCGGCTTCTCCATCACCCATGATGCGCAGGATATCGAAGGCCTGCTCGTAGATTTGCGTGACGAAGCCGAGCACACGGTCCGGCGTCAGCGCGGCCGCGGCGGACCGTGCGGCGGTCAGCGCGTCCGCGACACCGCGGCGTATGAAGTCGTTGAGCTGCGCCTGCACCGTTGCTGCCTCACGGGCACTGGCGGGCAGCATCACCGCCTTCGTGCCGATGTCGTTACACAATCGTGCCTCGATCGCGTTGCTCGCGTAAAGCTCGAAGACGGTTTGCATCTGGTCCTCGGTCAGCGTGTCGAGATCGGTGATGCCGGCGCCGGCCAGATCGACGATGGTTTCAATAAAGGCTTCACGCGCGATGCCCTCGTCGACCGATCCGCCATCGGGACAGACATAATCGGCGAGCCCGAGGAAGATTTCCTCGACGGGACGCCCGGCGAGGCTCGCGAGATTGAGGGCGCGCAGTGCTTCGGCGACCCCGCGCGTGGTCGCATCGCTGAGGAAGCCGAGCAATCTGCTGCCCGCTCCGCGCGCCGATCCCATGCGGGCGGCCGCGCCGCGCGCGCCGCCCGTCGAGGAGCCGACATAATGCGAGATCGCGCGGCCGAGACTGGCGCGATCGGCACCACCGGAACTCGCGTACCTGGAGAAATTGTTGCGGGCGGCGGTAAAGCGCGCGGCGTCGCCATTGGGCGGTACCGGTGGCCGCTGCGGCGGCTGCGGCGGATCGGCCGGCGACGTCCCGCCGTCGCCGGCGCCGTCGGCGCCGTCGGCGCCGTCCGCTGCATCGTTCGAGGAGGGTGCGCCGGCGTCGCCGACGAAGCTGGGGACGAGTGGGCTGTTGCCGCCCTGTCCCCCGAACACGCTCGACGTCCCCATCAGCGACCACCCTGGCGGGTGCGCAGGACGTTTGCCGCGGTCATCTTGAGCATCGCGGAACCGTCCTTGCTCCACGCGGCCAGCAGCCGATCGAAGCGCGCTTTGATCTCGGCGTCCTTAAGCGCCACATCCCATCCGCCAGACGCCCAGGGCCCGAGGCGATCACGCGGAAGTGCCTCGAGGAAGTCGAGGAGGCTGGTCTGGAGGGCGGGCTGTGCCTTCACGAGGATACCGAGCCCGTCGGCGCCCGCCGGCTGCGTATCGAACGCGTCCCCGCCCACGATCCGCCCCCTGACTGCTTCGAACACGCGGGCGGCTTCGGGCGGCGCGAGGCGCGCGAGATCGCCCTCCATCGCCTGCACGACGAATTTTCCGCCGAAGAGCTGTTCGACGACCCCCGTCAGATGCCCGAGGACGGAGGCGGCACCGAAATAGTCCTTCCGGTCCTTGGCAATGAACAGATAGGGGCGCAGGTCTTCCTCTCCCACGAGCGGCTGGACCTCTGCCCATGCCCGGATCACCGGAGACGACAGCCATTCGGCGAGTTGCGCGCTGGCCTCGCTCGCGACGGATTGAAGCTTGGGCGCAGCCTTGCCGACGGGCTTGCCCGGCCTGGCCTTCTCGCCCGCCGGGACGTCCGGGGCGGAAGGCTTCTCGTCTCCCGTCTTGTCGTTCGCGATGCGTTCGAGCCGCGCGAGATCGCCGCACTTGCCATTGTCGGACACGGCCGCAGCGGCGCCGATCTGGTCGAAGAGGCGCGGGATGAACCGTTCCGCGAGCATGAGCTTGGCGAGGACCGGGAGCTTCACGTCCTCGCCGAAACCGCGCGCGTCCGCCGTCCGCTCGCGCAGCAGCAAGGCATTCAGGAATCGCTTGATCTGTCGCGGATTGCCCTGCGTGCCGCTGGCGAGGATCGGCCCGATCTGATCGGACAGGGTGAGGGCATTATTCGCGCTCGCCGCTTTGGTGCCGAGCGCGTCGCGCACGGACTTGGCATCGAGCGGGCCTTCGAGCCAGGGCCGTTTCAGCCGTTCACGCGCAACCGCGATGAGAGCGTTGAACGCCGGATCGTCCTCGCCGAGTTCTGCGGCGACGAGGAGGAGGGTCACATAGATGCGCGTCTCGGTATCGCCGAGCGGCGGGATGCGAAACGGGATCTGGATGAGCTTTTCGAGATAGTTTCGCGCATAGCTGAGTGGTCCCGTGGTGTCGGGCAGATCGGGGAAATGCTTTCGCACCGAATATTCGATCATCGCTTCGTCGGCCGCCACCACGAAGGCGGTCCGCTCGGTGAAGACGAAGAGGCGGATCGCCTCGAGCGTTTCGATGGCGGTATCGGGGAGGCAGCGGTCGAGATCGTCGATCAGCACGACGAGCTGCTTGATGCCGGCTTCCTTCAGCAGATCGTCGAACGCCTTCCGGAAGGCGTTGATCTCCTCGGGGACATTGGTGGTGCCCCCCTTCTCGTTCAGGACATCCTTTACCTCTTCGAGGGCCTTGGTGGCATTTTCCTTGGTCGCGAGCTTCATCGGGTCCGCAAGCGCCCCTTGCACCATGCCCATGACGGACTGGATCTGATCTGGCGTCGGAACGCCCGTGAATGCGGTAAATGCGAGACCGCCCGCCTTCTTTGCGACCTTGAGCCAATCGATACGGCGGAAGACGTCTTTGACGGCAAGCGCCGCTTTGGTGAGGGCGGGTCGTTTTTCTATCAGACCCGTGACGATCCCCTCGATCAGGGCGATCTTGGCGTCCTCGAAACCCTGGAAACGCCAGCCGTTGAATTTGAGGCAAAGCGTTGTCTCGTCGCCCTCGAAGCAAGACTCGATCATTTCTAGGACGCTCGACTTGCCGGCACCCCAGTCGCCATGCACGCCGACCGTTACCGGCTTGTCGGGGCGATCTTGTAGCAACTTCACGATCGTCGTCGCGATCGCCTCGTTGTTGAGAAGGTCGATCTTGGTTTCATTATCGGCAAGCAGCATCGACGTCCCCCGGACAGGCCCGATCTCCCGACACGCCTGCCATGGTCGTGGATCGTACGCTCAATCGCGTCATGTTCAATGGGTTGCGGGTACGCCACGAGATTCGCGCCACCGAGACCGGCGGTCGCCCGTCACCATGACGAACACTTGGCGAAACCTTGCCCTGCCAGCGCCACCTCGACCGACCGCTCTTCGGCTCTCGAGCCCGCACCGACATCCCCGACACCTGATGCGGAACCGCCGGTCGTTTCGGACGAGGGGGCGAGCATCGGCTCGCTGGTGGCGTCGGGCGGACGGAGGGCGAAGCCGTTCTGATCATACCATGACCGAATCAACTGGAAAGGGGTCTCGATTTGTTCTAACGTAGCCCGCCTTGTGGAAAGGCGTCCGGCATGGCTGTGAAACCGACATTGAGCGATCTTCGAAACGGCATCGAAGAGGTTTGCCGCGACATCATGCGCGAAGCTGGCAATGGCGAGGCGTCTAATGAGGTCGTGCTGGAGCGCGTGCGCCGCGATTTTTCGGACGAGATCGCCAAGCTTTCCAGCCAGCTCGAGAACATCGCGCTGGTCAAGCTTCTGAACGAGGTCAGCAACCGGAAGGGCCGGATCGCATCGGGCCGCGCATTTCCCGATCTGTTCGGCGATTATGGTAACATCCCGACGCAGGTGACGATCTCCCGACGGATCAAAAAGAGCACCGCGGAACTCACCATCGCGGAGGCGAGCCTTTGGCTCGAAGCGCATACGAAACAGCGCGATACCGCTAAGCATCAGGCGTTCCGCAAGATGTTGGAGGATCTGAAGTCCCACCAGCATTTCGAGGACGACACGCTGGCCACGATATTGGAACGCCGGCGCGTATCCGGGCAGATGGAGCTTGCCTGAGTCAAACAGGGCACGGGGCGGGTCGAGCGGTTGTTGGCACGACGAGGCCGACCCGCGCTTGGTGCCCTAATTGATCGAGATGTTCGGATGTCGGCGAGGCAATAATACACGGGCATCGACCAAAGCGTAGCCGTTAAGCGCCGAGATCCACCCGTCGGCCGCCCCTCCCATGTCCCCCTTCGGGCATGACCGCCGTGCTCGAACGGGCGCGGGGGCGCCAACGGGTGACGTCCCCGCTGTTTTTTTTAGTCCAGTTATGATTGGTAGAGCTTTGGGGAGCACGTCACGCGGACCAAGAGATCGCCGCTTGAGATCGCCGAGTGGAGTCAATTGCCGAACGCCGGATCGTCTCGGCACCCCCCTCAGGATCCCGCCGGTGCACCATGGTCGACGTAGTTCTTGTTCTGGCGCGGCGCCGGATGCCCGGCTCCCTTGAGATGCGCTCGATTTTACGTGAAGGAGCACTCACCAAATCACGTAGGATATGATGCCACACCGATTGACCGCTTTCGGCACCGCCGTTGCCAAGCTGAAATCTCCAGCCGCCGCCGATTTTTCGGCGGCGGCCTGGGACGCGGCCTATCATGCGCACAGCACCAGCCGATGTGACGAGCGGCTCTTTACGGCGGCGCAGTGGATCGGCACCGAGGCTCATGCCGGTCGACTTGTGGCCGGTGCGTCGGTCGGTCCAGTGCTCGCGAGCCTCACCCCTGAATGGGGCACGATCCTCGCTATCGCTGCGCTTAACCGGGAGTATCGAACTGCTGTCGCGCTGAAGGACGCGCAGAACACGCAACTGACCAATCGTGACGTGCTTGCGGCCGATGCCATCGCTGCAGAACGTATCCAAGGTGCGGGAAGTCAGCTCTTCGCCGTGGCCGACTTGGCAGAACTCGGCATCGATATGACCGAGAACTGGTTGTTTGATGCGGCCCACTCAACGGGCACGATCGTTCCAACCGGCAATCTTGCGCCTACCGCGATCCGGGCGACGCAGAGCTACAGCTTCCGCAAATCGTTGAACACGCTCTGGAACGGTGCCTGGATCGATGGCGATTTCTGCGAACAGGCAGCGGACGGCAAATGGCGTTGGCGATCCGGCGATCCGGCGCGGGCTCGCCTGATAGCTGCATGGCAGGCGCGGCAGGAAGCCAATCTAATGAACTTCCCCAACATCGACCGGACCGTCTGGCCGAAGCTTAAGCCGGCTGCGCGTCGAAAGCAGTCCCGCGGCTGGGGCGTCACGAACATGATACCGGGTAGCAATGGCACCGTGTTCAAGGTGAGCGCACTGCAATATCCATCGCGATACATGCCGGCTTACAATTACGAGCGAGCGGGGTTGGAGGGTAGCTATCTCATCGAATTTCTCGGATCGACGATGAACGGTAAGCCGGCGCTAACGGTGTCCAATCTTCTGCTGGCTTGGCATGCTATCTATGACATTGCCAAACTGCTCGTGAAACGGGCACCGCTTCCCACGACCCTCTCTCCCAGCGAAGCGCGTGCGCTTGCCATGGTTGTCGGGCGCGGCGCAGTCTGTGATGCGATCCGCCGGTCGGTGCGGGTTTCGGAAGCTGACGCCGACGCGATCGTCACCTTCCTGACTTTCGCCTTCCAGACCGGCGGCACTGCCAAGGATGCCGGCAACAAGGGGCTCTGGGCCGCGCCTCTGGTCCCGGTACCTGGAACCGACAACTTTGTCCTGCCGCTGTCGGTGCTGGTTACGAGCAATCCGGCTCGTCGCGCCGAGGCATGGCTGGAAAAGGGCGGGATCAACGACAGCAATCCCAAAGGCAGTCGCGGCGATCGCTACGAAGAATTTTTCCGAGCCAAGGCGTGTAAGGCCGTTGCTGGAAACACGAAATTCACCGCTGCGACATGCGCCGCGACGGAGATCAAGAAATCGAAGGTATTTGGCGAGCAGGTGGACCTGCTCGTGGCGTTCGGTGGGCTCTGTCTTGTCGGTGAGGTGAAATTTTTCCTGATGCCGTCCGACCCGCACGAGCGCGACCGGTACGACGTCAAGCTGACCAAGGCGGCTGCCCAAGCGAAGCGTAAGGCGGCTGCACTTGACATCCGGCGCGACGTCATCTCCGACCATCTCGGGATCAGTCTTGCCAAGGCGAACTCTCTTCGGCTGCTGCCGATCGTTGTTACTGCTCAGGGCTACGGCTTTTCCACTAAGGTCGCTAACGTGCTGATCATCGAGGCCGAGTTTCTACGCCTCTTTCTAATGGGCGGCGATCTCGTCACGGGGCGCGCCTTGATCCCCGCCACCGGTCAGTGGACCGATGTGAGCACGGTGATCTACGGAACCGAGGCGGCGGCAGCGCGCAATTTTGAGGAGATCATGTCTGAGCCCTTCGTACTAACGCGATTCCTTGACCGCGTAGAGTGGGGCAAGACGATGTTTCCGAGCATCGCTCATAATGCGACCGAGATCGACGTCGTACTGTTAGGCGACCTCAAGGGGTTTGAGCGAATGCAGGCCGAAGCGATGCGCGCAGAACTCGTCTGACCGGAATTCTCAGTAGGATGCCACGTGGTTCTAAGCCGCGATCCCTCGTGTAAAGGCTTGTGCAGTCAGCATGAATGAACGACCGAAGCTGGGAAGGCGAACATGGCTCGCGGATGACTGCAAATGGGTCTCATTGATCGCGCGTTGTTATGCTGATGACCGTCGACCAGGAACATATTATGCATTAGCAGCGAGATGGTAGGAGTGGGGGGTGAATTTGCCTTCAAAAAAGCGCGTTCGGGCAGTAGAGTTGCTAACACGTCCATCAGGCTGGCTGCGTCGCGATCCCTACAAAGTTTGGGAAAAGCGAGCTGAAAACATCAAGGCCCGCGTTCAGATGGTAATTGCTTTCCTACTTGTGATCGCTCTCGCGCTCCGAGCGGTTTCTGGGTTGGCATATTTCATTGGTCATCCCGTTCTTATCGCGGTTCACCAACACCGTCCGCTTGAACTAGTTTCGCTCGGCTTGATGTACGCAGCCGGCGTTGAGCTTGCCTACATGCTGTTCACTCCGGGACCAGACGAGGCGATAGCGCCCGTAATTTTAGGGCTATCCTCGACCATCCTCCTCATCGTCTCCGACGGCTCAGAGAACTGGAAGGACGCAATAATTGTGCCCCTTCTCACGGCGTCGGTTGCTGGGCTCTTTTTGGTACGGGAGCGCTATGAGAAGCAGTCGGAAAAGATAAAGGCTCGCGAAGCCAAATTGAAGCTGCGGGAGCAGCGTTCTGAACAGCATGGCGTCGACGCTCCCGTGTTCGATTCTATTGGTCCAGAGTCTGCTTATCCGTAGTTGCTGGATAACTCGACGCTGCGCCCGTGTCGCTTTGTCGTGAGCGAGACTTCGATGTCCACCGCGTGGCTTGCGGCTTGGCAGGGGGCGGCAGCAGGCGCGGGACTGCAGCTTTGAAGCGGGCCACGCGAGCTTACAGCGTCGTGGTTTTGGGCGTGTCTCTGCCGTCTTCATCTTTGCTTAACGGACGTCCAGTTTCGGGGAGGCCGACGTACCGGCAGGACGTTCGCGATTGGGTCTGGCCGGAAGCCGTAGGGCAGGACGTGCTCGCTCAAAACCAGACATCCTTTGTAAGATACTCGTCCGTTGAAAGCGGATACCTGTTCACCTTATACTTCATCATCCCGTGAAGCGAACATCGGACCGGGAGCTTCTCACCTGTCGACTGCATCTGTAGTCACTGGGCAGGTAAATGGAGAGTGCCGTGAGGAATATACGGACATTAGCGACGGTTGCGACTGCCATCTTCGGGCTTTCGGCCGCGCAGGCGAAAGCCTTGACCCCGACCTGCAACGCGGTTCCCATAGACATAGTCCCATCATTGGTCGGGTCGCATGCCGGACGATTGCTGGTGTTCGCCGAACCCGCCGCCCCCGGTACCAGCACGTCCAAGGTTGATACTTCGGCCTTTGCTCCCACTCGCGCATACGTCGCCGGTCGCGAAGTCGCTGGCTTGGAGGCCGGCGAGCAAACAAGCGTGGACTTGGAGACTGACACTTACCCAAAGGCGTTCACGTCCATGCCTCCCGGTCGCTATAGGTTTCAGGCGGTGCTCGATCGTAATCACAACTACAATTATCGCGGTCGCGGAGCGGGTGACTTAATCTCGCCAGTCATCGAAGCCGAAATGCCCGGCGCTTGTCCCCAACTTACGCTCAGCGATGAGCTGCCGCAGAAGACGCCCGAGCAGCTTCTCGCCCAGCTGCCGCCGGACTTGCGAAAACGCTTAGGTGCCGGCCTTGCGGCAGTTCGGAAGGTAGAGTTCATCAGCCCTGCCTTGACCAAATTCTGGGGTCAGCCAGTCAGCGTCCGCGGTTATGTCGCCTTGCCGCCGCGCTATGGCCGCGATGCTGTCACCTACCCAACGGTATTCAAGATCGGCGGCTTTGGCAGCTCCATGGTGAGTGCCAGCGCCGACGCCGCTTTCGCGCAGATTGGCATGGCATCGGGTAAGCTGCCCCCGATGATCTGGGTAGTGCTTGACGAAAGCAGCGCGACCGGAACGCACGAGTTTGCCGATTCCGTAAACAACGGTCCTTGGGGAACGGCGCTGACGGCCGAGTTCCTGCCGTGGCTTGAAGGGCAGTTCCGGATGGATGCCCGATCAGGATCGCGATTCCTGACGGGCCACTCGTCTGGAGGTTGGGCCGGATTATGGCTGCAGACGCGCTATCCGGCCACCTTTGGTGGTGTATGGGCCACTTCGCCTGATCCAAGCGACTTCCACGACTTCGCCAACGTGGATCTCTACGCTCCAAGCGCCAATTTCTACCGACGGGACGGCGCTGAAGTGGCGGCCTTCCGGGAGGGAGGTAAGGTCATCGCCACGAACGCGCAATTCGCTCAATTGGAGACCGTTCTCGGTAGTTATGGCGGGCAATTTGCGTCATTTGAGTGGGTGTTCTCGCCACGCGGGCAAGATGGGCGTCCGATGCCGCTTTTTGATCGCGCAACCGGAGTGATTGACTCAACAGTGACAGAGTACTGGCGCTCGAACTACGACATCTCCGATCGGCTAGCACGCGACTGGACAACGCTGCGAAACGATCTGGACGGTAAGATCCACGTTGTAGTTGGCGGTTCTGACACCTTCTACCTAGATGCACCCGCGCGCCGCCTGAAGGCCGTGCTCGACCGATTAGGTGCCCGGTCCAGTTTCACCTTCGTACCCGGCCGCGGGCACTTCGACCTTTATGCAAAAGGCAGCGATAGTGATGCGCTGACTGCCGACATCGCTTGGGAGATGTATGCTATTGCCCGCCCAGGATCGGAGCGGACCACGAGGATGCGGTAACCAACGCTCCTCTTGAGGGGGCGCTCGCCCAGTACCATGTCTGCTACTTAGGCTCCCCGAAGCCGCCGTTCCGCTCTTTTTCCCCATCACGACATTCGCGGGCGGATAGCCGGGCTTGAAGATCGGTTATTCGCAAAGATGAACCAGCGTCCGAAGTTCGGAGGCGAAGGAAGGGGTGTGAACGTCTGGAACTGGGTCTGGCCGGAGGAAGGGGGCAGGGTGCCTTCGCCCACACCTGGCCGTTCCGATCGGCGGGTCGCAGTCTCGAAAGCGGACATCCGTTCATCGCCTTCTCGCTGATGCAAAAATCAAAAGACTTTGCATCAATCCGGTGGGGCTATCGATTGATCGGGAGCCGCGCATTTGCTGACATACTGGTCCTCTGTCATCACAGTCGCCCAGCGGGAGGGTAGAATGTGCCAATGATGTTTCTCCAAGAGCTAATCGTAGGAGTTTCTGCGGCACTTGTCGCTCAAGCTACTGCGTTCCCTCCCCCCCCGCCGCCTCCCAGCTCTTTCGAGGCGCTCGAACCGACTGTGGGAGAGCAGCACCTCGTTGTCAGGTGTGGGGTTGAGAACCTTGAGGTGCTATATCGTTGGCGGGATCGCAGTAACGAGGTGGTGTCGTTTAGGTTCTGGCGTAAGTCGCTCTCGGCGGAGGAGATCGCGCGCTTGAACACTTGGCTGCGCGAGTTACGCAGCCCAGCCGTCATCATAACGTGGTGCAACCCGTCCGGCGCCGACGTGATTTTCCAAGAAGCCTACACGAGGCTGTCGGGAGATCGAAAGCGCATCCGGATCAACTTCGCATACGGACGCCTCTCCCGCGTAGGTGCGTAGTCGCGCAATTCGGCACTTCCCATGCAAGTCTGGCAAACACGCGATTGCCGCGAACACCCAATTACGACAGATTCCGCGCGCCTAGTTCGGGAGATGCAAAATGCTAATAGCTTTTCTGATGCTGACCGTCGCTGCCGAGAAGCTGCACGTTATAGCCACCTTTAATACGGCCCTGCCTAATCCCGATAAAATGGTAGCCGAGCAGATCGAAAAACCAGCCGATATTTCATCAGAGAATTTTGCAGCTCAGTTGGTTGAAGCAGAAGGTTTAACATCGTGGAACCTACAAGATCCAGTCGGTTCACGGCCCGGTGCGATATTGCCCTTCAAGGCTCGACACGCGGCTAATGGCCATGAAGTCGTCGTCTACTTTTCCCCCGACGCTCAGACTGTGTGCAAAATCAGTCGCGAACGAGGTGGATTTTCCAATATTCATCAGAAGGCAATTCGGTGGTGTGCTACCTCGTTGGGTATCTCGTTGCCTGCAAAGCGCCCACCAGTAGCGCCAACTATGGCTCCGGTTGACGCGAAACTGTGAGGTCTATGGTCGAAGCTGGGGTTGTCGGCACCGTGAGCTGTCACGTCTTGATGCGAAACTCACGGATTTTGCATTGGCCAGAGAGCAGCAGGAAAGCTTGGTATCCGCCGATGCAAAAATCTGATGCATTTGGTGGGCGCATTCGATGACATGCTTACCGGGGTGCGGCCCCGATAGCCGCCCGTCCGCTTTCCTTCCCATTCCGGACATTCCGCTTCCGCCCAATTGCTGACATCGCGCATTTAAGCTGCGTTGCAATGATAGTAGTTGCCCGCCAGTAATGCTGCCATGCATGCCGAGCGCCCTGAGAAACTAGCGGATAGCCTTACCGAGGCGCTGGAGGCGATATATCGCACGTTCGAGATGCGGCCACCTTCGTTGATCGAAGGCTGCCCGTGCTGCATCGATACCCGCCGGACAGACGTGTTGCTCACAGTGCCGCTGCGGCAGATCACCGGGCAGGATCTTTGGCGTTATGTATCTGGAGCTTTCCTGACGGTCGGCGGCAAGAATGATTTTCGGTATCTTCTACCGCGAATTTTGGAAGTGTCTGTCTCTGAACCCTCGAACGCCAACGATGCTGAGATTGTGCTAGGCAAGCTTTCGCTTGCGGCTTGGCGCTCATGGGCAGCAGATGAGCAGCTTGCGATCGAAGCGTTCATTGGAGCGTGGTTCGAACAAGCGCTTTCGGTTGACCTGTCCGAGGCGGATGAGTGCTGGATCGGTCGGGATGCTGAAAGTGTGCTTTGTGGCGCTGGACGAGGAGGGGTTCCCATGGAACGATTGCTCGCGCGCTTGATTGAGCCGGACGCGGCACCGGTTCTAGCCGATATGAGAGAAAGGTTTCCAAGCAAGCCGTCCGGCTTTTGGAAGGACGCGCCAGATGCCTTCTTTAAGGTACGAGCGTTCTTGGATTGAGGACGGTCGCAGGTTGCTGACCTCTCCATTCCGGACATTCCGCTTCCGCCGACACCGGACGTTCCCGACGTTGCTGACACACAACATGCAAGATAGCATGCACGCATGAACGACAATTTTAAGGACGAGGCAGGTGAGCACTGGTGCGGCACGCAGCGCCAGCAGGTTTTGGCCTACCTATCCAGCGAAGGCTTCGAGTCGCCTAATGTCGGGGACTGGCCCGCATGGCACGTCGCGCCAGTAATTTCCGTATGGGCTGTAGAAAGTGTCGAACTCCCCGGATCGATTGGCTGGTGGGCTGTTTCGGGGGATTGCCCGACCGACTACACCGTGTGCTCAGGTGAGCGCCATCCGCGCCAAGCCCTTCGCGACATCGGAAACCGATGGCAGAAAGCGGCCGTGCGTTGGGCAGACGGCCTACCTGCGGATGGGTTCGGATTACGCAACGCCGCACAAGAAGGCGAACTCGCGCCTTTGCTCCTATCGCGCTCGCGACAGTTCCTCACTATCGCCGCTGACGATAGCAATTGGGAGTGATAGCGCCCTTCGGCTTCCTCTCCATCCTGGACATTCCGCTTACGCCCAGGGTCGGACGTTCAGGCTGGCGATCCGGGTGCCCGATAGCGGCCATTCATTAAGCGCGATCTTTCCCGTTTCTCCGTCTCCGATTGGCCATTTCGAGAAAGAGCAATTGAGAACAGATTTTGGGAAAGCTAAACCTGCAGGCGTCCGTCAGCGCGATCAAGGCGGCGAGGTTCCCGCCAGCCGTTCCCAATCGGGCAAGCCGCCTCAACATACGGCAGCGGGATCATTTTGACTGTGGCAGGCGCGCGATCATCGCATCGAAGGCTGCAAGGTCATGGCGTTGCCCGGCCGCCTTCCCGACAGGTAGATTCGCCGGCAGACCGAACTGGACGCGGCCGGGCAGCACCGCGTCGAGCACCGTGTACCATTCAAGTAGAGCGGGACGCAGCCGCGCATGGAGATCGAAATTGCGCCTGCGCCGGGTTGCGTCGGTCATCGCCTGTCGCCGTGCCGTCTCCACATCGGTATCTGCGACGAGATAGCGGTCAGCGAAGCCGATCGAGCCATCGGCGATCGTTTGGCGGGTTGCGGCGAGTTCGAGCGACCAGTCACGTTCGGACGCCTCACCGACCCGCCATAGGCACCAGACATAATGCAGCTTGAGAGGGTCGGTGTCGCACAGGGCATGGCCGGTCGCACGCTCCACGGCCAAGGCCGCCTGCCATCGGTCGATGTTGCGCTCCGCCCAAAATGCAGCTGCGCCTGTTGGATCAGCGTCACGATCGGGCGCTCCGGCAATCCTTCCGTTCTCTTGAACGACATGCGAGCCGCCATGCCGGGCGCACCAGGTGCTTTTACCGCTCGCGCTGATACCTTCGACGACAACGATCATGACAGCATCCTATCACCGGATGCGGCGACCGCTGCCAAGCAGTGATTCCCGGTTACCCATCCAATGAGAAAGCCCCGGCCGTCTCGCTGGCCGTTCCCAATCAGGAAGGCTGCATCAGCAGCCTTCCCCCGTAATTATCCTCGCGTCGGGGTGCGCCAGTTCCATTCTTATTGAAGGCACCTCGTCACCTACCGCGAGGCAAGGTCGCATGACGTGCCCGGTTTCCACGAAGCCGAGCTTGCGAAGCACCCGGCCCGATGGAGGATTGTCCTCAAAGTAACCAGATGTGATGACGGGAAGGCCGAGACGTTCGAAGCCAAAGGCAACGACGGCCCTTGCGGCTTCGGTCGTTATGCCACTCCCCCAATGGGCAGGGGACAGCCAATAACCCAACTCAGCGGCATCAGCGCCCTCTTCCGGCGTCAGGCCGATCACGCCCAGAAGTGTGTCGGACCCTAGCAGAGTGACAGCCCATACCCACTCGGCAGGAATGACATGATCTAGGAAAAAGCGGGCATCGGCCGGACCATAAGGATGCGGGACACGCGCCAAGCGGCGTGCGACTTCCCAATTCCCGACCACGCCAACAATGGCGTCTACGTCGCGATCGTTAGGAGGCCGAAGGGATAGGCGTTCAGTGGCGAGATCGGGCCGATTGCCCAATGACAGGTCGGTCTTCATTGCGTCTGGATAAACTGGCGTGCGTAGTCATCGCAACTACAGGCCGGATTCTCAAATCTCGATTTCTCTGGGAATGCTCCGGCTGTCTCGATCGCCGTTCCTATTCGTGAGCTAGCGGATGACCGCCTAAAAGCGGCCATAGAATCCGCCGATGAAGAGTTCCGAGCACGTGGCCACAGGACCCATCGCTAAAAAGTAGAGGCGCATCGCTTACTATGAGAAGAAAATGGGCGGTTCTTGCCCCGATCGCGGTAGGCACGCTTGCGCCTATCGTCATGGCAAGCGAGGCGGGTCATGTGATCGACGTACCGCCAAATGGGAAGTTGGAGGTTTCGGTAAACGGCCAAACCGTAGACACCTTTTCTGGCTCTGGAATGCCGTCAGTGCTGTCGCTGAGACGCTCCGTCGCCTTGGGCCTGTTTGGTCCCAATGCAGAGCAAGAACGAGCAAAGGCAGCGCGGCGCTTCCAGTTGATATCTGTATCTCGGAATCCGGATAACAAGGTCGGTCCAATTTTGGTCAAAGGCTACACGCAGAACGCTGATCTGACCGTCGGCTCCAATACAAGCAAAGTGGCCACAAAATGGTCGCAGGCAGATGCGTATGATTTTGCGGACGGGCTGGCGGGACCCTATGCGCTGCCAGCACCTGTCGTGCGATATCGTTTGCGGGAGGCGAGCGGGGCGGAACGTACAAGCTCAATTCCTCTGCTGCCCGACACTTGGTGGGTCGCTGCAACGTTCAAGATGATCGGGGGTAAGTCGATCAAGTTCGCGTTCGCGCCTCAGTTTGCCACCACCGTTGCCAGCGCTGCTGCCGGAGCCGCCATCAGTGCGGAACTCGACGGAGCCCTTAGTGGTACGCCGCAGCAAGTTATGATCTCGCACGGCGTCGAACGTCCGGCTCGCGTGATGCGATTGAGCCGAACGCTGGATTTAGGGCCGGTCAGCATTGATCGGCTGTTGGTGCGCACCGCTGATTTCGGCAGCGCCAACTCCATACGAGACGAGAAACCCGATCCGTCTGAGATGACCGACGACATTGTCGTCAACGGGAAGCGCAAGCCATCTCGGGCAGCATACATCGTCTATGTGGGTGCCGACGTACTTCGCGGTTGCACGTCAATCACGTACGACAAGCCCCGGCATCTCATTCATTTGACTTGTAAATGAGGTTGACCGTCCAGCAACATGTTGGGCGTCCCTAGGCGGACCTGCAATAAACAAGGATATGCGATGATCGTAGCAGCGCTCGCTCTTGCCGTACTGGCTCCCGCCGATGGCACGACCCAGTGCCAATATGATCGATCTGCCATGATGGCGCTCGATCTTCCCGAGTTCGATCAGGATATGAATGGGGGATGGCGGACGCTGGAAGCAAAAGACTGTGCCAAGGAAGCTGCCAATCTGATCCGGGTCTGGCGGGAGGCGCATGGAAGCATGGGACCTGCCGATACCCTCCTCTCATGGCATGAGGGTCAGCTACGGGCCGACGTTGGCCAGTATGCTGACGCTATCAGGCTTTTCCAAGCGGGAAGGCATCCCGCAGCAGACGATGCGAAGTGGGGATGGAACCTCTACGTGGACGGAAGCATCGCTTTCCTTCGAGGAGATCGCCGGAAGCTGGAAGCTGCTCGTGCGAAACTCGCAGCTCTGCCCCGCCCGGCCGAACTAAAGGACGCGGTCGGCCCGGACGGCAAACCAAGAGCGGTTCGCTGGCCGATGAACATTCGCGTTCTCGATGGCTTCCTCCATTGCTGGGGGCAGAGCTACAAGGCAGCATATCGCTGTCCCGTGCCGACCCCCTGATGCAAGAAGGGGCACTTGCGGAGACACCCGCCGCTTTCCCATTTTTCGATCGTTACAAGAAAGGCAGATCGAAAGTATCTATCGCCTTGCCGCCCGCGCGGGCGGGTAGCCGGGTTGCGGACTTCAAAACTGCGGCTTCTTCCTGCCCCGGCGGAACGTCTTGGCTGCTACCCGGATAGATAGGACGATAGCGAAAAGGGCAATGGCACTCACCGCTAGGATCTGGAGCCAGAAAATGGTCGGAGAGTCGCCTACCGTCACCCCATGCGCTCCTTCTCCTGAACTCAGCGCCCCCGTGATCCAAGCGATGCTGCCAATCAAGATGGACAAGGCAACAATGTTCATCGTCAAGCGTGGATGACGCGAGAAAAACCCATCTTGGGCGGTAGGCCGATCGTTCATGCGTCGATTCTACATGCGGTTAGTAAACGATCAGCTACCCCAACGGCCCCGCGCCAAAAAGCGGCGGAAGCCTATTCCCATTTCTCGATCGATTGTGAGAACACCCACGCAGTCTCGGTCGTCCTTTCTTTGCGAGAAGGTGTAGATTGCGTCTCTCGTGCCGTCTGCTAATCGTTTCCGGACTCACGCCGATCCTTGAACATGGCCGGTGCCCTCACAACACGAGATACGGTTTGTCGCGGTTCCGATTCGTTGTGCCTTCTGTCCTTGCGATCAGCATTGCCGGGGCAGCTTATGCCCAAGCCAACAAGGCCGGCAGTTCCCCAGCCAAGATTGAGGTTCCGAAGGTAGAACGCGAGGGGGTGTGGCAACCAGCCCCAGGCGGTATGCAAGTGCCGCTCTGGCCTACGAACGTCACTTTGGCGAAGCCCGACACGGGCGATCATCCCGAAGCTACCGGCAACGGTTCACCGCTTGTCGGCGGGAAAATGTGGCATTGGGCAAGCTATGTCACCCGACCGACCATGACCATCTACAAGCCCAAAGGGCGAGACACCGGCTCCACGATGATGGTGCTCCCGGGCGGGGGGTTCTACGCAGTTGCGACCGACCTCGAAGGCACCGAAATTTGCGACTGGGTTCTGCAACAGGGCATAACCTGCGTCATGCTGAAATATCGGACACCGCAGGTGTGGCCGGAAGAGAACGGAAAGCAGCAGCGACCGAAGGTGGTGTTGGGGCTGGAAGACGCCCAGCGCGCTATGGGGTTGTTGCGGCAGCGGGCCACAACCTACAAAATTGACCCGCACAAGATCGGCGTGATCGGCTTCTCTGCGGGCGCATATCTCGTGGCAAATATGAGCAATACGGACGAGCGCACTTACCCGTTAGCCGATGCGGCCGATCAACAATCGCCACAGCCGGACTTTGCGATCGTGGCCTATACGGCACGGATGCTCGACAACAGCAAAGGGAAGAACAGCCTTGAGCTGCAACCTTGGGTGAAGATCAGCCCAAAGGCCCCACCGACGCTTATTATCCACGCCATGAACGATCCGACGGATAACGTCCGTCAAGGAATGGCCTATGCGCTTGCGTTAACCGACGCTGGTGTTCCAGTTGATATGCGCCTCTACGCCAAAGGCGGTCACGCCTTCGGAATGCGTCCAACCGCCGATCCGATCACCAAGGAATGGCCGGGACAGGTTAGACAATGGCTACAAAACCTCGGCGTGCTTTGACACCCGCTTTGGCTGGCGGCGAACAGGGTTGCGGTGACGGAGTTACGGGGTCCCGCTGGCATATGCTCCGATCCAGTTGGACGGCTCCTGCTCTAGTCGCCCATCGACCTTCACATGCCGTGTCCGCGCCCATCGATACGCCCACATAGGGCCGAACTTCGTCGCAGCGACGGGCGTGGAATAGGCCGGATCGCGTTGCGCCTCAGTCAGCGATACGAAACCGTAGCCGGCTGAACGGAACAAGGCGAGAAGCTGCCCTATCGTCGCGGAGTTGAGCCTGTTGGCGTGCAGGAGCATGATCGCCGGAACTTCACGTCCAATAACTTTCCGGACCAGTTCGCCATAATAGGCGATCTGAATACGGCTATGATCGAGATAGGCGTGCTTGATCCGCCGCATCATGGCTTTGTCGCGCTTGGCGAAAGCACGTTCATAGCCGTTGTTGAAGAGATAATCGGACGTGTCGATGGTTGACGCGGCCAATGTGTATCCGTGATCGGCAAGGAATTTCTCAATCGCGGCACGTTTGGATTCGGTGTCGCCGATATGATTGTAAGGGAAGCGGAAGAACGGGATCGCGCGACCGACCGACGCGGCCATTGGGCGGATGGTAGTTTCTCCCCTCACGACCTCCTGCTCGATAGTTTCAATGTTGAGATCGTTGCTGTCGAAGTGGCTGTAACCGTGATTACCGAGCGCAAGCAGCCCCTTGTTCCATTCGGTAAGCAGCCGTCGTCCGACAGGTCCCAGCGCCACCACCTTATCCTCGTTGGCGAAGCCGGTTGCTGGCACATGGGCTTGTCGTAACGTGTGAACGATGCGGTGCTGCGCATCGATCGCGGCCTTGGTCGATATGTCCGACCCTTCGCTTGCGTAGGGAAGGTCATCGAAGGTGATTGCCACCACGCGACCTGTGGCGGGGGGCGGGATGTTTTCAGCAGATAACGCGACCGAACAGGCGAAGAATCCGACAATCGACAAGATCGACGTTAGGAGGCGAAGGGTTAGGCGGTTTGCAGGATATGCCTTCATACCAAGACATGTATCCGATGGTGGCCGGCCATGAGAACCTTTCCCAATTCGGTATGGTTTCAAGAATGATATGTCTGGGGCTTCGAGACGACCGGCAATGAATATGGCGTCTATTCGCGCGGTATACGTCGATCCCATGCCGCGCGCTGATTTTCTTGGGCGGCTAAGGGTGGAACGTTGCTGGCCTTACGGACGGCATCAGACAACAAGCCGCGTTGGTACGGCTCCTGTGTGAATGTGGTAGTCGGCCGAGTGAACTGCGTGCCGTATATCTGCGGTCGGCCACTGTACTGAAGGTAACGGTCGAGGGTTGCCGCTCCGATCCACGTCGCGTCTGAGCGTCCGCGTGCAATAGCGACCATCGCCAGTGCGTGTGCCCTCATAAAATCGTCGGGCTTCTCGCCATGCTGAAAAACAAACGCAGCATGATAAAAGTCGTCGCCGCTCGACAATCGATCACTATCAAGCAGTTTTTGCGTCTGCTCCCGCCGAGCGCGATCCGCAGGGAGAACGACTTTCCAGTCGATGTGCGCCGGATCGAGGCGATCAGCTTGGTCGGCATTAAAGATGGCGGTCATAGCGTCGCTGGTCGATCGAATGGTGTCAGGGATATACCCTCGATCAGTCTGCCACGGACCTAACTTAATCGGTGACGCTACCCGCGTCAGTTCATATCGAGTTGAATTGAAGGCTGCCCACTGCATGCTGGCGTGACTCGCGCCGTCCGCATGAATCGTGATATGATCCGGTGCTCCCCCAGGCCAAGGATTATCGAAAACAAGCTCGACGCCATTTTCAAATTTATGCGCCTCGCGAGAGCGCCGAGTAGTAGTGTTAGCTTTGATGTCGTTGAAATATTCACCGTTGGTGTCGTAGCTGCTTGGCTGAGTCCACGATCCGGTCCAGCCCTTGCGGCTGAGCGACACTTCAAGAAGCATTAGCGTCGAGCCCTGTGCACGGAGCGCCCATATACCGGCAACATCCGCTGCGCACGTTGGTGCAGCACCGCCGACCACCGCCAAAACGGTAACACAAAACTGGATAAGCGTTTTCACTGAGCGATCTTGGCCGAAAGATCGAGGGCGTCAATATCGACGCATCGCCGCTATCCGTACTATCTACTACATGCACCAACCGCTGGGGGTGAGCAAAAGTGGCCGGACAGCATTCCCGAAATTGATCCCAACGGGAAAGCCCCGTTCGTCTCGCTGGCCGTTTGTTTTTGCGAAGGAGCAACATGTTGCCGAGCGCACATCAGTCGCTAGGATAGCCGAATGCGCTTGCGTTTGCTGAGCCTCGCTCTGGTCTTTCTGGGTGCTGCCGCCCCGCCCGATCCCGTCACCCAATCTGTGCAGTTTACGCTTGCGCCTGATCTGTCCGGCGGTGCGCTGACCGGCCTGAAGATTCAGATCCGCTTCCATGCCGATCCTTCAGGCACGACGAACTTTGGATGGGGTAAGGGCTGGGCGGGAGAGCGAAAGCTCTGGCAGTGGGCGCGCGACCTCAAGGTGGCGGGAGCAACGGCGGTCGAGAAGAACGGGGATGGTCATTGGCGCATCAAGTCTGCGCCGGGTGAGCCGCTAACCGTCTTCTACCACATCGCATCCGCCTACGATCACGATCCAACCGTCGACGACAGTGACCAGCCAAGACCGGTCATCCGGCCGACGTGGTTCTATGCGGTCGGCAATGCGCTGTTCGGCTATCCCGACGATCGCGAGAACGCGCCAGCTACGTTCGATTGGTCTAGCACACCGGGAATCGGCTTCGCATCAGACCTCGAACACCTTGCCGGGCGTGGTCGTAAGGCCGGCCGCGCCGGCACCGTGGCCGATGCACTGGAAAGCGTCGTGATCGGCGGGCGTAATCTTCGCACCTTTCCGGCGCGAGACGGATCAGGAGTAAGGGTGGCAGCCGTCGGCACCTACGCGTTTACCCGGGAGGAATTGAACAGCCTTGCGCGCCGCGTGATCGCCATCGAGCGTGCCTTCTGGAACTCGGATCGCGGTGCTCCTTTTCTCGTAACCGCAGCTCCGATTGTCGGCAGCCCGACGGCGATGGGTTTCCGCGGCACCGGACGTGGGGATGCATTTGCGCTGTGGGTCGATCAGCGAACGCCCTTGGCGAGCATGAAATGGCTTCTTGCCCACGAATATTTCCATACCTGGAATCCGGGCCAACTCGGGGCCATGGCTGAGCGTCGGGAAGCACGGCCGGCGGATTATTGGCTCAGCGAGGGCTTTACCGATTACTATGCTCGCGCCCTGATGGTGCGCGCCGGCCTGATATCGCCTGAGGAGTTTGCGACAATCTGGAATGAGATGCTGGCTGCCTATGCCGTTTCTCCCGTCCGCTCCATGCCAGGCGTGCAGGCAACGGCAGCCTTCTGGGGCAACGAGGCGGCGCAGAAGCTACCCTATCAGCGCGGTGCGATGCTGGCGGCAATATGGAACGCGCGGTTGCGGTCAGCGAGCCAAGGTTCGGTGAACCTGGATGCGGTGTTGCATGCGCAGATCGCTGCGGCACGGTCTTCGGGGGAGCAGGCGACCTCCCTGTTCAAGTCGCTAGTCCGTCAGAAGGGAATGACCATCGCTGCCGATGCGACCCGATACCTCGCGAAAGGCGAGCCGATCCTGCTGCCGGCCGATACGTTCGGACCATGTGCCACAATCGTTACTGAACAACGCCCGTCCTTCTCGCGAGGCTTCGACGCGGACGCTACTGCCAACGCCCGCAACGTCGCGACCGGCGTGGATCCGCTGTTGCCGGCATATGCGGCAGGGTTGCGCGATGGCATGCAGATACTCGCCCGAACGGAAGGCCAGCCGGACAACGCGTTGGTGCCTTATGCACTACTGGTCGAGGATAAGGGTAAACAGCGCACGATCCGGTATCTGCCGCATGGACGGGGGGTGTACACGGTGCAGCAGGTCCACATCACGAACGCGATAAGTCCAGAATGCTCACGGACTCTGAGCGGCTTGTAGAGCACGGTTGGCACTTCAAGACCGGCTTCGACCGTTTCCCCGCTTACGATATCACGAGAATGCTCCGGGCGTCTCGCTGGCCGTTCCTTGATGGCAATGCCGATCAGACTCCCGACACAAAGCGGCAGCCACCATTCTGCCTCAAAATGATGTCCATCTACGACCTGCCTATTAGTGATCGCATCAGGCGGCGATCGGTGGGGTCGAGGAGCGTTCATGCGAAATAGCGGCAAAGCGGCAATAATCTCGATCCTTGCTCCCTTATTCGCCTTCTCGTCTTCCGGCTTGGCCCAGGATAGGGTGCGAGCTACCGATAGTAACAGTGCGAAACCCGCGGTTGGCCGGTCTTCCGATTGGCGCACTCCGCTTATCGGACGTCTTGCGAACGGCGTGCGGTTTGCGATCCTGCCTAGGCAAGGCCAGGAACCTGGCGTTGCGCTGCTCATGCGTAACGAGGGCGGCTTTATCGCCGAACGTCGGCCCGGTGAACGGGGGCTGGCACATCTGATCGAGCATGTTGCGTTTCACAGCCCGACCGTCGCCGCGCCGGACGATTACGATCATCTGAAGCGTATCGGCCTTCCGCTGACGTTGCCGGCACCGAATGCNGAGCATGTTGCGTTTCACAGCCCGACCGTCGCCGCGCCGGACGATTACGATCATCTGAAGCGTATCGGCCTTCCGCTGACGTTGCCGGCACCGAATGCGGGGTCCACGTCATGGCGAGAGACCAACTACTATCTCTTAACCAGGACAACAGCTCCGAGCGATATCGACGTGTTGCTGAGCCTGTTCCGGGATGCCGCCACAGGGATGACCCTTCGCGCGGATGCGATCGATACTTCACGCGGCGAAGTTATGCGGGAAATGGCCGAAAAGAGGCTCGGCAACGACATTTACGCCAGCTACATCGCCGCCATCGCGCCCGGCTCGCCGAACGATATTATCAACGCGCAGAACTCGGATGATGTGCCGGTCGCGAGCATCGACACCATCCGCGGCTTGTATCAGCGGCTGTACCGCCCCGTGAACATGATGATCGTCATCGTCGGCAATGTGAAGCCGAATGAGATGAGGACTCTCATCGAGAAGCGTTTCGGGGACTGGAAACCTGAGCGACCAGATGCCCGCCGCGCACCCTTCCCGATGTTCGATCGCGGTCGCATTCAGCCGATCAGCTTTTCCGCGCTTCCGCAGGGGCGTCGGACGGCGTTGATGACGGTCGTTCTGCCGACGCCTGCCCTGCCACCATCCGTCTCACAGCGCTTCAGCCGGACAGCCCGCCCGGGAAGGTCGGAATGTTCATAGAGAATGGCGAGCAAGGTCAGCGGCAGATCATGCTTTGGGACAACTTTGCGGATGACCGCTGGAAACCCGCTGTCGCGAGTTTGCGCCGGATCACATGCAACCTCACCACAGCGGGCTTCACGGCAGAGGAGTGGCAAGCAGCCAAGCAGAATCTTGTGGACGATCTGAACCGCCGCGCGGCAGACAGCGCGAAAGTCTCGAACGTCGATCTGGCGAAGGACTTGTCTCACGCACTTGCTGATGATCGGGACCTGATCCCGCCTGACGAACTGCTTCGCTACGCCGCAAACAAGCTCCCCGGAGTAGATGTGCGGTCCGGCAGCACGTGGTGGCGTCAACAATGGGGAAGCGGTGTCGAACACCTTCGGGTGGAAGCACCTGATTTTGCAAAGGTGTCTGACCCGGTGGTCGCGATCCGGGCGGAAGCCAATGAAGCGAGCGGCTCACCTGCCTGCAAGGTGCGCTGACCAGAGGCTCCTGCTTTCCCAAACCCGCCGAATTGGGGGTTAAGAGAAGGCTCATCCATTCTCGTTTCCCGATCCTTTTCGGGAAAGGCGGCCGCTGCCCAATGTCGGCTATCGCCACCCGCCTTCCCGAAAGCAGTCGGTCCGTTTTCCTTCCCATTTCGGACACTCCCGAAATTCGATCACTCGCTAGAAAGCGGGATCGGGAAAAACGCCCAGTCTCGGCCATTCGCGACGGCGCTGCCTCTGCCATTATCCAGGGCAAGGCAGCGAACGCCCTACTTGTGTGGGATCATTGTCGGCCGAGCCGAAATGGCAGCAAAATAAAAAGAAAAAACCTTTCTTTGTTGGAAATTGTCCTCCAATAGGATGGTATGGTGCTGCCAGACAATCACTACGCTCTTCAGATGACGCGTCAGCAACTCAGCGTTGCGATTGGCCTACCTGGCGATACGATCGCCTACTGGCTTAAAGAGGGGCTTATTTTCGCATTAGGTGACCAGAAGCACGGACGCGGCAACCATCGTCGCTTCGGATATGAGGCTGTCCACATCGCTGCAATTCTCGCCGAACTAAGTCGTTACGGCATGAATACGACGGGACTACGTAATCTTTCATCAAGACTGTGGCATGCCGTGGAGTTAGGTCGCCTTTACCCCGATTTCACCCCGCTTGATTTTATGTGTTGCAAGAATCTACTCGTGGGAAAGGAGCTTGCCGCAAGAGGTGAAGAGGTTCCGGACATAATGAGCATCGGTTCGGCGCTAACGCGTGATGATGATCATGAAGAAAAAGAAGGTACTCCAGGGCCACGACACGTAAAGATGATGGAATGGTTCAGTATTGATGTCGCTCGGCTGCTAACTGCTTACGCAGATCTTATGAGTCGAGACATCTTTTTGCACGATGTACCAAAGTGGTTTGTAAGTGCAAACGCGAACGGATCGATCGAGTTCATATTAGAGGACGATCCGTCGGGCGAAGATGTTGAAGGGCGAGCTAGCTATATATGCCTTGATATCAAGGAAATTGTGAACCGAGCTTGGTTCAGCTTAACTGATCAATGAACCGGGCTGACAGGGTGGTCGAAACACGCCTGTCAGCCCTCACCACGGAAAACCCGAGAGGAAACCCAATGGCTAAAAGTGCATCTAGCAGTTTTTATACCGAACTGCAGCCTTCAACATCATTCGCCGGCTTGGCCGCTCCGCTGCCTGCGACGGTCATCCTTCGGCTGCCCGCCGTCAAACAGCGCACGGGGCTGAGTCGCGCTACCATTTACCGCAAAATGCAATCACTCGAGTTTCCCGCTGCGAAGCGGCTGAGCGCAAATTGCGTTGGGTGGGTTGCTGCCGAAGTGGAGGCTTGGCTTACTGATCGCGCTCCCGCCGGAGTACGGCCATGAAGCGGTGCATTGGGGGTATCGGAGGGGGTATCGATACTTATACGTCTGAAAAATCCTGTTATAAATCAGTGGGATGGATTTATACAATCGGCGGACTCCCGCTCCGCCACCACCCTTGTCTTTCCCGGTCTTTCCCGGCCGCCGGGCCTGATTTCGTGCGGTTTTAGCGCGTTCGAGCGGCACGGGCTGTGCGCGCCTGTGCGCTAGCGTTCATGCACTGTCATGGCACATCGCATGGTATGAACTTCAAAACGTATGGTATGGGGCGAGACCATACTGAACGATGCCAAGGTCTAGGCCGCGAAGGCCAAGGAGAAAGCCTACAAGCTGGGCGATTCTGGACAGCTCTATCTTTATGTCACGCCTGCCGGCGGCCGCCATTGGCGGATGAATTATGCGTATGGCGAGCCGACGAAGCCCGGCGGCCGGATGCCTCAGAAGACATTGTCGCTCGGATCGTAC
Organism: Sphingomonas sp. Leaf28; assembly: GCF_001421685.1. Classification (NCBI taxonomy): domain Bacteria; kingdom Pseudomonadati; phylum Pseudomonadota; class Alphaproteobacteria; order Sphingomonadales; family Sphingomonadaceae; genus Sphingomonas; species Sphingomonas sp. Leaf28. The sequence continues at coordinate 1,143,041 of NZ_LMKX01000001.1, read as the reverse complement.
CCGGCGCTGACGCTGCGCGATGCGCGCCGTAAGCGGGACGAGGCCAAGATTACGCTCGCCGAAGGTTTCGACCCGCCGGTCGAGCGCAAGATGACCGCGAAGGCTCGCGCGATCGCCGACGGCAACACATTCGAGATTGTCGCCCGGCGCTGGCACACGCTGCGGAAGCCGAACTGGTCAACCGTCCACGCGGCGGACGTGATCGAAAGCCTTGAGAACGACATCTTTCCCCTGATCGGTGACCTGCCAATCCGGCTCGTCGTCGCGCCGAAGCTGCTCGACGTGCTCAACAAGGTCGAGGAACGCGGCGCGATCGAGACCGCTGACCGGCTGCGCCAGCGCGTATCATCGATCTTCGTCTATGGGATCGCCGCGGGCCTCTGCGACACGGATCGGGCAGCGAGCCTTGGCAAAGCTTTGAAGAAGAAACCCCGCGCTACGAAGCAGCCGTCGATCATTGACGGGATCGAGGGGATCGACAGGGGCAAACCCGACGCGCCCTCGCCGGCGGCGCTATGGCGGATCGGCGCGGCGCGCATGAAGGGCGACGAGGATCGCAAGGCGGGCAAGGCTGGTGATCACCTTGTCCCGCTCGCCCCCGAGGCAGTCGACCTGCTCCGCGTGGTTCGGCGGCTATCCGGCGACCTGCCGATCGTGTTCCTTGGCGAACGTCACGCGCATCGACGATGTCAGAGAGCGCCCTGAACGCTTTTCTCAAGCGGGCGGGGTTATCACCCGCGCCACGTCCCGCACGGCTTCCGCGCCGCGTTCTCGACCGTCATGAATGAGCGCGCCGATCGCCAATAGCGCGAGGCCGGGCACAAGGGGGCGTCGCCTGATCGGGCGATTATCGATCTCATGCTCGCGCACGTCCCGAAGGATAAGGTCGAGGGTGCCTATAACCGTGCGGCGTACATGCCCGGCGGCGAGGGCTCGCATGCGAGTGGGCGGAGATCATCGCGGCGAGCCTCACCACGGCCGAGGCCCATCCGGGCCAGTCTATCCGCTGGGCTGATACCTCGTCTAAGGGGCGGCGTCGTCAGGTCTGAAGCGTTCTATCATGACGATGGAGGCCAGGAGTTTGGCGGTCCCCGCTAGTCGCATTTGGGCGGAAAATAGCGTCAGCCATCATGACACTCTTGCGCACTAGATAATTTCGCATACCCTCCGGCAAAGATTGGGAGGCGTACTTTGAAGTTCTTGGTCGCAATTGCTCTGATGCTGAGTCCCGTTGCCGTGGGCGCGCAAACCCCTGACCCCAGTGCAAAGCCTGCAGAAAAGCCGGTGAAAGAGAGGAAAATCTGCCGGTCACTGACGCCGACAGGTTCCATCATGGCCACGCGGGTATGCAATACCGCAGCGGCCTGGCAAAAATTCGATGGCATCACCGCCGAAGGGGCACAACAAACCCGAGATGTGTATCGGATGACGACAACCGGCGTGCCTCACTGAAGATATCCGGACGAGCGTCGCCCCTAGTTGGACCAGCATGGAGACGCACGATGAAGTTCTTGATCGCTGTTGCATTAATTACCAGCCCAGTCGCGGTGGGAGCTCAAAACCCGAACCAACCCGCTAAAAGCTCTGAGGAGCCTGAGAAAGAGAAAAAGATTTGCCGGTCGATGAACGCGACAGGCTCCTTCATGGCCACGCGGGTATGCAATACCGCTGCAGCTTGGCGCAAGTTCGACGGGATCACGGCAGACGGTGCTCAACAGACCCGCGATGCGTACCGGATGACGAGCGCTGGAACGCTGAACACCAAGCGGTAGGCTCCTGATCGGCAGTGAGTTACCAACCCTGCTCGACCCAGTGACCGATGTTCCGGAGCCCCAGTTTCCCCGTCAAATGCGACTGGCTCAGCGATTAGTCTACGATCCCCAAGCGTTCTATCCTGATGAGGAAGCGCCGGAGTTCGGGGCGTAAACCGTCAGCGCTGCGCTGCGTTCAACTGATCGGTCACTGCCAGCAGCTCGCCCTCGACCCCAATGGAATGCGCTTTCGAAAAGCGGATGAGAACGGTATTCCCATCTTGGCTTACCGACTTAACGTGAGCGGGGTTGATGCCAACCGTGCCGCCGTTGCTGGCGCGGCTAAAAGTCGTGTTCATAAGATGCCCTTGTTGTGGCGTCGTCGCTTGTGACCGATTGCCGCTCTACTCGTTGATGATAATTTGTTATTCGGTGACGTAGATTTCAGCGCTATCATCCTTGACGTTCCGCACGCGCCACTTCGCATTCTGCCGCCTAAGCTCAGTGTTTATAAAGTCGGCAGGCGGAAGCTCGAGGCCGGCCATCATTCGTGATGAAATGCCGTCGTTGTTCAGGATATAAAGTCGTGTAATCTGTTTAAGAGCTTCGACCTTTCAACCTCAGTCGGCATCGTTGATTTGGCTTGGGCTGCAAGGGCGACTTGTGCACGCTCTTTCGCAGAGTCCAAGGCTTGATCGACACGCTTTTCTATCACCGAGCTGTCAGGGCGCGTATCATTTCCTCGTGCTCCTGTGACCACGTAAGCGTGCGCTTCGGGCTCGCCTTCGCCAACGCGATCAGCAGCACTCAGTCTATCGATCTTTTGTTCGATGCGGCTAAGGTCGGTTCGGTCTTCCCGGCGATCTCTCTCGGAATCCGCAGCGCTTCGCGCGCCCGCATACATAGTGACCTGCTCCCCGTTTTCAGGCCGTTGATAACTTAGCTTCGGTATCCATATGCCCTTGGCGGGGGCGGTTCGTAAACTCGGCGGGTGCCAACCCGCCAAGGCTGCTGTGCGGACGCACGGTGTTGTAGTCCGTCCGCCATGCCTCGATGATCCGTCTCGCCGCAGCCAGCGTCGGGAACAGGTGCTCGTTCAGGCACTCGTCCCGCAAGCGACCATTAAAGCTTTCGACGAAGCCGTTCTGCTGCGGCTTACCGGGCGCGATGTAATGCCACTCGACCCCGGTGTCCTGGCACCAGGCAAGGACGGCGTGACTGGTCAACTCGGTGCCATTGTCGCTGACCACCATGCACGGTAGCCCGCGGCGCTCGGCAACAGCGCCCAACTCGCGGACGACACGCCGGCCTGAAAGCGAGGTATCGACGATGCACACTAGGCATTCCCGGCTGTAGTCGTCGATGACGTTGAGCATACGGAACCGCCGGCCGCAGGCCAGTGAGTCCGACACAAAGTCGAGAGACCAGCGCTGATTGAGTTCCTGTGGGATCGCCATCGGCGCCCGCGTCCCAAGCGCGCGCTTGCGGCCATCACGTTTGCGAACCGTCAGCCGCTCCTCGCGGTACAGCCGGTAGACCTTCTTCAGGTTCATGCCCTTGCCCTCTCGCTTCAGCATGATCGCTAGCCGCCGGTAGCCGAACCGGCGACGTTCGTTGGCGATCTCTCGCATCCGCTCGCGCGCGGCGTCGTCGTGCCCGCGCAGCGGCTCATATTGCCATGCCGACCGATTGACCCCGATCAGCCTGCAGGCACGACGCTCGGAAAAGCCGTGGTCGGCTATCAGCTTCTCCACCGCAGCGTAGCGCTCCGCAGACCGGGTCAGTTTTTTCCCAACAGATCCTTCAGCGCCGACACGTCGAGCATCGACTCCGCCAGCAGCTTCTTCAGCCGTCGGTTCTCGTCCTCCAGCGTGCGCAACCGTGCCGCCTCCGACACCGTCATCCCGCCGTACTTCGACTTCCAGTTGTAGAATGTCGCATCGCTGATCCCGTGCTTGCGGCACAGGTCGGCCGTCTTCACGCCAGCCTCATGCTCGCGCAACACCCCAATGATCTGATCCTCGGTAAATCGGCCTCGCCGCATCACTCGTCTCCATCTGACGAGCTAACTTACCAATGGCATGATTTCTGGGGAGCACGTCAATAGCAATCGCTGCCGACACGACTATCAGCCCAAGGACGCTCCAGCATCCCCAATTCGGCCATTTGTCGGGAAGCCCGACCATGGTGGATAGGCCGCCCAGTCCAGCCGCAACCATGATTGCGAGATTCGCCCAAGTCAGCCAATGATGGAAAGACGGTATACGCCTAGCTTTCCATGAGCTTGAAGAGGTCTCTCATTTTTGCCCGTTTGGTGGTGTGAGACGTCTGGCATCTGCGGCTGGCTCGAGCAAACTTAATCTGATCTAGGTGCGCCAGCGCTTCCGGTCGCTCACGGAGGGGCCTCGATACTATCGATGGACTTTGCCGCTTCGTGTGCCTTGGCGTCGGCGTCGGCGTCATCCGCACACTCTTATAGCTATGTCCGCGGACTTACTTAACATGCGAAACGTTGGAAGCACACAGTCGCGCGTCTTCGGCCTATATTGGTGCACTGTTTTCAGCCGTGGGCGTTTTCGAGATCAAAGATGTCGATGATCCGGCAATGACCCTGAGTACCGATGGCGAGGATACGAATCGGCTGCCTTTTATCCCACATGCTCCTTCCTGCGCAGATGCATTGGCCCTTCGTTGTCCATCAAACCTGTATCCGTCGGGTGGACATTCACGCTCCGTTTGGCGGGTATTGTCGAGGTAGCGGCGATCCTTGAACACCTCCCAAGGGTCGCGACCCTCCACGAGCCGAATGAGCTCGGGTATCGCCGCCGTGACGCGTTCGCGAAGCTCCGCAAGCCACGCCCGCCACTCGGGGTTGCCGCGATAATTTTCGATCAGTGTGCCGGCGGGCGCCCAATAGTCTGGCGCCGCGTCGGCGTTGATCGTCCAGTTCAGCCTTCGGCCGCTCGCCAGGCCCGTCCCACATGGAGATATTATAGACTTATCTGAGTTTAGCGGATCTCTACGGAATGTGAGCCGGTCGGCAGCTGCAGGAAGGTGCAGCGCCGACCGAGAAACGCTTCGATGATCACCCTGGCGGTCAGGCTATGCTGGCTCGGCTTGACCGTGGTGAAGCTGCCACCGCCCGCGAGCGCGAACGGCAACAGCAACTGGTCGGCGAGATACGGTCCCGCAAAGGCATCCGACGCGAGATATCCAGCCATGCGCGCCGCAGCGGTCTTTGCGACATGTTCGGCGGAAACGCCGAGCTTGCCAAAGCCGCTCACCACTTCGGTGACATTCTCGAAAACTGCCTCGAGCAGCACGATGTTGCCGGGGCCCTGCTCTTCGGGGAGCTCACGGATCGAGAAGGCATCTTCCGGCCAGTCCAACAATCCGCGCGCCGTCTTCATCTCGCGTTTGGCCACGTCGGGCGGCAGGCCGGCAAAAAGCGCGGTGGCCGAGCGGCCGATCAATGCGCCGCGATCGACACAGCTGATCGCGGCCAGCGGAGCGGGCTCGATATCGATCTCGATCCGGCCGCCGCCGCGCGGATAGAAGCCGTGCCGCACCAGACGCGCAGTGACCTTCGGCCCCATCCGGTTGATCACCGGCAGGAAGCTTTTCGCGATAAAGTCGAACGGCGGCGCGAGCATGTTGTGCGTGCCGCCTTCGAGCACGAGCCGCGAGGGCGCGCCGGTTAGGATCAGCGGCATCAGCACGGTCTGCAACACCAGACCGGTCGATCCGGCGGTGCCGACCGCGAAGCGATACTCGCCCGGAGTCACCTGGCCAGGGCGGAAGGTCAGATCGGACGATCCGACGCTTAGGCCTTCGCAGGTCGCGCCCCCAATCGCGCACGCGGCTTCGACAGCGGTGACGTGCTGCCGCATCAGCCCCGGCTTCTCGCGCTTGCCGCGCGCATTGATGATGCGGAACGGCCGGCCAGTCACGAGCGACAGTGCGCACGCGTTGCGCACGACCTGTCCGCCGCCTTCGCCTTCCGATCCGTCGATGATGATCATGGTCTTCTTTCTTGGGAATGGCGGCGTGAAGGGCTACCCCTTCACGCACACCACCTGCTTCAACGTATAAACGATCTCGACGAGATCGGCCTGTGCCGCCATCACGGCTTCGATCGGCTTGTACGCGCGCGGACTTTCGTCGATCACGCCTTCGTCCTTGCGGCAGGCGACGCCCTCGGTAGCGGCGACATGTTCCGCCACCGTGACCTCGCGCTTCGCCTCGGTGCGCGACATCACACGCCCGGCACCATGGCTGCAGCTGTCGAACGACTCCGCGTTGCCGAGGCCTCGCACGAGGTACGACTTCGCCCCCATCGAGCCGGGGATGATCCCCATCACACCCTTCGCCGCGCGCACGGCGCCCTTGCGGGTGACGAGCACGTTTTGGCCGAAATGGTTCTCGCGCGTGACGTAGTTGTGATGGCAGTTGATCGCCTCCAGCTCCGCGTCGAACGGTTTGGTGATCACGCGGCGCATCGCGGCGATGACGTTGGTCATCATCATCCGCCGGTTGAGCGCCGCATAATCCTGCGCCCAGCCGACCGCTTCGACATAATCGTCGAAGTGCTCGGTCCCTTCCGGAAAATAGGCGAGGTCCTCATCGGGCAGATTGACGAACCACTTGCGCATGTCCTGCTTAGCCAGTTCGATGAAGAACGTACCGATCGCGTTGCCCACGCCGCGCGAGCCCGAATGCAGCATTACCCACACCCGCTGCTCCGTATCGAGGCACACTTCTATGAAGTGGTTGCCCGTGCCGAGCGTGCCCAGGTGAACCAAGTTGTTCGACTTGGCGAGCTTGGGATATTTCGCGACGATCTGTCCGAAGCGCGTTGCCAGCGTCGCCCATGCGTCGACGATCGCCGCCGGCGGATCACCCCAGGAGCCGGTGTCGCGGTTGCCGCGACCTACCGAACGCCCGACCGGCACCGCGCGCTCGATCGCAGCGCGGACGCCTTCCAGATTGTCGGGAAGATCGCTCGCGGTGAGCGAGGTGCGCGCCGCCATCATGCCGCAACCGATATCGACGCCGACCGCTGCCGGAATCACCGCGCCCTTGGTCGGAATGACCGAGCCAATCGTCGCGCCGATGCCGACATGGACATCAGGCATAACCGCGACGTGCTTGAACACGAACGGCATCTGCGCCGCGCGCACTAGCTGAGCACGCGCTTTGTCGTCCACGGCGACGCCGCGGGTCCACATCTTGATCGGTACGCCGCCGTCGACGGCCTGAAATTCAAAATTGGCTTCGGTCATCCTGACCTCCTGGTAAACTGTCGCACGCCGGTGGCGGCGACGGGGTATTGGTGCTGGCAACGAGGGGTGACGAGACGTTTCCGGATCGCTCCGGGGAGGATTCGAACCTCCTGTACCGTGTAGTCCCGTCGGCATTTGCCAGCTTCGTTTGTGGTCACGGCGACGAAAGATGGCGGACGGTTGTGCTCTACCAGGCTGAGCTACCCGCTTGCGCGGGGCGGGATTCGAACCCGCGACACCATGTAGTCCATGCCGGCATTCGCCGTGATGATATCTGGCCGTGGCGACGAGTGGTGGCGAGACGCGGTCCTTAAGCTACGTTCCAGCGGCGGGATTCGAACCCACATCTCCTTTCGCACCATCGCTGGTGCTTCGGCGCTTTACTCGTCGGACCTCAGGCAGGAGGATGTAGTCCCACCGGCATTCGCCACGGCCAATTCTTTATAGCTCCGTTTGGTCGATGATGCCGACCCAGTCGCGCGTTTCGCCGCGGGCGAACTTTGCGATCGTGTCGAACACCGCGTCGGAAAAACCTCCGACATTGAGGATCTCGGGCCGGCCCGACGCTTGCGTCGTGCCGTGCGGTTGGATGTCGATGCAGACCAGCTTCGCCGCCGGATTGCGCCGGACGATCTTCTCCCACTCGCGCATCGTCTGCGTCGCGCCGCCCTTCACCGCATCCATCCAGGACTGGTTGTCCGAGACGATCACGACCAGATCGACCGCGGCCCGTTGCGCATTCAGCCTGGCCAGCGGCGCCGAGACATTCGTCCCGCCACCGCCGACCGCCGCCAGCTTTGCGGTGTTCACCGCGAGCCGGGCATACGGATCGAGCCTGATGCCAACGACCTTCTCCGCGAACGGCAGGACGCGTGCCTGGCGGTTGGTCCGCAGCATCGCCGCCGCGACCAGCGCCGCCACGTCGTTGCAACTGACCTTCGACGTGGCGCCCTTGCGGAACCCCGTCGCCGGCGAGCGCATCGATCCCGACACGTCGGGGCAGACGACCACCCGGCCCGCCGCGCTCGGAACGGTCGCGACCGATGCATCGAGCGCAGTCTCGAGCGCCGCCTGTACCTTGAGCGGCACGCCGTCTTCGGCCGAACCCAGCGCCGCCATAACCTGGTAGGGTAGCACGCGCGCCTTGCCGAGCGCCGCCGAATCCGACAGCCGTCCAGCGACCGCATCGGTGATCCCCGCAACCCCGAACGCGCCGTTGCGCGCCAGCGTGTTGAGGTTCATCCGCAGCGCCTGCCAGCCCATGTTGCGCGCCAGCTCGCCCCATTGTTCTGCGCTCAGCGGAAAGGCGGTGAGCCATTCGAACGGCACCGGCGGTAACGCTCCCGATGGGTCGCGCTTCCACGCCTCGAAGGCCGCGATCTCAATCGGAAGCGCCGCGACATCGTACGGTTTGCCGATCAGCCATCCGTAGAAAGCGCGCCGCTCGTCCGTCGCAGGCTTCGGGCGCACCATTCGCACGATGTCGGCGAGCGACGGGTCGTTCCCCGTTGCGGCCGCCATGAGGTCGCGCATCGACGCGGTCTCCAGCCAGGTCTGCACCAGCCGCTTCGGCCGCGTGCCGAGCGACGTGCGCCCGACCTGACCCGATCGCATGATCTGCACGAACGTGCGCAGCATGCGTCCGGTATCGATCACGCGTCCGAAGACCACGACCGCGAGATCGGGATCGGCCAGTGTCAGATAGGCACAGAGCAAGGCGGGCATATCCTTCATCGTTCCGGCCTTGCGGGCATAGATCGCCGCCTTGGCGACGAAGAGCGGATCGACCGCCTTAGCCGCTTCGATCGTCTCGGCCAGATGCGTTTCGGCCGATGCGTAGACGCTGTCCGACAGCGTTCCCGTCGCCGCCAGCTGCGCAAGCCTGGCCTGCGGGCCATATGCATAGGCCGGCGCGAATTCGCGGTTCACGCTGTCGGTTGCCGGCAGCAGCTTGGCGATCGCCGATGCGAAGAGGCTCTTGTTTGCCATCTCAAATCCTTTGCGGTTCCGGGGTGACCGGCCCATTCCGATCACCCTTGCCGCGCCGTCCCGCTGGCCATGTTCGAGCACCAGCGAGACACCTCATGCCCAGCAATCCGCGTGCCAGTTCGACAACAGCCGCCTCATAATAATTATATCTATCTGTAAATGCTGGATTTTAATTGATTGTCGGCCTGTGGCGACATCGAGCCTGCTTGCGCGCCATGCGGAAGAACCATATCATGCAGGATAGGAATTTATCCCATGGGATCACCATGAAGCCACTGGTCACTATTGGATTTCTTGGATCTACGCTGGACTCTGGGAAATTCGGTCCCTCGCGTTGGAATAAATGGCGGCCGTCAGTCGGTCTGTGCATGCATGAAGACCTGCGGATCGACCGGTTCGTGCTGCTGCATGGTACGTCGCACGGCCGGCTCGCCGAATATATCGCCGACGACATCGCATCGATCTCGCCGGAGACGCAGGTCGACCGGCGCGTGATCGACTTTGCCAACGCCTGGGATTTTGAGGAGGTTTACGGAAAGCTGCTCGACTTCGCACGCGCCTATCCGTTCGATCCCGATGCTGAGGATTACCTCGTGCACATCACAACCGGCACGCACGTCGCGCAGATCTGCCTCTTCCTGCTGACCGAGGCGCACTACCTCCCGGGCCGATTGATCCAGACCCAGCCGCAGCGCGGCACTCCGTCGAGTGCGCCCGGCAGCTGGGACATCATCGACCTTGATCTGTCGCGCTACGACAGCATAGCGACGCGCTTCGCCGCGGTCGCTGCCGAGAGCACCTCGTTCCTCAAATCCGGGATCGATACGCGCAACCTGGCCTTCAACCGGATGATCGACGATATCGAGCAGGTTGCGGTGCGCTCCAAGGCACCGGTGTTGCTGATGGGGCCTACCGGCGCGGGTAAGAGTCAGCTGGCGCGACGGATCTATGAACTCAAGCGGCTCAAGCATCAGGTGCGCGGACCGTTCGTCGAAGTGAATTGCGCGACGCTCAAGGGCGATGGCGCGATGTCCGCCTTGTTCGGGCATAAAAAGGGGGCATTCACCGGCGCGGCGGCCGACCGGCCGGGCCTGTTGCGCACCGCCGATACCGGCACGCTCTTCCTTGACGAGATCGGCGAACTCGGGCTCGACGAGCAGGCGATGATCCTGCGCGCGATCGAGGACAAGCGCTTCCTCCCCGTCGGCGCCGACAAGGAGGCGGCGAGCGATTTTCAGCTGATTGCCGGCACCAACCGCGATCTTGGACAGTGCGTTCGGCAAGGCACGTTTCGCGACGATCTCTACGCGCGGCTCAATCTGTGGACCTTCACCCTGCCGGGCCTGCGCGACCGTCGCGAGGATATCGCGCCCAATCTCGACTATGAACTCGACCGCTTCGCCGAACGCGAAGGCACGCGCGTGACCTTCAACAAGGAGGCGCGTGACCGCTTCCTTGCCTTCGCCTGCGCGCCGGACGCCGAATGGCACGGCAACTTCCGTGACCTTGCGTCGAGCGTGACGCGGATGGCGACGTTCAGCCCCAAAGGAAGGATCGATCTCGACGGCGTCGAAGCGGAGATTACGCGGCTGAAGCGCGCATGGTCTAGCGGCGACGATACAGGCGATCAGCTTTCGGCCGTGCTTTCCCCGGAACAGCTAGACGCAGTTGATCCGTTCGACCGCGTGCAGCTCGCCCATGTTCTCGACACCTGTCGGAAGAGTCGCTCGCTTTCCGAAGCGGGACGCATATTGTTCGCCTCGTCCCGCATGCGGCGGACATCCTCCAATGATGCGGATCGGCTGCGGAAATATCTGGCACGGTTTGATCTCTCCTGGTCCGATTTATGATAGCGTGACGCACGCGGTGCCTGCCGCATCTTGTGCCCGGCAGAACCCTGTAGATGCCACTGCGGACTGGGACATGAAGGTGAAGCCTGCGCTGCACTTTATCGGGTTTCGTAGTGACGATTTTTCTCAGCCGTGCGTACCTGGGACATGCCGGATTTCATTCATCCGGACAGGGATCGATGGGCCCGACAGGACATTCATCCTGCCGATAACGACTCTAGCGCAGTCCCATTCGGTCCAGCTTTTTGAGCAGGCCGACCCGCGACAGGCCGAGGTTGCGCGCGGTGTGCGTGTGGTTATGGCCGGTTCGCGCCAACGTCTCGGTGATACGGCGATACTCAAGCGCTGCTATCTCTTCCTCGAGCGTTTGTGGCGTGCCGATGGTCGGCAGGTCGGCGACCGGGTCGCCTACGGCGAAGGCGAGATCGGTTGCGCCAACGTCGACACCGGTTGCCGATTGCGGGGCCAGGGCGGCGGCGCATTCGACGGCCGCGCGGAGTTCGCGGACATTGCCGGGCCAGCGCCGCGTTGTCAGCCAGCACAGTGCGTCGGGGGTGAACTGGCCGGTACCATTGCTGGCACGGCGCAGGAAGACCGAGGCGAGCAGGGGCACGTCGCCCGGGCGTTCGTCGAGCGACGGCGTGCGCAGGACGACGCCTTTCAGTCGGTAATACAGGTCTTCGCGAAAGCTGCCGTCGGCAACGCAGGCGGCGAGGTCGCGATGGGTCGCGGCGACGATGCGGACGTCGGCGGTGCGCGGCGTGCGCGCGCCGACTGGCTGAAAGCTGCCGTCGGCCAAGAAGCGGAGCAGCTTGACCTGCATAGCCGCGGGCATCTCGCCGATTTCGTCGAGAAAAAGCGTACCGCCGGCGGCGGTCTCGACGAGCCCGGGACGGTCGCTGGTGGCTCCGGTGAAACTGCCCTTGAGATGGCCGAACAGCTCGCTTTCGAGCAGCTCGGGCGGAATCGCACCGCAATGGACCGGCACGAGCTTCCGGTCGGCGCGCGGGGAGGCATAGTGGAGCGCACGCGCGACCAGTTCCTTGCCGGTACCGCTTGGACCGAGCACCAGAACGGGCAGACGGGTCGGTGCGACCCGACGGATCAGGTCGCGCAATGCGGCCATCACCGGTGTAGTGCCGATGAGTCCCATATCCTCGGCACCGGTGTCGCGCGCCTTCAGCGCGGCGAGTTCGCGCGCGAGGCCCGCGCGTTCCATAGCGCGCGCGACGACGATGCGCAGGATGTCGGGGTCGACGGGCTTGGCAAGGAAATCCCATGCGCCGGCATCGATTGCCTTCAGCGCAAGCGTGTGGTCGGCGTGCCCGGTCATGACGATGACGGGCGCAGGCGCGAAGCTGGCGATCAGCGCAAGGCCGGCTTCTGGGTCATGGTGTGGCGGCATCGCGAGATCGAGCAGGACGAGGTCGGCGGGTGCCTCGGCGAAGGCCGCACGCGCAGCGTCGCCGTCACCGACCACGCGGACGTCATGGCCCAGACCGAGCAGCCACGCGCCGGTGAGGCGCTGAAAGGCGGGTTCGTCGTCGGCCAGCAGGATGCCGCTCATCACAGATCTCCGAAGGTAAGACGGAAGCAGGTCGACCAGCCCGGCCGCTGGGCGAGTGTGACGGTTCCGCCATGCGCCTCCATGATGCGGCGGACGATGGCGAGGCCCAGGCCGGTTCCGCCGGGGCGGCGCGAGACGAATGGGCGGAAGAGGTTGTCGACGATCTCGGGAGCGATGCCGGGGCCGTCGTCGCACACGTCGATGGCCGCAGGCGGGCCCGCTGCGGCGATGATGGTGACGTTCGTGCCAAGCGCGCGCGCGTTGTCGACGAGGTTGGCGAGCACGCGAACGAGCGCGCGGCGGTCGGCCATGACGATAAGGTCTTCGGGCACGTCGAGTTTGACGCCCATCTGGGCGACGAGCTCGATCAGGCGGATGGGCTGAGGCACGACCGTCCAGGCACGCGAATAATCCAGGATGTCGCTGACGAGGTGATTCATCCGCGCTACCTGTTCGCCGATCTCGGCCCGTACGTCGGCGGGCGCACCGGTTGCGGCCATCGTCACGATGCCCAGCGGGTTGCGCAGATCGTGCGCGACGGTTGCGGCCAGTTCTCCGAGCTCGCTCATTCGGGCCTGGCGCTCGGCATCGATCAGCCGGTGCGAGGCGGCAAGGCGGCGCGCAGTTTCGCCGACGAGCCCCGCGAACCGGTCGACAACGTGGCGCGTCGCCCGCGGCGCGTCGCTCCAACCGCACAGGGTCACGGTTTCGCCGCCGACTACCAATGACGGGCCGTCGTCGACGACGGGTAAGTTCAGGCGCAGCGCGAGCAACGCGTTGGCGATTGTCGCGAGTTCGACCGCGTCGGTCGCCCCGGCCAGCTGGTCGCGCCAGTCCGCGACGTCGGCGTCGCTGACCCGGCCGCCGGGAAACACCACCGCATCGACCAGCCGCTTGAGCGGGGCGAGCACGAGGATGCCGAGCGCGAGCGTCGCGGCGAGCGCTGCCCAAGTCGCTAACAGGCCGGCCGGCCGACCGACCAGCACAAGCGGCACCGTGGCTATGCCTGCGCTGACCGCCCCCGCCAGCGCCACCAGCAGAATCCAGACGAGGCCGCGCCGCGCCCAAAGATCCGTCGCCATGAAGCGATACCGCAAGATGCCGTAGACCAAGGCGACCGAGTAAAGCGGCAGCAGCAGGACCGGCCAGGGATAGGCGTCGATCCCGAGCGCGGGGAAGGTGAAGCCGGTGAGTGCGACGAGACCGATCAGGCTGGACGCGAACACCGCGCCGGCCTGGCGGCGATGCTGCCCTTGCTGCTGCGCCCAGGTCTGCGCGAGACGGAGATGGCCGATCACCGACAACAGGCCGGCGAGCCCCAGCACACCCCAGCCGACGATCGACGGCACGAACATGCCAGGGAAGCCGTGCCACGGCACGACCGTACCCACCCCGAATATCAGGCCTACGAGCGTGGCGAACCCGGCGATCGCGTAGCTCGCGATCGCGACGGGCCGCAGCGTGCCGCACAGCGCAAATGCGAAAACCAGATGGACAAACGCAGCGGCCGGCAGGGGAGACAGCGCGATCAGCGTCGCGGTGAATGGCGTCGCGGCCGGCCCGACTATCGCGGGGATCGCCTGCGCGATGCTCCAGCTTGCGACGCCGACCAGGAACAGCGCGAGCAACGCCGAACCCGGCAGCGCGCGGGCACGCGTCACGACGAACAGCGCGAGCATGAGGCTCGCTACCGCGGTCAGACCTAGCGCGCCGACATAGGCGACGATGCCGATTGCCGTATCCATCGTTGACACCATAGCGGGCAGTTCCGTTCACGCCGTTAACATCTGCGAGCCTACGAGCCAGCGTAAACCACGCATTCTCGTCAGTTTCCGCAATTGGCATGCCATTCGCAAGGCGTCGGACAGCCGGCCGATATCCGGACGGCGTCGAAGGAGATTTTCGTCATGCTGCTGCCCATAGCCGCCTTGCTGCTGACTTATGCGCTGACCGCGGTGATCGCGATCTTGGCCGCCGTTGCGCTGTGGCGACCGCTGTCGATCCTGCTCGCCGAACTCTGTGGGACCGAAGAGCGGTCGCGCTTCTGGACGGTGTGGTCGATGGTGATGATGATCGCCACGCCAATGCTGCTCGTGTCGATGCGCTACGTCGCGACCGATCCGACCGCACTGGTGCAAGGCACCGTCACGAGCGCGCTGTTCGGCGTGTTGCTGGCGCTGGTCGGCATGGGGTTCGCGGTGTGGAGCCGCAGCCCCCGTGGCGAAGCGTAAGGGCGCGACGATGCATGTTCTCGTCATTGGTGCCGGCGGGTTCGTCGGGCGCCATCTGGTAGGGCGGTTGGTGGCGGAGGGCGTGCGCGTCACGGCCGCCGGGCGCGATCCGGCACGGCTTGCGCAAGCGGTATGCGGCGTCTCGACCATTCGCTGCGACCTGACGCAGGATGTAGCCGACGACTGGCTGCCGCGGCTGTGCGGCGTGGATGCGGTCGTCAACTGCGCCGGACTTATTCGCGATGGTGGACGCTATGCGACGGTCCACGACAAGGGCGCGCGGGCGCTGTTCGATGCATGCCTTGCTGGCGGCGTCGGCCGCGTGGTTCAGGTCTCCGCGCTCGGCGCGGATGCCGGTGCAGCGACGCGCTACCATCTCAGCAAGCGCACCGCGGACGATCATCTCGCCGGTCTTGATCCCGCCGGTACGCGGATGGATTGGGTCGTGTTGCGGCCGTCGCTCATCATCGGTCGCGGCGGGCAGAGCAGCGCCTTGTTCGGCGCGCTCGCGGCCCTTCCGCTTACCCCGCGGCTGGGGCAGGGGAGGTGGCGCGTGCAGCCGATTCATGTCGACGACCTGGTCGCGGGGATCTTGCGGCTGCTGCACCGGGAGACGCCGATCGCCGCACGGATCGACGTCGTCGGTCCCGAACCGATGACCACGGACGCGCTGACCGCCAGCATGCGGCGCTGGCTGGGGCTGGCACCCGCGCCCGTTGTGCGGTTGCCGCGATGGATGCTCGCGACAGTGATACGGCTCGGGATCGGGCCGGTGACCCACGAAAGCCTGACCATGCTTGAGGCCGACAACACCGGCGAGGCCGAGGCGCTCATCGCCGCGACCGGGCTGGTTCCGGCGACGCTGGACGTCGCGCTGGCGCGGACGCCGGCGACGGACGCCGACCGGCTGGCTGTACGGTTGATGCCGCTGGCGCCGGTGCTGCGCTGGTTGCTAGCGCTGGTCTGGCTGGCCGGTGGCATCGTGCCGCTCGCATTGACGCCTGCGGGCACAAACTTCGCGCTGTTGGCGCGTGCCGGGCTGAACGGTACGGCCGCAATCACCGCGCTCGTAGCAGGTGCCGTACTCGATCTCGCAATCGGGCTTGCGCTGCTGGCGCGCCTGCGCCGAGCCGCGCTGGCGGGAATCGGTGTGATGCTGGGTTATACTGCGGTCATCGCCGCAACGATGCCCGCGCTCTGGGCCGATCCGTTCGGCGCGCTCGTCAAGAACGCCGCTATCCTCGGACTCGCGCTCGCCGTGCACGTCTTGGAGACCGACCGTGGATGAGTATCTGCTGCTCAAGACCGTTCACATCCTGTCTTCTACCCTGCTGTTCGGGACCGGTCTCGGCACCGCGTTCCACGGCTTCATGGCCAACCGCTCCGGCGACCTGGCGGCACGACGGATCGTCAACCGCAACGTCGTGATCGCCGACTGGCTGTTCACCACGCCCGCGGTGATCCTGCAGCCGGTGACCGGCGTGTGGCTGGCCAGGATCGCCGGCTATCCGCTGACGACCGACTGGTTGGCGGCCGCGATCGTGCTGTACCTGTTCGTCGGCGCCTGCTGGCTACCGGTCGTCGGCATCCAGATCGAGATGCGACGGATCGTCGACCGTCTCGCCGACGGCGAGGGACTGCCAGCGCGCTATTTCACGCTATCGCGAACCTGGTTTTTGCTCGGCTGGCCCGCCTTTGCCGGCGTGCTCGCAATCTTCTGGCTGATGGTGGCCAAGCCGGATTTCGCTTGGTGAGCGCGCTGTTCCGGCGGTTGCTCGGTCCGGCGATCGTTGGTCTCGCGCCCAGCTTGCGCACGTTGCATGACGAAGATGGTGATCAGGTCTGGACGGGCCTTGCCGAGATACGGACGAGCGACAATCCGTTTGCGCGGCTGCTGTGCCGGATGATGCGGCTGCCGGCGCGAGGATCGGGCGTTCCAGTGACCGTGCGGTTCGAACGGCGCGGCGCCACAGAGCACTGGCATCGCAGGTTCGGGGACCGGCAGTATCGCAGCACTCTGCGAATTCGGCATGGCCGTTTGGTCGAACGGATGGGGCCCGCAGCCAGCTCCTTCGACGTTTCGGCCGTCGACGGGGCGCTGCATATGGACTTGGTGGGCTTCCGGTTCCTCGGCATACCTCTTCCGCGATGGGCGCGACCCGCATGCCATGCGGTCGAGCAGGAGCAAGGCGCCGCATTCATGTTCGACATTCCCATCGACCTTCCGCTGTTCGGCCGGGTCATTCATTATCGAGGCCGATTGGAGAGAATCGATGACTGAGCATCCGATCATCCTCTTCGACGCCGAATGTGTGCTGTGCTCAGCGAACGCGCAGTTCGTCCTGACGCACGACCGCGGGCGCAGCTTCCGGCTCGCGGCGATGCAGGGAGATGTCGGTGCTGGACTGTGTCGCCGGTTCGGAATCGACCCGGCGGATCCCGATACCATCATCGTCGTCCACGGCGACCGCGCGCTGCGCGACAGCGACGCGGTGCTGGCAATCTATGCCGGGCTCGGCTGGCCGTGGCGAATCGCCGGTGCGGCCCGGGTGGTGCCTCGCGGTTTGCGCGATCCGCTGTACCGCTGGGTCGCACGCAACCGTTACCGCCTGTTCGGGAGGCGGGCGAGCTGCTGGCTGCCGCGCCCGGAGGACGCCGATCGCGTCCTGTAAGCCAAGGCGACATAGATTTCCGCTTGAACAGGTCGCATGGAAGCCAGTTCAAACCCTGATGAACAAACGTCCGACGTTGGGACGCCGCAAACGAGCGGCGACCGTCCGCAACTGGGTCGATCGTTCGCTAACGGTTACCCCAACGCTAGCATCAGGCGAAGATGTCGGCGAGCCGGTCGGAGTCGGGGCCGTCCTTCCAGTCGCGCAATTCAATGAAAAGCGAGGCGCCGACCGTGATGAACCAGGTCAGCATGACGGTCGTGACGATCGATTGCAGCAACTGGACGACGAACGATGGCTGCGTCGGCAGGGGCATCCGGACCTGGCCCTCGCCGGTGAGAACGCCCAGCGAGCCATAGCCTGCCACGCTGCCGACCCCGATCGCGATCGAGGCGAGCAGGTAGATGACGAAGGCCAGCAGCAAGATACCGAACACGTGCCACCGCGCGCCCTTGGTCAGGGCACGGCTGCGGCCAAAGGCGCCGAACACGCCCGAACGCTCCGCAACGATCGCGGGCAGGGCTACCGACCACATGACGGCGAGCATGATACCCGGCACGACGAGAAATATCGTGCCGACCCATATGCCGAGCAGCAACAGCACATAGACCGCGAACAGCGGCAGGCACCGCAACACGCCGACCCGCAGCATCTCGCGCGGGTTCGCCGCTCGTCCCTCGTCATGCGCAACGGTTGCCTGGACCAGCGCCCCGCTGGCGATCAGCCACAGCAAGCCGACGATGATTCCGTAAACTCCGGCCAGCGCATATTGCCCCAGCTGGACATTCTGGAACACCGCCGCGCCGAGGCCGATCTGGCCGAGCAGGAGCGACGGCAGCGCGATCAAGGCAAAGCTGGTACCGAGCGTCGCGAGCGGATTGTCCTTGATGACGTTCGCGCTGCGCCCGAACACGCTGCCTACCGAGATTCCGCGGCTCCGCTCGCCGATAATGTGGCTGGCCATTGTAGTTCCCCCAAATCCCCGTCGACGATGGTGGCGAGCGAACCTCGCGCTGTCCAGTTCGATCATGGGGATGAAAGCGAATGGCGAATGGCGGATTGCACCGGTGGCCGATCCGGGTAAGTCAGGTCTGGGGGCAGCGTTGCGTCGCTGGGAGGGTATCATCGCGGCTTCAGGACTTGACCCGGCGGCGGGGGGCGATCGACTGGCGGCGGCCCATGCCGCGTTACGCGCCGACCCTTCGATCCAGTTCAGTCTGACCCGCCCGCCGACGTCGCCCGAGCCGCCGGCATGGCTGAAGACGCTGGGACGCTGGCTCGTCGACCTGTTCAGGCCGATCGGGCGGCTGTTGCGCTGGCTGACGGACCTCATGCCCGACGCACCCTATGCCCGCATCCTGCTATGGACGCTGCTCGCCGGAGTTGCGGTGGCGGTGATGTGGATGGTCGTCGAACGGATCCGGTCCGGCGAATGGCGTCTGCCCGCGCGGCGGCGCGTGCATCCGACGCCGGATGCCGATCACGACGATTGGGTGCCCGACGCGGCGCCGGCGCGGGCGTGGCTACGCGAGGCGGACCGGCTTGCCGCGGACGGCCGCCATGCCGAGGCGATCCACTATCTGTTGTTTCATTCGATCGACGACATCGCCCGGCGCCGCCCGGCGCTGCGGCGACCGTCGCTGACCAGCCGCGAACTCGCGTCCGCGCCGCTGTTGCCGGCTGCGGTCCGGCCGCTGTTCGCGAGCATCGCCGGGCTGGTCGAGCGCAGCCTGTTCGGTGGGCGCCTCGTCACGGACTCGGATTGGCAGACGGCTCGAACGGCCTATGCCGAACTGGCAATACCGGGACGGTGGCACGCGTGAGCGACGTGGGACACTACCGCGCGAGCGGCGCGGACAGGGTATTCTCACCGCTGACGGTGGCGCTGCTGCTGATCATCGGCTTGATCGGGTTCGCGGGATCGTTGCTCTTGGGGGCGTATGCGCCAGATCTTAACTCGGGGCGCAATGCGGGTGCGCATGCCCTGTCAAACGCTGCGACCGGATATGCCGGCATCGTCGAGCTGGCGCGTGCGACAGGCCGCCATCCTCGCGTGGTGCGCGAGGCCGCCGGCTGGAAAACCGAGGATCTGGTCATTGCGACGCCGGATCACGGCGCGACCGACATGACCAAGTTCATGGCGGTGCGGCGCGGCCGGGCGACGCTGATCGTGCTACCGAAATGGGCGACCATCGCCGATGACAAGACGAACGGCTGGGTGGATGTCGGCGGGCTGCTGCCGGCCTTCGACCCCGCCAGAATTCTCGCGCCGGCGGCGGTGATGACGGTAACGCGGCGCCCGAGCGGCGCGCGCGTGTTGCAGGGCGTCCGCGGGGCGCCACGCTCGGTTGCGGTGGCGGCACCGCAGCCCTTGCAGACGGTTGGCTCTGCGGCGCTACGACCGCTGATCACCGACGACGCGGGGCGGATCGTGCTGGGGCAGTTCTATCGCACCAACACGTACATTCTGGCGGACCCAGATCTGCTGAACAATCACGGCATCCGTCGGCTGGACCATGCCCGAGCGGCGCTCGACCTTCTGGATTTCGTCAATGCCACGGGCGCACGCGGCATCGCGTTCGACGTGACGCTGAACGGCCTGGGTCTGGGACGCAGCCCGCTGAAGCTCGCCTTCGAACCGCCCTTCCTCGCAATGACTGTGGCGATCGTCGCGGCGTTGGCGCTGGTAGGATGGCAGGCGCTGGTCCGCTTCGGCGCACCCCGGCCGCCGACGCGGGCGATCGCGTTCGGCAAGACTGCGCTGATCGACAACAGCGCGATTATCGTCCGCAAGGCAGGGCGCGAAGGGATGCTGGGCGGGCGTTATGCCGCGCTGATCCGTGAGCGGGCGCGGACGATCTTGGGCGTTCCCGCGCGACTGACGGACGACGAAGCCGACAGCTATCTCGACAGGCTGAGGGGAACGACGCGGTTCAGCGCGCTGGTCGCCGATGCGGCTCGGGCCGAGCATCGCATCGACATGCTCGCAGCGGCGCAGGCGCTGTACCAATGGCAACAGGAGAAGACACAGTGACGGTAGAAGAGGTTCAGGCCCTCGGGCAGGCGATCCGTGCCGAGATCGGCAAGGCCGTGATCGGGCACGACGCCACCGTCGACCTGCTGCTCGTTGCGCTGTTCGCCGGGGGGCACATCCTGCTTGAAGGGCCGCCGGGTACCGCCAAGACGTTGCTCGCGCATGCGTTCGCCAAGACGGTCGGGCTTGAGTTCGGTCGTATCCAGTTCACCCCCGATCTGATGCCGGGCGATATCATCGGTGCGAACCTCTTCAACTTCCAGACGTCGACCTTCACGCTGACGCAAGGGCCTATCTTCACAGAATTGCTGCTCGCGGACGAGATCAACCGTACCTCGCCGAAGACGCAGGCGGCGCTGCTCGAGGCGATGCAGGAGCGCACGGTCACGATCGATGGCGAGAGCCTCGCGCTGAGCAATCGCTTCACCGTCGTCGCGACGCAGAACCCGATCGAGCAGCAAGGCGTCTACCCGTTGCCCGAGGCGCAACTCGACCGGTTCCTGTTCAAGCAGACGGTCTCCTATCCGACCGCGGAGGAGGAGCGGCGGATCGTCGCGGATCACGGCGCGCGGTCGACGGCGATGTCGCCCGCGGACTGGGGGGTCGAGGCGCGCGCCGACGCGGCGACGATCGATGCGGCGGTCAAGACGGTCGCGAAGGTGCGGCTGGTGGACGAGGTCATCGACTATATCGTCGCGCTGGTCCGCGGGACGCGCGATGTCGCCGACCTGGAAAGCGGCGCCTCGCCGCGGGCGGGCGCGATGCTGGCGGGGGCCGCGCGCGCGCGCGCCGCGCTGGACGGCCGCGACTTCGTCATTCCGGACGACGTGAAGACACTGGCGCCCGCGTTGCTTCGCCACCGGCTGATCCTGTCGCCCGCGGCGGAGATAAGCGGGCGCGCGATCGAGGATGTCGTGGCACAGATCATCGAGACGATCGAGGCGCCGCGTTGATCTATCCGACCCGCATGGCGGTACTGGCGGCGGCGATCGGAGTGCCGGTCACGCTGCTGGTCGCGATGCTGTTTCCGGCGACCTGGTATGCGGGACTGGGCTGGCCGCTCGCCGTCCTGACGCTCGTGTTCGCTGATGCGGTGCTTGGTCATGCGAGGGCGCGTGTCGTGCTGGCGCTGCCGCGATCGGCGGCGGTCGGGGTTTCCCTGAGCGTACCGATCGAGATCTGGATCGACGCGCGTCGGCCTGCCAGCGCGGCGCAGGTCGCACTGGCGCCCGATCCGTTGTTGTCGTTCGTCGACGCCGCGCCGCTGGACGTTGCACTAATCGCGGGCCGCGGAACCGCCACCGTCGCGCTGACGCCACTGCGGCGCGGCACTGCTCGGTTGAGCACGATCTGGGTGCGCTGGGCGGGGCCACTGGGGCTGGCGTGGCGTCAGGCGAGGATCGACGGGGACCGGATGTTACCGATCCTTCCAGATATCGAGGCGGTGCATCGACAGGGCGCACAGGTGTTTCAGCGTCACGCGGTGCAGGGCCTGCTGGCGCAAAGCGATCGCGGGGATGGCACCGATTTCGACGCACTCGTCGAGTTCCGGTCGGGTGTCGACCGACGCGCGATCGACTGGAAACAGTCCGCGCGGCACCGGAAACTCTATGCCAAGGAATACCGGACCGAACGCAACAGCCAGATTGTCTTCGCGATCGATTCCGGTCGACAGATGTCGGAGCCGGTCGATGGCATCCCCCGCGTCGATCGCGCGGTATCTGCGGCACTGCTGGCCGGGTGGCTTGCCCTGAAGCTGGGCGATCGCGTGGCGCTCCACGCGTTCGATTCACGACCGCGGATGGCCAGCGGCTTCATCAGCGGGGCCGGGGCGTTCGCCGAACTTCAGCACCTTGCCGCCGGGATCGACTATAGCGGCGACGAGAGCAACTACACTTTCGCCCTGACCACCCTGGCGGCGCGGCTCAGGCGGCGGTCGATGATCGTGCTGTTCACAGAATTCACCGATCCGATCTCCGCCGACTTCATGGTGCGGGCGGTCGCGCGATTGCTCAAGACGCATCTCGTGCTGATCGTCGTCCTGCGTGATGACGAACTCGAGACGATCGTCGATCGCGCCCCCGAACAGGCCGCCGACGTGACCCGGGCAGTGACCGCCGCGGCCCTGCTCCGCGATCGGCGGCTGGTGCTGCTGCGTCTGCGCCATCTCGGCGTTCATGTCATCGAGAGCCCGTACGACCAGGTCGCCGAGCGGCTGGTCGAAGGCTATGTCGACCTCAAGCGTAGGAGTCTGTTGTGAGCGCGTTCGTCGATTCCGCACCGCCCCTGCTCAACGCCAGCCGCTTCCGCGCCGCACATGAGGTGGACTGGACGCGGCTGGAACGACTGCTCACCCGGATCGAGAAGCGGTCCGTCCGCGTATTGTCCGACGACGATCTGCTGGCGCTGCCGTTGCTGTACCGTTCCACGCTGTCGTCGTTGTCGGTCGCGCGCGAGACGTCGCTCGACCGCGCGCTGATCGCGTATCTCGAGCAATTGTGCGCGCGCGCGTATTTTCAGCTCTATGGTGTCTCGGATTCAGCGTGGAGGGATCTCGGGCACTTCTTCACCAGAGGGTGGCCGGGCGCGGTCGCCTCACTGTGGCGCGAGACGCTGGTCATGGCGTTCCTGACGATCGCGGGCACGGTCGCGGCCTATATGCTCGTGCGGGCTGATCCGTCCTGGTATGGCGGAATCGTACCCCAGGGACTGGCGAGCGGACGCGATCCGGGTGCTTCGGCGGAGGCGTTGCGGGCGACGCTGTATCATAGCCGGGAAGACGGGCTGGGCGTCTTCGCAAGCTTCCTGTTCGGCCATAACGCGCAGATCGCGATCTTCGCTTTCGCGCTCGGCTTCGCCTTCGTCGTGCCGACCGCGCTGCTGATCTTCTATAACGGGCTGATGCTGGGCGCGATGATCGCGGTATTCGCCGGCAAGGGACTAGGGCTGAACTTCCTGGCCTGGCTGGCGATCCACGGCACGACCGAATTGTTCGCGGTCATCATCGCCGGGGCGGCCGGGATGCGGATCGGCACCGCCATCGCCTTTCCCGGCCGGCAGGCGCGGATGGAGGCGGTGGTCGCCGCGGGCCGCACGGCCGCGGTCGCCACGGCGGGCGTCGTGCTGATGCTCGCGGTCGCAGCCATTCTGGAGGGAGTCGGTCGTCAGGTGGTCACCAGCGACGGCACCCGCGCGGTGATCGGTGCGGCGATGCTCGCAGCGTGGCTGGTCTATTATTACGGCATCGGGAGGCGTCATGCGCAACGCTCGCCGGACTAAAGCGCCTGTCGCGCGGCGCCGCAGCTTCGTCACGCCCGAGGGAGTCGATTTGCAGCTCGAGCTGGGTGGCGCGGGGACCCGCGCCGCGGCGTTCCTGATCGACGTCACGCTGATGCTGATCGTGATGATCGCCGCAACGCTCGCCCTGTTCGCGCTCGACAAGGCGACGCAGGCCGATATCGCCAAGATCCTTTGGCTGATCGGCGCATTCGTGTTGCGCAACGGCTGGTTCGTCCTGTTCGAGATGGGCGGCCGCGGTGCGACGCCGGGCAAGCGGCTGATGCGACTGCGCGTGGTTGCGCGCGATGGCGCGCGGCTGACCGCGGGCGCTGTACTCGCGCGCAACGCGATGCGCGAGATCGAGGTGTTCCTGCCGCTTTCGTTCCTGGGTGCGCAGGCGGCGGCGGGAACCGCGGATGCGTTCCTGACCATCTTTGCCATGCTGTGGACCGGCATCTTCCTGTTCTTCCCGCTATTCAACCGCGACCGCCTGCGCATCGGCGATCTGGTTGCCGGAACCTGGGTCGTCCAGACTGCAATAAGCACCCTCGCCGCCGATCTCGCGCCGGCCAACGATTTGCCACGACGCATATTCCCGGAAACGGCGCTCGCACTTTACGGCAACTACGAATTGCAGGCCTTGGAAGACGTCATTCGTGGCGGCGACGATCTCGCCCGGATCACCGTTGCCGCCGCGATCCGGCGCAAGGCGGGGCTCCCTGACGATGGCGACGATGACGGCTTCCTCGCGGATTATTACGCCGCGCTCTGCGCCAGGTTGGAGGGCGGGCTACTCGTAGGTCGACGCCGCCTCGACAAGCTCAGCGCCGTAAACCAACGGTAGTTTGGACCGCGCGATGCTGGGAAGCTCTATAGCGGCTGCGAACGTTCGTGGGTGAGTCAGGCCTGTTCAGTCGGCTTGATTGGAACGGCCCCAGTTGTCCGAGGAGCATCGTAGAGAAGATCGCGATGGTTTGGGCTCGGATTGAGAACCTTGGAAGGCCGCCCTTCCATTCTCATTCTACGGTCCGCTTCCAGCCAATCAGGCGTGACCGCGCTATCCTGCGTCCAGTGGACGACGCTGGCTTCATCGCACCAGTCCAGCAGCTTTGGCATGGCCTTTAAATGCGCCCCGCTGGTCATGTAGCCGCGCATGGCGGCTTGATCCCGCCAGACGGTGGCGGTCCAAAATACGCGTTTCCGGTCGGCAAGCAGGGAGCCGTCGATAAAACCGTCCGCCCGTTTGATCTGCCTTCCGGTCCATATCGTATGGACCAGGAACTGCGGCATAAACCGAAGCGAGCGGATGCGCAGCCGGGTGATGCTGACAAAAGTCATTGGTCTGGCATCGGCTGAAACAGCGCTTTACTCAAGTCTAAGTTCAACAAGCGGTCTCGCTCTGAAAGCGGCTGAACAGGGATCGACGTCTGTGCTCGGGTCATCTCGGCTGTCGGTCCTCTCAAACTATCATCGAGACGTACCGGGATTATATCGATCAAAGTCGCAGAACCCCTCAGGGGAGAGGAGGGTGGTGCCCATGGCGTGAGGCCAGATCACCACTCCGTCCGCATTGAACAGGAAAATCTCGCCTACGCTGATTTCCTCGTCCACGGCGCTGGGCGAAGCATAGGATTCGAGGACGATCAGCTCCCTGGCTCCCTTGACCGGGAATACCAGATTTGCCGTATAGAATTTCCGATCAACACGCTTGGCCGCTACTATTTACAGTCTTGTAATTTGGCCGTCCCCGGATTTAGATCCTTATTGGGAAAGCGGCAGTGCTGCGCAACGTCGGCCATTACCATCCGCCCGAAACAGCCGGGTCGGATTGCTCTCCAATCACGACGTTTATGGCTGAATATCAGACGTCGAAAGCGGTGAACGCGGAGCTAAGGGAACGTCAGAGCTTCCCAATGTCTGGGTTTGGGTGTTGGGATCCTGACGCCCCCGGGCAGTTTCGCCCGGTGCTTAAACCCATTTGGTTTTTCACGATCCTGATGGCGACGATGCTCGCCGCGCCACCGAACAGTTTTTCCCGCACTGGTGATCTGGGTAATGCGTGCTGGAGCGGGGTATGCGCACGCGGGATCGACGGTCAAGGGCTCGACCGGCGGTCGTATGGGGGTGACGTTCGGCTGGTGAAGCTGGTTGGCGAGCGGTGGCGAACCACCGCTCGCCAAAGGCGCAGTCCTCGCGTCTTTGCCGCTGGTGACGATCGCTGGCGCAGGCTCGACGCCTCGCACAGAAGTGCGTTGAAGATTTCTGTCCGACTTTATACTGGCACCTGATCGGTTGCTTCGGTCGCCTCGCGCTCGGCAACCGCGCCCAGCCGCACGCATGAAGGTAGATCGTCAGGATTTCTGGTCGCAATGAATTATCGCCATTCCTTTCATGCCGGCAATAGTGCCGATGTCGTCAAGCACAGCCTATTGATCGCCCTCGTGCGGGCCTTGCAGCAAAAACCGGGCGCGTTGACGCTGATCGACACGCATGCTGGCTGCGGGCTGTACGATCTTGATGGCGACGACTCCCAACGCACCGGCGAGTCCACACAGGGCGTGCTGCGGGCCTTTGCGGACCCGAACCCGTTGCTGAACGACTATCGCGCCGCTGTGGAGGCCGTGAATATCGGGGCCGAGCCGCGCTTATACCCTGGCTCGCCGCGGTTTCTGGCGCAGCTTTTGCGCCCGCAGGATCTCCTGATCCTCAACGAAAAACACCCCCGGGACGCCTATACCCTGCGCGGCGTGATGCGCGACACAGCCGCTGCCGTGCATGAGCGCGACGCCTACGAGCTTTGGCTGGCGATGCTGCCGACCCGAACCGCGCGCGGCGTGGTGGTGGTCGACCCGCCGTACGAGCAGCCTGATGAGCGCGCGCGTATCACCGCAACCCTCGCTGCCGCGCACCGCAAATGGACGCATGGCGTGACGGTGATCTGGTATCCGTTGAAAGACCGCGCCACGCATACGCGGTGGAAGGAGCAGTTACGCAAGCTGCGCATCCCGAAAGTGATGGGGGTGGAGCACTGGCTGTACGACGATGACCAGCCCGGCATCTATAATGGCGCAGGCCTTTTCATCGTCAACCCGCCCTACGCCTTCACGCAGGCGCTGCCGCCCCTGCTGGAAGCCCTGCGCGCCGTGCTGGCGCCGGAGGAGCATAGCGGCGAGATCACCACCGAATGGTTGGGCGATTAGGCTCAACCTGCACTGCCCCCTTCTTCCGAAGGAGGTCTTGGTGTGCTGAAGGTTTGAAATACATCATCTCGCGAAACTGACGCTGCCCGCACCGAGTGCGGGTTCCAGGTCGTGGCGGGAGTCGAACGATTATCTCTCAACTAGGACGACCGCTCCGACCGACCTCGATGTGCTGCTGGCCCTGTTCAGCGACGCCGCTACACGAATGACCTTTCGCGCCGCTGCAGTCGATACCTCGCGGGGGAGGTCATGCGGGGAATGGCGGACACGAAACGCGGCAACGCGATCTACGCCAACGACATCGCTGCAATCGCGCCTGTGTCGCTGAACGACAGGATCGATGCGCAGAACGCCAACGATGTGCCGATCGCGAGCAACGATGCCATTCGCGGCTTGTACCGTCCCGTAACCATGCTGGTCATAGTCGTGGGCAACGAAAAGGCCGATTCAACACGGGCCCTGATCGATAAGTGGTTCGGGGGCTGGAGGCGTACGCAGCTTACATTTTGCCGAGCGCGATCGCCTCCATTGTTTCGGCGTGATCACATTCGTCCGGTCAGCTTCTCGGCGCTTGCCAAGGGCGTCGGACGGCATTGGCGACAGTGGTCATGCCGATGCCGGCCCCATGGACCTTGCAAATGACGTTTGTCATGCGCTTGCCGATGGGCGCTACCTGATCCCGCCCGAGGCGATGCTTCGCTACGCCGGCATGACGTTTCCTCAAGTCAGCACACAGGCCGTAAGCAGATGGTGGCGCGCGCAATGCGGTAGCTGCGATCGGGGTGGGAGCGGGAGGATCAACGGGAACCTCTACCTGTAAATGACTTTGACAGGTCTGTGCTTGCTCGAAGGGCGAGCGCTTTCGCTCGGTTCAGCCGTCAACTGGTGCACGCCAACGCTCTTCAGGAATAGCGTAAGACGTGCCTTTCCCCACCATCACGATCCGTCAGTTCAGCTGTTTCGTCGCTGGCTGAAGCGAGCAGTCTTACGCCGGCCGCCGAGTATAAGCGGGTTCCCCGGCCATGACCCTCGCAAGATATCCGCACGCTGCAAACCATTCTTAGTGCAGCCCTCTTTTCGAGGCCGAGTATCTCAGTCGCGCAGGCGCCGATGCGCCTGGGTTGCGGCTACGCCGTGCCCGTCCGGACCCATGCCCGGACCAACACGGCGTATCCGCGTCTATTTTAGCCTCAGGTCGCCTGGTTGGACGACACAGGCTTGGCCGTAACGTCGAAACGGTCGGCATTCATGACCTTGACCCACGCCCGGATGAAGTCGCGAACGAACTTCTGCTCGTGACCGTTCTCGGCATAGACTTCGGCCGTCGCGCGGAGCTGCGAGTTGGAGCCGAAGATCAGGTCGGTACGAGTCGCCTGCCACTTCTTCTCGCGACCGCCACGATCGTAGCCGATGAACTTCTCGTCGCTCGACGTGTCGACCAGATCCCAGAACGTGTCGTTGTCGAGCAGGTTGACGAAGAAGTCGTTGGTCAGCTGCCCCGGACGCTCGGTGAGTACGCCGTCGGGCGCGTCGCCGAAGTTTGCGCCGAGTACGCGCAGGCCACCGACCAGCACGGTCATCTCCGGCGCGGACAGCCCGAGCAGCGAAGCCTTGTCGAGCAGCAGCTCCTCGGTCTTCACCGGGTGACGCGTCTTCAGGTAGTTGCGGAACCCGTCGGCCTGCGGCTCCATCCACACGAAGCTTTCGACATCGGTCCAGTCCTGCGTTGCGTCACCGCGTCCGCCGAGGAACGGCACCGATACGTCGTGGCCAGCGTCGCGTGCCGCCTTCTCGACCGCCGCCGAACCCGCCAGCACGATCGCGTCGGCCAGCGACATATCGCCGCGCAGTTCGTTCAGCTTCGCCAGTACGAGGCTGAGCTGCTCGGGCTCGTTGACCGGCCAGTCCTTCTGCGGGGCGAGCGCGATACGCGCACCGTTCGCACCACCGCGGTGGTCCGATCGGCGATAGCTCGACGCCGACGCCCAGGCGGTCTTGACCAGCTGACCGATCGTCAGCCCGCTCGACAGAACGGCGTCCTTGAACGCAGCGACGGCGGCGTCCGACGGCGCGGTGCCTTCGGGAACCGGATCCTGCCAGATCAGCGTCTCCTCGGGGACTTCGGGTCCGAGGTAGCGGACGCGTGGCCCCATGTCGCGGTGCGTCAGCTTGAACCAGGCGCGCGCGAACGCGTCGTCGAGTGCCGACTGATCGTCGCGGAAGCGAAGTGCGATCTCGCGGAACTCGGGGTCCACCTTCAACGCCATGTCGGCCGTCGTCATCATCGTCGGCACGCGCTTGCCGGGGTCACGCGCGTCGGGTGCCATGTCCTCCGGCTCCGGGTTGACCGGCTGCCACTGCTTCGCGCCGGCCGGGCTTTCGGTCAGCTCATACTCATATTTGAACAGCAGCCGAAGATAGTCGCCGGTCCACTTGGTCGGGTTGTTCGACCATGCGCCCTCGATACCCGAGGTCGTGATATGGCCCTGGCCAATCTCTTCGCTGTCGGTCAGCCAGCCGAGGCCCTGCATGTGGACCGATTCCGAGGACGGGCTCTTGAAGTGCGGCGCGGCCTTGGCGCCATGCGCCTTGCCGAAGGCATGGCCGCCCGCGGTCAGCGCGACGGTCTCCTCGGAGTTCATCGCCATCCGCTGGAAGGTCGCCTTCATGTCGCGTGCGGACTTGAGCGCGTCGGGCTCACCGCCCGGGCCCTCGGGGTTGACGTAGATGAGACCCATCTGGATCGCAGCGAGCGGGCCTTCGAGCTCGGGCATGTCCTCGCTGATGCGAGTCTGCGCGCCCTCGTTGACCCAGAGTTCCTCTGCGCCCCAGAACGTGTCGCCCTCGGACGCGAACACGTCCTTGCGGCCGCCGGCGAAGCCGAACACCGGTCCGCCCATGCTCTCGATCGCGACGTTGCCGGCGAGGATGAACAGATCGGCCCAGCTGATGTTCTTGCCGTACTTCTGCTTGAGCGGCCACAACAGGCGACGCGCCTTGTCGAGGTTGCCGTTGTCCGGCCACGAGTTGAGCGGCTCGAACCGCTGCTGACCCGACGACGACCCGCCACGGCCATCGGTGACCCGGTAGGTGCCGGCGGCGTGCCACGCCATGCGGATCATGAAGGGGCCATAGTGACCGTAATCGGCAGGCCACCAGGCCTTGCTGTCGGTCATCAGCGCCGTCAGGTCTGCCTTGAGCGCGGCATAGTCGAGCTGCTGGAACGCCTCGGCATAGTCATATTCGTCGCCCATCGGGTCGGGGGAGACGCCGTGCTGGTGCAGCATGTCGATCGGCAGCGCATCGGGCCACCAATCCTTGTTCGTACGACCCAGCAACGAGCGGGCCTTCACCTCGCCGCCACCCTGCGGACCCATGGGGCAACCGCTGCTCTTGGGCTGTTCGTAATCGGCCATCTTGGCGTCCTCTCTCAGTGAGTCTTACCGTTATGTCCTACGATGCCGGATGTGCGTGACATTTGTCCAATCGATTATCCGGGGTAGATCGATCATGTCACTCGATCACAAGGCGGAGGCACCAACGGTCATTTCTCAACTGAAAAGACTGAGCCGGGCAATCGCCGGGCGGCTAGCCGGCTCTGCGATGCACCCCTTGTCCTGGGCCGTCACCGACAGCGGCACCGCATCGCTCCGCACCGGTATCTACAGTTCCGCGGTTTTGACCTCGGCGATTTCGGTGTTGGAAAGACCCGGCGTTTCCTCGCGCAAGAAGCGTAGAAGGTCGCTGATCTCCTTTGGGCCGAACCTCAGGTCGATATCATCCATCTGAATGGACACGGATTGTTGCCGGTCTGCCGAAAACTCGGCGACGATATCGATGCACTCTTCCAGCGTGCCCTGTCCTACCACGCCCGTTGCCGTGTCATCGGACGGTTCCGCGTCATGGATCGTAGCTGGCTCGCTCAGCGGATAAGTCGTCATTATGGTGCGCTTCCGTCGTCTAGCTGGATCGATATCGCTCGCCGACGTGACGCCGGCGAGCGATGCAGGTTTATGCGTCCTCGACGTCGATATTGACGCTCGTCTCGGCAAGCTTCGTCATATATTCGTCGCCGCCATAGATGTCCTTGGTCGCCGCACTCAACGTCTTGTGGTCATCCTTGAGACCCAGCGCCTTGGCATAGGCAGCCGCCGTGCCGAAGCCGGCGATCCCATAATGAGTCATCCGCTGATACTGCGCGATGATCATGACATCGAGCAGCGGACCCTTTTCCGGTCCCTCCTCGAGGACATGCTTGGTGGCTTCAGCGACGAGGCCTTCCATGCCCTTGCAATGCTCCTTCGAAACTTTCTCGTCGTTCGATGCGATCAGGTCCTTGAGCAGATCGGTGTGCTTTTCGATATCCGCCTGCGACTTCGTCAGCATATCCTTCAGCGACGCGTCGCTCGCCTTCGACGTGATCTTCTTCAGAACCTTCTTCATCTGGTCGTTGGCCGACCACAGATCCTTCAGCTCGTCGGTGTAGATGTCCTGGAGATCTTCGGGTGCAGACATGGGATCGTCCTTATGCGGTCACCAGGCAGAATGCGCAGTGACTGGAGGTGGGGTATGGCGGTGCAGTAGCGCGGTCCGTCGCCGTCAGCCGGCACCGGGCTGCTTCTGCTCGTCCTCGTATCGCGCGTCGGTGCCGATCTTGCCGTTGGACTCGGCCTCGGCGATCCCCGACGTCTCGACGACCTCGATCGTGCGGCCTTCGCCGGTGATCGCATGGGGTTCGCGGTCGGCATCCGGGTCGTCGGCGATCGTCGTGCGGTCACCGCCGCCCGAACCGGCGACGCCGTTGCCGGTGCTGCCACCGTCTTCGCCGGCCTGGCCGCCACCGTGATAGGCGATGTCGGTCTGACCGCCATGCGCCATGAAGCCGGTGTTGGTCTCGGTCTTGCCCGCATGGGGGTTGGGATAGGCGCCGCCGCCGCTCTCGCCCCGGTCGCTGCGGCCATGAACGTCGGCGCCGTCATTGCCGCGTGGCGCACCCGAAACTCCATCCGGTGCCCCCTTGCTCGCTGGGTTACCGGGAACCGGGGTATGAACCGTATCACGCATCGGTACGTCCTTTTGACTGTAGTGGATCAAGAGGATGCCGCCCCGGTCCGCTCGGCAGGAGCGGACCGGGGCGGGCAGGGGTTACGGCCGCAGCACGACCTTGATGACGCCGTCCTGCTTGTCGCGGAACTTCTGGTACATCTCGGGCGCGTCCTCGAGGCTGGCCGGGTGAGTCACCACGAAGCTCGGATCGATGTCGCCGGCCTCGATCCGCGCGAGCAGCGGCTTGGTATAGGCCTGGACGTGCGTCTGGCCGGTCTTGATCGTCAGGCCCTTGTTCATCATCGCGCCGATGGGGATCTTGTCGCCCATCCCGACATAGACGCCGGGGATCGACACCGTGCCGCCCATCCGGCAGCTCATGATCGCCTCGCGCAGAACGTGAACGCGGTCGGTCGCGAGGAACGTCGCCGCCTTCACCTTGTCGATCACCGCATCGACGGCGCCGTGCCCGGACGCCTCGGCACCCACCGCGTCGATGCAGCTGTCGGGGCCGCGACCCTTGGTGCGGAACTGGAGCTCGTCATAGACGCTGTCGACCTCGGCGAAGTTGATCGTCTCCGCACCGCCGGCCTCGGCCATCGCCAGACGCTCGGGCACTTCGTCGATCGCGATCACGCGGCCCGCGCCAAGCATCAGCGCCGAGCGGATCGCGAACTGGCCGACCGGGCCGCAGCCCCAGATCGCCACGGTGTCGCCCTCCTCGATGTTCGCATTCTCGGCAGCCATATAGCCGGTCGGGAAGATGTCGGAGAGGAACAGCGCCTGATCGTCGGTGACGTTGTCGGGCACCTTGATCGGGCCGATATCGGCCATCGGCACGCGCAGATACTCGGCCTGGCCACCGCAATAGCCGCCCAGCATGTGGCTGAACCCGAACAGCCCGGCGGGCGAATGGCCCATCGCCTTGATCGCGAGTTCGGCATTCGGATTGGTCCGCTCGCACGCAGAGAACAGTCCCTTGCGACAGAAGAAGCAATCGCCGCAGCTGATCGTGAACGGCACGACGACTCGGTCGCCGATCTTCAGATTGGTGACTTCCGACCCGAGTGCGACGACGACGCCCATATTCTCGTGCCCGAGAATGTCGCCCGGCTTCATCGTCGGCTGGTAGCCGTCAAGCAAATGAAGGTCGGACCCGCAGATCGCGCAAGCCGAGACCTTGATGATCGCGTCGCGCGGATGCTGGATCTCGGGATCCGCGACAGTGTCGACCCGAACATCGCCTTTTCCATGCCAAACCAGTGCACGCATCAGAAGTCTCCGTCTTAGAAATTACAGTAATTGGCGCACGCGCGGCAAATCTTTGGTCACAGGCAAGATTAGACAGCGCCGAAAACGTCGGACAGTCCTCTATAATCTTGTGTAACGTCGCCGTGATCTTTCGGCCGCCACGTCTTTTTACCGGGACGGTCAGCGTGGGCGTTTCCTGGAGAGTATAGCGATTCTAATGTCAAAATCGTTCCTGCCGAACGACGATATCCATCGCTTTATATTTCGGATTGATTCGGATCAGTGCTGATCGATGTGAGCAAAAATCCAAACCGAATGAATAAAAATCATACATCGTAGTGACTTGTTGATATCAACTGCGCTGAATATCATTGCTGCTCTATCTACGATGCTATCGAAATCAGGGCCTTTATCGTCGAGATCGGCGACAGGCACGCCTCCCTGTCTCGACGGCGTTAGCTCTGTTTCGGCAGCTTGATTCGCGTCGGCATCAAGACGGCACGTGTCTGCGGTCAGCGCCCGCCTCAAGCGTCGCGGCGTCGATGCGTCAGGAGCAGGGCCTGGCCTCAGTCGTTACGGCGGATCCTGTACGGTCCTGATCGCGCTCCAAGCTGCTGCCCCTTCCAGCTGAGCCGTACGAGTCCGTCGCCGACCAGTTCGTCTATCGCGGCGTGGACCGCGGGCATCGCGCCGCGCCAATCCTCCGCGATCGCGCGAGCCACCTCGCTCGGGCATATCGTCGCGCCCGGTGCGCGGCGTTCCAGTAGCGACAGCGTCACGGCCTTGGCATCGATCATTCAGGCTGCGTCGGCCCCGCACGCCAATCGGTCAAGCGATTGGCTGACGGATTTGCGGGCTCAGGGTGATCAGTCCGCCGCCGACCCCGTTTCGGCGTTGAACCGCGGGTTCGCGAAATCGATCGGGGAGGGGCGTATCTCGGCGGGCGTGGTCGCGCTCTCGGTCCAGGCGCGGCAGAGCATGTCGCGGAGCATCGCCGCACCGGCGGTCGTCTGCGTGTAGACCAGCGCGCGCACGTCCTTGTCGGTGAAATCGGCGAACCCGTTCCGCTTCTCGAGGGCGTAGACGCGTTCCATCTTGTCGCCGGCGTCGTCGAGAAAGGCGAGGATCGCGTCGAACATGTCGCCGTCGCGGTGCCCTGGCGCGCCGATCCGCGGCGTGATGTCGGCGGCGGTCAGTTTCATCCCGTCGACGAAGCGGCTCTCGAACCGGCCGTGGATCGACTTGTCGGTGGTGTAGCCCTTCGGATTGGGCCCACGCCAGCCATCGCTGTTGACCGAGTCGTGCAGAGGCTGCGCGCCGTCGCCGATATAATGGCCAAGGCGGATGACGTCGAAGCCGCAGTGCTGTTCGGCGAACGCGCTGTCGCGGCCAGCCTGCTTTGCAGCGCGAACGTCGCGCATGCAGACCACAATCCGCTCATAGGCCTCGATTGCGGCATAAGGCAGCGTCCCGGTCCAGCGCACGTTGGTGCGCGCCGCGGTGGCGGGATCGGTGCGCTTGATCTTCTCATGCTGTTTGAACACCGCGATGACGAATTCATAGCGTGAGCGGGGGATCGGTTTCAGGAAGGTGAACTGCTCGCGGAACCAGCCATGGTTCGGATCCTCCGCGATCTTCGAGAAATTCTCGGACGCGTTACGCCACGCGTCGGGCAGCGACGCCGACCCGGCGATATAGTCGACCTGGCGCCGCAGGAAGACCGGGCCGTCGTCAGGGATGGACTCGATCGCGGCGCGGTCGATCACGGCATGCGCGGTGCCACCCCAGGCCTGCGCCGAGGTGGGGATCAGGGTCATGGCAAGACCGGCGATCGTGGCGAGCAGGGCAGGGCGCATCACAGGTTCCAGACGGATCAGGGATCGAGGGGATCGCGCGGGTCGACGCGCAGCGATAGTGGCGACGGGCGAAACTCGAGTTCGGTCGGCGACCCCCGCCGGCCGACTTGCCCGGGAGCATAGCCCAGTTCGGCCACATTGCGTTGCGCGAACGCGCCGCTGGCGATCGTCTCGCTCTGGCCCGGATTGCAGACGATCACCGCGTCCTTGTCGAGCGGTGCGCCCAGCGCGACGAGCAGGCGCGTGGCGTTGCGCAAATTGGTCGTGGTGTGGCGGGCATAGGGTTCGACGACGATCGCGTCCGCCGGCACGCCATAGCGGTCGATCAACGCGGACCGCATCTGCTCGGCTTCGGTAAAGCGGGTCGCGCGGGGATGCGCGCGTCCGCCGGTGACGATGATGACCGCGATGTCGCCGCGCGCATAGCGCTCCGCGGCAAGGCGGATATGGTATTTCCCGAGCGGGCTGAGCGCTGCGTCGGGTGTCTCCGGCCCGACGCCGGTGACGATCATCGCGCTGTAGCGCCACCGCGTCCAGTCGAGCGAGCGCGCGCGCTTGGCGGGCGCGGCGTTCAGGCCAGCCATCAGCGGATCGAAGCCGATCGCGTCGGTGCGGTCGCTGACGTCGAGCAGGGCCAGCGCGAAGTCCATGCTGGTATCGAGCGCCTGTACCGATCGCGCGCGCGGCGTGCGCGACAGCCAGTCGGCGGCCTGCAGTCGCGTACGGACCTCCATCGGGTCGATCGGGCCTGCCCCATCGATCTGGGGGTATCGCGGCAGCTGGCCAAGGCCATAGGTGCGCAGCACGGTGTTGATCCCCTCGATCTCGCGCCTGGCCTGCGCCGCGCTGCCGTCGTCGGCGGAAGACGTGCCTTCCGGTACTGCCGTGGCGAGGACCGCGGTCTCGGGCGGGGTCCAAACCAGCGCCTGCACGATGCAGCCCAAATCGTCGGCGCACGCGGCCCGCCGCTCGGCCCGCGTCGCCAACATCGCCGCGACACCCGGTTTCGCCTTTAGCTGTGCCACCCCGCCCGGATCCGTGCCGATCGCGTCGAGCAGCGGGAACAGCCGGCGCGACAAGGCGCCGATGACCCGGTCGCTGACCGGGCCCGCCTGTGCCCGAGCGACGACCGGCGCGGCACTGGCCGGCGCGCCCGCAAAGCCGAGGATCGCGGCGGCAAGTGCAAACCCGGACCTCACCAGGATTTACCCACGACGAGACGGACATTCCGTCCGAAGATCGGACGGCCGTAGATCGCTTCGGAACTGCCCTGACCACTCAACTGATCGGTACGCGTGTTGCCCTCGGTCAGGCCATGCGCGTTGAACAGATTGTCGCCGACCACCTGCACCTGCCACGTGCCATGGCGCACCGTCACGCCGGCGCCGGTCGTGCCGTACGCCGGCAGCGCGGTATTGTTGTACAGGTCGACGAAGCGCTTCCCCATATAGGTATAGCGGCCATAGACCGACACCGCGTTGTCGCCGAGATCGAAGTCGAAGCTCGGGCGGATGTTGCCGTAGATCTTGGACTGCCGAACGATCTGCTTGCCCTCCGCCTGGACGGGATCGGCGCCGGTCGAGCTCTGGAAGTTCTTGTACTTGGGATCGCTGATCGTCAGCGCGCCGTTGAGCGAGAACCATGAGGTCAGCGCGAGCGATCCGTCGAATTCGACCCCCTTGACCTGCGCTTCGCCGATGAAGGGGATGTTGACGTCGTTGCGCCCGGTCGACGGGTCGAACGCGAGGAACGAGGCGTTGAGCGGATCGAAATTGGTGTAGAAACCGGTGACGTACAGATAGGACCGGCCCGCCGCCAGCTTCAGCCCGGCCTCATATTGATCGGCGATCGTGGTCAGGATCGTCGGGTTGATGCTCATCACGGTCTGCACGCTCGGCGGGGTCTCGAGATGCGAGGCGCGACCGTAGACGCCGATGTGCCGGTTGAAGTCGTAATTGGCGCCCGCGGTCCAGTTCGTGACGTGCGGCTTGCCCGTCTGGTTGATGATGTTGCCCGTAAACGCGCGCGTCGTGTCGTCGGCCAGCGTCGCGCCGTTGCCGAGATTGGCCTGCCCGGTCAGCGCGGCATAGCCCGTGTAGCTGTAGCGCTCGTGGCGAATGCCCGCGTCGAACCGCAGCCCGGGGAGGAGTTCCCAGGTGTCGTTGGCGAACAGCGCGATCATCTTCGCATCGGAATTGCCGCGTGTCAGCGTCGCGGCATAGTTGAGCACGCCCTTATCGGTGACGGACCCGATGCGCGTCCCGGCGGCGTTATAGGCGACCAGGTCGAGCGTCCGCGGCTTGCCCGCCACCTCGATCAGGTAATTCTGGTAGATCGTCCGGCTATCCTCGCCGTAAAGGCTGCCATATACGCCGAGCTTGAGATCGTGGCTGCCGAAGCCGGTTTCGAATTTCTTGGCGACCGACAGGTTGATCTGGTTCGAATAGAATTTCGAGTGGATGTCGCGGTACTGGCCCTGCAGGACGAGGCCGGAGGCGGCATAGGGGTCGTAGACCGTGTCGGTGCCCGCGAGCACATAGCCGAGCGACGCGACGGGTCCGAACGCGGTCGTCGCGCGCGCCCGATAGCCACTGGCGAAGCTGTTCGCATCGACCGGGTTGGTGGTCGAGTAGAAGGCGTTGAAATCCAGCTTGCCCATCGTGAAGCCGGCCTTTGCCGACACCAGCCAGCCATCGAACTCCGCGTCGTATTGCGTACCGATGTTGATCATCCGCATGTGGCGGCCATCGGCAAGGTCGCTCGCCTGGTTCTGCACCACGCCCGCGCCATCGCGGTAGCGCAGGTTGACGTTGCGCAGCGCCGGCGAGTTCATCGTGCCGGAGAAATAGTCGATGTAGCGATCGAGCGAGACCGCCGGATTGCGCGGGTCGGCGGTCGGGATCGGCAGGTAGAACACGTTGTGATCGTTGACGTAGTTGACGCTGAGCCGGAGCGAGCCGTTGTCGAGATCGTGCTTGATATTGGCGCGGAACTGGCCGCCCTTGTCGTTGGGAAAGCCGTTGTCGCGGTAGCCGTCGTGATAGCGCACAAAGCCACCGACCGCGTAATAGGTCTTGCCGCCCAGAGGCCCGGACTGGACGATATCCGCACGGTAGAGACCGGTGTCGCCGATCGTCACCTGCGCCTTGCCGCGCACCTCGTCGCGCCCCGTCACCTCGATCGCGTTGACGATCGCGCCCGAATAGCTGGCATAGACAGGGGCGGGGCCGCCGCGGACGACCTCGACCCGCTCGGTCATCAGATCGGGCTTCAGGATCGCATCGCCGCGGAAGAACACGCCGTCATTCTCGTGGAACAGCGGCAGGCCGTCCTGCTGGAAACTGACGAAGCCGCCATCGTTCGGCAGGCCGCGGATTCGGTAGATGTTCTGCACTTCGCCGCCGGTGATCTCGGTCTGGAAGCCGGGCAACTGGCCGATCAGGTCGGCGAAGTTGACCGGGGCGATCTTCTCAATGTCCGCCTGCGAGACGACGTTGATCGCATAGGATGCATCGAAGCGGCGTTGCGCGCGGGTCGAGCCGGTGACGATGACGTCCCCCTTGCTCTCCTCTGGAGCCGCGGACTGGCCGCTTGCCGGAGCGGGATCGGCCGCCGTCGCCGAAGCCGCATCGGTGGCCTGCGCTCGAGCCGGGATGGCGAAGGCGGCGGACATTGCGAGAAACGCGGTGCCGGTCGCGAGAACGGATTTGAGCATGGGCCCCCCAGAAGCGCTACGCCGCCGAAGCGGCCATCACGGTCCCGTTGGTGTCCAAATGTTACAGCTTGAATTATCGGACCAAAAAAATACCAATTCTGCCAAGCCGCAAATTCCGAAGACGCGGCCGAGACCGGCCTTGCGCGCCAATATTACGCCTGAAAGAGCGAGCGTGCCTTGCGTATCGATGTCGTTCCGCTCGCATCGGTCACGGCATAGGTAAAGCCGGGCAGCAGACAGTAGGCGCCGACATTGCCGTGCGGGTCGAGCGCGAGGAAGCCGACCTGGACGCCCCGGATCGCGTCGCCGCGCAATTTGGCGATGTGGCGAACGACGTCTTCGCACGCCTTTTGCGGGGTGGCGCCGGCCCGCATCGACGCGACGACGCGCGCCGATCCGGCAACGCGGGTCACTTCCTCGCCAAGCCCGGTCGATGTCGCGCCGCCGACGCCGGCCTCGACGTACAGACCCGAGCCGACCTGCGGCGAATCGCCGACGCGGCCGCGCATCTTGAACGCCATGCCGGACGTCGTGCACGCCCCCGCCATGCGGCCGTCGAGCGTGCGCGCGAGCAAGCCGATCGTGTCGTGATCGAGCGCACCGCCGGGCGTACGGGTGATACGGTTCTCGCTATTGGCCTCGGGTCGGTACTTTGAGGTCTTGAGCCAGTCGCGCCACGCCTTTTCCGCTTCGGGGGTGAGCAGCTTTTCCTGCGGAAACCCCTGCTCGCGCGCGAAGGTCGTCGCGCCTTCGCCGACCAGCATCGTGTGCGGCGTCCGCTCCATCACCCGCCGCGCGACCGAAATCGCGTGCGTCGTATTCTCCAGCGCCGCGACCGCGCCGACGCCGCCGGCATCGTCCATGATGACCGCATCGAGCGTGACGCGCCCGTCGCGGTCGGGATAGCCCGAATAGCCGACGCTATGGTTGTTCGGATCCGCCTCCGGCACCATGCCGCCTGCCTCTACCGCGTCGATCAGCGATCCGCCTGCGCGCATCCTGGCAAAGGCGGCGGCGTTCGCGGCGGCACCGAAATCCCAGGTGGACAGGATGATCGCGCCGGCGGCGGCCGGGGTGGAACGCTGCGCGGCGCGCGCGAGGCCCGCGGTAAAGGGCAGTGCGCCAAGGCCGCTCAGCGCCGCCAGCATGGACCGTCTCGTCGTCACAGTTTGATCCCCCGTCCGAATGTCCACCGACGCTATCGCAGCGATCGCCAAGGCACCAGTTATAACGCGATCCCGTAACATCTCATCGCGAATGTCTTAGATAGGTATTGTTCAGGTATTGACTAATATGACAAATCCACGAAACCTGCCGTCCGAACCGGTCAAGGCGTCAGGGCGCAGCCGGGTAAGGGATAATCATATGATCTTCGACCAGACTGTGTCGCGTATCGCTCTTGCGGGATCGCTGCTGTTTTGTGCGGTCCCTGCGATGGCGCAGGATGGCGCGGCTGATCCGGCGCAGGCTCCGGGGCAGGCACCGGCCCAGGCTCCGGCACAAACACCGGCGCAGGCCAAGGTCGAGGCGGACGCCGCGACCGCGCTTGCCGGACCCGATCGTGCGCCCGCGTCGGACGACACGGTCGTCGTGACCGGATCGCGCATCCAGCGCCCGAACATGACGTCGGCCGCGCCGATCACGTCGGTGACTTCGCAGGACATTCGCGCGCAGGCGGCGGTCAATGTCGAGGACGTGCTCAACCGCCTCCCGCAGGTCGCGCCCGACAGCCAGCAGACCTATGCCGATTCCGACGGCCGCCAGCGCATCAAGCTGCGCAGCCTCGGGTTCGAGCGAACTTTGGTGCTGATCGACGGCAAGCGCATCGGCACGCAGAACGGCCAGGACGTCGGCATCATCCCGCCCTCGCTGCTCGAGCGGGTCGACGTGCTGACCGGCGGCGCCTCGTCGGTCTACGGATCGGACGCGGTCGCCGGCGTCGTCAACTTCGTCCTCAAGAAGGATTTCGAGGGCCTTCAGATCGACGGCAACTATAATTTCTACAACCACAACAACAAGGACACGGTCGTGTCGTCGCTGGCGCGCGCGAACGGGTTCAACAGCGCGCGGGGGCTGTCGAACGATGGCGGTCGCGCCGACATCACGCTCACCGCTGGCAAGAAGCTGTTCGACGGCGCGCTGCGCATCAACGGCTTCGTCAACTACAAGCACACCGATGAAGTGCTGCTGTCGGACCGGTCGAACTCGGGCTGCTACCTCACGCAGACGAGCCTCAACGCGCCGATCTCGTGCGGGCTGACGCCGAGCAGCTCGACCAGCGGCCTGATTTCGCCGCTCGACGGCGAAGGTGTCGCCAAGGGGCAGTATGTGAACAACCCCAACGGCACGCGCACTTTCGTTCCGTACGGTCCGGGCGCGGGCAATGCGTCGAACTATTTCAGCAACTATGCCTATCAGCGGCCGTCGGAGCGGGTGAACGCGGGCGGCTTCGTCAGCCTCGACATCGCGCCGGACGCGGAGCTCTATGCGTCGGGCATATGGTTCCGCGACAAGTCGTCCAACCGCTATCCCGGGATCGCCGGCGGTCAGGTAGACGTCAACTGCAACAATCCGTTCCTCTCGGCATCGCAGGCCGGCACGATCTGCGGCGCGGCCGCCGGCACCGCCGCGACCGCGCCGATCGACATTCGCTACCGCCTCGGCGAGAACAACGATCAGGCCGATCAGTATCTGAACAAAGGCCTGCGCCTCACCGGCGGCTTGCGCGGCAAGGCCGGCGATGCGTGGACCTACGATGTCGGCGGCGTCTATGCGCGCAACAGCCAGGACTACACGCCGACCTTCGTCAACCAGGCCAACCTGCAGAATGCGATCAACGTCGGCGGCACGCGCGCCGCGCCGACCTGCGCCACCACCACCGATGCCGCGTGCGTGCCGTTCGATGCGTTCAGCGCGGGCAACACCAATCCGGCGCTGATCGACTATCTCTTCGACCGCGGTACGTCGAAGACCGTCGGCACGCTGTACGACGTGCAGGCCAACATCACCGGCGACCTCGGCAAATACGGCATCACGTCGCCGTTCGCCGAGCAGGGCGTCGCGATCGCGCTCGGCACCGAATATCGCAAGGACACGCTGAAATCGACCGCCGACGCGGCCTATCGTGCCGGGCTGGGCGGCACCGACACCTATCTCAAGCAGGACGTCTGGGAAGCCAATATCGAGGTGCAGGCGCCGCTCGTCGAGCATAAGCGCTTCGTCGACCTGCTGCAGGCGAACGGCGGCTACCGCGTGTCGAAGTACAGCAGCAATCCGAGCACGTTCAACACCTGGAAGATCGAAGGGCTCTACGCACCGGTCAGCGACCTGACGTTCCGCGCGTCGTTCAACAAGGCGCAGCGCGCGCCGACGGTGACCGAGATCCGGCAGGCGACCAACGTCGAATTCGCGCGCGGCGGTTCGGGCACGATCAACGATTTCTGCGCGCCGACCGTCACCACCGACGCGAACGGCGGCATCACCTATGGCGCGCCGGTCGCCTCGCGCGACGTGTGCCGCGCGACCGGCCTGTCCGACGCGCTGTACGGCAGCCCGACGCTGATCTGTCCGGGCGATGCCTCGACCGGCGCGACCGGGTGCACGGTGCGGTCGGGCGGCTTCACCGCCGAGCCCGAGACCGCCTACACCCAGACCTACGGCCTGATCGTGAAGCCGCATTTCATTCGCGGGCTGGTCTTCTCGGTCGATCGCTACCGGATCAAGATCAACGATTCGCTCGGCTATAACGATTACAGCTATTATACCGATGGCTGCCAGCGTTCGAACGGCGATGCGTTCTTCTGCCAGGGCATCGTCCGCAACCCCGGCACCGGGACGCTCTACTCGCCGGCATCGGGCAACCCGACCACGGGCTATATCCGCCAGGGTACGACCAACTATTACACCTCGATCGCGCAGGGCTGGGATTTCCA
Source organism: Sphingomonas sp. Leaf28 (assembly GCF_001421685.1). Lineage (NCBI taxonomy): Bacteria > Pseudomonadati > Pseudomonadota > Alphaproteobacteria > Sphingomonadales > Sphingomonadaceae > Sphingomonas > Sphingomonas sp. Leaf28. Next base: position 1,100,386 of record NZ_LMKX01000001.1, on the reverse strand, counting down.
GGCCCAATATGCGCTCGACCTCGCGGCGGCGGGCAAGATCGACTGGAGCTTCAACGGCTCGCTGACGACCTTTGCCGGCGGTCAGGATTCGCCGGTCCAGCCCGAGCGCAATTGCGTGGGCTATTACGGCAATGGCTGCGGGCAGCTGATCCCGAAATGGTCGCACGGCCTGCGCACGACCTATACGACGATGGACAAGGTGTTCAGCGCGTCGTTCAACTGGCGCTATGTCGGTTCGCTCACCAATGCGGACAATTCGGGCGATCCGGCGATCGGCGGTACGCCCGAGCGCGAACGCACGAGCTATTACCACATCGCACCGCAGAGCTATTTCGACCTCGCGCTCAACTTCGCGATCGACAAGGCGTTCTCGCTGCGGCTGATCGCGAACAACCTGCTCGACAAGAGCCCGCCGATCGTGCCGGACTCGTACAATGTGGCGCTCGCGCGCACCAACACGATCCCCTCGCGCTACGACTCGCTGGGCCGCAACATCGCAATCGGTGCCACCGTCCGCTTCTGACGCGCACTGCAAGACTTGGAGGGCTCGCCGGCGACGGCGGGCCCTTTTTCGTGTCGGTGGGTCGCGCGCGGCACGGATTCGCTTTTTGATGCCGTGCCACATTGACCCGAAGGAGCATCGAAGGCCATCAGCGGGTCATGACCAAGAGCAAGGGACGTACCGGCGCGCATGCACGTGCCAATATCCAGCCGCCGCCGACACCTGTCGAAGTGGACGCGGCCAAGCGCGAGGTGGCGCAGATCGAGGGGCGTCTTGCCGGCCTGGCGTCCGGGCATCCGTCGGTGAAAATCTGGAAGTCCCGCCTACGGCTGGCCCAGGCCGTGCTAGCGCGCGTGCCGTCCAGCTGAGAAGCCGGCCGCGCTCCGCGTGCGCGCCGGACGCAAGAAGGGCATCCGAGTCGCCCCGGATGCCCCAATTACACAGGCCGCTCGGAAGCCGCCTGACTGAACGTCTAAGACCGCAGGGTCTTAGATGCCGTTCGACAGATTGGTATCCGCGTCGTTGGTGCGCATGTCGTCAGCCTGGTTCTGACCGGTCGCGCGCACGGCGTCGGCCTTGTTCTCGAGCGTTGCTTCTGCTGCTTCGTTGCCCGTGGCGTCGGCAGCGTCTTCGAGGTTGTCGGCGACGGCTTCGGTGTTCGACTCGATCTTGTCAGCAGCCTGCTCGCGCGGGCTGGTGTTGCAGGCTGCGAGCGAGAGCAGACCGGTAGCGACGGCGACGGCGAAAATTTTCTTCATGATCAACCCTTTTCGTGGTGGCGTACGGATACACGAGCACGGTTCGAATTCAACGCCTATCCGACGGATGGGGTATGGCCGGTGAGCGGAGCGCCGAGTCTTGGGCCGGTGTACTTCGTTCGTTTCGGTTGCGACTCCAGCGCGCACGCGGCGTGGCCTGCGCTATCATTTCCCCCATAGCGGGAGGACAGCGATGAGTCGGAGCACACAGCCCAATGATGGCTTGACGGGATTGCGGCCGGTCGTGACGCCGCCCCCATTTGGCGTCATGCCCAATGCGGCGCATCAGGATGCGCTCGGCTTCATGAAAGCGGACACGTTCGCGCTCGCGGTCGTCGAGTTTGACGACCAGGGCCGCTGCTACGATCGCGCCCAGCTCGACAAGGTGTCGGACCGAGTCGAAACCATGCGGACCGGGCGCGAGGACGTCATCCTGCTGCTGTTCGTTCACGGCTGGAAGCATGACGCGCGCAGCGACGACCCGAACCTGTCGTCATTCCGCGTGGTACTGGCGCAGACCGCGGCCTATGAACGATCATCGGCCGCCGCCGCCGGCGGTGCGCCGCGCCCGGTGATGGGGATCTTCGTCGGCTGGCGCGGCCTGACGGCCTATGGCCCCAGCGACATCGTCGCCGATACGACCTTCTGGGGACGCCAGGCCGCCGGGCACCGGGTCGCGGTTGGCTCGGTGCGCGAATTATTCGGTCGCCTGCGCCATTATCGCAACTCGCGCCTCAAGAATGGCGGTGCGCCGCTGCTGGTCATCGCCGGGCACAGTTTCGGCGGCATGATCGTCTATTCGGCGCTCGCCCAGTCGCTGATCGAATCCGCGTCGGCACCGGTCGAGACGGTCATCGCTGCTTTTGCCGACCTGGTCGTGCTCGCAAATCCGGCCATCGAGGGCGCGCGCTACCTGCCGATTTACGACCTCGTCTCCAGCCCGGCGTTCAAGGGGCGCACGAACGTGCAATTGCCGGTCTTCGTCTGTGTTCAGGCGACCAACGACCAGCCGGTCGGGACGTTCTTTCCGATCGGCAACTTCGCGAACCGGCTTGAGGAAGCAACGATCGGCGGGCTCGAGGAGCGCTGCGTGACTCACGCGATCGGTTTCATCGACGAATTCCGCACGCACAAGATCGCCGGACCTGATGGCAACGCCCCGTTCGTGCTCACGCCCCCGCAAATCGAGCAGGCCGATCCGTTCTGGGTCGTCGCTGCGGCAAAGGCGGTGATCGACGGGCACAGCGGCATCTGGCAGGCGCCGTTCCTGTCATTCCTCAAGGCGCTGGTCTTCCAACAGGTCGCCCGCTCGCAAGCGACGACCATCGCTGCAGCCTCTTTGAACGACGCCATCGTCGCTAGGAGTGAGAAGGAGCCGGGCACCGGCGGCAATCTCGCCGATTTCGCGAAGGAAATCGGGCTCTGAGGCTTACGCTGGACTTGGTTGCGCCGGCTTTCTGCTCCCCCTCGGGGGCGAGGCCGGCAGTCTGGCCCACTGTGTCATGTCGCTGCATCTGCGGCCGGTGCTCGTGAGCAGGTCTTCGCCAAATTGGGTTGGGAACCGCGCTGGCCGCCGGCAGTAATATTATGTAGCTATTGTATGCGAAGGTGTTTGTCTCGCCGCCCTGTATTGGAGAACGGATGTGAAGATCATTCTCACCGCACTGATTGCGATGTGTGCAACATCGTCGTCCTATGCCCAGACCTCACCTTACCAGGGCTCGCCCACGCCCACGCTAAGCCCGTCGTTGATCCCTTCGCCAGAAGCGGGAACACGCGCCGTTGATCACCTGTCGGGTCGAAGCTCGCTCGAGACGCCGACGATGCGCAGGCAGAAGCGTGACCAGGCACTGGCGTTGCGGGAAGAGGCGTTGAAACTGCAAGCGCAGGACGGCGGGACGCTGTCCGAAGACCATAAGCGCTACATTCAGCGCAAGTCTGCCGCAATACTGTCCTCTACCAATACCCGGGTACCCGGGGTGTTTCAGTCCGTACGGTAGACCGCAAGCGAACGCTTTTCCACGACGTCGCTATGCAACCTCCAATCCGATCCACTGCTGCCCAAGATGCGGATGGGCTGAAGGCGAGCAAGACAATGCGATCGGGTGTCTTCCAACCGCCCGGCGGTCAAGGACCAGAACGAGCCGCATGGCTGGCTCGGGCGTCTTGCTCGCGAACTTGACGCGCGGTACCTACAGCCGTCCTGGCGAGCCGCGGCCGTTTGGACTTTATCGGCATGTGACACGAAGTGTTCAGGCTTGCGCACTATGATGAGCGTGTCCCTGAAGGACACACCCGAGGACGATCGATGCGCGTGCCCCTGCTTACCCGTCTGCTTCTGTCCAGTATCGCCGCGAGCCTCCTCGTCCCGGCACCCGCGGCCGCCAGCTCGCCCGAGCTGATCGGGCTCGAGCGCGAGCTGAGCAAGCTGATCGCGGCGCGCTCTGGTGACTATGGCATCGCGGCGCTCGACCTGCGCGACGGCTCGACGGTCTCCATCAACGGCGACACCCCGTTCCCGATGGCGAGCACGGTCAAGATCGCCATTGCCGCGGCCTATCTCGCCGAGGTCGATCAAGCCCGACGCAGCCTCGGCGACATGATTGCCGGCCGGCCCGCGGCGAAAGTCATGGAGCTGATGATCATCCGCAGCGACAATCAGGCAACCGACCAGCTGCTCGCCGCGCTTGGTGGCCCTGTCGCGATCCAGCGGTGGCTGTCGTCGCAGAATATACCGGGCATCCGGATGGACCGGAGCATCGCCCAGTTGCTTCGGGAGCGCGGCCACCTTGCCGACATCAAGGATGTTGCCACGCCGATTGCCATGGTCACGCTGTTGAACAAGCTCGACAACGGTACCGTTCTCACCCCGCAGAGCCGCGCCTTTCTGCTCGGACTGATGGGCCGATGCGCGACGGGAACCCGCCGGATCCGCGCGCTGCTTCCCGCAGGCACCCGGGTCGAGGACAAGACGGGCACGCTGGATGGTATCACGAATGACGTGGGGTTCATCACCATGCCCGACGGGCGCCGCGTGGCGATCGCGGTGTTCGCGCGCGGTGGACGCGATCGGCAGCCCGTCATCGCCGAGGTCGCGCGCGTGATCTACAACCGCTTTGCGGACGGTGTTCGCAACGCGCTCGCAATCTTCATGCAGATGCGCTGATCTGGGTTTAGCGGAGCGTCGCGCCGGCAATCCGGTGCGCGGGTGGACCATGCGCGGCTCCTGAACCTCAGGGGCCGCCGCGTAGCGAAGTCGGACGCCCCGACTGATCCGTGCCCGCTCACGGCATTCGGGCCGACCGATGGGCCCGCCTACGCGGCGCGCGGCGGTCTCAGAAGGTGGCGATCGAGAAACTGCTGGTGCGTCGGCATGGCTGCGACGACGTCGGTGATGTCGCTGCGCATCTTGGCGAGCACGCCGGTGAGTTGCGGCCCACCCATGATGGTGCCCAGGCGGTGGTGATCGCGTGGCATCAGCCGCTGGCCGAGCATCACCTGCACCCAGCTGGCGACGCGGAACAGGTCCTCGCCGCCCTGATAGGCCTGCGCGGCTTCGGCGAACAGCGCGATGCGTTCGACCAGCGTGTCGGGGATCGGCATGTCCCGCCGCGCCGCCCAGAAGGGCTCGGGCCGTTGGTTCAGGTGATAATGCAGGATGATGAAGTCGCGTACGCGCTCCAGCTCGGCTTGCGCCTGATCGTTGAACCGCGTCACCACCGCGGCGGCGATGCCGCCGAACGGAAACGCCTGCATCAACCGCGTGACGCCGGTCATGACGAGGTGGATGCTGGTCGATTCGAGCGGCTCGACGAACCCGCTCGCCAGGCTGAGCGCGACGCAGTTCCCCATCCACACCTGCCGCCGCCGACCGGTGCGGAAGCGGATCAGTCGCGGTTCGGTCAGCGGCGCGCCGTCGATCGCGCCGAGCAGCCGCGCATGCGCTTCGTCGTCGGACAGATGCTCGCTGGCATAGACCAGCCCATTGCCCACGCGGTGCTGCAACGGGATCCGCCAGCGCCACCCTGCGTCGTGCGCGATCGCGCGCGTGTAGGGATGCGCGGGGCCGGTCGCCGCGCTTTGCACGGCCAGCGCGCTGTTGGTGGGCAGCCAGTGCGACCAGTCCTCGTACCCGGCCGCATAGGTGCCCTCGATCAGCAGCCCGCGAAAGCCGGTGCAGTCGATGAACAGGTCGCCTTCGACTCGCGCGCCTGAATCGAGCACCAGGGCTCGGATGAACCCGGTCTCGCCGTCGCGATCGACGCTGGCGATGCGTCCCTCGATCCGTTTCAGCCCGTTCGCCTCGCTGCGCGCGCGCAGGAAGCGGGCATAAAGGCCGGCATCGAGGTGATAGGCGTAGTGGATCTCGCCTTCGGACGGCAGGGCGAACCGCTCCGCCTTGGCCGCCTGAAGCTCGAGGCAATAATCGCCGATCTCGCTCGGATCGCCCGCGGCTTTGGCGGCAAGCCAGAAATGGTGGAACTCGCCCATCCAGGTCGATTTGCCGAGGTCGCCGAACGAATGGATGTAGCGATCGCCGTCGCGCGCCCAATTCTCGAACGATATACCGAGCTTGAACGTGGCTTGCGTCGCGCGCATGAACTCGCGCTCGTCGAGGCCAAGGATCGCGTGGAACGACCGCATCGTCGGGATCGTCGCTTCGCCGACGCCGATCGTGCCGATCTCCTCGGATTCGACCAATGTGATGTCGAGCAACTGCCCCAATTGCCGCGACAGCGCCGCGGCGGCGAGCCAGCCAGCGGTGCCACCGCCGGCGATGACCACTTTCTTGACGCGCTGCTCGGCCATGATCGGCTTCCTATCGATTGATGCGCTGGAGGATTTTCGCGCGCAACCGCCGCGCCGACATCGCATCGAGCGGCGCGAGCTCGCCTCGTGCTTGCTCGGGCAGGTGGGCCCTGGCCTGGTCCGCGGGGCCGAAGACATAATGGTCGAACATTGCGCGCCACGCCTGCTTCTCGTGATCGGGCCGGTCGCGCAGCGACAACAGGCCGTGGAGCAGCGTGTTCATCGGCGTATCCATGAACCGCGGCACCGCGTTCCACCAATAGTTGATCATCACGTTGAACGCGTCCAGCGCCTCGACATTGTGCCACCACAAGGCCGGGTAGAGCAGCACGTCGCCGGGCTCGAGTTCGGCGACTTCCGCGTGCGCCAGCGCCTCGACGAAGCGCGGGTAGCGGTCGAGATCGGGCGCGCGGAGGTCGACCATGCTGACGACCTGTCCGCCCGGCGTCGGCTCGAGCGGTCCGGGGTAGAGGTTGGCGACTTGCTCCGGCGGGAACAGCGTGAAGCGCCGCCGGCCGACGAGGCAGCACGCCAGATTGTTCGACATGTCGTAATGCGTCGAGGCGATCGTACGATTGCCGATCCAGATGCTGACCAGCGGTGGGTGCTCGGCGAGTTGCGGATCGCCGAACGGCAAGGCCGCCTGCGCGCGCAGGCCGGGCAGATACAGATCGATGTCGGTCGAGCCGATATAGATGGTGGGCGCATCCGGATCGTCGAGGGTGGCGAGGATCTCATCGAGATAGCCGGACAGCGACCCGCTCTCCCGCCTGAAGTTCAGCGCCGCGCAATCGTCGGCATAGCCGAAGCGGCCGCCGATCGCTGGATCGCCCAGATACGCAGTGACCGGACGCCCCCCGTCGAACTGCTTGAGCCACGTCATCGCGGGCGCGGCGCCTTCCAGCCCGGCCGCCACCAGCGGCAGGTGGCGCGCGATCCCGCGCAGGATCACCGGGCGGCCGTCGGCGACCAGATCGGCGACGGGCACGCTGGCCGCGTCCGTGCCTTCGATCACACGCGTGCGGCGCGTGATACCGGCCACCATGCTCAACCGATCTCGCTCAGCAGCGGCTGCTTGCGGGCAATCAACTGCTGGATATTGCCGAGCGATGCCGCGGCGAGGATGGCAAGACGCAGCACGCCCGAGGCATGCAGCCGCTGAAGCGGTTCGCCCGTCAGCGCGGCCATCTGCTCCATGTCGACGACCAGCACGTCGGGAATCGTATAGCGACGCTCTTCGCTGACATCGACGGTGAGCGTTACCGGCGTCAGGAGCCCGGCCTCGTCGAGCGCGGCATAGGCGGCCGGCGCGGTGTCCATGCCCTCGTACAGCAGGCGCAACACGCCGGTGACATGATCGAGATACGGCGTGTTGCCGCCATGTTCGAGGAAGAGCGGCAGCCCGGCATCACCGCCGACGCGCGTGTCGTCGAGATCGACCTGCAGCATCGGCTCGCCAGTGTCTTCGCCGGGCGCACGCACCATCCCGATCGAGAAGGGGCCGCGCTGGTGACTGGCGGGCACATAGCGGCTCGTCCAATAGTCGTCGGCGAGATAGAGATTCTCGTCGCGGTCGAGGCCCAGCAGCGCATAGGCCTGCACGCCCTCGTCGCGACGGCGGAAGATGATGGCGAATTCGCGCTGCACCTGCTCGAACTCGGCGGGGAAGATCAGCGCCTGGTTGGCGGCGTCGCCGAAGTCGGCGCCCGCGCGCGGGGTTATGCGCAGATCGGCATGGTCGATATTGTTGATCTGTACGAGGTTCATCCGCTCCGGTCCCGCTTTTCTACAAACTCTATCAGCGCGGTGGCGACCGACAAAAGAAAAAGGCCGCAGCAGCACGTCGCGGCGGCCTTTCTCGCGTGTCGGACGTGGACCGAGATCCACGCCCGCAGTCGTCAGAAGCGGTAGCGCGCGCCGAGATAGAAGCGCGGCTTGAGCTCCTGCACATAGACCAGGTTGGTCTCGGTGCGGGCATATTGGCGGAACGGCTCGCTCGTCAGATTGACCGCTTCGAGCGAGACCGAGAAGTCCTTCGTGACGTCGTAGCTCAGGCTTGCATCCAGGGTCCCGAACGCAGCCGTGAAGAGCGGGTTGCGGTTGGCGCCTTGGTTGGTCGCGGCGAGATATTTGTCGCGCCAGTTATACGACACGCGCGCCGAGATACCGTTCTTGTCGTAGATGGCGGTCAGGTTCGCGCTGTCGCCAAGGCCCGTGAGCGCGAAGATGTTGACGTTCGGATCCGCATAGGGGTCCACGTTCACGTCGCCGCTGACCTTGGTGTACGAGGCGGCGAACCCGAAGCCGGTCTGGCCGAAGAAGTTGGTCCAGGCGATTTCGAAGCCGTGAATATTGGCCTCGCGGTTGTTGATCGGCTCGCTGATCGCAAAGTTGACGAGCGGATCGTTGGAGTCGCCGACCAGGTTCACGTCGAGCGCGAGCTTGTTGTAGAACGCACCGTTGAGCTTACCCGTGGCCGGGTCGAGCGCGCCCTGGAAGGCTGCCGTCGCCGCTGCCCTGTTGCCCGCATTCTGCTGGAGCAGCGCGGTGTAGGCGAACAGGTTTTCGTCGGTCTGGGCGATGCCGTTGGAGCGGAGATAGTCCAGCGCCGTACCCGACCGCGACCCTGCCGCGCCCGACCCCGGATCGCGCAGCCCGAACAGATTGCCGCTCGTCACCTGGTTGCCAACGAAGTTGCGCACGTTCTTGTTGAAGAAGCCGACCGACACGAAGCTGGTTGGCTTATAGTACCATTCGACCGACACGTCGAAATTGTCCGAGACCAGCGGCAACAGCCCCGGATTCTGTCGCGATGCAGGCGCTGCGCCCGCACCGAGCGCCGTCGGGCGGTTCGGTGCGTTTGCGGAGACCGAAGCGAACAGATTGCCGTAGTCGGCCCGCGCGAGCGTTCGGCTGAACGAGGTGCGCGCGACCACATTGTCGAGCACCTCGATGTTGAAGTCGAGCGAGGGCAGCAGGTTGTCGTAACTCGCCTTGACGTTCACCGCGCCGCCGGCGGCGCCGCCAAGGACCGCGAAGTCGTTGTCCGACTGCCATTCCAGCGCGGTCGGGATTGACTGAAGCGCCAGCGAATTGACCCTGGTCTGCTCGTAGCGCGCGCCGATCAGCGCGTTCGCACGGCGCCCGCCAATGTCGCCGGTCCAGTTCAGCTGGCCATAGACCGCCCAGGTCTTCTCGCCGACCGTATCGTCCGATGAACCCTGCAAGACCCGGCCACGCCCGGGGACGTTCGCGTAATAGGGCCCGAAAACGTTGAGCAGGTCGACCGCGTCCCCACGGAACGCGACCAGTGCCGAACCGGTCGACGCCGGATCGAACTTGTCGAATTTGCAGGTCAGGCAATAGGTGCTGACGAGGTCGCCCGCGAGCTGGCTGACGAGCCCGGTGTCGGTGATGCCCCAGTCGCCCAGCAGCTGCTGCGTGTTGGAACTGGCCGAGCGGGTCTTAGCATCGACATAGTTGCCGCCGAACACGAAGCGGCTCTCATTGCCCAGATCCCAGCCCAGTTCCGCGTTGAACTGGTTGACCCGCGATTCCTGCTCCGAGAAGATTTCGCGAGCGATCTGCGTACCCATATCGCCGATGTCGAGGATGTTGTTGCAATTGCCACCACGGCCGCCGTTGGTGGCGTTGCAGTCGTTCAGCGTTTCCGACTGTTGCGGGAAGCCGCTGGTGAAGTCGACCTTGTGGGTCGCGCGGACCGGGGCGCCGATCGAGATCGTCGTTGCCGACGTGCCGTTCGCATTGTCCGGATCGGTGGTCGATTTCGAATGGTTTGCGTCGAGCTTCAGCGACAGGACGTCGGTGAAGTTCCACTTCAGATTGCCGCCGAACGAGTACAACTCGGTCTTCGTGGCGAAGCGCTGCTGCTCGTATCCCTTGTCCGCCTGCTTCGACTCCGCCAGGATCACGGCGGACTGCATCTGCTTGTTGTCGTCGAACGTGATTTCGGTGAAGGGCCGCTGGAACCAGTTGGTCTGTTCGCTGCGCTCGTCGCTCAGCTTGTTCCGGGCGTACAGGCCGTCGATCGTGATCTCGAGACGGTCGGTCGGCTTGAACTGGATGTTCGCCTGGCCATTGAGCCGCTCGCGACGGTTCTCGGAGAACTGGTACCGGCTGTCGTTCGGGATCTGCACATAGGGCGTGGTCGGCGAGTTCGTGATCTTGGTCGCCGCATCCGTGTACACGCCGTTGCGTGCCAGGACATCGGCCACCGGCACGATGTTCCAATAGTTCGGATTGGACTGAACCGACGTCGATTCGCGCAGCTGGTAGCTGCCGAAGACGTTGACGCCGAAGGTCTCGCTCGGATTCTTCCAGTTGATCAGACCCGACAGTTCGGGCGTGACCTTTTTGAGGTTGGCCTCGGCATTCTCCACCGAGCGGTCATACAGTGCCTTGGCGCCGATCGAGCCCGACAGGCCGTCCTCGCGCGCGTCGAGCGGGCGGCGGGTCACGACGTTGATCGCCGCGCCGATGCCGCCCGACGGGATGTTCGCCCGGCCGGTCTTGTAGACCTCCAGCGTGGCGACGCCTTCGGATGCGAGGTTCTGGAAGTCGAACGAGCGGCCGGTACCAACGGCGAAGGCGTTGCCGGTGCTGGTATCGATGCTCGTCGAGGCGAGCTGGCGACCGTTCAGCGTCACGAGGTTGAAGCCGCCGCTGAACCCGCGGACCGCGACCTGAGAACCTTCGCCATTGGCGCGCGTGATCGACACGCCGGTGATCCGCTGCAGCGATTCCGCCAGGTTGGTGTCGGGGAACTTGCCGATATCCTCGGCCGAGATCGCGTCGACGACGCCTGCGGAATTGCGCTTGATGTCGATGGCGCGATTGAGACTGGCCCGGATGCCGGTGACGACGATATCCTCGGTCGTGCCGGCCGTGCTGTCACCGGGTGTCCCGGAGGGGGCCGCCGTCGACTGGCCGGTCGGCTGCACGGCAATGGATTGATCGACCTGGCCGGTTGGCGCGGTGCCCGTCTGCGCGATGGCGGCGCTCGATGCCGCGAGGCCTGCCATGACCGCGATGGTCGATACCGAATGCGCGAGCGCGCGCGGAACTGTGATCATAAATCCTCCCCCGATACCCGGCCGCCCTAATCAGACCGGAATGCACACGGTCGTTGCCGCGTATGATAAGGCTACCATTGGGTGGGGCAGTGTCAACATCGGAAACATGGGGGGCGACCTGCGCTTTAACCGAAAGTTATTTGGGTTAATCGTAGGAACGAGAAAAGCGTGTTTGATTCCATAATTTTAGGCGTGGTCGTGCTGCTCGGCTTTTACGCAGGAGCAGTGAGACACTTCGCGATTTCCTACGAACATTTGCAACGTGTGACATCGTGGGCACTATTACGGCCCGACCGTGATTGATCCACGTAAAGAGCGTCATCTAGTCTGAGTCGGTAGGCCGCAGACGCTAGTTATTCATCTTGTCGTTCGATACTGCGCTTCTTCGTCGGAAAGGTGGTAGCGGTACAGGGCGGGTCCGTCATGGGAGCGCCGCGATCGCGTACGTCGTCCCCGCCGCTCTATGGCGCTGCGTCGGGAGCTAGGGATCACTCCATGTCGGTGGCGCAACAGCGTGCCAACGAACCGCACAGCCTGGCCCGCGACTTTTACCGGGTGGCGCCGATCGGCTTCAGCCCGGCGAGCACACGCATCGTCAGTCGCGCGGTCGCCCCCCATGGCGGCCCGAGGCGTTCGAACATGGTAATCGGTCCGGCCTTGTGCACGGCGCGCGCGTGACTGAACCGGAGGAAGCCGTCATGGCCGTGATACGCGCCCATGCCGCTGGCGCCGATCCCGCCAAAGGGCAGGCTGTGCTGGGCGACGTGGAGCAACGTGCTGTTGATCGTGACGCCGCCCGACGTCGCGCCGTCGAGGATCCTGCGCTGCATCGCGGCGCCATCGGCGAAGCAATACAGCGCGAGCGGGCGCGGGCGCGCACGGACGAAGGCCAGTGCCGAGTCGAGCGTAGCATAGGGTTTTACCGGCAGGACCGGGCCGAAGATCTCCTCGCGCATCAGGGTGCAGTCGTCGGGCGCGCCGAGCACGACCGTCGGGGCGATACGGCGCCCGGTGGGTGGCGGCGACGGATGCGTGAGGATCTCGGCGCCGCCGCGCCGCGCCTCCTCGATCGCGTCGACCAGCCGCCGATGGTGCCGCGCGTCGATGATGTTGCTGTAGTCGCCATTGCCCTCGATCGTCCGATAGCGCTGGAACGCTGCCGACAGTACGGAGTCGGCAAAGTGTCGTGCCGAGGCTGCCGGGACCAGCGCGTAATCGGGCGCGACGCAGGTCTGGCCGGCGTTGAGATAGCGGCCAAAGGCGATCGACCTGGCGGCGCGGTCGATCGCAAAATCGGGGGCGACGATCGCGGGCGACTTGCCGCCGAGTTCGAGCGTCACGGGCGTCAGATGGTCAGCCGCCGCGCGCAGGATATTGCGACCGACATTGGTCGATCCGGTGAAGACGAGATGATCGAGCGGCAGTCCCGACAGCGCCTGCGACACCGCGACGTCGCCCGGCACGACGGTCAGGCGGTCCGCGTCGAACCGCTCGGCCACCAGATGCGCGAGTAACGCGGCAAAGGCGGGGGATGCTTCGGACGGCTTGATCAGCACGCGGTTGCCCGCGGCCAGCGCGTCGATCGCGGGCCCGAGCGTCAGGAACAGCGGGTAGTTCCACGGCGCGATCACGCCGACGACGCCGAGCGGTTCGTACCGCACCCATGCGCGACCCGGTTGCAGGCTGAGGTCGACGCGGCGCGGGGCGTCGCGCATCCACCGCGTCAGACGCGATCGCGCGTGGCCGATCGCCGTCACCAGCGGCACGATCTCGAGGATATCCGTTTCGGCCTGCGACCGCCCGCCGAAATCGTCTGAGATCGCGCGCACCAACGCGGCGCGCCCGTCGATCAGTAGCTCGCGCAGCGAATCGAGCAGCGCCTGGCGGACCGGCGCACTCGCCGCCGCCTGGTCCCGCGAGGCGCGATGTTGACGATCGAAAGCGGTGTGCAACGCCTGCAGGTCGGGGGTCATGGCAATCCTCTCGATCGTGGCCGCTTGGGCGACGTCCCGAGATCCTATTGCGCGTCAAATGGCATAACAAGAGCAACGCTCATATTTAGATGTAGCAAGGTTCGAAAACGCTGATAGGATGATCGCATCGACTCGCCAAAGAGGTCGGTGGAACGATGGGGAGCAGCACGATGGTCAACCGCGACACGGTGCCGACAGCAAGCGCTGTAGCGTCGACTCTCGATCCTTATCGGCGCTTCGCGACCGCGCTGTCGGGACTGCGGCTTCCTGCCGCGTTCGTCGATCTCGACGCGATCGACCGCAACGGCGAACGGCTGGGCGCGCGGGCGCAGGGTGTGCCCGTCCGCCTCGTCACCAAGTCGATCCGCTCGGTCGCGATGCTCCGGTATTTACTCGACCGTTTCCCCTATCTGCAGGGCCTGCTGTGCTTCTCGCCCGCCGAGGCGGCGTGGCTGGCGTCGCAGGGGTTCGACGATCTCGTTATCGCCTATCCGACGGTCGAGCCCAGCGAGATCGCGCTTGTGGCGGCGGCGGTGCGCGGCGGTGCGTCGATCACGCTGATGATCGATCATGTCGACCAGCTCGACGTCATCGATCGCTGTGCGGCGGCGGCGGGGACGACGCTGCCCGTCGCGATCGACATGGATGCCTCGACCAGCTTTCCGGGCCTGCACTTCGGGGTCTATCGGTCGCCGGTCGCGACGGCCGAGGCGGCGCTCGCGCTGGCCGCGGCGATCGCACGCCGGCCCCATCTCCGGCTCGACGGCGTGATGGGCTATGAGGGGCAGATCGCCGGGCTCAACGACGCGGTTCCCGGCCAGGCGGTGCGCAACCGCATCATCCGGACGCTGAAGGCGCGATCGATCCGCGACGTCCATCGGCGGCGCGGCGCGATCGTCGCGGCGCTCACCGCCGCGGGGCATCGGCTGCGCTTCGTCAATGGCGGCGGCACCGGCAGTTTCGAGAGCACCGCGCACGATCCGAGCGTCACCGAACTGGCGGCGGGATCGGGCTTCTATCTGCCGGGGTTGTTCGACCATTATGCCGTCGATCTCGGCGAGCCCGCGGCGGGCTTTGCGCTGCCGGTGACGCGTCGCCCGGCGCCGGGGATCGTCACCTGTGCAGGCGGCGGGTATCCCGCGTCCGGCCCGATCGGTCCGGATCGCCTCCCCAAGCCGTGGTTGCCGGCGGGCACCACGCTGATCGACAACGAGGGCGGCGGCGAGGTGCAGACGCCGGTCCGGCTCGACACCGCCGATGCGCTACCGCTCGGAGCACCCGTCTTCTTTCGTCATGCCAAGGCCGGCGAGCTCTGCGAACGGTTCGACACGCTGCTGCTCGTTCGCGGCGACGCCGTCGTCGACCGAGTCGCGACCTATCGCGGCGACGGACGCTGCTTCTTCTGACCTTCAAACACAGGCGGGCCGTCGATCGGACCCGCGAGGACTGACGCCAACGCACAAGGGGATGACGATGATGAAACGGTCTGTCTTGCACCATAGTGTAGTCCTCATCGCGCTCGCCATGTCGGCCGAGGCGCACGCGCAACAGACCGCCGCCGACCAGCCCCCCGCGGTCGCGGACGGCGACATCGTCGTCACCGCGCAGCGCCGCTCCGAACGCCTTCAGGACGTGCCGATCGCCGTCACCGCGATCACCGGCGACGATCTGCGCGAACGCCGCATCGCCGACGTGCTCGATCTGTCGGGCCGCGTTCCGGGGCTCCAGATCCGCTCGGCGGACAATGGCGCGAACCCGCGCATCTTCATCCGCGGCGTCGGCCTCAACGACTTCAACCCGGCGACGGCGAGCGCGGTCGGGATCTACGTCAACGGCGTCTATGTCGCGTCGACGCTGGCACAGCGCGACGCGTTCTTCGATCTGGGACAGGTCGAGGTGCTGCGCGGACCGCAGGGCACGCTGTACGGCCGCAACACGACCGGCGGCGCGATCAACGTCACGACGCGCCAACCGGGCAACACGCCCGAAGCCGATCTGTCGCTCGATTATGGCCGGTTCAATGCGGTGACGCTGCAGGGCGGGATCAGCGCGCCGGTCGCGACCGACCTTCTGGCGGTGCGCATCGCCGGCCTCTACCAGCGCGACGACGGCTATATGCGCGACACGCTGACCGGCAACCGCGGCAACAATGTCGACCGCTGGGCGCTGCGGGGCAGCGCGCACTTCACGCCGTCGAGCACGATCACCGACGACCTTACCGTCAATGCGAGCCGTTCGACCGGCGGTTCGCTCCAGGCCTATGCGCGCACGTTGATCCCGCAGACCGCGGCGGCGACCGGCGCCGACGGCCTGTGTACGCCCGCCTTCTACACCTCGGGCCAGTGCACCAACATCCTCGGCTACGCCAACACCAGCCGCAATTTGTACGAAGGCGCGTATAGTTTCGAGGGGCGGGACCGGGTCAGCCTGGTCGGCACGGGCAACACGCTGTCGGTCGATCTCGGCGCGGTCAGCCTGATCGCGGTGACCGGGTTCCAGCATGCCAGCCGCAACGACCAGGAGGATACCGACGCCAGCCCGGTGCCGGTCATCGCCGCCTCCTATATCACCCGGCAGGACACGTTCAGCCAGGAGCTTCGGCTCCAGTCGAACGGCCACGACCGTCTGCGCTATGTCGCGGGCGTCTATTATGCGCACGACCTGATCCGCAACGACTCGTCGCTCGACGTGCTGCCGGTCCTGCGCAATCCCACGCCCGACAATCCGAGCGGGGTCGATCTTGCCGCGGGGATCGGGGACTTTGCCTGGCCGTCGCGGCAGGTGACGAACAGCTATGCCGGTTTCGGCCAGGTGGATTTCGACCTGACGCCGCGGCTGACGCTGACCGGCGGGCTGCGCTATTCCGCCGACCGCAAACGCTTCGACTATCGCGCCGAGGCGGCGGCGGGGACGATCGCGCTGTTCACCTTCGCCGACACCAAGACGTTCGGCTCGTGGTCGGGTCGCGCCGGGCTGCAATATCGTTTCACGGACTCCGCCAACGTCTATGCGAGCTATAACCGCGGGACCAAGAGCGGCGGCTTCTTCAGCGGCTTCGCGCAGGATCCGTCGTTGATCGGCCCCTACAAGGACGAGACGGTCGACGCGTACGAAGTTGGTGCCAAGACGCAGTGGCTCGATCGCCGGCTCGGGCTCAACCTGTCCGCCTTCTATTACGATTACAGCGATCTGCAGGTCTACACGTCGGTGGTGCAGGGGCTGATCACCACGCAGCTGTTCACCAACGCGTCGGCGGCGCGGATCTACGGGGCCGAACTCGAACTGACCGCGCGACCGGTCGACGGGCTCAATCTCAGCGCCTCGACCTCGCTGCTCAGCGCGACCTATCGCGACTTCATCTCGCAGGGCGCCGATTATTCGGGCAATCGCCTGCCCTCGGCGCCAAAGGTCAGCGTCCAGGGCAGCGCGGAGTATCGCAAGCCGATCGGCACCGGCGCGGTGATCGCCCGCGCCGACGTCTCCTATCGCAGCAAGGTCTTCTTCGACACGAGCAACGACGCCCGGCTGGGCGACCGCGCGCGCGCCTTTGTCGACGGGCGGGTCGGGTGGCAGTTCGCCAAGGACCGCTATGAGATCGCTTTGTGGGTCCGCAACATCTTCGACGTGCCGGTCATCTCCGACATCACGCCGTTGCCCGCGCTGGGCTTCGACGCCGTCGTCGTCGGCCGGCCGCGGACCTGGGGCCTGTCGCTGCGGGCGAACTATCGATGACCGCGAGCGGTACGACCCGCTCGGCCTATGTCGCCGCGTTCGTCGTCGGGGTGTACGGCATCCTGATGGCGGGCCTTGCGCCGCTGCTGCTCGGTACGCTCGTCGCGGAGGGGCATCTGACCGCGGCGCAGCTCGGGCTCGCCGCCACCGCCGAGCTGGTGACGATGGGGCTCGCGGCGGGCGCGGCCGGGTTCCTGGTCGAGCGCGTGTCGCCGCGTCTGCTCGCCTTGGGCAGCGTCGTGGCGATCATGATGCTCGACGTCGCGACCACCCGTGCGACCGGGGGGACCGTCATCCTGCTGCGTGCGCTCGCCGGCGCGCCGAGCGGCGTGCTGATCGGCTTGGTGACCGCGATGATCGTCCGGTCGGCACAGCCCGCGCGGCAGGCCGGCTTCTATCTCACCATCCAGACCGTGGCGCAGCTCGTCTGCGCGGCACTGATCGGCGGGTTGGTCGCGCAGAAGCACGGCGCAGCGGCGGGATTTTTCGCGATTGCGGCGCTGGGTGTGCCGGTCGCGATCGTCGCGCTGTGGACGCCGACGCGACTGCCGCGCTTCGTCGGGGAACAGGGCATGGGGCTTCCCGATGTCTCTGGCTGGCTGGCGCTCGCGGCCGCGTTCTGTTTCTTCGCAGGCATCCTCGGCATCTGGATCTATCTCGAACCGCTCGCCCGCCAGGCCGGACTGTCCTCCGACACCGGCGGTCTGGCGATCGTCCTCGCGCTGGCGGGACAGGTCGCGGGCGGCGTTCTCGGCGCGGCCACGGTGCAGCGCTGGCCATGCCGCCTCGTCCTGCTCGGATCGATCGCGGTGCTGATCGTCGCATCGGCGATCTTCGCGACACTGCCGGGCACGAGCGTCTTTCTGGCGACCGCGATCGGCTTCGGCGTGCTGTGGGCGTTTGCGAGCCCGTATTTCACCCGGCTGCTGATCGATGTCGACCCGACGCACCGTGCCGCGATGCTCGGTTCGGCCGCCTTGCTGCTCGGCTGCGCGACCGGCCCGACGGTGGCGGCGCTGACCGTCAGCGATGCCGATGTCCGCGGCTGCCTCACGCTCGGCACCGGGCTGCTCCTCGTCACCGGCGGCATCGTGCTGCTGCTTCCCGTTCTCCGGCGCGCGGCCCGCCCCGCGTTCGCCGCGCACTCGAAAGACCGATCATGACCCAATGGACCAACTGGTCGGGCAGCGTCATCGCGCATCCCGCCACGCTCGCCAAACCCCGCGGCCTCGACGAACTGGCCAAGGTCGTCACGGCCGCGCGACAGCTGCGGATGGTCGGGGCAGGGCATTCCTTCATGCCGCTGTGCCAGACCGAGGGGACGCTGGTCTCGCTCGCCGATCTCGAAGGCGAAATCGAGGTCGCCGCGGACCGCCGCTCGGTCTGGGCCCCCGCCGGCTGGAGCCTCGCGCGGCTGACCGACGCGCTCTGGGCCGAAGGGTTGTCGCTCTACAACCAGGGTGACGTCAATCCACAGTCGCTCGCGGGGGCCGCCGGCACCGGTACGCACGGCACCGGCGAGACGCTCGGCAGCATCTCGACGCAGGTGACCGGCGTCCGCCTGATGCGCGCCGACGGCACGCTCGTCACGTGCGACGCGCAGACCGAGCCGGAACTCTTCCAGGCGCAGCGCCTCGGTTTGGGGCTGCTCGGCATCGTGGTGGCGATGCGGATTGCGGTGTTGCCCGCCTATCATCTTGAGGAACGCGTCGAACGCTGGCCGCTCGACATGGTGCTCGACCGGTTCGACGACCTGACCGCGGAGTCGCGGCATATGGAATTCTGGGTCTTCCCCTATGCCGATCACGTCATTCTCAAGCGCCTCCACCCGGTCGAACCCGAAGGCCCGTATCGCCACGCCAACGACGTCAATGAGGGCGCGTTTCGCGTCGCCTGCAACATCTCCCGCCGCGCGCCCGCGCTGATCCCGACGCTCCAGCGCGGCATGATGCGCGCGATCGGCGGTCCCAAGCGGCGCGTCGGCCCGGCCTATCGCATCTTCGCGCAGGATCGGACCGTGCGCTTCGAGGAGATGGAATATGAGGTGCCGCGCGCCGACGGGCTGGCGACTTTGCGCGAGGCGCTCCGCTACGTCCGGCAGGCGCGGCTGCCGCTCGCCTTTCCGTTCGAAGTCCGCACCGTCGCCGCCGACGATATCTGGCTGAGCCCGTTCCATGCGGGGCCGTGCTTGTCGATCTCGGTCCACCAATATGCCGGCATGCCGTGGCAGGAGGAATTCGCGGCGGTCGAGGCGATCCTGCGCGGTGCCGGCGGCCGTCCGCACTGGGCCAAGCGGCACAGCCTGGATTTCGAGGGGGCGACCCGGCTCTATCCCCGCCTGTCCGACTTCCTCCGGGTCCGGCGCGGCGTCGACCCGGAAGGCAAGTTCGTGAATTGGTTCTTCGAACAGCTGTTTGCCATCGGTGCGTGAGCGCGCCGATTGGCAAGCGCAGGTTTGCCTTTGCCGATAGGGTAAGCCAGAGCGCAGCCACCATGGTCGAACCCCGTCGCCTACCCATGCAGGAGCGCAGCATGCGCCGTCGCGAGGCCATCCTCGTCGCGGCGCAGGACCTGCTCGTCACCGAGAACCCCGAAGACCTCGCGATGCGCGAGGTGGCGCGCCGCGCGGACATCTCGATCGGTTCGCTCTATCAGTATTTCCCGTCGAAGCCCGCGATCCTGCGCGCTCTGGTGATGCGCAATCTCGACAAGGTCGGCGCGTTGCTGCGGGGCGAAGTCAACGCGCTGCTCGAGGATCATGCCGGCCGCCCGACGATCGCGCAGGCGGTCGACCGGATCATCGACGCCTATGTCAGCCATTATCGCAGCCATCCCGAGGCGATCGCGGTCTGGGCAGGCGCGCAGGCCGATCTCGAACTGCGCCGGCTCGACGTGATCGACACGCGCGCGACCGCCGATTTCATGGTCGCGCCGATGATGATCCTGCTGTCGTCGTCCGATCGCGACGCGATCCTGTCGGTGGCGCTGCTCATCACCGAACTCGCGGGCCATGCGGTACGGCTGGCGCTCGCCCTGGAAGCGCCGCTGACCGACCGCATCGTCGCGCAGTTCAAGACGATGGTCACCGCGGTCCTGGAGGCCAATCGCGAGCCGAATTAGGTGGTTGCGGTCCGCCGTTCGCGCCGACGCCGCGGATCCGGAGGGCGGCGCCTTGGGTCATGCCGCAGCCCGGGGTCGGTAGCGCCGGCGACCGCAGGCTCCCGTCCGTCCGGCCGCCACGCGATATTGCATCGGCCGATGAACCGGGCTTAGGCTGCGGGGATGGAAAACACCGCATCGCCGCTCGACCTGTTCACCCTCCTCGAAATCGCGCTGGAGGAGCGCAACGAAGCCGCCGACGCCTTCGACCTGTTCAAGCAGGATGCGGTCATGGCGCATGCCCCCGCGCCGGGCGACGAGCCTCTGGTCACCAGCGAGGATGCCGCAGAGGCAGCGGCAGAAGAAGTCGACGAGTTCAGCGCAGAAGTGCGAGACCTCTTGACCAACGCGTCCGATACCGATCTGACCGACGCCTATCGACAGTCCGGCGGCGAGGTCGGCCATCCGGTGGCCGAAGCGCTGCTCGGCGAGATCAAACGCCGCGGCCTCAAGGGCTGATCGGTGTGTAATCGTGCCCGGTTCAGCGGCGAACCCGGGACGATCATCGAGCATTTCGGCGCGGACTGGTTGGCGGACAAGCCGATGGACAACCGGTTCGATCCGCAGGAACTGCGGCCCTTTGGCCGGGCCTATGTCGTGCGCAACGACGCGGGGCGCCGAGGGCTGGACGTGATGGAATGGGACGTTCTTGCAGGCCAGGCCAAACAGGCCGGTCGCAAGGTCGCGCAGACCAACGTTCGTACGCTCCATCTTCCGCAGTGGCGCTCGCTGGTGAGCGATCCGGCGAACCGTTGCCTGATCCCGCTGACCGAGTTTTGCGAATGGGCGCGCCAACCCACCGACCTTGGCGACGGCAAGAAGCCGATCAAGGGAGAGATGTGGTTTGCGGTGACCGACCAGCCGGTGTTCGCGATCGCGGGCTTCTGGCGACAGGTCGACGACCAGCGCTATTTTGCGATGGTGACGTGCGACGCGAACGCGCTGGTCTCGCCGATCCATCCCAAGGCGATGATCACGATCCTGCGCCCGGACGACCACGAGCGCTGGCTCACCGGCAGCTATGACGACGTCCTGGCGCTCCAGCGTCCCTATCGTGCCGAGGCCATGACCGTGCGTGGACCCGTCTTCCCGACCCGCCAAGCCGCTCCGTTCGCCTGAGTCTCCCATTCGAGGTTACCGCGGCGCTAACCCTCATTCTGGGGAACGTTCGTCCTGCGACACGGCTTTAAGAGGTATCTGCAACCCGGTCGTCGACAGGAATTACCATGAGCACGAACCTCGTATCCGCTGTTTTCGACACCCATGCCGACGCAGAACGCGCGCTTTCCGAACTGCGCAGCGCAGGCGTGAGCGACAGCGCGATTTCCGTCGTCGCGCAGCATGACGGCAAGACCGCGACGACCGACGGCAGCGGCAACGACACGCAGGAATTCGTCGGCAAGGTCGCGGCCGGCGCGGGTATCGGGACGTTGCTCGGCATCGCTGCGCTCGCCATCCCGGGCGTCGGACCGCTGGTCGCGGCAGGCGCGATCGCATCGGCGGCGATTCCAGGCGCGGCGATCACCGGCGCGGCGCTGGGCGGCGCGGTAGGCGGGCTCGAAAAGGTCATGACCGATCACGGCGTCAGCCGGGTCGATGCCAGCTATTACGAGGGCCGCATCAACGAGGGCGGTGTCTTCGTCTCGGTCGATACCAGCGCAGCGAACGTCACGCCCGAAGCCGCCGCGGACATGCTCGCGCGCGCTGGCGGACACAGCGCAACGCAGACGAAGGTGGCGGTCGCATAATCGCGAACCATCTCCCCCATTTAGTAGAGGGCGCCCCCATTCGGGCGCCCTTTTTTATGCCGTCGGCGTCTCGCTGAACCCGTCGCCCGGCGTGGTCACCGGGCATCAGGGTACGAAGCCATTGCCTTGGTACCAGTTCGTCTGCATCCGACCATATTCGGCCGTGCGGTCCCAGTCGGTGCGGGTCAGGCACAGCTTGGTCACGATATAGTTCGAATCCGGCTTCAACCGGCGCCGGCAGATGACCTCCTCCGCGACCGCCACCTTAGCGGGAACGGGCGCGACCGCTGGACGCAGCGCGCCCGCCGGCAAGGTCCAGGTCAGCGTCCCCGCATGGCGAGAGACGATGCGCCGTCCGTTCGGATCGGCGACCGCCTGGAAGCGCGCATTCTCGATCATCAGGTCGCAGGTCGCGGTATCGAGCGCCGCAAAGCCGCTGCTTCGCGTCACGACGCAACTGCGGATCCGACCCGACGGCTCGATTACGACCTGAAAATCGACCGCGCCCTCTTCTCCGCGGGCCAGCGACTGCGGCGGGTAATGGCGCGCGACGAAAAGCAGGTTCGGGCTGCCGTCCGCGGTCGGGGTCGGGGTCGGGATCGCATCGAGCGGAACCCACGCGATCCACGCCATCACCACCGCCGCTAGGGACATCACCGCCTCCATCGCTCTGCTCTGCGGAAAGTCTGACAGAGTGCGGGCCGGAGTCAACGGGCCGTCCGGCCCCGTTGCTGAGGCCAGTCGGTCATCTACCAGACTATTCTTCCGTCGATCCACGCGCGCGATGGCCGGCGGTTCGGATGCCGACCCCCTTCACGCCGCGAATCATGTAGGCAGGCGCGAGTTTCGCGCTTTCGCGGCGGGTGCGGGGCCACCGCCCGATCGTGGAGGCACGCGACGACGGCTGAAACCGGCCTAGCGTCCCGGACGATAGCTTCGTTCGATATGCCCCTTCAGGTCCTCGGGATAGAAATAGACCGGGCGGAGCTGTCCTGCCGCATAGCGGGCGGTCTGGTCGGCGAAGTGGCGCGACGTGGTGTCGCCACTCTGGCCGCCCGCCATCACCGCCATCGCCTTCACGCGCGGGCCGAATTCGACGATCGCGACGAAGCTGTTGCCGCTGGTGCCGTAATAGCGCGTCGTGCCGGGCCAGGTCTTTGCGCCGAACGAGGCCAGGCTGCCCCATTGCGCCGAGGTGAAGGGCACGGGGATGGACGGTTTCGCGTCGTCGAAATGCGGCGCGATCGAATCGTCGAGCCGCTGGAACCGGTTGATCTTGCCCCACGGCACCTGCCAGCCGCCAAAGTCCTTCGTCAGCCGCTCGACCGCCGCAGACAGCGCGCCGAGCTTCGCGTCGGCGCCGACGCGCGTGGCGATATAGTCGGGGACGTTCATCCGCTCGGCCTGCGCGAAACTGCCGACCTCGCGGCACAGATGGTCGCCCCAGACCACCGCGAGGCTGGTCGCAGCGGAGTCCTGGCCCCAGCGGTGATCCCATCGCTTCAACAGCGCGATCGGGGCCGCGAGTTTCGTCCGGCGCGGATCGCGGGCGGGCAGGGAGTCCCACGCCGCGACGAGGCCGGGCAGCAGCTGCGCAAAGGCGGGCAGGTAGGAATCGAACGCCGCGTCCCGCAGCGTGTCGGGCGTCCAGCCGCGCTTGCCCGTCAGCAGCAAGTCGGCATGCACGCCGCGCGCATTGCCGCCGACCTGGTCCATGTAGCGCGGATAGTCCTTGGCCCTGGCGCTGTCCGGTCCGGCCGCGCTCCAGGGCCAGTCGTTGGTGTTGTGGACCCAGCCGGTGCGCGGGGCCGCGACGCTCGGCAGGCTGGCAAGGCTGTGCAGGCCGTGCCAGTCGGTCGCCGGATCGCTGCCGTCGACGGGTCGGGTATGGTCGAACCGGTCGCTGCGGATCGGCATGAACTGCGGCATCAGGAACGCGATCTCGCCCTTGCTGTCGGCGAACACCGTGTCGTTGGACGAGTTCGCCTTGCGCTCGGCGACCGCCAGATAGCTGGCCAGGTCGGTCGCCTTGGTCCGCAGATAGCTTTGCTCGAGCGCGGGGACGGGCTTCCACATCAGCGCGGTGGCGATCCAGCGTCCCGCCTTCATCGCGACGATCGGGCCGTGATGCGTGCGATAGGTGGTGAAGCGCCGCGCCCCCGACGTCCCGTCGGCCTTGCGAAAGCGCAACGTCACGGACCGTGTCCCGACCGGCCGCTGCTCTGCGCCATAGCGATACGCATAGCCCTGCCCACGCCGCACGATCCGCTCGGCGAACTCGTCGATATTGTCGACGGTCGAGGAGGTATGCATCCAGCCCGCCTTGGCGTTGAAGCCCTGATAGATGAAGAACTGGCCCCAGGTGCTCGCGCCATAGGCGTCGAGGCCTTCGGCGCTGGTCATCTGCGCTTCGGAGCGGAAGTAGAAGCTGGTGTGCGGGTTGATGAGCAGCAGCGCGTGGCGGTTCGCGGTCAGCTGCGGGGCGATCGCGATGCCGTTCGATCCCGACGGCTCGCGCGGCACCATGCCCAGCTCCTCCGGCGTCGGCGGGGTGGGCGTGCCGTAGAAGGTCTTCAGGTCGCTCAGCGAGATCCGCTCGATATCGCCGCCGATGCTCCCTTCGGTGAAGCTGAGCGCCATCCACGGCTCGAAGCGCGTCAGGACCCGGGGCCTGGTCTGCGGGTGCGTCGCCAGATAATAGTTCAGCCCGTCCGCCCAGGCCTGCATCAGCGTGCGCAACCAGGCGGGACTGGCCGCGTACTGCACTTTGAGGTCTTCAGGGTCGACGAACAGCCGCTGGCGCAGGTCGGCCCAGATCGCCTCCTCGCCCTCGGCTTCCGCGGTACGGCCGAGCGCGGTTAGGTAATTGGCCTCGATCCGGGGAAAATCGTCCTCGGCCTGCGCGTAGATCAGGCCGAACACAGCGTCGGCGTCCGACGTCCCGCGGATATGCGGGATGCCCCATTCGTCGCGCGTGATGGTGACGCGCGCGGCCTGCGCTTCCCACCGTGCCGGCTCGGTCGGCGGCGGGCTGGGCGCCGTCGTCAGCAGCGCCAGCATAATGAACGGAGTGCGCGCGCGCCGGAGAAGCTGATCCATGCGCCCAGCCTAAGACGCGCGCGACGCAAACACCATGCGTCGGCGAACGACCGGTGGCCCCTACGCCCCTACGACCGCGCCGATCTTCGGTAGCGGCGCGTCGATCCGGAACACGACGCCGGCCGGATGGAATTCCAGCGACGTTTCGCCGTGGAAATAAGAGCGGAGCGAGCGTTCGATCATCCTCGAGCCGAAACCCTGGCGAGTCGGCGGAAACACCAACGGGCCACCCTGTTCCTGCCACAGGAACGTGAAGCGGCGCTCGTCCGCATCGGGGTCCTGCTCGCAGGCCCACGCGATCGTCACCATCCCGGTCTCGTTCGACAGCGCGCCATATTTGCACGCATTGGTCGTCAGCTCGTGCAGCGCCAGCGTCAGCGCGAGCGCGAGCTGTGGCCCCAGCTCGATATCGGGGCCGTCGAGCGTGACACGATCCCGGAGGCCATCGATCGAGGTGAGGCCCGCCGTGGCGACGTCGCGCAACGTCGCCTTCTGCCATGCGGTCGCGGTCAGGATGTCGGTTGCCTTGCCCAGCGCGACGAGGCGTTCGGAGAAGATGGCCGTGGCGAGTTCGACGCTGTCCGCCTTGCGGAACGTCTGGTTGGCGATCGACTGTACCAGCGCGAGCACGTTCTTGAGCCGGTGGCCGAGCTCGCCGTTCAGCAGGCGCTGCTGCTCCTGCGCGACCATCAGTTCGGTCGTGTCGCGGGATACGGCCAGAATCCGGTCGGGTGCGCCGTCAAGGCCCAGGATCGGCGACACCGACACATCCCACCATTTGGGCGTGCCCGCGAACGTGTCGGCCTTGCCGACGAAATGGCTGGGCCGCCCCGCGCGCGCTGCCGCCAACGCGGCGACCGCGTCGGCATTGCCGTTGCCCTGCCAGAAATCGGGCCAGGGGCAGCCCTGCACGGCGTTGAAGTCGCCGATCTCCATGACCTTCATGCCGCCCTCGCTCATGAAGGTCAGGTTGCCGCCAAGGTCGAGGACCTTGATGCAGTCGGTCGAGCTGGCCAGCACACCCGACAGGAACGCGGCGCGTTCCGCCAGGTCGGTGGCGAGCTGCCGCGTCCGCCGCACCCCGGCGCGCAGTTCGCCCGCCAGCAGCGACACACCGACCGCGACCAGCAGGAACATGAACGACCCCGCCCATTGCGGCCCCGTCAGCCATAGCTCCACCGACGGGCTTCCGATCGACCACGCCGCGAGCGCCATCGCCAGCACGCTGGCATAGAGCGCGGGCGCTTCGGCAAGTGTCAGCCCGATCAGCAGGATCGCCGGGATGAACAGCAGCCACGGCACGAGCGACGTGACGAACAGGCTGCGCAGCAGCGCAACCGTCACGATCAGCAGCGTGCAGGCCAGATAGCGGGTGAGCCGCGGCAGCGGATGATCAATCGACCAGGCGACGATGCCGTCGAAAAAGGGCAGGCCTTCGGTTCGTGTCATCCGCGCGCGTCCGTTACGGACAGCCCTTTTTGGCGATCCCTGCGCGCTGCATAGCGCAATGCCGCCCGCCCCGTCACCGGCGTTTGTTACGGTGCCGCGTCACGGCCTTTCGCGGGCGCCAAACAGTCAGTCGGGCGCGCTTACCGCATAGCGCAGGTGCACCGCGCCGCCATCCAGCGGTTCGCAGCCGAGCAGCGACAGCGTCACCTTGCCCTTCAGCCCGTCGCCGGCGGCGACGATTCGCTGCGAGTCATCGCCGCCGTCCAGCGCCGGCGCGACGACGATGCTGAGTTCGTCGACCAGCCCTGCAGCCAGGAAGGCGCCGTTAAGGCCGGCCCCGCCTTCGAGCAGCAACGTCTCGATCTCCAGCTCGCGACGCAGCGTTGCGAGCGCATCGGCAAGATCGATTTCTGTGGTGGAGGAGACGAGGTAGGAAACGCCGTTCGCGGCGAGTTCGGCGAGGTGCGCGTCGTCGACGTCGCCGCCCAGCAGCACGACCACATGATCGCCGCCGATATCGGGCTTGGAAAAGTGCAGCTTGCCCGACCGGTCTGGTGCGATCGCAAAGGCCGCGGCGTCGCGGGCCTGGAACAGGAACGGCCGTTCGACGCCGCTCGCATCGCGCGGTGGCTGCGGCTCTCCCTTTGCCATCTCCGCCATGGTGACCCGCCCGACGATCCAGCCGTCCGCACCGAGGCGATCGTGAAGCGCTTCATAGGCGCGCGTCCAGTCCTTCACCGTCCCGTCGGGGCTGTCGGTATAGCGGCTGGGATGCAGGCCGCCGTCGATGGACGAGGTCATGTGGCAGATGATGCGCGGGCGATCGGTCATTGGTGAAACTCGCTGGGAAAGATCGTTCCTCAACGCAGTGGAGCAAGGCAGGTTCAACCGTCCCGAGGTCGTCATCCGCTTGGCGTGCGCGCTCCGTCATCACGACGGTTTAGCCGCCAAGCCAACCGCTACCCAGCGGAGTCCTGAAATTGGCTATGCCGTGCGTCGCGACGATCGTCAGCGCTGTTTCTTGGTCGTCGTCGCGGTGAAGTCGGGATCCTTGTTCGCCACCCAGTCGACGAACTTGCGCACCGCGGGGTTGGCCAGCAGGCTATCCACATCCATCGCGTGACGCTGCAGCTCCGAATTTGTGAAATTGGCGGTCAGCGTCTGCTGGCAGATCGGGTGCATGGGGACGACATCGCGACCGCCCCGGCTCTTGGGAACGGGATGGTGCCAGACGATGGTCTTGCCGGTCGGCCGGCCGCACAGCCAGCACGCGACCACGGCCACCGGCTCCTCCGCGGTGCTCTCCGGATCCTCGTACGGGCCGTGTTTCGAATGCTTGCGGGCCATCTGTTCAACCGAATGCTTGATCCTGCGGCGGTCCTTAGCGGGCGCGCCGCGCGTTTCACAGCGCTACCGGACGGGCAGCGTCAGGGCTTTTTCCGCGAACTCGTCCGGTCGACGGCATCCTGCCACCCGTCCATCAGGCTGGCGCGTGCATCGCGGGTCATCGCCGGCGTGAAGATGCGGTCTTCCTTCCAGGTGGCGGCGATATCGTCGGGACCGTTCCAGATCCCCACCGCCATGCCGGCCAGGAATGCAGCGCCCGCCGCGGTCGTCTCGATATTGGCCGGGCGCACCACGTCGGTGTCGAGCATGTCGGCGAGGAACTGGCAGAACCAGTCGTTCGCCGCCATCCCGCCATCGACGCGAATCTGGCGGGCATCGCGCGCGCCGTCGGCGACCATCGCGTTCATCAGGTCGGCGGTCTGGTACGCGACCGATTCGAGCGCGGCGCGCGCGATGTGCGATCCGGTCGCCGCGAAGGTGAGGCCGGTGATGCTCGCGCGCGCGTCAGGATCCCAGTGCGGCGCACCGAGGCCGACAAACGCCGGCACCATGTAGACGCCGCCATTGCCGTCCAGCTTGGTCGACATGTCGTGCGTGTCGGCCGCACGGTTGATCAGCCCCAGCCCGTCGCGCAGCCACTTTACCGCCGCACCCGCGACGAAGATCGAGCCCTCCAGCGCATAGGTGATCTTGCCGTCGAGCTGATAGGCGATCGTGGTCAGCATGCCGTTCTTGCTCGTCACCGCCTCCTCGCCGGTGTTGAGCAGCACGAAGCAGCCGGTGCCGTAGGTCGATTTCGCATCGCCGCGCTGGAAACAGGCCTGGCCGACGACGGCGGCCTGCTGGTCGCCCGCCATGCCGCCGATCGGGACGGGCTTGCCGAGCAGGTCCGCGGTGGTTTCGCCGAAGATCGTGCTGTTGTCCTTCACCTCGGGCAGCAGGCTTTCGGGGATGTCGAGCATCCGCAGCATGTCCTGGTCCCAGGCGCCCTTGTGGATGTCGAACAGCAGGGTGCGCGAGGCGTTGGACGCGTCGGTCGCATGGACCTTGCCGCCGGTCAGCCGCCACAGCAGGAAGCTGTCGATCGTCCCGAAGGCGAGCTCGCCGCGCTCGGCACGCGCGCGCACGCCCTCGACCTCGTCGAGGATCCATTTGAGCTTGGTGCCCGAGAAATAGGGGTCGAGGATCAACCCGGTCCGCTCGCGCACCAGCGGTTCGTTGCCGTCCGCCTTCAGTTGCGCGCACAGCTTGGCGGTGCGGCGATCCTGCCAGACGATCGCGTTGTGGACGGGCTTGCCGGTCTTGCGGTCCCACACCACCACCGTCTCGCGCTGGTTGGTGATGCCGATCGCGGCGACGGTGCCGCCGTCCGCCTCGGCGGCCTCTTTCAGCGTCGCGACGGTATCGCGCCAGATGTCCTCGGGATCATGCTCGACCCAGCCCGACTGCGGATAATGCTGCGCGAATTCGCGGCGTACGGTCTGGCGGGGCACGCCGTCGGTGCCGAACGTCATGCTGCGGGTCGACGTCGTCCCTTGGTCGATCGCCAGGATGATGGTCTCGTTCACAGGGTCAGTCCTCGAGTTATTGTGGGCCGGCGACAGGCGTGTCGCGCGGCAGGAAAGGCCGGATCAGCAGGTGTTGCACGCCGCCGCCGATGATCGCGCCGATCAGCGGGCCGGCGATCGGCGCCCACCAGTAATTGCCGACGCCGGGAAACGCGGACGTGTCCCATCCCATCAGCCAGGCGAAGGTGCGGGGGCCGAGATCCCGCGCGGGGTTGATCGCCCAGGCCTCCAGATACCCCATCGACGCGCCGATGACCGCGACCAGCAGGCCGATCACGATCGCGCCGAAATTGGCCTGCGGTGCCATCGTGTTGAACTCGTCGGTGATCGCGAAGATGCCGAAGACCAGGATCGCGGTCAGGATGATCTCGTCGATGAAGCCCTTCATCGTCGTCACCGCGAGACCCGGCGCGGTGAAGAACACACCGGCTGCGCCGCCGCCCGCCCGCGTGAGATTCTGCGTCGCGTTGAAGTGATCGATCACGTTGTAATACAGCGCATAGACGATCGCCGCGCCGAGGAACGCGCCGACGAGCTGCGCGCACCAATAGGGCAGGACCTTCTTCCACGGAAACCCGCGATACAGCGCGAGCGCCAGCGTGACGCCCGGATTGGCATGCGTCCCCGAGACGGCGCCGGTGACGTAGATCGAGATCGACACCGCCATTCCCCAGGTCATGCAGACCCCCCAATAGGCGGTCTTGTACGGGCTTGGATCATACAGCGTGTACATCGCGGCGACCGACAGGCCGAACGTCATCACGATGCAGATCGCGACCGCCTCCGAGATCAGCTCGCCGACAAAGGCCTTGCGCGGCGTCATCGACGCGGCCGGATCGGTCGTTGCCGGCGATATGGCCTGCGCCGCCTGCTCGATTGGCATCCTGTGCTCCTCCTTGAACGCCGTCGACCACCTTGCAGGCGGCCGTGTTCGCCAACGCCCTTGTACCGGCACGAAGACCATTGTCGACCGGTGCGGATGCGGTCCGGCTGGACATACCCACGGCATCATGGTTTTCGCCAGCGATGATCGATCCCACGCCCCGTCGTCAGCCGTGATCGCGCAGGTCGACCTCCTGTTGCGCGGCGGGGCGATCGGCTTGCTGATGCTGGCGGCGGTGGTGTTCGCGCGCGCGCCGGCGTCTCTGCCGAGCCGGTTCGGGCTGGCGCTGACGCTGTGCACGGTGGTGGGGACGCTGGCAGGCTTGCCGCATGCGCCGACCGCAATCGATCCGCTGCTGGACCTGAGCGCGAGCGCCGCCATTCCCTTGTTCTGGCTGTTCGCGCGCGCCTGGTTCGACGATGCGTTTCGCCCCAAGCCGGTCGACATGGCGCTGGCGGCGGCGTTTCTGGGCTGCACGCTGTACGCCGGATTGCAGGGGCGCGGGCTTGCAGCGCCGATCCGCGGGCTGGATATCGCGGTCTATCTGGCCGGGATGGCGTTTGCGATCCATGCGCAGTGGCTGGCGTGGCGCAATCGACAGGGCGACCTGGTCGAGCCTCGCCGGCAGGCGCGAACGGTCTTCGTTGTATCGGTCGGGCTGATCATCCTGTGGCTGCTGGGCAGCGAGATCGTCGGCCGCGCGACCGACGAACTCGCGCTGTCGGGCATGGCGTCCGCGGCCGGGCTGTTCATGGGCGCGTTCGTCATCACCGCGCTGCTCTTCGGATTGCGGCATCCGGAGGCGTTTCCGACCGCGCTTCCCCGGGCGACCGGGGACGATACCGTTCCAGAGGCGGTCACGTCGCCCGAACCGCTCGACGCAGCGCTCGGCCAGAGCCTTGCCCGGATGATGACGCAGGACCGCGCGTATCGCGATCCCGAGCTGACGATCGGCACGATTGCCGCCCGCGTGGAGACGCCCGAATATCGCGTGCGCCGCCATATCAATGGCGGGCTCGGCTATCGCAACGTCAGCGATTACCTCAACGAGCACCGGATCGCCGAAGTCCGCAGCGCGCTGGCCGACCCGGCGCAGGCCGACGTGCCCATCCTGACGATCGCGATGGATGCGGGGTTCGGCAGCCTGGTGATGTTCAACCGCGTGTTCAAGGAACGGCTCGGCGAGACCCCGAGCGCGTTCCGACGGCGGCATCTCGAAAACTAGCCACGCCTGAACCCCGGTCGTTTTCGAAAACGACCGGTCGATTTCGAGGACTGGCAGGCCGGGACGGCCACGAATCGGCAGGGCGATCCGCGTTCACCAACGGGACGCGACGATGCCGAAGATTCTCCACTCGACGACCGGGCTGATTGCCGCCGGTTTGACCCTGTTATCCTGCGCTGGCTGCTCGTCAGAGCCCGTCGCATCGCCCCGGTCCGACGCCACGCTGGTCGATGTCGTCACGATCCACCATGCGGGCGGACAGACCTCCACGTTCGACGGCATCTTGCGCCCGCGCCGCGATATCGCGCTCGGTTTCAGGACCGGCGGCCGCGTGCTCGCTTTGACCGTGCAGGTCGGCGACCATGTCCGCGCCGGGCAGGTTCTCGCCCGGCTCTCGCGTACCGAAGCGGTCGCCGATAGCGGGCAGGCACGCGCCGAACTCGCGGCCGCGACTGCCGAAGCGACGCGGGCAAGCGAGGCCGCCAGGCGCGCGACCGGGCTGGACGGGATCGGCGCGCTGTCCGCGGCGGATGTCCGCGACCGCGCGCTGACCGCGACCGCCGCCGCGGCCAAGCGCGACGCAGCGCATGCCGCATTCGACCGCAGCCGCGCGACGCTCGCGGACTCGGTACTGGTCGCGCCCGAGGACGGCGTCGTGACCGAACGCGCCGCCGACTCCGGCACCGTCGTCGGTGCGGGCACCACCATCGTCCGCCTCGCCGCGGGCGGCCCCGAAATCGAGGTGCAGCTGCCCGAACGCGTGCGGGTGACGCGCGGGACGATGGCGGATGCGAGCTTCTGGTCCGCGCCGGGTCTGATCGCCGAGGCACGGTTGCGGCTGGTGGAACCCGCGGCGGATGGCGCGCTGCGGCTGCGGACCGCGCGGTTCACGGTGCTCGGCGACGTCGCGCAGATCCCGTTCAACGGGTCGGCGACCGTCACGCTGCGGATGGCGGATCCCAAGGCGACGATCCGCGTGCCGCTGACCGCGCTTGGCGCGGAAGGGCCCCAGCCGCACGTCTGGTCGCTGTCGACGAGCGGCGACCGGGTGCATCGCCAGCCCGTCCACCTCGTCGATCTGCGTGGCGACGATGCGATCGTCTCCGGCCTGCCCGATGGCCAGCGGATCGTCGCGAGCGGTGGCGACACGCTGTCCGAAGGGCAGCACGTCGTCATGGCCGGCCTCGTTACAGGCGGCAACTGAGCGATGGACCGCTTCAATGTGTCGCGCTGGGCGATCCGTCACCCCGCGCTCGTCGGGTTCCTGATCGCGCTGCTGTTCGCCGCGGGCGCCGCGCAGTTCTTCACGCTCGGGCGCGATGAAGATCCCACCTTCACGCTGAAGGAGATGATCGTCGCCGCGTCCTGGCCGGGTGCGAGCCCTGCGCAGATGCGCGCGCAGGTCGCCGATCCGATCGAACGCCGGCTGCGGGCGACCGAAAACCTCGATTTCCTCCAGACCTATTGCGGCGACGGCCGCTGCGCGATCCGCGTGTCGCTGACGGATGGCGCGCCGAAGGACCGCGTCCCGCTGATCTGGCAACGGGTGCGTAAGCAGCTGAAGGATATCGAGCCTGCTTTGCCCGCGGGCGCGTCGGTCGCTGCCGACGACGATTATGCGGACGTGTACGGCTATGTCTTCACGCTGACCGGCGCGGACAATGCGCGGCTCGTGGCGCTGGCCGAGCAGGCGCGCGACGCGATGCTGCGCATCCCCGGCGCGGGCAAGGTGCAGATCACCGGCGAGGTGCCGCGCCGGCTGTTCGTCGATCTCGACTCGCGCAGGCTCGCCGCGATGGGGCTGTCGCCCGACACCGTCGTGCAGGCACTCGCCAAACGGAGCAGCGTCGCGCCCGCGGGCGTGGTCGAGCGATCGATGCGCGTCCCCGTTCGCATCGGCAGCGCCGTCGACGGCATCGATGCGGTCGAGAACACCGCCGTGTCTGCTGCGGCGGGCACCGCGAAGGTCGGTGACCTCGGCACGGTCAGCAACGGCTATGCCGATCCGCCGGACGGGCTGGTCCGCCATGCGGCCAAGCCTGCCGTCGTGCTGGCGATCGCGATGACGCCGGGCGCCGACGGTCTCGGATTCGGCAAGCAATTGTCGGAAGTCGCCACCGCGTTCGGCCGGACGTTGCCCGCCGGGGTCACGATGACCCAGGTCGAGGACCAGAGCCAGAATATCCGCGAGGCGGTCGACGCGTTCCTCATCAAGTTCTTCTGCGCCTTGTCGGTGGTGCTGCTCGTCGCCTTCGTGACGCTCGGGTGGCGGACCGGCGTCGTCGTCGCCCTGTCGGTGCCGCTGACGCTGGCGATCGTCGCGCTGTTCATGGGCGCGACCGGGATCGGGCTCGAGCGTATCTCGCTCGGCGCGTTGATCCTGTCGCTCGGCCTGCTCGTCGACGATGCGATCATCAGCGTCGAGGCGATGG
Organism: Sphingomonas sp. Leaf28; assembly: GCF_001421685.1. Taxonomy (NCBI): domain Bacteria; kingdom Pseudomonadati; phylum Pseudomonadota; class Alphaproteobacteria; order Sphingomonadales; family Sphingomonadaceae; genus Sphingomonas; species Sphingomonas sp. Leaf28. The sequence goes on along the minus strand of NZ_LMKX01000001.1, from coordinate 1,066,609 downwards.
TCGTGCAGCGCGAGCGCGGCGCGACGCGGGCCGATGCCGCCGCCTATGCCTGGACGCACACTGCGTTCCCGATGCTGACGGGGACGCTGCTGACGATCGTCGGCTTCCTGCCGGTCGGTTTCGCCCAGTCGACGACCAGCGAATATGCCGGCGGCATCTTCTGGGTGACCGGCTCTGCGCTGCTGGTGAGCTGGGTCGTCGCGGTGGTGTTCACGCCGTATCTGGGCGTGCGGCTGCTGCCCGAGGCGAGCGCACAGCACGATGCCGCGGCGATGTACGACACGCCGGTCTATCGCCGGCTGCGCAATGTGGTCGATGCGTGCATGGCGCGGCGCAGGACGGTGGTGGCCGTGACCGCGGCGCTGCTGGTCGCGAGTCTCGCGGGCGCGATGCTGGTCCGGCAGCAATTCTTTCCGATTTCCGACCGTCCCGAGATCATCGTCGACGTCAGCCTGAGGCCGGGCGCCTCGCTGTCCGCGACCTCCGCCGCGGTGAAACGGCTCGAAGCGAGCGTGGCCAAGGACCGCGATGTCGCGCAGCTCGACAGCTATATCGGCCAGGGCGCGCCGCGCTTCTACCTGCCCTACGGCCCGACTCTGCCCGATCCCGCGACCGCGACGATGGTGCTGGTCGCGCGCGATCTCGACGCGCGCGAACGCGTCATCACGCGGCTGCTCGCGAACCACGCGTCGCCCGAGGCGAAGCTCCACATCCGTCGCCTGTCGCTCGGGCCGAGTGCGGGCTTCCCCGTGCAATATCGCGTGATCGGTCCCGATCCGGCGGTGTTGCGGACGGTGTCCGCGCGGATCGAGGCGGTGTTGCGGGCGACGCCGGGAACGACCGCGGTGCAGGCGGACTGGGGGACGCCCTCGGTCGCGATGCGACTCGATCCCGACGACGACCGCGCAGCGCGGCTCGGGCTCGATCGCGCGACGCTGGCGGGGAATGTCGCGACGATGCTGTCGGGCCAGCCCGCGGGCGACGTGCTGCGCGGCACCAAGCGGATCGGCATCGTCGTGCGCGGCACGGCGGCGGATCGCAGCGATCCCGGGCGGCTCGCGGACATGGTGGTGACGACGCCGCATGGTCCGGTCCCGCTCGGCCAGGTCGCGCGGCTCGGCGTGACCACCGAACAGCCGATCGTCTGGACGCGCGACGGTGCGCTGTGCATCACCGTGCAGGCGGACATGACCGGCGACGTCCAGGCCGCCGACGTGGTCGCGGCGGCGAAGTCGCGCGTCGCGGCGATCGCCAAGGCGCTGCCCGCCGGCTACCGGATCGAGGACGGCGGAGATGGCGAGCTTGCCGCCAAGGCCAACGACGCGATCTACCGGCTGCTGCCGATCACGCTCGGTCTGATGCTCCTACTGCTGATGATCCAGTTGCAGAGCATCGGCCGCACGCTGCTGGTCCTGGCCACCGCCCCCCTCGGCGTGATCGGCGCGGTGGTGGCGCTGGTCGTGACCGGCGCGCCGTTCGGGTTCGTCGCGTTGCTCGGGCTGATCGCGCTCGCCGGCATGATCATGCGCAATTCGATCATCCTGGTCGATCAGGTGCAGCACAACCAGGCCGAGGGGATGGACCTGCACGCGGCGATTCGAGCCGCCACGATCGGCCGCTCGCGCCCGGTCGTGCTGACCGCGCTCGCGGCGGTGCTGGCGTTCATTCCGCTGTGTTTCAACATCTTCTGGGGGCCGATGGCGATCGTGATGATCGGTGGCCTGATCGGCGCGACGATCCTCACGCTGGTCGCGTTGCCCGCACTCTACGTGCTCGCCTTCGATCGCCCCGCCCGCCCCATCCATCAGGACGACCGACATGCATGATCCGAAGCTTTCGCGGGTATTGCCGCTGATGCTCGCCGCCGCGCTGGCCGGCTGCACGGTCGGCCCCAACTTCACGCGACCGGCCGCGATCCTGCCGCCGGTCTGGCAGACCGCGCCTGCCGCCCAGGCACCGAGCGACACACGCTGGTGGCGCAGCTTCGGCGATCCGGTGCTCGACTCGCTCGAGGCACGCGCGGCATCGGCGAATCCCGACATCGCCGCGGCGATCGAGCGGCTCACCGCCGCGCGGATCGAGCGCGGGCAGGCACGGGCCGCGGGTGCGCCGCAGGTCGAGGGTCAGGCCGGCTACAGCCGCGAGCGGGTCGGGACGGCGGGCATCGCGTCGGTCACGCAGACGGTGCTCGGCGTCACCCCGACGAGCACGCCGCCAAAGGGCGTCGACTTCGATCTCTACAGCGTCGGAATCGGCGCAAGCTGGGAGCTCGATCTGTGGGGCGGCCATCGTCGCCAGGCGGAGGCGGCCGCGGCCTCGGTCGACGCAAGCGACGCCGCCGCGCGCGGCGTGCGGCTGTCCGTCGAGGCCGAGGTGGCGCGCACCTATGTCCAGCTGCGCGGCCTGTGGGACGAGCGCCGCATCGCGCAGGCGGGCGCCGCGATCGCCGAGCAGAACGCCGCGATCGCGCGCGCGCTGCTGGCCCGCGGGCTCGCCACGCCGATCGATCTTGCCGCAGCCGAGGAAACGGTGCGAAGCTTGCGCGGCGATGCCGTCGACCTCGACCAACAGGCGGCAAGCGCGACGCGCGCGCTGGCGGTGCTGGTCGGCGACACCCCCGACACCGCCCCGTTCGATCGCAGCGTGGCACCACCGCCGCGCCCCCTCCCGGCCAGCGCGGTGCGCATACCCTCCGAGGTCGCGCGAACACGCCCCGACATCATCGAGGCCGAGGCGCGGCTGCATGCGGCGACCGCGCAGATCGGCGTCGCCACCGCCGATTTCTATCCGAAGATCAGCCTGACCGGGCTGTTCGATATCGACGTGCTGAACCTTGTCGATTTCGGCTGGGATGCGCGCAGCACGAGCATCGGCCCGGGCCTGTCGCTGCCGATTTTCTCGGGCGGGCGGTTGCAGCGGCAACTCGACCTGCGCCGCTCGGAGGAGCGCGCCGCCGCGCTCGCCTATCGCCAGACCGTCATCACCGCGTGGCGCGAAGTCGACGACGCGCTGTCCGCGACCCGCGCCGCCGCCGAGCGGACCAGCCTGTCGAGCCGCGACCTGCAGGCGCGGCAGCAGACGGTCGCGATGGTCCAGGCCCGCTATGCGCGCGGCGATATCGGCGCGCTGCCGGTGCTCGACGCACGCCGGGCCGCGCTGTCGGCGGAGCGCGCCGCGGTGCGCCAGCGCGTCGCCGCGCTGCTCGCGCACATCCAGCTCCAGCGTGCGCTCGGCGGCTAACGGCGCGCCGCGCGCCTCATTTTTCTAAAGAAGGACCTAATCGATGCTCCCTATCCGTACCCGGGCCCTCATGCTCGGCAGCACCTTGACCGCGTTCAGCGCGATCCCCGTCCGCGCGCAGGACGGCCCCGCCGATCCGTACCGCGATACCGTCACGGTCGGCGTCGGCGTCGCGGCATTGCCCGATTACGAAGGCTCGAACGACTATCGGATCACGCCCGCCCCCGCCGCGATCGGGACGATCAAGGGCTATGGCTTCGTGCTCGCGGGCAACCAGTTGAGCGTCGATCTCGTCAAGACCGCGCCGGGACCGGTGTGGGATGTCCAGGCCGGACCGATCGCGCAGCTCAATTTCACCCGGAGTTCGTCCGGCAGCATCGACGACCTGCGCGTCCGCGCGCTCGGCAAGCGCGGCACGGCGGTCGAGCTCGGTGGCTATGTCGGGCTCGGCAAGACCGGCGTCCTGACCAGCGCGTACGACACGCTGTCGGTGACGCTCGGCTATCGCCACGACGTGAGCGGCGTCCATGACAGCGGGATCTGGAGCCCGGGCATCACCTATGTCACGCCGCTGTCGCGCAAGGCCGCGATCGGCGTGTTCGCGTCCGCCGACATCGTCGAGCGCGGCTATGCGCGGACCTATTACAGCGTGTCTGCGGCGCAGAGCGCAGCCAGCGGACTGCCGGTATATACCGCGCATGGTGGCCTCAAGAACTGGACGCTCGGCGTGATCGGCAGCTATTCGCTGACCGGCGACCTGCTGCACGGCGTCAAGGTCGTCGGCGGCGGCACCTATGGGCGCATCGAGGGCGACATCGCGCGCAGTCCGCTCGTCGCCATCGCCGGCGCGCGCGACCAATGGCTGGGCACGCTCGGGCTCGCCTATACGTTTTGACGACGTCGGCACGTGCCCTGCCACGGCGGCAGCGGGGCGGGGCGGGGTGGTCGTTACCGGCCCCGATCCGCGCTCACGCCGCTTCGGCGCGGCGCGGCAGTTTCCAGTTCGGGCGGACGAAATGGCAGGTATAGCCGTTCGGCTTGCGCTCGAGATAATCCTGATGCTCGGGCTCGGCCTCCCAGAAATCGCCGACCGGGGAGAGTTCGGTGACGACCTTGCCCGGCCACAACCCCGACGCCTCGACATCGGCGATCGTGTCCTGCGCCACCGCCTTCTGCTCGGCGTCGGTATAGAAGATCGCGGACCGATAGCTGGCGCCGCGATCATTGCCCTGGCGGTTGACCGTGGTCGGATCGTGGATCTGGAAGAAGAATTCGAGCAGCGTCCGGAAGTCGGTCCGCGTGGAATCGAAGACGATCTCGATCGCCTCGGCATGGTTGCCGTGATGGCGGTACGTCGCGTTGGCGACCTCGCCGCCCGAATAGCCGACGCGCGTCGACACGATTCCGGGCAGCGCGCGGATCAGATCCTGCATCCCCCAGAAGCACCCGCCGGCCAGCACCGCACGCTCGGTCCGGCTCGGCGCGTCCTCGACCTGGTCGAGATATGCGGCATAGCCTTGCGCGGCCATCTCGGCGCGCGGCACGAAGCGCAACGCCGCCGAATTGATGCAATAGCGCAGCCCGCCGCGGCTGCGCGGACCATCCTTGAAGACATGCCCCAGATGGCTGTCGCCCTGCGCCGAGCGAATTTCGGTACGCGGAATCAACATCGACCAGTCGCGCTTCGACGTGACGGTGTCCGGCGCGATCGGCCGCGTAAAGCTGGGCCAGCCGCAGCCCGATTCATATTTGTCGGTACTCGCGAACAGCGGCTCGCCCGAGACGATGTCGACATAGATCCCCGGCGCCTTGGTGTGGAGCAGCGCACCGGTGCCGGGGCGTTCGGTCGCATTCTCCTGCGTCACCCGATATTGTTCGGGGGTCAGCGCGGCGATGGCGTCTTCGGTCTTGGAATAGGTGGGCATGAACGCACTCCTCGATCGCCATGTGGTGAGCCCGCAGGATGCTGTCGAGGTGCGGACGGAGAGCGCGGTCGCCTCGCCGCCGCGGATCGCGATGGTCCCTGTCCGGCCGAACCGCTACGGTGCCGCCGATACGCAGTGTGAGACGCCATGCCCCTGACCAGATCCCAAGCCGAACTGCTCGCCCGCGAGGGCATGGCCGCGCTGCGCAACGGCAATGCGGCGACGGCATATGACAAGCTGCTGCTGTTGCAGGACGGCGCGTCCGGTATCCCCGCGCCGTGGTTCCTGATCGCCCAGGCCGCCCAGGCGCTCGGACGCGACGAGGAGGCGGATGCCGCGCTCGTGAAGTTCCTTGCGGTCGAGCCGCGTCATCTCGCCGCGCTGCTGACGATGGCGGCGCTCAAGGTCCGGCGCGGCGACGATCGCGCCGCGCAATCCTTCTACCGCACCGCGCTCAACGTCGCGGCGCAAGCCGGGACGACCGTCCCGGCCATGCTCGTTCCGATGCTGCGCGCGGGCGAGACGTTTCTGGCTGAGGTCGCGAGGCGCTTCACCGAGCATCTCGACCAGATCCTGGTCGGCACGCGTGGCGCGACGGGCAAGCACAGCGCGCGAACGCAGCACGCGCTCGATCTGATGGCGGGGCGGACCGAGCTTTATCTGCAACAGCCGTCGATGTTCTATTTCCCCGGGCTCGCGCAGCGCGCCTTTTTCGAGCGCGAGGAGTTCGCATGGGTCGCAGCGATGGAGGGCTCGACCGCCGCGATATGCGCGGAACTCGACCGGGTGCTCGCGACCGACGACGGATTTGCGCCCTATGTCCAGTCCATGCCCGATCGTCCGGCGCCCGCGAACCCGTTGCTCGACGATCCGAGCTGGAGCGCGTTCCAGTTGTGGCAGGGCGGTGCGCCGGTCGAACCCAATGCGTCGCTATGTCCGCAGACGATGGCGGCTCTGGTGTCCGCGCCGATCCCGGTCATCGCCGGGCGTTCGCCGATGGCGATCTTCTCGCGGCTCAAGCCCGGCACGCATATCCGCCCGCATCACGGGATGCTCAACACGCGCCTCATCTGTCACCTCCCGCTGATCGCGCCGGACGGCTGCGGGCTGCGCGTCGGCGCGGAGACCCGCCACTGGAAGACAGGCGAAATGCTGATCTTCGACGACTCGTTCGAGCATGAGGCGTGGAACCGCGGTCAGGAAACCCGGGTCGTCCTGTTGTTCGAGATTTGGCGTCCCGAACTGACGCCCGACGAACGCGCCGCGCTGACTGACATCTTCGAGGCGATCGACACGTATCAGGGGGCCGCCGTCGATACCGGCTGAAGCGGGTGGATCGATCGGATATAGTCCTTGGTCGGCGCTTGAACGATCGTCGTCAGAGCTGTCGTCATCAATTGCGCGTTGTGGCTCGGGCCGATCGATGGTTTTGTGTCACGTCTGAAAAACAGATCTTGCCAATCTGCTGGCGCCCGGAAACCTATCCTTGGCCCGTCGGTTGGTGGATTGAGGAGAACGGCCATGAAACGCATCATGATTCTCGGACTGCTTGCCTGCGGGAGCGCATCGTCTGCGCAATTCATCGTATCCGGCCCCTACATCGCCCCGGGATCTACGTCTTCCCAGTTCGCTGCCTATCAAGGGATTTCCCCTCAGGCTTTGGGCTTTGCGGCGGCAAGCGACGGCATCACGCCGACGATGCGCAGACAGCGCGAGGAACGCGCACGGCAAGTCTACGCCATGTTCCCCGAACTGCGGGACGAGATGGCACGGGCGTCGCCAGACCGCGCTCGGTACATGTACGCCAAGGCCGAGCACAAAGCGATTTGGGCCAACGTTCAAGCCAAGCGCATGGTCGACTGAGCCTCGACCGACCTTGGCTAAGGTTTAGCGGGAATAACCCTTGGCTTTCGCCCGGTCGGGCCAGCGTCACGAGCGCTGACGCCGTACCGACCTGATCAGTCGACAATCTGCCCGTTGTCCCCCAGCCGCGTCCCGAGCGCGCCGAACAGATGGCGCAGCATCGTTCGTTCGACCTCGGTGAGATACGGGTTCCACACGTCGATGATCAGGACGGCGCGGATCGAGTCGCTGTCGTTCCACGCCTCGTGCTCGATCGTGTCGTCGAACACGAAGGCCTCGCCCACACGCCATTCGCGCGTTTAACCGCCGACGCGGAACGCGCAGCGATCGGGGACGATCAACGGCAGATGGACGATCGACCGGATGTTGCTGACCCCGGTATGCGGCGGCAGGTGCGTCCCTGGTTTCAGGATCGAGAAAAACGCGGTCGGGGCCCGTCCGGGGATATCGGCGAGCGGCAGGCTATCGAGGATCGCCGCGGTTTGCGGGCACCGGGCACATAGCTGGTCGTTCCGCACGCCGTAGCGCCAGAGATACTGGACGCTCCAATCCGCCGAGTGATCGAGCGCGCTCCACAAATTGGGCGGCGTGCCCGGCATCATCGTGACATAGGGGGTGAAATCCGGCGCAGTGTCCGCCAGCAGCGTTTGCAGTTCCGCCAGGATCGCAGGCGTCGCGGCTTCGAGTTGCGCGAGCCAGTCGAAATGGTCGCGCGCGAAGAATTCGTCGGCGGGCAGGAATGGAAAGTGCAGCCCGTGCGGCGCGGGGGCATAGATCCTCCGGCGACCCAGCATGGCATCGATACACGCATCGAACCGAGCTTGCTGCCCCGCCGCCGCGGCGGTGCGCAGCGGCTGCATCGCCGTATCGACATCGTCGGACAGCGCTTGGCTCAGCACCGCGATCCGGTCCGTCGCGCGCGCCAGCAACTGGTCGAGCGCGGGCGGGCGGTCGGGCATCGCCTGGATGACCGTTGCGACGCCACCCCAGCGAAATGCGGCGGCCGACATGTCCGCGGTCCGCTCGAACAGCTCCGCGATCCGGACGTTCGCCATCAGGTTGCGCTGGTCCAGCGCCAGTGCTCGCTCCAGCGCGGCGCGTTCCGCATCGGCATCGCCAAGGCCACGATGCGCGCTCGCCAGGTTCATCCACAGCGGCGCGGCGGTCGGATCGGCGGCGGCCGCGCGCGTGAAATAGGTCGCGGCACGCCGGTCGTCGCGCCCCAGCGCCGCCATCCCAACCGCGTTCAACGCTACGGGATGATCGGGCTTGCGCGACAGGATCGCCTCGAACGCCGCGGTCGCGCTCGCTCGGTCCCCGGCGCGTTGCGCCCGATCGGCGTCGCGCAGCAGCATATCCATGGACCGCTCTGCGGTGCTGTTCGTCATCGACTGCGCGTGCGGTTACGGCTGCGTGCCGGCGGAGGCGCGGCTCACCATGTCCTGCCCCGTGGCGCGCGCATTCTGCGCGATCTGATCCCATTCCTGCCGCGTATGGCACTCGCGCCGCGTTTCGATCAGCGAGCCGGAGGGTGCGGACCGCTTGCAGATCTTGCGTTCGGCGGCAGGCGTCGCGCCGCCTTGCGGCGCGGGGGCGGATTGTTGCGGCGCCTGCGCGCCGGCCATGCCCAAAAGCGCCAAACCGATGACGAAATGTCCCATCAATGTCCCACCTTAACGCCTGATTCGAACCCGTATCATGATCGATTCGCAGCCGCGCACAATCGCAAACTGGCCGATTTTGCGACAGTCTTTCGCGTGGCGATACTCCCACCAATATGCGATCCCCACGCGATGAGCATTCCGCCGCGTTTTCCCCTGCCCGTCGATCGGGCCGCAGCAACAGACGCGGCGAAAACCGCCGATTCCCGGTGGTTGGCGCATCGTTATGATCCCGATCACGACGCGGTCCACCTGATCGACGCGGACCGCGCGGCGCGTGCCGCGGCGACCTTCCTGACCGACGAGCATCTGCCGTCCGCAGCGCAGCCGGTGATCGTGTCGCGCAAGCTGGCGTGTGATGCCGTGCAGCGGCGCGATCCGGTGCATTTCGTCTTTCACTCGGCCTATTGTTGCTCGACGTTGCTGGCGCAGGCGCTCGACCATGTCGGGGTGGCCTCGACGTTGAAAGAGCCCGTCATCCTCAACGATCTGGTCGGATGGCGGCACCGCGGCGGCGATCCTGCGCGCGTGGGCGACGTGCTGGACAGCGCGTTGACGCTGCTGGCGCGCCCGTATGTGCCGGGGGAGGCGGTGGTGATAAAACCGTCCAACGTCGTCAATGCACTGGCGCCCGCCATGCTGTCGATGCGTCCCAATGCGCGGGCGATCCTCCTATATGCCCCGTTGCCCGTCTATCTGACGTCGATCGCGCGTAAGGGCATGTGGGGGCGGCTGTGGGTGCGCGAGTTGCTCGCCAAGCAGCTCGCCGACGGGATCGTCGACTTGGGTTTTGCGCCGGACGACTATTTCCGTCTGACCGATCTTCAGGTGGCGGCGGTAGGCTGGATCGTCCAAGCGGATCTGTTTGCCGGGCTGGCTACGCGGTTTCCCGGGCGAGTCCGGTCGCTGCAAAGCGAGACGCTGCTTGCGGCACCGCGACAAGCGCTTGCGGCGATCTGCGCCCTGTTCGGACTGTCGGCGGACGCCGCGACGATTGACGCGCTCGCGCAGAGCAAAGCGTTCGGCCGCAACGCCAAGGACGGCACCGCATATCAGGCAGCGGATCGCGATCGCGACCGCAGCGACGGCGCGGTCCTTCACGCCGAAGAGCTAGACAAGGTGCTGGCCTGGGCACACGCTGTCGCGCGCAATGCGGGCGTCGCGATGGATCCGCCGGCGCCACTGCTGGGCTGATCTAACCAAGCTTTTGCCGGGTCGATGCCCCTATGTCCGGTACTAGCCTATAGGGCTGGCGGACTTCCTGACGTACCAGCGTTCGCTACGTCTGCAGTCACGCGCCGGAGCGTTTGCAAGGCGGGACTATTTTGTGCTGACGCTGTCGGCCATTGCTTAACCAAGCGATGTGTTCGGTATCGTACCGCCGACGTTCGCATTTTACGTGGCACCCGTGCGCCCTAGTCATTGACGTTTAATCGTCTCGGCCGACCAAAAAAAGGGCGGCTCCGAAGAGCCGCCCTCCCGGTAGATCTTTTGAGAACCTAGAAGTGCAACCGCGCACCAACCGCGAAGCGACGACCCAGCGCGTCGTACGTCGACGGGTAGGTGTTGCCACTGTTGTACAACGTCGATCCGACGGTCGATCCGACGATCGGCGGCTGCTTGTCAAACAGGTTCTGCGCAGTGATCGTGAAGTCGAAGTTCTCAGCAACCCCGATCCGAGCGGTCAGATCGATGTAATCATAGCTGGGAATACGTCCGAAGTTATACGTGTTACCATTCAGCTGACCACCACGAACCGCGCCTGAGAATGGAGTGGTCGCTGCCGAAGTGATCGCGAGGGGTTCGTATCGCACCTTGTCGACATGGCGCCAAAGGACGGAGAGATCGACATTGTCGAAGAACGAGAATGTCGCGCGTGATGTCCACGAGAACTTTGGCTGAATCGATGCGCAGTTGACCGAATAGTAGCCGGTGCATTCACGATTGACCGACGTGGGCGTCGCCTGGAACTTCGAATCATGCGTGTAGTTGCCGGTGAACGACAGCGCGAGTTTCACATTGTCGACCAAACGGGTCCGATAATTGACGCCGAGATCAATGCCGTCCGTCTTGAGCATGCCTAGGTTCGACAATGGCTGCGGCAGACCCGTGAAGACCGACTGGTCACCCGAGAGTGCGCCCGTCACCGGCTCACGCCGGATCGCTGTGCACGCTGCGCTGGTGGCCGTGGGAGCCGTTACGAAGCATGCATTGATGATGTCGTCTGGCGTCGGGGTGGTGATCGCTCGCTTAATTTTGATGTTGTAATAGTCGACGGTAACCGAGAACCCGGGGAGGAATTGCTGCGGCTGAATGACGACGCCCGCGGTGATGCTGTCCGACTTTTCAGGGCGCAGGTTTGGATTGCCCCCACTGGTTGCCACTGCCTGCCCGGACGTCGGGGTCTGGATCAGCCCAAGCTGCGAAGCTGGCGCGCCTTGCGCGACGCAGATCGCTGCAAGGTTGCCGGTTGGCGTCGGCGCGATGCGTTCGCCACGATCGTTGAATGAAGCGCACGGATCCGTCGACAGGTTGGTCAGCCCCGAAACGGGTGGTGCGAACAGTTCGCTGATGTTCGGCGCACGTACCGCACGCTGGTACATGCCGCGGAACTTCAGACCGTTTGCGGGCTCCCAGCTACCGCCAGCCTTGTAGGTCGTCGTGTTGAAGGTCGGTGCGGACGCGGTGAAGACCTTGTAGTGCGAGTAGCGTACACCGGCTTCGAGCGTAAGGCTCTGGAAGAAAGGACGATCCTGGACGAGCGGTGCAATGAGTTCGCCGAAACCTTCGCTGACTTCGTAGCCACCATCGATGTTGGGAGCGGCGCCGCCTGCACCACCGAGTTCGCCTGACGTCTGTGCCAAGGTATCGGACCGCTGCGACGCGCGATATTTGCGATATTCGGCACCCGCAGCAAAGCCGATCGAGTCGGTCGCAAACGGCGATGCGAAACCGAAGTCGCCGTTGAGCACCGCGCGTGCCTGTGCAAGCGAGGTGCGGATCGTTGTAGTGCTTTCACCCGTGATGTACGGGATTTGATTGGCGGCGATCGACCCGTCAGCGCCGAAGACGTTGAGTGGGACGCAGCCCGACCCTGCAGTGATCGACGCGCCGAGCGGTGCGCCGCTAAGGCAGGTCGTGGTGTTGGTCGCGTACAGAGCCGAGCGGACGCGCGAGGTCAGGACGTAGCCCTGGAGCGTCTGCGTGTTCTCCGACTCGCCATAACCGCCCGACACGTCCAGCTTGAGACCGTCGGTAAGATTGACCTTTACGCCTGCGCGATAATCGAAAATCGTGGTCTGGAAGTTCGAAATGCGCGGCCCGGCTTCGGTCGTGCGACGCGAGAGATTGGTCGTGATCGTGCGGAAGTTCGGGTTCGCCGTTGTGACGCCACCGACGGTGACCGTTGGGCTTGCTGTAGCAGCAAGATCGCACTGTGCCTGGGTAATGTTCGATGCCGCACAGAACTGGTTACGCGCTGCTGCCGGCAGATAAGGGTTCGACAGCGGGATCACGACTTGCGAACCAAACACGCCGGATGGGGCGACAATCGTCTCGACCGTGTTCTTCGAGAATAAACCGCGGGTATAGACCTCAACCGTGTCCGAGACGTCGTAATGACCGGCGCCATACATGTTGAACCGCTCGAACGGCGTCTGGAAGATGTTGTAGGGGTTGAAGTTGAACGGAACGACCGGCGTGGTCAGGGCACCCGTAGTCGGGTTGATCTGACGGCGACCGCCGAGCGTAAACACCGACGGGGTGGTCGTACCCGAGCCGCTGGTTGCGCCCGAGAACGAGTCGTAGTTCTGAATCGAATAGTCGCGCTCGCCTTGATAGACTGCGTCGGACTGCTGGTAACCGACCGAGAACACCGCGTTGCCGCGGCCGTCGTCGAAGTTTGCGCCGATCGTGATGTCGCCACGGAAGTAGGAGCCGTCACCGCGCTCGGTGATCTGGTTCGACACCGACGCGTCTAGGCCGGAAAAGTCCGAACGCGTTATGAAGTTCACGACGCCGGATACCGCGTCGGCACCGTAGGTCGTTGCAGCACCGCCGGTCAGCGTATCGACACGCTCGACCAACGCGAGCGGGATGTTGTTAAGATCAACGCGTCCGGCCAGACCCGAGGGGGCGATCCGGTTGCCGTCCATCAGGACGACGTTGCGGAACGAGCCAAGGCCGCGAAGATCGACATAGGACGCGCCGCCGTTGCCGTTGTTCACGGCCGAACCGATGCTCGGTACCGCGCCGGGCAGCGTGCGCAGGATGTCTTCTGCGGTGTTCGACTGGCGGAGCTGGATTTCCTCCTGACCGATGACCTGGACCGGCGACGAAGCGATCAGCGCCGGATTCTTGATCAGCGAGCCGGTGACGACGATGTCGCCCTGGCTGTTCTCGGTGGTCGGTGCAGCTTCCGACGTCGTCATGCCGACTTCGCCCTGCGCGTTGGCGCCCGGGGTGGTGGCTGGAGTCGCAGTCGCGCCGCCGGCGCGAATGCCCGAAGTGTCACCCTGGACCTGCGCGAACGCCGGTGTGGCGAGCGATGCCGCTCCCATGAGCAGCGTGGTCGCAAGCAGGTGAGTGCGCGCAGCAGATTTCATATTGGCCCCTTAATGTGCCGGCGTTTGACCGTGCATCAACACCGGAGAATTTCCGGTCATGCCGAGAATTATCGACCGATCGTGGCGCTCTGCAACGCATATAATCGATTCGGCCCTTTCGCTGTTTCGTTTGCGTCGCTAGCGTGACATTACCGCAACATAATATCGCTGAGGACACCGGGGGGACACAAACGCCCGGCGGGCGGCTACAGGGGTTGTCACATGCGTCTTTTGAAGCTCATCCGGTTCTCCGTGCCCGTGCTTTTGGGGACGGGGCTCGTCTTTGGCGGGGCGGCGAACGGCCAATCGGGGGCAGATTCGTCCAAGACGTTGGACACGCTCGCGAATTGTCAGGGCATTGTCGCGGATGCCGCCAGGCTGGCCTGCTTCGATGCCGCTGCGACGCAAATCGCGAGTGCGCGTAAATCAGGCAGCCTGCTGGCGCTCGATCGCGGCAAGGTGATCGAGCACAGGCGGCAGCGGTTCGGACTTGCGGACGCCGCGCAGAGTCCCCTGGACGGCGGCGAGGCGGACCGGCTGACCAAGGTCACCGAGGTCCGGACGACCATCACGAGCGCGAAGCCGTCGAGCTATGCGCGGTTCTCGCTGCAGCTGGCGAACAACACCGTCTGGGAAACGATCGAGCCGCTCAAGGTCCAACCGCGTCCCGGCACCGCCATCATCGTCAAGCAGTCGGGCTTTGGCGGCTTCAAGGCGACGATCAGCGGCGAACGCCCCATCCTCATCAAGCGCCAACGCTGACCCCGAACCTGGCGGTAATGCGCTTCGCCTTGCAGAGAACGCCGCAACGATCCCGGTGACACGCGCGCCGAGGCCAGCCGCCCGGTCCGAACGCTCTTCCCCCAATGCCCCTTTTCCCCGATACGGGGGCGGCATGACGAAGCGACGCGCTCAATCCTCGGTATCGCGCATACGGGGCGGGGGAGCGCCGCGGCGTCCGTCGTCGGAGCATTGGCTGCTGCTGCTCGGTGTCGCGGTCGTGGTGGCGGCGATCTTCGGGTCGCTGACCGATCTGCCATGGCCTGCCGCAACGCTCGATCCGCGACGCCCGCAACGCCTGACGATGGCGGAGGCGCGCGCGTCCAACGCACGGGTGCCGGTCGTAACCGCGAAACGCCGGGCGGCGGCGCGGTTCCGGTTCAAGGGCGGCCCTGCGGCGCGCGAACAGGCGACCGAATGCCTCGCGACGGTGGCACTCTATGAAGCCGGCGAGGATCGCGACGGGCAGCGCGCGGTGATCCAGGTCGTTCTCAACCGCGTCGGTGCGGCGGGATTTCCCAAGACCGTGTGCGGCGTCGTGTATCAGGGCGCGACGCGCAAGACCGGGTGCCAGTTCTCGTTTTCATGCGACGGCTCTGTGACGCGCAGGCCCGAACATGAGGGGTGGGAGCAGGCCAGACGCGCCGCGCGTCGCGCGCTCGCCGGCTATGTCTATGCGCCGGTGGGCCGCGCCACCCATTATCACACCGACTGGATGGTGCCCTATTGGCGCGCCTCGCTCGTCAAGGTCGCGACGGTGGATTCGCATATCTTCTATCAACGGCGATGACGCGTATGCCGCGCGCTTCACGTCAGCCAGCGTGCCGACAGGATCCGACATGATGGTTTCAAGACCCGCTCTCCTGGTCGCAGGACTGGCAGTCGCGCTGACGGGATGCGCCGGTGGCGCGTTCCGGCCGGTGAGCGACGCGCCCGTCGCACTCGGCGCCGCGTATCGCGTCAAGGGCAAGACCTATGTGCCGGTCGCCGACCCCGGCTATGACGTGCTTGGCTATGCCAGCTGGTACGGATCGGAATCGGGGAACCGCACCGCCAGCGGCGAACGCTTCCGCGCGGACTGGATCACCGCCGCACATACCACGCTGCCCCTGCCGACCTATGTCGAGGTCACCGCGCTCGATACCGGGCAGCGGATCCTCGTGCGGATCAACGATCGCGGCCCGTTTTCGGGACGCGCGCGGATCATCGACCTGTCGCGAGCGGCCGCGGCGGGGCTCGGCGTCGCCGCCACCGGTTCTGCCGCGGTGCGCGTGCGCCGCGTCGAACCGGCGGAGTCCGACCGCGCGCGGCTGCGCAAGGGCAAGCCCGCGCATGCCCTCCCGCCGATTTCCGAACGCGAACGGCTAAACCTCCGACGGCAGCTTGCCGTCGCGGGCTTCTGATACCCCTCCGTCACACTAGGCAACATGCGGGCGCGTGCCGCTCAAACAGCTGGTCTTGCGACGATGCCGCAAAATCTTGCTATGTAAAGTCAAGCGGTTGGGTGGTGGGGCCGTGGAAATATACGCGACGCAACGATAGCGTAGCTAATCTTTCGCATCTGCGGCATAAGCCGAACGAGGGGGCTCAAGACGATGACGATTGCAATCCCGTGGCGATAAGGCCGGCTATCAACGATAGCCCTATCCTAACCAAGCCTTGCCGGCAGGGGCCTGACCCGCATGCCATATTGGCAGTCGCGGGGCCCCGTGCGAACCGTGCATTATAAGGCACTATACCCTATGTTAAGGTCTGGAGAATGAAGGCAGAACAATTTGGCGGTGCAACGCAGTCTCGCGGTGCCGCCGCGTCAGTGATCGAAATGCCGGCCGGGCTTCACGTCCGCTACGAAGCCCCCGACCGAACGCTCGCCGAATGCATCACCGGCTACGCAATCTATGCGGCAGAAGACCGTGCCGCGATGGTCAACTGGTATCTGCCGTCGCCGCCGATGATATCGATCGTGCTCGATGCCGGCCCGATCACCGTATCGCTCGGCAATCATCGGTTCGGGCCGCTCGATGCGGTCAGCCTCTACGGGCCGACCAGCCGTGCGTTCCGAACGGTGACGCATGGCGGGATCGCGGTGGGGATCGGGATCAGCGCGCTGGGCTGGGCGCGCATGACGCAGCGTCATGCCGGCGATTTCTACAATCGCGTCGTGCCGCTGAGTACGATCCTTGGTGCGGACTTTGCCGAGCGGCTGCGCGAGGGGCTCGACGTCCTCGACGATCCGGCGTCGATCAAGCCGTTGCTCGACGACATGCTCGCACCGCTGTTCGCGACCCCGCATCCGCGCGAGCCAATGATCCGGGCCTTCACCGCGCTGACGATCACCGATGGCGTGATCGAGATGAAGGACGTCGCCGACCGCCTGGGGGTGCCGACGCACGACCTGCGGCGCGTGGCGACCCGGTATTTCGGCATGCCGCCCAAGATGCTGCTGCGCCGCGCGCGGTTCCTGCGATCGTTCATCGGCCTGATCCGCGACGAGGGGCTCGGCGATTATTCGAAGATCGACAGCAGCTATTTCGACGCGTCGCATTTTCTGCGCGATGCCGGGACGTTTCTCGGTACGACGCCGCGGCGATTCCTCGCCGCGGAGACGATCTTCCTGCGCGCGAGCCTGCGCGCGCGGCTGATGGTGCTGGGGGCGCCCACCGCGACTCTCCACGACGGCGTCCCGCGCACGCGCGTTGTGCAGCCCCACCGCGACGACGACATGCGGATCCAACCCGAGATCTGATCCAGCCAGACATCGCCGGCGCCGCGGTCAGACCGCGCGCGCCAGCGCCTTTTTGAGCTTCGCGTGCGCGGACGCCTTGATCTGGCAGACGCGCGCCGAGCCGACGCCGAAGACTTCGCCGATCTCCTCGAGGTTGAGTTCCTCGACGTAATAGAGCTGGATCACCTGCGCCTCGCGTTCGGGCAGCGCGGTGATCGCGGCGATCAGCGCGTCGCGCATGTCGCTGTCGGCGAGTTGCTCGAACGCGTCCGGGGTGTCGTCGGCGAACCAAGGCAGGTCGTCGGCGTACATCTCGTCGATCGAGTCGAGGCGGATCGAGTCGGCGGTGACATAATCGGTCCGCAGTTTCTCGATCGTGACGCCGATATGCTGCGCGATCATGTCTTCTTCAGGGGCTTTCCCCGTGCGGGCGGTGAGCGTCGAGATCGCGTCGGCATATTGGCGGCGGCGACGCATCGCGCCGCGCGTCGATGTCGCCTGGCGGCGGAGTTCGTCGATCATGCTGCCGCGCAGGCGCGTAATCAGGTAGGTCTTGAACGGCATGCCGCGCTCGTCGAAGTTCGCGGCGGCCTCGACTAGCGCGACCAGCCCGACCTGGATCAGGTCCTCGACCTCGACGCTGCTGCTCATGCTGCCATGCACATGCCAGGCGATCCGGCGGACGAGCGGAAGGTGCTGCTTCACCAGCTGGTTCGCGTCGCCGCCGGGGCGTTGATGCGGGCGATAGGTCAGGGGTTGGGCGTCCGCGAAGGCGTCACGCAGCGGAAGCGCGCTCATGCCGCCAACGCCTGTTGCGAGGCGCCGATGACCGCGACGACCTCGACCGCCTTTTCTTCGGGCACTTCGAAGAACGACAGAACCGGCGTGTCGGGCAGGCAGGTCTTGACCAGCTTGCGGATCGCGATCCGGATCGACGGCTGGACGACCAGCGCGAACGGCTTCGCCTCGGCGATCAGCGGCCCGGCGGCGCGTTGCAGCGCCTCGACGATGCGGCGGCCGAGATCGGGTTCGATGACGTGGCGGCGCGATTGATCGGCGCGCATCGCCTGGCCGAGCAGACCTTCCAATTGACCCTCCAACGTCATGACGCGCAGCGGTTCGCGCACGCCGCACAGTTTCTGGATGATGAGCGCGCCGAGCTCGGGACGGATCGTCTCGATGAGCTCCTCGGCGTCCTGCGTACGCTGCGCGGCCACCGCGATGGCGCCGGCGATGCGGCGGAATTCCTTGAGCGGCACATTCTCCGCGAGCAGGCCCTTGAGCACCTGCGTCAGCGTGGTGATCGGCAGCGGCGCGAGTGCGGCCACCAGCTGTGCGGCGCGTTCCTTCAGGCCGTCGAGCAGCGCCTGCACCTCGTCCTGGCCGAGCAGGTCGGCGGCGTTCTGGCCGAGCAGATGGTTCAGATGCGTCGCCATCACGGTGCCGGGATCGACCACGAGATAGCCGGCACCCGTCGCGGCATCCGCGTCGCTCGCATCGACCCAGGTCGCGTCGAGCCCGAAGGTCGGGTCCTTCACCTTCTTGCCGAAGAGGTCGCCGTAAGCCTGCCCGGTGTCGAGCGCGAGCATTTCGTCGGGCGACACCGTGTCCTCGCCGACGACCACGCCGTTGACGAGGATGCGGTAGACGTACGGCGCCAAATTGATGTCGTCGCGGACGCGCACCTGCGGAACGACGAAGCCCAGTTCCTTCGACAGCTGGCGACGAACGCCGGTGATCCGGCCCATCAGCGGCGAGCCGCGACGTTCGTCGGCGAGCGGCACCAGGCCGTAACCGATGTCGAGATTGACCTGCATCCCGTCGGTGACTTCCTCCCAGCCGATCTTCGACTGGTCGATCGTCTCGACGGGCACGATCACGACCGGGGCAGGGCGGCGCTCGATCTGGCGCAGCTTCCACGCGGCGAACCCGGCAATGGCGGCGGCGGGCAGGATCACCATGTGCGGCATGCCGGGCAGGATGCCGAGCAGCGCGAGGATGACCGCGACGGGCGTCCAGGTGCGGGGGCTGCCGAACTGGCCGCCGATCTGGCCGGCGAGATCCTTGTCCGAGGTGACGCGCGTCACGATCGAGGCGGCGGCAATCGACAGCATCAGCGAGGGCAGCTGCGCGACGAGCGCGTCGCCGATCGCGAGCAGGATGTAATTGTGCGCGGCGTCGGCGATCGACATGCCGTGGCTTACGGGCCCGAGGATCAGCCCGCCGATGATGTTGGCGGCGAGGATCAGCATGGCGGCGACCGCGTCGCCCTTCACGAACTTCGACGAGCCGTCCATCGAGCCGTAGAAATCGGCCTCGGTCGAGACTTCGACGCGGCGCGCCTTGGCCTCGTCGGGCGTGATGAGCCCCGCGTTGAGATCGGCGTCGATCGCCATCTGCTTGCCCGGCAGCGCATCGAGCGTGAAGCGCGCGCTGACCTCGGAGACGCGGCCGGCGCCCTTGGTGACGACGATCATGTTGATGATCATCAGGATCGCGAAGACGAAGATGCCGACGACGTAATCGCCGCCGATCAGGAAAGTGCCGAACGCCTCGATGACGTGGCCCGCCGCGCTCTCGCCCTCATGGCCATGGACCAGCACGATACGCGTCGACGCGACGTTGAGGCCGAGGCGGAACAGCGTGGCGAACAGCAGCACGGTCGGGAAGGCGGAGAAGTCGAGCGGCTTCTGCGCGTTAAGCGCGACCATCAGCACGGCGAGGCTGATCGCGATATTCGCGACAAAGAAGATGTCGAGCATGAACGCCGGGATCGGCACGACCATGACGAGCACGAGCATCAGGATCGCGAGCGGCAGGACGGACGCGCGCGCGCTGGAGAGCAGGCGGTTCATCGCTTAGCCGCCCAACCGTGCGAGCATCATATAGGCGAGGCGCGCGGTGTCGGGCGTCGGCCGCAGGATGCTGGCGGCGGCCTGCGTCGTCTTGCCGGTGAACTTGTTCATTGCGGTGGTGGCCCAGGCGAGCGCGTCGTCGGCGCTTTCGTTGCTGCCGGTGACGACCGTGGTGCCGTCCATGTCGAGCGCCTGCGACGCGTAGTTGGTGGGCGTTGCGGTCGCACTCGCGCCCGCCGCCGCGCCGCCGAGCTTGTCGGCAAACCGGTCGTAGATCGCCGACAGCGTGCGCGGCTGGTTGTTCGAGTCGTAGAAGACGTTGTGGTTGGCGCGCGCGGCGGCGGGGAACAGCGCGGCGCCGCTCGCCTGCGGGTTGGCCTGCATCGTCTTGAGGAACTTGGTCGCGCCGCCCAGGCCCATGAAGTGCGCCATGTAGAGGTCGGTGCCCGACGCCGGACGGTTCAGCGAGCCTTCGAGCGACGCCTTGTTGTCCGACGCATATTCGGCCGCCATCAGCGAGGCAGCGCCCGGATCTTTGCGCAGCGCGAGGATCGCCGCCTTGGTGCCGGCGTCACCGACTGACAGCCGGCCGCTGGAGGAGGTGCCGATGCTGTTCGCGGCCCAGCCCAGCCCGTGCTCCGCGCCGTGCTTCTTGACGACCGAGAGCCAGCTCTGCTCGATGAACTGATAGAGGCCCGACGCGCTCGACGTGCCCGCCTTGGCGTTGGCGTTGAGCCCGCTTTCGAGCTTCGCCTGGCCCAGCAGATAGTCGAAATCCACGCCCGTCTTGCTGCTCGCAAGCGCGATCGCGGACTGGATCCGGCCGGTAGTGATAGAATTGACGGTCATGCCCGTGTGCGGTGCCCCTGATTCAGGGGGTGCTCAGCAAGGTGCGTGCCAATTGCACGGTTGACGACTGAGAATGTCGTCATCCTGATGAAAATCAGGACCCAGGGCCGTGAAGGACGGTGCTCTGTTACTCTGGGTCCTGACTTTTGTCAGGATGACGGAGGTCGAACGTGTGGCTTACGCGTACGCCGCCCTCAACCCCGGCCGATAACCGGCAACGGCACCGTCGCCGGTCAGCGTTTGCAGGCGGCGGCGAACATTTGCCGCCATCAGGTTGGTATAGATGCGGCACGTCTCGTTGAGCCGGTTCGCCTCGTCCGCGAGCTCGCGGATGTCGGGGCCTGCGGGGCCGGTGCCCAGCAACGCGACCTGTTCGATCCCGGCGAGCTTGTCGGCGGTCGCGCGCTCGAGGCTGGCGACGTCGTTCGATTTCAGCGCGGCGATCTCGGCATGGAGCGCGTCGATCACGCGGATCAGGGCATCACGCCGTTTCATTGGATTTCCACGAGAGCTTGAGCGCCATCAGCCGGTCGGCGATGGTCGCGGGAAGGATCGGAAAGGTGTTGCTGGCGATCGCCTTCTTGATCTCGGCGACGCGCGATTCGTTGACCGGGGGCGCCGATGCCATCGTCTTCGCCAGCGCCAGCGAGTCCGACAGGACCGAAGGCTGGCTCGACGCGGGTGTCGCTTGCGGCTGTACGGGCGTCTGCACGGCCGTCGTCGGCGTCGCGGCGGCGATACGCGCGACGGAGCGATCTCCTGCTACTGACGGCTTCGCACCGATTGAGTCCACCATGTCCGCATCCTCTGGTTTGCGCTGACATCAGGAGAAACGGCCGCATCGCGAAAAGCTTTAGCAAAATTAATCTGTTTGGCAGATTTTAGTTGGACCAGCCGGGCAGGGTCGCGCGACCCGCCTCCACGGCGATCGCCTGGACCGGTGTCCGCGTGTCGTCGACCTTGACCATGAACCGGCCGCCAGGTGCGGCATCGCCCATCGCGACGCCCTCGCGGCTGATCGAAAAGCCCTCGGTTCCCGCCTCGATCACGATCGGATCGCCGCGCTTGATGACCGGCGCCACCTTGGCGACGGGGGCGAACGCGGGTGCGATCGCCGCGGGGGCGTTGGCCGGCCGGATCACGGGCACGAAGATCCGCCACGCCGGCCCCGCGCACGAAACGACGACCGCGTCATGCTGTTCGGTGCGCCAGGACAGCGACACCGTCGAACACGTCGCGAGCCGCAACCGCGCGTCGACCGGCGTCCGCGCACCGCCTTCGGCACCCGTCGGGCGACCGGTAAAGGCGGCCACCGAACGGTCGAGCGCGGCGGTATCCTGGAAGCTGGCGGCGATGAGCAGGAACGGGATGATCATTGCGGAATCCTCTGGATCTGGCCCTTTTCGGGTTCGCCGACAAAGGCGACGGAGACGATCGCGGCACGGCGGCCGGGTTTGGTGGCGGTGACGATCGCGACGCGCGACGGCGCGACCGCGGCCAGCGCTGCGGCGACGGTGCGCGCGCGGTCCGCGGCCAGGATCGCGGGACTGCCGGTGGCGCGGTCGATATCGACGGGGGTTCCGTCGGTTGATCCGGTGACGGTCAGCATCACGCGCGGATCGCGGGCGGCCTCGCGCGCCCAGGCGACCAGCGCACTGGGCGTGGTCGGCAGGATCGCCGAGCCGGGTGCGAAATCCAGGATCCCGGCGGCGGCGACGGGCATCGGCGCAGGCTCGGCATCGTTCGCGCCAAAGCCCTGGCGGATAGCCTTGGCGAGATCCTTGCCGCCGATATGCTGGCTCGCCTGGAGCAGCACGAGGAAGCCGACCAGCAGCAAGGCGAGGTCGGCAAGCGTGATCAGCCAGAGCGGCTTGCCGGTCGGCGTGTCGGGATAGTCGCTGGCGGTCATGCGACCGTTGCCAAGGTCGGGGCCAGCGTAGGGGCGACATAGCCGCGCGGCGTCTCGCGTTCGGCGAGTGCCACGAGCGGCGCTTCGATCCGCGCGCGTTCGAACGCCTCGTTGCGGCCTTGCGCGCGCAGCCGGTTGGCGATCGGCATGAAGAGCAGGTTTGCGAACAGCGCGCCGTACAGCGTGGCGAGCAACGCCACCGCCATCGCGCCGCCGATCGCGCCGGGATCGCTCATCGTCGCGAACATCTGCGCAAGGCCGATCAGCGTGCCGACCATGCCCATCGCCGGCGCGACTTCGGCCGCCCCCGCCCATACATCGGCGGCGGCGACGTGGCGCTCGATCCGCGCGCGACGCCGGTGCTGGACGAGCGTCGCGACATCGGTTGCCGAGGCGCCATCGACGATCGCGGCGATCCCCGCGGCGACATCGGCGTCGGCGATAACCGAGCGATCGAGCGCCATCACGCCGTGCCGCTTGGCGATGCGCGCCAGCGCGGTGATCTGCTGGAGCAGTGGCTCCGCGTCGAACCGGCCGCGGCCGAGCGTAGTCACCGCGGCGAGCGCGTGGCCCAGATCGCGAAACGGGGTGCGCAGGACGATGGCGAGCGCGGTACCGCCGCCGACGATGGCGAGCGCTGCGGGGTCGAGCAGTTGGGCGAGCGTGATCATGTGCGTGGGGTGATGCAAGGGATGGGCCAGATCGTGCGGCGCCAGCCGCTGAAGGCACTAGCCTGTCTTATCAGCACCACCCCGGCGAAGGCCGGGGCCCAATTGGGAAGGTCGCAGTAACGAAGCGCATCCTCCGTCAGCAACGTTCCCCAATTGGACCCCGGCCTTCGCCGGGGTAGTGGACGTAACCAGCGGTCCCCGCCTTCTCGGGGAAACATCGTGGTGGCGAGGGCCCGCAGTTCCGTCTGCGACCCTGAACCCACCAAGCGGCAACCCCCTTGCCGCCCACCCCTGCCGCACCGGCAATCCGTTGCCGCCCGGCTTGCCGCCCACCTGCCGCCGCCCGGCAAATCGCCATCCTGCGCCCTCGCCGGGGAAACTGGCACGCCCATTGCTTATGATCGGTTGCGCAATGGTGCGCCAGGAGACGGGCTTGTGTCAGGCGACACGCTTTTCGGAGTTCATGGGGCAGCACTCGAGGTGCGCTCGCAGCGCATGGGTGTGCTGGCGTCGAACATCGCCAACGCGTCGACGCCCGGCTTCAAGGCCCGCGACATCGATTTCCAGTCGGCGCTCGCATCGGTCGAGTATGACGGCGGCACCGGCGCCGCCACCAAATACCGCGTGCCGACTCAGACCTCGATGGATGGCAACACCGTCGAGCTGAGCCAGGAGCAGACTGCGTTTGCCGAGAACGCCGTCCAGTATCAGACGACCTTGTCGTTCCTGAACGGGCGGATCGGCCAGATCACGCGCGCGCTGAAGGGGGAATAAGATGTCCAATCAGCCCATGACGATCTTCCAGGTGGCAGGGCGCGCGATGTCCGCGCAGCTCGTCCGGATGAACACCACCGCGTCGAACCTCGCCAATGCCGGCGGGACCACCGGCTCGGCGGAGACCGCGTACAAGACGATGAAGCCGGTGTTCCGCACCAGCTTCGACGCGGCCAGCGGCATGTCGACGGTCGATGTCGAGCGGGTCGTCACCGCGGGCGATGCGCCGACCAAGCGCTACGATCCCGACAATCCGATGGCCGACAAGGATGGCAACATCTTCGAGGCGGCGGTCGATGAAACCCGCGAGATGGTCGACATGATGGAGACCGCGCGCAGCTACCAGAACAACATCGAAGTGATGAACACCGCGAAGTCGCTCATCATCGATACCCTCAAGCTAGGCCGCTGATCATGGCAACCTCCTTCGATTCCACGCTGAACAGTCTCGGCATCAAGCGCACCACGACGTCGGCGGCCACCACGACCACCACGTCGAATTCGTCGTCGCTGAACCAGAATGATTTCCTGAAGCTGATGACTGCGCAGATGCAGAACCAGGATCCGTTCAACCCGGTCGACAACACGCAGATGGTTGCGCAGATGGCGCAGTTCTCCAGCCTCGCCGGCATCTCCGAGATGAACACGACGATGAAGTCGATCTCCGACAAGCTGGGCGCGACCAGCGCGAGCGACGCGATGGCCTATGTCGGCAAGACCGTGCTGACCGAAGGATCGACCGCTTATGGGCGCAACACCGGCGGGATTGCGGGATCGGTCGAACTCCCCAGCGCGGTGACCAGCGTCAACGTCACGATCAGCGATGCGAACGGCGTGGCGATCAAGACGATGCAGCTCGGCGCGCACGCCAAGGGGACCGTCGGTTACGATTGGGACGGCAAGGACAGCACCGGGGCCGACGCCGGCACCGGCCCGTTCAAGGTCAGCATCGACGCGCAGAATGGCGGCGCCTCGGTCGCCGCCGCCAGCCTGGTCTGGGCGCCCGTCCAGTCGGTCTCGACCACCACCGGGTCCGCCATCCTCACCCTTCCCGGGATCGGCGAAGTGCCGGTCAGCGCAGTCCGCCAGATCGGCTGATCGCACCCCTCGATTTCAAGGAGTTTAACCCATGTCCTTCTACACTTCGCTTTCCGGTCTCCAGGCATCGCAGTCCGAAATGGCGACGATCTCGCACAATCTAGCGAACGTCTCGACCAACGGTTTCAAGAAGAGCCGCACCGATTTCGCCGACGTGATCGCGTCGAGCGTCACGGTCGCCCCGTCGCAGCAGATCGGGTCGGGCGTCATGGTCAAGGGCAATCGCCAGCAGTTCGGCCAGGGCAACCTGCTCCAGTCGGCGAACGCGCTCGATCTAGCAGTGTCGGGTGACGGCTTCTTCGCGGTCAAGCCCGATCCCAGCTCGGCGACGGTCAACTACACGCGCAACGGCTCGTTCCTGGTCGACGCGAACAACAACGTGACCGATGCGAACGGCAACTTCCTCCAGGTCTATCCGGTCGACGGCTCGGGCAACCTCGTCCAGGCGAGCATGGGCTCGCTGAAGAACCTCACGCTGCCCGCGACCAGCGGCACCGTCAAGGCGACACAGGACGTCACGCTCGGCGTCAACCTGAACGCGCAGACCGCGGTGCCGGCCAAGACGCCGTTCGATCGCTTCGACGTGTCGTCCTACAATCAGGCGACGACCACGTCCGTCTTCGATGCCGAGGGCAACCCGATGACGATGACGAGCTATTATGTGCGCGACACCGCGCCGACCCCGACCACCGCGGGCGCCGCCGCCGATCTGACCGCCACCTGGTCGGTCTACAGCTATGTCGGCGAGCAGAAGATGACCGTGGGTGCCGGTGCGGGTGGCAGCGACAATGTGAAGCTGCAGTTCGACAGCAAAGGTGCGCTGACCGGCCCGACGACCAAGACCACGTTCGACTCGATCACCACGGCGGGCGGGTCCGCGCAGGCGATCAGCCTTGATCTGACCGCGAGCACGCAGACCTCCGCGCCGTTCAAGGTCGCCAAGCAGACGCAGGACGGCCTTGCGGTCGGCCAGTTGCAGGGCGTGACCGTCGACGATGCGGGCGTCGTCAAGGCGAGCTTCTCGAACGGCGACGTCCGGGCGCTGGGCCAGGTGGCGCTCGTCAACTTCTCGAACCCGTCGGGTCTGCGCCAGATCGGCGACAGCGGCTGGGCGTCGACCGGCGTCTCGGGCGTCCCGGTCGCGGGATCCGCGGGGCAGAAGGGCCTCGGCAACCTCACATCGGGGATGATCGAGCGGTCCAACGTCGACATCACCGAGGAGCTGGTCAGCCTGATCGCGGCACAGCGCAACTTCCAGGCGAACTCGAAGGCGCTCGATACCGCGAGCCAGATTTCGCAGACCATCTTCAACATCCGCAGCTGATCGACAGCAAGGCGGGGGGAACCTGAATGGACAAGCTGGTCTACACCGCGGCGACGGGCCTGCGCGCGCACATGGCGGCGCAGGCGGCGATCGCCAACAACATGGCGAACGCGTCGACGACCGGGTTCCGCGCCGATCGCGTGGTGTTCGACCGGCTGAACCTGAAGGGCGACGGCACCACGATCGAGGCGCGCGCGCCGACCGGCGAAGAGGTGACGGATGCCGATCGCGCACCCGGCGCGATCCAGCTGACCGGGCGTCCGCTCGACGTCGCGATCACCGGCACGACCGCGTGGCTCGCGGTGCAGGCGTCGGACGGGTCGGAGGCCTATACCCGCCGCGGCGACCTGGAGGTCGCACCGTCGGGCGTGCTCCAGACCGGCGACGGGCATCCGGTGATCGGCTCGGGGGGGCCGATCACCTTGCCGCCCTACCAGTCGCTGACGATCGCCGGCGACGGGACGATCTCGATCATCCCGCAGGGCGGCGACGCGCAGAACCCGCAGGTGATCGACAAGCTGAAGCTGGCCGACACCAAGGGATCGGACACGGTCAAGGGGCTCGACAACCTGCTCCGCGTCCGCGGTGGGGGGACTCTGCCCGAGGATCTCGACGCCAAGGTGCAGGGCGGCGCGATCGAGGGATCGAACGTCAACATGACCCAGGCGCTGGTCGACATGATCGAGAACCAGCGCAGCTACGAAGTCCAGGCGAACATGATGAAATCCGCCAAGGACATGGATGAAAGCGGTGCATCGCTGATGCGCCTGCCGAGCTAGAAGGAACGGAACGATGTCATCCGCCGCCATGCATATCGCGCGCACCGGGCTCGACGCCCAGGACATGCGCATGCGAGTCATCTCGAACAACCTCGCCAACGTGAACACCACGGGCTTCAAGAAGGACCGTGCGGCGTTCGAGACGCTGGCCTACCAGACCGTCACGACGCCGGGCGCGCAGAGCACGTCCGAGACCAAATACGCGACCGGGCTCAACCTCGGCACCGGCGTGAAGATCCAGGGCACCGCGCGGATCGATACGCAGGGCGCGATGCAGACGACGGGCAACAGCCTCGATCTCGCGCTCGACGGCGACGGCTATTTCCAGGTGCAGATGCCCGGCGGCACGCTCGGCTATACGCGTGCGGGTAATTTCTCGCGCTCGGCCGAAGGCCTGTTGGTCACCAGCGAAGGCTATCAAGTACAGCCCGGCATCACCGTGCCCGAGGGCACGACCGCGATCACGATCGGCTCCGACGGTACCGTGTCCGCGACTATCCCCGGCCAGACCGAGGCGTCGCAGATCGGCCAGATCCAGGTCGCGAACTTCCCTAACGGCGCAGGGCTCCAGGCGACCGGCGACAATTACCTCGTCGAGACCGCGGCGAGCGGCGCGGCTAATGTCGGCGTCGCAGGCCAGGACGGCCGCGGCAACATCAAGCAGGGCATGCTCGAGGCGTCGAACGTCAACGTCGTCGAGGAACTCGTCGACATGATCGAGACGCAGCGCGCCTATGAGGTCAATTCGAAGATGATCTCGGCGACTGACGACATGCTCAAATACATCAACCAGAACGTCTGATCTGCACCATGGCATCTGAGGCATCCACTTCCTTGCGCGTCGGCCTGTCGCGGATCGGCGATCACTGGATCGAGATCGCGCTGGCCACCGTCGCCGGTGCGCTCGTCGCCGCCGGGCTCACCCCGTCGCCGGCCGACGCGAGCATCTTCGGCAAGAAGACACCGGCCGAGGATTTCTCGGTGGCGCGGCCCTTGCCGATCCAGCCGGTGCCAGTCGTCGCAACGGGCTCGATCTTCCAGGCGCAGGACGGCTATGCGGCGCTCTACGAAGGCTGGCGTGCACGCAAAGTCGGCGATCCGCTGACGATCGTGCTGGTCGAGCGGACCGCCGCGTCGAAGTCGTCGGGCTCGAAGCTCGACAGCAATGGGTCGGGCAGCATCACGCCGCCGACCACCGGCGCGCTCAACCTGTTCAGCAAGACCGATGCGACGCTCAGCGGCGGCCGCACCTTCAACGGCACCGGCGCCGCCGACCAGGCGAACTCTCTGTCGGGCGAAGTCAGCGTGACGGTCGCCGCGGTCTATCCCAACGGCACGATGCTCGTGCAGGGGCAGAAGCGCGTGACGCTCAACCGCGGCGACGAGTTCCTGAAGATCAAGGGGCTGGTCCGCACCGCCGATGTCGACCGCGACAACCGCGTGCTGTCGACTCGCGTGGCCGATGCGCAGATCTCGTACACCGGCAAGGGCGACGTCGCCCGCGCCGGCCGCCAGGGGTGGCTCAGCCGCTTCTTCTCCGTCGTCAGCCCGTTCTAAGGCCGTGACCATGCGCTTCCTGCTCGCCCTTCTCGCATCGCTGCTGATCGCCGCGCCGGCGTCTGCCGACCGGATCAAGGATCTGGGCGGGTTCCAGGGGATCCGGTCGAACCAGCTGACCGGCTACGGCATCGTCGTCGGCCTGCCCGGCACCGGTGACGACAATCTCGAATATACCGTCCAGTCGCTCAAAGCGGTCGCGTCGCGCTTCGGCCTGCAGCTGCCCGCGGCCGCGAACCCCGGCATGAAGAACGCGGCGGTCGTGATGATCACCGCCGAACTGCCGCCCTTCGCCAAGCCCGGCCAGCGGCTCGACATCACCGTCGCATCGATGGGCAAGGCCAAGTCGCTGCGTGGCGGCAGCCTGATCATGACTCCGCTGCTGGGGGCAGACAACCAGATCTACGCGATGGCGCAGGGCAATCTGGCGGTCGGCGGGCTTGGTGCCGAAGGCGCGGATGGCTCCAAGATCGTCGTCAACGTCCCTTCGACCGGACGCATTCCCGAAGGCGCCACCGTCGAGCGCGCGGTCGCCACCGGGTTCGACAGCGCGCCGACGCTCACCTTCAACCTCGCGCGCGCCGACTTCACGACCGCGCAGAACGTCGCGGGTGCGATTAATTCGAAATTGGGCTTCGGCAGTGCGCAGGCGATCGACGCAGTCTCCGTCGCGGTGCGCGCACCGATCGGTGCCGACGTCCGCGCGACGCTGATGTCGACGATCGAGAATCTCGACGTCGTCTCCGCCGAGCCCTCCGCCAAAGTCATCGTCAACGCGCGCACCGGCACCGTCGTCATCAACTCGGCAGTCCGTGTCGGCCCCGCGGCGATCACGCACGGCAAGATGACCGTGCGGATCGATGAGAAGCCGCAGGTCAGCCAGCCGGCTCCGTTCAGCGGCGGCCAGACCGTCGTCACGCCCAACAGCGCGGTCGCAGTCGAGGAGGAGCGTCGCCCGATGTTCCTGCTCGCACCCGGCCCCAAGCTCGCCGACATCGTCAAGGCGGTCAACGCGATCGGCGCCTCGCCCGCCGACCTGGTCGCGATCCTCGAGGCGCTGAAGGAAGCCGGCGCGCTCAAGGCCGAGCTGATCGTCCTGTGAGCCCGATCTCGGCACCCGCAGCCACGACGGGAATCTCGACCGATACGAGCCGGCTCAAGTCGAAGGACAATCTCGACAAGGCGGGCAAGCAGTTCGAGGCGGTCTTCACCGGCATGATGCTGAAAAGCATGCGCCAGGCCAAACTCGCCGACCCGCTGTTCGATTCGAAGGCGATCGACACCTTCACCGATATGCAGGACGGGCTGGTCGCCAAGTCGATGGCCGAGCACACGCCGCTCGGTATCGGCAAGGCGATGACCGATTTTCTCAGCAAATCTCAATCGGATATTAACCCGGCGGCGACAGACCCGTCGCCATGAGCGATCTCCTCTCGATCGGCGCGTCGGGCGTCCGCGCGTATCAGACCGCGTTGTCCACGGTGTCGGAGAACATCGCGAACACTGGTACCGCGGGCTATACCCGGCGGACGACCACGCTTGGCGAGGTCGGTTCGATCAGTGGCGGGGTCAGCGCGCGGAGCGTATCGACCGGCAGCGGCGTCGCGGTCAGTGGGATTGCACGGAGCGCGGACGCCTATCGCGCGCAGGCGGTGCGCAGCGCCGGCACCGATCTGGCCAAGACCGAGACCAGCGTCACCTGGATGAGCCGGATCGAATCATCGCTCGGCGACAACAAGCTGGGCGACCGGCTGACCAGTTTCTTCGGCGCGGCGCAGGCGCTGTCCGCCGACCCGACCTCCGTCCCGGCGCGGGCCGCCATGCTCGAAACCGCGAGCACCGCCGCGGCGGCCTTCACCGCGACGGGCAAGGCGCTCGATGCCGCCGCAAGCGAGCTTGATGCGTCGGCGTCGCAAGGTGCCCAGTCGCTCAACGCGCTCGGCACCACGCTTGCCAAGATCAACGACGGCCTCGCGCGCGCGCAGCCTGGTTCGTCGAGCGCGGCGCAGCTGGCAGACCAGCGCGACCAGGTGCTCGAACAGATGAGCACGCTCACCGACGTCAATACCGCGTTCGATGATCTCGGGCGCGCGACCGTGCGTCTTGGTGGCGCGTCGGGGGCGGTTTTCGTCGTCGGCACGGACAGCGGGCAGGTCTCGTTCGCGCGCAACGACGACGGCGCGGTGCAGTTTGCGGTGACGCGCGGCGGCGAGGCATCGGTGCTCTCGCCATCGGGTGGCACGCTCGCGGGGTTCGCCGACGGTGCGCAGCGCATCGCGTCGGCGCGCGCAGGGCTGAACACGATCGCCAGCGATTTCACCGCGCAGGTCAACGCGGTACAGATGCAGGGGCGGGATCTCGACGGCAAGGCCGGGACCGCGCTGTTCGCGACCGGGGAAACGGCGACCGACATCTCGGTCGCGCTGACCGATCCGCGCGGCATCGCCGCGGCGGGCGCGACGGGCGGGGTCCGCGATTCGTCGAACCTGTCGGCGTTGCAGGCCGTCCGCGGCAGTGGCGCGTTCGAGACTCGCACGACCAATCTGATCGCCGGGAACGCCGCCGCACTGGAGCAGCGCAAAACCGTCGCCGATGCGCAGAGCGCGATCCGCGACGGTGCTGTCAGTGCGCTGGCGGCCGCGTCGGGTGTCGATCTCGATAGCGAAGCGGTCGATCTGCTGCGGTTCCAGCAGGCCTATCAGGCGTCGAGCCGGGTCATCCAGACCGCACGCGATACGCTCCAGACCATCCTCGATCTACGGTAACGCCCATGCAGATCGCCACCAGCCTCTTCTATGATCGCAGCGCGAGCAAGCTGGCCTCGCTCGGCAGCAAGGCCGAGTTGCTCCAGACGCAGATCTCGAGCACCAAGCGGTTTACCGCGCCGTCGGACGACAGTGTGGCGTATCAGCGGTTGCAGGGGCTCGCGCGCGATACCGCGAACGACAAGACGTACACCGCCAATCTCGGCACCGCGGAATCGGTGCTGCAGCAGGGCGATACCAGCCTCACCGCGATGACCGATCAGCTGCAGACCGTGACGACGCTGGTGACGCAGGCCAAGAGCGGCACGCTCAACGCGGCCGACCGCAAGGCGATCGGCGAACAGATTGCGGGGATCGTCTCGTCGTTGACGGCGATCGCCAATGCCAAGGACGCGCGCGGACAGGCGTTGTTCGGTGGCGGCGACGGCGCCGCCGCGGTCGCGACCGACGGCAGCTTCGCGCTGGCCGCCAAGCCGGTCTCGGGAATCCCGATCGGCGATGGCCAGAGCGTTCAGGCGAACGAGACCGCGGCGCGGATCCTGACGGTCGGCGGCAAGACCAAGGCGGATGGCAGCATCGAGGGGGGCACCAACACGCTCGCGATGCTGTCGGCGATCGCGACCGCGTTGCAGTCGGACGATTTCAAGCCGGGGTCGCTCGATACGTCGCTCGCCGACGTGAAGGCGGCATCGGATCAGGTGACGAGCGTCCAGGCGTCGCTCGGTGCACGCGCGGCGCGAGTCGATCTCGAGACGTCGCGGCTCAAGGATGTCGGCACGGACCGCGAGGCGACCCGGTCGGGGCTCGAGGATACCGATATCACGAACACGGTGATCGAGTTGCAGAAGACGATGACGATCCTGTCCGCCACGCAGGCGAGCTTCACGAAGCTGTCTGCCCTGTCGCTGTTCGATTACCTGCGCTGAGGCCCTGATCCGCAGAGTTTTTTTGCCGTGCGCCACGCCGTGGTAACGGGTTGGCTACGAAATCCGGTTAATTCTCTGGCTACACACCTACCGTCGTCGGCCCAGAGGGATTTTCCAGCACCATGTTTCCGGTCATCGGCATCGTCGTCCTTCTCGTCATGGTGTTCGGTGGGTTCGCGTTCACCGGCGGCGCGCTCGGTCCCGTCCTGGAGGCGATCCCGCACGAAATGCTGATCATCGGCGGCGCCGCTGCGGGCGCGCTGATCATCGGCAATTCTGGCAAGGAACTCAAAGGGCTCGGCGCCGGCCTCGGCAAGGTCTTCAAGGGCCCGAAATACAAGAAGCAGGATTATCTCGACGTCATCTTCCTCGTCAGCAAGCTTATGAAGATGCTGCGGACGGACGGTCCGATCGCGCTCGAGCCGCATGTCGAGGATCCGCAATCCTCCGCGGTGTTCGCCGAATATCCGAAGCTGCTCAAGGACAAGGCGCTGGTCAACCTGATCGCCGACACGCTGCGCCTCGTCGTGGTGTCGTCGGGTACGCTCGACGTCCACGCGGTCGAGGAAGTCATGGATCACTCGATCAAGACGCATCATCACGAGGAGGAGGCTGCGCACGGCACGCTCGCCAGCCTCGCCGACGCGCTGCCCGCGCTCGGCATCGTCGCGGCGGTGCTCGGCGTAGTGAAGACGATGGGGTCGATCGACAAGCCGCCCTCGATCCTGGGCGCGATGATCGGCTCGGCGCTGGTCGGCACGTTCATGGGCGTGCTGCTCGCTTACGGCATCGTCGCGCCGCTCGCGAACCGGCTGAAGCAAGTGCTCGATGCCGACGCGTCGATCTACGATGTCGTCAAGCAGATCATCATCGCCTCGCTCCACGGCCACCCGCAGCCGCTGGTGATCGAGGCTGCACGCTCGGGCATCGCGCACAAGAACCAGCCGGGCTTCGCCGAAGTCTTTGACGGGCTGCGTGGCAAGTAGCGCGGGCGGCAGATAGCATGGCGCGCGCACCGCACGGCACCAACCAGCCGCCCAAGATCATCGTCAAGAAGATCTATATCGAGGGGCATGGCGGCCATCATGGCGGCGCCTGGAAGGTCGCCTATGCCGATTTCGTCACCGCGATGATGGCGTTCTTCCTGCTGCTTTGGATCGTCGGTGCGACGACCGAGAAGCAGCGCAAGGGCATCGCCGACTATTTCGCGCCGACGATCCTCAACACGCGGTCGCTGGGCATTGGCGGGGGCGGGCTGTTCGGCGGCGAATCGATCCTCGACAAGAGCAGGATCGGGCCGCGCTCGGGGCAGGCGAACCTGCCGCAGATCGCCATCCCCGATGCGGGGCAGGGCGGTCCGGCGACCGGGACCGGCGACAAGGGCTCGCTGCGGAACCGCCAAGCGCTCGCCGAGGAGGATCGCAAGAACTTCGAGGCAATGCGCAAGCGCGTGCTGCGCCAGATCACCGCGTCGGCAAACCTGTCGCGGCTCGCCAGCCATGTCCGTTTCGTGCCCACGCTCGAGGGGATGCGGATCGATCTCGTCGACGATGCGGATTATTCGATGTTCGCGCTCGGCACCACCGCGCTCGACACGCAGGCAGCCGACCTGATCGGCATGATCGCGACGACGATCAAGGGGATGCAGAACCCGATCATGATCCGCGGCCACACCGACAGCGTGCCCTACGGCGATCCGCGCGCGATGAACAACTGGATGCTGTCGTCGGGGCGCGCGGAGGCGACTCGCCGCCGGCTGCTGTCGGGGGGGACGCCCGAAGCGCGCTTCGAACGCATCGAAGGCGTCGCGGACCGCGAGCCGCTGATCGTCAAGAATCCCGAAGATCCGCGAAACCGGCGTGTGGCGATCACCTTGCTCTACCGCCGCGGACTCTTCGGCAAATAAGCCTCACTGATGCGACCATGAAAAAGGGCCCGGCGCGTCGCAGCGCCGGGCCCTTTTTCGTAGCCGATACGCGCGCGCTTATTCGGCGGCGGCGGTATCCGTCTTGCGCTTGCGCGGGGTCGGTGCGGGCGCTGGCGCCGCGTCGGTCGCGCGTGCGCCGGGCTTGCGACCCAGGCCGATCTTCTTGGCCATCGCGCGGCGGCTCTCCGAATAATTCTCGGCGACCATCGGGTAGTCGGGCTTCAGGCCATAGCGTTCGCGATACTCGGCAGGCGTCATGCCGTGCGTCGCCAGGTGACGGCGCAAGGTCTTGTACGACTTGCCGTCGATCATCGAGATGATGTGATCCTTCGACGCCAGCGACTTTCGCGCCGAAACGGCAGGCGTGTATTCGGTCGCTGCTTCGACCGGCGGTGCTTCCGTGGTAGCGCCCAACAGCGCGGCGACCGTGTCATGCATCTTGCCCAAAAAGGCAGGAACGTCTTCGGCCGAACTCCGCGTATTGGGATTTCCCAACCAAGCAATCGTCAGCTCGGTCGCAAGTTCGACGGCGCTCAGGTCTGTGGTATCTTCGGCCATGATCAACTCCATTTAATCCGGGCGCCGTAACGATTTGCAGGACTGGGTTCAACCGCTGGTTTAGCAATTATGCTGTAAATTTTGTAAAATCGTACATGGATTGTCCCGCGCATTGTCGAAAACGGTCGCGCAATTGCTTTAGATCAAAGAAGATATCCCGGATCGATGACTTTGCAGGTCGTTGTGTCGGCCGGGACAAGACGACAACACTAGGCGACGGGCGCGGCAGACCGTATCCCGCGTACACGTCAGTCCAGAAGAGAGAGTTTCATGATCGCATCTCGCCCCAAGGCCATTCTCGCCCATCTCCTTGCGGGATCGGTCGCGATGGGTGTCGTGGCCGTATCGCCCGCCGCCGCGCAGACGACCAACAACGCGCCCGGTGCAGCGGCCGCGCGGACCGAGGTGCCGAAGGCGCGGCCGTGGATGAATACTGCACTCGGCGCGGACGCCCGCGTCGAGTTGCTGTTGCAGGCGATGACGCTCGACGAGAAGCTGCAGCTGACCTTCGGTTACTTCGCGACCAACGCCGACTGGCTGAAGACGCCGATCAAGAACTGGGTCTATCCCAAGGACGGGCTGCCCGCCTCCGCGGGGATCGTGCCCGGCATCCCGCGGCTCGGCATCCCCAACCAGTGGCAGACCGATGCCGGCGTCGGCGTCGCCAGCCAGCGCGGACCGACGCCGCGCCTGCGCACCTCGCTGCCGTCGGGCATCGCGACCGCGGCGACCTGGAACCCCGAGCTCGCACAGGCAGGCGGCGCGATGATCGGCCGGGAGGCGTTCCTGTCGGGCTTCAACGTGCAGCTCGCGGGCGGGATGAATCTTACGCGTGAGACACGAAACGGTCGCAATTTCGAATATGGCGGCGAGGATCCATTGCTGGCCGGAATCATCACCGGGCATGAGATCAAGGGGATCCAGTCGCAGCACGTCGTCTCGACGATGAAGCATTACGCGTTCAACGGGCAGGAGACGAACCGCAACAACATTGATCACAAGATCGGCGAACAGGCCGCGCGTCAGTCCGACCTGCTCGCATTCGAGATCGCCAACGAGGTCGGCCAGCCTGGATCGGTAATGTGTTCGTACAACCGCGTGAACGGCCATTATGCGTGCGAGAACGACTGGCTGCTCAATACAGTCCTGAAGCGCGACTGGGGCTTCAAGGGCTATGTCATGTCCGATTGGGGCGCGACGCATTCGACCAGCGAGGCGGCCAATGCCGGGCTGGACCAGCAATCGGGCTGGGCGTTCGATCGCTCCGCCTACTTCGCCGATGCACTGCGCGAGGCGGTCAACAACGGCCATGTCAGCGAGGCGCGCGCGACCGACATGGCACGGCGCGTGCTGTGGGGCATGGTCTCGGTCGGCGCGTTCGACACCGTCGTGACCGGCGACCAGGCGACCAAGATCGACTATAGCGCGCACGCCGCCGTCACGCGCGCGGACGCGGAGGAGGGCATCGTCCTGCTCAAGGCCACCGCCGGGCTGTTGCCGATCGCCAAGACCGCCAAGTCGATCCTGCTGATCGGCGCACATGCCGATGTCGGCGTGCTGTCGGGTGGCGGCTCGAGCCAGGTCTATTCGCACAACGCACCGACCAACGGGCTGGTCGTGCCCGACGCCTTCCCGAGCGGTTTCCCCGGCCCCAAGACCTATCACGCCTCCTCGCCGATGAAGGCGTTGCAGGCGCGGACCGGCGCGACCGTGACCTATCTCGACGGCAAGGACGTGAAGGCGGCGGCGGCCGCTGCGCGCAAGGCAGACGTCGTCGTCGTGTTCGGCGAGCAATGGACCGGCGAGTCGATCGACGTGCCCGATCTCAACCTGCCCGATGGCCAGAACGCGCTGATCGATGCAGTCGCGCGCGCCAACAAGAGGACCGTCGTGGTCCTCGAAACCGGCGGCCCGGTGGTCATGCCGTGGCTGGGCAAGGTCGGCGCGGTGCTGGAGGCGTGGTATCCGGGCACGGCAGGCGGCGAGGCGATCGCGCGCGTGCTGACCGGCGAGGTCAATCCGTCGGGTCATCTGCCCGCTACCTTCCCCGCATCGCTCGCGCAGACGCCGCGGCCGGTGCTGGAGGGCGATCCCAAGCTCGACCGCGATTCGCACCCGATGGGCAATTACGACATCGAGGGTGCGGCGGTCGGCTATAAATGGTTCGACAAGACCGGCGCCAAGCCGCTGTTCCCGTTCGGCTACGGGCTTTCCTACACCAGTTTCGCGATGAGCGGGCTGACCGCCGCGGCGGAGGGGAAGGGGATCAAGGCCGCGTTCACGGTGAAGAACACCGGCGCGCTGCAAGGCAAGGCGGTCGCGCAGGTCTATGTATCGGGCGCGGGTTGGGAAGCGCCGAAGCGACTGGGCGCGTTCCGCAAGGTCGATCTCGCACCGGGCACGGAGCAGACGCTGTCGGTCACGATCGACCCGCGCCTGCTCGCGACGTTCGACGTGGCGAGCGGCGGGTGGCGTATCGCAGGCGGCGAGTACAGCGTGATGCTGGCTACGTCGGCGGCGGATGTCGTGCAGACGGTAAAGGTGCAGGTCGCGCCCCAGACGCTGAATCGCACGGGCAAGTAACCCACGCATCCGCCCCCGCCAGGGGGAGGTGGCTGGTGCTTGCCAGACGGGGGGAGAGGAAAGGGCGACGGGCGTTCCGTGTCCTCCCCCTCCGTCACCTTCGGTGCCACCTCCCCCTGGCGGGGGAGGATCGGCGAGATTACCCCCGCGTCTTCAACGCGGCGATCCGCTCGTCCACGCGGCGTTCGAGGATCGTGAGCGGCATCGCGCCTTCCTTGAGGATGTCGTGGAACTGCTTGAGGTCGAACCGGTCGCCGAGTGCGGCCTTCGCCTTCACCCGTGCGCGCGTCCACGCCATGTGGCCGACCTTGTAGCTGCAGGCCTGCCCGGCCTGCGTGCAATAGCGCTCCACCTCACGCTGCGTCCGCGGCCGTGCGAAGCCGGTCGTCGCGACCATATAGTCGGTCGCCTTCTCGCGGCTCCACCGCTTGGCATGGATGCCGGTGTCGACCACCAGCCGGGTCGCGCGGAACAGGAAGGACTGGAGATAGCCTGCGCGTTCGAGCGGCGACGCATAGGCGCCCAGTTCGTCGGCGAGCTGCTCCGCATACAGCGCCCAGCCTTCGGAATAGGCCGAGAAGAAGCCGATCTTGCGCAGCGTCGGAATGTCCTTCGATTCCTGTGCCAGGCTGATCTGCAGGTGATGCCCGGGCACGCCCTCGTGATAGGTCAGCGACGGCAGCGTGTATTTCGGCCAGTCGCCGACGTCCTTCAGATTGACGAAGTAGATCGCCGGGCGGCTGCCATCGAGCGAGGCTCGGTTGTAATAGCCGTTGGCCGCACCGTCCTCGATCTCGACCGGCACCGCACGAATCTCGAGCGGCTGCGTCGGAACTTGCGAAAAGGCCTGGGGCAGCTTGGCGTACATCGCCTTGATGCCGTCGTTCAGCCCGCCGATCAATTCGGTCCGGCCCGCTGCGGTGTTCGCATAGAGCTGATCGGGCATGACGTTCAGCTTGGCGAGCCGCTCGCCGACGGTGCCGGTCGTATAGCCCTGCGACTTGAGGATCGTGTCGAGCTGCCCGGTGATCTCGGCGACCTGCGCCAGGCCGATGCGATGGACCTCGTCGGGGCTCATCGTCGTGGTCGTCGCCTGGTTCAGCGCCATCGCATAGATCGCGTCGCCGTTCGGCACGCGCCA
Source organism: Sphingomonas sp. Leaf28 (assembly GCF_001421685.1). NCBI lineage: Bacteria > Pseudomonadati > Pseudomonadota > Alphaproteobacteria > Sphingomonadales > Sphingomonadaceae > Sphingomonas > Sphingomonas sp. Leaf28. Next base: position 1,028,095 of record NZ_LMKX01000001.1, on the reverse strand, counting down.
GATGCCGTCGCCGGGCCTGGTGGTCGGCTTCAGCTGCTCCATCAGCGCGATCTGGCGATCGAGCGCGGGATAGACCTTCTGGTCGACGATCGCCGTCGCGCGCGCCTGCCAGTCGCCGGTGAGGCCCTTGGCGGCGGCACGCTTGACGAGCGACTGGACGATGCTCGACGTCGCCGCCGGCTGGCTGCGCAGCTTGCGCATCTGGCCGAGCGTCAGGTCGAGCGACCAGCCCGGCGCGAGCAGGCCGCGCGCCGCCTCGGCCTGCTGCATCGCGCTTTCCTGGTCGAGCACGGTGCCGAACTGGTCGAGCCGCGCCAGATACGCTTCGGCATCGGGCGTCGCGGCGATCGTGTGCGCGGTGTTGAGAAAGTCGGGGACCTGGAAATAGGCGCCGCCCTGCTGAAAGATCCGATAGGGGCGGATCGGGCTGTCCATGCCGAACTTCTCGGGCGCGGCGATCTGCGTGGTCAGCGAATAGCGCACCACTTCGAGGTTCAGCCTGGCCGCCGGCGACAGGCCGGCGCCGTCGTAGCGGGCGAGCGTCGCCAGCGCCGACTTGGTCTCGGCGACGTCACGTGCGCGCCGGTCGGGCGTGCGCGGCGACAACTGGCTCTTCAGGCGCGCGAGCGGTCCCTTGTCGAGCCCCAGCGAGGTCGCGAGCTCGGGCGACCGTGCCACGCTGGCCTGGAAGATCCGCTCGAAGTCGGCGTTGAGCGCGGTGTCGCTGCTGCCTTGCGCGAACGCGGAAGAGGGGAGGAAACTGGTGGCAAGCGCGGCAACGCCGCCCGATGCGAGGAACTGGCGACGATCCATGACGAAAACTCTCCCGTGAACTTGTCACGCATCTAAGCCTATCGCCGCACGGATCGCCAGAGCCGGGGCGCAGGCTAATTTCGTGCGCTGCATCGTCGGAACCTGCGTTCCTCCGGAACCACAGCGATTATCATCGGTTAGAGATGGGAGCCCGGCGGCGTCCCTACCCCCCCGAGGGACCCGCCGGGTTTCGTATGCGTAGTCGAGGTCGAAGTGCAGAACGAAACAGCAAAACGTGACGCCGGCGCCCGCTTGCAGGATGTCGGCGAAACGTTGCGTTCGTCCTGGCAGACGCCGACGGACACGATGATCACCGACGATATCCCGACGCTGCTGACTCACCTGTCGCGCGTGCCAAGGGTTCGCCGCAACGCCAAGTAGGCGGTGCCCGGATCGCCTGTGCGTCCGGGCATGTCGCCGCCCTAGCGGGCCTGCGCGTCCTTCTTCGCCGCGTCGTTCTTCATCGCCTCAATCAGCTTCTTGACCTCCTGGCTGCGGCCGCGCGGCATGATCAGCACGTCGTTGCCGCTCGCCACCACGATCAGGTCCTCGACCCCGACCAGCGAGACGCGGATCCCGTCGCTCCGGACGAAGCATTGCCGCGTGTCGATCGCGAGCACATTGCCGTCGCCTTCGCTGCGATGCGCGTTGCCGACCTCGTCGCGCGCGCTGATCGCGTGCAGCGCGTCCCAGCTGCCGACGTCGTTCCAGCCCATCGCGACGGGCACGACGGCGACGCGCTCGGCCTTTTCCATGACCGCATAATCGATCGACGCGTCGGGCGACGTGGCGAACGCCGTCGCATCGGGATAGATTCGCGTGCCCTCGGTGCGCGCCTTGTCCATCGCCTCGCGAGTCGCGACCAGGATGCCCGGATCGAACTGCGCGAGCGCCTCCAGATACGCATCCGCCTGGAAAAGGAACATGCCGCCGTTCCACGCATGATCCCCACTGGCCAACATCGACTCCGCCTTGTCGAGCGGCGGCTTTTCGACGAACCGCGCGACACGGTGGACGCCGGGCTGGAGCGCGTCGCCGATCTGGATCCAGCCATAGCCGATCTCGGGCGAATCCGGCGCGATCCCGAACGTGACCAGCCAGCCCTGCGACACCAGCGGCATCGCCGCCTCGATCGCGGCGTGGAAGGCGGGGACGTCGTCGATCACATGGTCGGACGGCATCACCAGCAGCGCGTCGCCGCCACCGCCTGCGGCAATCGCGGCCAGCGCGATCGCGGGCGCGGTGTTGCGGCCCGCGGGCTCGAGGATGAGCGCCTGGGGGATCGCGCCCGCATCGGCAAGCTGTTGCTCGACCAGGTCCGCATGGCGCGCATTCGCCACGACGATCGGCGCGGCAAAGCGTTCGCCCTGCGTGCGGCCCGCGGTCAGTTGCAGCATCGTCTCGTTTGCCGTCAGTGCCAGCATCTGCTTGGGCATCTCTGGCCGCGACATCGGCCACAGGCGCGTGCCGGAACCACCTGAAAGTATAACGGGAACGATCGTACGTGCGGTCATGAAGCCTCCTGCCACGGTCGCGCTATAGTGCCCGAGCCAGGATCGCAATCGTCGAGGGCCCCAACCGGTTGCGCGCTCTTCAGGCTTTTTTGGGGAATTGCTGCCAGACGTTCGTTAGCGTCGGTAGATTTTACAGAGTGGCGTCGGGAAAAACGGACGATGATACGGCTCTTCAAGCACTATGTGCCTCATGTGGTCCTGATGCTCGGTCTTGTCGATCTGGTGCTGCTCATCACGTCTGCAGAGATTGGCTGGGTCGTCCGCGCGCACCAGATCGGCATGACCGTCGCGCCGATCCAGACGCGGATCGCGCAGCTGATCACGTTCGCGATCGCCCTGCAGGTGTCGCTGGTTGCGGTCGGCGCGTATGGCGTGGCCTCGTTCCTGTCGCTGCGCTTTGCCGCCGCGCGGCTCGCGGTCGCGCTGTCGATCGGCGTGATGGTGCTCTCGCTGATCTTCTTCCTGGTGCCGCCGCTCGCTCTGTGGCGCTCGAACCTTCTCTACTCGACCGTCATCGCGACCGTGCTGCTGGTGTCGGTCCGCGCGCTGCTCGGCAAGACGCTGGGCGGGGAGACGTTCAAGCGGCGGATCGTCGTGCTGGGCGCGGGCGTGCGCGCGTCGCGGATCCAGGCGCTGTCCGAACAGCCCGGCGTCAACTTCGTCGTCGCCGAATTCGTCCTGATGGGCGAGGCCGAGCCGGTCGTGCAGGGGGCGGTGCCGCGCGGCGCCATTCCCAACCTGGCGGCCTATATCGTCGACCAGAATGCGAGCGAGGTCGTGCTCGCGCTCGACGAACGCCGCAACGCGCTGCCGATGAAGGATCTGCTGCGGGTCCGTACCACCGGCGTCCAGGTGAGCGAGATATCGAGCTTTCTCGAGCGCGAGACGGGGCGGATCGATCTCAAGAGCGTCAACCCGTCCTGGCTGATCTTCTCCGACGGGTTCGCCTCGAGCCGGATGCTGTCGAGCGTGTTCAAGCGCGCGTTCGACATCATCGCCAGTGGGCTGCTGCTGGCGCTCACGCTGCCGATCATCCTGGTCACCGCGATCGCGATCAAGCTCGAGTCGAAGGGGCCGGCCTTCTACCGCCAGCGCCGCGTCGGGCTGTATAGCGAGGGGTTCGACATCCTCAAGCTGCGCTCGATGCGGCAGGACGCCGAGGTGTCGGGCAAGGCGGTGTGGGCCGCGGAGGACGATCCCCGGATCACGCGGATCGGCCGGTTCATCCGCAAAGTGCGGATTGACGAACTGCCGCAGACCTGGACCGTGCTGAAGGGCGAGATGAGCTTTGTCGGCCCGCGCCCCGAACGGCCGCAATTCGTCGAGCAGCTCGAGGAGCATCTGCCCTTCTATGCCGAGCGGCACATGGTGAAGCCCGGCATCACCGGCTGGGCGCAGATCAACTATCCGTACGGCGCCTCGGTCGAGGATGCGCGGCACAAGCTCGAATACGACCTGTATTACGCGAAGAACTACTCGCCGTTCCTCGACCTGCTGATCCTGTTGCAGACGTTGCGCGTCGTGCTGTGGCCGACCGGCGCGCGATGAGCGGCGCATGATCACCACGCTGGTGCTCTGGAGCTATGCGCTGGCGGCGCTGCTGTTCGGCGCGCTCGCCTTGACGCAGATGCGGCGGCCGAGCGTGCCATGGCCGCACGCGCCGTTCGTCCTCGCGCTCGCGATCACCAGCCTGTGGGCGCTTGCGGTCGCGGGGATCGACTCGCGAGACGTCGCGACCCGGATCGTCGCGAGCGTGCGCGACATCGCGTGGCTCGGCTTCATGCTCGCGCTCGTCCGGCGCGATCGCGCGGGCAATTATGCGCTGGGGGCCGTGTATTTCGTCGTGATGGCGCTCGCCGGGACCGCCGCGCTGCTCGCGGTCGCAGGCCGGATGGGGCTCGACGCCGATGCGCTGGCCGCGGTCGAATCGGCGCGCACCGTCTTCCTGATGATGAGCGCGGTCAGTGGCCTGGTGCTCGTCCATCACCTCTACCAGGCGGCGCCCCCGTCGCGCGGCGGCGTCCGGCTGGTCGTGCTCGCGCTCGCGGCGATGTGGAGCATCGACCTGATCGTCGCGGCCGGCATCTATTTCGAGATGCGCTGGATTGGTGTGTCGATCGTCGTGCGCGGCGTGATCATGACCGGGGTCGCGGCGCTGCTGGTGGTCGCCGTGCACCGCAGCGGCGACTGGACGATCGCGCTGTCGCGGCCGATCGCGGTCCGCGCTCTCTCCGCGGTGGCGTTGATCCTGTACGCCGGACTGACCGCGCTCGCGACCAGCATCGCCGCCACCTATGCCGGTCCCTATGTCCGCGTCGCGCAGACCGCGATCGTGTTCGGCGCGACCGCGGGCGTGCTGACGCTGCTGTCGACCCCGTGGCTGCGCGCCTGGACCAAGGTGAAGGTCGCCAAGCATCTCTTCCGCCACCGCTATGATTATCGCGCGGAATGGCAGCGCTTCACCGACACGCTGGGCAAGCCGGGTGCCGGCGCCGATTCGCTCCAGGCGCGCGTCGTGAAGTCGATCGCGGACCTGACCGATTCGCCGGGCGGCCTGTTGCTGGTGCCCGACGGTGCATCGCTCGGACCGGGGGCGACCTGGAACTGGGATTGCGCCGACGCCTCCGGGCAGCAGGACGAGCGGCTGGCCAGCTTTCTCGCCAGCGACGCGCGCATCGTCGAGCTCGACCGGGTCCGCGCCGGCACCGCGCCGCCCGAGGACATGGCTAGCGTTCCCGACTGGCTGCGCGCCTGCACGGACGCGTGGGCGATCGTCCCGCTGGTCCATGGTGGCGCGATGGGCGGCGCGCTGGTCGGCGCGATCGTGCTGTCGCGACCGCCGGTCGACCGCGCGCTCGACTGGGAGGATTTCGATCTGCTCCGGGTCGCCGGGCGGCAGGCGGCAAGCTATCTCGCCGAGGATCGCGCACACGCGGCGCTCGCCGATGCCGCGCGCTTCGACGAGTTCAACCGGCGTTTCGCGTTCATCCTGCACGACATCAAGAACCTCGTCAGCCAGCTGACCCTGGTCGCGCGCAATGCCGAGCGCCACGCCGACAACCCCGATTTCCGCGTCGACATGGTCGCCACGCTCAAGGATTCGTCCGATCGCATGAATGCGCTGCTCGCCCGCCTCTCGCAACACGGCCCCGTCCGCGGCGAGCCGCTCCAGCCGGTCGACGTCGCCGCGGTCGTCGCGCGCGTCGCCACCGCCCGCCGGGCGCAGCATCCGATCGTCACGCAAGGGGCGGCGGCCTGCGCGCTCGGCCACGCCGCGCGACTCGAACAGGTGCTCGGCCTGCTCGTCCAGAACGCGGTCGAAGCGAGCCGCGCGGAGGATCCCATCCTGCTGTCGATCGAGACCGTGGGCGACCGCGTGGCGATCGACGTCATCGATCATGGCTGCGGGATGAGCCCCGCTTTCGTACGCGACCAGCTGTTCCGCCCGTTCGTGTCGTCCAAGACCGCGGGCTTCGGCATCGGCGCGTTCGAGGCGCGGCAGCTGGTCCATGCGATGGGCGGCGCGCTCGACGTCGTCAGCCGCGAAGGCGAGGGCACGCGCTTCCGCATCCTGCTGCCCGCCGTCGCATCGCTGGAGGTGGCCGCATGAGCGACAAGGACCGCCCCGTCCTGTTGATCGTCGAGGATGATCTCGGGCTCCAGCGGCAGCTGCGCTGGGCGTATGAAGGCTATGAGATCGTCGTCGCCAGCGATCGGACGCAGGCGCTCGACGCGATCCGCGCGCACGAGCCGGCGGTCGTCACGCTCGATCTTGGCCTGCCGCCCGATCCCGACGGCGTCACCGAGGGCTTCGCCACGCTGCGCGACATCCTGGCGATGAAGCCCGATACCAAGGTGATCGTGGCCTCGGGGCACGGCGCGCGCGAAAGTGCGCTGCAGGCTATCGCCGACGGGGCCTGGGATTTCTACGCCAAGCCGATCGATATCGATGCGCTGGGGCTGATCGTCAGCCGCGCGTTTCACGTCCACGCGCTGGAGGCGGAGAATCGTCGTCTTGCCGCGCGGATCGACTCGGGCGGGTTCGGCGGTCTGATCAGCGCGTCGCCCGAGATGGCCGTGGTGACGCGCACGCTGGAACGCGTCGCGCCTGCCAACGTATCGGTGATGCTGCTGGGCGCGAGCGGGACCGGCAAGGAACTGCTCGCGCGCGGGCTGCACCAGGCCTCGCCGCGTGCGCGCGGCAATTTCGTCGCGATCAACTGCGCGGCGATTCCCGAGACCCTGCTCGAGAGCGAATTGTTCGGGCACGAAAAGGGGGCGTTCACCGGCGCGGTGAAGACTACCGAGGGCAAGATCGAACAGGCCGCGGGCGGCACGCTGTTCCTCGACGAGATCGGCGACGTACCGCTCGCGCTGCAGGTCAAGCTGTTGCGGTTCCTCCAGGAGCGCGTGATCGAGCGGGTCGGCGGGCGCAAGGCGATCCCGGTCGATACGCGAATCGTCTGTGCGACGCACCAGAATGTCGACGCGATGGTCGCCGACGGGCGGTTCCGCGAGGACCTGTATTATCGCCTGGCCGAGATCGTCGTGCGGATCCCGGCGCTCGCCGACCGGACCGGCGATGCGGTATTGCTCGCACGTCATTTCGTCACGCGCTACGCTGCGTCGATGAACCCCGCCGTGACCGGTCTTGCTCCCGACGCGCGCGCGGCGATCGACGGCTGGGGCTGGCCCGGCAACGTCCGCGAACTGGAAAACCGGATCAAGCGCGCGGTCATCATGGCCGATGGCAAGCTGGTCACCGCGATCGATCTCGATCTCGACGGCAAGGCCGAGGATGCGGCCGCGCTGAACCTGCGCGCGGCGCGCGAACTCGCCGATCGCAAGGCGATCCGCCAGGCGCTCGTACGCGCCGACGGCAATATCTCGGGCGCGTCGCGGTTGCTCGGGATCAGCCGGCCGACGCTGTATGATCTGCTGAAAAGCTACGACCTGCATGGCTGACGCGCGCTATCCGATGCTGCGCCGGCGCAAGCGGCGGCGGCGGCTGACGATGCCCGCGGCGCTTTCGGGCGCGCGCGTGCGCCTGCTGGCGATCGGGCTGCTGTGCCTGATCGTCGTCGGGGTCGGTGTCGCGCTGGCGCTGCGACCGCCGAAGCCTGATGCGCGCCGCTTGCTCGCCGATAGCCTGGCGACGCTGGACGCTGGCAATTACAGCGCGGCGCGCACCAACGCGCAGGCGGCGGTCACCGCGCAACCCGATTGGGGACTCGCGCATGCGGTGCTGGCGCGTGCCTATCTCGAACTCGGCGACGGGCTGGCCGCCGACGCCGAACTTTCGCGCGCGCAAGATGCGGGATTGCCCGCCGAGCGGCTCCACCAACTCCAGGCGCATGCCGATCTGCTGCAGGGCGATCCCGACGGTGCGCTCGACGAAGCGGCGCAGGCCTTGCCGCGTTACGCGGGCTATGCCGCGCGGATTTCCGCACGCGCGCTGGCGGCGCAGGGCAACGTCGTCGATGCACGCGCGCGGCTCGAGGCGCTGATCGGCGGTGCACCTGGCGATGCAGCGGCGTGGACCGATCTCGGCCGGCTCCGCCTGACGACCGGCGATGTCGGTGGCGCCGCGCTTGCGGCCGCCCGCGCGGTGGCGCTCGCGCCGCGCGACCCTGCGATCCTGACGTTGCAGGGCGAAGTGATCCGCAGCCGCTATGGCCTGATCGCTGCGCTCCCCTGGTTCGAGGCGGCGTTGGCGCGCGATGCCTATTACCACCCCGCGCTGATCGAATATGCCGCCACGCTGGGCGATGCCGGGCGGAGTGCCGACATGCTCGCGGTCACGCGTCGCGCGCTGCTGGCGCGTCCCGGCAGCCCGCAGGCGCTGTACCTCCAGGCCGCGCTCGCCGCGCGCGCAAGCCGGATCGATCTCGCGCGGTCGTTGCTGCGCGCCGCGGGGGGGACGATCAACGGGCTGCCGGGTGCGCTGTTGCTGTCCGGCAGCCTCGATTATGCGCAAGGCAAGTTCGAGCAGGCGGCGGCGTCGTGGCGGCAGCTCGTCGGGCTGCAGCCGCTCAACATCGTCGCGCGCCAGCTGCTTGGCGCGGCGCTGCTCCGGTCTGGCGACCCACGTGGTGCGCTCGACACGCTCCGGCCGATCGGTCTGCGTCCCGACGCGGATGTCTATTCGCTGACGCTGATCGCGCGTGCGTTCGACGCGGTTGGCGACGCGGGCTCGGCTGCGTCGTTCCGCGATCGCGCCGCAGCGGGCCCCGTGGCGCCGGCATCGGTCTTTGCGACCGACACCGCGATCGGTGCGCTCATGGCGGACGCCGCGACCGCGCCGGGCGATCCGACCTATGTGCTCGGGGTGATCCGCGGCCAGATCGCCGCGGGCGATACGGCAGGCGCGATTGCACGCGCGCGGTCGCTTGCGGGCGTCGCCCCCGGTGCGCCGGCGGCGCAGCTTGCGCTCGGCGATGCGCTGGTCGCGGCGGGGCGCTATGCCGAGGCGGCGGGCGTCTTCGCGCAGGCCGCGGACCTCTCGTTCGACGAGCCGACGATGCTCCGGCTGGTCGACGCGCGCAGCCGCGCCGGGCGCGCGGAGGACGCGGCGGCCGCGCTGGCGCTCTATCTGTCGCAGAACCCGCAAAGCCTCGCGGGCCAGCGCGTGCTCGGCCATTGGCAGGTCGCATCGGGCGACTGGGACAGCGCGATCGAGACGCTCGAGGGGATCCGCCGCCGGGTCGGCAACCAGGACGGTGCGGTCCTCGCCGATCTCGCGCTCGCCTATGCGGGCAGCGACGATGGCGCGATCGCGGTCCGCTATGGCCGCGCGGCCTATGGCCTGTCGCCGATGCACGCGGCGGCTGCCGATGCCTACGGCGTCGCGCTGGCCGCGAATGGCGACGAGGAGGGCGCCCGGCAGCTGCTCGTCAAGGCCAATCGCCTCGCGCCCGGCGATGCGGCGATCGCGGGGCATCTGCGCCAACTGCGCTGACTCTTGTCACGACCGGGGCGCACGGCCAAGAGCACGCGATGACCGACCCGCTGGACCGTATCGCCGCCGCGCTCGAACGCCTGTCCCCGCCACCGCCGCCCGCGGCCGACCTGCGAGCGCACCCGGCCTATGTCTGGCGTGCCGGCGGGCTGGTCGCGGCGCGGGCGTTTGCGCCGCTACCGCTGGCGATGCTGATCGGGCTCGACCGGCAAAAGGCGTCGCTGCTGGCGAATCTCTATCGGCTGGCGCGCGGCTACGCGGCGCAGGACGTGCTGCTGTGGGGCGCGCGCGGCACGGGCAAGTCCGCGCTGGTGAAAAGCGCGGTCGCTGCGATCCAGGCGGATGGCGGCGATCTCGCGCTGATCGAGGTGTCGGACCTCGACAGCCTGCCGACGCTGTTCGCGATGCTGGCAGGGCAGGAGCGCGCCTTCGCGCTGTTCGTCGACGATCTGGGGTTCGAGGTGCCGGCGGAGGCACGGGCGTTGCGCTCGGTGCTGGAAGGGGGCGCGGAACCGCGGCCCGCCAATGTGCGGCTGCTCGTCACCGCGAATCGGCGCCATCTCGCGCCGCGCGACATCGCCGAGCAGGAGAGCGCGATCAACCCGCGCGATTCGGCCGACGACCATCTGGCGCTGGCGGATCGATTCGGTCTCAGTCTGGGGTTTCACGCGCTCGATCAGGAGACGTATCTTGCGATCGTCACGGCGTATGCGGAGCGGTATGATCTGGCGTTCGAGCCGGGCGAGGCCGTCGGCTGGGCGACGCGTCGTGGCAGCCGCTCGGGGCGCATCGCGTGGCAATATGTCGTCGATCTGGCGGGTCGCATGGGCAGGGCGCTTTAGGCCGGCTGCGGCTCCGGATCGGTAGTCTGAAACGAACGGGCCGGCGCCGAAGCGCCGGCCCACAACTCTTAGTTGCTGTCCGAATCGTTGTTGTCGTCCTTGACGATCGCAACGATGCCGATTGCAGCAACGCCAGCTGCGATCAGGATTGCGAAGATGCCGCCGCCGCCTGCGAGCTTGCTCTCGCCGGTGGTTGCCGAACCGACGCGTGCGTTCGACAGCGACAGGCTGCTGGCAGCGTTCGCAACGGGGGCAGCCGATGCTGCAACCGAGGTGGTCATCATGGCAACAGCGAGTGCGCTGCCGGTAAGGGCCTTGAGCTTCATGGTATTCTCCAAAATTATCGCTTGGCCCATGCATTGCACCGCAACATAAGTCAACGAATTGCGACCTTAACTCAGTTTAGTTTTCGACTTTTGCTGTCGATTAGCGTGCGCCCTCGACCATCTCGGCCAGTTCGAGCCAGCGCAACTCGGCCGCATCCTTCTCTGCCCTTGCCTGTTCGATCGCCTTGGTCAGCTTCGCGAACGTCGCATTGTCGCGCATGTAAAGGTCGGGCTTGGCGAGCTTGATCGCATCCGCCGCCATCTGCGCGTCGAGTTCCTCGATTCGCTTGGGCAGCAGCTCATAGTCGCGCTGATCCTTGTAGGTCAGTTTTGCGCGCGGCGCCGCCACCGGCGCGGTCGCGGCAACCTTCTTTGATGCACGCTTGCCGGTGGTCGTCGAGGCGCGGCGCTTCTCCCAGTCCTCATAGCCACCTGCGACCACGTCGACCGTGCCCGAGCCGTCGAGCCCGAGCGTGATCGTCACGGTCCGGTCGAGGAAGTCGCGGTCATGGCTGACGATCAGGACGGTGCCGTCATAATCGCCGATCACCTCCTGCAACAGGTCGAGCGTCTCGAGATCGAGGTCGTTGGTCGGCTCGTCGAGCACGAGCAGGTTCGACGGCTTGGCGAATTCGCGCGCCAGCAACAGGCGTGACCGCTCGCCACCCGACAATGACCCGATCTTCGCGTCGACCATGTTCGGGTCGAACAGGAAGTCCTTCAGATAGCCGTGGATATGCTTGCGCACGCCGAGCACGTCGATCCACTCGCCGCCGTCGACGACGACTTCGCGCACCGTCTTCTCGGGTGCCATCAGGCTGCGCTGCTGGTCGATCACGACCGCGTCCAAGGTCTGGGCGAGCTTGATCGAGCCGCTGTCGGGCTGGATCTCGCCGGTCAGCAGCTTCAGCAGCGTCGACTTGCCCGCGCCGTTGCGGCCGACGATGCCGATCCGGTCGCCGCGCGTGACGCGCAACGTCAGGTCGCCGATGATCGTGCGGTCGCCATACGCCTTGGTGACGTTCTTCGCGTCGATCACGACCTTCGACTTGCTGTCGTCGCTGGCGGTCGTCAGGTTCGCCGACCCCTGCGGCCCGATCATCGATGCGCGTTCGGCGCGCATCTCGTGCAGCTTGGTCAGGCGGCCCTGGTTGCGCTTGCGCCGCCCGGTGACGCCGCGCAGCAGCCAATGCTCCTCGAGCTTCAGCCGTGCGTCGAGCTTCTCGGCCTGGCGCTGTTCCTCGGCATAGACCTGCTCGGTCCACGCCTCGAACCCACCAAAGCCGATCTCCGCGCGGCGGATCGCGCCGCGGTCGAGCCACAAGGTCTGCTTGGTGAGCCGGGTCAGGAACGTACGGTCATGGCTGATGACGACGAACGCGCCGCGGAAGCGCTTGAGCCAGTCCTCGATCCATTCGATCGCGCCGATGTCGAGATGGTTGGTCGGCTCGTCGAGCAGCAGCACGTCGGGATCCTGCGCGAGCGCGCGGACGATCGCCGCGCGGCGTCGCTCGCCGCCCGACGCGGACCCCGCCTCGCGCGACAGGTCGATGCCGAGCTGGTCGGCGATCGAATCAGCCTCGTAGCTGACCGGCGCATCGTCGCCGCCCATCACGTAATCGCGCAGCGTCGCGAAGCCGCGCAGATCGGGCTCCTGCTCCAGGATCACGACGCGCGTGCCGGGGACGATCACCCTGCGCCCCTCGTCGGCAATCACGCTACCGCCGAGCAGTTTGAGCAAGGTCGTCTTGCCCGCGCCGTTGCGGCCGATGAGCGCGAGCCGGTCGCGCGGTCCGATATGGATGTCGAGGTTGCGAAAGAGCCATCCCGAGCCCTGGACGAGTCCGAGGCCTTCGAATGCTAAGATTGGTGCTGCCATGTCCGCGCCACCTAGGGGGGCGAGGTGATGCAGGCAAGTTACACCTCGCCGGCTTCGTGCTGTCCACGGCCTGTCACGATCATTCACAGGCTGTTCAATGCCGGGGCCCTATGTCACGGCGATGAAGATGTTGCTTTTTCTTGCGACCCTGGCCGCAGCGCCATTCCTGATCGGCGCCGCGCCTTTGGTGGCGGGCGAGCCCCTCCAGCGTCGCAGCGACCAGATGTCGGCGTTGCAGGCGCGCAAGACCGGTGCCCCGTCGCTGCGCGAAATCGAGTCGCGCGTGATCCCGACGATGCGGGGCGCGCAGTATCTCGGCTCCGACTATGATTCGGGCAGCGCCATTTACACGCTCAAATTCCTGCGCGATGGAACCGTCATCTGGGTCGACGTCGATGGCCGCACCGGCCAGATCGTCGGCCGCACGGGTCGCTGAAAGCCCCAATCGAGAGGAGTATCATGCGCGTTCTGATCGTCGAGGACGAGCCGAATCTCGGCCAGCAATTGAAGAATACCCTCGAGGGGGCCGGCTATGCGATCGATCTCGCGGTCGATGGCGAGGAAGGGCATTTCCTCGGCTCGACCGAGAATTACGACGCGGTCGTGCTCGATCTCGGCCTGCCCGAGATCGACGGCCTGACGGTGCTCGATCGCTGGCGCAAAGAGGGCAAGGTGATGCCCGTGCTCGTGCTGACCGCGCGCGACAGCTGGTCGGACAAGGTTGCCGGGCTCGATGCGGGCGCGGACGATTACGTCGCCAAGCCGTTCCAGAGCGAGGAACTGATCGCGCGTCTTCGCGCGCTGATCCGTCGTGCGTCGGGCAATGCCTCGTCCGAGCTGACCGCGGGCGACATCCGCCTCGACACGCGCAGCGGGAAGGTCACGCGCGCCGGCGAGCCCGTGAAGCTGACCGCGCAGGAATATAAGCTGCTGAGCTATCTGCTCCATCACAAGGGCAAGGTCGTCAGCCGTACCGAGCTGATCGAGCATATCTACGACCAGGATTTCGATCGCGATTCGAACACGATCGAGGTGTTCGTCACGCGGATCCGCAAGAAGCTCGGCCAGGACGTGATCACGACGATCCGCGGCCTTGGCTACAGCCTCGAAGATCCGGACGCCTGATCGGTCCGGCCATGGACACCGCGCCGCTGACAGAGGGACCGATCCGCGTGCCGGCGGCCGTGAAGGGATCGCTGTCGCGACGGATGATCCTGATCGCGGCGGTCTGGATCGTCGTGCTGCTCAGCGGCGGCGGGTTCGCGCTCGATCGCGTGCTGACGCAGGCGGTGACGCGCAATTTCGACGACCAGCTCGAATATGTCCTGCGGTCGCTGCTCAATTCCTCCGAGATCGGGCCCGAGGGGGAAGTGATCTTCTCGCGCGACGCGGCCGCCGACCAGCGCTTCGTCGAGCCTTATTCCGGGCTCTACTGGCAGGTCTCGGGCAAGGGGCGCGAGGATTTCCCGTCGCGCTCGCTCTGGGATCGCAAGCTCGCGTTCGGCGGCCCGCACGACGATCGCAACGCGCATTTCTACGACAGCACGCAATTCCCCGACGAGAAGCTGCGGATCGTCGAGCGCGACGCGGTCATCCCCGGCTCCAAGGTCCACTGGCGGTTCCAGGTTGCGCAGAGCCGCGACGGGCTCGACGCACAGATCACGACGCTGCGCCGCACGCTCGTCCGCAGCTTCGCGCTGCTCGCGCTCGGGTTGATCGTGATGGCGGCGCTCCAGACCTTTTACGGGCTATGGCCGCTGCGCCGCGTGCGCGAGGAGATCGCCCGGATGCGCGCGGGCCAGTCGAACCGCGTGTCGAGCGCGATGCCCGTCGAGGTTGCGCCGATGGTTGAGGAACTCAACGCGCTGATCGAGCATAACGAACGCCAGGCGGAGGAGGCGCGACGCCACGCCGGCAACCTCGCGCATGCGCTCAAGACGCCGCTGACGGTGATCATGAATGCCGCCACCGCGCAGTCGGACGATTTGGCCGACACGGTGATCCGCGAGGCGCGGACGATGCGGCGGCAGGTCGATCATCACCTCGCGCGCGCGCGCGCGGTGGGCCGGCGCGGGTCTGCGCACAGCCGCGCCGATGTGTGGCCGAGCCTCGAATCGGTCGAGCGTGCGGTCGGGCGGCTGTATCGCCATGTCCGGATCGACGTGACCGGGCCGCGCGGGCTGCAGGTTCATGTCGAGCGGCAGGATCTCGACGAGATGCTCGGGAATCTGATCGAGAACGCGGCGAAATATGGCGGCGGGAGTGTGTTCGTGACGGTCGGCGCGCAATCGGGGTTCGTCGAATTCCTCGTCGAGGACGACGGCGTCGGCATCCCCGAGGAAGAACGTGTCCGCATCTTCGATCGCGGCGTGCGGCTTGATACGGGCAAGCCCGGGACCGGCCTGGGGCTGGCGATCGTGCGCGACGTGGCGGAGATCTACGAGGGAACCGTCGCGCTCGAGGAGAGCGAGGATCTTGGCGGGTTGCTGGTCCGGCTGCGGTTGCCCGCCGCGAACTAGCGCATCGTCATCCTGATGAAAGTAAGGATCCAGAGCCACGATCGGTGGCTTTTGTTACTCTGGATCCTGACTTTCGTCAGGATGACGGAGTGAGTTGATTACCCCCGCGAGCGCGCTTGGCGATACGTCCCCAGCACGCGTAGCCACTTGGAATGGAACCCCAGTTCTTCCAGCGCATGATCGAGGTTCGCGTCACCGGGCTTGCCGACCACGTCCGCGTAGAATTCGGTCGCCGAGAAACTCCCGTTGCGCTGATAGCTTTCGAGCTTGGTGATGTTGACGGCATTGGTCGCGAAGCCGCCCATCGCCTTGTAGAGCGCGGCGGGGACGTTCCTCACCTCGAAGATCAGCGTCGTCATCCACGCGCCGCCGACCGGCTCCTGCGCCGCCGGCGGCTTGCCGCCCCGCGCCAGCACCACGAACCGCGTCGTGTTGTGATCCGCATCGGCGATGTCGGTCGCGAGCAGTTCCAGTCCGTACAGCCCCGCGGCGGCCGGCGGCGCGAGCGCGGCGATCGTCGGATCGCCGAGCTCGGCGACGACCGCCGCCGCGCCCGCAGTGTCGGGATAGCTCACCGGCTCGATCCCGTGCGCCTTCAGCCAGTGGCGGCATTGGCCGAGCGCCTGCGGGTGGCTCATCGCCTGGCGGATCCCGTCGCGCGGGCCTGTCCCCATCAGCGCATGGCGGATCGGCAGGAAATGCTCGCCGGTGATGACCAGCCCCGATTCGGGCAGCAGGAAATGAATGTCGGCGACGCGGCCGTGCAGCGAATTCTCGATCGGGATGATCGCGCAGTCGGCACGGCCGTCCTTCACCGCGTCGATCGCGTCGGAGAAATCGAAGCAGGGCAGGGGGAGGCCATCCGGGAACGCCTCGACCGCCGCAACATGGCTGTTGGCGCCCGGCGCGCCTTGGAATGCGACCGCGCGCGTGGGGTCTGCGGCGGCGGCTTCTGTCATCCGCGCGACGATGGGGCGGGCGGGTGCGGCGAAGTTTTCCATGCGCCGGGCGCGTACTAAGGCGGGCGCGCATGTTCAAGAGTGGGTGCAGCCGCGGGTTGCGGTGCGCGTCCGCCTTTTCTATGGCTATCCCAAACAGAACAGGGCGGATGCACAAGATGGACAATCGGACCAATACGATCGCCGGCTGGGTGCTCGCAGGCTGTGGTGCGGCACTCGGACTGTCGATCGTCGGTGGGATGATGTTCCACGGCGAGCGCCCCGAGAAGATGGGCTATGCGATCGAGGGCGTGGTCGCCGAGGGCGGCGAGGGTGCTGCCGCCGAAGTACCGATCGCCTCGCTGCTGCCGACCGCCGACGCCGCCAAGGGCGCCGAGGTGTTCAAGAAGTGCGCGGCCTGCCACACGATCAACCAGGGCGGCGCGAACGGTGTCGGCCCGAACCTGTACGGCACGGTCGGCGAGGAAATCGCCAAGGGCAAGAACGGCTACGCCTTCTCGGCAGCGCTCGCGGGCGTCGGCGGCAAGTGGGACTTCGACAAGATGAACGCGTGGCTGACCAGCCCGCGCAAGTTCGCCAACGGCACCAAGATGACGTTCGCGGGCCTCGGCAACGCGCAGGACCGCGCGAACGTGATCTTGTATCTCAACCAGCAGGGCTCGAACCTGCCGCTCCCGGCGGCGCCTGCTGCGGGCGCCGCGCCGGCGGCGAAGGATCAGCCCGCCACCGCGAACGCTGCGGAAGCCGCGGCCACCGAGGGCGCACCGACTGCGGACATCGCCAACACCGGCACCCCCGCCTCGGGCGCGCCGTCGGTCGATCCCGAAGCCGCGCGCAAGGGCGCCCGCTCGGAGAAGTAGTGCCTTTCTGCTCCCTCTCCCCTGCGGGGAGAGGGCTGGGGTGAGGGGCAGCCCAGCAGCGCGTCACCTGGAACAGCCCCTCACCCCGACCCTCTCCCCGGAAGGGGGAGAGGGAGCAGAGCGTCAGGCGTCCGCCGCGTCCTCCGCAGCCCGCTCGCGGTAGAATGACTGCACCGCGTCCCACGCCTCGTCCGCGGTCTCGACATAACGGAAGATCCCGAGATCCTTCTCGCTGACGACGCCTTCCTCGACCAGCGCATCGAAATTCACGACCCGCTCCCAGAAGGCGCGGCCGAACAGCAGCACCGGGATCGGCTGGATCTTGCCCGTCTGGATCAGCGTCAGCAGCTCGAACAGCTCGTCGAACGTCCCGAACCCGCCCGGGAATGCCGCCAGCGCGCGCGCGTGGAGCAGGAAGTGCATCTTGCGCAGCGCGAAGTAATGGAACTGCACCGACAGCGACGGGGTCACATAGGGGTTGGGCGCCTGCTCGTGCGGCAGGACGATGTTGAGCCCTATCGATTCGGCGCCGACATCGGTCGCGCCGCGGTTCGCGGCTTCCATGATCGACGGACCGCCGCCCGAACACACCACGAACTGCCGCCAGCCGCGCTCGTCGCGCGGCAGCACGCTGACCTTGGCGGCGAGCTCGCGCGCGACGTCGTAATATTTCGACTTCTCGACGAGCCGCTCGGCGATCTTCTTCGACTTTTCGTCGGTGGCGAGTTCGAGCAGTGCCTTGGCCTTCGAAGGCTCGGGAATCCGCGCCGAGCCGTAGAACACGAAGGTCGAGGCGATCTTCGCCTCCTCGAGGACGAGTTCGGTCTTGAGCAGCTCGAGCTGGAACCGCACCGGGCGCAGGTCTTCGCGGAGCAGGAAGTCCATGTCCTGGAAGGCGAGGCGGTAATGCGCATGCTGGGTTTGCGGGGTGGAAACGATCTCGCGAGCGGACTCGGCGTCCTGGCTGGCATTCGCGAAAACGCGCGACGGTATGCGTGTATCTGTCATTCAGGCGGGATTAGAGGAAACGGGCGCACGCCGCTAGACCAGTGTACTAACGGCAGAAATTCGCGCGATCGTCTTCGAGATGCAGGTGGTTGCGGTGCGCGGCGTTGTAGTCGGGGCTGAGCACCGTCCCGAATCGCTTGCACGCCGACGCGCGGATCGTCTGGAGGAATTGCCGCACCTGCGGATCGGGCGAATTCCAGTCGTTCAACACGGTGATCCGCCGCCCGTCCTTCAGCACGAATCCGCCGACATCGACCGCGTTGGCGATCGCATGGCCTGAGCGGCGCGTAGCGTTCCGCGCCGAGCCGACGACGTTGCGGCACGCATAGCTGCCCATGCTGTCGATCCGTGCAAGTTCGCTGCCGAGCATCTGGTAGGCGGCGGGAGCGACCGCGTTGCGGGTCCAGCCGATGAACGCCCGCGCCGCGCCGCAGCGCACCGCGGTGAGATTGGCGACCGGCACGCCGATGTCGACGAGCTTCACCGTGCCCGACAGGCCACAGCCGGGCCCGGTCTCGCGGTCCGGCAGCACCTGGAACGAGACATGAAGCTCGCGCAGGTCGGCAAGACACTGCGCGGTCTCGCGATTGCTCGGGACCGACAGGTTGGGGCGCGTCTGTTGCGGGGCTGCGGGGCGATCGGCGCGACCGCAGCCGGCGAGCGCCAATGCCAGCATCGCCATCGCCGTGACGCTGCGCGTATTTCCGTGTTCGCCCATCGTCTTACCCCGCATGATGGACGACGTGCTGCACCATCCGCCTCGGAACAAGCCCGGGGTGACGGGGCGAGGGTGCGGCGCGGTGGAGCGAGTCCGGAGCGGTTGACTCCCCGCGCCACGTGTTTAGGGCCGGCAACGGGCCACGCGGTCCCAACGCCGCGCGTGCTCTCTGTGAGGAGAGATACATGACTGATACGACCTACGCCCCCGCCACGGGTGCGCCCGCGCTGCCTGCCACCAAACCGGCACGCCCCTTTTTCTCCAGCGGTCCCTGCGCGAAGCCTCCGGGCTGGTCCGCGGACAAGCTCGCCACCGCCTCGCTCGGTCGCTCGCATCGCTCGAAGATCGGCAAGACCCGCCTCCAGTACAGCATCGACCTGATGCGCGAGCTGCTGAAGCTCCCCGATACGCACCGCATCGGCATCGTCCCCGGCTCCGACACCGGCGCGTACGAGATGGCGATGTGGACGATGCTGGGCGCCAGGCCCGTCACCGCGCTCGCCTGGGAAAGCTTCGGCGAGGGCTGGGTGACCGATGCGGTCAAGCAGCTCAAGATCGCCCCCACCGTGATCCGCGCCGATTACGGCCAGATCCCCGACCTGGACTCGGTCGACTGGTCGAACGACGTGCTGTTCACCTGGAACGGCACCACCAGCGGTGTGCGCGTGCCGAACGCGGACTGGATCCCCGACGATCGCGAGGGGCTGTCGTTCGCCGATGCGACGTCGGGCGTGTTCGCCTATGACATCGACTGGACCAAGATCGATGTCGCGACCTTCTCGTGGCAGAAGGTGCTCGGCGGCGAGGGCGCGCACGGCGTGCTGATCCTCGGCCCGCGCGCGGTCGAGCGGCTCGAGACCTACACCCCCGCCTGGCCGCTGCCCAAGGTGTTCCGCCTCGTCTCGAAGGGCAAGCTGACCGAGGGCGTGTTCAAGGGCGAGACGATCAACACGCCGTCGATGCTGGCCGTCGAGGACGCGATCTTCAGCCTCGAATGGGCGAAGTCGCTCGGCGAGGACGGCCTGATCGCGCGCTCCGACGCCAATGCCGCGGCCTTGGACAAGATCGTGGCGGACCGCGACTGGCTCGGCCATCTCGCTGCCGATCCGGCGACGCGCTCGCGTACCAGCGTCTGCCTGACGGTCGAGGGTGCAGACGAGGCGATGATCAAGGCGATGGCCGCCGCGCTCGAAAAGGCTGGCGCTGCGTATGACGTGGCGGGCTACCGCGACGCGCCTCCCGGCCTGCGTATCTGGTGCGGTGCGACCGTCGATACCGCCGACATCGAGGCGCTCGGGCCGTGGCTCGACTGGGCCTACGCCACCGCCAAGTCCGCCTAACATTCTCGCTCCCTCTCCCCTCCGGGGAGAGGGCTGGGGTGAGGGGCTGCCACGCACGCTACCTCCCCGTACCACCCCTCACCCCGACCCTCTCCCCGGAGGGGAGAGGGAGAAGAAGGAAATCCCATGCCAAAAGTCCTCATTTCCGACAAAATGGATCCCCGCGCCGCGCAGATCTTCCGCGAGCGCGGCGTCGAGGTCGACGAGATCACCGGCAAGACGCCCGCCGAACTAATGGCGATGATCGGCGCGTATGACGGCCTCGCGATCCGCAGCTCGACCAAGGTCACCAAGGAAATCCTCGAGCACGCGACCAACCTGAAGGTCGTCGGCCGCGCCGGCATCGGCGTCGATAACGTCGACATCCCCGCCGCCTCGGCCAAGGGCGTCGTCGTGATGAACACGCCGTTCGGCAACTCGATCACCACCGCCGAGCACGCGATCGCGCTGATGTTCGCGCTCGCCCGCCAGCTGCCCGAGGCCGACGCCTCGACCCAGGCCGGCAAGTGGGAAAAGAACCGCTTCATGGGTGTCGAGCTGACGTCCAAGACGCTCGGCCTGATCGGCGCGGGCAATATCGGCTCGATCGTCGCCGACCGCGCGCGCGGGCTCAAGATGAAGGTCGTCGCGTTCGATCCGTTCCTGACGCCCGAGCGCGCGATCGAGATGGGCGTCGAGAAGGTCACGCTCGACGAGCTGCTCGCGCGCGCCGACTTCATCACGCTGCACACGCCGCTCACCGACCAGACTCGCAACATCCTCTCGGCCGAGGCGCTCGCCAAGACCAAGAAGGGCGTGCGGATCATCAACTGCGCCCGCGGCGGTCTGATCGACGAGGTCGCGCTGAAGGCGGCGCTCGATTCGGGTCAGGTCGGCGGCGCCGCGCTCGACGTGTTCGTCGACGAGCCGGCCAAGGCATCGCCGTTGTTCGGCACGCCCAACTTCGTCAGCACGCCGCATCTCGGCGCGTCGACCAGCGAGGCGCAGGTCAATGTCGCGATCCAGGTCGCCGAGCAGATGGCCGATTTCCTGATGTCGGGCGGCGTCACCAACGCGCTCAACATGCCGTCGCTGTCGGCCGAGGAAGCGCCGCGGCTCAAGCCCTATATGGCGCTCGCCGACAAGCTCGGCTCGATGGTCGGCCAGCTCGCGCACGGCTCGATCGACCGGATCTCGGTGCATAGCGAGGGTGCCGCCGCCGAACTCAACCCCAAGCCGATCACCAGCGCGGTGCTTGCCGGGTTCCTCAAGACGCAGACCGCGACCGTCAACATGGTCAACGCGCCATTGATCGCGCGCGACCGCGGCGTCGAGGTCCGCGAGGTCCGGACCGAGCGCGAGGGCGATTACCACACGCTGCTGCGCGTCGCGGTCCGCACCGAGGATGGCGAGCGGTCGGTCGCGGGCACGCTGTTCGGCGACCAGGCGCCGCGCCTGGTCGAACTGTTCGGGGTGAAGATCGAGGCCGATCTGGCGGGGCCGATGCTCTACGTCGTCAACGTCGACGCGCCGGGCTTTATCGGCCGCCTCGGCACCGCGCTGGGCGAAGCGGGTGTCAACATCGGCACCTTCCACCTCGGCCGCCGCTCGGCGGGCGGCGAGGCGGTGCTGCTGCTGTCGGTCGACGAGGCGGTGACGCCGGACCTGCTGACCAAGGTCCGCGCGCTGCCGGGCGTGAAGACCGCAATGGGCCTGAACTTCTAAGGCTGCTACCTACTTAGCCCTCTCCCCTCCGAGGAGAGGGTTGGGTGAGGGGCCGTTGGGAAGGGCAGCGCTCGCGGCACCCCTCACCCCGGCCCTCTCCCCGGAGGGGAGAGGGAGCAGTGGCTGACGCTGCTGCCTGGTCGTGGTACTGCTCTAGCCCTCTCCCCTCCGGGGAGAGGGTTGGGTGAGGGGCCGTTGGGAAGGGCAGCGCTCGCGGCGCCCCTCACCCCGGCCCTCTCCCCGAGGGGGAGAGGGAGCGGTGGCCAAGGTCGACGATGTTCTGCTGGATCGGGCGAAGCGGATGCGGCGCGAGCCTACGCCTGCGGAGGCAATGCTTTGGCGGCAACTTCGCGGGCGTCAAATCAGCGGCGTGAAATTCACCCGGCAGTGCGTCATCGGTCCCTACATCGCCGACTTCGCCGCGCGCGACGCGAAACTCGTCATCGAGGTTGACGGCGATACGCATAGTGACCAAGCGCGCGACGACAGCCGAACGGATTGGCTCGAACGACAGGGATATCGCGTGATACGGTTCAGCAATGCCGACATCATGTCCGGGATGGACGGGGTGTGGCGGGTCATTTCGGCAGCGCTTGGCACGGAGTCGATGCAGTGACCGCACTCCTCCCCGAGGGATTTAGAGACCGCCTGCCGCCCTTCGCCGATTCGGCGGCGGCACTTGAAGCCCGTGTGCTCGAGGCCGCTCGCCTCCACGGCTACGAGCGCGTCGATCCGCCGCTTGCCGAATTCGCCGACGGGCTCGAGATGCGGCTGAAGGCGGGCGGGCTGCACGACGCGGTGCGATTCGTCGATCCGGTGTCGCAGCGCACGCTCGCGATCCGCCCCGATATCACCGCGCAGGTCGCGCGGATCGCCGCGACGCGGATGGGGCATCACCCGCGGCCGGTGCGGCTGAGCTATGCGGGTTCCGTTCTCAAACTGCGCGCATCGCAGCTCGCGCCCGCGCGTGAGACGCGGCAGATCGGCTGCGAGCTGATCGGGCTCGATTCGGTTGCGGCCGCACAGGAACTCGTCGCGGTCGCGGTCGACATGATCACCGCCGCCGATGTCACCGGCGCCTCGATCGACTTCACGCTCCCCGATCTCGTGCCGACGCTCGCCGCCGGCCCGCTCCCCGTCGCGCCCGAGCACGTCGCGACGCTGCGCGACCGCCTCGATGCGAAGGATGCCGGCGCGGTCGCCGCGCTCGCGCCCGCCTACCTTCCGCTGATCGAGGCCGCCGGGCCGTTCGCGCAGGCGATGGAGCGGTTGCGCGCGTTCGACACGAGCGGCGCGCTCGCTTCGCGGCTCGACGCGCTCGCACGGATTGCCGACGCGATCGACGGTCGCGTCGCGCTGACGCTCGATCCGACCGAGCGGCACGGGTTCGAATATCAGAGCTGGCTCGGCTTCTCGCTGTTCGCCGATGGCAGCGCGCGAGAGGTCGGGCGGGGCGGCACCTACACGATCGTCCACGAGACGGGCGCGGAGGAAGCGGCTACTGGTTTCTCGCTGTTCGCCGATGCGCTGGTCGGGCGCACCGCGAGCGTCGATCGCCGGCGCCTGTTCCTGCCGTTCGGCACGCCGGCTGCCGAAGGCGCGGCGATGCGCGCGCAGGGCTGGGTCACCGTCGCCGCGCTCGAGGCGGGCGATACCCCCGAAGCACAGGTCTGCACGCATGTTTGGGTAGCGGGCGGCCCCCGCGCGCTGTAGGCGCTGCGGGTAATCCTCAGGAGATAGAGTTTGGCCAACGTAGCAGTCATCGGCGCGCAATGGGGCGACGAAGGCAAGGGCAAGATCGTCGACTGGCTCGCAGAGCGGGCCGACATGGTCGTGCGGTTCCAGGGCGGCCACAATGCCGGCCACACTTTGGTCGTCGGCGAGAATGTGTACAAGCTGTCGCTGCTGCCCTCGGGCATCGTGCGTGGTACGCCGTCGTTCATCGGTAACGGCGTGGTGCTCGATCCCTGGGCGCTCAAGGACGAGATCGCCCGGCTCGGCGCGCAGGGCGTCGTCGCGACGCCCGAGACGCTGCGCATCGCCGATACCTGCGCGCTGATCTTGCCGTTCCACCGCGACCTCGACGGTCTGCGCGAGGATGCGAGCGGCGCGGGCAAGATCGGCACGACTCGCCGCGGCATCGGCCCGGCCTATGAGGACAAGGTCGGCCGCCGTGCGATCCGCGTGTGCGACCTGGCGCATCTCGACGATCTGGGCCCGCAGCTCGATCGCCTGACCGCGCATCACGACGCGCTGCGTGCTGGCTTCGGCGAGCCGCCGATCGATCGCGCGCGGCTGATCGCCGAGCTGCGCGAGATTGCCGGCTTCGTGCTGCCGTTCGCCAAGCCCGTGTGGCGCGATCTCAATGCCGCGCGCGCGGCGGGCAAGCGGATCCTGTTCGAGGGCGCGCAGGGCGTACTGCTCGACGTCGATCATGGCACCTATCCGTTCGTGACTTCGTCGAACACTATCTCGGGTGCTGCTGCCGGCGGGTCGGGCCTTGGGCCGGCGGCGGTCGGTTTCGTGCTCGGCATCGCCAAGGCCTATACGACGCGCGTTGGTTCGGGCCCGTTCCCGACTGAGCTCGAGAACGAGACCGGCGAGCGCCTCGGCGTGCGTGGCCACGAGTTCGGCACCGTCACCGGGCGCAAGCGGCGTTGCGGCTGGTTCGACGCGGTGCTGGTGCGCCAGGCAGCGGCGGTCGGTGGCATCACCGGGATCGCGCTAACCAAGATCGACGTGCTCGACGGGTTCGAGACCGTGTCGATCTGCACCGGCTACCGCTTGCGCGGCGAGACGCTCGATTACTTCCCGGCGCATGCCGCGGATCAGGCGCTTGTGGAGCCGATCTACGAGACAATGGAAGGCTGGCAGGAGACCACGGCCGGTGCGCGCAGCTGGGCCGACCTGCCCGCGCAGGCGATCAAGTATATTCGCCGCATCGAGGAGCTGATCCGCTGCCCGGTGACGCTGGTGTCGACCAGCCCGCAGCGTGCCGACACGATCCTCGTCCGCGACCCGTTCTCGGACTGACATGAAAAAGGCCGGGCGATCGATCGCCCGGCCTCTTATTCGTTAGCCGAGGCTGTGATTAGCGCGGCGTGCCGGTGGTCCCGGTGGTCGAGCCCATGGCGCCGCCAGTCGTACCGCCCATCGTGCCCGTGGTGCCGCCCATCGTGCCGCCCATCGTGCCGGTCGTGCCGCCCATCGTGTCGGCACCCATCGTGCTGCCGGTCGTACCCGACATCGTGCTGCCGGTCGTGCCGGTGCCCATCGTGCCCGAGGCGGTGCCAGACGTCGTGCCACGCGTGCGGCTACGTGCCTTCGTGCCACGCTGCGTGCGCGTCGTTGCGGTTGAGCCGGTGGTCGTGGACTTGGTCTGGCCCATGGTGCTGCCCGACATGCCGCCGTTCATGCTGCCCGACGCGGTACCGCCCATCGTGCCGCCACCCATTGTACCGCCCATCGCGCCGCCGGTGCTCGTCTGTGCCATGGCCACGCCCGGGATGATCAGGGCTGCAGCGGCGATCGAAGTCAAAATGCGCATTGTCACTCTCCTAAGTTATTGAAGAGCAAGCGCTTCAGCGTCGTGTATGTTCCCTGGTCAGCCGCACTGCCCGCGATGGAGCAGCGCCTGATCGGCCAGCACGAGCGCCACCATCGCCTCGACGACGGGGACTCCGCGGATACCGACGCACGGATCATGACGCCCCTTGGTGGCGATCGTCGCGGCCTCGCCGGTCGGGCTGATCGTCTCGACGGGGGTGAGGATCGAGCTGGTCGGCTTGAACGCGACTCGCAGACGGATCGGCTGGCCGGTGGCGATCCCGCCCGCGATTCCGCCCGCATGGTTGGCGAGGAATTCGGGGCCATCCGCGCCCGGGCGCATCGGATCGGCATTGGCTTCGCCCGAGAGCGCGGCGGCGGCGAACCCGTCGCCGATCTCGATCCCCTTGACCGCGTTGATGCTCATGCACGCCGAGGCGAGTTCGGAATCGAGCTTGGCATAAAGCGGCGCGCCCCAGCCGGCCGGCACGCCGGTCGCCTCGCACGCGATCACCGCGCCGAGCGACGACCCCGATTTCCGCGCGGCGTCGACCAAAGCCTCCCAGCGCAATGCAGCCTCGGCATCGGGGCAGAAGAACGGGTTCTGGTCGATCTGTGCGTCGTCGAAGTTGGCCGGATCGATCGCGTCGCCGCCGATTGCCTCGACCCAGGCGCGCACGCGCACCTGCGGCACGACGAGCCGCGCGACCGCACCGGCGGCGACGCGCGCCGCGGTCTCGCGCGCCGACGACCGGCCGCCGCCGCGATAATCGCGAAAACCGTATTTGGCGTCATAGGCGTAGTCGGCGTGACCGGGGCGATAGGCCTTGGCGACGTCCGAATAGTCCTTCGAGCGCTGGTCGACATTCTCGATCATCAGGCTGATCGGCGTGCCCGTGGTGCGGCCGTCGAACACGCCCGAGAGGATGCGGACGGTATCGGGCTCACGCCGCTGTGTCGTAAAGCGCGAGGTGCCAGGGCGGCGCTTGTCGAGCCAGGGCTGGATATCGGCCTCGGTCAGCGCAATCCCCGGCGGGCACCCGTCGACCACCGCGCCCAGCGCCGGCCCGTGCGACTCACCCCAGGTCGTAAACCGGAACATCCGCCCGAAAGTATTGACGCTCACTTGGCCCTCTCCCCGACGGGGAGAGGGAGGGGCCCGTGCGAAGCATGGGAGGGTGAGGGCACGCTGCTAAGCGCGGACAGGATCGCGGCAAGCACCCCGTCCATCCGCTGCATCACGTCGTTGTTCCAGACACGGATCACACGATATCCCTTGTTCGCGAGGTAGGCGGTTCTGTCGGCGTCATAGGCCACGTCACCGATATGCTGGCTGCCATCTACCTCGACGACGAGCATGGCGTCCATGCAGAGGAAATCGGCGATGAACGGGCCGATCCAGACCTGACGGCGGAACTTGAAGTCGGCGAGGCGGCGGCTGCGGAGGTTCTGCCATAGCCGGATTTCCGCCTCCGTCGCTTCGCGGCGCAACTGGCGTGCTCGGCCCAGTGCTTCGGTACCGTCGTGTTGCCTCACCTTGCCCTCACCCTCCCATGCTTCGCATGGGCCCCTCCCTCTCCCCGGAGGGGGAGAGGGGCTATGCCAGTGCGATGTCGGGGGCGTCTTCGGCTTTCATGCCGATCACGTTGTAGCCGGCGTCGACATGGTGGGTCTCGCCCGTCACACCCGAAGCGAGATCGCTCAGCAGGTACAGCCCCGCGCCGCCGACATCGTCGATCGTCACGTTGCGCTTGAGCGGCGAGTTCAGCTCGTTCCACTTCAGGATCAGGCGGAAGTCGCCGATGCCGCTGGCGGCCAGCGTCTTGATCGGACCCGCCGAGATCGCGTTGACGCGTATGTTGTCGCGGCCAAGATCGACCGCGAGATACTGCACGCTCGTCTCGAGCGCGGCCTTCGCCACGCCCATTACGTTGTAATGCGGAATGACCTTCTCGGCGCCGTAATAGCTGAGCGTCAACATCGCGCCGCCCTCGGTCATCATCTTGGCGGCGCGCTGCGCGACCGCGACGAACGAATAGACCGAGATGTTCATCGTCATCAGGAAATTGTCGAGGCTGGTATCAACGAACCGCCCGCGCAGCTCGTTCTTGTCCGAAAAGCCGATCGCGTGGACGACGAAGTCGATCGTCGGCCACTCTTCCGCCAGCTTGTCGAACGTCGCGTCGAGCGCGGCCATGTCGGACACGTCGCAATCGAACAGCCGTGCGACGCCCAATTGCTCGGCTAGCGGGCGAACGCGCTTTTCCATCGTCTCGCCCTGATAGCTGAACGCAAGCTCAGCGCCCGCCTCGGACAGCTTCTTGGCGATCCCCCAGGCCAGCGACTTGTCGTTCGCCAGACCCATGATCAACCCACGCTTGCCCGCCATCAAACCGTTCACGCCGTTCCCGCCTGTACCTGCATATCCGTAGCGGGTTGCTCTAGCGTGGTTTCAAGGGGTTCCGCCAGTGCTGCGTTCAAATGCGCGCCGAATACCAGGCCGAGCCCGATGACATAGAAAAACAACAGCATGATGACGACGCCGGCGAGACTACCATAGGTTAAGTCGTACCCGCCGAGCCGCGACAGGATCACCGGCAGGAGCGCGGTCGCGCTGACCCACCAGGCGGTGGTGAACAGCGCACCCGGCCATTTGCGGCACTTCGAATAGCGATAGCGCGACGGCGTCACCGAATAGAAAAGCAGGTACAGCGCGCCGAACATTAGCAGGCCCGGGATCAGCCGCGACAGCCCGACCCAGCCCGCGGCGTCCTGCGCGAAGGGGACCAGCCGGTAGATGAACTGCTCGGCCGCGGTCAGGATACCCTGGACGAGGAACGACAGCAGCGCGATCACCACCGACAGGATGATCACCGCCGACGAGCCGAGCCGCGATTTCCAGAACGGCGCGGTCGCCTTGATCCCGTAGGCGCGGTGGAAGATGTCGCGGATCGTCTCGACGAAGCTGCCGACCGTCCACAACCCGACGAGCGCGCCCAGCCACAGCAGCGAGCCCGTTCGCGCGGCGAGCACGTCGGCGATCGGCTTGCGCAACAGGTCGCCGACATTGGGCGGCAGAACGTTCAGGAACGATTCGACCGCGCGCACCGTCTCGACGCTCTGCCCGAACAGCGACAGGATCGCCGCCGCCACGATGAAGAACGGAAACACCGTCATCAGTGCGAGATAGGCGAGGTTCCCCGCATGGATGAACCCGTCGTTGAACACGCCGATCGCCGCGCGCTTGAAAACCTCGAACGCGCGACTACCCGGCTTGACCTTCGCCATGCCGCGATTGAGACGGGTGCGCGCGCCACCATGCTGGTGCGCGCGCGCTTCGGGCGTAAGGGGACTGTCGTTCACAACGCGTTCAGACGCCCATGGACCCCCGCGGGTTCCCCGCCTCGCGCCCGGTCCAGCCTTCGACGAACGCGGTGAGCGCCGCATCGCTCGCCGGAATGTCGATCATCAGCGTCACCAGCTGGTCGCCCCGCGTGCCGCCTTTCTTGTGGAATCCCTTGCCCTTGAGGCGGAGCGTCTTGCCCGAGGTAGTGCCCTTGGGGATCGTCAACATCACCGGCTTGTCGACCGTCGGCGCCTTGACCGAACCGCCCAGCACCGCCTCGGCCAGCGTGATCGGCAGCTCCAGCCGGACGTCGTCGCCGTCGCGCGTGAAGAATTTGTGCGGCTGGACCTCGATCGTCAGGATCGCATCGCCCGCGCCGCCGGGACCCTGCTCGCCCTTGCCGGCAAGCTTCATCTGCGTGCCCGTCTCGACGCCGGCGGGGAGTTTCAGGTCGAGCGTCTTGCCGTCCGACAGCGTCACGCGCTGCGGCTCCAGCGCCGCGGCCTCGACGAACGGCACTTGCAGGCGATAGGCGACGTTCTCGCCCTTGGGTTGCGCGCGGCGGCCGAACCCGCTCGAAAAGCCGCCGGGGCCGCCCCGCTGTCCGCCCCCGAACAGCCCTTCGAAGATATCGCTCATGTCGGGGCCACCGGCACCACCCTCATAGCCTTCGCTGCGAAAGCCGCCGGGCTGCGGGCGCCCGCCGCCACCGCCGCCGAACCCGAACGGCGAGGCCGGGTTGCCGTCGCCGTCGATCTCGCCGCGGTCAAAGCGCGCGCGCTTGTCCTTGTCGTTCAGCAGGTCGTACGCGTTGGTCACCTGGCTGAACTTTTCCGACGCCTTCGGATTGTCCTTGTTGCGATCGGGATGAAGCTCCTTGGCGAGCTTGCGATACGCCTTCTTGATGTCGGCTTCGGTCGCGTCGCGCGCTACACCCAGAGTCTTGTACGGATCGGCCACTTACGTCCCCATTCTAACTTGCGCATCTATGTGGGGCGATGGCGTCCGCAACGCAATTGCGCGCGGGGTGTTTGATGCTTGGAGAGGAACGATGATGACCGACAAGCAACCGATGCAGGGCGTGCCGAAGAACGACGATGGCGCCAAGGAGAAGGACGGCGTCAACGACGCGCCGGCCAAGGAGCAGGGCGGCGAGAGCGGCGGCGGCGCCTATCCGAACCCGCATGAGGACAAGTAACACTCTTTTTCGTCATTCCCGCGCAGGCGGGGATCCATATTGGCAGGCCTGCGAGCGTATCGCAGCCGCTTGAGCATATGGGTCCCCGCCTCCGCGGGGATGACGAGGGTAGTGCGGGTTACCCGGTGACCTAGGTCAGCGCCTCGTCCAGCGGAGCGACATCGACGCTGACGTCCATGTTCTGCGCCCCCGACCCGAGTACCACCCCGTCAACCGGCGCGATCTCCGCATAGTCGCGCCCGATCGCCATCACGATATGGTCGCTCGCCATCCAGATCCCGTTGGTCGGATCGACCCCGACCCAGCCACGCACCGGCCCGCACCACAGCAGCACCCAGGCATGCGTCGCATCCGCCCCGACGAGGCGCGGCTGGCCTTCGGGCGGGATCGTCCGGAT
This sequence comes from Sphingomonas sp. Leaf28, assembly GCF_001421685.1. NCBI lineage: Bacteria > Pseudomonadati > Pseudomonadota > Alphaproteobacteria > Sphingomonadales > Sphingomonadaceae > Sphingomonas > Sphingomonas sp. Leaf28. The sequence goes on along the minus strand of NZ_LMKX01000001.1, from coordinate 998,168 downwards.
ATAGCCCGACGCATAGGCCGCAGGCAGCCCCGCCGCCCGCAAGCCCGTGATCATGATCTGCGCGAAATCCTGGCACACGCCCTTGCGTTGCAGGAACGCCTCGTGCGGCGGGGTGTCGACGAGCGTTGCGTCCGCATCGAACTCGAACTCCTGCTGGATGCGCCGCGCGAGCGCGATTCCCGCCTCCAGCGCGCCGCGCGACGGGTCGAGATCGATCGCGCAATAGTCCGCGATCGCCTGGTCGAGCGGAATCAGCGGCGAGGGGTAGATGTAGTTCGCCGGGCTCGCCGCGGACAGATCGGTGCTCGCGCGCGCCATCGCCGCGATCTCGCCCAGATTCGGGTCGCTCGCGTCGGGGATGGGCACGAGCCGGTCGACCGTCATCCGCGACCGGCTCTCGATCGTCAGGTGCCGGACCGGGCTGTCGACCACCAGCCGCGTGACGTTGGCGAGCCCCGCCTCGGCGCGCGCGGTACTGGTCCGGCCGGCGGGGTGGACCGACAGCGCATAGGAATCGAGGTGCTGCCCCGGCCAGTCGATCGGTTTCAGGCGCAGATTGCACCGCGCGAACTTGACGCTCGCGCCATAATCGAACGTCGTGACGTGGCGGATATCGTAGATCATGACCGCAACCCGCTGCCCATCGGTGAGAGGGCTGCCTCCTTCTTGCTCCCTCTCCCCTGCGGGGAGAGGGCTGGGGTGAGGGGCTGTTCCGGGCGGAGCATGGCTTGGCTGCCCCTCACCCCGACCCTCTCCCCGGAGGGGAGAGGGAGTAGTACGCCGCCGCTCACGTCCCCCCTCACGCCAACGTCAGCCCACTCGTCCGCAACGGCTCGGCACCCTGCAGGAAATAGCGCCGCGCCAGCGCGTCCGACACCGCCCCCAGCCGCCGCTCGATATCGCCCAGCGTCTCGGCATCCAGCGCCGCCGCGGTCGCGGTCATCACGATCGCCTGCAACCCGGTCGCCTGCGCCTGTTGCGGTTCCGCCATCTCGTCGTCGCTCAGCACCGGCAGTTCCGCCAGCCGCGCGGCGATCCGCTCCGCCGAGAAGGCCAGCGACCGCGGATTGCCCGGATCGAGCGCGACCAGGTCGATCACCGGCACGCGCGCGATCCCGGTCGGATAGCGCTGGCGATAGCTGATCTGGCTGTCGGCAAGGTCCAGCAGCACCGACAGGTCGTCGGGCGAGGCCCCCGGCATCCCGAACAACCGGATCGCGCGCGCCATCGCCATCGCCCGCTCGACTCGCCGGCCGAGATCGTGGAACCGCCACGCCGCGGTCCGCCCCATATGCTCGGCCGAAAGCCCCGCGATCGCGGCGTAGCGGCGTTGCAGCGACCCTGCGCGCTCGAGCATCCCGCGATGCGTGGGGAAGGGCGCCTCGAGCAGCCGCACCATGTCCGCCGACAACCGATCGCGCGAGCCTTCGCCGATCTCGCGCGCGTGCCGGTTGAGCGTCAGGATCGACTGCCACGCCTCGTCCTCCATCGCGGTCCGCGCGAGCGCGGTCAGGTCGGCGCGGCGCAAGCTCGGCGGATGCGGCGCGCTGCCTGCGCCGACGATCAGCCCGACCAGCTTGCCGACCGTCGTCGGCGACAGCCCCGCGCCGCCATCGACGTCGATCGAATTGCCCAGCATCACCCGGATCGCGCCGAGCAGCGCCTCGCCGCGCTCGAGATAGCGGCCCAGCCAGTAGAAATTGTCCGCCACCCGGCTCGGCAACGTTCCCGGATTGCGGCGCACCTGCAGCGAATCCGCGGCGGTCAGCAGCGACACCGGCGCAACCGGCTCCGCGCCATAGACGCAGACATCGGCGGACCAGATGCCCTCGCCCATCACCGCGGCGCGCGCGTCCGGATGCTCGCCGATCCGCGCGAAGCCGCCGGGCAGCACGGTCCATTCGCCGTCGCCACCGCGTGCCGCGAACACGCGCAGCGTGAAGGGGCGGGGCACGAGTTCATCGCCGACGACGACGGGCATCGTCGAGAGCCGGACCAGTTCCTGCCCGACATAATCCTGCGGCCGGTTCGCCATGTCGGCCAGAAGCGCCGCGCGCGCGGCGCCGGTGATGTCGGCGCCCGCGGTCGGCCCGCCGGTCATGCCGAGCGGGCGCGCATGGAACGCCGGACCGATCAGCAGGCGGTCGAAATTCGCCTCCACGCTGTCCTTCGCCGCGGTCTGCCCGCACCACCAGGTCGCGATGTTGGGCAGTACCAGCTCCTCGCCAAGCAGCGACTTCGCGAGATTGGGCAGGAAGGCGGAGAAGGCGGGCGCTTCCAGCACCGCGGAGCCGGGTGCGTTCGACAGCACGACGTTGCCCGCGGCATAGGCGTCGATCAGGCCGGGAACGCCGATCTGCGAATGTGTGTCGAACGCCAGCGGATCAAGCAGCCGCGGATCGAGCCGCCGCCACAGCGCATCGATCCGCTTGAGCCCGCCGATCGTGCGGACATAGACCTTGTCCTCGAGCGCGGCGAGATCGGCGCCCTCGACCAGCAACAGCCCCAGATAGCGCGCGAGATGCGCCTGTTCGGGATAGCTCGGGTTGAACCGGCCGGGCGTCAGCAGCCCGATCCGCGGGTCGGTCCGCTTGCACATCGCCGCGATCCCCGCGCGGAACGCGGCGAAGAACGGCGCGTGCCGCTGGACGTTGAGCCGATCCTGCAACCCGCCAAGCGTGCGGCCGACCGCGATCCGGTTCTCCAGCGCATAGCCCGCGCCCGCCGGCGCGCGCAGGTGATCGGCGAGCACGCGCCATTCGCCCGTCGGCCCGCGGCCCAGATCGATCGCGATGAAATCAAGATGACGGCCGCCGGGCGGGTCGAGCCCGACCATCGGCCGCAGGAAGAACGGGCTGCCGGTGACCAGCGCGGCGGGGATATGGCCGTCCGCGACCAGCTTTCCCTCGCCGTAGAGATCGGCGATCACCGTCTCCATCAACGTCGCGCGCTGGATTACGCCGCGCTCGATACCCGCCCATTCGCCGGCCTCGATCAGCAGCGGGACAGGCGAGACGGGCCAGGGCCGCTCATCGGGTTCGTCGGCGATGCGAAAGCCCGTGCCGATGTCGACCGCGTGCCGCTGGACGCGTTCGCGGATATGACCGAGATCGTCCGAGGCGACCATCGCCAGCTCGGCGAACATCGCCGGCCACGCGGGATCGACGCTGCCATCGGCGGCCGGGCACAGCACGTCGGCGCTGGTGCTACGCGCGCAATAGTCGGCGATCCAGCGGTCGGCGTGGACCGCCGCGTCGAACGCGGTCGCCGGCGCCGTAGCTAGCGGGGGCGCGGAGTGCGTCGCCATGTCCAATGCCTCAAGCCCCTGAATACAGCCGGCGGTGTTTCACCTTTCGACGCGGCGGCGCAACATAAAATGTCATGTGGGCGCCGCCTTCCTGTTCCCTTGAAACAGTATAGCGTGGCGAAGCACCGCTCCCAAACAAGGCCACCACCCCGGCGAAGGCCGGGGCCCAATTGGGCAGCGATGCTAATGAAGGATGGCGCTCCGTTACGACCGCCTTTCCAACTGGACCCCGGCCTCCGCCGGGGTGGTGGATGGGGGAGGGGCCTCTCACAAATCCGGCAGAACCTGATCCGCCACACCCCAACCCTCCAGACCCCGTGACCCCGACCGCTCGATCAGTTCCGCTCTATCCCGAACACCCCAGCGCGCCGCCGTCTCGATATCGCGCAGCTCGCTCCACGAGACCGGCGCCGCCACCGGCGCGCCCGCTCTGGCTCGCGCCGAATACGGCATCACCGCCGTCGCGCCGCGCTGGTTGCGCAGCCAGTCGATGAAGATCCGCCCCTTCCGCTTTGCCTTCGCCATCGTCGCGACGAAGCGCTCCGGCTCGGCGCCCGCCAGTGCCCGCGCGAACCGGTCCGCGAAATCCTTCACCGCCGGCCATTCGGCCTGCGGGGTCAGCGGCACGACGACATGCACGCCCTTGCCCCCCGACAGCATCGGAAAGCTGACCAGCCCCAGTTCCGCCAACTGGTTCTTCAGATGCTCCGCCGCCGTCTTCGTATCGCCGAAGTCGAGCCCCTCGTCCGGATCGAGATCGAACACGAGCCGATCGGGTTTCTCCAAGGTCGCGTTCGACGAGCCCCAGCCATGGAACTCGATCGTCCCCATCTGCACGCACGCGACCAGCCCGTCGGCATCGTCGACATACAGATAATCCTCGGTCGATCCGTCCTTCTCGCGGATCGGCACCTTGTGGACCGCATCGCCAAAGCTGCCCGCATCGTGTTTCTGGAAGAAGCACGCGCGCGACCGGCCTTGCGGGCAGCGGACGAGGCTGATCGGGCGGTTGGCGGCGAACGGCAGCATGATCCCCGACACCGCGGCATAATAGTCCGCGAGATCGCCCTTGGTGACGTCCGAGTCTTCGAAGATCAGCCGGTCGCGGCTGCTGACCGTGACGGTCGTTACCGGCGCCGCGCTCTCTTCCGCAGCGGGTAGCGGGGCAGGGGTCTCGGCGACGACGTCCTTTGCCGCCTTGTCCTCGCGCAGCCCGATGAAGCTCGAATGGCGCAGCACGCCATCGGGCGTGACCTCGGCGAACGCGATTTCGGCGACCAGTTTCGGCGTCACCCATTTCGCGCCGCGCACCGCGGCCTTGGGCGCATCGACCGTCGGCGTCTTGCGATCGAGCGCGTCGAGTCGATCGCGCAGGTCGTCCATCAGCGCCTGGTCAAAGCCGGTGCCGACCTTGCCCGCATAACGATAATCCTTGCCCTCGCGGACGCCCAGCAGCAGCGACTTGAACCCGCGTTTCTTGTCCGAGGGCAGCCAGCCGACGATCACGAACTCTTGCCGATGCGTGCACTTGACCTTGAGCCACGCCTTAGTGCGCTTGCCGAGATACGGCGCGTCGGCGCGTTTCGAGACGATGCCTTCCAGCCCCTCGCGGCACATCGTCTCGAACAGTTGCTCGCCCGCGCCGACGACGTGGTCGGAATAGCGCAGCCGGTCTTCGTCCGCCGGGATGATCGGCTGCAACCGCGTCTTGCGGTCAAGGTTGGGGAGCCCGGTCAGGTCCTTGCCGTCGAGTGCGAGCAGGTCGAACGCGAACAGCGTCATGTCGCCGCCGCTCGAGATCGCGTCCTTCAGCGTCGAGAAATCGGGGTGCCCGTTTTTGAACGCAACGATCTCGCCGTCGATCAGCGCGGATTTGACGGGGAGCTTGGCGGCGGCCTCGGCGATGGCGGCGAACTTGTCAGTCCAGTCGAGCCCGCTTCGGGTGAACACCTTGGCCTTGCCGTTCGCGACGGACACCAGTGCGCGGTAACCGTCATACTTGACCTCGTGCAGCCATGCGGAACCGGTCGGGACGGCGTCGACGAGGGTGCAAAGCTGCAGCTCCTGAAAATCCTCCCCGGCACGGGGAGGGGGACCGCCGCGACGTTTCGCGGGGGTGGAGGGGGGGCTGCCCCCAGCGTCACCTTTACGGCGGGTGGTACGTTTGCGGCCCGCCCCCTCCACCAGCTTCGCTGGTCCCCCTCCCCGTGCCGGGGAGGATTTGCCCTCCGCGATCTCGACCATCGTCCGCCCGGTCGAAACGCTCGTCAGCGCCTCCTCGACGAGCACATCCGTCCCGCCCGCCGCCGCGTCGTCGATCTTGCGCAGCAGCCAGTTCTCGCGCTTCTCTTTCGCGCGCGGCTTCAGGCGGATCAGCAGCCACTCGCCCTTCATCCGTTCGCCCTCGAGCACGAAGTGGAGGTGGCCCTTGTCGAGATCCTTCGCCGATTTTCCCTTGATCGGCGACCACGTTCCCCGGTCCCACAGCATCACCGTGCCACCGCCATATTCGCCCGCGGGAATCGAGCCCTCGAACGTGGCGTAGCTTAACGGGTGGTCCTCGGTACGGACAGCGAGCCGCTTTTCGCCCGGGTCGAGGCTCGGCCCGCGCGTGACCGCCCAGCTCTTGAGCACGCCGTCGATCTCGAGGCGAAAGTCCCAGTGCAGCCGGGTGGCGTCGTGCTTCTGCACCATGAAGCTGTTGCCGTTGCCGGGCGCCAGCGTGCCCGCGGGTTCCGCGGTCTTCGCGAAGTCCCGCTTGGCATTGTAGAGGGCGAGGGGGTCGGGAGCGTCAGCCACGGCCTGCCCCCAGTGCCCTCATCCCAGCGAACGCTGGGATCTCGTGTGGCAGGGGGGTGGCGGGTAACGGGGAGATCCCAGCGTTCGCTGGGATGACGGGGGGTGGGGCGAGGGGGCTATGCACGTTTCTTGGCCGGAGTCTTGGCGGGGGTCTTCGCCGGGGCCTTGGCCGCGGTCTTGGCGGGAGCCTTCTTCGCAGGCGCCTTCTTCTCCGCCGCCGCAGTCCCGCCGGCCTTCTCCATCGACTTCTTCAATGCCGCCATCAGGTCGACCACGTTCGAGCCGGTCTTCGCGCCGGTATCCTTGTCGTCGATGATCGTCTTGCCCTTCGCCTTGCGCTTGCGCTCGATCAGGTCCTTCAGCGCGTCGACATAGCGATCGTGGAAGTCCTGCGGATGAAAGTCACCGCTGCGCTTCGTGATCAGCGCCTCGGCAAGTTCGAGCAGCTCCTCGGACGGCTTGTCGTCGGGAATGTCGCGGAAATAGCCTTGCGCCTTGTGAACCTCGTCGGCGTAGCGGAGCGTCTCCAGCACCATGCCCCGCCCGCACGGCTTCAGGCTCACGACATATTCGCGCCCGCGCATCGCCAGCTGGCCTAGCCCGACCTTCTTCGTCCGCCGCAGCGCCTCGCGCAGCACGATGAACGCCTCTTCCGCCAGATCGTCGGCGGGCACCACGAAATACGGCTTCTCGTAATAGAGCACGTCGATCTCGCTCGCATCGACGAACTGCGTTAGCTCCAGCGTCTTCTTCGATTCGAGCTTTACCGCGTCGATCTCGTCCTGCTCGAGCAGGACATATTCGCCCTTCGAGACTTCATAGCCCTTCATGATCTCGTCGGTGTCGACGGGGCCCATGCCGGTGACGACCTTGTCGTAATGGATCGGCTGGCCCGATGGTTCGTGGATCTGCTTGAACGACACCGCCGCGCCGGACTTGGTCGCGGAGTAGATCTCGACCGGGATCGAGACGAGGGCGAGCCGGATCTGCCCCTGCCAATATGCGCGCGCTGCCACCCTGGGTGTTCCTTCGTTGAGGAAACGATTCGATTTACCGTCAATCGTCGGCGGGTCGGAGTCGTTCCCTCACGCGGTTTCGCTCGCGTCGAAGTTTCGCTATGGCGCAGCCATGTCCGAAGATCCGATCGCGCTGTTCGACGCCTGGTACGCCGAGGCGCGGGAAACAGAAATCAACGATTCCAACGCGGTGGCGCTCGCTACCGCGGATGCCGATGGGCGCCCGTCGGTGCGGATGGTGCTGCTCAAGGGGCACGGTCCCGATGGTTTCGTAATCTATACCAACCGCGAAAGCCGCAAGGCGGGCGAGCTCACGGTCAACCGCCACGCCGCCTTGCTCTTCCACTGGAAGTCGCTGCGCCGGCAGGTCCGGATCGAGGGCAGCGTCAGCCTGGTGAGCGATGCCGAATCGGACGCCTACTTCGCCTCGCGCGGGCGTGATTCGCAGCTCGGTGCCTGGGCCTCCGACCAATCGCGTCCGCTCGACAGCCGCGACACTTTCGAAAACCGCTTTGCCGAAATGCAGGCGCGGTTCGAGGGCGGCGACGTGCCGCGCCCGCCGCATTGGGGCGGGTACCGGATCGCACCCGATCGCATCGAGCTCTGGCAGGATCGCGCCCACCGCCTACATGAGCGGCGCCTGTTCACCCGCGAAACCGGCACTTGGACCGAAGGACTGTTGTTCCCATGACCCAGGACGAACGGCGCCGGATCATTCCGCTCGCAACCCGCGCGGCGCTCGCCAGCGTCGCGATGGCGTGTTTCCTGCTGCTGCTGAAAAGCTTTGCGGCGTGGACGACCGGCTCGGTCGCGATGCTCGGCTCGCTCGCCGATACCGCGCTCGACCTCCTCGCATCGCTGGTGACGCTGTACGGCGTGCGGCTCGCCGCGACCCCGGCGGATCATGATCACCGCTTCGGCCATGGCAAGGCGGAGGCGCTTGCGGCGCTGTTCCAGGTCATGCTGATCACCGCCTCGGCCGCGGGCATCGCGTGGCGCGCGATCCTCGCGTTCAACGATCCGCAGCCGACCACCGGCGCCGATTTCGGCATCGGCGTGTCGGTCATCGCGATCGTCGCCACCGTGTTCCTGCTCGCCTATCAGCGCCGCATCATCCGCCAGACCGGCTCGGTCGCGATCCTGGCGGACAACGTCCATTACCAGTCGGACGTGCTGCTCAACGGTTCGGTGATCGTCGCGCTGGTGCTCGACCAGTATCTGGGCTGGAGCGGCGCGGATCCGATCTTCGGCATCGTCATCGCGCTATGGCTCGCCTGGGGGGCGTTCTCGGCGTCGTCCAATGCGATCGACCAGCTGATGGACAAGGAATGGCCCGAGGATCTGCGCGCGCAGTTCCTCGACGTCGCCGCGCGCCAGCCCGGCATCCGCGGCATCCACGATTTCCGCACGCGTCGCTCCGGCAGCCACGAGTTCGCGCAGTTCCACATGGAGGTCGCGCGCGACCTGACCGTCGGCGCGGCGCACGACATCGTCGAGGCAGTCGAGCGCAACCTGCGCACCGCCTTCCCCAAGGTCGAGGTTCTGATCCACCTCGATCCCGAGGGCCATGTCGACACCGACAATCCGCTGGTCGAGGCGGACGTGACGCCGCACTGGTTTGGGAAACGTCTATGAGAATACCGTTCGCGCAGATCGATGCGTTCGCCGACACGCCGTTCGGCGGCAACCAGGCCGCGGTCATGCCGCTCGCGGCGTGGCTCGACGACGCGGTGCTGCTGAACATCGCGCAGGAGAACAACCTGAGCGAGACGGCGTTCATCGTCGCGTCGGACGAAGAGGGCGTCGATTTCGACCTGCGCTGGTTCACGCCCGGTGCCGAGGTCGCGTTGTGCGGCCATGCGACGCTGGCGAGCGGCCATTTCGTGCTGTCGTCGGATACCGCGCTCAACCGGGTCCGGTTCCGGACGCGACAGGCGGGGATGCTCGAGGTCGCGCGTGCAGGCAGCGGCTACACGCTCGAGCTGCCGGCATGGGGGCCAAGTCCGAAGGCGATCCCGGAAATCGTCGCGGCGCTCAACATCGAGTCGCCCGTCGAGACCTTGTGGCACGACAAGGGCTATGCGCTCGTAATCGTCGAGAACGAGGGCGTGGTCCGCGACCTGAAGCCCGACTTTGCCGCGCTGGCGGCGTTCCCGATCGTCGCGATCGTCGCGGCGCGGGGGCAGGCGACCGACATCGTCAGCCGCGTCTTCACGCCCTATTATGCGATCAACGAGGATCCGGTGACCGGCGCGGCGCACGCGGTGATGGTGCCCTATTGGGCGAAGACGCTGGGCAACAGCTTCACCGCCTATCAGGCGAGCGCGCGTGGCGGGAAGCTGACCTGCCGGCTCGAAGGCGACCGGGTGGTGTTGGGCGGCTCGTGCGTGACGACGATCGAGGGCACGTTCCTGCTGCCGTGAAGCGGAAAGGGGGGGCCCCAAAACAAACCGTCACCCCAGCGAAAGCTGGGGTTTCATGCGGGGCAGATGACGGTAGCCTCACGATGATATCCCAGCTTTTGCTGGGATGACGATGCGGTGAGGGTGGGGACGTCGACCCTTTCGGGTTCCTACCGCTTCCGCCCCTTCGTCATCGGGTCGGGCTTCTTTGGCTTCACCCAGCCCGGCGGCGGCGTCATGCGCTGCTGGCTCGTCCCGAGCCCCATCGCCCCAGGCTGCTGGCGGGTCAGCCCGGCGGTGTCGGCCACATCGCCACCACCGCGCAGCACGCTGATCTGGTCGCGCAACCGACTGGCCGTTTCGAAATCCATCGCAGCGGCGGCGGCTTCCATCTGGCGGCGGAGATCTTCGATATCCATGCCGCCCCAACGCGTCAGGCGGCGGCGAGTGCCGCCTCGGTCTCCGCGATCCAGCCGCCGCCGAGCACGCGCTCGCCCGCATATAGCACCGCGGCTTGGCCCGGCGCGACGCCATATTCGGGCGCGTCGAACACCACGCGGTTGTCGATCAGGCGCGCGGGAACGGGCTTCGCCATCGACCGCACCTTGGCGGTCAGCGGCCCGGTAAAGTCGCCGCCAAGCCAGTTGATATCGGTCATCCGCGCCGCCTCGACCGCGAGCGCGCGCCGAGGCCCCACGACGACCCGCTTCGTCTCGGGCTCGACGCGCACGACGTAGAGCGGCTCGGGACTGCCGCCAATCTCGAGCCCGCGTCGCTGGCCGACGGTGAAGTGGATCAGCCCGCGATGCTCGCCCAGCTTCGCGCCACGCAGATCGACGATATCGCCCGCAGTCTCCGCCGCCTCGGGCCGCAGCTTCTTCACCAGCCCGGCATAATCGCCATCGGGCACGAAGCAGATATCCTGGCTGTCGGGCTTGGCCGCGACGCCGAGCCCCAGTTCGGCGGCGATCTCGCGCACGCGCGCCTTGGGCAGGCCACCCAGCGGAAAACGCAGATAATCGAGCTGCGTCTGCGTCGTCGCGAACAGGAAATAGCTCTGATCGCGCGCCGGATCGGCACCGCGGTGCAGTTCGGCGCCGTTCGCCCCCTCGACCCGCCGGACATAATGCCCCGTCGCGAGGCAATCCGCACCCAGATCGCGCGCCAGCTTCAGCAGGTCGGTGAACTTGGGCCCCATGTTGCACTGGACGCACGGGATCGGCGTACGCCCCGCGAGATATTCGTCAGCGAACTTGTCGACCACCTGCTCGCGGAAACTCGTCTCATGGTCGAATACGTAATGCGCGATCCCGAGCCGGTCGCATACCGCGCGCGCATCGCGGATATCGCGCCCCGCACAGCAAGAGCCCGCGCGCCCGATCGCCTCGCCATGGTCGTAGAGCTGCAACGTCACGCCGATCGTCTCGGCGCCGGTGGCATGCGCGAGCGCGGCGACGACCGAGCTGTCGACGCCACCGGACATCGCCACGACGATGCGCTTTGCGGCCATCTCTGGCCCGAGCTGAAAATCGGTCTGATCCATGCGCGCTACATAAGCGCGACGGCGAGCCGTTGCAAAAAGATGCGACCGTTAACGTCGATCAAGGTGAGTGGAGCGAAAAACGCGACCAGACATTGGAATAAAGCGACAAGTTCACGAACTCTTTCGCCGAGTTTTACGGTCCCTTCACCCCCTCGCGTTATACCGGGCTTCCCAAGACTAAGCGCGAGTATCCCGTTGGACCTGAGTTTTCCCCGTTTCGATCGCGACGCAGAGGTCACCGTCCTTCCGGGTGATCTCGCGGTCCTGATCGTCGGTATCGCCGCCCGCCAGGCAGCGAGCCCGACCGCGGTGGTGCAGGCCAGCTTCGCGCGGGCGACGATCGATCCGAAACTGTTCGCGCCGCTTCACGGTGCGTTCAATGGGCCGATGGCAACGGCATTAACCCGGTGGAAGGACGAGTGAAGATGCGGTTTACCGCGGCGTTTCAGCCGATCTTCAAATCCCGCGACTATGTGTCGCGTTCGCGTATCGAGAGGGGGCCCCCCGCCCCGATCAGAGGTTACAAATGATCGAGAACCAGAAAATCCGTCCCGGCAAAGTCATCGGTCCGCTCGGAGAACAGCTGACGCTGGATACGCTGCCCCCGCCCAGCACCACGCGCTGGGTGGTTCGTCGCAAGGCCGAGGTGGTCGCTGCGGTCAATGGCGGGTTGCTCAGCGTCGACGACGTCTGCGCGCGCTACGGCCTGACCGTCGAGGAATTTGCCAGCTGGCAGCGCGCGATCGACCGATCGGGCATGCCCGGGCTCCGCGTCACGCGGATCCAGCACTATAAGTCGTTGTACGAGCGCCAGCAAAAGTACTGAGATCCAAAACTCAAAACGCGGGCGGAACAAAAATAACTGCTCGCACGTCTTTCCGCCATCGCCCGGATACGGGTTCAACGGAGGGAAAATATCATGGGTCTCATTCTTTGGCTGATCATCGGCGGCGTCATCGGCTGGATTGCCAGCATGATCATGCGCACTGATGCGCAGCAGGGTATCCTTCTGAACATCGTCGTCGGCATCGTCGGCGCATTCATCGGTGGTCTGATCCTGTCGGGTGGCTCGATCAACAACGCGCCGCTGACGCTGACCTCGTTCATCGTGTCGCTGCTGGGTGCGATCATCCTGCTCGCGATCGTGAACCTCGTGCGTCGCGGTAGCGTCCGCTAAGCTTCGCATCGTCACGCGAAACGGAAAAGGCCGCCTGGGCAACCGGGCGGCCTTTTTCGTGCGTGCAGCGTGCAGCGATCCTCCCCCTTGGCGGGGGAGGATCATGGAAGCGTCAGTTCAGCAGGAACCGCACCGACACGGTGACCGTCACGTCCTTCTCGCCCGGCGCGATCTGCGTGCTGTCCTTGGCCATCGATGCGCGCGCCAGGAACATCGGCTGCGGCGAGCCGCCGGTGTCCTGCCCCGATTCGGCGATCGACACGATCCGCGACACGCGAAGCCCCGCAGCCTTGGCGTAAAGGTCCGCCCGATGCTTGGCCTGCGCGATCGCGTCGCTCCGCGCTTCATCGAGCGCGGCCTCAGGCTTGTCGATCGACAGATTGGGTCCATCGATCTGGTTCGCGCCCTCTGCGACCAGTGCATCGAGGATCGCCCCTGATTTCGCCACGTCGCGGAACCGGATCGAGACGGTGTTGGTCGCCTGATATCCGGTGATCACCGGAGGCTGGTTCTCGGCGTAGCGATATTGCGGCGCGAGCTGGACCGACGACGTCGCAACGTCGCGTGGCGCTACGCCTGCACGCTTCAATGCCGCGAGGACCTTCGCCATACGCTGCGCATTGTCGGTCAGCGCCGCCGCGGCGGTCGTCGACTGCGAGACGACGCCCGCGCGGATCGTCGCCAGATCGGGCACGCGCGTCGTCCGCCCCTCCGCCGTCACGTCGAGCACGGTACCCGCCGCCGGGATCATCGGCTCGACCGTGGTCGGCGCGGTCTGCGCGACGGCAGCCGCCCCCGGCAGCACGACCGCGACGCCCGCAAGCGCAGTAAGGAACGATGCGATCTTCATGACTATGTCTCCCGTGTAACAGTGTTTCGGCGTGTGGCGCCGCGCAGGTCAACACAAGCTGAACGTCCCGGACCTTGTCGAACTGCATTGCGGATAGATCGGATTCGAAGCATGTATTCGTTCCGCGCTCGTCGAGGGGCTTGAGCACGGTGACTTATTCAGATAACACAGCGTGTGAACGGCGAAGCGGGTCGAGACAAGGCCGGTCGGAAGTAGGATTGTGGCGCGCATGAATTACGAGACGAAGATGGTCGGCAGCGATAGCGACGAGCAGCTGGCGTTGCCGGACTATAGTGCGCCGTCGCACCGCCGCCGCAACATCATCATCGCGGTGATCCTCGTGCTCGCGATCGTCGCCGCGGTCTATGCGTTCAAGTCCGGCAAGAAGGACGCCGCGGCCGCATCGCCCAACGCACAATTGCCGAGCGTCACGGTCGTGGTGCCAGGGCGTCAGATGGTCGATCGGACGATCTCCGCGACGGGAACGCTGGCCGCACGCCGCGAGATGCCGGTCGGCGTCGCGGGCGAGGGCGGGATGATCACGCGTGTGCTGGTCGAGCCCGGCACCTGGGTCGCGGCGGGGCAGGTGCTCGCCACGGTCGATCGGTCGGTCCAGACCGAGACCGCGGCGTCGCTCGCCGCATCGGTCACCGTCGCGCGCTCCGACGAGACGATCGCGCAGGCCGAGCTCGATCGCGCGAAGCAGCTGGTCGATCGCGGCTTCATCTCGAAGGCCGATCTCCAGCGCAAGGCGGCGACTCGCGATGCCGCCGCCGCGCGCGTGAAGGTCGCGCAGGCCACGCTCGGCGAGGCGCGTGCCCGCAACGGCCGGCTCGATATCCGCGCGCCCGCCGCCGGGCTCGTGCTGACCCGCGGCGTCGAGCCGGGCCAGATCGTCGGGCCATCGGCCGGCGTGCTGTTCCGCATGGCGATGGGCGGCCAGATGGAGATGCGCGCGCAGTTGAGCGAGGCCGATCTCGCCGGGCTGCGTGCGGGTGCCCGTGCGACCGTCGTGCCCGTCGGCACGACGCAGGGCTATCCCGGCGAAGTCTGGCAGGTCTCGCCCGTGATCGATCCGCAGACCCGCCAGGGGATCGCGCGCATCGCGGTGAAATATGATCCTGCGCTGCGTCCCGGCGGATTCGCCGCGGCGACGATCGTCGGCGGCGTGACACAGGCGCCGCTGCTCCCCGATTCGGCGCTGCAGAGCGACGAGAAGGGCAATTACGTCTATATTGTCGGACCGGGCGACAAGATCGCGCGGCGCAACGTCACGATCGGCCAGGTGTCCGATGCCGGCGTGACGATCGCGGGCGGGCTCGACGGGTCGGAGCGCGTGGTCCAGTCCGCAGGCGGCTTCCTGGCGCCCGGACAGACGGTCAAGCCGATCACCAAGAAGGCGAGCTGACAGCCATGAACTTCCGCAACATCTCGGCCTGGTCGATCCGCAACCCGGTTCCGCCGATCGTGCTGTTCCTGGCCCTGATGCTTGCGGGCATCGTCAGTTTCATGCGGATGGACGTCAACCGCGATCCCGACATCGACTTCCCGATCGCGATCGTCGTCGTCAGCCAGCCGGGTGCCGCGCCGACCGAGATGGAGACGCAGGTCACGCAGCGCGTCGAGGCCGCCGTCCGCTCGCTGCAGGGCATCGACGAGATCAACTCGACCGTGACCGAAGGCAATTCGGAGACGGTGATCCAGCTCACCATCGGCACGCCGATCGATCGCGCGGTCAACGATGTGCGCGACGCGATCGCGCAGATCCGCAGCGACCTTCCCGAGGGCATCCTCGAACCGCAGGTCTACCGCGCGAACACCAGCGGCAACGACGTCGCGAGCTTCGCGGCGATCACCACCGACATGACCGTCGAACAGCTGTCCTGGTACATCGACGACACCGTCACCAAGGAACTGCTGTCGATTCCCGGCATGGCGACGATCAGCCGCAACGGTGGCGTCAGCCGCGAGATCCGCGTGATCCTCGATCCGCTGAAACTCCAGAGCCAGGGGCTGACCGCAAGCCAGGTCAACGCGCAGCTGCGACAGGTCAATCTGAATGCCGCGGGCGGGCGTGCCGAGATCGCCGGCTCCGAACAGTCGATCCGCGTGCTCGGCAATGCGCGCGACGCGAGCGATCTGGGCCAGACGCAGATCAACGTCGGCAATGGCCGCACCGTCCGCCTCGCCGACATCGCGCAGGTCCGCGATCTCTATGCCGAGCAGCGCAGCCGCGCGACCGTCGACGGGCGCCAGGCGATCACCTTCGATTTCCAGCGTGCCAAGGGGGCGTCCGACGTCACCGTCTATCACGCCGCGGTCGACAAGTTGCGCGCGCTCGAAAAGCGCAATCCGTCGGTCAAGTTCGTCCAGCGCTACACCAGCACCGACTATACCGAATCGCAGTATGAAAGCGCGATCCACGCGATGATCGAGGGCGCGATCCTCGCCGTCATCGTCGTCTTCATCTTCCTGCGCGATTGGCGCGCGACCGCGATTTCCGCGCTGGCGATCCCGCTGTCGGCGATTCCCGCCTTCTGGTTCATGGATCTGCTCGGCTTCGACCTCAATGGCATGACGCTGCTCGCGCTCAGTCTCGTCGCGGGCGTGCTCGTCGATGACGCGATCGTCGAGATCGAGAATATCGTCCGGCACATGCGGATGGGCAAGTCCGCCTATCAGGCCTCGATCGATGCCGCCGACGAGATCGGCCTCGCGGTGCTGGCGACGACGATGGCGATCGTCGCGGTGTTCCTGCCGGTCGCGCTGATGCCGGGTATCGCCGGGCAGTTCTTCAAGAATTTCGGCCTGACCGTGGTCGCCGCGGTGCTGATGAGCCTCGCGGTCGCGCGTCTCGTCACGCCGATGATCGCGGCCTATTTCCTCAAGTCGTTTGGCCATGCCAGCCACGGCGAGGGCAAGCTGATGGACTGGTATGTCCGCACGCTCCACTGGACGCTCGACAGTCGCAAGGCGGCGGCGTGGCGTGCGCGCGGCGGCATCCGCAAGATGTTCAACCGCGTCATGGATCACCGGATGTGGGCGATCGGCGCGGGCGTCGTGGCCTTCGCGATCACGCTGTTCATGTTCACCGTCATCCCCTCGCAGTTCCAGCCGACCCGCGACGAGGACGATTCGACCGCGCAGATCGAGATGGTGCCCGGCACCACGCTCGCGCAGACCGACGCGGTCGTCGCGCGCGTCGGCGAGATCCTTCGCCAGCAGCCGCAGGTCGCCACCGTCTATGCGCGCACGCGCGTCGGCAGCGGGACGGTGACTGCCAACCTGCGCGCCGACCGCAAGGAAAAATCGGTCGATTTCGAACGCCGGCTCGCACCGCAAATGACCGCGATCCCCGATGCGCGCGTCTCGTTCCGGTCGCAGTCGGGCTGGGGCAGCAGCGGGCGCGACGTGACCGTCGTGCTCGGCGGCAGCGATCCCGCCAAGCTGCAACAGGCGGCGGACAAGATCGTCGCCGATATGGGCTCGCTCAAGTCGCTGACCGCACCGCGCGTGTCGGGCGGGATGCAGCGCCCCGAAATCGTCATCCGCCCCCGCTTCGATCTCGCCGCCAATCTCGGCGTCACGACGCAGGCGCTGTCGTCGGCAATCCGGATCGCGACGCTCGGCGATATCGACCAGAATTCGGCGCGCTTCTCGCTTTCGGATCGCCAGATCCCGATCCGGGTCGCGCTCGACCAGTCGGCGCGGACCAGCCTGTCGACGATCCAGAACCTGCCGGTCGCAACCGCGTCGGGGGGCTCGGTGCCGCTCAACCTCGTCGCGGATATCGGTCTCGGCTCGGGCCCGACGAAGATCGACCGGGTCAACCAGCAGCGCCAGATCACGCTTGGCGCCGATCTCGCGCCCGGCGTCGTGATCTCGGACGCGATGAAGCAGGTCCATGCGCTGCCGTCGATGAAGGCGCTGCCCGTCGGCGTCAGCGAACTCACGCTCGGCCAGAGCAAGTGGCAGGCCGAGATGATCACCAATTTCATCACCGCGGTGATCTCGGGCACGTTCCTCGTCTTCGCGGTGCTGGTGCTGCTGTACCGCCGCGTGCTGCCGCCGTTCGTCAACATGGGGTCGCTGCTGCTCGCGCCGCTCGGCGGGTTGCTCGCTCTGTGGGCGACCGGACAGCCGCTGTCGTTGCCGGTCTATATCGGGTTGCTGATGCTGCTCGGGATCGTCGCCAAGAACTCGATCCTGCTGATCGACTTCGCGCTCGACGAGATGAGCAAGGGCGTCGGTGCGTTCACCGCGATCATCGATGCCGGGCACAAGCGCGCGCAGCCGATCGTGATGACGACGGTCGCGATGGTCGCGGGCATGGTGCCGACCGCGATGTCGATCAGCGGCGATTCGTCGTCGCGCGCGCCGATGGGGACTGTTGTGATCGGCGGCCTCGCACTGTCGACGCTGCTCACGTTGCTGATCATTCCCGCCGCGTTCAGCCTTGCCGTCGGGATCGAGCGCAGCGTCGGGCCACGTCTCGGTCGTCGCCTGCTCACCTATCGTCCGGGCGACAATGGCGATGACGTGATCGGGATTGCCGGCCCCAATCCGGGTCCGCTGCTGGGCCCGGCAACCGGCAAGCTGGGTCATGGCCGGGATCAGGGTGACGGCACGCAACCCGCGGAATGAGGTCCCTTCGGCCCGCCTCGCTGCACCTGGATGGTCGAACCGCCGCGCCGGCATGAACCTTCGGCGCGCTGGGGGATTGTTTCGGGTATGACGCTTTTATCCCGCACGCGCCCGGTCGGCGAAGCAGCCCCGGCGGCGCTCGTCCGCATGCGGATCGTTGCCACCGGCCTGCTCGTGTTCATGGCGGCGACGTTTTTCGTCAGCCGTGCGCTGGTCCCCGTCCACCCGGCGTTTGCGTTCGTGCGCGCCTTTGCGGAGGCGGCGATGGTCGGCGGGCTGGCCGACTGGTTCGCGGTTACCGCGCTGTTCCGTCATCCGCTAGGTCTGCCGATCCCGCATACCGCGATCGTGCCGCGCAACAAGGACCGGATCGGCGACACGCTGGCGCAGTTCCTCCGCGCGAACTTCCTGATCCCCGTCGTCATCGCGCGGCGCACCCGCCGGCTGGACGTTGCGGGCGCGATCTCGCGCTGGCTGACCGATCCGCCCGAAGGCGCGGGCGGGCGTTTCCGGCAGGGGGCGTCCAAACTGGTCGCGCAGATTCTCGAGGGGCTCGATCCCGCGCGGCTCGGCGGCATGGTCAAGGCAGGGATTGCCACCCGCCTGCGCGCGACCGAAGTCTCGCCGATCCTCGGCCAGTTGCTCAAGGCGGCGATCGCCGAACGCCGGCACGCGCCCTTGCTCGAAAGCGCGATCCGCTGGTCCGCCAAGACGCTGGCAGCGAACGATCACCTCGTCCGCGCGATGGTCCACGACAAGGCTGGCTCGATCCTGCGCTGGACCGGGCTCGACACGACCGTCGCGGACAAGCTCATCGGCGGCTTCGACCGCCTCCTCGCCGAAATGGCAGAGGACCCCGAGCATCCGCTGCGGCTGAAGGCGGAGGAGGGGCTCGACCGGCTCGCCTGGGACCTGCAATATGATCGCCGGATGCGCGAACGCGTCGAGGCGATGAAGAACGACCTGCTCGACAACCCGGCGATGCAGCGCTGGCTCGACGGGCTGTGGGAACAGGCGCGCGGTGCGCTGCTGGCGATCGCGCGGGATCCCGAACGTGCGATGGCGGGCAAGCTCGGCGACGTGCTGCGCCAGTTCGGCGAGACGCTGCATCACGACCCGCGCATGTCGCGCACGATCAACCGGTTCGTGCGCCGCGCAGCGGTCGGCGCGGCGGCGGATTATGGCGACGGCATCGTCAAGCTCGTGTCCGACACCGTGCGCAGCTGGGATGCGGACACGATCACCAGCCGTCTGGAGAATGCCGTCGGGCGCGACCTGCAATATATCCGCGTCAACGGGACGATCGTCGGCGGCCTGGTGGGGCTGGTGATCCACAGCGTCGACGTGCTGTTGTAACGGGTAGCTGCATCCGACCGGCTTGCGGTCCTCCACGGGACGGCGCCAGGCGAGACGACGCCACGCCCGGCAAGGGCCATCAGCCCGCAACCGATCCGTCCACCGGGGCCCGCGCATCGATCCGGCCAAACTGGCGGGAAACGACGACGCGGTCCGTGCCGCCGCATGGTAGATACTGCCTCGGACATCGGGCTGGGGGCATGCGAGATGGTCAGGCACATGATCTGCGGCATGGTGGCGCTATCGAGCGCGGCGATCGCTGCACCACAGTCCCCGGACATGCTGCCCGATCGCTTCGTCGCCGCTTGGAATAGCCATGATCCAAAGGCGTTCGAGTCGCTCTATACGGCGGACGCCATCTGGGTCCCGGTCGCAGAGGAGCGGACCGAGGGACGTGCGGCGATCACCGCTGCGTTCGCCAGCATCCATACGGGCAAAGGCTGGGCAACGGCCACGACGATCGCCAGACGCGATCGGCCCGAGGTTCATGTCCTAACCCCCAACGTGGCGACGATCTTCTTCCACATGGATTTCCTGAAGGACGGCAAACCCATCGCCGGGCTCGAGCGGGCGATGATCCTGGTCGCGGTACGCAGCCGTGGCGGATGGAGGGTCGCCGCAGGACAATTCACCAAGGAGACGCTTGCCGCGGACGGATGAGCCGCGGACCGGATGGCTGCATCGGACCGCGCCATGGCGCGCGGTCCCGGCGAGCATGGTTCATCCGAAATCGGGTCCAGCCGCGCGCCGGCGATACCCCGTCACCGCCCGGCCGGCACGGATCAGAACTTGAGCGGGGGGCCGAGGCGCTCCATGCCGTAGGACCGCATCAAGCCATCGTCCTTTTCCGTGAAATAGCCGCCCGGACCAAAGCCGTTCTGCTCCCACGCGTTGAAGAACGCTTCCATCTTGCCGGCAGGGGCAAAGCTCAGGAGCAGGCGGCCGGCCGTGGGCCCGACAAAGGCCCAGGCATGCGGAACGCCACGCGGGCCAAGGATACAGTCCCCCGTTTTCAACGCATAGCGCGTCTCGCCCACCTGCACCGCATATTCGCCGTCGAGGACGTAGAAGAGTTCGTCCTCGCCATGGTGGACATGCAACGGCGGGCCGCCCCGCCGCTGATTCGCCTGCTCGATGACGAACAGGTCGCCCTTCGCATCGCTCGTGACGACCTTGTAGGTGGTGGCGCTGACGCCGATCTGGCGTTTCTGTCCGGTCCGGTCGCTGCCGGCCCGCACCACCGCGACCGGCAACGCACCGGCCGGACCCGGATCGGGTGTCGTGCTAACTGGATCGGGGCGCGGCGGTGAGATCGTGTCCCCCGACGCGGCGTGCAACGCGGTACCTCCGACCAGCATCGCCAGCGGAAGGGACAAGATCGATCGGCGTTCCATACGTCCTCCTAGAGGTGACGTGCAGCACGCGTTCGTGACGGACCGACGGTAGCTGCGAACGACTAGAACTCTATCGAAATTCCGGATGAAAGACCAGTTCGGCCCCGTTGCAGCGACCGCATTCAAGATCGGTTTCCGACCATGTTGCGCCGGTCCTGCGGTATCAATGGCCCAGGTGACGGCCCACCAGCACCCGGCTGTCAGCGCTCCCAGTCGGGCATCGGCCAGCCCTTGGCCTTCGCCAGCAACCGCAGCGGCCCATGCGCATTCACCGCGAACGGCTCGTCCGCCCAGTCGAAGGTCGGCGCGTCGGACACATGGTCCGAATAGAACCGCACATGCGCGTCCTTACGAGCGATGCCTTCGCGGGCCATCCAGGCCTCGATCATCCGCAATTTCGCCGGGCCGTAGCAATTCTCGCCGTCGATCCCGGCCAGCAGATGGCCGTCGGCATCGCGCAGGCTCTCCGTCCCGATCACCGCGTCGAAGCCCAGCCGCTCGGCGATCGCCTCGACATAGAAGCGGTACGATGCGGTCGCCATGACCAGCCGGTAGCCCGCCGCGCGGTCCGCCTCGATCCGCGCGCGCGCGCCGGCGAACACGCCGTCGCGCACCACCCGGTCGGCAAACGCCTCCGCGCTGCGGCGTTCCTGCGCGGGCGACAGGCGCTTGCCGAGCATCATCCGCTGCATGACGTACTTCAACCGACCCCGGCTGATCAGCCGTCCGACATAGCCGAGCGCGGCCACGCCGGCGAACGGCACCAGCGCCAGCCGCCACGGCGCACCGCTGGTCCGCGCGGTGTGGAGCAGGAACGGCGTCCAGGTCGGCATATGCGTGATCGTCTTGTCCATATCGTAGATAGCGAGGCGGACGGACGGTGCGCTGGACGGGCGGGCAGGATAGATTTCGGTCATCATCGCGACTTACGCCGCATTCACCTTGCCGATCCAGTCGGTTTGCCGCAAAGGTGCGGCCGATGAGCGCGATGGCCGATTTCCAACAGGACGGTGCCGATACCGGCACGCTTCGGTTTACCGGCGATCTGTCGCTGGCCAAGATCGGCAATCTGCCCGACCGGCTCGAGTCGGTCGATGCGTCGTCGGTCAAGCATGTCGATCTCAGCGGGGTCGACCGGATCGACACGATCGGCGCCTGGATCGTCCACCGCTTCGCTGCGCGCAACGATGCGACGATCGATGGGCTCGATGCCAATGACCAGGCGCTGTTCGACCAGGTCGTCGCCTCCGATCAGCCGATGGCCGCCAGGCCTGCCAAGGTCAGCGCCGTCAGCCGCGTGCTCGGCGAGATCGGCGATGCGGTCGTGCTGTCGGGCAAGACGATGCTCGGACTGCTCGGCTTTCTCGGCGCCACCACGGTCGCATTCGGCAGCGTCATTCGTCATCCGCAGCGGTTCCGGTTCAATGCCGTCGTCCAGCGCTTCGAGGTCGTCGGCGTCGCCGCACTCGGCATTGTCGGACTGATGAGCTTCCTGATCGGCATGGTCATCGCGCAGCAGGGCGCGGTCCAGCTGCGCCAGTTCGGTGCCGAAGTCTTCACGATCAACCTCGTCGGTCGCCTGACGATCCGCGAACTCGGCCTGCTGATGACCGCGATAATGGTCGCGGGGCGCTCGGGATCGGCGTTCGCGGCACAGCTCGGCACGATGAAGCTGACCGAGGAGATCGACGCGATGCGGACGATCGGCGTGTCGCCGATGGAGGCGCTGGTCCTGCCGCGCGTCTTGGCGGCGATCGTGATGATGCCGCTGCTCGGCTTCTACGCATCGGTCATCGCGATCATCGGCGGCGGGCTGCTATGCTGGGTGCAGCTGGGCATCCCGCCGGTCACCTTCATCGCGCGCATCCGCGAGGTCGTGCCGATCACCGATCTGTACATCTCGCTGATCAAGGCGCCGGTGTTCGGCGCGATCATTGCGATCGCGGGCTGCTTCCAGGGGATGCAGGTCGAATCCGACGCGGAACAGGTCGGCCTGCGCACCACCTCCGCGGTCGTCCAGGGCATTTTCCTGGTGATCGTCCTCGACGCGTTCTTCGCGGTGTTCTTCACCTGGTTGGGTTGGGACTGATGCCCCGCAAGACAGACGATATCGTCATCTCCGTGAAGGGGCTGAAGAACGCATTCGGCGAGTCGGTGGTGCATGAAGGGCTAGACCTCGACGTGCGGCGCGGCGAGATACTGGGCGTGGTTGGCGGATCGGGTACCGGCAAGTCGGTGCTGATGCGTTCGATCATCGGGCTGCAGACTCCCGAGTCGGGCGAGATCACCGTCTTTGGCGAGCCCAATATCGGCCGCGAAGAGACCGAGGCGACCGAGATCCGCAAGCGCTGGGGCGTGTTGTTCCAGGGCGGTGCGCTGTTCTCGACGTTGACGGTCGCCGAGAATGTCGAAGTGCCGTTGCGCGAATTCTACCCGGACCTGACAGGCGCGCTGCTCTCGGAGATCGCGTCGTACAAGGTCGTGATGACCGGCCTGCCTGCCGACGCGGCGAACAAGTTTCCGTCCGAACTGTCGGGCGGCATGAAGAAGCGCGCAGGGCTGGCGCGGGCGCTGGCGCTCGATCCGGAGCTGCTGTTTCTCGACGAGCCGACCGCAGGGCTCGATCCGATCGGGGCCGCGGCGTTCGACGGGTTGATCCAGTCGTTGCAGAAGACGCTGGGGCTGACGGTGTTCCTGATCACGCACGACCTCGACACGCTCTATGCGATCTGCGACCGGGTCGCGGTGCTCGCCGACAAGAAGGTGATCGCGGTCGGCACGATCGATGAGCTGATTGCGCTCGATCACCCGTGGATCGAGGAATATTTCAAGGGGCCGCGCGGTCGTGCCGCGGTCGCGACGCAGGAGGCGCACGAGCGTGCCGACCAGGTCGCGGATGCCCACCCCACGGAAGTCCAGTCCAAGCAGTCCGCGCCGGACGACGCCGACGCGACATACGCCGAGAAAGAAGCAAGGACGCGCTGATGGAAACCCGTTCGAACCACGTCCTAGTCGGCGCCGTCGTGCTGATCCTGCTGGCCCTGCTGGCGCTGTTCACCGTGTGGATCGCGCGGCTGGGCGGCAAGGAGGAGAAGGAATACGACATCTTCTTCCGCCAGTCGGTCGACGGGCTCGCGCGCGGGTCCGCGGTGGTGTTCTCGGGTGTGCCGTCGGGCCAGGTGAAGACGATTTCGCTGTGGAAGAACGATCCGCAGTTCGTCCGGGTCCGGATCAGCGTCAACGACGAGACCCCGGTGCTGCAGGGCACGACCGCGTCGATCTCGGGCGTCGGCTTCACCGGCGTCAGCCAGGTGTCGCTCGATGGCGCGCGTAAGGGCGCTCCGGCGGTCGCGTGCCCCGACGTCAATGGCCAGCCTTGCCCGTATGGCGTACCGGTCATTCCGACTAAGCAGGGTGGCCTCGGCGCGATCCTGAACTCGGCACCGCAGTTGCTCGAGCGCCTGTCGACGCTGACCGAGCGGCTGACCGGGCTGCTGACCGACCGTAACCAGGCATCGATCGCGGGCATCCTCGAAAACACCAACCGCTTGACCGATGCGCTCGCGGACCGCGGGCCGGAGATCGCGGCGACACTCGCGCAGACTCGTGTTGCGATCCAGCAGGCGGGCGATGCCGCGCAGCAGTTCGGCGTGCTCGCCAAGACCACCAACGGCGTCCTGTCCGAGGACGTGAAGCCGGCGATGGCCAATCTGAACAAGGCGATCGTCTCCGCGCAGCAGAGCGCCGACACGCTGAATTCGGCGATCGGCGATGCGCGGCCGGGGTTGCAGGCCTTCTCGAAGACGACGATTCCCGAGGCCAACCGTCTGGTCCGCGATCTGCGGACGACTGCGGCGGCCTTGTCGTCGGTCGCCGAAAAGGTTGACCAGCAGGGTGCGAGTTCGCTGATCGGGCAGCAGAAGCTCCCGGATTACAAGGGTAAGTGAGGCACGCCATGAAGACACCGCTCATCCTGATCGCGATGCTGCCGCTTGCCGGGTGCATCAGCTTCGGCGCCAAACCGCCCCCCACGCTGCTGACGCTGACGAGCGCGTCTGCGGTGACGGTCGGGCAGAACCAGGATTCGGCGACGACCAAGTCGATCACGATCCAAGTGCCTGTCGTGCCGCAGTCGCTGGCGACCGCGCGCGTGCCGGTGCAGGCGACGCCGACCTCGATCGCCTATGTCACCGATGCGCAGTGGGCGGAGCCGCCGGCGCGTTTGTTCGCGCGGCTGGTGTCGGACACGGTCGCGTCGCGGACCGGGCTCGTCGTGTTGTCGACCGCGCAGTCGATCGGCGATCCTGGCGGCCTGCTCGGCGGCGAGCTCCGGACGTTCGGGCTTGATGCGACGACTCGCGAGGCGGTCGTGACGTTCGATGCCTCGCTGACCCGCGTCGGCAAGACGTCGGTCGAGAAGCATCGCTTCGAAGCCCGCGTGCCCGTCTCGGCGATCGACGCCCCCTCGGCGGCGGCGGGGATCAACCAGGCGGCGAACCAGGTCGCGACCGAGGTGGCGGACTGGATCGGGCGGTGAACGCCGCGGCGGTCTGACCGTTGGGGCTCTCTGACAAGGAGAGCCGCAATGCCACACGGCGCGCGAACGCTGAGGGCTAAGCTCTAGCCGGCTTTAGAGCCGCAGCATCGCTTCCGCTTCGGCGAGGTGCAGCCGCTCGACCATCTGGCCATCGAGGCGAATGGCGCCCTTGTCCGCAGTGTCGGGCATCGCGAACGCAGCGACGATCGCGCGGGCCCATGCCAGCTCGTCCTCGCTTGGACCAAAGCCGCTATTTGCCGCCTCGATCTGCGATGGGTGGATCAGCGTCTTGCCGTCGAACCCCAGCATCGCGCCCTGCGCGCATTCGGCCTCAAATCGCGCCTGATCGTCGAGGGCGTTGCAGACGCCATCGAGCGCGACGATCCCCGCCGCGCGGGCGGCCATCACGATCGACGCAAGCGCCGGAATCAACGGCGTCCGATCGGCCCCGAGGCGGCACCGCATCTCTTTGGCAAGATCGTTCGTACCCGCCACCAGCGCGGTCAATCGCGCCGCCGTGGCGGCTTCGGACAGCGCCGGCAGCGACAGGATCGCGGCGCAGGTCTCGATCATCGCCCAGATTGGCGGGCCGTCGTCGCCAAGCGAGGTGCGAACCGCGTTCAAATCGGCCGGGTAGGACAGCTTGGGCACCAGCACCGCATCGACGCCGATCCCGCGCACCGCGGCGATGTCGTCCGCGTACCACGCCGTGTCGAGGCCGTTGATTCGGACGACGAGTTCGCGCGCGCCGAAACCTCCTTCGCGCACGGCCGCGACGACGCGGTCGCGCGCGGCGATCTTCTCCTCCGGCGCGACGGCATCCTCCAGGTCGAGGATGACGACGTCGCAGTCGAGCGTCCGTGCCTTGGCAATCGCACGCGCGTTTGACGCGGGCATGTAGAGCGCGCTCCGACGGCGCCGATGCGTCATGCTGCCAGCGTTCATCAGGTGATGACGTCGGGTTTCAAGCGGCCGGTATGCTCGGCAATCCCTGCGATCGACTCCGCGGCGGCGACGATGCCGGCGAGCATCTCGCCGGTGTCGCGGTCGAGATCGCCGCCGACGGGTTCGTAGCGTTCGAGATAGACGCGCAAGGTCGCGCCGGTGGTGCCCGTGCCCGACAGGCGGAACACGACCCGGCTGCCGCCTGCGAACAGGATGCGCACGCCCTGGTCGCGGCTGATCGAGCCGTCGGTCGGATCAGTATAGCCGAACTCGTCCGCGGTCTCGACGGTGAGGTCGCCGAACTGCCGTCCGGGGAGCGTTGCGAGGCTGGCGCGAAGGGCGGCCATCAGCGCGTCGGCCCGCTGGGTTTCGACGCCCTCATAATCGTGGCGTGCATAATAGTTGCGACCGAACTTGGCCCAGTGATCGCGCGCGATCACGTCGACACTCTCGCCGCGGACTGCGAGGATGTTGAGCCAGAGAAGGACCGCCCACAGCCCATCCTTCTCGCGGACATGGTCGGAGCCGGTGCCGGCGCTCTCTTCGCCGCAGATCGTCGCCATGCCCGCATCGAGCAGATTGCCGAAGAATTTCCAGCCGGTCGGCGTTTCGTAGGCTGGGATACCAAGCGCCGCCGCGACGCGGTCCGCCGCCGCGCTGGTCGGCATCGAGCGGGCGATGCCCTTGAGGCCGCCGGCGTAACCAGGGGCGAGGTGCGCGTTGGCCGCGAGCATTGCGAGGCTGTCGGAGGGGGTGACGAAGCGGTGCTTGCCGATGATCAGGTTGCGGTCGCCATCGCCGTCCGACGCCGCGCCGAAATCAGGCGCATCTGGAGCCATCATCGTCTCGTACAGCGCGTGCGCGTGGACGAGGTTGGGGTCGGGGTGATGCCCGCCGAAATCGGGGAGCGGCGTGCCGTTGCGCACCGTGCCGGCCGCAAAGCCCAGCCGGCGTTCGAGGATCTCGGTCGCATAGGGGCCGGTGACCGCGCTCATCGCGTCGAACGCCATCGTCAGCTTGGCGGCGCGGATCGCGTCGAAATCGAACAGCGTCTCCATCAGCGCGGCATAAGCCTCGACCGGATCGACGACCTCGACGGGCATGTCACCGACCATGACCTCGCCGTCCTGGTCGAGATCGATGTCGGCGGCGTCGACTGTGAGCCAGCGGTCGATCTCGAGCGTCCGCGCGTTGATCGCGTCGGTGATCGATTCGGGCGCGGGGCCGCCATTGGCGATGTTGTACTTGATCCCGAAATCCTCGTCGGGACCGCCGGGGTTGTGGCTGGCGGACAGGACCAGCCCGCCGACCGCGCCGCGCTTGCGGATCATGTGGCTCGCGGCAGGCGTCGACAGGATACCACCGCGGCCGACGATCACGCGGCCAAAGCCGTTCGCCGCCGCCATGCGGATCGCGACCTGGATCACCTCGCGGTTGAGGAAGCGGCCGTCGCCGCCGATCACCAGCGTCGCGCCCGCCTTGTCCGCGACCACGTCGAACACCGACTGGACGAAGTTCTCGGCATAGTTGGTCTGCTGGAAGACCTTCACCTTCTTGCGCAGGCCCGATGTGCCGGGCTTCTGGTCGGTGTAGGGCGTGGTCGAGACGGTGCGGGTCATGCGCGCTCCAGGAGGTTCGAATACAGGGTCGCGTAGCGGCGGCCGCTCTCGTCCCACGAGAAGTCCGCGCGCATCGCGTTGCGCTGCAACATGGCCCAGCGATCGGGGCGTGCATAGAGTGCGAACGTTCGGCGCAACGCATGGCTGAGTGCTTCCGGCGTGATGCCGTCATGCTGGATGCCGGTCGCGACCCCCGCGGCGATCGCAGCCTCGTTCGCGTCGATCACCGTGTCGGCGAGGCCGCCGGTGCGCGCGACAACGGGGATGCAGCCATAAGCCAGTCCGTAGAGCTGAGTCAGGCCGCAGGGTTCGAACCGCGATGGGATCAGGATCGCGTCGGCACCCGCCTGAAGGAGATGCGATACGGGCTCGTCATAGCCGATGCGGACGCCGATCCGGCCGGGATGGCGATCCGCGGCGGCGAGGAAGGCGCGTTCGAGCGCGGCATCGCCCGAGCCGAGCAGCGCGAGCCGGCCGCCGAGCGCGACGAGTTCGTCGATCTCTGCGACGAGGACGTCCATGCCCTTTTGCCAGGTCAGCCGGCTGATGACGGTGAAGATCGGGCCATCGTCGCGGTCGAGCCCGTAGAGCGTCTCGACCGCGCGCTTGTTCGCGCGACGGCGGGTGAGCGTGCGGGCGGTGTAAGGTGAGGCGAGCAGCGAGTCGGTCGCGGGGTTCCAGACTGCGGGGTCGATGCCGTTGACGATTCCCGTGAGGCGATCGGCACGGACGTTGATCAGCCCTTCGAGGCCCATGCCGAATTCGCCGCGACGAATCTCGGCGGCGTAGGTCGGGCTGACCGTGGTAATCGCGTCGGCGGCCTCAAGTCCGGCCTTCAGGAAACCGACGCCGCCATAATATTCGACCCCGTCGAGCGCGAACGCCGCGTCGGGCAGCGCAAGGTCGGCGAAGATCTCCGCGCCATAGCGGCCCTGGAACGCGATATTGTGGATCGTGACGATCGTCTTTGCGGGGGTGCCGGGGCCGGGGGCATAGCGCAGATAGGCGGGCGCCATCGCCGCCTGCCAGTCATGCGCGTGGAGGATGTCAAAGTCCTGGCCCTCGACCACGCCCGAGGCGAGATCCGCCGCGGCCCGGCTGAAGGCCGCGAAGCGCAGCCAGTTGTCGACCCAGTCGGCGCCGGTCGCGTCGCCGTACGGGCCGCCACCGCGCGTGAAGAGGCTGGGTGCGTCGAGCACGAGCAGCGGATGCTCGCCGATCCTGGCTTCGAGGATCCGGGCCTCGACGCCGAGCAGGTTGTCATAGCGATGGACGACCTTCGCGTTCCCGGTGACCGCCGCGAGCGCGGGATAGCCCGGGAGGAAGGTCGTCATCGTCACGCCGTGATGCGCGAGTGCGGCGGGCAGAGCGCCGACGACGTCAGCCAGCCCGCCGGTCTTGATCAGCGGATACGCCTCCGACGCCACCGAAAGAACGCGCATCATTCGAACTCCCGTTGCAGCGACGCCGGCGCTGGTCGCATGCTCATTCGGTCAGCCGGTCGATCATCGATTTGGTCACGAGCACCACGCCATTGTCGGTCCGGCGGAAGCGTTGCGCGTCGAGCACCGGATCCTCGCCGACGACGAGGCCGTCGGGGATCACCACGCCGCGGTCGACCACCACCTTCGACAGCCGCGCGCCGCGACCGATCACGCAATGCGGCAGGATCACCGCCTGGTCGAGCACCGAGTAGCTGTGCGCGCGCGTGCCGGTGAAGATCAGGCTGCGGTGGATCGACGAACCCGAGATGATGCAGTCGCCCGAGACGAGGCTCGATACCGCCTCGCCGCGACGACCGTCCTCGGCATGGACGAACTTGGCGGGCGGGGTCACCTCGGAATAGGTCCAGAGCGGCCAGCTGCGGTCATAGAGATCGAGCTTGGGCACGACGTCGGTGAGGTCGATATTGGCTTCCCAATAGGCGTCGACCGTGCCGACATCGCGCCAATAGGCCTCGACTTCGCCCTCGGATCGCACACAGCTGTCCGAGAAGCGATGCGCGACCGCCTTGCCGTGCTTGACGAGGTACGGAATGATATCCTTGCCGAAATCGCGCGACGAGCCCGGCGTCTCTGCGTCGCGGCGCAGTTCGTCGAACAGCAACTTGGTGTGGAAGACATAGATTCCCATCGATGCCAGCGCGATGTCCGGATTGCCCGGAATCGCGGGCGGATCGGCAGGCTTCTCGACGAACGCGGTGACGTTGTCATGCTCGTCGACCGCCATCACGCCGAAGCCGACCGCCTCCATCCGTGGCACTTCGAGGCAGGCGATCGTGACGTCCGCGCCTGTCTCGCAATGCTGTTGCAGGATCAGCTCGTAATCCATCTTGTAGATGTGATCGCCCGCCAGGATGACCATATATTCGGGTGCGTGGCTCTCAATGATGTCGATGTTCTGGTAGACCGCATCGGCGGTGCCCTCATACCATTGGAATTCGCTGATCCGCTGTGACGCGGGCAGGATGTCGAAGCTCTCATTGCGTTCGGAGCGCAGGAAGTTCCAGCCGCTCTGCAGGTGGCGGATCAGCGAATGCGCCTTGTACTGCGTGGCGACACCGATCCGGCGGATGCCCGAATTGATCGCGTTGGACAGCGCGAAATCGATGATCCGTGCCTTGCCGCCGAAATACACCGCGGGTTTCGCGCGCGTGTCGGTCAGCTCCATCAGCCGACTACCGCGACCACCGGCCAGCACATACGCCATCGCGTCGCGCGCCAGTGGCTGTCCCCGCCGTTCAACCATGTCCGTCTCTCCCTAATCGTCCGCGGTATAACGCGCCGTCACCCGCGGGTTGTTCCGTCATTGCGCCGGATCGGTCTTCGAACTCGATCAGCCTTCGTATTCGAGCATGATCGTGGCAAGCGGCGGCAGCGTCACCCACGCCGCGCCATTCTCCGCGACCACGCCGCCGAGATTGCCGAGCCCGCTGCCCCAATAGTCATGCGCATCGCTGTTGATGATCTCGCACCAGCGGCCGTCGAGCGGCAGCGGGATACGGTAGGGTGCGCGCGCGATCGGCGTCATGTTGGCGATCACCGCGACGGGCTTTGCGCCTGGCGCCTTGCGCAGCCACGCGAAGACCGAATTGGCGGCGTCGTCGGCGATCAGCCATTCGAAGCCCTCCGCCTCGCAGTCTCGGGCATGAAGCGCGGGCTTGTCGCGATAGACCGCGTTCAGGTCTCGGACGAGGTTGCGGATGCCTTCATGGCTCCGTGCATTGCGCAGATCCCAGTCGAGCGCGCGGCCTTCGGACCATTCGCGCCGCTGCGCGAATTCCTGCCCCATGAAGAGCAATTTCTTGCCCGGATAGCCCCACATGAACGCGTAATAGGCACGCAGGTTCGCGAATTGTTGCCAGTCGTCGCCGGGCATCTTGGTCAGCAGCGAACCCTTGCCGTGGACCACTTCGTCGTGGCTCAGCGGCAGGACGAAATTCTCGCTGAACGCATAGACGAGCCCGAAATTTATCTCGCCATGGTGATGCTTCCGGTGCAGCGGATCGCGCGCCATGTACTGGAGCGTGTCGTGCATGAAACCCATGTTCCACTTGAACCCGAAGCCCAGGCCACCGCTCTTTCCGTCGTCGCCGACGGGGGCGGAGACGCCCGGCCACGAAGTCGATTCCTCGGCGATCGTGAAGATGCCGGGATGCTGGCCGTACACCGCGCGGTTCATGTCGCGCAGGAACGCGACCGCTTCCCAATTCTCGCGCCCGCCGGTGTCGTTGGGGATCCATTCGCCCGCCTCGCGCGAATAATCGCGGTAGAGCATCGACGCGACCGCATCCACGCGAAGCCCGTCGATATGATAGCGCTCGGCCCAGAACAGCGCGTTGTTGACGAGGAACGACGCCACCTCGCGCCGGCCGAAATTGTAGATCGCGGTGTTCCAGTCGGGGTGGAAGCCGAGCCGCGGGTCCTCATGCTCGTAGAGCGCGGTGCCGTCGAAATGCGCGAGCCCGAACGCGTCGGTCGGGAAATGCGCAGGCACCCAGTCGAGCAGCACGCCGATCCCGGCCAGATGCGCGCCATCGACGAACCGCGCGAACCCCTCGACATCGCCGAACCGTGCGGACGGCGCGTACAGCCCGGTGGTCTGATAGCCCCAGCTCGGATCATAGGGATGTTCGCTAATCGGCATGAACTCGATGTGCGTGAAGCCCATCTCGACCACGTACGGGATCAACCGGTCGGCGAGCGCGTCCCAGGTCAGGAACCAGCCCTCGGCGTCGCGGTCCCAGGATCCGGCATGCACCTCGTAGATGCTGATCGGCACGCGGCGCGGATCGACCGAGGCCCAGTGCGCGCGGTGGCTCGTATCGGCCCATTCGTGCGCGAGCGTGCGCGTGATCGACGCGGTCGCGGGG
The DNA here is from genome assembly GCF_001421685.1 of Sphingomonas sp. Leaf28. NCBI lineage: Bacteria > Pseudomonadati > Pseudomonadota > Alphaproteobacteria > Sphingomonadales > Sphingomonadaceae > Sphingomonas > Sphingomonas sp. Leaf28. The sequence goes on along the minus strand of NZ_LMKX01000001.1, from coordinate 966,207 downwards.
CGCAGCTCGCTGGCAAAGGCGAACGGATCGGCCTTGAGCGGCTGGAGCCGGCCATCGGGGCCGACGATCTCGTATTTATACGCGCGATATTCGGCGATGTCGGGGATGAAGATCTCCCACACGCCGACGTCGCCGCGCTTGCGCATCGTATGGCGGCGACCGTCCCAGTCGTTGAAGTCGCCGACGACTGAGACGCGCTGCGCGTTGGGCGCCCAAAGTGCGAAATGGACGCCGTGTGCGCCTTCATGCTCGATCAGGTGCGCGCCCATCTTGTCGTGGAGGCGGTGGTGCGTGCCCTCGGCCATCAGCACATCGTCGACGGGGCCGAGCACGGGGCCGAAGCTGTACGGGTCGGTCACCCACCAGTCCGCGCCGCCGCCCTCGGCATGATATTTCACCGGCTGCGGATCGCCCTCGATCGGCCCTTCGAACAGCCCGCGATCGTCGATCCGGGGGAGGGTGCCGAGAGTCTTGCCGTCGAGCGCATACGCCTCCGCCGTCGCCGCGCCCGGCAGCCAGGCGCGCGCGAACGTGCCCCCGGGCCCGGCATGCACGCCGAGCAACGAGAAGGGGTCGTCGTGACGCCCCTCGATCAGGGCAACGATGGCGCCTTCGGGTGGCTTCACATTACCGTCCAGATATCGCGCGCATATTCGCGGATCGTGCGGTCGGACGAGAACCAGCCGACGCGCGCGACGTTGCGCACGGTCGAGGCGACCCATGCGTCGCGATCGTTCCAGCGCGCGTCGACGCTACGCTGCGCGGTGGCATAGCTGTCGAAATCGGCGGCGAGCATGAACCAGTCGCCCTCGTACAGCCCGCCCATCAGCCCGGCGTAACGCTGACGATCATCGGGCGAGAACACCCCCGACGCGATCGCGGAGACGGCCTGGCGCAGCTCGTTCGACCCGTCGATCACATTGCGCGGATCATAGCCCGACGCGCGCTTCGCCTCGACCTCGTCCGCGGTCATGCCGAAGATGAAGATATTGTCGTCGCCGACGCGGTCCTTGATCTCGATATTCGCGCCGTCGAGCGTGCCGATCGTCAGCGCGCCGTTCATCGCGAACTTCATGTTGCCGGTGCCCGACGCCTCGAGCCCCGCGGTCGAGATCTGTTCGCTGAGATCGGCGGCGGGAATGATCTTCTCGGCGAGCGACACGTTGTAGTTGGGCAGGAACGCGACCTTCAGAAGCCCGCCGACCGACGGGTCCGCATTGATCCGGCGCGCGACGTCGTTCGCCAGTTTGATGACGAGCTTCGCATTGTGATAGCTCGACGCCGCCTTGCCCGCGAACAGCTTGACGCGCGGAGTCCAGTCGCGTTCGGGATGGCTGCGGATCTGGTCGTACAGCGCGACCGTCTCGATGATGTTGAGCAGCTGGCGCTTATACTCATGGATGCGCTTGATCTGCACGTCGAACAGCGCGTCGGGGTCGATGCGCAGCCCCATGCTGTCCTTGATATGATTTGCCAGTGCCACCTTGTTCGAACGCTTAACCGCCCAAAACCGCTCCCTGAAGGCGGAATCGTCGGCAAAAACATCGAGATCGATCAGCTTTTCCGCATCGTCGAGGAAGCCGTCCCCGATCGCGTCGCGGATCAGCGTGGTGAGTCCCGGGTTGCACTGTTGCAGCCAGCGGCGCGGCGTGATCCCGTTGGTCTTGTTGTTGATCCGCGTCGGATACAGGCGGTGGAGATCGGCGAAGACGGTCTTCTTCATCAGTTGCGTATGAAGGGCTGCGACGCCGTTGACGCTGTGCGATCCGGCAAAGGCAAGATTGGCCATCCGCACGCGCCGCTCGCCACCCTCGTCGATCAGGCTGATCGCGGCGATCGCGCGGTCGTCGATGCCGTCCACGCCGCGTGCCTCGCGCAGCAGCCTTGCGTTGATCGCGTAGACGATCTGCATGTGGCGCGGCAGCAGTCGCTCGAACAGCGGCAGCGGCCAGCTCTCCAGCGCCTCGGGCAGCAATGTGTGGTTGGTATAGCCGAACGTCGCGCGCGTGATCTTCCACGCCTCGTCGAACGCGAATTCGTGATGATCGATCAGCAACCGCATCAGCTCGGCGACCGACACCGCGGGGTGCGTGTCGTTCAGCTGGATCGCGGCCTTGTCGGGCAGCGTGCGGATGTCGCCGAAATACTGGATGTGGCGGCGGACGATGTCCTGGATCGAGGCGGACGAGAAGAAATATTCCTGCCGCAGCCGCAATTCCTGCCCCGCCGCGGTCGAATCATTGGGATAGAGAACGCGCGTGAGCGTCTCGGCGCGCAGCTGGTCGGCGAGCGCACCGGTGAAGTCGCCCGCGTTGAACCGGTCGAGCTTGATCGGATCGAACGCGCGGGCGGTCCACAGTCTCAGCGTGTTGACGTGTTTGCCGCGCCAGCCGACGACGGGGGTATCGACCGCCATCGCCTCGACCGCCTCGGCCGGGCTCCAATGGATCTGTCCGCTGTCGGTTGCGGTCACCTCACCGCCGAAGCCCACGAAATAGGCGCTCTCGCGGCGTTCGAATTCCCACGGATTGCCGTGCGCGAGCCAGCTTTCGGGCATCTCGACCTGCCAGCCGTCGTCGATCCGCTGGCGGAACATGCCGTTCACATAGCGGATGCCATAGCCATAGGCGGGCAGTGCGAGGCTCGCCATGCTCTCCATGAAGCATGCCGCGAGCCGCCCAAGCCCGCCATTGCCGAGCGCCGCATCGGGCTCGATCTCCTCGAGCGCGGCGAGGTCGACGCCGTGCAGCGCGAGCGCACGCGTCACTTCGCGGCTGCGTTGCAGGTTCGTCACCGCGTCGCGCAACAGGCGCCCGATCAGGAATTCGAGGCTGAGATAATAGACGCGCTTGGCGCCCGCCGCATGCGCCGCCTTGGTCGACGCCATCCAGCGTTCAACGATGTCGTTGCGCACCGTCAGGATCGTTGCCGCAAGCCAGTCGTGCGGAAGCGCCGCCTGCGCATCCTTGCCGATCCGATGGACGAGCGTGTCGAGGATCGAATCGGCAAGATCCTGGGCGGTTGCCGTATTCTGGGTGGGCTGCTGTACGGCGATATCTGAGGTCACGCGGCTTCCGGCTTGGTTACGGTCGCCACAATCCTAGCCGTCCATGCGCGGTTGTCACGCGCGCTTCGGCTCGCCTGCAAGATAATCGGTATCGGGGGGAGAGACGTCGACCGCGTGCAAGGCCGGTCGACATGGTCTGGGTAGACACTACCCGAGGGTAGTGGTGGACAGGGCTGGATTCGAACCAGCGTACGCTTGCACGGGCAGATTTACAGTCTGCTGCCTTTAACCACTCGGCCACCTGTCCAGATGGGCCGCTTATCAAAGCGAGGCGGCTCAATGGCGAAGCGCGCCCTGTGTGTCAACGCAGGTTTTGAGAAGTTTCGCGCTTCGCTGTTGCCGCGGGGGGAGAATGCCGACAAGGACGCCGCATACACAGACACGATCGAGAGCGAATATGGCACGCAAGGGACACAGGCCGAGCAAGGCGCCGGCAGGCCGCCCCCGCTTCTGGGGCAAGCACGCGGTTGGCGCCGCACTGAGCAATCCGGAGCGCACGGTGCGCAAGATCCTCGGTACGCGCGAGGCACTGGCCGGGTTCGATCTGCCCGCCGACGTCCCCGTGACCTATGCCGAGGCGGCCGATCTGGCGCGGCTGGTGCCCGGCGATGCGCCGCATCAGGGCGTGGTGATCGAGGTCGAGCCGCTCGAGGACATGTGGCTCGCCGACCTGCTCGAGCATGGCAAGGACGATACTCGCCCGCTGGTGATCCTCGACGGCGTGACCGATCCGCACAATGTCGGCGCGATCCTGCGCTCGGCGGCGGCGTTCGATGCGCTGGGCATCGTGACGCCGGATCGCAACGCACCACCCGAATCGGGAACGATCGCGCGCGCCGCATCGGGCGCACTTGAGAGCGTGCCGTGGATTCGCGTCGTCAATCTGGCGCGTGCGCTCGAGGAGATTGCAGCGGCCGGGTTCTGGCGGATCGGGCTGACCGGCCACGCGACGCAGACGCTGGGCGAGGCGATGGGCACGCAGCGCATCGCGATCGTGCTCGGCGCCGAGGGCGAGGGCATGCGGCAGAACACCGAGCAGCATTGCGACGAGCTCGCCAAGTTGCCGATCTCGGAGAAGGTCGAGAGCCTCAACGTCTCGAACGCCGCGGCGATCGCGCTCTACGCGGTCACGACGCGGTGACCTGAGCTCCCTCTCCCCCTCGGGGAGAGGGAAGGGGCCCGCCGCGCTTGCGGTGGGAAGGGTGAGGGGTTTGAGGCTCGGGACACCCGTCCCAACGCCCCTCTCCCTTCCGTCGCCTACGGCTCCTCCCTCCCTCTCCCCGGAGGGGCGAGGGACTTGGGTCAGTCCTCCGCGGCGATGCGGACCTTCAGTCCGTCCAGCGCGTCGGTGAGTTCGATCTGGCACGACAGTCGCGATCCCGCATCGCGGTCGCTCGTCGAATCGAGCAGGTCGTCCTCGTCCGGCCCCATCGGCTTCAGTTTGGCCGCAAAGTCCGGGTCGACATGGACGTGGCAGGTGGCGCACGAGCAGCAGCCGCCGCACAACGCCAGGATCTCGTCGATGCCGGCGTCGCGAATGACTTCCATCACCGAAAGCCCCGCTTCGCCCATGATCTCGCGTTCTTCCCCTTCGCGCGTCACGACGATAAGCTTGGGCATGTCATTCTCCGAAAAATCTTCCTCCGTTCATGCCGTTGCACGGCGCCGGGATCAAGCATCATGGGCCTGAACGCTGACCAGCTCAAAACCGCGATGGCCGCGTTGTGCGCGATCGAGCCCGCCTTTGCGGTGGCGGTCGGGAATGCCGGGCACCCGGCGCCGCGGATCAGCGAGCGCGGCTTTGCGACGTTGCTGCGGACCATCGTCGGCCAGCAGGTGAGCGTCGCCTCGGCGCAGGCGGTGTGGACCAAGCTCGATACCGTGGTCGGCGGCGCAGGTGACCCGGAGAAGATCGCCGCCGCCAGCGACGAGACGCTGCGCAGCGCCGGCCTGTCGCGGCAGAAGCTCGGCTATGCGCGCAGTCTCGCCGACGAGGTGACGAGCGGCCGGCTCGATCTGACCAACCTGCCCGAGGACGACGAGGAGGCGATCGCCGCGCTGGTCCGCGTCAAGGGGATCGGCCGCTGGTCGGCGGAGATCTACCTGCTGTTCGCCGAAGGGCGGACCGACATCTGGCCCGCGGGCGACCTGGCGATCCAGATCGAGGTCGGTCGGATCCTCGGTCACGAGACCCGCCCGAGCGAGAAGCTGACGCGCGAGGTGGCGGAGGCGTGGCGCCCGCACCGCGGCGCGGCGGCGATCTTCGCCTGGCATCATTACCAGGCGGACATGAAGGTAATCTGAGGGGAGGTTTCCCCCCACTCCACGTCATCGCAGCGAAAGCTGGGATCTCTCCGTTCGAGCCGCGACGCCCGCCAATCGGGATACCCCAGCTTTCGCTGGGGTGACGGATGGGGGGGCGACTTTGACGGTCCGCCCGGACGCAAGCGCTTGTTACCGCTCGCCCCGTCCGGCAAAGCAGCCCCCGATGTCAGCGCCCAATCTTCCCGCCTCGGACTTCGCCAACTCGCTCGCCGAGAGTCATCGGACCATCGTCATCCCCGAGGGCGCGTCGTTCTGGCGGCGGCTGTTCGCGTTCGTCGGGCCGGGCTACATGGTCGCGGTCGGCTATATGGACCCCGGCAACTGGGCGACCGACATCGCCGGCGGGTCCGCGTTCGGCTATACCCTGCTGTCGGTGGTGCTGCTGTCGAACCTGATGGCGATGGTGCTGCAGGCGCTGTCCGCGCGGCTCGGGATCGTTGCCGGGCTCGATCTCGCCCAGGCCTGCCGCGCGCACTATTCGAAGCCGGTTTCGGTCGCGCTCTGGTTCTTCTGCGAAATCGCGATCATCGCCTGCGATCTGGCCGAAGTACTCGGCACCGCGATCGCGTTGAAGCTGCTGTTCGGGTTCCCGCTGATTTACGGCGTCGCGATCACCGTGCTCGACGTGTTCCTGATCCTTGCGCTGCAACGCTTCGGGTTCCGCAAGCTTGAGGCGTTCGTCGTCGCGCTGCTGGTCATCATCGCCGGCTGCTTCGTGTTCGAACTGTTCCTCGCGCGCCCCGACATGGCGGGCGTGCTGAGCGGGCTGGTGCCGACGACGCAGATCGTCACCAACCCGGCGATGCTCTACATCGCGATCGGCATCCTCGGTGCGACCGTGATGCCGCACAATCTCTACCTCCACTCGTCGATCGTCCAGACGCGCGCGTTCGCGCGGGACGAGGCGGGCAAGCGCGACGCGATCACGATGGCGACGATCGACGGCACGGTCGCGCTGGGGCTCGCCTTCTTCATCAACGCCGCGATCCTGATCCTGGCGGCGGCGACCTTCCATGTCGCGGGGCGCACCGACGTCGCGGAGATCGATCAGGCGTATGAACTGCTCGCGCCGATGCTCGGCATGGGGGCGGCGAGCGTCCTGTTCGCAGTGGCGCTGCTGGCGTCGGGGCAGAACTCGACGGTGACGGGCACGCTCGCGGGGCAGATCGTGATGGAGGGCTTCCTCAACCTGCGCATGCCCGTCTGGGCGCGGCGACTGGTGACCCGGCTGCTCGCGATCGTCCCGGCGGTGTTCGTGATCGGCGCGACGGGCGATTCGGGCGCGACGAAATTGCTGGTGCTGAGCCAGGTCGTGCTCAGCCTCCAGCTGCCGTTCGCGGTCGTGCCGCTCGTCAAGTTCACCGGCGACCGCACTATCATGGGCGATCTGGTGAGCCCGGCCTGGCTGAAGATCCTCGCCTGGGGAATCGCCGCGGTGATCATCGGGCTGAACGCGACGTTGCTGATCGGGATGCTCTAGGCGACGGGCGCACCGGCGTTGGGGAGGCTGGCGTCCTTGGCAGGCTTCTTGGCGAACAGGGCGCGATCTGCCGGCCCGAACGCGTATTTCCACAGGATGTAGAGATAGGTCGCGGCGATCGCGGGCTCGCCGACGGCCAGTTCGACCCATTCGTAGCGCTTGGGGAGCGCGGTGAACCCGGCCCCGACGACGATCGCGGCGAGCGCGGCCCAGACCAGCGGCCAGCGCCACGGCGACACGTTCGCGCCCAGCAGGTGCCCGAGCAGCTTCGACTTGATGATCGACGTCAGCGCCACCGACAGCATCAGCGCGATCGCCGGCCCCGCCGCCTGGTAGTTGACCGGATAACCAAGGCGACGGATCGCGAAGATCAGCGCAAAGCTCAGGCCGATCTGGAAGGCGAGCATCGCCGCCGAGATCATCAGGTTGCGGTGGCGCGCGATATAGACGAGCGCCGATTCGCAGACCGCACCGGTCGAGGCAAGGAATTCGGCTGTCAGCAGGAACGCGAGCGCGGCGGTGCCCGCAACGAATTGCGGGCCGACCACGCCCATCACCGCCTCGCCGGGGATCGAGCCCATCAGCGCGAGACCGCCTTGCGCGGCCATGATCCAGAACGCGACCTGGCGGACCTGGTTGGCGATCGCGGCGCGGTCGTTGATTGCGAGGCTGTGCGTGATGACGGGGCCGAGGATCGGATCGAAGCTGGTCTTGAGCTTCTGCGGGAGGCTCGCGACCTGCTGCGCCATGTAATAGATGCCGACGACCTTCGGCTCGAACATCACGCCGAGGATGAAGCGATCGACGTTGCGGCTGCCCCATTCGAGGATGTCGGCACCGGCAAGCGGCACGTTGGCGCGCGCGAGCGCATAGAGCGGGCGCAGGTGCGGCGACCAGCCGCGCGGCACGCCGTAGCTGCGCAGGAACGGCACGAGGCTGGCGATCAGCGCCGCGGTCATCGACGCGACATAGCTGAGCACGAGCCCGTCGCGGATCGTGAAGTAGGAGAAGGCCCAGGCGGCGATCGAGATCGTCCATGGCTCGACCACCGCGCGCGCGGTCACCGCCGCCTTGACGTTGAGGCGGTAGGCGAGGGCTGCGAGGCTGACGTCCGACCAGGCGATCGCGACGATGATCAGCGGCAGGAACCGGTCGAGCCCGGTGATCGCGCTGTTCGGGTACATGATCTGCGGGAAGGTGCAGAGGACGGCGCTGGCGATGAGCGAGGCGATGAACGCGACTGCCATCGCATCCCACACGACGTTGGCGTGCGGGCGATCCGCGCTGCTGAGCGCCTGCGCGAGACCGCGCTTGAGGCCGAGCGTGGCCAGCAACGCGGCGAGTTCGACGACCACGACCGCGATCGCGAACCGGCCGACCAGGTCGGGACCGTAGATGCGGCCCGCGATGAACAGGAACGGGATCCGCGCGGCGAGGCGGAGGACGAAGCCCGCGATATTGGTGCGACCGCCCTTGGCGAGCGTGTCGATATCCTGCGTGGATTCGGTCACGGGCGGGCGCCGTTGGTACGTCGCGCCGCGGCAAAGCCGCGTCGTCGGTCGGAGCAAGCGCTCCGCCGGCCGCGCTTGTGCAAGTCAGCCGGGCGCGGCCGGCTGCCGCCCTGCGCGATCAATGTGCCGCGCCCCAGCTCAAGCCGGTGCCGATTTCGATACCCAAGGGCACGTCGAGCGTGACCACCGGCGTCGCGGCGTTGGCCATCACGCGTTCGATCACGGGCTTGGCCGCCTCGACATCGCCCTCGGGCAGTTCGAACACGAGTTCGTCGTGGACCTGGAGCAGCATGCGCACGTTCGGCAGCCCGGCTTCGAGCAGCGCAGGGCCCATGCGGACCATCGCACGCTTGATGATGTCCGCGCTCGTCCCCTGGATCGGCGCGTTGATCGCAGCACGCTCGGCGCCCTGGCGTTCGTGCTGGATCTTCGAGCGGATCCGCGGGAAATGCGTTTTCCGCCCGAACAGTGTCGTCGTGAACCCGGTCGCGCGGACGCTCTCGGTGGTGTCGACGATGTAGCTGGAGATGCCGGGGAAGCGATCGAAATAGCGGTCGATCATCGCCTGCGCCTCGTCCGCGGACACATCGAGCCGACCGGCGAGCCCCCAGCGCGAGATGCCGTAGAGGATCGCGAAGTTGATCGTCTTCGCCCGGCCGCGCGTGTCGCGGTTGACCTCGCCGAACAGCTCCTGCGCGGTCAGGCTGTGGATGTCGTCGCCGTTCGCGAACGCCTGCTTCAGCGCGGGGACGTTGGCCATGTGCGCGGCCAGCCGAAGCTCGATCTGCGAGTAATCGGCAGCGAGGATGACGTTGCCGGGCTCGGCGACGAACGCGTCGCGGATCTGGCGGCCGATCTCGGTGCGGATCGGGATGTTCTGCAGGTTGGGATCGGTCGACGACAGCCGCCCGGTCTGCGCGCCGGTCAGCGAATACGACGTGTGGACGCGCCCCGTCGCCGGGTTGATCTGCGCCTGCAACGCATCGGTATAAGTCGATTTCAGCTTCGACAGCTGGCGCCAGTCGAGCACCTTCCGCGCGATCACCGCGCCGGGCGAATCCTTGTCCGCGGCGATCCGCTCGAGCTCGGTGACGTCGGTCGAATAGACGCCGGACTTGCCCTTGCGGCCGCCCTTGATCCCCATCTTCTCGAACAGCACGTCGCCAAGCTGCTTCGGGCTGCCGATCGTGAACGGCGCGCCGGCGAGCGCGTGGATCTCGGTTTCGAGACTCGCCATCTGGCCGGCGAACTCAGTCGACAGTGCCGACAGCTTGGCGGCGTCGACCTTGATCCCGTGCATCTCCATCTGCGCGATGACGGGGACGAGCGGACGGTCGACCATCTCGTAGACGCGGGTCGAGCCCTCGGCAGGCAGGCGGCGCTTGAACCGGCGCCAGAGGCGGAGCGTGACGTCGGCGTCCTCGGCGGCATAGTGGGTCGCGGCCTTGAGGTCGATTTCGTTGAAGCTGCGCTGCGACTTGCCGGTGCCGACCACGTCCTTGAACGCGATGCAGGTGTGCGAGAGATGCGTGGCGGCGAGCTCGTCCATGCCGTGGCCGTGAAGTCCTGCATCGAGATCGAAGCTCATCAGGATCGTGTCGTCGAACGGCGCGATCGTCACGCCGCCGGTCGCCGCATAGGCGCGGGCGAGGACGATCATGTCGTATTTGAGATTATGGCCGATCTTCAGGATGCTCGGATCCTCCAGCAGCGGCTTCATCTTCGCGAGCACGACCGCGCGGTCGATCTGGACCGGGTTTTCCGCGAGCAAATCGGTGCCGCCATGCGCGATAGGTACGTAGCAGGCGAGGTTCGGATGCAGCGCGAGGCTGATTCCGACGAGATCCGCGCGCGTCGCGTCGATCCCGGTCGTTTCGGTGTCGATCGCGATCCAGCCCTGGTGCCGCGCGATCGTGATCCAGCGATCGAGCGCGGCTTCGTCGACCACCGTTTCATAGTCGTCGTGCTTGCAGGGCTCGTCCGCGTCCATGTCCGCCACGACGGGCGACTCGGCGACCGGCGCCTCGGCGACGGCCGACAATTTGGCGATCAGCGACTTGAAGCCGTGATGTTCGAGGAACGCGCGCAAGGGCGCATCGGGGATGCCCTTGAGCTCGAGATCCTCGAGCGGCTCGGGCAGCGCGACGTCGCATTTGAGCGAGACGAGCACCTTCGACAGCCGCGCCATCTCGGCATGCTCGATCAGATTGTCGCGCAGCTTGCTCTTCTTCATGCCGTCGGCAGCGGCCAGCACCGATTCGAGATCACCATGCTCGAGGATCAGCTTGGCGGCGGTCTTGGGGCCGACGCCGGGGACGCCCGGCACGTTGTCGACGCTGTCGCCCATCAGCGCGAGTACGTCGCCGAGCTGCGCGGGGGTGATGCCGAAGAACTTCTCCGCGACATGCTCGGGGCCGAGCCGGCGGTTGTTCATCGTGTCGTACATGTCGAGACCGGGCTCGATCAGCTGCATCAGGTCCTTGTCCGACGAGACGATCGTGACCGACCAGCCCTGCGCCAGCGCCGCCTTCGAATAGCAGGCGATGATGTCGTCCGCCTCGAGACCCTCGGTCTCGATGCACGGCAGCGAGAAAGCGCGCGTGGCGTCACGGATCATCGGGAATTGCGGGATCAGATCGGCGGGGGCGGGGGGCCGCTGCGCCTTGTACTTGTCGTAGAGATCGTTGCGGAAGGTCTTGGACGACTTGTCGAGGATGACCGCCATGTGCGTGGGGCCGTCGGCGGCGTGCACCTCGTCCGCGAGCTTCCACAGCATGGTGGTATAGCCATAGACCGCGCCGACCGGCTCGCCATGCTTGTTGGTGAGCGGCGGCAGCCGGTGATAGGCGCGGAAGATATAGCCGGAGCCGTCGACGAGATAGAGATGGGGCATCGCGCGCGGTCTAGCGGATGCGGGGGCGCGGACCAATGGGCGAAGCGTGGTTGTTGGGTATCAGGTGGGGAGAAAAGCGATGGGGTGTTGGGGGGCTACCGGTCCCGGACGGAGCACCGGCTCTAGCCAAACACCGCCCCTAGCCAAGCACCACCCCGGCGAAGGCCGGGGTCCAGTTGGAAAGGTTGCAGTAACGATGCGTATCGCTTCGTTATCGCCGTCCCCCAACTGGACCCCGGCCTTCGCCGGGGTGGAAACGTAGGTTTTCGGGTTCTCCCGCGAAGGTGGGAGTCCAGGAGTCGCAGGCGATAGTGTATGTGGCTCCTGGGCCCCCGCCTTCGCGGGGGAACAGAAGGTTACTTTTTGATCAGCCCGATCTCGACCAGCCGCTCGTACAGATAATCATGCGCGGTGATCGGGTTCGGGTAGCGGTTCGCATTGTCCGGTGTGATCGTGCCCGGCAGCGTCTGAATCAGGAAATCGGGGGCCGGGTGCAGGAAGAACGGCATCGAATAGCGCGAATGGCCGCGGCGCTCGGGCGGCGGGTTGACGACGCGGTGCGTGGTCGACGGCAGCACGTTGTTCGTCAGTCGCTGGAGCATGTCGCCGACGTTGACGACCATCGCGCCCTCGGGCGGCTTGATCGACAGCCAGCGACCGTTCGCGCGGTCGAGCAGTTCGAGCCCGGCTTCCTCGGCGCCGAGGAGGAGCGTGATGAGGTTGATATCCTCATGCGCGCCGGCGCGGACGCCTTCGGCATCGGCGGGGATCGGCGGGTAGTGGAGCAGGCGCAGGATGCTGTTGCCGTCCTTGACCGCGGGATCGAACCAGTCGGGCTTCAGCTTCAGGTGGCGCGCGATCGCCGACAGCAGCTTGTCGCCCGCGCGGTCGAACGCGGCGAACAGCTCGAGGAACACCGGCTTGAACCCCTCGGGCCGCGTCGGCCAGACGTTCGGCGCCATCGTGTCCGCATAGCGATGACCCTCGGGCAGCTCGCGACCGACGTGCCAGAACTCCTTGAGGTCGACGACCTTGGCGTCCTTGGCGATCTCGGTCTTGAACGGCGTGTAGCCGCGCGCACCGCCGCCGCCGGCGATGTGATAGCCGCGCTTCTCGTCCTCGGGCAGGTCGAACAGCAGCTTGGTTTCGGCCCAGGCGCGCTCGATCAGGTCGGCGGGGATGCCGTGATCGGCGACGATCGCAAAGCCGAACCGTTCGAACGATTCGCCGAACGCGGCGGCAAAGCCATCGGGGTCGGTGTCCTGCGTGGCGAGGCTGAGCGTCGGGACCTGGGCGGCGGGCGTGTCGAGCATGGGGTGCGTGTCCGGATTGGTGGCCGTCCGATATAGGCGCTCGGGGAAGCCGTGCCAAATTCTAGGGTTAGGGCGAACCGAGATTTCGACCGCCCCCCTGGTTTGAAGGGCAGGGATGTCAGGGCCGCGCTATTTTGCGTCAGCCGCTGATGACGATCGTGCCCGTCGCCTTGTCCGCGCCGTCGGGGGCGAGTTCGAGGCGGAAGGGTTTGTTCTCGTCGGTCGTGCCGATCAGGTTCGGGCCGTCCGCATGGACCTGGTAGCCGACCTTGCCGAGACGCTGTGCGAACCAGTCGCGGACGATCGCCGGGGTGGCGGGAGCCGCAAACGCGACGCGGAGCCCGCCGGTCTTGTCGTCGCCGACGATGTTCAGCGTCTTGATCGACGACCCCGGATACAGCCGCACGCCGTTCAGGTCGAAATCGCCGGCATTGATCTTGATCTTCGGCAGCTTCACCGAGCCCTGGAAGCCGGGGACGTTGATCTTCATCTCGCCCGTCTCGCCGTTGATCGCGCCAAGGACATTGCCGCCATCGGCGTTGATCGACACCGATGCGTCCTCGTTCGAGCGGTCGCAGGCGGACAGCGCGAGCAGGCCGGCGGTGGCAAGCAGAAGGGGGCGGAACATGGCGGTCTCCCAAGTGTGTTGCGATCGCAATACAGATAGGGCGCACCGCCCGATCCCGCAATCGGGCATGCCCGGCACGGATTGCGCCGGTTGACGGGTTCCGCAAGACAGCCCGAGCGGGTAAGGCGCTGGCATCATGCAGACCCAGGACCCCCAATCCGACGCGCCGGCGATGCGTGGCGCGCCGATCGGCTTCGTCGAGTTCGTCGCGCTCGTCGCGTCGCTGATGTCGCTGACCGCACTCGGAATCGACTCGATGCTCCCCGCGCTCCCGGCGATCGGCGACTCGCTCGGCGTCGCGTCGGAGAACGGCCGACAGTTCGTCGTGACCGCGTTCATCATCGGCTTCGGCGTCGCGCAGCTCGTCCATGGCCCGCTTGCGGATCGGTTCGGGCGGCGGACCGTGCTGCTCTGGTCGCTGGCGCTCTACATCGTCGCGAACGTGGCGTGCGCCACTGCGGGAAGCTTCACGCTGTTGCTGGCGGCGCGGGTGTTCGGCGGCGCGGTGATCGCAGCGGCGCGGGTGGCGACGATCGCGCTGGTGCGCGATTGCTATCACGGGCGGGCGATGGCGCGGGTCATGTCGATCGCGTTCATGGTGTTCATGATCGTGCCGATCCTGGCGCCGACGTTCGGCTGGACGGTGCTGCAGTTCGGCGACTGGCGCGCGATCTTCTGGACCGTCGCGGTGCTGACGCTGGGCGTGCTCGTCTGGTTCTATCTGCGGATGCCCGAGACTCTGGCGCCCGAGAACGTCCTGCCGATCACGCCGAGCCGGATCTTCAGCGACTGGCGGCAGACGCTGGGCGACCGCAATTCGCTCGGCTACACGCTCGCCTCGACCGCGCTGATGGGCGCGCTGTACGGCTATCTCAATTCGATCCAGCAGGTCATGGCGGACGTGTTTCACAAGCCCGGCCTGCTCGCGCTGATCTTCGCGACGACGTCGGTGACGATGGCGGCGTGCAACCTGCTCAACTCGCGGATCGTCATGCGGCTGGGGACCCGGCTGATCAGCCATGGCGCGCTGTCGGTGCTGATCCTGGTGTCGCTGGTCCATCTGTTCGCGATCGAGATCGGGTTCGAGACTCTGGTGAGCTTTGCGATCTTCCAGGCGCTGACGCTGGGCTGTTTCGGGCTGGCGACGTCGAACTTTTCGGCGATGGCGATGGAGAATATGGGGCGGATCGCTGGTACCGCATCGAGCGTGCAGGGGTTCCTGAGCGTCACCGTGGGCGCGGTCATCGGCGCGGTGATCGGGCAGGCGTTCGACGGGACCACCGTGCCGCTGGTCGCAGGCTTTCTGATCGCCGGGATCGCCGCGCTGGTTGCCATCCTCGTCACCGAGCGCGGGCGGTTGTTCCGGCCCGCATCCACGGCGCCGACGCGCGCTTGAAGGAACCACCGCGCACGTCCACCGTTCGCATCGGGTAAGCCCGCACCGTGCGGGCGTCCTGGAACGAGGGAGTGTGACCATGGGCGGACATCAGGTGCCGAGTGCCGGATCGGGCGACGACGGTTATGACGAAGAAGGCTATGACGAGAGCCAGCGCGCCGAGATCCTCGAGGCCACGCGCAACGGGCCGAGCGACGGCGTCATCCTGACCGACCTCGATCCCGACCTGGGCGAGGACGACACGGACGACGAGTCGATCGACGAAACCGCGATGGACTCCGAAGAGGTCGGCGAGACCGATTCCTCGGTCACGATGGACGAGGACGACATGGACGAGGACGACGTCCAGGACGAACTCGATGACGGCAGCATCGACGAGGACGAGGATCTCAAGGACGCCGACGACGTCGCGCTGAAGCCCTGAACCCCGAACGATCCGCGACGCGCTCAGGCTGAGTGCGTCGCTATTCCCCCGCGTTCGCGAGCACCACGAGGTCGCGGGGATCAAACGCAGCGCCGGTCGCATCGGTGGGCTGCGCGGCCGTCCGGCCCGACACCGTCTTGGGCTGCGATTCCGGCGCATCGCTGGCGACGTCATACGCGGTCCACAGGATCCCCGCGGACCACAACAACGCTGCCCAGCGGCTGCGGAAAAGCCTCGAAAATCCCATTCATGCTGCATTGCACACGGGATATCACCGGCGTGTGAAGCGACAGCGTTAACGGCGGCACAGGCTGATTTTTGCCACTTTTCCGCTGTCTTTTGACCCGGTTCCGGGTGCCGGCGCCATAGTTCGTTCATCAAAGCGACAGGAACCGTTGCTGTAACGCAACACTCGGGAAGAGTTCCCCGATTGTGACGTTTTTTGTGCAACCTTGTGCCCGCCGGCCTGTTTCGACTTGCCTGGACCAACCGGCGCACCGTGCAGTCGGGGATCCACGCAACACTCGAGATAAGGTCACACGCATGCGTAAGCTTTCCCTGGCAATCGCCCTCGCCGCCGCAACGGTCGCAGTTCCCGCCTTCGCGCAGGACATGTCGGCACCGGCCCCCACCGACAACAGCGCGCAGCCCGGCGAAGCAGCAGCGCCCGACGGCTCGAAGGCTTTCGGCATCGAGCCGTATTTCGGCGTGATGGGCGGCTGGGAGCAGTTCGACAACGAGCGTGGCCATGGCATCCCGCAGGCGCTGAACGCTGACAACTCGCTCCGTCGCGGCTACAAGCCCTCGGGCTCGCTGGTCCAGGGCGTGCTCGGCGTGAACGTGCCGCTCGGCCCGGTCTTCGTCGGCGCAGAAGGCAACGTGATCAAGGGCATCGATGGCAACATCGATTGGGAATATGGCGCAGCAGGCCGTTTCGGCTTCCGCGCTGGCGACAGCGGCCTGTTCTACGGCAAGGTCGGCTACCAGTGGGTCAACTTCGACCACTTCTCGGCACGCTCGACCAACGGTGGCAACACCGGTCGTGACTACAGCGCGATCACCTACGGCATCGGCGCAGAAGTCGGTCCGCAGAGCATTGGCCTGAAGGGCATCACCGGCAACGCAGGCTTCCGCATCCGCGCCGAGGTCAACACCTTCGGCGACGCGCAGAGCTTCCGTCCGATGCTCGGCATCATCACGCACTTCTAAGCCCTTGCCTCGCAAGAGGGAATTGCTGAACGCGTGACGGGGGCGGGGAGTGGCTAGGGCCATTTCCCGCCCTTCGTGCGTCTGGCGTCCACGGTGTTGCGAGCGAGTGAAGTATAGAAAGTAGAGACGCTGGCACGACGTTCGTCGGAGCATGTGCGTGGCGCCGGTCCGGACCGGATGTGCGCTGGTTGTGCCGTGTCGTGCCATGCGTCGACGTGAGCATGGCAACCTCGTGTAGGACACCGAAATCCCGGGCATTTCGGGGCAGCGCACGGCTTGGCGCTGACCATTCGGCCCGCCGATGCGGTCCGTGCGATGTTCACGATGCGTTCGCCTCATTTCTGACTCCGCCTGGCGCAAGTCGAACGGTCGGACAGGTGACATCCTCGCGCGCGCGCGTACGCGCGGGGGACGATGGAGTATGTCTTTGATTTCATGCGGTTGCTGAGCGGCGATCGCGCAGGCGCCACGCGTCGCGGCGGGTCGGGCCGCACGGCCGCGCCCGGTGTCCTGCTACAGCTCCGCCTGGTGTTCTACGGCGTGCTGATCGGGCTGATGATGCCCGTCATCCGCCAGATCGACTGGTCGGCGCTGGTGCCGCCGGGGCTGAAGATCGAATGGCCGACCGGATTCGGGATCGCCTGGCCTGCCGGGCACCTGCGCGTCCCCGGCGGCTGGAGCAAGGCGGCGGACGCGGCCGCGGCGGGGGCTAAGGCGGACGCATCGTCGGCCGCTGCTGCCGCTGCCGGGGCTGCCACCACCGCCACGGGCGCGCTCGCCACCGCGGCGGGCGTCGCGAGCGCGGCGTCGACCGCGGCCGCGCTCGCCTCGGCGCTGTCGGGCAGCAAGCCCGTATCGACGCGCTTCACGATCTGCGGCCATGCCAAGCGGATCGACTGCATGGTCGACGGCGACACATTCTGGATGGCAGGCACCAAGATCCGCATCGCCGACATCGATACGCCCGAGACGCACCCGCCGCGCTGCGCCCGCGAAGCACGGCTCGGGCAGGCCGCGACGGTGAAGATGCAGGCGCTGCTCAACGCCGGCCCGTTCACGCTGGTCCCGATCAAGCGCGACGTCGACCGCTACGGCCGCAAACTCCGCCTCGTCGAGCGCGATGGCAAGTCGCTGGGCGCGGAACTCGTCCGCCACGGCCTTGCGCGGAACTATGGCGGCGGAAAGCGCTCGCCTTGGTGTGGGTGGGGCAGGGCGTAACGTGCGCCTGGCGATTGCGGCTTCAGGCAGCGTGGCGGATCAATGCCCCGACGCTGTTCAGCTTTTGATGCAAGGCGTCTGCCGATAATTCGAAACCGTTAGGCCAGGCGAGTGCGCCGCCCTCGATGAAGGCGCGCGCGAAATAGGCCGGATCGGTCAGGGGGCGCGTCATCACGGTATCGCGAGCGATAAGGCTGGCAGCCGACCACTGCGCTGCCGCCCCGTCCGAAAACATGAGTTCAAGCGTGTCACGCCCCGTGACCGTGAGGCGGATGAGCTTAATCATCGAGGTCTGCACCGGCGATCATCTCCAGCGGCAACAGGTCAACGCCGCGTTGCCAGTTTGCCATGAGTTCGGGTGTGTGGTCGAGGGCCCATTGCTGGACGATCCGTTCCGCCTTGCGGGGCAGGCTGCCACGGATGATCTTGCCGTCCGCGATCCGCACAAAGGCTTCGAAGCCCTGATAGCTCGCATGGAAATGCGGGGGCGGATGATCGTCGAAGTACATCCGGATCACGATGCCGAAGAAGAGCGAGATTACCGGCATCGAGACCGCATGCCGAGTTTCGAGGCGTGCCAAAGTCCGCCTCGTTTCAGGTTATGCGCTGAGGTTCGGATCACGCCGCCTTGGCGGTCAGTTCGAGGCCGAGCGCCTTGAGTGTCCGAATGACCGAGTCTAGTCCGATATCGGGCGTTGGCGCGAGTGGGACGGCGATACCGCGGACCTTCGCTACGTCGGACAACGCCGCGGCGATCAACGAGGGATCGCCGTGCTCGAAGACTGCCTCGAGATAGGCGAGGATCGCGGCGTCGCTGTCGAGGTGGTCGGTGGCGTTCCAGCCGGTCGTTTCAACGGGCATCAATCGGACTCCCAAGCCCTGGCGATGTCGCGGGCTTGCTGAATATCCGCGCTCTGCCGGAATTTGTCACCTCCCGTCAGCAGGAGAACCAGTGAGGGGGCCCGGTGCGCGATATAGATGGGATAACCTGGACCATAGTCGATGCGAAGTTCGCTGATGCCGCCGCCTAGCGATTTGACGTCGCCGAACTGGCCGAGTGACACGCGGCGGATGCGGGCCGTGATTCGAGCCCTTGCGCGGATGTCGCGGAGATTTGCGAACCAGCGCATGAAAATTGCGGTCTGGCGGATTTCGATAGGGAGCGGTTTGCCCATGAGTTACCGGTCCCGCCGATATGTTCGGCCGCAGGGACCGCGATAGCGACGGCGATCAGCTAGTATGGCATGCGGTCGAGCAAGTTTTGCAGCCGTTCGACTGCGAATAGGTTTTCTTGGCCTCGGTCACGGCCGGCGAGCATGACGTGTAATCACCAAGATATTTCTTGTCGTTCGGAAGGTAGCGACATGATGCCTCATGGACTTCATGGTCGCCGTTCGCTTGCGCGTTCTTGTTCACATAGTAGCTTGCCATGGTTTTTCCCTGTTAACGATAAACCCCGTAACAGATCCACAGCGGGTCAAAGAATGAACATGGTCGGTATTGGACTGAGCGTCATGGGCAAAGCCCATGCCGTCGGCCGGCGCTCTTAGCGCCGCCGGCCGGTCGCGCCGCCGGGAGCGGGAGTTAGCTTGACGCTAACTCCGCGCGCGGTGCGACTTACTCAGCAGCAACCGAGTCGCTGAACATGTCGCGCACTTCGCTCATGTCCAGATTCGCCGCCGGGCCCTTCTTCGCGGTCTGGCGCTTGTCGAACGAGTCCCAGACGTCGTTCCACTGGCCCTTGGTCGCGGCCTTCGAATATTCGGTGGCGCGCTGTTCGAAGAAGTTGGCGTGCTCGACGCCGTTGAGCATCGGGGCGAGCCACGGCAGCGGGTGCTCGTCGATCATGTAGATCGGCTTGAGACCGAGCTGAGTCATGCGCCAGTCGGCGATGAAGCGGATATACTTCTTGATCTCCTTGGGGGTCATGCCGTTGACCGGGCCCATCTCGAAGGCGAGATCGATGAAATTGTCCTCGAGGCGGATCGTCGTCTGGCAGACGTCGGCGATGTCGTCCTTGACCGCCTTGGTCAGGCACTGGCGCTCCTGACAGAAGGTGTGGAACATCTTGATGATGCCCTCGCAGTGCAAGGACTCATCGCGGATCGACCAGGTGACGATCTGGCCCATGCCCTTCATCTTGTTGAAGCGCGGGAAGTTCATCAGCATCGCGAACGACGCGAACAGCTGGACGCCCTCGGTGAAGCCGCCGAACATGGCGAGCGTGCGCGCGATGTCCTGGTCGTTCTCGACGCCGAAATTCTGCATGTAATCATGCTTTTCCTTCATCTCGGCATATTCGAGGAAGGCGCCATACTCGCTCTCGGGCATGCCGATGGTGTCGAGCAGATGGCTGTAGGCGGCGATGTGGACCGTCTCCATGTTGCTGAACGAGGTCAGCATCATCTTGATCTCGGTCGGCTTGAACACGCGGCCATACTTCTCGTGGTAGCAATCCTGCACCTCGACATCGGCCTGCGTGAAGAAGCGGAAGATCTGCGTGAGCAGGTTGCGCTCGTGATCGCTGAGCTTCTGCGCCCAGTCGCGGCAATCCTCGCCCAGGGGCACTTCCTCGGGGAGCCAGTGGAGCTGCTGCTGGCGCTTCCAGAATTCGAACGCCCAGGGGTATTCGAACGGCTTGTACTGCTTGGAGGCGTGAAGGAGGGACATGGGGTAAGCCTTTCGGGAAATCTGTCGTAAACTGGGGAAACTGGTGGGTTAGCGGTGCGTCATATCTGCGTGCTCCATCGCCACATCGCGGCGGCGGACATGGCGAGCACGATCGCGCCCGAGGTGAGCATGATGCCGATCATCCTGAACGCATAAGTCTGCGGTTCGGTGATCGTCGGCGAGCGCAGCCGCAAAAGAAGCGCGGTGCCGACGATTCCGAGCACGGCCGCGACCGCGAACATGATAGCTGAACCATACGTCATGCGACCAACTCGCGCGGCGCGCGTTCAGCACCCGTATTCAACACAGGAGAACGACCATGGTCGATGCAACCCAGATTCAGGAACATGCCGAAGTCATCGGTGCGGACGGCGTCCATGTCGGCACCGTCGACAAGGTCGAAGGCAACCGCATCAAGCTGACCAAGAAGGACTCGGGCGCGCAGGTCAACGAGGGCACGGGCAGCCATGAAGGGCATCATCACTTCATCTCGCTCGGGCTGGTTGCGGATATCGAGGACGGCAAGGTCCGCCTTTCGGCCAACGCCGACGTGGCGGTGACGTTCGAAGAAGAGGCCTGAGCCGCGGGCGGTACGCGTAACGCGTGCCGCCGAGCCTGCTTGAACCCCGGTCCGCGCCATGCGGGCCGGGGTTTTTTGCGTCAGGCCGCAGCGAAGGGCCTTACTGACAGGCAAGGCACTCATCGTAATCCTTCGATTCCACGTCGATCTGACGCAGGTCGATGGTGTTGTCCGCCTCGACCCCGCCCGCGAACCCGGCGCGCTGCACCGACTTCGAGCGCAGGTAATAGAGCGACTTGATGCCGAGCTCCCACGCGCGGAAGTGGAGCATCAGCAGGTCCCACTTTTCCACGTCGGCCGGGATGAACAGGTTCAGCGACTGCGCCTGGTCGATATAGGGCGTGCGATCCGCGGCGAGCTCGAGCAGCCAGCGCTGGTCGATCTCGAACGAGGTCTTGTAGCAGTCCTTTTCCTCGACCGAGAGGAAGTCGAGATGCTGGACAGACCCACCCTGTTCGAGGATCGAGTTCCACACCGCATCCGAGTTCTTCGACTTCTCGGCGAGCATCTTCTCGAGATACGGGTTCTTGATCGAGAAGCTGCCCGAGAGCGTCTTGTGCGTGTAGATGTTCGCGGGGATCGGCTCGATGCATGCCGACGTGCCGCCGCAGATGATGCTGATCGATGCGGTCGGGGCGATCGCCATCTTGCAGCTGAACCGCTCCATCGCGCCGACATCGGCGGCGTCGGGGCAGGGGCCGCGCTCGATCGCGAGTTGCATCGAGGCTTCGTTCGCCTGGCTGCTGATGTGCTTGAACATCCGCAGGTTCCACGACTTCGCCATCGCGCCCTCGAACGGGATGCCGCGCGCCTGGAGGAAGCTGTGGAAGCCCATGACGCCGAGGCCGACAGAACGCTCGCGGCCCGCCGAATAAGCGGCGCGCTCCATGCCGGGCTCGTGACGGTCGATATAGTCCTGCAGGACGTTGTCGAGGAAGCGCATGACGTCCTCGATCAGGCCCTTCTCGTCCTTCCACTGATCCCAGGTTTCGAGGTTCAGCGAGGACAGGCAGCAGACCGCGGTCCGCTCGTTGCCGAGGTGATCCTTGCCGGTCGGCAGCGTGATCTCCGAGCACAGGTTCGAGGTCGAGACCTTGAGGCCAAGCTCGCGGTGATGCTTCGGCATCGCCTTGTTCACGTGGTCGGCGAAGACGATGTACGGCTCGCCGGTCTGGAGGCGGGTCTCGACGAGTTTCTGGAACAGCGAGCGCGCGTCGACGGTGGCGCGGATCGCCTGGTCCTTCGGGCTGCGCAGATGCCATTCCTCGCCATTGCGCACGGCTTCCATGAAGTCGTCGGTGATCAGCACGCCGTGGTGCAGGTTGAGCGCCTTGCGGTTGAAATCGCCCGAGGGTTTGCGGATTTCGAGGAATTCCTCGATCTCGGGGTGCGAGACGTCGAGATACACGGCGGCCGACCCGCGGCGCAGCGAGCCCTGGCTGATCGCGAGCGTCAGCGAATCCATGACGCGGACGAACGGGATGATGCCGCTGGTCTTGCCGTTCAGGCCGACCGGCTCGCCGATGCCGCGGACGTTGCCCCAATAGGTGCCGATGCCGCCGCCGCGCGAGGCGAGCCAGACATTCTCGTTCCAGGTGTCGACGATGCCGCCGAGGCTGTCGGGGACCGAGTTGAGATAGCAGGAGATCGGCAGGCCGCGGCCGGTGCCGCCGTTCGACAGAACGGGGGTGGCGGGCATGAACCAGAGCTTCGAGATCGCGTCGTAGAGGCGCTGCGCGTGGCCGGCGTCATCCGCGTACGCCGACGCGACGCGGACGAACAGGTCCTGGTAGCTCTCGCCCGGGAGCAGATAGCGGTCCTTGAGCGTGTCCTTGCCGAACTCGGTCAGCAGCGCGTCGCGGCTGTGATCGACCTCGACCGGGTAGATCTGCGCGCGCACGGAGTGGCTGTCCTGCGCCTGGCGCGGCGCCTTGGGGGCCCCCGTTTCGCTGGCTGCTGCAGGCGTTTCGGTGGTCTGTTCGATCGTATCTGTGGTCATGTCGCTATCCCGGCTGCTGTTTCTGAAATCCATCGAAACCGCTCCTAGTGTTCTGTATTCGTTCGAATCGGTCGCCTGTCGCCATGCTACCATCGGACGGGCCCAAACGGGAGAACAAAAAGTGACCATCGCGGCGGTGGAAGGCGCGCTTACGGTCAAATCGCATAGGGCTATGCAAGGGTTGTTCTACCAGCGATTGGGTTCGCCCCCGAACGCAACCCCAAGAGATTGTGCCAAACCGCGAAGAGACGCAAGGGGGTGAGGGGGTGGTTCGAGGCTCGGTTCGTCGCGTTCGGCTGAGCACTGGCCGACCGGCATATTCGCGACGCGTGGAGTTCTGCGGGGTTCGCGATGTGCAAGGGGACGAAGCGGGAACGAAGAATTATTTCGGGCTGGGAAGTGGCAAATGTTTCTTCGCGAACGGCAACGTTGCGACGGCCACCAGATCTAGGGGTCGGCTGTCTCGTTTCGGTGCGATCCTCGCCGCCCTGGCCTGCGGCTCAGCCCTCGATGATCGTGCGGATCTGCGTGGCGAGCGCTTCCATCGCGAAGGGCTTGGTGATCATCGACATGCCCGGCTCGAGAAAGCCCGACGCCAGCGCCGCATTTTCCGCATAGCCGGTCATGAACAGCACGCGCAGCCCGGGACGCATCATCCGGCCGGCATCGGCGACCTGGCGGCCGTTGAGCCCGGGCAGGCCGATGTCGGTGACGAGCAGATCGATCCTCTCCATCGTCCGCAAGCAGTCGAGCCCGGCCGGGCCGTCATGCGCCTCGACCGCCTGATAGCCGAGTTCGCCGAGCACCTCGACGATCAGCGCGCGGACGACCGCGTCGTCCTCAACCACCAGCACGATCTCGCCCGCGTTGGTGGCATGGTCCTGAGTCAGCCCGGGGAGTGCCTCGCCCTGCTCCGCCTCGCCATAATGACGGGGGAGATAGAGCTTGATCGTCGTGCCGTGGCCGACCTCGCTGTAGATCCTGGCATAGCCCTCCGACTGGCGCGCGAAGCCATAGATCATCGAGAGGCCTAGACCCGTCCCCTGGCCGATCGGCTTGGTCGTGAAGAACGGCTCGAACGCCTTGGCGATCGTGTCTGCGGACATCCCGGTGCCGGTGTCGGAGACGCAGATGCAGACATAATGCCCCGGCCGGACGTCGCGCTGGCTGGCGGCGAAATGGTCGTCGAGCAGCGCGTTGCGGGTCTCGATCGTCAGCACGCCGCCATCGGGCATCGCATCGCGCGCGTTGATGACCAGGTTGAGCAGCGAGTTTTCGAGCTGGTTGGGGTCGCATAGCGTCGTCCATAGCCCCTCCGCGAGCACCGTCTCGAACGCGATCTGCTCGCCGGTGGTGCGGCGGAGCAGGTCTTCGAGCGAGGCAATCAGCGCGTTGGCCTGGACCGGGCGCGGATCGAGCGGCTGGCGGCGCGAGAAGGCGAGCAGGCGGTGGGTCAGCGACGCCGCACGGTTGGCGGCGGTGGTCGCGCCGGTGATGAAGCGATCGAGTTCGTCGATCCGCCCCTGCGCGACGCGGCGCTGGACGATCTCGAGGCTGCCGGTGATGCCTTGCAGCAGATTGTTGAAATCATGCGCGATGCCGCCGGTGAGCTGGCCGACCGCCTCCATCTTCTGCGCCTGGCGCAGCGCCTCCTGCGCCTCGATCAGTTCTTGCGTACGGTCGCGGACTCGCTGTTCGAGATCGGCATTGAGCGACTGCAGATCCCGTTCGAGCCGCTTGCGGTCGGTAACGTCCGCGCCCTCGACGAAGACGCCGACGACCGCACCGATCGCATCGCGGATCGGCTGGTAGACGAAATCGACATAGCGATCGTTGATCGGCCCGCCGGGTTCGGCCTGGACGGCATAGAGCATGCCCGTCGCGGTAAACGCGACGCCGCTGGTGAACACTCCGTCGAGCAGATCGAGGAAACCCTGTTCGACCGCGTCGGGCAGTGTCTCGGCGACAGTGCGGCCCAGCACGTCGCGGTGGCCGATCAGCTTGTCATAGCCGGGGTTGGTCAGTTCGAAGCGGTGCTCGGCGCCGCGCAGCATCGCCATGAAGGTCGGCGCCTGCGCAAACATCTGGCCCATCCGCTCGCGTTCGTCGCGCAGCGCGCGTTCGGTCTGGACCCGCTCGGTGCTTTCATAGGTCGAGCAGAACATGCCCGCGATCGCGCCGCTGTCGTCGCGGAGGGGCGAGTAGGAGAAGGTGAACCAGGCCTGCTCGTCATAGCCCTTGCGGTTGGTGACGAGCGGCAGATTCTCGAAGAACGACGCGTCTCCGCCAAGCGCCTTGTCGACCAGCGGGCTGATATCGCTCCAGACGTCCGCCCAGACATCCGCAAACGGCCGGCCAAGCGCGGCGGGATGCTTGTCGTGCATGATCCGTGCGTAATGGTCGTTGTAGAGGAAGCCGAGCTCGTCCCCCCAGGCAAGGCACATCGCGAACTCGGACGCGAGCATCAGCGAGACGATCGAGCGCAGCGACTGCGACCAGCCCGCGATCGGGCCGAGCGGCGAGGACGACCAGTCATGCGCGCGGATCATTGCGGCCATCTCGCCGCCGCCGGTCAGGAAATCGGCCTGGGCCGTCTGTGAAGTCATCTCAAGATCCTGCCGGGTCGCACACCGGGTCGAATTTTACGTCGACGGCCGTTCGATAAGGGCCTGCGCCTGGTGATTCCACCATTTTGCGCGCGGTTCGACAGGTCAACGGCACAGTTCGTCGGCCAGCTGGGTCAAGCTGCCGACGGAAACGTCCCAGTCCTGCGCGGCATCGGCGTCGGGCGCGGCGCGACCGCCATATTCGTGCGGGCGGTCGACATAGGCGGTCTGCAAGCCCGCCGCGCGCGCCGCGGCGAGATCGCTATGATGCGCGGCGACGAGGCAGAGCTCGGACGGATCGATCGCCAGCAGGCGCGCGGTGGCGAGGTAGGATTCGGGCAGCGGCTTGTAGACTCGGCTGACCTCGGCACCCAGGATCGCGTCCCAGGGGAGACCCGCGCGACGCGCCATGTCGAGCATCAGCGCGATGTTCCCGTTGCTCAGCGTCACGATCGGGAACCGGGTTTTCAGGCGGGCGAGGCCTTCGACCGAATCGGGCCAGGGGTCGAGCCGGTGCCAGGCGTGGGTCAGGTCGTCGAGCGTGGCGTCATCGATCGCCGCTGGATCGATGCGGTGATGGCGGAGCAGGTCTTCGAGCGCTTCGCGGTGGAGCGTGTCGAGGATGACGAACGGCCTGCGACCGCTGCGCACTTCTTCGAGTGCGGGCTGATAGCGTTTGCGCCAGCCATCGGCGAAGGCGTGCGGGTCGATATCGCTGCGGTCCAGCCGCGCGAGGACGGGCGCCGCGTCGCGCGCGATCCCCGATCGCCAATCGACGACGGTGCCGAATACGTCGAAGGCCAGGGCTTTGATCGGGGCGCGATTTACCATGAAGGAGAGACGGCGACAGGGGGCGGTTGGTTCCCCCTTGGCTCGCCATTTTCCCCGTCTCCCCAAGCCCGGACGAACGTCCGTTGCCGATCATCCCGCCCGGCGGATCCGCGATGCCTGGCCGTGGTTCAACCGGTCGAGGTTGAACGCCTCATGGAACTCGATCCCCGCCTTGCCGTCGCGCGCCCAGCGGACGCGGGCGGGGGTGAGCTGGTCTTCGAGCAGCTCGATCTGCATCTCGACGCCATAGGGATCGCCGTCGATCCGGAGCCCGTCGACCATCGCCCCCGAGGTCGAGATGTCGCGGATGCGGACATCGCCGCGCACGCCGCCGATCATGATGCGCGCGGAGCGCAGCATCTTGGTCCGCGGCGCGCGGCTGACCTTGAAGCCGCTCGCGGTCGCCGTCCCGTTCTCGACGCCCAACTGGCGCATTGCCTCCTCCGCGCGCACCGGGCGGCCATAGACATAGCCCTGGATGTGGCTGCACCCCAGATCGCGCAACAGGTCGATCTCGTCCTGCACCTCGACGCCTTCGGCGGTGGTTTCCATGCCGAGCGTGTCGGCCAGCGTCACGATCGCCTTGATGATCGCGGCGTTGCGGTTGCCCGGTTCGGCCGCGCCCTTCACGAACGACTGGTCGATCTTGATCTTGTCGAACGGCGCATTGCGTAAGTAGCCGAGCGACGAATAGCCGGTGCCGAAATCGTCGAGCGCCAGTCGCACGCCGACGCCCTTGAGCGCCTTGAACATCTGCTCGGACGACCGCGTCTCGTCGAGGAACACGCCCTCGGTGATTTCGAGCTCGAGCCGGCGCGGCGCGATCCCCGACTGGGCCAGCGCGCTGGTGACGATCGCGGGCAGCACCGGGTTGGCGAACTGGATCGGTGAGACGTTGACCGCGACGCGGATGCCGTCGGGCCAGCGCGCCGCCTCGATGCACGCGGTGCGCAACACCCATTCGCCGATCGCCTCGATCAGCCCGCATTCCTCGGCGACCGGGATGAAGTCGGCGGGCGAGACCATGCCACGAGTCGGGTGGTTCCAGCGGATCAGCGCCTCATAGCCGACAATCCGGACGGTCTTCGTGCTGACGACGGGCTGGTAGCAGAGGTGGAACGCGCCTTCCGCGACCGCGACGCGCAGATCGTCCTCGAGCAGTTTGCGCGTCCGCGCGCCCGCCAGCATCTCGTCCGAGAAGAACCGGTGGACGCCGCGCCCGTCGCCCTTGGCGGCATAGAGCGCGAGATCGGCGTTGCGGACCAGCGTCTCGGAGGTCTCGCCGTCGTCGGGGGAGATCGCGATGCCGATCGAGCAGCCGATCGTGACCGCGGTCCCGCTGATGAAATAGGGCTGCGACAGCGATGCGATCAGATCCTTGGCGAGCGTCGCCAGCGCATCGCGGTTGCCCATGCCCGGCAGCACGACCTTGAACTCGTCGCCGCCGAGCCGCCCGACCAGCCCGGCATCGCCGACCCCGCGCTGCAGGCGTTGCGCGACCTGTTGCAGCAACGCGTCGCCGGCCGGGTGGCCGAGCGTGTCGTTGACCGCCTTGAACCGATCGAGATCCATCAGGAACAGCGAGGTCGCGCGGTAGGGGCCGGTGTTCTGCGCCAGCGTCTTTTCGAGCGAGATCCGCATCCGCTGGCGGTTGGCAAGCCCGGTCAGGCTGTCGAACAGCGCCAGGCGCGTGATCTCGGCCTCCGACTTGCGCTGTTCGGTCAGGTCGCTGCCCGAGCCGATAAAGCCCTGGAACCGGCCGAGATCGTCGACCACCGGACGGCCGGAGATCGACCACCAGCGCTCGCACTGCTGTGCGGCGGCGCACACCGAATACTCTGCGAACGAGGTGCGCGACGAGATGTGGAAGGCCAGCGTGCGTTCGGTGCCGGGCGCGTCGCTGTCCATCCGGAACAGGTCGGTCAACATCTGGCCGACCGCAGTGCCCGACGGCATGATATCGCGCGCGACCTTGTCCGACAGATAGGTGACTCGGCCCTGGCGATCGGCTTCCCAGAACCAGCCGGCGCCGTGATCCTCGAACTCGGTGATCATCTTGACCGCGATGCGGCCTTCGTTCGACGCGGTCTCGCGGTCGAGTTCGCGCGCATGGTCGATCCGCGCGAGGCTGACGGTCGCGGCGATCAGGCAGCCGAGAAACGCAAGCGCGATTGCGACCGACACGCTGGGGCCCGCCAGCACCGCGAGCGCCAGCACGAGGCCTGTCGCGAAGCCGAGCGTCGCCGCGCGGATCGGGTGGAGGCTTACCGCGGTCACGCCGATCAGGCCGCCGACCGCGATCGTGCTGTCGAGCTGGATCGCGCCGTCGGGCATCGTCGTGATCGCCCATAGCAGCGACGTCAGCGTCGCGGCCATCGCCGCCGCGCACAGCGTGACGATCCGGTTGCGCTTGTAGGACGCCAGCGCGCTGGCCGCGGGCAGGCGGACGGTCGCGAAGATCAGCAGCGAGCCGACCGCGAGGATGGCGGTATGGACCGCGATGCCGATGATCCGCTCCCCGGTCGACGTGCCGTCGAACAGCACGAGCGCGACGAGCAGCGAGCAGGTCAGGAGCTGGATCGCGAGCGTGAACGGCCAGACGACCGAGACCTGCGCGAGTTTCATCACGAACAGCTCGGTGACGGACGCGCGATCATTCTCGGTCAGGCCGAACAGCCCCTGCAAGGGCAGGCTGTGCGGCTGTCCGTCGGGGCCACCGGGGGGGCGGGTTTGCGCGCGGCGATCGGCGGCAGGAAGTGGAGCGTACATCGGCGGCATCCTACCGGATCGAGGCTTGGCCGGCGGGACGACGATAGGCCTGCGCACGTCCATGGCGCCGGGATGCACGTGGTGCCCCTCGCATCCCGAACGTCCGAATTCGCAAGCCGGTCATCGTGTCGTCACCAGGGCGGGCTAGGGGGGGGAGCACGCGCGATGCCCGATCATTCGCGTACCAGGGTAATCGGCCCGAATTGGTTTCGTTCGGGTAAACGCCGCCATCCGTTCTCACGCATAATCAATGGTTTCGAAGGGCAGGTCTGCGCGCAAACCTGGCTCTGCGCGGGGCCTGTCGGGAAATTTCGAGGGATAGCTATGCGCGTTGTCGCGTTGAGCGCGCGACCCCTATCATCGAGGTATTTCCTATGAGCGCAGTTTCCACGATCACGTCCGCCCTTGGGCTGGGCAAGAAGAAGATCCGGTACGCGATCGTCGGGCTTGGCGACATTTCGCAGGCGTCGATGATGCCGGGTGTCGCGCACACCGGCAATTCCGAGATCACCGCACTCGTCACCGACGATGCGGAAAAGGCCCGCAAGCTGGGCAAGATGTACGGGGTCGAGGCGACCTATCGCTACGACCAGTTCGACGAACTGCTCGCGTCCGGCCTGATCGACGCGATCTATCTGGGGACGCCGAACTGGCGTCATGCCGAGTTCGCGATCCCCGCGCTGAAGGCAGGCATCCACGTGCTGTCGGAAAAGCCGCTCGAAATCTCGACCGAGAAGGCCGAGGCGATCCGCGACGCGGAGCGCGCATCGTCCGCCAAGCTGATGACCGCGTACCGACTGCATTTCGAGCCGTCGACGCTCGACGCGATCCGCCGCATCCGTGCGGGCGAACTGGGTGACCTCGTCGCGTTCACCTCGTGCTTCATGCAAAAGCTCGATCCGGCCAACCACCGCGCGAA
Organism: Sphingomonas sp. Leaf28; assembly: GCF_001421685.1. Lineage (NCBI taxonomy): Bacteria > Pseudomonadati > Pseudomonadota > Alphaproteobacteria > Sphingomonadales > Sphingomonadaceae > Sphingomonas > Sphingomonas sp. Leaf28. Next base: position 936,369 of record NZ_LMKX01000001.1, on the reverse strand, counting down.
GAACGGCGTCGTCGGCGGGCCGCTGTTCGACATGGCACCATATCCGATCAACGCGACGCGCTATCTGTTCGGCGCGGAGCCGATCGAGGTCGTCGCCGCCGCCGCATCGCGGCACGCGGATTCGGGTTTCCCCGATCTCGACGACACCTATGCGGTGACGCTACGCTTTCCCGGCGACCGGCTCGCGCAGTTCACCGTCTCCTATTACGCGAACAACGTCGACAGCCTGACGATCTCGGGGACGAAGGGCAGCATCCACATGGATCCCGCCTACGGCTTTGGCGATGCGATGGAGCAGCGTGTCACGATCGGCGAGAAGAAGAGCCATGAGAGCTTCAAGCCGACCGACCAGTTCGGCGGCGAGATGCGCTATTTCTCCGACTGCATCCTCGAAGACCGCGATCCCGAGCCCGATGCCGAGGAAGGGCTCGCCGACCTGCGCGTGATCGAGGGCGTGCTGGAGTCGCTCAAGACGGGCAAGTCGGTCACGCTGCCGCCGTTCCATCGCTCGCGCCGGATCTCGGCGGACCAGGAGCAGACGCTGTCGCCGATCAAGGTGCCCGAGCTCGTCAACGCCGCCAGCCCGACCGGCTGAGCGGAGGCGCCCCTTCCCCGGCTGTAGCCCGGGGGAGGGGGGCACTCCTGCACCACCCCCGATCGTCATCCTGACGAAAGTCAGGATCCAGAGCCAAGATCGTTATGCCCGTGACCCTGGATCCTGACTTTCGTTAGGATGACGACGTGGGGAGGGTGAGGGAGCGTTCGATAAGCGGGTGTGTCAGAACACCGACGCCGAGCGTCAGTTCGTCTCCGACCGAGCCGCCCCGCTCATCGTCACCGGTTGCGGCCCGGCTGCGGTCGCCTCGAGCGTCGAATCGCCGCCCAGCACGCGGTACAGCGTCACCCGGTTGCTCGCGCCGACCAGCTGCGTCGCGACGAGGTTGCGCTGCGCGGTGTAGAGCGATCGCTGCGCATCGAGCGAGTTGAGGAACGTGTCGATCCCGCCACGATAGCGCGCATCGGACAGGCGATAGGTGTCCAGCGCCGCGGCGGAGAAGTTCTGGTTCGCCTTGAGCTGGTCGGCGATCGTGCCCTGTCGTGCGAGCGCGTCGGCGGTCTCCTGGAACGCGGTCTGGATCGTCTTCTCGTAGGTCGCGAGCGCGGCATCGCGTTGCGCCTTCGAATAGGCGACCCCGGCGATCCCGGCGCCCGCGCGGAAGATCGGGTAGCTGATCGAGGGCGCGACCGAATAGTTGAACGCGCCGCCGCTGAAGAGCGAGGTCAGCGCGGTGCTCGCGAACCCGAGGATCCCGGTCAGCGAGATCTTCGGGAACAGTTCTGCGCGTGCCGCGCCGATCTCGGCATTGGTGGCGCGCAGTTCATATTCGGATTCGACCACGTCCGGCCGGCGCAGGAGGATGCTGCTGTCGAGGCCGGCGGGCAGCGTCGCGATGGTCGGCAGCGCCTGCTCGATCGAGGCGGGCAGCAGCGCCGTATCGACCGGCGCGCCGACGAGCAGTTGCAGCGCGTTGACGTCCTGCGCGAGCGCGGTGCGCTGTTGCGCGAGGTCGCTCTGCGCGGTGAACAGGATCTGCTGCGCCTGGCGCAGGTCGGTGCGCGGGGCGACACCGCCGCGCAGCCGCGCCTCGGTCAGCGTGACGCTGCGCTGCGAACTGGCAACGGTGTCCTGGGCGATCTTGAGCAGGCTCTGGTCCGACGCATAGGTGAGCCAGGCATCGGCGATGTCGCCGACGAGCGTCAGCCGCGTCGCGCGCGCGGCGGCTTCGGTCGCGAAATAGCGATCGAGCGCGGCGCTGGTGAGCGAGCGGATTCGGCCGAACAGGTCGAGTTCGAACGCGGTCGTGCCGAGATCGACCGAGAAGGAACTGTTCGAGGTCGACGAACTGACCACCGATCCGGTGCTGCCGGTGCCGGTGCCGGTGCCGCCCGTGTTACCCGTTCCCGTATTACCCGTTCCGGTCCCGGTATTGCTTCCCGTCCCCGAGCCGCTCGTGGCGGTGTTGCGCGTGCCGTTGCCGCCGCCCGAATAGGTGTAGCGGCCGCTCGCATCGACCTGCGGCAACAGGTCGCCGCGCTGAATCCGGTATTGCGCGCGCGTCGCGGCGATGTTGGCGGCGGCGACGCGGAGGTCGCGGTTGTTCGCGAGCGCCTGGACGATGATCTGCTGGAGCCGCGGGTCGCGGAACACGTCGCGGTACGTGATCGCGGGCAGCGCCGCCTCGGACTGGCGCAGATAGGCGTCGCCGACCGGGAGCGACGGCGGCACCGGGAGTTCGGTGCGCGCATATTTGGGCGCGAGCGAGCATCCGGCGAGCGCGGTCGAGGCGGCGATAATCAGGACTAACGAACGCATCATGCGGGCTCCGGCCGATGAGGGCCCTGTGGTTCGGGTGGACCCAGCGGTTCCCTGTGGTCGCCGTCGTTTCCGTCGTGATGCGTGCCGCCCTGGTGACCGGTTGGGCGCCCACGCAGCTTGGCGATGCCGTCGCGCGCGCCGCGGCGGACGAGGACGAAGAACAGCGGGATGTAGAAGATCGCGAGGATCGTCGCGGTCAGCATGCCGCCGACCACCGCGGTGCCGATCGCGATGCGGCTGTTGGCGCCCGCGCCGGTCGACAGCGCGAGCGGCAACACGCCGAGGATGAACGCGAACGACGTCATCAGGATCGGGCGCAGACGGATCTTCGCCGCGGACAGCGCCGCCTCGATGACTCGCTTGCCCTTGCGCTCCTCCTGCTCGGCGAACTCGATCATCAGGATCGCGTTCTTCGCAGCGAGCCCCATCGTCGTGAGCAGCCCGATCTGGAGATACACGTCGTTGATCAGCCCACGCAGCGTCACCGCGAGGATCGCGCCGACGAGGCCCAAGGGGATCACGAGCAGCACCGCGATCGGGATCGACCAGCTCTCATAGAGCGCGGCGAGGCAGAGGAACACGACGAGCAGCGACAGCCCGTAGAGGATCGGCGCCTGACCCGAGGACAGGCGTTCCTGATAGGACAGGCCGGACCATGCGACCGACGTGCCGGGGATCTGCCCCGCAAGCTCGGCGATCCGGTTCATCGCGTCGCCCGAGCTGACGCCCGGCGCGCCCGAGCCCTGGATCTCGTACGAGGCGATGCCGTTGAAGCGCGACAGCGTCGTCGGCGCCTGGCCCCAGCTGGTCTTGGCGAAGGACGAGAACGGCGCCATCTGGCCGTTCGAGCCGCGCACGAACCACTGGCTGAGGTCCGAGGGCTGCGCGCGGAACTGCGCGTCGCCCTGGACATAGACGCGCTTCACGCGGCCGCGGTCGATGAAGTCGTTGACGTACTGGCCACCCCAGGCAGTCGACAGCGTCGAGTTCACGTTCGCCTGGGTGAGCCCGAGCGTCGACAGTTTCTGCTGGTCGGCATCGACTCGCAGCGTCGCGACGTCGGGCAGTTCGGTGAGGCGGATCGCGGTCAGCGACGAATCGGCACGGGCGAGCGCGAGCAGCTTGTCGCGCGCGGCGTTGAACTCGACCTGCGTGAGGCCGCCGGCGTTCTGCAGCTCCATCGTGAAGCCGTTCGACGAGCCGAGACCACGCACCGCGGGCGGCACGAGCGAATAGACCTGCGCGTCACGGAAACCCGCAAATGCCTTCGACGCGCGACCGGTGATCGCCTCGGCGGTGTTGTCCTTGCCTTCGCGCAGATCCCATGGCGCGAACGCGATGAAACCCTGGCCGGTATTCTGTCCGCTCGCGCCACCGCCGCCGCCACCGCTGACGGTGAACATCGTGCGGACGTTCGCCTTCTCGTTGGTGTAGTAATATTGCTCGATCTGCTTCTGCAGCGCGAAGGTGCGGCCCTGCGTGGCGCCCGCCGGAAGCTGGAACTGGACGATGCCCGATCCCTGGTCCTCGGTCGGCAGGAAGCCCGTCGGCAGCCGCAGGAACAGCACCGCCAGCAGCGCGACGACCGCGGCGTAGATCAGCAGGAACAGCCACTTGCGGTCGATCACCGACTGCACGGTGTTGGTGTATTTCTGCGTGCCCTTTTCGAACCCGCTGTTGAACTTGTCGCCCGCGCGGGTGAAGAAATTCGCGACCTTGGGGAATTTGCGCTGGCCCCAGCTCTGCTCGGGGTTGCCGTCCGCGTCGGTCTTCTTCTGCTTGAGCAACGTCGCGGTCAGCGCGGGGCTCAGGATCAGCGCCACGAGCACCGACAGCACCATCGCCGACACCATCGTCAGCGAGAACTGGCGGTAGATCACGCCGGTCGACCCGCCGAAGAACGCCATCGGCAGGAACACCGCCGACAGCACCAGCGCGATCGCGACCAACGCGACGGTGATCTCGTTCATCGATTCGATCGTCGCCTCCCGAGGCGTCATCTCGGGATTTTCCTCCATCAGGCGCTCGACATTCTCGACCACGACGATCGCGTCGTCGACCAGCAGGCCGATCGCGAGCACGAGCCCGAACAGCGTCAACGTGTTGATCGAGAAGCCCGCGAGATAGAACACGCCGAACGTGCCGAGCAGCACGACGGGCACCGCGATCGTCGGGATCAGCGTCGCGCGCCAGCTTTGCAGGAACACGAACATGACGATCACGACGAGGATGACCGCCTCGATCAGCGTCTTGACGACCTCGTCGATCGACAGCTTGATGAAGTCGGTCGTGTCGTTGGCGTAGGCGAACTTCAGGCCGGGCGGAAAGCTCTTGGCGGACTTCTCGACGAACGCCTTGACCAGCTCGGCGGTCTTGAGCGCGTCGGCGCCGGGGGCGAGCAACACCGCGATACCCGCGCCGGGATGCGCGTTGACACGGCTGCGCGCGTTGTAGTTCTCCGCGCCCAGCTCGATCCGCGCGACGTCGCGCAGCTTGACCGTCGCGCCGGTGTTGGTCGTCTTCAGGATGATGTTGGCGAACTGCTCGGGCGTCTGGAGGCGCGACTGTGCGGTGACGGTCGCGTTGAGCATCTGCGTGTCGGGCTGCGGCTGGCCGCCGAGCTCGCCCGCGGCGACTTCGGTGTTCTGCGCCTGGATCGCGGTCGTCACGTCGCTCGGGATCAGCTGGAAGCTCGCCAGCTTGTTCGGGTTGAGCCAGATCCGCATCGCATACTGCGCGCCGAACACGTTGCTGTCGCCGATGCCCGGGATACGGCCGAGCGGATCCTGCAGGTTCGAGACGAGATAGTCCGAGACGTCCTGGTTGGTCAGCTTGTCGGTCTCGTCATAGACGCCGACGATGAGGAGATTGTCCGGGTTCGATTTGCGGACGACGAGGCCCTGCTGCTGGACCTGCGAGGGAAGGCGCGACAGCGTCTGCTGGACCTGGTTCTGGACCTGGACCTGCGCGATGTCGGGATCGGTGCCCTTCTCGAACGTCACCGTGATCGTCACCGACCCGCGCGACGACGAGGACGAACTGAAATAGATCAGCCCGTCGATGCCCGTCAGCGATTGCTCGACGACCTGCGTGACGCTGTTCTGGATCGTCTGTGCATTGGCGCCGGGGAAGGTGGCGCGGACGGTCACCTGCGGCGGCGCGACGTCGGGATATTGCGCGATCGGCAGGCTCATGATCGCGCCGATGCCGCCGAGCATCACGATGATCGCGAGCACCCAGGCGAAGATCGGGCGATCGATGAAGACACGGGAGAGCATGAGCGGTTAGCCGGCCTTTTTCTGGCTGGCCTGATCGCCGCCTGAGGAGTCGCCCTTGGGCGCTTCGATCTTTTGCGCGGCGTTCTCGGGGACCGGCTTCACGCTCTGGTTCGGCGCGATCTTCGACAGCCCTTGCGTGACGATCCGGTCGCCGGAGTTGAGACCCTCCGTCACGACCCAGAACGCACCCTGGGTGCGGTCCGCCTTGATCTTCTTCTGCACCGCCTTGTTGTTCGCATCGACGACATAGACCGTCGCATTGCCCTTGGCATCGCGCGACACGCCCGCCTGCGGCACGAGGAACGCGCGCTGGTTGATCGACTGCGCGAACTTGGCCTGGACGAACATGCCGGGCAGCAGCAGCCCCTGCGGGTTGGGGAAGCGTGCGCGCAGCGTCACGGTGCCGGTCTCGGTGTTGACCAGCGCCTCGGCGAACTCGACCGAGCCGGTCGCGCCATATTCGCTGCCGTCCTCGAGCGTCAGGCGAACTTCGGCGCGCGTCGCGACGATGCCGTTCTGGCCGAGCGAACGACGCAGCGCGAGCAGGTCGCCGGAGGATTGCTGGATGTCGACGAACATCGGATCGAGCCGCTGGATCTGCGCGAGCGGGTCGGTCTGCGTCGCGGACACCAGCGCGCCGACGGTGAACAGCGAGCGGCCGATCCGCCCGGTGATCGGCGCGGGGACGGTGGTGAACTTCAGGTTGATCCGCGCGGTCTCGAGCGCGGCGCGAGTCTGCGCGACCGAGGCGGTGGCCTGGCGCGAGGTGGCGACCGCGTTGGTGTAATCCTGCTTGCTGATCGCCTCCATCTCGGCGAGCGGCTTGTAGCGATCCGCGAGGACCTTCTGCGCCTGCTGGTTCGCCTGCGCGCTTTGCAGATTGGCCTGCGCCTCGTTGGCGGCGGCGCGGTAGAGGCGCTGGTCGATCTCGTAGAGCGGCTGCCCCTTCTTCACGAGCGTGCCCTCGGTGAAATAGCGGCGGCGGATGATGCCGGTGACCTGCGGGCGGACGTCCGAGCTTTCGAACGCGGTCGTGCGGCCGCTGAGCTCGGTGGTCATCGCGACGCTGGTCGGCTGGACGACGACATAGCCGACGGTCGGCGTGCCCTGGCCCGGTTGCCCGCCCTTGCCCTTGCCTTGTGCCTTGTCACCGCCGCCGCCGGAACAGGCGGCGAGCGCCAGCGCGGGGACGAGCAGAACGGCGGACCGTCGCGCAGAAAATCGTTTGGCTATCAAGTTGGGCATCCGCGATCAGGTGTTGGTCGGGCTAAACCACGAGGATGTACCAGAAGTATGTCAGTTGAAAAGCGGGCGCAAGAAATAGGGAAGAAAGAGTAACCTGCTTTGTCGGGCGGGGGTGTTTTGGAGAGTGCTCGCTGAACGTAAGAGAGCGTTTCCCCGCGAAGGCGGGAATCCAGACTGGGCTCCCGCCTTCGCGGGAGAACAGTGGCGCGTCCGCATCAGTACAGCACCACCCCGGCGGAGGCCGGGGTCCAAATGGCAAGGTCGTAGTAACGGCGGACTGCGCTCCGTCAGCGACGTCCCCCAATTGGGCCCCGGCCTTCGCCGGGGTGGTGCTTCGCCCCCGGGTCCCGCAAACTAAATCCTCTGGGATGTGTTGAAGCGTGATGCCGGAACGTGCCCGGCATGACGGATTGGGGGGCGCTATGATCGATGACGACAAGAAAGCCGCGGCGGTGGCGGCGGTGGCGGAGGTTCGGGACGGGATGCTCGTCGGCCTCGGCACCGGGTCGACCGCGGCGTTCGCGATCCGGGCGCTTGGCGAGCGGGTCGCGGCGGGTTTGGCCGTTCGCGCGGTCGTCACCTCGGACGCCAGCGGCCAGCTCGCGCGGCAGGTGGGTATCCCGGTCCTCGACTTCGCCGATATCGCGCGCGTCGATCTGACGATCGATGGCGCGGACGAGATCGACGCGCGGTGCTTCGCGATCAAGGGCGCGGGCGGCGCGATGCTGCGCGAGAAGATCGTCGCCGCAAGCTCGGCACGGATGATCGTGATCGCCGATGGCTCCAAGCAGGTCGACCGGATCGGCGCGGCCAAGTTGCCGGTCGAGGTGCTGCCGTTCGCGCGCGGCTATGTCGAGCGCGTGCTGGCCGAGCTGGGGGTCGCGCCGGTGATGCGCGACAAGTACCGGACCGATCAGGGCAATCTGGTCATCGACTGCCACTTCGCCACGCTCGAAGACCCCCGCGCGACCGCCGCGCTGCTCGCCGCCATCCCCGGCATTCTCGGCCACGGGCTGTTCCTCGACGAGGTCGATGCGGCATATATTGCAACGAATGGCGTCGTTACGCGACTGGAACGGGCGGGTGCATCTGCCTAAAGGCACCCTATGTTGGCAACCAGATCGGATGCGCGGCGTTCGGTCACCGTCTAGAGCGAGGCTTTCTTCCATGACCGATACCGCAACCGTCGCCCCCAAGGCGGACCCCATGCTGCACGAGGACGGTTCGCCCGAGCGCCTCGCGATCGATACGATCCGCACCTTGTCGATGGACGCGGTGCAGAAGGCCAATTCGGGCCATCCTGGCACACCGATGGCGCTCGCGCCGGTCGGCTACACGCTCTGGTCGAAATTCCTGCGCTACGATCCCAAGCACGCCGACTGGCCCAACCGCGACCGGTTCGTGCTGTCGGTCGGGCATGCATCGATGCTGCTCTATTCGCTGATCCACCTCGCCAAGATCGAAGAGATCGACGCCGAGGGGAACAAGACCGGCAAGGAGGCCGTGAGCCTCGCGGACATCGAGCAGTTCCGCCAGCTGTCGTCGAAGACCCCCGGCCACCCCGAATATCGCCACACCACCGGCGTCGAGACCACGACGGGCCCGCTCGGCCAGGGTTGCGGCAATTCGGTCGGCATGGCGATCGCCGAGCGCTGGCTCGCCGCGCGCTACAACAAGGACGGCTTCACGCTGTTCGATCATGACGTCTACACGCTGTGCGGCGATGGCGACATGATGGAGGGCGTCTCCGCCGAGGCGGCGAGCATGGCGGGCCATCTGAAGCTCAGCAATCTCTGCTGGATCTACGACAGCAACCACATCTCGATCGAGGGCGCGACCGATCTCGCCTTCGACGAGGATGTCGGCCTGCGCTTCGACGCCTATGGCTGGAACGTCATCCATATCGACGACGCCAACGACACGGCCGCGCTTGCCCGCGCGATCGAAACGTTCAAGTCGACCACCGACAAGCCGACCTTCATCGTCGTGCATTCGGTGATCGGCTACGGCAGCCCCAAGGCGGGCAGCGAGAAGGCGCATGGCGAGCCGCTCGGCGACGAGAATATCCGCCTCACCAAGCAGGCCTATGGTTGGCCCGAGGACAAGTCGTTCTACGTGCCGGACGGCGTGATCGAGCATTTCAACGGTGCGATCGCGGATCGTGGCGCGAAACTGCGCGACGAATGGGTCGCGCTGACCGACAAGTATCGGACGGCGCATCCCGAGCTGTCCGCCGAGCTCGACCTGATGCTCAAGGACGAGCTGCCCGAGGGCTGGGATTCGGATATCCCCGTGTTCGAGGCGGATCCGAAGGGGCTCGCCAGCCGCGATTCGGGCGGCAAGGTGCTCAACGCGATCGCCGCGAAGGTGCCGTGGCTGATCGGCGGGTCTGCCGATCTCGCGCCGTCGACCAAGACCGACATCAAGGGCCAGCCCTCGTTCGAGGCGGACAATTACGGCGGCCGGAACTTCCATTTCGGCATTCGCGAACATGGCATGGGCGCGATCGTCAACGGCATGGCGCTGTCGCATCTGCGCTCCTACGGCTCCACCTTCCTGGTGTTCGTCGATTACATGCGCGCACCGGTGCGGCTGTCAGCGATCATGGAAGTCGGCGCGGTCTGGGTGTTCACGCACGATTCGATCGGCGTCGGCGAGGACGGCCCGACGCACCAGCCGATCGAGCACCTCGCCACGCTGCGCGCGGTGCCGGGTCTCGACACGCTGCGTCCCGGTGATGCGAACGAAGTCGCTGCGGCCTGGAAGGCGGTCCTCAAGGACGCCAGCACGCCGGCCGCATTGATCCTCTCGCGTCAGGCGCTGCCGACGCTGGATCGGACCAAATATGCGAGCGCCGACGGCGTCGAGCAGGGCGGCTATGTCCTCGCAGACTCAGACGGCACGCCAGACGTGATCATGATCGCGACCGGCAGCGAAGTATCGCTGGCGATCGACGCGCATGAGAAGCTCACCGCGGACGGCGTGAAGAGCCGGGTCGTGTCGATGCCGAGCTGGTATCGCTACGAGCTGCAGGACGCGGCGTACAAGGAAAGCGTGTTGCCGCGCGCCGTGCGGGCGCGCGTTGCGATCGAGATGGCCGGGTCGATCGGCTGGGACCGCTATGTCGGTCTCGACGGCGCGACCGTGACGATGTCGACCTTCGGGGCTTCGGCGCCGCTGGCGAAGTTGCAGGACAAGTTCGGGTTCACCGTCGACAATGTCGTCAAGGTGGCCCGCCAGGTTATGGAGACGAAGTGATGGGCATGCTCAACGACCTCGAAGGCCATGGCCAGGCGGTGTGGCTCGATTTCGTCGACCGGAAGTTCCTGGAGGCCGGTGGTCTCCAGAAGCTGGTCGACGAGGATGGCCTGACCGGTGTCACGTCGAACCCGTCGATCTTCGAAAAGGCGATGGGGCATGGCGACGCCTATGACTCGACGCTCGCCGAATACGATAAGCAGCATGCCGGCGCGGCGACGATCGACCGCTACGAGCATCTGGCGATCCAGGACATCAAGGCGGCGGCGGACACGCTGAAGCCGGTGTACGACAAGCTCGACGCGAAGGACGGCTATGTCAGCCTGGAAGTGTCGCCGTATATCTCGGACGACACCGACGCGACGATCGCCGAGGCGAAGAAGCTGTGGGGGATGGTCGACCGGCCGAACCTGATGATCAAGATCCCGGGGACGCTCGCGGGCGGCCCGGCGATCTCGACCGCGATCTCGGAAGGGATCAACGTCAACGTGACGCTGCTGTTCTCGATCGAGGCGTATGTGCGCGTCGCCGAGGCCTATGCCGCGGGGCTCGAGAAGCGCGTCGCCGAGGGCAAGCCGATCGACCGGATCGCCAGCGTCGCGAGCTTCTTCGTCAGCCGGATCGATTCGACGATCGACAAGGCGATCGATGCACGGCTCGAAAAGGGCGATGCCGAGGTGGAGGCCTTGAAGGCGGTGCGCGGCAAGGTCGCGATCGCCAATGCGAAGATGGCGTATCAATGGTATCTCGACTTCCTGAAATCTGACCGCTGGCAGGCACTCGCCGCCAAGGGCGCGCAGCCGCAGCGCCTGCTCTGGGCGTCGACCGGCGTGAAGGATCCGAGCTATCCCGACACGCTCTATATCGACACGCTGATCGGCAAGGACACGGTCAACACGATGCCGCCCAAGACGATGGACGCGTTCCGTGACCATGGTACGGCGGCCGAGACGATCACGCAGGACGTCGACGGCGCCAAGCACACGCTGGCGGAAGCCGAGCGGCTGGGTCTCGACCTCGACGGCGTGACGGGCACGCTGGTCGAAGAGGGCGTGGCGTCGTTCGTGAAGGCGTTCGACGACCTGCTCGGCGCGATCGCGAAGAAGCAGCCCGCGACGGCGTGAACTTCTACTCCCTCTCCCCGKWGGGGAGAGGGAGAAGATAAGGATTTCACATGAAGATCGGACTGATCGGCCTCGGCCGGATGGGCGGCAATATCGCGCGCCGGTTGATGAAGAACGGCCACGCGGTCGTTGCCTATGATCGTGATGCGGAGGCGGTGAAGAAGCTTGCCGCCGACGGCGCGGAAGGCGCGGACTCGCTCGACGACATGCACGCCAAGCTCGACAGCCCGGCGATCTGGTGGGTGATGGTGCCAGCCGGCGAGCCGACCGAGCAGACCGTCCAGGCGATCGCCCAAAAGGCGTCCGCAGGCGACATCATCATCGATGGCGGCAACAGCTTCTACAAGGACGACGTCCGCCGCGCGAAGGAACTCGCCGAAAAGGGCATCCGCTATGTCGACGTCGGGACGTCGGGTGGCGTCTGGGGCCTCGAGCGTGGCTATTGCATGATGATCGGCGGCGAGAAGGATACGGTCGACTATCTCGACCCCATCTTCGACACGCTGGCGCCGGGCATGGGCGACATCGTTCGCACGCCGGGCCGCATCGAGGGGAAGGCCGATCCGCGCGCGGAAAAGGGCTATATCCATGCGGGCCCTCCGGGTGCCGGGCACTTCGTCAAGATGGTGCATAACGGCATCGAATATGGCCTGATGCAGGCCTATGCCGAGGGCTTCGACATCCTCAAGGGCAAGTCCGGCGAGCATGTCGTCGAGGACCAGCGTTTCGACATCAACCTGACCGACGTCGCCGAAGTGTGGCGTCGCGGCAGCGTGATCTCGTCGTGGCTGCTCGACCTGTCGGCGATCGCGCTGGCGAAGGACGGTACGCTCGAAGGGTTCAGCGGCAGCGTCGCGGATTCGGGTGAGGGCCAGTGGACGATCGACGCGGCGATGGAGGAGAAGGTGCCCGCCAACGTGCTGAGCGCCGCGCTTTACGCGCGCTATCGCAGCCGCGTGGACCATACGTTCGGCGACAAGCTGTTGTCGGCGATGCGCTTCGGCTTTGGCGGGCATGTCGAGATGCCCCAGTGAGCGGCGAAGTGAGCGGGGCGATCAAGCTCCTCGTCTCCGATGTCGACGGCACGCTCGTCGACAAGGAGAAGAAGGTTACGCCCGCGACCGTCGATGCGGTCAAGCGGTTGAAGGCGGCGGGTCTCGGCTTCACGATCATCAGCGCGCGGCCACGATCGGGGATGATGCCGATCGCCGAGCTGCTCGGCATCGACGAGCCGATGGGGGCCTTTAACGGCGGGATCGTGTTCAAGCGCGACGGCACCGTGATTGAGCACCACATGATCGACGTCGACGTCGTCCGCGGCGCGATGGAGATCGTCGGCGATGCGCCGGTCGATACGTGGTTTTTCGCCGACGACGTCTGGTATGCCAGCACCGACCAGGGCGGGCATGTCGGCAGCGAGCGCAAGGCGTCGGCGCAGGACCCGGTGATCGTCTCCGACTTCTCCGATCTGCTCGCCAAGGCGGACAAGGTGACGTTCGTCAGCGACGACGAAGAGTTGCTGCGCGATCTGCATGCGAAGGTCGCGGCGAAGTTCGATACGCAGGCGACGATCGTCCAGAGCCAGACCTATTATCTCGATATCACGCCTGTTGCGGGCAATAAGGGTAGCGGGATCGAGGAACTGGCGGACGCGTTCGGCATCAGCTTGACGCAGACCGCGGCGATCGGCGATCAGGCGAACGACATCGCGATGCTCAAGCGCGCCAAGCTCGCGATCGCGATGGGCAATGCGCCGCAAAACGTCCGCGACGTTGTGCACGAAATTACATCCGCGAACGATGCCGACGGCGTCGCGCACGCGATCGATACCTTTATCCTGAATGGAGTTTCCGCATGAAAGAACTGGTTGCCTTCGACCTCGATGGAACGCTGGCCGAAAGCAAGCAGCCCTTGCAGGAGCCGATGGGCGAGGCGCTCGCGAACCTGCTCGACGTCGCGCATGTCGCGGTGATCTCGGGTGGCGACTGGCCGCAGTTCGAAAAGCAGGTCGCGAGCCGTCTGCCCGAGCGCGCCGACCGCACCAAGCTGTGGCTGATGCCGACGACGGGCACCAAGCTGTACCGGTTCGACGACGAATGGCGTGCGGTCTATGCCGAGCTGTTCGAGGAAGACGAGAAGCAGAAGATCCTCAAGGCGTTCGACGAGTCGCTCGAGGCGACCGGGTTCGTGCCCGAGCAGACCTGGGGTGAGCGGATCGAGGATCGCGGCAGCCAGATCACCTTCTCGGCGCTCGGCCAGGAAGCGCCGATCGACGCCAAGCACAGCTGGGATCCCGACTTCGCCAAGCGCAAGGTGATCCAGGCCGATCTGCGCAAGCGCCTGCCTGGGCTGTCGATCAACATGGGCGGCGCGACCTCGATCGACATCACGCGTGAAGGCGTCGACAAGGCGTACGGCCTCAAGAAGCTCAACGAGGCGAGCGGCATTGCGCTCGACAAGATGATGTTCATCGGCGACGCGATCTTCCCGGGCGGGAACGACTATCCGGCCGAGCAGCTCGGGCTCGACGTCGTGAAGGTCAAGAATGTCGACGGGACGCTCGCGGCGATCGCCGGGATCGTCGCATGCCTGAAGTGATCTCGTGAGCGTCGCGTTTCGCCGGGAGAGCGACGAGGAACATCTTGAGCCGAAGTTCGAGCAGCCGATCGCGCCGGGGCCCAATCTGGTCACGGCGCGCGGGTTGCGATTGATCGGCGAGCGCGTCGACGCGATCGAGGCGGCGGTCGCGGCAGAGACTGACGAGGAGGCTCGGAAGGTTTTGCTGCGCGACCTGCGCTATTGGCACACGCGCCAGACGACCGCGGAGATCGCGCCTTCGCCCGAGGAGGACGAGGTCGGGATCGGATCGCGCGTCCGGGTCCGCATGAACGGCGCCGAGCGGGTGATTGCGATCGTCGGCGGGGACGAGGCCGAGCCCGGTGAGGATCGGCTGGCGTTCTCGGCGCCGTTGGCGCGCGCGCTGATGGGCGCGGCGGTCGGCGAAAAGGTTGCGTTTGCGGACAAGGCGGACGCGATCGAGGTGCTGGCGATCGACAAGGATGAGGGCTGATGGCTGAAGCGAAATTCGAGCGGCATCGTCAGGCGTGGACGCAGGACGAGATCCAGAAGCTGCACACGCTCGCCAAGAAGGGCATGGCGCTGAAGGCGATCGCCAAGGCGCTGACGCGGAGCGAGGAATCGGTGAAGACGCGCGCGAAGGAAGACTCGCTCAATATCGCGAAGTTGCGGTAGGTTTGAGGGGCGAGAAGCCCTCTCCCCTCCGGGAAGAGGGTTGGGTGAGGGGCTGTCCCGGGCGGTGCCCGCTCAGCTACACCCGCATCCACCCCGACCCTCTCCCCGGAGGGGAGAGGGAGCAGAAGGGCGCTGCTCTCAACCAAACACCACCCCGGCCTTCGCCGGGGTGGTGTTTGGTTGAGAGCAGGCGCTATCCCAAATTCCCCTTCCGCTTGCGGGAGGGGCTAGGGGAGGGCAATGCCGCATACGCGCCGGGTCGGTCTCGGACGTGTTCCCTCCCCCGACCCCTCCCGCAAGCGGAAGGGGAGTTTTGGTGACCCGACTTGGCTACCTCCCCTAACTACGACGCGATCATCCTCGGCGCTGGTGCCGCCGGCCTCATGTGCGCCGCGGTCGCCGGGCAGCGCGGGCGGAAGATCCTGCTCGTCGATCACGCCGAGCAGGCGGGGAAGAAGATCCTGATCTCCGGCGGCGGGCGGTGCAATTTCACCAATGTGCATACCGCGGCCGATCGGTACCTCTCCGCCAATCCACATTTCGCGAAGTCCGCGCTCGGCCGCTACACCGCGCAGGACTTTATCGCGCTCGTCGACTCATACGGGATCGCGTGGCACGAGAAGACGCTCGGGCAACTCTTCTGCGACGGGTCCGCCAAGCAGATCGTCGAGATGCTGCTAGACGAGTGTGACAAGGGGCAGGTCGATCTGTCGCTGGGTCGCGCGGTCACGGGAGTCGAGCATGCCGATGGCCGGTACCGGGTGTCGCTCGACGGGCGCACCGTCACCGCGCCGGCGCTGGTCATCGCAACCGGCGGGCCCTCGATCCCGAAGATGGGCGCGACCGGATTTGCCTATGACCTGGCGCGGCAGTTCGGGTTGAAGGTGGTCGAGCCGCGCCCCGCGCTGGTGCCGCTGACGCTGGGCGGCGACGAAATCCTGTTTCGCGAGCTTTCGGGTGTGGCCGCCGACGTGGTCGCCACCGCGGGCAAGACCGCATTTCGCGAGGCGGCGCTGTTTACGCACCGTGGCCTGTCGGGCCCGGCGATCCTGCAGGCGTCGTCCTATTGGCGTAACGGCCAGCCGATCGGGATCGACTTTCTGCCCGACCGCGACTCCGGCTGGTTGCCCGCCGCCAAGCGTACCACGCCGCGCACGACTCTGCGCAAACTGCTCGCAAACACGCTCCCGGACCGACTCGCGGAGACTTTGAGCGACCGATTGGGCATGGCAAACGAGATTTCCACGCTTACCGATCGCAAGCTTCAGGACGCCGAACGCGCGCTAAGCCACTGGCAATTCACGCCAAATGGCTCCGAAGGCTATGCGAAGGCCGAGGTTACCGCGGGCGGAATCAGCACCGCGGAGCTCTCCTCGCAAACAATGCAAGCCAAACGCGTACCAATGCTGTATGCAGTCGGCGAAGCGGTCGATGTCACAGGGTGGCTCGGCGGCTACAATTTCCAATGGGCATGGTCGAGCGGGTGGGCCGCGGGTCAAGTCCTGTAGGGACCACCACGCCAGTGCCTTGCCGTTGCGTAAGCCGGCCACCAAGTAGGACGTACATGCCTTTTACAAATATTCCATCGCTTCTTTCCGAGGCGCTCGCCGCGCGTGGCTATACCGCGCTCACCCCTGTGCAGGCGCACGTGATCGAGGACAATGCGATCGGTCGCGATCTCGTCGTGTCGGCGCAGACCGGCTCGGGCAAGACCGTCGCGTTCGGCCTGGCGATGGCCGGCGAGCTGCTCGGTGAAGCCGGCGAGGACGGCGTCCAGCGCCTGCCGGCCCCGCACAAGCCGCTCGTGCTCTGCATCGCCCCGACCCGCGAGCTCGCGCTCCAGGTCAGCCGCGAGCTGATGTGGCTCTATGCCAAGGCCGGTGCGCGCATCTCGACCTGCGTCGGCGGCATGGACGCCTCGAAGGAGCGTCGTAGCCTCGCCCACGGCGCGCACATCGTCGTCGGCACGCCTGGCCGTCTGCGCGACCATCTCGAGCGCGGCGCGCTCGACCTGTCGGCCTTGAAGGTCGCGGTGCTCGACGAGGCCGACGAGATGCTCGACATGGGCTTCCGCGAAGATCTCGAGCAGATCCTCGACGCGTCGCCCGAGCAGCGTCGTACCTTGCTGTTCTCGGCAACGATGCCGCGGCCGATCGTGGCGCTCGCCAAGCGCTACCAGAAGGACGCGCTGCGCATCTCGACCGTTGGCGAGGATCGCGGTCATGGCGACATCTCGTACCAGGCCGTCACGGTCTCGCCGTCCGAGATCGAGCATGCGGTGATCAACCTGCTGCGCTTCCACGAGGCGGAGACGGCGATGCTGTTCTGCGCGACTCGCGACAATGTGCGTCATCTGCATGCGAGCCTGGTCGAGCGTGGCTTTGCCGCGGTCGCGCTGTCGGGCGAGCATTCGCAGAACGAGCGTAACGCGGCGCTTCAGGCATTGCGTGACCGCCGTGCGCGCGTCTGCGTCGCGACCGACGTTGCCGCACGCGGCATCGATCTGCCGACGCTGAGCCTCGTCGTGCACGTCGAACTGCCGCGCGATGCCGAGACGCTCCAGCATCGCTCGGGTCGTACCGGTCGTGCGGGCAAGAAGGGCACCGCCGTCCTGATCGTGCCGTTCCCGCGTCGCCGTCGCGTCGAGATGATGCTTCGCGGTGCCAAGATCAACGCGGAATGGGTCAACGCCCCGACCGCGGAGGACATCCGCAAGAACGATCACGAGCGGCTGATCGGCATGCTGTTGCAGCCGGTCGAGGTCGAGGAGGAGGATCGCGCGCTCGCCGTCCGCCTGATGGCCGAGAAGACGCCCGAGGATATCGCCGCCGCACTGGTGCACATGCACCGTTCGACGATGCCGCAGGCCGAGGACCTGATCGACCAGAGCAAGCAGTCGGTCAGCGACGATCGGTCGCAGGGTCCGCGCGCGGGCTTCGAGGACACCGTCTGGTTCCGCATGGATATCGGCCGTCGCCAGAACGCCGATCCGCGCTGGATCCTGCCGCTGATCTGCCGTCGCGGGCACATCACCAAGTCCGAGATCGGTGCGATCCGCATCGGCCCGAACGAAACCGCGTTCGAGATTCCGCGTGCGGTGGCTTCGCGCTTCTCGGCAGCGATCCAGCGTACCGCGCAGCAGGGCGAAGAGGAGAGCGGCGTCGCGATCGAGGCGATGCAGGGCGCGCCCGAGAGCGGTGCGCGGCATGACGGCGGCGGCGGCGGTCGCAGCAATGCGGGCGGTCCGCGCTCGACGCTGCACCGGGCTGCACCGCGTGGCGGTCCGGCACCGGCGCGCAAGCCGCCCTATCGTGGGAATCGCGAGCGCAGCTGAGCGACGACCCTTGCTGCCGTCACCCCAGCGAAAGCTGGGGTCTCCCCCGTGGTTCGCGACGTGCGCCAAACGGGGATATCCCAGCTTTCGCTGGGATGACGGGTGGGGGGAGAGGTGCAGAATGCCTCCAGGCCCCCCCCGTCATCCTGACGAAAGTCAGGACCCAGAGTAACGAACGACACCGCCCGTGACCCTGGATCCTGACTTTCGTCAGGATGACGAGAGGCGTGAGATGACCATGACCGACACGCCATCCCCGCTCCGCATCCTCGTCGACGCCGATGCGTGTCCGGTGAAGGACGAGATCTACAAGGTCGCGTGGCGCCACGAGGTGCCCGTCACGATCGTCGCCAACAGCCATTTCCGCATCCCCGTCCACCCGCTGATCAGTCGCGTGGTCGTCAGCGACGGATTCGATGCCGCCGATGACTGGATCGCCGAGCAAAGCGACGCGAAAGCGGTCGTGATCACCGCCGATATCCTGCTTGCCGATCGCTGCCTGAAGGCCGGCGCTACCGTGCTGGCGAACACCGGCAAGCCGTTTACCACCAGCTCGATCGGCGGCGCCATCGCCACGCGCGCGATCATGGCCGACCTGCGCGCGGGCGGCGACGTGATCGGCGGGCCGGCGCCCTTTTCCAAGACCGATCGGTCGAGTTTCCTCTCCGCGCTCGACGCCGCGCTCGTCCGGTTGAAGCGCCGCTAAGGCGCGCGCGATCGGGTGGAAACCGACTTTACCGGTTGCCATCCCGCCCTCCGCATCGGCATAGGCGCGCGTTCATTAAAGGACGACGCGATGCAGACGGACGCTGGCGGCCCCGCCTTGGGGCTGGATTTCGGCACGACCAACAGCGTCGTGGCGCTGGGGACGGCGGGGGGCACGCCCGAGCTGGTAACCTTCGCCGCGCCCGCGGAGACGAGCCCGGTGTTCCGCTCGGCGCTCTGCTTCTGGCAGGACGAGAGCGGCAAGGGGCTCGCGTCGGATGCGGGGCCATGGGCGATCGCCGAATATATGGAATACCCGCTCGACAGCCGGTTCATCCAGTCGTTCAAGTCGGTCGCGGCGATGAAGACGTTCGAGCAGGCCTCGGTCTTCGACAAGCGCTATCGCTTCGAGGAGATGGGGCAGCTGTTCCTCGAAAAGCTGATTTCGCATGCGGGCGGCAAGCTCGACACGCGGCCGCACCGGATCGTCGTCGGTCGGCCGGTCGAATATGCGGGCGCGCGGCCCGACGAGGCGCTCGCACGGACGCGGTATGACGCGATGTTCAAGGGCTTCGGCGCGGAGATCCATTATGTCTACGAACCGCTTGGCGCCGCCTACAGCTACGCGACGCGGCTGACCGAGCCGGCGACGATCCTGGTCGCCGATTTCGGCGGCGGCACGAGCGACTTTTCGGTGGTGCGCGTGGCCGAGCCGGGCGCGGCGCGGCGGTGTACGCCGCTGGGGCATGCGGGCGTCGGGATTGCGGGCGACCGGTTCGATTACCGGATCCTCGACCGGCTGGTGCTGCCGATGCTTGGCAAGGGCGGCGCGTACAAGTCGTTCGGCAAGGAGCTGGAGATCCCGCGCGCCTATTTCGCCGATTTCGCGGACTGGTCCAGGTTAGCGCTGATGCGCAACCGCAAGACGATGACCGAGCTGGAGCGGTTGCAGAAGACCGCGGTCGATCCGGACGCGATCGGGCGGATGATCGCGGTAATCGAGAACGAGCTGGGCTATCCGTTGTATGATGCGGTGGGGTCGCTCAAGCGCGCGCTGTCGAGCGGTGAGGATGCGCATTTCCACTTTGCGGGGGCGGGGCTGGAGATCGAGGCGGACGTGACTCGCGCGCAGTTCGAGGGCTGGATCGCCGACGACGTCGTGCGGATCGAGGCGGCGGTCGACCGGGCGCTCGAGGTCGCCAACGTCGTCGGCGGCGATATCGACCGCGTGTTCCTGACCGGCGGCTCGTCGCTGATCCCGCGCATCCGCCGGATCTTCGTCGAGCGGTTCGGCGAGGCGGCGATCATGAGCGGGGGCGAACTGACCTCGATCGCGCACGGGCTCGCGCTGATCGGCGAGCAGGACGATATCGCGGCGTGGTCGGCCTGATGGTACCGCGCGTTCTTCTCGGGACGGCGCAGGTGCCGGGGGGCGGCGAGTTGCGGCTGCTCCAGCGCGGCGCGGAGTTCTCGATCATGCTCGGCGCGAACGAGCTGATGAACAGTCGGCTGAGCGGCTCGGAAGAGGCGCTGGCGGAGCAGGCGTGCGACCGGATCGGTGCGCGGCCGGGCGTGCGGATGCTGATTGGGGGGCTCGGCATGGGGTTCACGTTACGCGCCGCGCTCGCGCGACTGGGGCCTGATGCCGAGGTGGCGGTGGCGGAGATCGTGCCGGCGGTGGTCGAATGGGCGCGCGGGCCAATGGCAGCATTCCACGGCGACAGCCTGAGAGACCCGCGAACCCGGATCTTCGAGGGCGACGTGGCGGCGGCGATCGCGGAAGGGGCGTGGGATGCGATCCTGCTCGATGTCGACAATGGTCCCGACGGGATTTCCCGGCCCGGTAACGATCGGCTGTACGGCGCGGCAGGGCTGGCGCGTGCGCGCGCGGCGCTGCGACCCGGCGGGGTGCTGGCGGTGTGGTCGTCTGCGCCGAGCAAGCCGTTCGCCAAACGGCTCGACGAGGCCGGTTTCGCGGTCGACGAGGTTATCGCGCGCGCCACGCGCAAGGGTGGCGCACGGCACGTGATCTGGTTCGCGACCAAGTCTTGATCGGGCGCTGGGCCGTCTTGATCGCACTGTCGGCGGTGGTTGCGGGCGTGCTCGAACTCGTCGGGCTGCCCGCGGGACTGTTGCTCGGGCCGATGATCGCGGCGGTGGTGCTCGCGGTGCGCGGCTGGTCGCTGAGCGTGCCCACCTCGGCGTTTCGGGCTGCGCAGGCGGCGGTGGGGACGCTGATCGCGGGGTCGATCACGACGGGGATCGTCGCGACGGTGGCGGACCACTGGCCGGTGTTCCTGATGGTCAACGGCGTCACGCTCGCGGCGAGCAGCGTGCTCGGCTATCTGCTGAGCCGGTGGCAGGTGTTGCCGGGCACCGTCGCGGTGTGGGGATCGACGCCGGGGGCTGCGAGCGCGATGGTGCTGATGGCGCAGGCATACGGCGCGGATTCGCGGCTGGTCGCGGTGATGACCTACACGCGCGTCGTGAGCGTCGCGGTGGTCGCGTCGGTGCTGGCGGCGGTGATGGTCGGCGGCGGGAGCGGGCATCACGTCGCCGCGACGTGGTTCGCGGCGGTCGATCCGATCGCCGTGCTGCGGACGATCGCGATCGCTGGGGTCGGCGCAGGGGTGGGCGTCGCGTTGAAGCTGCCGGCGGGGGCGCTGCTCGGCTCGCTAGTCGCGGGGGCAGCGTTGAACGTCACCGGGATCGCGACGCCGGTGTTGCCACAGTGGCTGCTCGCGATCAGCTATGCGGTGGTCGGGTGGCGGATCGGGCTGTCGTTCACGCGCGATACCTTGCGCGTGGCGGGCAAGGCGATGCCGAGGATCCTGCTGTCGGTGGCGCTGCTGATCGCGTTCTGCGGCGGGATCGCGGCGGCGCTGACTCGCTGGTGGGGGATCGATCCGGTCACCGCCTATCTCGCGACGAGCCCGGGCGGGATGGATTCGGTCGCGATCATCGCCGCGTCGAGCCCGGTGGATGTGCCGTTCGTGATGGCGTTGCAGGTGTTGCGATTTCTGGGGGTGTTGCTGATCGGGCCGCCGCTCGCGCGGTTCGTGGCGACGCGGCAGGGCGGGGTGCCGCCGGTTATTCCGACCTGACACTCCGCCGTGGCCCCATACTGCCGTCATCCTGACGAAAGTCAGGATCCAGAGCCATAATCGGCGTCGTCTGGAACTCTGGATCCTGACTTTCGTCAGGATGACGGCGGTGTTTTGGTCGGGCGATAGGCTTCGACGTCGATGTCGTGGCGCTTGAGCTTGTCGTAGAAGGTTTTCCGCGGGATGCCGAGCGCGGCGAGCGCGGAGCGGACGTCGCCGCTGACCTGTTGCAGCGTGGCGCGGATCGTCGCTTCCTCGAACTTGTCGACGCGCGCGGGGAGGGGGATGTCGCTGTCTTCGTCGACCGCGTCTTCGGCTTCGACGCGGAGCACGAGGCGCTTGGCGAGGTTGTCGAGTTCGCGGACGTTGCCGGGCCAGTCGTGCTGGCCGAGATAGGCGAGCGTCGCGGTATCGATGGTCGGCACGTCGCGGCCGAACCGTTCCGCCGCCTGGTGGAGCAGGTGGCCGAACAGCAACGGCACGTCGTCGCGACGCTCGCGCAGCGGCGGGATGCGAAGCCGCACCGCGTCGAGCCGGAACAGCAGGTCGGCGCGGAAGCGGCCGTCCTCGACCGCCTGGTCGAGCCCGGGCTTGGCCGCCGCGATCACGCGAAGGTCGAGCGCGCGCGGCAGGTCGCCGCCGACCGGCATCACCTCGCGCTCCTCGAGCACCCGCAGCAGCTTCGCCTGGAACGCCGGCAGCGTGCTCTCGATCTCGTCGAGGAACAGCGTGCCGCGGTTCGACGCCTCGATCCGGCCGGTGCGGGGCAGGCGCGAGTCGCCGTCATGGCCGAACAGCTCGATCTCCGCGACCGCCTCGGGCAGCGCGGCGCAGTTGACCGCGACGAATGGGCGCGAGCGGCGGTTGCTCCAGCGGTGGAGGAGGACGGCGACGAGCTCCTTGCCGGTGCCCGTCTCGCCCTCGACCAGCACGTCGATATCGGCCTGCGCGATCTGGCGCATGGTTTCGCGGAGGCGGACCATCACCGGGGTTTCGCCGATCAGCGGTTCCGCGCCGATGGTCTCCTCGGCGGCGGCGCGCAGGCGGCGATTGTCGAGGACGAGGCGGCGCATCTCGAGCGCACGCCTGGCGCCCGCGATCAGGTGATCGGTCGCGAACGGCTTCGGGATGAAGTCGAACGCGCCGTTCTTGAGCGCGGCGACCGCCATCGCGACGTCGCCGTGGCCGGTCATCAGCAGCACCGGAATCTCGTGGTCGATCGCGGCAATCCGGCGGAACAGTTCCAGCCCGTCCATCTTCGGCATGCGGATGTCGGACACCACCGCGCCGTCGAACCCGGCATGAACGCGGGCCAGCGCGACGGTCGGATCGCGCTCGGCAATCACCGCGATTCCAGCGAGTTCGAACGATTGTTCGAGCGCGCCGCGCAGGACGTCGTCGTCGTCGACCAGGAGAACGCTTTGCTCGAACTGGGGCTGCTCGGTCATGCTTTTACCAGGATCATGCGGAAGATCGCACCTTCGGGGGCTGGGACGAGGTCGAGCGTGCCGCCGAACTCGGTCATGATGTCGCGCGCAATGCCGAGGCCGAGCCCGAGGCCGTCCTTCTTGCTCGTCGCGAACGGGGTGAAGAGATGGTCGGCGATATCGCGCGCGATGCCGGGGCCGTTGTCGGCGACGGTCAGCACGACGTCGCGGCCTTTCCGGCCGACCGTGACGCTGACACGCGCGTCGCGCCGGTCGGCGACCGCGTCGAGCGCGTTCTGGAGGAGGTTGACGAGGACCTGCTCCAGCCGGACACGGCCGGCGATCACGGTCAGCCGCGCCTCGGGACCGGTGGGGAGGTCGAGCGTCACGCCCTTCGCGCGGAAGCGGTCGCCGATCAGCAGGCGGACGCCGTCGACCGCCTCGTCGAGCGCAACCGGGCCGATCGACCCTGCGCCGCGTCGTGCGTAGCGGCGCAGGCCGGCGGTGATCGTGCCGATCCGGCTGGTGAGATCGACGATCGACTGGAGGTTCGTGGCCGCACGCGCGGGTTCGCCGCGCGCGAGGAACGCGGCGGCATTGTCGGCAAAGGTGCGGATCGCGGCGACCGGCTGGTTGATCTCGTGCGCGACGCTGGCGGTGATCGTGCCGATCGAGCCGACGCGGTTGGCGTGCGCCAGCTCCTCGCGTGCCTGGCGAAAGCGCTGGTCGGACGCCTCGCGCTGCTCGACCTCGATCTGGAGGCGGTCGGCGGTGGCGCGCAGCTCTGCGGTGCGCCTTGCGACCTCGGCCTCAAGTTCGGCGCGCGCGCCCGCGTTGCGCTTGCGGCGGGCCTGAAGCCACCATGCGGCAACGATCACCGCGATCGTCAGCAGCGCCGCGATCGCGGTCGCCCAGCGCGTGCGTGCGGCGGCGGTGCGCAACGCGGCGTCGAGCGGCTCCATATGCACCAGCCGCCAGCCTGCGATCGGCACCGGGAGCGAGACTGCGATCGCCGGCGATCCGTTGGGCAGCCGCGACACCCCCTCGTGCCATACGCCGCCGCGCAGCGTCAGCGGTGCCGGGTCGAGCGGCGACGTGCCGAACTGGCGCGTCGCGACCAGTGCCGCGCGGCGCGCTGGGGACAGCGTGCGCGTGGTCCGGAATTCGAGCTTCGGATCGCTCGAGATCAGGATGATGCCATCGGGATCGGTGACGAAGGTCGCCATCATGTCCTGGATCCACGCGCGCGCGATCTTGCCGAACTCGACCTTCACCACGACCACGCCGAGCGGTCGGCCCGCGCGGTCGATACGCCGCGACAGATACAGGCCGGGCCGCCCGCTGACGCTGCCGAGCGCGAAGAACTCGGTCGCGCCCGACGCCATCGCCTTGGTGAAATAGTCGCGATAGCGATAATCATGGCCGAGGAAGCTGTCCGCACGTGCGGCGTTCGAGGCGGCGATCGTCATGCCCTGCGTATCGAGCGCGTAGATCACCGGGGCGCCGGTCCGCTCCGCCAGCATCGCCAGCTTCACATTGAGCGCCGGATCGATCGTGCCCGAGGCGAGTGCGGCACGGACGTCGGGATATTCGCCGAGCATGACGGGCAACAGCCGATAGGTTTGCAGCTCCGCCTCGAGCAGGCGGAGGTTGCTGCGGGTCTGCTGGACCGCGCGCATCCGCACCGTCGCGGTCGCGTCCTCGACCGCGCGCGGACCATAAATCGAGGCGACTCCTGCGACGACCATGCCGAGCGCGGCGAACGCCAGCAGCACCGCCAGCGCGGTGATGAAAAGGGGGGATCTGAGCCGCGCCATTTGTGCGGATTATCACACACCAACGCGTCCTGCTACTGCTGAAAAGCGGCATTTTTCACACATCTGAAAGGTGGGTATGTCGAAAACTCTCGGAAAACCAACGTTTTATATGGAGTCAGACTCGGTCTTGTAGTCCGCGGTTCGGCCGGGCATTACCATCGCCATAACGTCCCGTGACAGCGGACGAAGGTTTTCAGGAGGCGATGTTGACCCTACCATCCCAGACATATGGCGTCGCGGAAACGCCGGCGCGCAAGCGCTGGAGCGGCCAGCTCTATATCCAGGTGCTGATCGCGATCGCGCTGGGTGCGGCCCTCGGGCACTTCTATCCGACGTACGGCGCGGCGCTCAAGCCGCTCGGCGACGCGTTCATCAAGCTGGTGAAGATGATCATCGCCCCGGTGATCTTCCTGACGCTCGTCACGGGGATCGCGGGCATGAAGGAACTCGGCTCGGTCGGCCGCGTCGCGGGCAAGGCGTTCGCCTATTTCCTGTTCTTCTCGACGCTCGCGCTGATCGTCGGTCTGATCGTCGCCAACGTCGTCCAGCCGGGCGCGGGGATGAACATCGACGCCGCCTCGCTCGATACCAAGGGCATCGCCGATTACACCGTGAAGGCGCATGAGACGACGATCACCGGGTTCCTGATGAGCATCATCCCGGACACGATGGTCAGCGCGTTCACGGAAGGGAACATCCTCCAGATCCTGCTCGTCGCGATCCTGTTCGGCATTTCGCTGAGCCTGGTCGGTGAGCCTGCCAAGCCGGTGCTCAACTTCCTCGAGCGCCTCAGCCTGATCGTCTTCAAGCTGGTCGGTATCCTGATGCGCGCAGCCCCGCTCGGCGCATTCGGCGCGATCGCGTTCACGATCGGCAAATACGGGATCGGCAGCCTCGCCAATCTCGGCGCGCTGGTCGCGACCTTCTATCTGACCGCGGCGCTGTTCGTGGTGGTCGTCCTCGGCACCGTCGCGCGCCTGACGGGCTTCTCGATCTTCAAGCTGATCAAGTATCTGAAGGCCGAGCTGCTGCTGGTGCTCGGCACCTCGTCGTCGGAAGCCGCATTGCCGAACCTGATCCAGAAGATGGAGGCCGCGGGCTGCGAGAAGTCTGTCGTCGGGCTGGTCGTGCCGACCGGCTATTCGTTCAACCTCGACGGTACCAACATCTACATGACGCTGGCGGCGCTGTTCATCGCGCAGGCGACCAACACGCATCTGACGCTCGGGCAGGAATTGCTGCTGCTGGTCGTCGCGATGATCTCGTCGAAGGGTGCGGCGGGCGTGACGGGTGCGGGCTTCATCA
Organism: Sphingomonas sp. Leaf28; assembly: GCF_001421685.1. Lineage (NCBI taxonomy): Bacteria > Pseudomonadati > Pseudomonadota > Alphaproteobacteria > Sphingomonadales > Sphingomonadaceae > Sphingomonas > Sphingomonas sp. Leaf28. The sequence continues at coordinate 910,143 of NZ_LMKX01000001.1, read as the reverse complement.
CGCTGGCCGCGACGCTGTCGATCGTGCCGACCGTGCCGATCGCAGGGATGGCGCTGATCCTCGGCGTCGACCGCTTCATGAGCGAGTGCCGCAGCCTCACCAACTTCATCGGCAACGCGGTCGCAACGATCGTCGTCGCCCGCTGGGAAGGCGCGCTCGACCGCGACAAGCTCGACGCGGCGCTGTCGGGCAAGCTGCCCGAGTTCGTGCCTGCGACGATCCCGCCTGCCGCCACCGCCCATTGACGCGTACGGGGCCGGTTCGTCCGGTCCCACGTCCTGTACCGGATATTCACTATGACCTCGATGATGATGCGCCGCACGGCGTATGCAGCCGGCCTGACCGCGGCCGCGCTTTCGATGCTTGCTGCCTCGACCACTGCGACCGCCCAGGCGGCGCCGGCGAACCCGACCGGGCTGCTGGCGAAGGAATCGGCCAACAGTGCCGCAGCGTCGCCGATCGCCGAAAGCTACCCCGACGCCGCGATCGGCGACGGCGTGACGGCGGGTGGCTACAACCAGTCGCGCTGGGCGGAAGACTGGTCGAAGCTGCGCGACCCCAAGAAGCGCAAGGACATCGTCGACCAGCTGAAGTTCATCTCGCTCGCGGGCGATGGCGACGTGTATCTGACGCTGTCGGGCGAGGCGCGGCTGCGCGTCAACCAGACGACCAACCCCAATCTGCGTGATGCCGAAGCGCAGCGGCAGGACATTCTTCGCCTCTTCGGCGGCGCCGACCTGCATGTCGGCAAGCATGTGCGGTTCTACGGCGAGCTGGCCCACGGCACGCTCGAGGGTGAGAATCTGGGGACCGCGCTGCCGAACCTGCGCAACAAGCTGGCGGTGCAGCAGGCGTTCGTCGATCTGACGGGCACGGTCGCCGATGTCGATGTCGGGGTCCGCTATGGTCGCCAGACCTTCGCCGATGGTCCGAACCTGATGGTCGTGCCGCGCGACAACAACACGCTCTATTTCGGGTTCAACGGCTTCCGCGCCTGGGCGCGCGCGGCGGGCGTCCGCGCCGACGTGTTCGATTTCAAGCCGACGGCCTATGGCAATGGCGGGACGCAGGACGACAATGCGGAGAGCGCGCGGCGCTTCTCGGGTATCTCGACGGGAATCGTCGTGCCCGAGACGCTGTTCGGCGGGTCGAAGCTGTACGTCGATCCCTTCCTCTGGCGGCTCCGCAACCGGACGGCGGTATGGGGCACCGACACCGCGCGCGAAGTCCGCAACTTCTACGGCCTGCACGTCTGGGGCGATGCGGGTCCGGTCAATCTCGACTGGACGATCAACTATCAGGGCGGGTCGTACGACAACCGCTCGATCAAGGCGTGGCTGGTGCTGCTCGCGCAGACGTACCAGCTGGGCAAGGGCAAGACCGCGCCGCGCATCGGCTTCCACGCCGATTATGCCAGCGGCGGCGGCGCGTACGGCAAGGGCACGCTGCGCAACTCGCTCGCGCCGTTCGGCAACAACATCTATTACAGCTATCAGCTGTTCGCGACGCCGACCAACCTGATCGCGCTCGCGCCGAACGTCACCTTCAGCGCGTTCAAGAAGCTGCGCGTGACGGCGGAATATCAATTGTCGTGGCGCGACACGACGACCGACGCGGTATACCGCGCCAACGGCACTGCCTTTGCCGGGACGCAGAATTTCGGCGGGCGCAAGATCGCCGATACGATCCGGTTCCAGGCGACCTATCCGATCACCTCGCGACTGTCGCTGCTCGGGCGGTACGAGCATCTGATCGCCGGCCCTGCGCTGACGAATGCGGGGTACAAGAACTCCGATTTCATGGCCGGCTGGATCAGCTACCGGTTCTGATCTCCCCCACGCCGTCATCCTGACGAACGTCAGGACCCAGGGTAACAGCTGCTAACGCTTCTGGCTCTGGGTCCTGACTTTCGTCAGGATGACGCGGGGCGGCGGCGATACCGTCCGGATTAACCTGCGACACATTGCGTCAAGATCCGTACGATTTAGACCATACCGGTCCTTCAATTCCGTGATCGACTGTGGCACATGGACTCCAACATCAGGAGCACATGGCCATGGATCTCAGCTTCACGCCCGAGGAAGAATCGTTCCGCGACGAAGTCCGCAGCTTCTTCCGCGACAAACTCCCCGCCCGCCTCTCGACGCTGGTCCGCGAAGGCAAACGCCTGCGCAAGGCGGACATGGAGGAATGGCACGCGATCCTGAACGAACGCGGCTGGCTGGCGAACCATTGGCCCGAGCAATGGGGCGGCCCAGGCTGGAGCGTGATCCAGCGCTTCATCTTCGACAATGAATCGGCGCTCGCGCACGCCCCCCGCGTCGTTCCGTTCGGCGTGAACATGCTCGGGCCGGTGCTGATCAAATACGGCTCGGAAGAGCAGAAGAAGCAGTGGCTGCCGCGCATCCTCGACGGCTCCGACTGGTGGTGCCAGGGCTATTCCGAGCCGGGCGCGGGCTCCGATCTCGCGGGGCTCAAGACCACCGCGGTTCGGAACGGCGACGTCTATGTCGTCAACGGCCAGAAGACCTGGACGACGCTCGGCCAGCATGCCGACATGATCTTCTGCCTCGTCCGCACCGATGCGACCACCAAGAAGCAGGAGGGAATCTCGTTCCTCCTTATCGACATGAAGTCGCCCGGCATCGAAGTCCGCCCGATCACGCTGATCGACGGCGAGCAGGAGGTGAACGAGGTGTTCTTCACCGATGTCGAGGTGCCCGTCGCCAACCTCGTCGGCGAGGAAAACCAGGGCTGGACCTACGCCAAATATCTGCTGACCTATGAGCGCACCAACATCGCGGGCGTCGGCTTCTCGATCGCGTCGTTCGAGCGGTTGAAGGAGGTCGCGCAGATGCAGAAGAAGGGCGGGCGGGCGCTCGCCGACGATCCGCTGTTCGCGGCACGGATGGCGCGCGTCGAGATCGATCTCGCCAATATGCAGACGACCAATTTGCGCGTGCTGGCCGCGGTCGCGGGCGGCGGCGCGCCGGGTGCGGAAAGCTCGATGCTCAAGATCAAGGGCACCGAGATCCGCCAGGAGATCACCGCGCTGACCAGGCGGGCCTATGGCTCCTACGCCGCGCCCTACATACCCGAAGCTTTGGAAGCCGGGTGGAACGGCGAGGATGTCGGGCCGGAGGACGCGGCGATGGCGGCGCCCAGCTATTTCAACAATCGGAAACTGTCGATCTTCGGCGGATCGAACGAGATCCAGAAGAACATCATCTCCAAAGCCATTCTGGGTCTCTGAGCACATGAACTTCGACCACACCGACGACCGCCGCATGCTCGCCGATACGCTCGTCCGCGCGCTGCGCGACGGCTATCCGATCGATACGCGCAACGCCGGGGCGTATAGCGACGCTGGGTACGACCCGGCGGTTTGGCAGCAGTTGACCGAACTCGGCATCGTCTCGGCGCTGTTCGACGAGGCGGCAGGCGGCTTCGGCGGCAGCGGGTTCGACATCATGGTGGTGTTCGAGGCGCTTGGCCGCGCGCTGGTGGTCGAGCCGTTTCTGGGTGCGCTGATGGCGGGGCGCGCGCTGGCGGCGGGCGGCGGGCATGACGAAGCGCTCGCCGGAATCGTGTCCGGCGAGACGATCGCCGCGTTCGCGCAAGAGGATGGCGCGACGCCGGTGACCGCGACGAAGACCGGCGACGGCTGGACGCTCAGCGGGACCAAAGCGGTCGTGGCGCAGGCTGGTGCGGCGTCGGTGTTCGTCGTGGTGGTCGAACAGGACGAACCGCTGGTGTTCCTCGTGCCCGCGGATACCGCCGGGGTGTCGGTCCGCAGCTACAGCGTCGTCGAAGGCGGCGGCGCTGGCGACGTGACGTTCGATGGTGTGACGCTCGGCGCGGACGCACGCATCGGGGGCGAAGGGCATGGGCAGCGAATCGTCGACGCAGCGGTCGGCGCAGGGCTGCTCGCGCTGTCGGCCGAGGCGGTCGGCGCGATGGAGTTCGTCAAGGAGGCGACGCTCGGCTATCTGCGCGACCGCAAGCAGTTCGGCGTGCCGATCGGCAAGTTCCAGGCGCTCCAGCACCGGATGGCGACGGTGCTGCTCGAGATCGAGCAGGCACAGTCCGCGGTGATCAACGCCGCCTCGGCGTTCGACGGCGACGATGCGAAGGCGCGCGCACGGGCGCTGGCGGCGGCGAAGTACACGATCGGGCGGACCGGCGCGCTGGTCGCGGAGGAGTCGATCCAGCTGCACGGCGGGATCGGCATGACGTGGGAATATGCGGTGTCGCACTACGCCAAGCGGCTGGTAATGATCGACCACCAGCTCGGCGACGAAGACTATCACCTGCAACGGTATATCGCGCTGGGGTGAGGGCCCGTCATTTGCGTTCCGTTATCGCCTGCTCGTCACCCTGACGAAAGTCAGGGCCCAGGGTTACGGGCGTCGTCCTTCGTGGCTCTGGGTCCTGACTTTCGTCAGGATGACGGTGGGGGGATAACGTTGGGGGGATGGAGGCGCGGCTTACCGCCCGCGCTTGCCGATCATCGGCCGCAGTCGCACGCCAAGGCAGATCACCGTCGGCCAGAGCAACGTGTTGAGGATATCGAGCGACGTATCCTCCCACCGCCACGACCCGAACGTCATCCGGTCCATGATCTCGTTGAACGCCTCGCCCGCGACGACCACCCACCACGGAATGAACGAGCCGAACGATCGCCGCGTGACCAACCGTGCGAGCATCAGCAGTGCCATGCCGGCATGGATGTGCAGGATCGTATCGGGCAGCCCGGTGCCGTCGCCGATCCAGTCGATCATCTTGTGGTAGAAAGTCGGGGTCACGCTGCTACTCCGGACGAACGGAATTCCGCCGCGAAGCGCGCTATACGGGGCTCACTCGGTCGCGGCAATCTGCGCACCGGCATCGACAGGCGTCGTGCCCAGCATCAGCGGCTTCAGATCGCCGATGGTCGCGTCCAGCCACGCGATAAACCGGTCGATCCGCGCGATCCGGCGGACGTCGCGGTGGACGACCAGCCAGAACGAGCGCTGGATATCGACCGCCTCGGGCAGCACGCGCACCAGCCCCGGTACGCCGTCGCCGATGAAGCACGGGAGTATCCCGCACCCGGCCCCCGCCGCGATCAGCTCGGCCTGCGCGACGATGCTTGAACTGCGAATCGACGCGTCCAGCCGCCCGTCGATCTCCGCCAAATAGCGGAGCTCGGGCGCGTAGATCATGTCGGGGACATAGCCGATCAGCCGGTGTCGCATCAGGTCCGCGGTCGTCGCGATCGGGCCGCTCCGCGCGAGGTGATCGGGGTGCGCGTAGAGACCGAGATGATAATCGGTGAGTTTGCGCGCCACCAGCGGCCCGCTTTTCGGGCGGGCGAGCATGACCGCGATATCCGCCTCGCGCCGCGACGGGTTGAGGAAGCCTGTCGAGGCGATCAGGTCGATCGCGATCCGGGGATGCTGGTTGGTGAACGCGGCGAGCCGGGGCGCGAGGATGCGGCTGCCGAACCCTTCGGAGACGCTCAGTCGAATCGGTCCCGCGAGCACGCCCGCATCGGTGCCGACGACTTCCTGGATGCCGAGCGCGGACGCTTCCATCGTCTCGGCATGTTCGAGGAGCGCCGCGCCACGTTCGGTCAGCGCGTACCCGGCGACGGTTTGTTCGAAGAGCGTCGTCTGGAGCCGGCGCTCGAGCCGTTGCAGGCGGCGCGAGACCGTCGTCGCGTCCTGCCCGAGCAGTTTTGCGGCTGGGCCGAGCCGGTGCGCGCGCGCCAGGGCGAGGAAATACCGGACGTCGTCCCAATCCATGAACGCCTCACCTCAAGCTGCACATTTGCAGAGCGAATCTGCAAACAGCCCCACTTGGCTGCGAAACGCTTATGGCGGACGATGCACGCAACAAGAAGAGGATGCCATGCGGACGATCGAGAATTTCACGAGCGGTGCAGCTAGCAAGGCCGAGCGCTTCGGCGACGTGTTCGACCCCAATTCGGGCGAAGTTCATGCGCGCGTACGCCTGTCTGGTGCGGCCGATCTGGATGTGGCGGTCGCCGCCGCGCAGAAGGCGCAGCCGGCCTGGGCCGCGACCAACCCACAGCGCCGCGCGCGCGTGATGTTCGAGTTCAAGCGGCTCGTCGAAGCGAACATGGACGAGCTGGCGCGCATGCTCTCGTCCGAGCACGGCAAGGTGATCGCGGATTCGCGAGGCGATATCCAGCGCGGGCTCGAGGTGATCGAGTTCTGCTGCGGCATCCCGCACATCCTCAAGGGTGAGTATACGCAAGGCGCGGGGCCGGGGATTGACGTCTATTCGATGCGCCAACCGCTCGGCATCGGCGCAGGGATCACGCCGTTCAACTTCCCGGCGATGATTCCGCTCTGGATGTCAGGCGTCGCGATCGCGACGGGCAACGCGTTCATCCTCAAGCCGTCCGAGCGCGATCCGTCGGTGCCGGTGCGGCTGGGCGAATTGTTCGTCGAGGCGGGGCTGCCCGAAGGCATCTTCCAGGTCGTGCACGGCGACAAGGAAATGGTCGACGCGATCCTCGATCATCCGGCGATCAGCGCGGTCAGCTTCGTCGGCTCGTCCGACATCGCGCATTACGTCTACCGCCGCGGCGTCGAGGCGGGCAAGCGCGTCCAGGCGATGGGCGGGGCGAAGAACCACGGTATCGTGATGCCCGACGCGGATCTCGACCAGGTCGTCGCCGACCTGTCGGGCGCGGCCTTCGGCTCGGCGGGCGAGCGGTGCATGGCGCTGCCGGTGGTCGTGCCGGTCGGCGAGAAGACCGCGATCGCGCTGCGCGAAAAGCTGATCCCGGCGATCGCGGCTTTGCGGGTGGGAGTCTCGACCGACAACGATGCGCATTACGGCCCCGTGGTGAATGCGGCGCATCGCACCCGGATCGAGAACTGGATCCAGACCGGCGTCGACGAGGGTGCGGAGCTCGTCGTCGACGGGCGCGGGTTCGCGCTCCAGGGGCATGAGAAAGGCTTCTTCATCGGCCCGTCGCTGTTCGATCACGTCACCACCGAGATGTCGGCGTACAAGGAGGAGATCTTTGGGCCGGTGTTGCAGATCGTCCGCGCTGCCGATTTCGAGGAGGCGGTGCGGCTGCCGAGCGAGCATCAATATGGCAACGGCGTCGCGATCTTCACGCGCAACGGCCACGCCGCGCGCGAGTTCGCGGCGCGGGTGAATGTCGGGATGGTTGGGATCAACGTGCCGATCCCGGTGCCGGTGGCGTATCACACGTTTGGCGGGTGGAAGCGCAGCGCGTTCGGCGACACGAACCAGCACGGCATGGAAGGCGTGAAGTTCTGGACCAAGGTCAAGACGATCACGCAGCGCTGGCCTGACGGCTCCGCGCTGCCGGCGATGGCGGAAGATGGCGGCCCGGCGCGGAACAACGACGCGTTCGTCATTCCGACGATGGGGTGATTGGATGCCGCGCTCCCCTTCCGTCATCCTGGACTTGATCCAGGATCCAGAGTTACGGAGTGCAACGCTCGTGGCTCTGGATCCTGACTTTCGTCAGAATGACGGGGGCGGGAGAGGATCGAAGCCCCAGTCCTCGGCCAGATCGCGCCATGTCGGGTTGTCCGTCTCGATCAGCGTGATCTTCCAAGACCGTTTCCACACCTTCAAATGCTTCTCGCGTGTGATCGCCGCGTCCATCGTGTCCGCCATCGCAAACCAGACCAGCCGGTTCACACCGTATCGCTTTGAGAACCCGTCGAACATGCCCTCGCGGTGCTGAACGATCCGCGCCATCAGGTCGGACGTGACGCCGATGTAGAGCGTTCCGTTGCGCCCGCTCGCCATGATATAGACCGCGGGTTGCCTAGCCATATCATTCCCCCCAGTCGTCATCCTGACGAAAGTCAGGATCCAGAGCCACAGGTTTCCGCGTTTGTGGCTCTGGATGCTGGGTCGAGCCCAGCATGACGGAAGAGAGATTTATGACCAACCAGTTCGACCTCACCGACGACCAGCGCGAGATCCAGGAGCTCGCGAGTCGCTTCACCGCCGACCGGATCACCCCGCATGCGGCCGAGTGGGACGAGAAGCACATCTTCCCGCGCGACACGATCAAGGCGGCGGCCGAGCTCGGTTTCGCGGCGATCTATGTCAGCGAGGAGAGCGGCGGGATCGCGCTCGGGCGCCTCGAAGCCGCGCTGATCATGGAGGCGATGTCGTACGGGTGCCCGTCGACGAGCGCGTTCATCAGCATCCACAACATGGCGGCGTGGATGATCGACCGGTTCGGGTCGGCCGCGGTGAAGGACAAGTATCTCCCCGATCTGGTGACGATGGACCGGCTGGCGAGCTATTGCCTGACCGAGCCGGGTTCGGGCTCCGACGCCGCTGCGCTCAAGACTCGCGCGGTGCGCGACGGCGACGACTGGATCGTGACGGGCTCGAAGCAGTTCATCTCGGGCGCGGGCGAGAACGAGGTGTACGTCACCATGGTCCGCACCGGGGAGGACGGGCCCAAGGGTATTTCCTGCCTCGTGATCGAGAAGGACATGCCCGGCGTGTCGTTCGGCGCGAACGAGAAGAAGCTCGGCTGGCATTCGCAGCCGACTCGGCAGGTGATTTTCGACGGCGTCCGCGTGCCGGCCGCCAACATGGTCGGCGGCGAGGGCGAGGGCTTCCGGATCGCGATGATGGGGCTCGACGGCGGGCGGCTGAACATCGGCGCGTGCTCGCTGGGCGGCGCGCAGCGGTGTCTCGACGAGGCGATCGCCTATACGCGCGACCGCAAGCAGTTTGGCAAGCCCATCGCGGACTTCCAGAACACGCAGTTCATGCTGGCGGACATGGCGACCGAACTCGAGGCGGCGCGCGCGCTGCTCTACATCGCGGCGGCCAAGGTGACCGCGAACGCACCCGACAAGACCAAGTTCGCGGCGATGGCGAAGCGGCTGGCGACCGATACGGGCTCGTCGGTGGTCGACCGCGCGTTGCAGTTGCATGGCGGGTACGGGTATCTCCAGGATTACCCGATCGAACGCTTCTGGCGCGACCTGCGCGTGCATTCGATCCTTGAGGGCACCAACCAGGTGATGCGCATGATCGTCGGTCGTGAGCTGACCCGGCAATGAGGCCGCGCAGCGATTCCATCTTTCTTCTCCGCGCTCTCTGCGCCTCTGCGCGCGAGAATTTTTCGCGCGGAGGCGCAGAGAGCGCAGAGATGTCGCTCGAAAGGCTTGCGTCGTGACCGACTTGATTGCTGAGATTGATGGGCCTGTCGGCCGGATTCGGTTGAACCGGGCCAAGGCGTTGCATGCGCTCAATCTGGCGATGTGCGAGGGCGTGCTGGAGGCGCTGGAGGCGTGGCGCGGGGATCCGTCGGTCGAGGCGATCCTGGTGGATCATGCCGAGGGTCGTGGGTTCTGCGCCGGGGGCGATATCCGGATGCTAGCTGCGTCGGGGGCTGGCGACGGGGTGGAGGCGCGCGCGTTTTTTCATGCTGAGTACCGGATGAATCACCGGCTGTTCGTCTATGCCAAGCCGATCGTCGCGTTCATGGACGGGATCACGATGGGCGGCGGCGTCGGGCTCGCCTTGCCGTGCACGTACCGCGTGGCGACCGAGAACACGAAGTTCGCGATGCCCGAGACGGGGATCGGGTTGTTCCCCGATGTCGGCGGCGGCTGGTATCTGTCGCGGCTGCCGGGGCGGATCGGTCAGTATCTCGCGCTGACGGGGCATCGGCTCGATGGTGCGGAGTGTGCCGCACTCGGATTGGCGACGCATTATCTGCCGAGCGAGGCGCTCGACACCGCCAAGGCGCGGATCGCGCAGACGCCGCAGGATATCGCCGGCGTGCTCGATGCGCTGTCGATCGCGCCGCCCGAAGCGCAGATCCTCGCGCGCAGGGACGAGATCGACCGGCTGTTCGCGTCCGACATACTCGAGGAGATCTACGCCGCTCTCGACGCCGATGGCGGGGAGTGGGCCGCAAAGACGCTTGCGACCCTCAAGACCAAGTCGCCGCAAACGATGAAGGTGTCGCTCCGGCTGCTCCACGAAGGCGCGGCGATGGCCAGTTTCGCGGACGAGATGAAACAGGAATATGCGGTCGGCGCGCATGTCGTGCAGCGGCACGACTTCATCGAGGGCGTGCGCGCGGTGATCGTCGACAAGGACAATGCGCCGCGCTGGGATCCGGCGACGCCCGAGGATGTGACCGATCACGTGATCGACCAGATCTTCGCGCCGTTGCCGGAAGCCGAGGCGTGGACGCCGGGTTAATCCGTCATCCTGACGAAAGTCAGGATCCAGAGCCATGTACGATGACGCTCGTGGCTCTGGATCCTGGATCAAGTCCAGGATGACGATGCTTATTGGAGACTGACATGGCCGATTACGAAACGATCCTCGTCGAGCAGCGCGGTGGCGTCACGCTCGTCACGCTCAACCGGCCGCAGGCGCTCAACGCGCTCAACTCGCAGGTGCTCGCCGACCTGATCGCCGCGTTTGCCGCGTTCGATGCGGATCCGTCGCAGGGCTGCGCGGTGTTGACCGGCTCGGCCAAGGCGTTCGCGGCGGGCGCGGACATCAAGGAGATGCAGAGCCAGGGCTTTGCCGACATGTATGCGAGCAACTTCTTCGCCGGCTGGGAGCAGGTGACGCGGACGCGCAAGCCGATCATCGCTGCGGTCGCGGGCTATGCGCTGGGCGGCGGCTGCGAGGTCGCGATGATGTGCGACTTCATCCTCGCCGCGGACACCGCCAAGTTCGGCCAGCCCGAGATCAAGCTCGCGGTCTCCCCCGGCATGGGCGGATCGCAGCGCCTCACGCACGCGGTCGGCAAGGCCAAGGCGATGGAGATGGTGCTGACCGGGCGGATGATGGACGCGGTCGAGGCCGAGCGCGCAGGCCTCGTCTCGCGGATCATCCCCGCCGCCGAGCTGGTCGAGGAAGCGGTGAAGACCGCCGCGACGATCGCCGCGATGGCGCCGCTCGCGGTGCTGGCGAACAAGGAAATGGTCAACGCGGCGTTCGAGACGGGGCTGGCGATGGGCGTCCAGTTCGAGCGGCGGCTGTTCCACGGGCTGTTCGGCACCGCGGACCAGAGCGAAGGCATGGCCGCGTTCGTCGAGAAGCGTGCGGGGACCTGGACGGGGAAGTGATGCAATTCCCCTTCCGCTCGCGGGAGGGGCTAGGGGAGGGGCGTGCCCCGGTTGCCGACGCAACCTATGCGGCGCTGCCCTCCCCCAACCCCTCCCGTAAACGGGAGGGGAGCGAAATTCAGGAGAGAGAACATGGCACGCATCGGATTCATCGGGCTCGGCAACATGGGCGGCGGGATGGCTGCCAACCTCGCGAAGAAGGGTCATGACGTTCGCGCATTCGACCTGAGCGCCGATGCGCTGGCCAAGGCGAAGGCCGCGGGCTGCCTGCCGGTCGCCTCAGCGGCCGAAGCCGCAGACGGTGCCGAGGCGATCGTGACGATGCTCCCCGCCGGCAAGCATGTCGCCGAGGTGTACGACACGCTGTTCGGCGTCGCGTCGCCGTCCGCGATCCTGATCGACTGCTCGACGATCGACGTCGCGACCGCCAAGCAGGTCGCCGAGGCGGCGCAGGCCAAGGGTCTCGCCGCGGTCGACGCGCCCGTCTCGGGCGGGATCGGTGCGGCCAATGCGGGCACGCTCACTTTCATGGTCGGCGGTTCGCGCGAGGCGTTCGATCGCGCGCAGCCGATCCTCGCCGACATGGGCAAGGCGGTCATTCACGCCGGCGCGAACGGCGCGGGGCAGGCGGCGAAGATCTGCAACAACATGATCCTCGGCGCGACGATGATCGCGACCTGCGAGGCGTTCGTGCTGGCCGACAGGCTCGGGCTCGACGCGCAGGCCTTTTACGACATCGCCAGCGTATCCTCGGGCCAGAGCTGGTCGATGACGAGCTACGCGCCGCTCCCCGGGATCGGCCCCGATACGCCCGCCGACCACGACTATCAGGGCGGGTTCGCCGCCGCGCTGATGCTCAAGGACCTGCGCCTCGCAATGGCGGCGGCGCAGGACGTCGGCGCCGACACGCCGATGGGCGCGAAGGCCGCCGAGCGCTACGAAGCGTTCGCGGCGGCCGGGCAGGGTGGGCTCGACTTCTCGGCCATCATCCGCACCTTGCGCGACTGAGCCTCAGAGGAAGCGGATCAGCATCAGCAGCAGCCCGAGGATCGACGCCAGCCAGCACAGGCTGCGGACGTAGCGGATACCGAACAGGTATAGCGGAATGTACGCGATCCGCGCGCCGAACCACAGCCAGGCGCCGATCGCACCGAGTCCGCCGGTGCGATCGGTCACCGCCAGCCCCAGCGCGAGCGCGACGAATACCGGGTAGGTTTCCTGGAAGTTCTTGAGCGCGCGTTCGGCGCGGCCGGCCATCTCGCCGAGTGGTTTCTGCTCGCCGTCGCGTGGGCCGGCATTCCAGTCGAGCCCGCGGTCGCGTGTCGCGGTCTGCCCCTGGATCATGACATAGGCGAACAGCAGGACCGTCGACCAGCCCAGCAGCAGCAATTCGGTAGGCAGCGTCATCGTCGATCTCCGCAAAGGTGCGGGTCTCGAACGCCGCTACCCGCGCGAGGTTGCGCCGTGTCGGGGTGCGCTGGCAAGCTGCCGCGCATCATGCGCGCGGTGGAACGCGCGGTCGGCATCATCGATCGCGCCGAGCAACGCACCGAAGCACGGCGCCTCGTCGATCGGATAGACTCGCGACAGGTCGTGGCCGAGCGCGAAGACGTCGCGCTGCGTGAGCAACCCGATCGCAACGATGCGGTCTTGATCAGGCATAAGGTAGGCTCCAGTGGTGTAACGCATGTTAACACACTGAAACGATTGTGTATCGCAAATATCGGATAAAGAGCCGAGCCGAGCCTTAGCCGAGCCCAAGTCGCTCACGCGCGTGCCAGCGGGCGATCATCAGCACCGATACCACCGCCAGCCCGGTCGCCAGCCCGGTCCAGATCCCGACTCCGCCCCAGCCGCGCGCGAAGGCGAGCCACGCGCCGACGCCGATACCGATCCCCCAATAGCCGATCGCCGCGAACAGCATCGGCACGGTGGTATCGCCCAGCCCGCGCAACATGCCCGCGCCGATCACCTGCGCGCCGTCGACGACCTGGAACACCGCGGCCACCGCGAGCAGCGAGATCGCCAGCGCCACCACCGGCGCGTTGGCGGGCGCGTCGACGTCGAGGATGATACCGATCAGCAGTTGTGGTGCTAGCACGAGCAGCAGCGCGGTCAGCACCATGAACCCCTCGCCGATCGCGAACGCGGCCCAGCCCGCACGGCCGATCCCGGCGCGGTCGCCGCGCCCGGAGGCGAGCCCGACGCGGACGGTGGCGGCCTGCGCGATGCCGAGCGGGACCATGAAGGTGACGCTGGCGATCTGGATCGCGATCGCGTGCGCGGCCAGCGGGACGGTGCCGAGCAACCCCATCAGGAATACCGCGGCGATGAACACGGTCGATTCGAACCCGAGCGTGATCGCGATCGGCAGCCCGAGCCTCCACACCGCGCGGTACCGCGGCCAGTCCGGGCGCCAGAACCGGCCGAGCAGGCGGTAACGGCGGAACGGCCTTGCGCAGACGATGACGACCGCCATCGCGACGAAGCTCAGCCCGTTGGCGATGCTGCTCGCCATGCCCGACCCGAGCAGGCCGAGCGAGGGAAGGCCGGCGTGGCCAAAGATCAGCATCCAGTTGAGCGCGGCGTTCACGCTCAGCAGCCCGACCATCACCACCAGCGACCAGCCCGGCCGCTCGAGCGCGGCGACGAAGGCGCGCAGCACGAGGAAGGCGAGGCTGGGCAACATCCCCCACATCACCGCGCGCACGAACCGCGCCGCCTCGTGCGCGAGCGCCGGATCCTGATCGAGTAGGTGGACGAGGATCGGCTCGGCCTGCCACAGCAGGATCCAGGACGGGATGCACAGCGTGGCGGCGACCCAGATCGTCTGGCGCACGGTCCGCCGGATATCGCGCACCGCATGCGGCCGCGCGCCCCGCTCACGCGCGATCATCGGCACCGCGGCGGTGGTGAGCCCCATGCCGAAGACCAGGAAGACGAGGTACAGGTTCAGCCCCAGCGTCGCCGCCGCCAGCGTATCGGGGCCGAGCCGCCCGAGCATCGCGACGTCGGTCGCGCCGACCAGCGCCTGGGCGAGGTTGGTCGCGACGAGCGGCCAGGCGAGAGTCAGCGTCGCCGCGAATTCGGTGCGCCAGGGGCGGGGCGGGGTGGTCATGCGCCGGCTTTACCCGGGTTCTCGCCCAAGTCGATCACCGACCGATGCTCCCCCACAGATCGACGCGGATCGATCCGACGCGTGCTTGTGGCGATTACCCCGCCACCACCACTCCGTCATCCTGACTTTCGTCAGGATGACGGAAGGGGGGAGTGCGAACTGAAGACCGCGACGCCGCTATGCCGCCCTACCGCATCAACCCGGCGGCGCGGAGCGCGTGCTCGATCGTCGCCTGGATCCCCGCCGGCGCCGCCGCGCGAGGCTTCGCCGCGGGCTTGGGAGCCACGGGAATCGCGATCTTCGCAACGCGGCCGACCGCCGCCGGCTTGGCCGCGACGGCGGCGTCGGTCTCGGCAATCAAACCCCAGGACCGGGCGATGATCGCGGTGCTCGAAATCCCGACGTCGAGCATATACGGCCCCGCGGCGCCCAGCCGTTCGCCCCGCGACGGATCGATCGGCGTGCCATGGCCCATCCCCGGCACGGTCCAGTCCTCGACCACGTCGCGCCCCTGTGCGTCCGACCAGATCCGGTGCACCGCGGTTCCCTGGCGTTCCACGCGCACCGCTTTCGCGTCGACGCCGTGGATGCCGCGCCACTGCCGGGCGATCGTGTCTGCGTTCGAGACGCTCACCGTCGCGTCCGCCCCGCCATGCCAGATCGCCAGGGTCGGCCAGCGCCCGTCATGCCCGCGCGATCCGCTGCGGACCGCGTCGACCAGCGCGGCATCGCTGGTGTCGCCATGCCCGCGCATCCGGTCGAACGCCTGCGACACGCCGGTCGCGGTGCCATAAGCGAGCCCACCGATCACCGCGCCGCCCGCGAACAGGTCGGGCCGGGTCGCGAGCATCGCCAGCGTCATCGCACCACCCGCGGACAGGCCGGTGACGTAGACGCGGCCCCGGTCGAGGCCGTGGCGGGCGATCATCGTCTCGGTCATCTGCGCGATCGATTCCGCCTCGCCGCCCGCCTGCGCGGTGTCCTCGGAGGCGAACCAGTTGAAGCAGCGGTTGGGATTGTTCGCGTGCGTCTGCTCGGGATACAGCACCGCGAACCCCGCGCGGTCGGCCAGCCGCGACCAGCCCGATCCGTGGTCATAGCTCGCCGCGGTTTGCGTGCAGCCGTGCAGCACCACGACCAGCGGCGCGCCGGCCGGCAGGGTCTTGGGCACATGGACATGGCCGAGCAGCGCGCCCGGATTCGTCCCGAACGCGGTCAGCGCGACGAGGCGGCTCGGCCCATCATGCGCGCTTGCGGGCGCACCTGCGCGGGCCATGCGTGCGATGGTATCGGCGATGTTTCTCAAGACTAGGGGCCTTTCACCACAGGCCGTGGGGGCCGCGATAGCGTATCAACGCACGCCCTAGCCTATTTGTTGCTGCACTGCAGCATCCAGGTCAGGATCCGTGTCCGAGCCGGTCGCACGCCTCGCCGATCGCAGCATAGATCCGGTCGAGATCGGCATCGTCGATGCAGTAGGGTGGCATGACGTAGACGGTGTTGCCGAGCGGCCGGAGCAGCAGGTCGCGCGCGCCGAAAAAGGCGAGCAGGCGCGGGCCGATCTGCGAGAGATACCCGTCCTCGCCGCGCAGTTCGACCGCGGTGATCGTGCCGATCTGCCGCGCATTGGCGATGCGCGGATGCCGGGCAAGTGCCTCCAGCCGCGTGGCCTGACGGGCGGCGAGATCGGCGATCCGGTCGCGCACCGGCTCGTCGCGCCAGATCGCGAGGTTCGCATTGGCGGCGGCGCAGGCGATCGGGTTGGCGGTATAGCTCGACGAGTGGAAGAACATCCGCGCGCGGTCGGTGCCGTAATGCGCCTGGTAGATCGCCTCGGTCGCCATCGTCACCGCGAGCGGGATCGCGCCGCCGGTCAGCCCCTTCGACAGGCACAGGATATCGGGCACCACGCCTGCCTGTTCGCAGGCGAGCAACGTGCCCGTGCGGCCCCAGCCGGTCATCACCTCGTCGGCGATGAACAGCACGTCGTGCGCGGCACAGATCCGCCGCATCTCGGCCAGCAGGTGCGGCGGATAGATGTGCATCCCGCCCGCGCCGAGCAGCAACGGCTCGACGATGAACGCGGCCGGATGCGCGGCACACGCCGCCTCCAGTGCGTCGAGTGTCGCCTGCTCGCGCCCGGCGGCGGGGAAGGGGATCGTCCCGACGTCGAACAGCAGCGGCGCGTAGGCGCGGTTGAAGACGCCGCGCGCGCCGACCGACATCGCGCCGATCGTGTCGCCATGATAGCTGTGCTCGAGCACGAGGATGCGGTGGCGATCCTCGCCGCGATCGAGCCAATAGCCGAGCGCCATCTTCAGCGCGCACTCGACGCTGGTCGACCCTGAGTCCGAGAAGAACACGCGCGTCAGCTCGGGCGGCATGATCGCGGTCAGCCCGCGCGCGAGGTCCTCGGCGGGCTGGTGCGTCCAGCCGGCGAAGATGATCTGGTCGAGCGTGCCCGCCTGCTCGGCGATCGCCGCCATGATCGTCGGGTTGGCATGGCCATGCGTGGTGACCCACCAGGACGAGATCGCATCGACGATCCGCCGGCCATCCGATGTGTAGAGCGCGGCGCCCTCGGCATGCGTGACGAGCGGGATCGGCTCGCGCAGGCCGTGCTGCGTGAAGGGGTGCCAGACGGGGGAGTCGCTCACCGGAACGCCTCCAGGTCGAAGGCCGCGGCGAACGCCTCGGCCAGCGTCGCCGCGTCCAGCGGATCGAGGCGGGGCAGGCGGCCGAGCCGGCGGACCTTGCCGAGCGTGGCGATCGTCGCCTCGCTATCCTCGACCGCGTCGCCGACGAACGCGATGCCGAGGATCGGCACGCCGCGGTTGCGCAGCGCCTCGATCGACAACAGGCTGTGGTTGATCGTGCCGAGCCCGGTCCGCGCGACGAGCACGACCGGCTTGCCCCAGCGCGCGAACAGGTCCGCGAAGATCAGCTCGCGGGTGACGGGCACCATCACGCCGCCAGCGCCCTCGACCACCAGAGCGCCGTCGACCTCGGGTAGCGCAAGCCGGTCCGGCTCGATCGTCACGCCATCGATCTCGGCCGCGAGATGTGGCGAACACGGCGTCGTCAGCCGATACGCTTCGGGCAGAACGCGGTCCGCGGGCACGCCGAGCGTCACGACCGACGCCGCATCGCTGCCGTCCGCCAGCCCCGCCTGCACCGGCTTCCAGTAGCGCGCGCCAAGCGCGGCGGTCAGGCCGGCGGCGAAGACCGTCTTGCCGATGTCGGTGTCCGTCCCGGTGACGATGATCGTCATTGCAGCGCCTCTCCCATGATCACTCCCAGTGCCTCGATATCCGCGACGGTCGCGTTGAGCGTCAGCGATATCCGCAGCCGCGATCCGCCCTCGGGCACGGTCGGCGGGCGTATCCCCCGCACGTCGAACCCGGCGCGCTGGATCGCGTCGGCGACGCGCATCGTCCGCGCGGCGTCGCCGAGGACGAGCGGCAGGATCTGCGACCCCGTCGCCGCGACGCCGTGTGGCGCGAGCACGCGCGCGGCGGTCGCGACGAGGTCCCACAACCGCTCGCGCCGCCCCGGCTCGTCCGCGACGATCCGCAACGCCTCGTCCACCGCCAGCGCCATCAGCGGCGACGGCGCGGTCGAAAAGATGAAGCCGCGCCCGCGATTGACGATGAAGTCCCGCATCACCGCGGGCCCGCACAACAGTGCACCCTCGCAGCCCAGCGCCTTGCCGCAGGTGCGCAGGGTGATGACGTTCTCGCGTCCGTCGAGTCCTTCGGCCAGCCCGCGGCCGTCCGTACCGAACACCCCGGTCGCATGCGCCTCGTCGATCAGCAGGATCGCGTCGTGGCGATCGGCCACGCGCGCGAGATCGCCGAGCGGCGCGCGGTCGCCGTCCATGCTGTAGAGACTCTCGACCGCGATCCAGACCTGCCCCGTGCCGCCCGCGCTGCGCCATGTGGCGATCGCATCCTCGACCGCGCCGGCATCGTTATGCGCCGCGCGCACGCAGGTGGCGCGGGTCAGCCGCATGCCCTCGTGTGCGCTTGCATGGATCAGCGCGTCATGGACGATCAGGTCGGCACGCTGCGGCAGCGTCGCGAACAGTATCGTGTTGGCGACATACCCGCTGGCGAAGAACAGCGCCGCCTCGGTCCCGAAGAACCGCGCGGCCGCCGCCTCCAGCGCCTCGTGCTCGGGCGCATTGCCGCGCAGCAACCGCGAGCCGCCCGAACCGACCGGCACGCCGCGCGCCAACGCCTCGGCCATCGCGCCGCGCAGTCGGTCCGATCCGGCGAGCCCGAGGTAGTCGTTCGACGCGAAATCGACGCCTGCGCGCGGGCGGAGCGATCGGTACCGGTCGGCGGCGGTCAGCGTGGCAAGGTCTCGGTGCTGGTCGGCGAACATCATCGCGCCGCCCTAACCGCTACGCGGCGCGAAGACGATAGTGCGGCGCGACCGCGCGGTTAGCCTGCCTGCAACGTCGCGATGAACCGCGCGGCGCGCGCGCCGACCTCTGCCGCGGTCATGCCCGGCGCATAGAGCGCAGAGCCGAGGCCGAAGCCTGCCGCGCCTGCCTTGCGCCACTCGGCCATGACCTCGGGCACGATTCCGCCGACCGGCAGCACGCGCGTGCCCTTGGGGAGGACGGCGCGCATCGCCTTCAACACGGCCGGGCTGGCGGCTTCGGCGGGGAACAGCTTCAGCGCGGCGGCGCCCGCGTCGAGCGCCGCGAACGCCTCGGTCGGCGTGGCGATGCCAGGCAGCGCGACATAGCCGCGCTCGGCCGCCGCCGCGATCACCTGCACGTTCGCGTTGGGCGCGATGATCAGCGTGCCGCCCGCCGCGCCGACCGCCGCGACGTCCTCGACTCGCAGCACGGTGCCCGCCCCGACGACGGCGCGGCCTTCGAGCCGGCGCGCCAGGCGGGCGATGCTGTCGAGCGGATCGGGCGAGTTCATCGGCACTTCGAGGATCGTGAACCCGGCCTCGACCAGCGCGTCGCCGATCGGCTCCACCTCGTCGGGCGTCACGCCGCGCAGGATCGCGATCAGCGGGCAGCGCGCGAACGCGTCGTCAAAGGCCTGGCGGTGGGGCGTCGTGAAAGTCATGCGGCAAGATCCTTGATGCGCGTGATGCCGGCCACGAACGCGGCCTGGCTGTCGATAGCGTGCGACGTGCCGCCGAGTGCATCGATCGCCCCGGCATAGAGTGCGCCGAGCGCTGGGTCGGCGAGAATATGGACCGTCGTGCCGGACTCGATCCGCGCGGCGGTATCCGCGCCGATCAGCAACCCGCTCGCGAACGAGGCCGCATCCGCATCGTCGGCAAGCCCGAGCACGCCGCGCGCGCGGATCGCGAACAGGCTCGCGGCGAGATCGCGTTTCGCCCCCTCCGCGACGCCGGCGAGGAACGCCGCCCCCGGCTCGACCGGGTGGCCGAGCTGTCGGGCGAGGACGCCGTGCGTGCGGAGCAGCGCAAACAGCTCGCCGGTCATCGCGGTGGTGAAGCGCGTGATCGCGCCGCGCTCGACCGTCGCCCATTTGCAGTGCGTGCCGGGCTGGCACAGCAGCGCCTCCGCGGGCACGAGCCCGGCCGCGACCGCGCCGAGCAGCTGGACTTCCTCGCCGCGCATGACGTCTGCATGCACCCCGTCGCGGTACGACAGCCCCGGCACGATCGCGGTGCGGTCGTCGATCTGGTCTAGCGCAGCGGCGATGTCGGCAAGACCCGCGGGCGCGGCGACATAGGGAACGCTGCGCCAGCCGATGTTCGATCCGACCATCCCGGCGAGCAGCATCGGCAAGTCGCCGAGCCGCTGGCGGATCCCCGCGACCTCGGCGGGATAGTCCGCCGCGGCGACGCTCGCCGCGCCGCGATCGTCGCGTTCGGACGCGACCACCTGGCCGTCCTCGATCCGGAACGCGCGTCGGTTGGAGGTGCCCCAGTCGACTGCGATGAAAGACGTCATGGTCGCCACCTTGCTCCCGTCGCGACGCAACGGCGTACGCCCTCCGAATTATACGATAAAACAACCATGTCCAGCCTCCACCGAGTCGTCCGCTCCGGCAAAACGCATTCGGCCGAAACGCACTGATCGAGGATAGCGCCGCAGGAACAGACACCGAACCCCCTCGTTCAGCCCCGACCAGCGAGAGGAATGCGTGTGCTTCAGATTAGCGCTCAGGCCGAGACCGACACCGGCACTATCGAGGCAGCGCCTCCCGAATCGGTCGCGGTGGCGATCGCCGACCGGCTCGCGCAAGGAAGTCTGGTCTATGTCGCGCTGGACGACCGGCGCGCGACCGACATCGCGGCGATCGCCGCCGCGCTCGTGCCCGATGCGGTGGTGATCCAGCTGCCGTCGAGCGATGCGTTGCCGGGCGACGACGCGCCGGCCTCGCCCGCCAATGTCGGGCTACGCGTCGCGGCACTGCGTCGCGTGCGGCATGCGACCACGCATGAAACCGGACCGGTCCTGCTGGTGACTACGGCTGAGGCGACCGCGGTGCGCTATCCCGAACCGGCATCGTTCGATGCGGCGCCACCCCGGCTCGAGGTCGGCGATACGCTCGACATCGAGGCGTTCGCGGCGGCAGCGGCGGAGATCGGCTATATCGTCGACGACCGGATCGACGAGCCCGGTGAGATCGCGGTGCGCGGCAACGTGATCGACATCTTTCCTGCGGACCGCGAGACCCCGGTCCGCATCGAATTCGCCGACGGACGGATCACTGCGCTGCGCGACTATGATCCCGTTTCGCAGCTCGGCTCCGCCGACATCGCCTGTGTCGAGGTCGGGCGCGCGACCGAGCCGCTGGTCGAGAAGGGCGTCGCGCTCCTCGCGCATCTCGCCGATGCGGCGATCGCGTTCGATCCCGGCGTCGATCGCCGTCGCGCACGGTTCATGGCGATCGCCGCCGATGGCCTGCCGCGTCGCAAGGCCAGCGCCGATCTGGTCGCGACCCGGTCCTGGGATGCCGCGGTCGCCAAGCGCGACGTCGTCGCGATCGCGCCGGATGCCACGCCGTCGCCCCGCTTCGTCGAACAGCGCGATCCCGCGCGAGGGTTCGCCAAGCTCGCCAAGGACGTGCTGGCCGATTCGCGTCTCGTGCTGGTCGGCTCGCCGCGCGACCTGCGCTTTCTCCAGCCGCGGCTCGAGCGGCGGGCGAAGATCGATCTCGTGCCCGTCAAGCGCTGGTCGGAGGTCGTCGCGGCCAGGCTCGGCACGGCGATGATGCTGGTCGCACCGATCGATCGCGGCTTTGCGAGCTCTGGCGTCACCGTCGTCGCGGGTGCAGACCTGCTCGGCGGCCGCGCGCGCGGCGACGAGATCGCCGCGAGCGGCGCGGGCGCGCTCACGGGTCTTTCGAGCGAGCTGCGCTGCGGCGACGTCGTCGTGCACGAGGAGTTCGGGATCGGCATCGTCCGTGGACTCGAAACCCTGCCGGATACCGGCGGCGACGCGATCATCCTGTGCTACGCCAAGGAAGGCCGCCGGCTCGTCCCCGTCGCCGAGGCCGACCGGATCTGGCGCTATGGCGCGGACGCCGACGCGGTGACGCTCGACACGCTCGACGGCGCGTCGTGGCAGAAGCGGCGCGGCGCGATCGACGCGGCGATCGCCGACAGCGCGCGCGATCTCGCGGCGATCGCCGCCGAGCGCGCGGCGCAGACGACCGACCCGATCATCCCCGACCGGGTGGCCTATGAGCGGTTCGCCGCCGGGTTCGCCTTCACCGAAACGCCCGACCAGGCGCGCGCGATCACGACCACGCTGGCCGATCTGGCGAGCGGCAAGCCGATGGACCGGCTCGTGATCGGCGACGTCGGCTACGGCAAGACCGAGATCGCGCTCCGCGCCGCCGCCGCGGTCGCGCTGGCGGGGCGTCAGGTCGCGATCACCGCGCCGACGACGGTCCTCGTCCGCCAGCATATCGAGACGTTCACGCGGCGGTTCGAGGGGACCGGCGTTGCCGTCGCCGGTCTGTCGCGCCTGTCGAGCACCGCCGAAAAGACGCGCGTGAAGGCCGGGCTTGCGGACGGATCGATCGGCGTCGTCATCGGCACCGGCGCGATCGCGGGCAAGGGTGTGGCGTACAAGGATCTGGCACTGGTCGTGATCGACGAGGAGCAGCGGTTCGGCACCGCGGACAAGGCCAGGCTGCACGCGCTGGGGGCGGGGCACGTCCTGACGCTCAGCGCCACGCCGATCCCGCGGACGCTGCAATCGGCGATGATCGGGCTCCAGGGCATGTCGGTGATCGCGACCCCGCCCGCGCGTCGCCAGCCGATCCGTACCGCGGTCGCGGCGTTCGACGATGCCACCGTCCGCGCGGCATTGCGGCGCGAGCGTGCACGCGGCGGCCAGAGCTTCGTCGTGGTCCCGCGGATCGACGACATGGCGCCGCTGGCCGCCCGGCTCGCCAAGCTCGTCCCCGAACTCGGCATCGTCCAGGCGCATGGCAAGATGCCCGCCGCCGAGATCGACGAGGCGATGGTCGGGTTCGCCGCGGGCGATGGCGACGTGCTGCTCGCCACCAACATCATCGAGGCGGGGCTAGACGTCCCGCGCGCGAACACGATGATCGTCCACCATGCCGACCGGTTCGGCCTGTCGCAGCTGCATCAGTTGCGCGGCCGGGTCGGGCGCGGCGGGCGCCGCGGGCAGGTGATGCTGCTCACCGACGGCGACGCGACGATCGCCGAGGCGACGCTCAAGAGGCTGCGGACGTTGCAGGCATTCGACCGGCTCGGCGCGGGCTTCGCGATCAGCGCGCGCGATCTCGACCTGCGCGGCGCGGGCGATCTCGTCGGGGAGGCGCAGGCCGGGCACATGAAGCTGATCGGGATCGACCTGTACCAGCACCTGTTCGGCCGCGCGCTGCGGCTGGCGCGCGGCGAACAGGTCGACGACTGGGTGCCCGACCTCCATCTCGAGCTCGGCGGCACGCTGCCCGAAGCCTGGATTCCGGAGGAGGAGGTTCGCCTGTCGCTGTACGGCCGGCTGGCACGGCTCGAGGACGTCGTGGCGCTCGACCGGTTCGAGGCCGAGCTCGAGGATCGCTTCGGCACGATCCCCGATTCGGCGCGACAGCTGCTGTTGCTCGCACGGATCCGGTTGCGTGCCTGTGCCGCGGGAATCCGGCGGATCGACGCCGGCCCTGCGGCGATCGCGTTCACGCCGCACGATCGCCGCGCCGAGGCGCCGCTTGACGAGCTGGTCGAGAAGAACGGCCGCTGGATCTTGAAGTGCGCGGTCGCCGATCCGGTCGAGCGCGCCGCACAGATCGAGGCGCTGCTCGACGCGCTGGCCGGGTGATCCGGCCCGTCTATTCCGCGGCAGCGGCCAGCGGTGTCGAGAGCGCCTCGTCCGCCAGCGCGGCGAGGATCGCCTGGACCAGGTCGACGACCCGCGCGAACCCCGCGCCGGGCGCGTGGAGCTTGCGATCGAGATAGACGGTGCGATCGAGTTCGAGCTGGATCGCGTGGATACCGCTGTCGGGGCGGGCATGGCGTTCGAGGATATGCCCGCCCGCATAGGGCGTGTTGCGCGCCACCGAAAAGCCGTGCTCGGTACAGGCGCGCTCGGCGCGATCGACGAACCGCGGCGCGGCGGCATGGCCGAACCGGTCGCCGAGCACGATCCGCGTACCGCCCGGCCCGAGCGGCGGCATCGAATGCAGGTCGAGCAGCACCGCGACGCCGAATCGCGCCTGCGCGGCCTGCAACGCCGCCGCGACCGCCGCGTGATAGGGGCGGTGGTCGGCGACGATCCGCGCGGTGACTTCGGCATCGGTGAATCGCCGCGCCCACAGGTCGCCCGCCCCCGATACGCGGCGCGGCACCAGCCCCAGGCCGCTGCGCAGCTTGGCGGATTGCTGGACCGGCGCGACCCCGCGCGCGCCCTCGTCGATCAGCGGATCGCGCTCGTCTTCCGCGCGGTTGAGATCGATCCAGGCGCGCGCACGCCGCTGGATGATCGTCGCCTGGTCCGTCCGCGCGCTGCGTGCCACCGCATCGACCAGCCGATCCTCGAGCGGCAGCAACGCCGCCAGCGGCACGCGCAACGCGGTTTTTAGCGAAAGCGGATAGTCGCGCCCGGCATGCGGCACCGATATCACCACCGGGCTGGTCGGCGGCGCGGCGTCCCGTTGGTCGGCAGGCGGCAGACGATCGAAGGGGGACAGCGGCATGGCGACCACGCTAAACCGGCCGACCGGGACGGGCAATGGACCTGGAAATGTTAACCAATTTGCGGCTAGGACCGCGCGTCAAAGCACGCGTGCAAACAGGACTTTAGATCGATGTTGCGAATTCTGCTGGCCGAGGATGATCAGGTCATGCGCGAGTATCTGACGCGGGCGCTTGAACGCTCGGGCTATGCCGTCACCGCGGTCGATCGGGGGACGGCGGCGATTCCGCTGCTCGAGACGCAGACGTTCGACCTGTTGCTCACCGATATCGTGATGCCCGAGATGGACGGGATCGAACTCGCGCAGAAGGCGGGCGAGATGTGCCGCGATCTGCGCGTCATGTTCATCACCGGCTTTGCGGCGGTCACGCTGAAGGCCGGGCGCGCGATGCCGCAAGCCCGTGTCCTGTCGAAACCCTTCCATCTGCGCGACCTCGTCGCCGAGGTGGATCGGCTGTTCGAGATGGATAATGCAACCGGCATGCATTGAACGCTTGCACCCCGCGATAACCGCGGCTAGTGGAGCGCTCCGGCGGGCGTGTAGCTCAGTGGTAGAGCACTGTGTTGACATCGCAGGGGTCGCAAGTTCAATCCTTGCCACGCCCACCATAGAAAGCCCCGCTAGCCATTTGGTTAGCGGGGCTTTTTGCTGTCCGGGGCTTTGGGGCTTCCGGTATCGTGAAAAGCTGGCATGGCGCGGCGATGATCCGCTTCTCGCTCTCCGCTGCCGCCCTTCTGTCTTCCAGCGCTGCCGTCGCCCAGTCCGCCGAACAGCCCGCAGCCTCTGCCCCTGAAAACGCCGTCGCGCGCGAGATCGTCGTGACCGGGCGGGGGCTGGCCGACGCGCGCGGCGATCGTGCCTATGCTGTCGTCACGATCGATCGCGCGCGGATCCAGGCCAATGCGAGCAACCGGCTGGAGAGCGTGCTCGCCGACGTTGCCGGCTTGCAGCAGTTCCGCCGGTCCGACTCGCGCAGCGCCAACCCGACCAGCCAGGGCATTTCGCTCCGCGGCATCGGCGGCAATGCGTCGAGCCGAGCGCTGCTGATCTTCGACGGCGTGCCGCAGGCGGATCCGTTCGGCGGCTGGGTGGCGTTTCCGGCCTATGCGACGGGGCGGCTCGGGCGCATCCGGGTCACGCGGGGCGGTGGCAGCGGCTATCAGGGGCCGGGCGCGCTGGCCGGGACGGTCGAACTCGAAAGCGCGACGCCCGAGCAGTTGGCGCCGGTCCAGGCCAGCATCGCCTATGGCAGCCGCGATTCGGTCGACGCGCAGGGCTCGGCGGCCTTAGTGCGCGGATCGGGGTTCGCGACCGTGTCGGGGGCCTATGCGCGCGGCGACGGGTTCACGCCGACCGTCGCGCAGAGCCGCGGGATCGTCGATCGCCCGGCGCCGTACGAGCAGGCCTCGGGCGCGCTCCGGACCGTCGTCGGGATCGGCGCGACGACCGAGGTGCAGATGAATGCGAGCGCGTTCACCGATCGCCGCGATCGCGGGAGCGACTTCACCGCGAACACCAGCGAGGGCGCCGATGCGAGCGTCCGGCTGATCGGGCGCGGGCGCTGGGGCTATTCCGCGCTGGCGTATCTGCAGACGCGCGCCTTTGCGAGCAGCTTCAACAGCATCAATGCCGTGCGCACCACCGCGATCCAGTCGCTGAACCAGTATAACACGCCCGCCACCGGGCTCGGCGGGCGGATCGAGATCCTGCCGCCGCTGGGCGAAAG
The DNA here is from genome assembly GCF_001421685.1 of Sphingomonas sp. Leaf28. Classification (NCBI taxonomy): domain Bacteria; kingdom Pseudomonadati; phylum Pseudomonadota; class Alphaproteobacteria; order Sphingomonadales; family Sphingomonadaceae; genus Sphingomonas; species Sphingomonas sp. Leaf28. The sequence continues at coordinate 884,004 of NZ_LMKX01000001.1, read as the reverse complement.
CATCACGCTACGGCTGGGCGCGGATATCCGCGACGTCAGCGGCAAGACGCAGGAGCTCTATACCTTCGTGAACGCGGCACCGACGCGACGGCGCGAGGCCGGTGGCGGCACGACGACGACGGGCGCGTTCGCCGATGCCAGCCTGGTGGCGGGCGACGTCACGCTCAGCCTCGGCGGGCGGATCGACTGGTGGTCGATCGATGGCGGCTATCTGTCCGAACGGCCGCTGGCGGGCGGTGCGGCGCTGACCAACCTGCGCTATGCGGACCGCGATGGCCATGAGACGACCGGCCGGGCGGGCGTGGCGTATCAGCCGGTGGAGTCGATCACGCTGCGCGCCGCCGGCTATCGCGGCTGGCGGTTGCCGACGCTCAACGAGCTGTACCGCCCGTTCCGTGTCGGCAACGACGCGACCGCGGCGAACGCGCTGCTGTCGCCCGAGCGGCTGACGGGGATCGAGGCTGGCGTCACGCTGACGCCCGCGCCGGGGGTGACGATCGCCGCGACCTATTTCTACAACCGGCTCAAGGATGCGATCGCCAACGTCACGACGACCAGCCCGCCGCAGATCCTGCCGGGGGTGACGACCTACCGGGTCCGCCAGAATCTCGATGCGATCCGCGCGCACGGGTTCGAACTCGACGCGGCGTATCGCCCCGATGCGGGGCCGTTCGGCGTGCAGGCATCGTGGTCGCACACCAATTCGACGGTCGAGGGGTCCGGGCTCACCGCTGCGCTCGATGGCCTTCGCCCGGCGCAGACGCCGCGCGACCAGGTGTCGGGGACGGTCGACTGGCGGCGCGATGCCGCCGCGCTGTCGCTGACCGTGCGGCGGATCGGCCGGCAATATGACGACGACCAGAACAGCCGCGTGTTGGATCCGGCGACGACGCTCGATGGCTATGCCGCGCTGCCGATCACGCGCGCGCTGGTCGCCGAGCTGCGCGGCGAGAACCTGTTCGATGCGCGTGTCGAGGCGGGGATCAGCGGCGCGAATATCGTCGAGCGCGCCACGCCGCGGACGATCTGGGTCGGGTTGCGCTACGGCCTGCGCTGAGGGGGCAGGGTCGCATCCGCGCTTGCGTTGACCCGTGCCGGACCCGCGACTAATGCAAACCCTGTGAAGGGTTCCCGGCGACGGGATCAAAAGGGAAGCCGGTGCGCGGGCAGGGTCGTCAGGATCCCCATCCGCAAGACCGGCGCTGTCCCCGCAACTGTGACCGGATAGCGGCCACCCCGATTGCGCCACTGGGTCTCGGCCTGGGAAGGCGGGGTGGCAGCGACGACCCGGAAGCCAGGAGACCTGCCCGTCACGGTCGATCCACTGCGCGGGCGGGTGCTCCGGTGCGGACGAGTGCCCTATCGAAGGGGTGTCCTCGAGCGAGAGACGTCTGCCGGTCCGCGAATGGTCGTGGGCGGCTCTGCCAGGACGTGCCCCATGACGAAGTTCCTCCTCCTCCTGAGCGCCGCCGCGATCGCGGCATCGGCCGATGCCCAGACGCTCCCGGCCGCCGACGCGTCGGACGTCGTCGTGACCGCGACCCGAGTCGCGCAACCCGCCAGCGAGATCGGGCAGGCGGTGACCGTGATCGATCGCGCCGAGATCGAGCGGCGGCAGACGGTCGTGGTGTCCGATCTGCTCGCGACCACGCCCGGGGTCACCGTCACGCGTAACGGCACGCTAGGGGCGCTGACCGGCGTGCGGATCCGCGGTGCCGAATCCGACCAGACGTTGGTCGTGATCGACGGCGTGCGAGTCAACGATCCGGCCTCGACCGGCGGCGGCTTCGATTTTGGCAACCTGCTGGCGAGTTCGGTCGAGCGGATCGAGGTGCTGCGCGGCCCCAACTCGGTACCCTGGGGCAGCCAGGCGATCGGCGGCGTCGTCAACATCATCACCGCCGCCCCCGCCGAGGGGCTGCAGGCGCGCGCCAACGCCGAATATGGCTATGCCGACAGCATGTTCGCGAGCGCGGGCATCTCCGGCGCGACGGGGCCGGTGTCGGGCTCGCTCACCGGCGGGTATCTGCGCACCGACGGCATCTCGTCGGCGGCCAGCGGTACCGAGCGCGACGGCTATCGCCAATACGGCGCGACCGGCCGGCTGGGCGTCGAGTTCGCACCCGGGATCGGCCTCGATCTGCGTGGCTATTTCGCGGACAGCCGGGCCGAACTCGATGGCTTTCCCGCGCCGGACTATGTGCTTGCCGACACCGCGGACTATGGCAAGACGCAGGAGCTCTATGGCTATGCCGGGCTGCACGCGAACTTCGCCGACGGGCGGTTCAACAACCGAGTCGCGTTCACGATCGCCGACATCAACCGCGACACGTACGAACCGGCCTTTGGTGCAGAGCCGTCGTTCCTCGGCCGCGGCCGCAGCGAGCGCTACGAATATCAGGGCGACTTCCGCCCGCTCGACCAGGTTCGCGTCGTCGCCGGCGTCGAGCGCGAGAATAGCCGCTTCAACGACGGCTTCACCTATGCCGACACCGGCATCACCAGCGTCTACGGCCAGCTGATCGTCAAGCCGCTCGACATCCTCACGCTCACCGGCGGCGTCCGCAACGACGACCACGAGGATTTCGGCAACCACACGACGTTCGGCGCGAACGCGGCGCTGGCGCTGCGCACCGGGACCACCGTCCGCGCGAGCTATGGCGAGGGCTTCAAGGCGCCGACATTGTACCAGCTCTTCTCCGACTACGGGAACCGCGGCCTCGATCCGGAGACCGCCCGCAATTTCGACATCGGCGTCGAGCAGGCGTTCCTCGCCGACCGGGCGCGCGTCGGCGTGACCTATTTCAACCGCCGCACGCGCAACCAGATCGACTTCCGCGATTGCAGCCCGACAGAGCAGACGACCGCCGGTTCGATCTGCGTCGACCGCCCGTTCGGCGTCTATGACAATGTCGCGCGCGCGGAGGCGGACGGGGTCGAGGTTTCGCTCGCGCTGCGTCCGGTCGATCCGCTGACGCTGACCGCGAACTACAGCTATATCCACACGGAGAACCGCTCGATCGGTGCCAATTTCGGCAACACCCTCGCGCGGCGTCCCGAACAGACCGCGAGCGTCAACGCGGATTACCGGTTCGCGGTCGGGCTCTCGATCGGCGGCACGGTGTCGCTGGTCGGCGACAGCTTCGACGATGCCGCCAACATGACTCGCCTCGATGGCTATGCGCTCGCCAGCATCCGCGCGGAGGTGCCGATCACCGAGCAGGTCGCGCTCTACGGCCGCGTCGATAACCTCACCGACGCGCGCTACCAGACGGTGGCGGGCTATGGGAATTATGGCCGCGCAGCCTATGGCGGCGTCCGGCTGCGCCTGAAGTGAGGTCTGTGGGGATACTTCTCGCGCTGCTACTCGGCGCGTGTGCGCAACCGCCGACCGGGGGCGGGGGGATCGTCTCGACCAACCCTTGCGTGGATTCGGTGCTGATCCGGATCCTGCCGCCCGCGCGGATCGCCGCGATCAGCCATTATTCGCAGGCGCCGACGGCGACCTCGATCCCGCTCGACGTCGCGCGCCGCTTCCACGCGACCGCGGGGACCGCCGAGGAGGTGATCGCGCTGCACCCCGATCTGGTCATCGCCAGCACCTATACGCCGCCCGCGACGCAGGCGGCCTATGCGCGCGCCGGGCTGAAGACGCTGCTGCTCGGCATCCCCGATTCGATCGCGGAGAGCCAGGCGCAGGTCACGCAGATCGCCGACGCCGTCGGTGCGCCCGCAGGCGGCGCGCGGATCAACGCCGAGATCGATCGCGCGGTCGTGCGCTGGAGCCGCAAGGATGGACCCGCACCAGCCGCGTTGCTTTATATCAGCGGCGATCTGGCGACGGGGGGCAGCACGCTGTTGAACGAGATGATGACCCGCGTCGGCTTCCGCAACGCCGCCGCCACTTATGGCCTGACGCATACCGGCACGCTGTCCGCCGAGACGATCGTCACGCAGCCGCCCGCGGTCGTGATCGCCCCCGAACGCGTCAGTCGCGGCACGCTGCTGCGGCACCGGCTGCTGCCGACCACGCCGCAGGCCGTCTTCCCACGCGTCCTGATCAACTGCGGCGGCCCGACGCTGCCGCCCGCGCTCGAACGGCTCGCGGCGATCCGGGCGAGCGTGTCGTGAGCCGGCCGCTCAAGCTTGCGGCGCTGCTGCTGCTGGTGGTCGTCCTGTTCGGCCTGTCGCTCGGCTGCGGCAAGGTCTGGGTGCCGCTCGGCGCGTGGTTCTCGAGCGATCCGCGCTGGTGGATCATCCTCGAACTCCGCCTGCCGCGCGCGGTGCTCGGGCTTGCGCTCGGCGCGACGCTGGGGCTGTCGGGCGCGGTCCTGCAGGGCTATCTGCGCAACCCGCTCGCCGATCCCGCGGTGGTCGGCGTGTCGTCGGTCGCAGCGCTCGGCGCGGTCGCCGCGATCATTTTCGGGATCGGCTCGGGCTTCGCGATCTTCGTCGCCGCGATGCTCGGCGCGGGCGGCGCGGTCGCCATGCTCGCCGCGCTGACCTGGCGGTCGCCGAGCGCGATCACCTTCATCCTCGCGGGCACCGTGCTCGCCAGCCTGGCCGGCGCGCTGACCGCGTTCCTGATCTCGATCGCGCCGAACCCCTATGCGGTCGCCGAAGTGATCGACTGGATCATGGGCGCGCTGACCGATCGCGGCTGGGACGACCTGGCGCTCGCCTTGCCGCCGATGCTGGTCGGCGCGGTGCTCCTCCTGCTCACCGGGCGCGCGCTCGATGCGCTCTCGCTCGGCGAAGCGGCGGCACGGTCGCTCGGGATACGGATGGGCCGGGTCCGCTGGCAGGTGGTGCTCGGTACCGGCTTGGTGGTCGGCGCAGGCGTCGCGGTCACCGGCGTGATCGGGTTCGTCGGCCTGGTCGTCCCGCATCTGCTCCGGCCGATCTTCGGCCACCGCCCGAGCGACGTGCTGCTGCCCTCCGCGCTTGGCGGCGCGGCGCTCGTTCTCGCTGCCGACAGCCTCGTCCGCCTCGCACCCGGCGCGGGCGAAGTGCGGCTCGGCGTCGCGATGGCGCTGATCGGCGCGCCGTTCTTCCTCGGGGTGCTGATCAGGGAACGAGGCCGCGCATGGATCTGATCGTCGACGCGCTCAGCGTGAAGCTGGGCAAGCGCATCGTCCTGCACGATGCGTCCGCGCACCTGCGCCCTGGCCGCGTCACCGCGATCCTCGGCCCCAATGGCGCGGGCAAGAGCACGCTCGTCAAGGCCGCCGCCGCGCTGGTCGGGCGGGCCGGGGGATGCGTCCGGCTCGACGCGCAGGACGTGGCGACGATGGACCCCCGCGTCCGCGCGCGCGCGATCGGGTATCTGCCGCAGGACGCGACGGTGCACTGGAACATCGTCGCCCGCGATGTCGTGGCGCTCGGCCGCCTGCCGCACCTAGGCCCCCATGCCGCGCCGTCGCCCGCAGATCGCGCCGCCGTCGACCGCGCGATGCACGATACCGAGACGACCCACCTCGCCGATCGTCCGGTCGGCGAACTGTCCGGCGGCGAGCGCGCCCGCGTCCTGCTCGCGCGCGTTTTTGCCGGCGAACCCCGCTGGCTGCTTGCCGACGAACCGCTCGCCAGCCTCGACCCCGCACACCAGATCGACCTGCTCGCGCGCCTGCGCACCTACGCGGCGGGCGGGGCAGGGGTCGCGATCGTCCTCCACGACCTCGTCCAGGCGCAGCGCGCGGCGGACGATGCGCTGCTGATCGCCGAGGGCCGCGTCGTCGCGTTCGGGCCGGTCGCCGAAGTGATGACCGCGGACACGCTCGCACGCGTGTTCGGCGTCCGCGTCGCCCCGCTCGACGACGTCTCGGGCTTGGGGGAGGGTGGGGGCACGCGGCGCCTGCTGGTGCCGGTCGGCCGCATCGACTTGGCATAGACGGTCGACGCGCCCCGCCCGGCGCACTATCCCGCGCCGGGTGATCGATATTCCCGCCCCGCTCCGCCTGCGCCTCGACGGCGACGCCCTCGTCCAGAACTGGCGGACGCTCGACCGCATGAGCGGCGCTGCGGCCTGCGGCGCGGCGATCAAGGCCAATGGCTATGGCCTCGGCGCGACCGAGGTCGCTCGCCGCCTCGCCGACGCCGGCTGCCGCGATTTCTTCGTCTCGAACTGGCAGGAAGCCGCCGACCTCGCGCCGCTGGGGCTGACCGTCTCCGTCCTGCATGGCGTCCGCGAAGACGACATGCCCGCCGCCACCGCGGGTTTCGCCCGCCCGGTGCTCAACACCGCCACGCAGGTCGCACGCTGGAAGGCCGCAGGCGGCGGCGCGTGCGACGTGATGGTCGACACCGGCATGAACCGCCTCGGCGTGTCCGCGGACGACATTGCGGGGGGGCTGCTGGGCGATCTCCAGATCGAGACGCTGATGAGCCACCTCGCCTGCGCCGACGAGGAGTCGCCGATGAACGCCACCCAGCGCGACCGCTTCGCCGCGCTCGCCGGCCAGACCTCGGCGCGCCGGATGAGCCTCGCCAATTCCGCCGGCATCGCGCTGTCGGGCTACGCATTCGACCTGACCCGCCCCGGCCTCGCACTCTACGGCGGCGTCCCGCGCGGCGAACTCGGCGCGATCCGGCAGGTCGTCCGGCCCGAGGCGCAGATCCTGCAACGCCGCCGGGTTCGTGCAGGCGATACAGTCGGCTACAATGCGCAATGGACGGCCGCGGAGGACACCGAGGTCGCGATCCTCAATCTCGGTTATGCGGATGGTTATCGCCGGCATTTCACCAATATCGGTGCGGCGCTGGCGTCGGGTCGGGTCTTGCCTGTGCTCGGCAGGGTCTCGATGGACCTGGTCGCGATCGACGTCGACGCGGCCAAGGACCTGGCCGAGGGGGACTGGGTCGAACTGGACTATGCCCTGCCGGCCAGCGCAGCGGCGTCCGGACTGTCGCAATATGAGCTGCTCACCGGTCTCGGCCAGCGGTTCGATCGGGTGTGGGCGGCTAGCTGATCGTCCACGGGTCGATCGGGTCCGCCCGGATCCAGCGTGTCGCCAGCCATTTGGCGCCGTGCGTGACCGGCAAGCCCGCATGTCGGCTCGACTGGTCGATCGCGCCATCCCTGGTCAGTGTCCTGAACACGATCGCGTCGCCACCGCGCGGCGTGATGGTCAGGTTGCCGGCGGGAAAATGCGTTTCGCCGCCGCCATAGCCTTCGTTCAGATAGACCAGGACGGTCGCGACGCGCTGGTTCGCGGCATCCTGGATCGTGTCCAGGTGCAACCGGTATTGCTGGCCCGGCCGGTATCGCAGCACCGTCAGCGGTTCGCCTTGCCCGATGTCCGTACCGCTCGCGGCGGCGATGCGCCGGTTGATCGCGCGAACGACCAGATCCTCGCGCGCCGGCCCGATCGCGGTTCCGTCCGACGTCCGGATCGGATGCGCGATCCAGCGGCCGGTCCGCGGATCGATCACGCGCGCTGGCTCGAGCATCGCTGCGGCGACACCGGCGAGATGCGCGCACTCCGCCGCGGTCAATAATCGGGGAAAGCGGATGACGTCGGGCGACGCGCTGAGCGTCTCGGGCACCGGCAACGCGGTCGGCGCGCCAGCGGCGTCGATCGCCATCGCGTCGAGCAGCGTCAACTGCCCCAGCGCAACCGGATCGGCGCGCGCGGCCGTTCGCAACAGGGAAACCGCGCCGGGCCAATCGGGCGTACCGCCGCTGCCATTGGCGGTCAGCGCGATCTCCATCAGCGCGGCATCGACATGGCCGATCGACACCGCGCGCGCCAGCAGAGCGCGTGCCTGGACGAGGTCGCGCGGAACGACATCGCCCGCGAGATGCCACACCGCCAGTTGCATGATCGCGTCGACATCACCGCGATCGCCAGCACTGCGCAGGATCGCAAGCGCCTCCGAAGCTCGGCCGATCGAAACCAGATGCAGCGCGTTCGCCGCCGGGCTGTGGGTCATCCTGCTCTCCTATCAGACCGGCCCTATCAGACCGGATTCGCAAAGCGCCATCCGGCAACAAAAAAAGGGGCCAGGTTTCCCCGGCCCCTCATCACGTCTGCGTGTTCCGATCGCTCAGAACTTGGCGGTGACGCCAATGTAACCGAACCGGCCACGGTTGTCATAGATGGCGCTGCCTGCGCCGATACCCGTGAGACCGTAAGGCGGCTGCTTGTTGCTGACGTTGTTCACACCGAAATACGCGTTGAAGCGCTCGGTCACGTCCACCCCTGCACGAATGTCGTGATAGGTGACGGCCGGGTACTGTTCGATCGTCGCGTAATCGGCATTCTGCGGCGGCTGGCCGTTCAGCGCGTTATAGTCCTCGAACGTGTTCAGGTACATCTTGTCGATCCAGCGCACCGAATAGCCCAAGGTGACCTTGCCGACCTTCACGTCTGCACTGATGTTGAACTGGTCGGACGGATCGCCCAGCTCGCCCGTGATCGTGTTCTTGAAGCTTGGGTCGGCCGGATTGGTGTAGTTGTCGCGCTGGATCACGTGCGTCCAGATGCCCTTGGCGGACACTTCACCCCAGGCGAACCGGTGGTTGTACGCGATGTTGGTGTCGATGCCGGTCGCCTTCAGCTTTGCGAAGTTGGCCGTCGTCTGCAACAGCGACCCTTCGAGAACGCGGAACGGGATCTCGCCGCGCGGACCGCCACTGGCGCCGGCGCGCTGGAACAGGCCGCAGAACGGATTGTTCAGCGTCGGCGAATCGTAGCACAGGTTCAGGATGTTCTGCGCCGTCACTGCCGAGATCACCTTGTCGACGGTGATGTTGTAGTAATCGGTCGTGATCGACAGTCCTGGCAGGAAGCGCGGCTGGAACGCGCCACCGATCGTGTAGGACTTGGACGTCTCCGCCTCGAGCTGCGGGTTGCCGCCGCTGATGATCTCGAGCGACGAGCTGTAGACATAGTCGTAGCCTGCCGGTGCACCCGCTGCGGTGCAGTTCGCAGCGCGGGTCGCGGAGCCCGTGGCAAGGTTGCGGGCCGAGCAGGGGTCGTTCGGAGCCGGCGTGAAGTTCTGGCTCTGCGCCGAATACAGATCACCGAGGTACGGCGAGCGCACCGACTTCGAATAGGAGCCACGAACCATCAGGTCCCGGATCGGACGCCAGTTCACGCCGCCGCCATAGGCGTAGACGGTGCCGACCGAGCCCTTGTAATCCGCGACGCGGCCCGAACCGTTGATCGTCAGTTCCTGCAGAAGCGGAACGTCCTTGACCAGCGGGATCGAGATTTCGCCGAAGGCTTCCTTCACCTCGAACGCGGGCGAACGGAAGGTCGGGATGGCGTTGTAGAACGCATACCCGGCCTGCGTCACCGGATCGAGATCATAGGACAGCGTTTCGCGGCGATATTCGCCACCCAGCGAGAAGGCGATCGGACCGCCCGGCAGGGTGAACAACTGGCTGAGATCGCCGGACACGAAGCCCATGCCCTGGAACTGCGTCGCCTTGCCCATCGCTTCGGTCGACACGGTCAGGTACTGGCGCGCAGCCTGGCTGACCGAGCCATCGCCGAACGGATTGAGCGGAACGCACGCCGCCACGTCCGCTGCCAGGACCGCGGGATTGCCTGCCCGGTCGGTGCCGGCATAAGCCGGATTGACCTGCGAGCGGCAGACGATCTGGCCCGCTGCGTTGCGCACCGTATCGTTGGCGAGCAGGAAGCGCTGGCGGTTGATGTTGCCCTGGATGACGTTGCGTTCGCGATGCTCGCCATAGTTGGCGGACAGTTCGTAATGCCAATCGTCGTTGAAATCGCCGCGGACGCCGCCGACGATGCGGTAGGTCTCGCGCCGGATGTTCTCATCGCGGATGCCGAGATCGACATAGTTGCGACGGTTCGAGAAGCGGAACGTCCCCGCCGCGATCTGCGCCAGCGTGGCATTGCGCAGGGCAACGCCGGTTGCGTTCGTGCCGAACGCAGCGCCGGTGTTCGGATTGACGCCCGAGTTCACCGCTGCCGTCAACTGGGCGGTAATCGTCGCGCGTGCGCCCGCATCGAGATAGGGGTTGTCGAGACGGATGCCCTCGCGGTTGACCGGGCCGTTGCCGGTCGGGTTCGTCAGGACGTAGGACCGGTCGTTGAAGCCAGCGATCGGCGTGGCGTCGGCCAGCGTCTGCCCCTGCGAGAAGAACGGGCCGCTCTGCGAACCGCGTGCTTCGGACCGGACATACTTGGCTTCGATGAACGGGACGAGCGCCGGGCTGACTTCGAAATGGCCGATCAGGTTGACGGCATAGCGGTTGAGTTCTGGCGACAGGACGAGCAGCCGGCCTTCGCGGCCGGTATAGCCGTTTCCGCCGATATAGCTGCCGTTCGGCCCGAGGCCGATGCGCGTGCCCGTCTGCGGAGTCAGCGCGCCATTCGGCTGGAACAGATAGGCGCAGGTGAACGAGCTGCCGGCCGAATCCACGCCGCACGGTGCATTGGCCGTGTTGGCATAGCGGATGCCGACCTGGCCGCCGGTCGAAATCGTCGTCGAGCGGATATCGCGCGCGAAGATGCGATCGGGAATGCTGTCCGATCCGTTGACCGAGCCCGCCGGATCGGTGTCGACTTGGACGAAGCCGTCATTCTGGCGAAGATTGGGTCGGCCCGACGCGTAGTAATCCTGCTGGTGCGCATATTCGAGATTGAGCGCGATATTGCCGCGACCATCGGCAAAGTTCTTGCCGGCGACGGCCGACAGATACTGGTTGCCTGCGTCGCCATATTTGCTGATGCCGGTCTGGCCGTGCAGGTCGAGGCCGTCGTAATTTTCCTTCAGGATGAAGTTGACGACGCCCGCGATCGCGTCCGAACCATAGACCGCCGAATTGCCGCCCGACACGATGTCGATCTTCTCGATCAGGTCGGTCGGGAAGGTGTTGATGTCGGGGCTGTTGCCGTTGTTGATGATCTCCGACGACACATGGCGTCGGCCGTTCACCAGCACGAGCGTGCGCGAGGTGCCGAGACCGCGAAGATCGAGCAGGTTGAGACCGCGAACGCCGAGGCCGCTCGTCGAGTTCTGCGAGCTGACCGTGCTGCGCAGCTGCGGCAGGTCGTTGAGGACGTCGCCGATCGACACGCGACCCGACGCGAAGATATCCGCGGCGGTCACCGTCGTGATCGGGTTGGGCGACTCATCGTTGGCACGACGGATGCGCGATCCGGTGATAAGGATTTCCTGGGACCCGGCCTCGTCGCCCTGCGTGGTCTGGGTCGGCGTCGTGCCGTCCGCATTGACTGGCGGCGAGTTCGCATCCGGCACAGCTTGTGCGAGTGCGAGCGTCGGCAGGAGCGAGAAGGCGCCTACAAGCGCCGTTGCACCCAAAAGGCGTGATAAGTTCATGAAAAAGCCCCCGTTTTGGCATGTATGCCTTATGGCTACACGGTGACGAGACGGGGGCTCCCATGCAATCAATTATTACAGAGAGATGAACGAAGCGTTATTTTTGTACGTATCGTGTTACACGAATGCAACAATTGGTAATACGTCCTACCGTTCTATGCACATCGCGATTCCCATGCCGCCGCCGATGCACAAGGTCGCCAGCCCCTTCTTCGCGTCGCGCTTCTGCATCTCGTAGATCAGCGTCGTCAGGACTCGTGCGCCGCTCGCGCCGATCGGATGGCCGATCGCGATCGCGCCGCCGTTGACGTTGACCTTGCTCGCATCCCAGCCGAGTTCCTTGCCGACAGACAGCGCCTGCGCGGCGAACGCTTCGTTGGCCTCGATCAGGTCGAGGTCGGCGAGCGTCCAGCCGGCCTTCTCGAGCGCGCGCTTGGTGGCGGGGACGGGGCCGATGCCCATCACCGACGGGTCGACGCCCGCCGACGCCCAGCTCTTGATCGTCGCGAGGATCGTCGAGCCGCGGCGTTCGGCTTCGTCGCGGCGCATCATGACGAGCGCGGCGGCGCCGTCGTTGAGCCCGCTCGCATTGGCGGCGGTGACGGTGCCATCCTTCTTGAACGCGGGCTTCACGCCCGAGACGCTCTCGATCGTCGCGCCGGCGCGGATATATTCGTCGTCGGCGACCACGGTGTCGCCCTTGCGGCCCTTGATCGTGACCGGCGCGATCTCGTCCTTGAACCGCCCGGCGCCGCGTGCGGCCTCGGCCTTGTTCTGCGAGGCGACCGAGAACGCGTCCTGCTCGCCGCGCGTGACCTGGTATTGCTCGGCAAGATTCTCGGCGGTGATGCCCATGTGATAGCCGTTGAAGACGTCGGTCAACCCGTCGCTGACCATCGTGTCGACGAGGCTTAGGTTGCCCATCTTCTGGCCGCCGCGGATCGACTGCGCGTGCGCCGAGAGCGACATCGATTCCTGCCCGCCCGCGACGACGATCGTCGCGTCGCCGGTCTGGATCGCCTGGGCCGCGAGCGCGACGGCCCGAAGGCCCGAGCCGCAGACCTGGTTGACGCCCCAGGCGGGGATTTCCTTCGGCACGCCCGCCGCCATCGACGCCTGACGCGCGGGGTTCTGGCCCTGTGCCGCGGTGAGCACCTGGCCGAGGATCACTTCGGAGACGTCCTCGCCCGCCACGCCCGCCTGTTCGAGCGCGGCCTCGATCGCGATCCGGCCGAGTTCGTGCGCGGGCGTCGTGGCGAACGCGCCGAGGAAGCTGCCGACCGGGGTGCGCTTGGCAGCGGTGATGACGACGTCAGTGGGAAGCAGGTCGGTCATGTCGGGATCCTCTATGTTTGTACCCCATGTACGTCAGTCGAGCGCGGCGATCCAGTTGGCGAGCGGTTCCCACAGGTGCGCGCGCGCGGATCGGCCGATGACCATGCCGACATGCCCCGCACCGAGATCGCGGCGGTCGGCGAACCCGATCGCGGTGGCGGCGGGCACGATGCGGTCGCTGAGCGACACGAACTCGATGGTCGGGCAGGCGAGCGCGTGCGGGTCGACCGGGATGCCGGCGATGGTCCAGCGGCGCTTGCCGGGGCGGTCGTCGGCGATGCAGTCCTCGAACAGGCCGGCGGCGGCGGCGTAGGGGAGGGGCGCACCGGCGTTCGCCCAGTCCTCCAGCCGGACGAACGCGCGCGCCGCGTCGCTGTCGGGAGCGAGATCGGCAAAGGCTTCGTATTTGGCGATCGTGCGGGCCGGGTCGAGTTGCCAGAAACCGGCTTGCAGGACTTCCATCGGCAGCAGGCCCAGCAGCGCGGCGGCGGGCTTCACCGCGGCCCAGGTCGCGGCCAGCGTGGGACGGCTGTCGCCGTACCCCGCGAAATGCCACGGCGCGGCGATCGTCGCGACTCCCGTAACGGGCATGACGGCAGCGGCACCCAGCGCGAGCGTGCCGCCGAGGCAATAGCCGACCACGACAGGCGGTTCGGGCAGCACCTGCAGCAACGGCACCAGCAAATGTTCGACATGCGCGGCCAGATCGAGGTCGCGGTCCTCGTCGCCGGGCGATCCCCAGTCGACCAGCCATGCATGGACTCCTTGCGCGGCGATCCACCGCAACAGCGAAGACTCGGCCGTGTGATCGAGGATATCGGGCGGATTGATCAGCGACGGGACGAACACGACGGGGCGTCCGCTGCCGCCATAATCACGCAGACTTACACGGCCCGAACGGTGGACGGCTGGCATCGGATCGGCCCGCCGCTCTCGTGGCGCAGCCTGATACGCGCGCAATCCGGCCAGCGCGCGCGCCATCCGGTCGGGCGATGCTGCGGTCTCGCTGCGCAGCATCGCGAGGAACAAGGGCAGGGGCCTCGGTCCGTGTTGCGGTGCGTCATCAAAGACTGTAGCCTCCGTTTCAAACATAAGACGGGGGATCCATGAAGAAGCAACCGGCTGCCGACGGAATCGTCATCATCAAAAAATACGCCAACCGTCGACTCTATAATACCGAGTCCTCATCCTACATCACGCTCGATCATCTCGCGACGATGACCCGCGAGGGCCGCGACTTCAAGGTGGTCGACGCGAAGACCGATGAGGACATCACGCACAACGTCCTCACGCAGATCATCATGGAGGAGGAGAGCCGCGGCGAGACGATGATGCCGGTGAATTTCCTGCGCCAGCTGATCTCGATGTACGGGGATTCGATGCAGACGATGGTGCCGGGCTATCTCGAGGCGTCGATGGACAGCTTCCGCCGCAACCATGATCAGTTCAAGTCCGCGGTCGAGGGGGCGTTCGCGAATTCGCCGTTCGCCGATCTGGCAAAGCGCAACCTTGCGATGTTCGACGTCGCCGCGCAGGCGATGAAGCCCGCGGCCCCGGCACCCGCATCCGCCGGCGCGCCCGCCTCGGCTGCCAGCCAGGACGACGAGATCGCCGCGTTGCGCAGCGAACTCGCCAAGTTACAGGAAAAGGTCGAGAAGCTCGGCTGACGGGCTGCGTCGCGCGATGGGGCCGGTCTTGTGGAGCGCGAGCGGCGGGCTCGCCGCGCTGGCCGTCGTCGCCGGATTCGGCGAGCGACGCCGGCGGCGGCGGCGCGATCCGGATTCGGTCGGCTGGGTCGACTGGCCGACGGTGCAGATGCTCGCACTGATCGCGCTCGCCGTCACGATCGGGCTCGCGGTCAAAAGCTGACGGCTCAGCGGTTCAGGCGGTAGACGCGGTGCGGCAAGGTGCCGATCGCGACGATTCCGACCAGACGGTAATGCTGTGCGATCGCCGCGGCGACGAGCGTGCGGGTCGCCGGGTTGGTGTCGGCTTTCGGCGCGCGGACGACGATGATCCCGGGCCTGGCGGCGAGCAACCGCGCAGTCTCGGCGGCGGGATCGGTGCCGAGCCCGTGCGCCTCGGTCATCCGGCTGAGATGGCTGCGGAAGATATACGGCGTCGGCAGGCAGGACCGGGTCAGGTAATAGAGGATCGGCTCGCTGCCGAACGCGAACAGGCAGCCTTGCGGGCGCTGTCCGATCATCCGGACGAGCGTTGCGACCTGTCGCGCATCGCCGCGCCGGGCGACGCGGATGCCGCCCAGGATCGCCGCGGCGACCGTGCCGAACAGCAGCACCGCGATCAGCCATCGACGACCCGCGACGACCGAACACCGCGCTAGTCCGGTGCCGGCGGCGACCGCGAGCGGCAGCGTGACGGGCAGCAGGTACATCAGCTCGAAATTGCGCATGATGACGACGGCAATCCCCGCGGCGGCGAGCCAGCCGAGCGCGAACGACGCCGTCCCCGACCGGTGCCCCCGCCATGCCAGCAGGAGCAGCGGCGCGCTCAAGGCAAGCGCGCCGGCGAGCTTGAGCAGGCTCGAGCCGATGCCATCGTCGTTCTGCTGGCCGAAGATCGACAGGAAGTTCGCGAACACGAACGCGTCATTGTGGCCGGCCAGCGCGTAGACCATCCATGCGATCGCGGTCGGCAACAGCGCCACAGCAACCCAGAGCACCGCACGCCCGAGCAGCCGCACGATCGCGCGATCCGCGTCGCGCGCCTGGCGCAGCAGCACCAGCCCGAAAAAGATGCCCTCGAACAGCGCGGTATATTTGACCTGCATCGCCAGCCCGACCAGCAGCATCGCGGCGACCCCGCGCGCCGTGAGGTGGCGCCCGCCCGAGTCCCGGCCGAGCACGAACAGCGCCGCGCCCGCCATCAGCGCATTGCCCCACACCGCGGACTGGCCGCCCGCGCCATCGAAGATCATCAGCCAGACGAGATAGATCAGCCCCGCACCCAGGCTCGCACGGGTCGCGTCACGCTCGGCTATCCCGGCCCCGACCAGCCGGTGCGTGATCCGGCCGACCAGAAACGCGGTCCCCGCCGCGACCAGCGTGGCGGCGATCTGGTACATCAGGATGCCGTTGCCGCCGACGCTGCGGATGCCCGCGAAGATCAGGAACAGCCCGACCGGCTTGCGATCGAAGATGTCGACGAACGGCCATGCGCCGTGCAGCAGGCGATCGCCGACCAGCAGATAGAATTGCTCGTCGCTATGGATTACCGGGTTGCCGAACAGCGGGCTGCGGATCGCGAAGGCCACGAGCAGCAGCACGAGCGCCTGCCCAGTCCGGTGACGCAGGCTGGTCATGATGGTCCTAATAGAAATGCTTCAAGGCGAGGTTTCGCGTGGTGCCGTCGCACAGACCGAGCGTCACGACTCGACCGGGCGTACCCGCCGACCAGGACGCGATCGGGCTGGACGCATAGTCGCCGGTGACCGCGATCCCGTCGATCGTGCAGATCAGGTCGCCGTCCTTCCAGCCTGCCGCCGCCGCGGGGCCGCCGCGCATGACGTGGAGCACCTTCAGCCGATCCTTCTCGATGCCGATCAGCAACCCGCTGGTCGAGCGGAGCGGCGGCGTGTCGGCCGTCGGCCCGCGGCTCAGCACCATCCGGCGCGCGCCGGGATCCAGCAGCACGCGATACTTCTGGAGAAAGCCCGAGCCGATCCGCCCGGCGGCGCCGATCGACTGCGAAAAGCCGCCGGCGGGTTCGATCCGGATCTCGGTGGCGTGCGCGGTCATCGCGCCGACGCGGAACTCGGGGACGATCGCGAGGCCGCTCACCACCGGGCCGGCGAGTCCGAACGAGACCGCGGTCGTCGCCGGCACGTGCAGCGCCGCGGCGTCCCAGCCCGCCGCGGTCACCGTCACTGCGGAGCCGTCGCCGGTATCGACGATCATCGGCGCCAGTCGCCGCGTGCCGAGCGTCGCCGCGCTCTCGTACACGCTGCGCTCGGTCGAGACGCTGAGCGGCGCCGTCTCGCCCTTGAACGGAAGCCGGCCGGAGCGGATCAGGCGGAAGCGGTGCGCGGCATAATCGATGTCGAGCGCATGCCCGGCGAGCAGGTCCGCGCCGACCAGCAGGTCGACCGCCGCGGTGCTGCCGGTCGCGATCGCGGGCAGATCGGTGACGGTGACGCCGCCGCCGGTCCGCGCAAGCCCGCCGATCGCGAGCGTGCGCGTCGGCATCCAGCCCAGCTGGACCGATCCGCCGATCGCCTGCGCGCTGCCGCCCGCGACCAGCTTGGCGGTATCGACGGCGGGGGAGGCCTTGGCGAGCAGCGTGTAGCTGACGCCGGTATCGAGGATCGCGGTGCGGTCGCGCCCGTCGAGCTGCATCGTGAACCGGATCTGGTTGCCCGGGGTGAGCTCGAACGGCACCCAACGCGCCTCGGCATCGTCGAACAGACGATAGACGCCGCGGTCACGCGACGCGGGGGAGACGCTCGCCGCCGCGACGGGTTTGGCCGGCTCGCGCGCCGAGACGAAGACGACCGCGATCAGCGGGACGAGGGCAAGCAGGGCACGGCGCATAGACCGTCGTCCCTAGCGGGTCGGGGGATGCGTACAACCCGCGGCGTCGCGACCGGCCAGCTCTAACGATCCTCCCCCGCCAGGGGGAGGTGGCGCCGAAGGCGACGGAGGGGGAGGACACGGAACCGGCGTTTGCCTTTCCTCCCCCTCCGTCTGGCAAGTGCCAGCCACCTCCCCCTGGCGGGGGAGGATGAGCCCCCGCCGCCCCGCTTTTCAGCGAAGGCAGGAGTTAGGGACAACGGGCGGGGCTTCGGTGCGCCCTACAGGCACGCCTCAAGATACGCCTGGTCGAACCCGAACTGCTTGGCTTTCTCCAGCGTATAGGGCCGAAGCCCCATCGAGCGGTATTCGCCCAGGATCTTCCCGTCGGCCGACTCGTCCATATATTCGAACTTGAACAGCTCCTGCGTGACGATCACCGGGCCTTCCATGCCGATCACCTCGGTGATGTTCGTGACGCGACGCGAGCCGTCGCGCAGGCGCTTCACCTGGATGATCAGCTCGACCGAATCGGCGATCTGGCGCGAAATCGCTTCCTTAGGCACCTTGATGTCCGACATCATCACCATGTTCTCCATACGCGCGAGCGCCTCGCGCGGGGAGTTGGCGTGGAGCGTACACATCGAGCCGTCGTGACCGGTGTTCATGGCCGCGAGCATGTCGAAACACTCGGAGCCACGAATTTCGCCGAGGATGATCCGGTCAGGCCGCATACGCAGCGCGTTCTTCACGAGATCACGGATCGAGATTTCGCCCTGGCCCTCCAGATTGGCCGGCCGCGTCTCGAGCGGCAGCCAGTGCGGCTGTTGCAGGCGGAGCTCTGCCGCATCCTCGATCGTCAGCACGCGCTCGCCCGGGTCGATCATCTTCGACAGCGCGTTGAGCATCGTCGTCTTGCCCGAGCCCGTACCGCCCGAGATGACCACGTTGAACCGCGACGCGCCCGCGATCTTCAGCGCGGTCGCCATTTTCGGGCTCATGCTGCCGAACCCGGCCATCATGTCGAGCGTGATCGGCTTGGCCGAAAACTTACGAATCGAGATCGCGGTGCCGCGCAACGACAGCGGCGGCACGATCACGTTGACGCGGCTGCCGTCCTTCAGGCGGGCATCGGCGAGCGGCGTGGTCTGGTCGACCCGGCGGCCGACCGAGTTCACGATCCGCTGCGCGATCTGGAACAGATGCTCCTCGTCGCGGAACTGGATGGGGGCGAGCTCGAGCTTGCCCTTGCGCTCGACATAGGTCTGTTCGGGGCCGTTCACCATGATGTCGGTGATGTTCGGATCCGCCAGCAGCTCTTCGAGCGGCCCGAGCCCGAGCAATTCGTCGACCAGCACCTTTTCCAGCGCGAACTGTTCGCGGCGGTTGAGCGTCAGTTTCAGCTCGGCGAGCACTTCGCCGATGATCGGGCGGAATTCCTCCGCCAGCTCGTCCTTGCCGAGCGTCGCCGCGGCCTCGGGATCGACGCGTTCGAGCAGGCGCGGGAGGACCTGTTCCTTGATCTTGTGGATCGACTGTTCGAATCCCTCGACGCGGCTGTTGCCCGCCTCGCCGCTGGCGTTCTGCC
The DNA here is from genome assembly GCF_001421685.1 of Sphingomonas sp. Leaf28. Taxonomy (NCBI): domain Bacteria; kingdom Pseudomonadati; phylum Pseudomonadota; class Alphaproteobacteria; order Sphingomonadales; family Sphingomonadaceae; genus Sphingomonas; species Sphingomonas sp. Leaf28. The sequence goes on along the minus strand of NZ_LMKX01000001.1, from coordinate 865,233 downwards.
GGTCGGACAGGCGCTGCATCGCGTCCATCTGCGTGCCGGGCATCGTGCCGGGGCCGAAGCCATCGGTTTCGCCGGGCATCGGCAGCGACTCGATCGGCGGAAACTGCGATCCGCCTTCGGGCTCGGGGCGTGGCGCAGGGCCACCGCCTTGCATCGGGCGCGCCACGCCGAATGCTGGCCGGGCCGCTTGCCCCCCGCTGATGCCATTACGACGCCCGAATGCGCTCATGCCCAAATCCCTGGATGATTGCCCAAAGGGTTAGGGGGCAAGGCTTGATAATTCGCTAACCAAACCGGATCGGCGCGCGTGGTCCCGGCGGTGCCGAGGGTTGATCGCCGCCGCGAACTCCCCGAAGGCGGGGACATGATCCGCCTGCTGCTCCTTCTCGCGCTGACTTTCGGGTTGGCCAGTTCCGCGTCGGCCGACGACATCGCCGCCACCGGGCGCGGCGTGGTGCGCGTCGTCACGATCGCGGTGGTCGACGACCAGGTCGTCGGCTTCGGCCATGGCAGCGGCTTTGCGGTCGCGCCCAACCGGATCGTCACCAACGCGCATGTCGTCGATCTCGCCGAGCGCTATCCCGACAACGTCGTCGTCGGGATCGTGCCCACCGAGGGTACCAAGTCCTACCAGGGCAAGGTGATCGCCTATGATTCGCAGCGCGATCTGGCGCTGATCGAGTTCACCGGCGCGCGCCTGCCGCCGAGCGCACTCTATACCGGGCCGATGAACGAGGGCGATGCGGTGGTGTCGCTCGGCTTCCCCGGCAATGTCGACCTGGCGACCGCGCGTTCGGCGGCGGACTATATCCGGCCGATGACGCCGGTGCGATCGGAGGGCGTGCTGTCCGGGCGCCGCGTGCTGAGCGATATCGAGGTGCTGCTGCACACCGCCAGCATCGCGCGCGGCAATTCGGGCGGGCCGCTGCTCGACCGGTGCGGCCGGGTGATCGGCGTGAACTCGGCGATCACGCGCGGCGAGGAGGGCGATTCGACGTTCGGATTCGCGATCGCGGATACCGAGCTCGCGGGCTTCCTGCGCGATTCGAAACAGCCTTATGCGTCGATCGGCACGGGCTGCACCTCGATCGAGGACCGCCTGCGGCAGGACAGCGACGCCGATGCGCGCGCGACCGCCGATGCGGCGTCGGCGAGGCGCGACGCGGCGGCACAGGATGCGCTGGCACGCGAGGGCGCGGTCGAAAAGGCCCGGACCGAGGCGGCGCACACGCGCGAGAACGTGATGGCGATCGCCGGGCTGTTGCTCGTCGCGGGCGCGCTGGTGATCGGCAGCGCGGGGCTGCTCGAATCGCGCGGCCAGCGGCGGCAGGCGATCTGGGCGGTGTCGATCGGCGGCGTGGCGGTGCTCGTCGCGATCATCGTGTTCGTGCTGCGGCCATCGGGCGAAGTCGACGTGCCGCTGTCGGCGCTGCCGAAGTCGCGGCTTGCGACGCCCGACGTGGCGCTCGGCAAGCTGATGTGCACGCTGATCCCCGAGCGCAGCCGGATCACGATCTCGTCGAGCGAGGACGTGCCGATCGACTGGGGCGCCAAGGGCTGCATGAACGGCAAGACGCAATATGTCGGTGCGAATGGGCGCTACGACCGCGTGCTGGTGCCCGATGCCGAGCAGACCGTGTCGGTGCTGTCGTTCGATCCGGCGACGCGGATCTATTCGAACACGCGCTATCTGATGTCGGCGGCGGGGATGGCGGCGGCGCGGACCGCGCGCGGGGTCGTCCCGAACGTGTGCGGGATGGACGACACCGCGCTCGCCAAGCTGACCAGCCAGCAGGCCGCGATCCGCGCGGTGCTGCCGCCGCTGCCCAACGAGAAGCTCGTCTATTCCTGCAAATCGGCGCGCTGACCGGCTTCGGTCGCGAGCAGCGCGCGTTTGCGGTCGAGCCCGTACGCATAGCCGCCGAGCGCCCCGCCGATCCGCTGCGCGCGGTGGCAGGGGATGACGATCGACACCGGGTTCTGGCCGCACGCGGTGCCCGCGGCGCGCACCGCGGCGGGGCGCCCAGCGAGCGCGGCGAGTTCGCTATAGGTGCGAGTCTCGCCGATCGGGATGGTGCGCAGCGCCTGCCAGATCGCCTCCTGGAATGCGGTGCCGCGGACGTCGAGCGGCAGGTCCTGGTCGCGCTCGGGGGATTCTACGGCGGCGACGACGTGCGCGGCGAGCGCGGCGAGCGCGGCATCGCCCGGTTCGATCGTCGCGTTGGGGAATCGGCGGCGGAGTTCGTCGGCGTCTTCATCGAACGACACGCGGCACAGGCCCTTGTCGGTCGCCGCGACGAACAGCGCGCCCAGACTCGTGTCGGCGACAGTCCAGCGGATCGTGACGCCTTCGCCGCCGCGCGCCCACGCGCTGGGCGCCATGCCGAGCCGCTTGGCATCCGCCTCGTAGAAGCGGCTCGGGGCGGAATAGCCGGCGTCGTAGATCGCTTCGGTCACGGTCGAATCCTCCGATAAGGCGTCGGCCGCGCGGCCGGTGCGCAACGCGCGCGCATAGGCGGCAGGGGTGACGCCGGTGGCGCGCTTGAACAGGCGGTGGAAATGGTGCGGCGCGTAGCCGACCTGCGCTGCGACCGAGTCGAGCGAGAGCCGGTCTTCGGCGGCTTCGAGCAGTGCGATGGCGGCGGCGACGGCGATCCGGTCGCGGCCGACCGTGTCCGGGGTGCAGCGCAGGCACGCGCGGAACCCGGCGGCGCGTGCGCTCGCCGGGTCGGGGTGGAAGCTGACATTCTCGCGCTTGGGGTGCCGCGCGGGGCAGCTCGGCTTGCAGTAGATGCCGGTAGTCTTCACGCCGACGAGAAACCGGCCGTCCCACGCGCGATCGCGCGCCGCGAACGCGCGCCACGCGGTGTCGTCGTCGAGGGCGGGGGCGGTGCTCATGCGACGGTTATAGCGCACCGTGCTCCCCGTGCATCCCGTGGCTTGCGGTCAAAGCCGGAGCCAAATGCCGGGCCGGTCGTTCTGAGCAAGTCCCCAAATATGAAAGACTTGCACCATGGCATCCGACACGCCCGTCTGGTTCATCTCCGGCTGCTCGACCGGTTTCGGCCGCGAACTCGCCAAGCTCGTGCTCGCGCGCGGCTGGCGCGCGGTCGTCACCGCGCGTGACGCGGACCGCGTCGCCGATCTGGCCGAGGGCGCGGAGGATCGCGCGCTCGCGGTCTCGCTCGACGTGACCGATCAGGCGCAGATCGACGCGGCGGTCGCGCAGGCCAAGGCGAAGTTCGGGCGGATCGACGTGCTCGTGAACAATGCGGGCTATGGCTATCAGGCGTCGGTCGAGGAAGGCGAGGAGTCCGAGATCCGCGCGCAGTTCGACGCGAACGTGTTCGGCCTGTTCGCACTGACCCGCGCTGTGCTGCCGATCATGCGCGCGCAGAAGAGCGGGCATGTGATCAACATCACGTCGGTCGCGGGGCAGATCGGGTTCCCGGGCTCTGGCTATTATGCCGCGTCGAAGCATGCGGTGGAGGGCTGGTCCGACGCGCTGCTTGCCGAGGTGAAGCCGCTCGGCATCGAGGTCACCTGCGTCGAGCCGGGGCCGTTCCGCACCGACTGGGCCGGGCGTTCGCTCAAGCAGACGCCGGTCGCGATCGCCGACTATGCCGACACCGCAGGCAAGCGGCTCGACGGCACGCGCGAGGGCAGCGGCACGCAGGCGGGCGACCCGGTGCGTGCAGGCGAGGCGATGATCGCGCTGACCGAGGATGCGAACCCGCCGCGGCATCTGGTGCTGGGCGCGTGGGGCTATGATCACGTGACGGCGAAGCTGGCGGAGCGGCTGAAGGAGATCGAGGCGCACAAGGCGGCGAGTTTGGGCGCGGATTTCCCGGCGTAATGTGAAATTTCTGTTTCCCCGCGAAGGCGGGGATCCAGGAATCACGGGCGGAGCGCTGCTGTATTTCTGGGCCCCCGCCTCCGCGGGGGAACGGGGCAGGGGCAAGCCTCCCACCCAACAAAGCCGCCGCTGCACCATTTGCCCCACCCCGGCGAAGGCCGGGGCCCAATTGGGGGACGTTGGTAACGGAGCGCTTCCCCCGGTTATTGCCACCTTCCCAATTGGGCCCCGGCCTTCGCCGGGGTGGAAGACGGGGGATGCCTCAGCCCCCGTTCGCGCGGAACAACTCCAGCGTGCGCTGCTTGGCGAGATCCGCGCTTGGCTCGTGATAATCCTTGCGCCGGTCCGAATTGAACCCGTGGCCCGCCTCGTAGACATACACCGTCGCGTTGGGCCAATCCTTGGCGATGACCTGCTCGACGCCCTCCATCGGGATGCCGTGATCGTGGCGACCGAAGTGCAGGATCACCGGCACGTTCGGTTCCTCGTCCGCCGCGGCGGGGATCATGCTGCCATAATAGCCGCTCGCCGCCGCCACGCCGTTGAGCTTGGTCGACGCGAACCACGCGACCGACCCTCCATAGCAATAGCCGACCACGAACACCGGACCCGCGGCGGCGAGCGTGTCGATGCACGTCTGGACGTCCTTCAGCGAAAGATCGAACGGGTGGAGCTGCCGCGCGAGTTCGATCCCGCGCGCGAGGCCGTCGCCCGAATAGTCCGCCTCGAACCCGGGATGCTCGCGGTCGAACAGCGCGGGCGCCAGCACCTCATAGCCGTCGGCGGCATATTCGTCGCACAGGTCGCGGATATGATCGGTGACCCCGAAGATTTCCTGCACCAGCACGAGCCCGCCGCGGCGTTCTCCTGCCGGGTGCGCGTGATAGACCGCGACGGTCGCGCCGTCGGACATGGTCATCGTTTCCATCGTGCCGCTCATTTTCGGGTCCTCGTCGGTTGGTCGTAACGCTCGCCCAATACCGTCATTCCCGCGGAGGCGGGAACCCATAGTGGCAGGCCGTGCGATGAAAGCGCCGGGTCCGGAGGTTATGGATCCCCGCCTGCGCGGGGATGACGGGGAGGGGGAAGATCGGGGGCCTCCAGCCCCGTACCAATGACAAAACAGTCACAAACCGATCCTCCCGACCCTCCCGCCGGGTTGCCAATCCCGGAACCCGATGCTACCCGCGCCGCGTCCCATGAGAGGTGCTTTCGCGCCCTCTTCCCCCATGGGACAGCAACATTTTCGGTTTCAGGCGAGGATTGACAGGTCCGTGGAGACATCCGGCGGTATTCAGGCGAGCTTAGGCGGGCGTTATGCGCTGGCCCTGTTCGAACTCGCACGTGACGCGAAGACGATCGACGCAGTCGAGTCGAGCCTGTCGCGCGTGCGTGACGCACTGGCGCAGTCGGAGGACTTCCGTACTCTGACGATCAGCCCGATGGTGTCGCGTGGCGCGGCGGTGAAGGCGGTCTCCGCGGTCGCTGACGAACTCGGCGTCGATGCGACCACCAAGAGTTTCCTCGGCGTGCTCGCCGAGAACCACCGGCTGGGTGCGCTGCCAAAGATCATCAAGGCGTTCCGCGCACTTGCCGCGCAGCATCGCGGCGAGATCGCCGCCGAAGTGACCTCCGCGCACCCGCTGACCGACGAACAGGTGATCGAGCTGAAGCATCAGCTCCGCCAGCGCGTCGGCCGTGAAGTTTCCGTCGACCTCAGCGTCGACCCATCGTTGCTGGGTGGACTCGTCGTCCGCGTCGGCAGCCAGATGATCGATTCGTCGATCAAGACGCGTCTCAACACTCTCGCGCACGCGATGAAGGGCTAAGCTAATGGATATCCGCGCCGCAGAAATCTCGAAGATCATCAAGGATCAGATCGCCAATTTCGGCACCGAGGCCCAGGTCAGCGAGACCGGCCAGGTGCTGAGCGTCGGCGACGGCATCGCGCGCATCTTCGGCCTCGACAACGTCCAGGCCGGCGAGATGGTCGAATTCTCGAACGGCGTGCAGGGCATGGCGCTCAACCTCGAGGCCGATAATGTCGGCGTCGTGATCTTCGGGTCGGACTCGGAGATCAAGGAAGGCGATATCGTCAAGCGCACCGGCACGATCGTCGATGTGCCGATCGGCAAGGAGCTGCTCGGCCGCGTGGTCGATGGCCTCGGCAACCCGATCGACGGCAAGGGCCCGATCCACACGACCGAGCGCAGCCGCGTCGAGGTCAAGGCACCGGGCATCATCCCGCGCCAGTCGGTCAGCGAGCCGGTCCAGACCGGCCTCAAGGCGATCGACGCGCTCGTCCCCGTCGGCCGTGGCCAGCGCGAGCTGATCATCGGCGATCGCCAGACCGGCAAGTCGGCCGTCGCGATCGACGCGTTCATCAACCAGAAGATCGCCAACGCCGGCGACGACGAGTCGAAGAAGCTGTATTGCGTCTATGTCGCGATCGGCCAGAAGCGCTCGACCGTGGCGCAGCTCGTCAAGACGCTCGAAGAGAACGGCGCGATGGAATACACCATCGTGATCGCTGCGACCGCGTCGGACCCTGCACCGCTCCAGTATCTCGCGCCCTACACCGGCGTCGCGATGGGCGAGTATTTCCGCGATCGCGGCATGCACGCGCTGATCTGCTACGACGATCTGTCGAAGCAGGCGGTCGCCTACCGCCAGATGTCGCTGCTGCTGCGTCGTCCTCCCGGCCGTGAAGCGTATCCCGGCGACGTGTTCTATCTCCACAGCCGTCTGCTCGAGCGTGCGGCCAAGATGTCGGACGCGAACGGCGGCGGCTCGCTGACCGCGCTGCCGATCATCGAAACGCAGGCGGGCGACGTTTCGGCGTACATCCCGACCAACGTGATCTCGATCACCGACGGCCAGATCTTCCTCGAAACCGACCTGTTCTTCTCGGGCGTGCGCCCGGCGATCAACGTCGGTCTCTCGGTCAGCCGCGTCGGCTCGGCCGCGCAGACCAAGGCGATGAAGAAGGTGTCGGGCTCGATCAAGCTCGAGCTCGCGCAGTACCGCGAGATGGCGGCGTTCGCGCAGTTCGGGTCGGATCTTGATGCGTCGACGCAGAAGCTGCTCAACCGCGGCGCGCGTCTGACCGAGCTGCTCAAGCAGGCGCAGTTCTCGCCGCTGCCGTTCGAGGAGCAGACCGTGTCGATCTTCGCTGGCACCAGCGGCTATCTCGACAAGGTGCCCGTCGCCGACGTGACCCGCTACGAGCAGGCGCTGCTGGCCGACATGCGCGCGAACCATGCCGATGTGCTGAAGCTGATCCGCGATACCCGCGATCTGGGTAACGAGGCGAAGGACAAGCTGAAGGCAGCGCTTGAGGCGTTCGCCAAGACGTTTGCATAAGTAAACTTCCTCTCCCCTGCGGGGAGAGGGTCGGGGTGAGGGGCAGTACCGCGAGGTGCCGCCCCCGTGGCAGCCCCTCACCCCAACCCTCTCCCCGGAGGGGAGAGGGAGCAGGAAGAGAAGATGGCATCACTTAAGGCCCTCAAGATCCGCATCGGCTCGGTGAAGTCGACGCAGAAGATCACCAAGGCGATGAAGATGGTCGCCGCTGCGAAACTGCGCCGGGCGCAGGACGCGGCGGTCGCCGGCCGGCCCTATGCGGAGCGGCTCGAAGCGGTGATGGCGAGCCTCGCGGGGCGAGTCGGCATCGCGCCGGGCGCATCGCCGCTGTTGGCCGGGACCGGCAAGGACCAGGTCCACCTGATCGTCATTGCGACGTCGGAGCGTGGCCTGGCGGGTGCGTTCAACACCAACATCGTCCGTGCGGCACGCCGCAAGGCCGAGGAGCTGATCGCGGCCGGCAAGACCGTGAAATTCTATGTCGCCGGCAAGAAGGGGCGCGTGATCAAGCGCTTCTTCCCGAACGACATTCTCGCCGATCACGAGATGAGCGGAATCAAGAAGCTCGCGTTCAGCGACGCGCAGGAGATCTCCGAAGACCTGATCAAGCGCTTTGGCGAAGGTCAGTTCGACGTCGCGCATCTGTTCTATTCGAAGTTCGTGTCGGCACTGGTGCAGATCCCGACCGGGATCCAGATCGTTCCTGTGCCGATCTCGACGACCCCCGGTGCGGAAGCCAAGCCGAACGGTCCGGCCGAAGCCGTGGTCGAGTACGAGCCCGACGAGGAAGCGATCCTCGCCGACCTGCTGCCGCGCAACGTCGCGATCCAGATCTTCCGCGCGCTGCTCGAAAACGCAGCGTCGGAGCAGGGCAGCCGCATGAACGCGATGGATAACGCCACGCGCAATGCCGGCGACATGATCACGCGTCTGTCGATCCAGTATAACCGCACGCGTCAGGCCGCGATCACGACCGAATTGGTCGAGATCATCTCGGGTGCCGAAGCGCTTAAATGAAGTTCGTCGTCGCCCTGACGTCCCTGTTCGTGGGCACTGCGTTGTTGGTGAGCTGCGGCAAGCCGGCACCGACGGTGCGCGAGCAGGAGGCGGCGCAGGCCAGGTCGGTCGCAAGCCTGTCGGGCTGGGATCGGCTGTTCGCCGCCCCGCAGGAGACGATCGGCGCGATCAACCAGGCCGGCTTCGCGCTGGGCGGCTATGCGGCAAAGGGCGAGGGCTTCATCGCCACCGGCCAGCCGCGGATGTTCTCCAACTCGAACGCCAAGGCGCCGAACACGACCTCCGTCGTCGTCGCCGGCAAGAGCGTCGAGTCGATCGACACCGTGACCTATGCGTTGTCGCTGACCGATCCGGTCGACGCGACCACCGCCCGGATGCGGCTCGCGCAGACCGTCGGCGAGTTTCTGGGCCGCTTTAAGATCAAGGCATCGCCCGACCTGTTGCGCGCGATCCGCCTCGGGCAACCGCTCGATGCGGCGCCCGCCACGGTCGCGATCGTCCCTGCTACCAACACCACGCCGGCGCGCGTGGACGTGACTTTTACCCGTTCTCCGGCTACCAGCCCGGCCAACAACAAGACCCAAGGATAGTGTGATGGCAACCGCCGCTGAAGACATCCGCCCGACCGAGGGCAGCTCGAAGGCCACGAACAACACCGGCCGCATCTCGCAGGTCATCGGTGCCGTCGTCGACGTGCATTTCCCCGACAACCTGCCCGCCATTCTGTCGGCGCTCGAAACCGACAATAACGGTAACCGGCTCGTGCTCGAGGTCGCCCAGCATCTCGGCGAGAACACCGTGCGCACGATCGCGATGGACGCGACCGAGGGTCTCACCCGCGGCCAGACCGTCACCGACACCGGCTCGCAGATCCGCGTCCCCGTCGGCCCGAAGACGCTCGGCCGCATCCTCAACGTCATCGGCGAGCCGATCGACGAGCGTGGCCCCGTCGGCGCAGAGACGACCGCACCGATCCATGCCTCGGCACCGTTGTTCGTCGACCAGTCGACCGAGAGCGCGATCCTGGTCACCGGCATCAAGGTTATCGATCTGCTCGCACCCTATGCAAAGGGCGGCAAGATCGGCCTGTTCGGTGGCGCCGGCGTCGGCAAGACCGTGCTGATCCAGGAACTGATCAACAACATCGCCAAGGGTCACGGCGGCACCTCGGTGTTCGCGGGCGTCGGCGAGCGTACCCGCGAGGGTAACGATCTGTACCACGAGTTCCTCGACGCGGGCGTCATCGCCAAGGATGCCGACGGCAATCCGCAGTCGGAAGGCTCGAAGGTCGCGCTCGTATTCGGCCAGATGAACGAGCCGCCAGGCGCACGCGCACGCGTCGCTCTGTCGGGCCTGACGATCGCTGAGTATTTCCGCGACGTCGAAGGCCAGGACGTGCTGTTCTTCGTCGACAACATCTTCCGCTTCACGCAGGCGGGCGCAGAGGTGTCTGCACTGCTCGGCCGTATTCCGTCGGCCGTGGGCTATCAGCCGACGCTGTCGACCGACATGGGCGCGCTGCAGGAGCGCATTACGTCCACGAACAAGGGCTCGATCACCTCGGTGCAGGCCGTGTACGTGCCGGCCGACGATCTTACCGATCCGGCGCCTGCGACGTCGTTCGCGCATCTCGATGCGACGACCAACCTCAACCGTGCGATCTCCGAGCTGGGCATCTACCCGGCGGTCGATCCGCTCGATTCGACCTCGCGTCTGCTCGAGCCACGCGTCGTCGGCCAGGAGCATTACGACACCGCGCGTGCGGTCCAGTCGACGCTGCAGAAGTACAAGTCGCTGCAGGACATCATCGCGATCCTGGGCATGGACGAGCTGTCGGAAGAGGATAAGCTCACCGTGCAGCGTGCGCGGAAGATCCAGAAGTTCCTGAGCCAGCCGTTCCACGTCGCCGAGGTCTTCACCGGCATCAGCGGCAAGTTCGTCCAGCTCGAGGACACCGTCCGCTCATTCAAGGCGGTCGTCGAGGGCGAGTATGATCACCTGCCCGAGAGCGCATTCTACATGGTCGGCGGCATCGACGAAGCCGTCGCCAAGGCCGAAAAGATGGCCGCGGAAGCCTAAGCGCTTCTAGCTCCCTCTCCCCTCCGGGGAGAGGGTTGGGGTGAGGGGCCGCCACAAGCGCTCCCGCCCGGTACTGCCCCTCACCCCGACCCTCTCCCCGACGGGGAGAGGGAGAAGGCGAATAAGATGCTGCACTTCGAACTCGTCACGCCAGAAAAGCTCGTCCGCTCGGAGGAGGTCTACATGGTCGTCGTCCCCGGCACCGAAGGCGATTTCGGCGTGCTGGAAGGCCATGCGCCGTTCATGTCGACGGTTCGCGACGGCGGCGTGCAGGTGTATCGCACGCAGAACAGCACGCCCGAGACGATCGCGATCCGCGGTGGTTTCGCCGAGGTCAACGCCAAGGGTCTGACCGTGCTGGCCGAGCACGCGGGCGAGTAAGCTTACCTAAAAAGAGTGTGTCCCCGCGAAAGCGGGGACCCAGTCTGGACATCCGCCTTCGCGGGTGAACACGCCTTCTGTCTCCACCACCCCGGCGAAGGCCGGGGTCCAAGTGGGGAAGGCCGATGATGCGCACCCCGCTCCATTACCTCTACCTTGCCAATTGGGCCCCGGCCTTCGCCGGGGTGGAGGCGCTCCCACATTTGCGGCGCTCTCCAGGGGAAATGATTCCCCAGCCGCTACAGGAAATTATACGGGTCGACGTCCACCGTCACCCGCGCCTTGGACGGCCAGTCCAGCTTCCCGAGCCACTCGCGGATGACATCCTGCACGTCGAGCGCACGCTTGGCGTGGACCAGCAGCCGATACCGGTGCCGCCCGCGCAGCATAGCCAGCGGGGCAGGGGCCGGCCCATAGACGTGCATCCCCTCGACCTCGGGCGCACTCCGCCCGACCAGCTTGGCGGTCTCGTGCGCACATTTCTGGTCCTCCGACGACACCACGATCGCCGCATAGCGCCCGAACGGCGGCGCCCCCGCATCCTTGCGCGCGTCGGTCTCCGCCGCATAGAACGCATCCGCATCGCCGGTGATCAGCGCCTGCATCACCTGCGCGCCCGGACTATGCGTCTGGATGAAAACGTGTCCCGGCTTCTCGCCACGCCCCGCGCGTCCAGACACCTGCCGGATCTGCTGGAACGTCCGCTCCGCCGCCCGCAGATCGCCGCCGTCGAGCCCCAGATCGGCGTCGACCACCCCGACCAGCGTCAGGTTCGGAAAGTGATACCCCTTGGTCACCAGCTGCGTGCCGACGACGATATCGATATCGCCCGCCTCCATCCGCCCGACGAACTCTGACGCCTTGGCGGGCGACCAGATCGTGTCGGACGTCACCACCGCCGTCTTCGCCTCGGGGAACAGCGCCGCCACCTCGTCCGCGATCCGCTCGACCCCCGGCCCACAGGCAACGAGCGTATCCTCGCCCTTGCACTCGGGGCACACGCGCGGCGTCGGCTCGGCATGGCCGCAATGATGGCACGCGAGCCGGTTGGTCAGCCGGTGCTCGACCATCCACGCGGTGCAGTTCGGGCACTGGAACCGGTGCCCGCACGTCCGGCACAGCGTCAGCGGCGCATAGCCGCGCCGGTTGAGGAACAGCAGCGACTGCTCGCGCCGCTCCAGCGTCGCCTGCATCGCCTTGACCAGCTTGGGCGCCAGCCATCGGCCGCGCTCGGGCGGATCCTTGATCAGGTCGATCGGCTCGATCGTCGGCATCTCCGCGACGCCGAACCGGCCGGGCAGTTTCAGCTCGGCATAGCGTCCGGTCGCGACCTGTTGCCGCGTCTCGATCGCCGGCGTCGCCGACGCGAGGATGACCGGGCACCCCTCGAACTTGCCGCGCATCACCGCGACGTCGCGTGCATGATAATGCACGCCCTCTTCCTGCTTGAAGCTCGTCTCGTGCGCCTCGTCGACGACGATCAGCCCGAGGTCGCGATACGGCAGGAACAGCGCCGAGCGCGCGCCCACCGTTACCAGCGCCTCGCCGCTCGCGATCGCGCGCCACGCACGACGCCGCTGTGTCGAGCGCAGCCCCGAATGCCACGCGACCGGCTCGCACCCGAACCGGTCGTGGAAGCGCTTGAGAAACGGCTCGGTCAGCGCGATCTCGGGGAGCAGCACCAGCGTCTGTCGCCCGTCGCGGATCGCCTGCGCGACCGCCTCGAAATACACCTCGGTCTTGCCCGAACCGGTCACGCCGTCGAGCAAGGTCGGATGGAAGGCATGTTCGGCGACCCCGGCCACCAGCGCATCCGCCGCCGCACGCTGGTCGTCGGACAGCGTCGGCTCGTGATGCACCGGATCGGGGACGGGGTAGGGGACGTCGATGCTGACCTCGACCGCCTCGATCGCACCGACCTTCACCAGCCCCCGGATCACCGCATCGCTGACCTCGGCGAGCGTGGCGAGTTCGCGGATCAGGCCTTGCCGGTCGCCGATCCGCTCCAGCGCCTGCTCGCGCTGCGGGGTAAGCCGCGGCGGCACGACACCGGTCGACCGATACTCGACCGCGGTCCGCGCACCCTCCAGCGCCGAGGTCGACGCCAGCGTCATCCGCAACACCGACGCGGCGGGCGCGAGATAATAGTCCGCGGTCCACTCGACCAGCCGCCGCAGCGGTGCCCCCAGCGGCGGCACGTCGGCCACCGCGAGCAGGTTGCGCAGCCGGTTGTCGCCGACCTCCGCCTCCGACGGCATCCGCTCCGCCTCCCACACCACGCCGAGCAATTGCCGCGGCCCGAGCGGCGCGACGACGATCGAGCCCGGCCCGACCTCCATGCCGGCAGGCACGCGGTAGTCGAGCGGCCCGAGGGCAGCGTTGAGGATCAGGACACGGGCACGAGACGACATCGGGTGCGTATATGGGGGCAGATCGCCGCCGCGTGAACCGCCTTGCGCACCACGGCCTGTCGGGCAGCCTCGGGTGGCAGCCTAGGCGGCTGACCGCCGACGCTCGCCGACGCGCTCGCGCTTGGCCTGGTAGAGGATCGTGTCGGCCCGGTGGACGAAATCGCGCGTCGTATGGCAATCTTGGTCGAGCATCGCGACGCCGACCGTGCCGGCGCTGACCATCGCCAGCCCGCCCATCGCGATCGGAAACCGCAGCGTCTCCTCCAGCCGCCGGCAGACATGGCCCATCGACGCGGCGAGCCCCGGATCGTCGACGATCACCGCAAACTCGTCCCCGCCCAGCCGCGCGGCAAAGCTGCCCTTCAGCCACGGCGCCTCGAGCACGCGACCGACCCCGCGCAGCACGTCGTCGCCCGCGGTATGGCCGAGCGTGTCGTTGATCGCCTTGAACCCGTCGAGATCGATCAGCGCCAGCAACAGCGGCGTGCCCTGCCGGTGTGCGCGCAGCATCGCCGCATCCAGCGCGCGATCGAACGCGGCACGGTTGGCGATTCCCGTCAGCGAATCGGTGTCCGCGGTCCGGCGCAGCGTCAGTTCGAGCGCGTGGCGTTCGGTCACGTCCTGGAACACGCCCACCAGCGCCGCCGGCTTGCCGCCTTCGCCCCGTCCCTCGCATTCGCCCATCACGCGGACCCGGCGCTGCTCGCCCTGCGCAGTCGTGAAATCGACCTCGATATCGAGCGGCTCGCCGGTCTCGATCGCGCGCGCCAGCCCGGCATCGATCTCCGCACGCGCATGCGGCGGATAGAAGTCCATCGCGGTCGTCATCGTCGGGCGGACCGACATCGGCAGGCCGTAGATATGATAGACGCCGTCCGACCATTCGAGCCGGTCGTCCGCGAAGTCCACCCGCCACGATCCGAACGCCGCCATCCGCTCCGCCTGGCGGAAGATCCGGTCCTGCCGCGCGAGCGCCGCGGCCTGGCGGTCCGCGGTGGTGGCGATTTCGAGCGCCTTGGACGCGGCGGCCCGCGCCGCGATCGTCGTCTCGGCGAGCGTCGCGAGATGCTGGAGTGCACGGCGGCCCGCGTCGCTCATGCTGCGCGGTGTGGTATCGACGACGCACAGCGCGCCGATCGCATGCCGTTCGCCCTCGCCGTCGACCGCGTGGATCGGGGCGCCTGCATAGAAGCGCAGGCCGTCCCGGGCGGCGACCATCGGGTTCGCATCGAACCGCGGGTCGAGCGCGAGATCGTCGATGACCAACGGGTCGCTGCCCCGGATCGTTTGCGTGCACATCCCGACATCGCGCGCGATCTCGCTCTGCTCGCCCGAGGTCGACGCCTTGATCCACAGCCGGTCGGTATCGACCAGCGTCAGCATCGCGGTCGGGCAATTGAGCATGTCCGCCGCCAGCGCGACCAGCGCGTCGAACTCGCGCTCGGGTTCGCTATCGAGCAACGCGAGCGCATGAAGGGCGGCCAACCGTCGTGTCTCGTCCGCGAACATATCGGCCGTGGGCAGTGCTGAAGACATGGGTTTTCTAATAATGTGAGGGCGTTAATTTTCTTTGCCGGTTCCAGCGGATACTGTCCATGCATGCGCCCCCCCACCACTCCCCCCACACCGCCGCCGCCTGCCGTGGCGCGGCAGGATGCATCGGCATCCGATGATATTGATTCTTACAACAGGCCGTCCTCGATGCTCTGGAGCGAGCATCTGGCGCGCGATCGGCGTCGCTCCGAGCACACGATTCGCGCCTATCGCGCGACCGCCGAGCGGCTGACCGCGTTCCTCCAGGTGCATTGGGGCGCGCGCATCGACCGGGCCGATCTGGCGCGCGTCACCGCATCCGACCTGCGCGCCTATCTCGCCGATCGCCGCGAGCACGGCCTGGGCAATGCGTCGGCGGCGCGCGAAGTGTCCGCGCTGCGCGGCTTCCTCGCCTGGGCGAATGCGGAGGCCGAGCAACCGCGGATGCGGGGCCCGCGCGTGAAGACCGGCGTGCCCAGGCCGATCTCGCCCGCCGACGCCATGGCGCTCGCGGAGGAGGTGGCCGACGACGCCGCCGAGCCGTGGATCGGCGCGCGCGACTGGGCGGTGCTGCTGTTGCTGTACGGGGCAGGACTCCGCATCGGCGAGGCATTGACGCTGCACGGTGACATCCTGCCGCTCGGCGAGACGCTCCGCGTGACGGGCAAGCGTGCCAAGACGCGAGTCGTCCCGCTGTTGCCGCAGGTCCGCGCCGCGATCGACGCCTATGTCGCGCAGGCGCCCTGGGCCATCGCACGCGACGAACCGCTGTTTCGTGGCGCCAAGGGGGGCGCGCTCTCGCCGGTGATGATCCGTCGCGCGGTCCAGGCCGCGCGCACCCGGCTTGGCTTGGGCGACCGGACGACGCCGCATGCGCTCCGCCACAGCTTTGCGACCCACCTGCTGGGCCGCGGCGCCGACCTGCGCGCGCTACAGGAGCTACTGGGGCATGCCAGCCTCAGCTCGACGCAGGTCTATACGCAGGTCGATGCCGCGCATCTGATGGACGTCTACCGCAACGCGCATCCGCACGGCTGACGTACGTGCCTAGCCCTTGGGCTTCCAGGTCATCACGCGCCAGCCATAGCCGATGAAGATCACGACGAACGTCGCCACCGCGACCGGGCCGACATAGCGGTCGAGCTGCGAGAAATGCGAGCCGAGCAGGATACCGGCATAGGTCAGCACCGTGTTCCAGATCGCGCTGCCCGCCGCGGTCCAGATCACGAACTGCCAGATCGGCATCCGGGTCATCCCCGCGGGCAGCGAGATGACGGTGCGGAAGGTCGGCATGAAGCGGAATACGAAAATTACCCAGCCGCCGCGCTTCATGAAGAAGCGGTGGATCGTCTCGACGTCGGACCATTCCATCGTCAGCCAGCGGCCATTGCGCTCGATGAACGGGCGGAAGCGCTCATAGCCGATGTTGCGGCCGATATAATACCAGAAGTAGTTGCCGACGACCGAGCCCGCGGTGCCCCAGGCGATCAGCGGCACGACGCTCATATTGCCGCGCGAGACCGCCATGCCGCCCAGCCCCATGATGACCTCGGACGGCACCGGCGGCACGATATTCTCGAGCGCCATCAACAGGAAGATACCGAAATATCCGCCCCAGGCGATGAGATCGAGGATGAATTCGGTCATGGGTATCAGATACTGCCGGGACGCCGGATGGGTTCCACACGGCCCCCCAGTTCGCCCCCCCCCCCGGCGGAGGCCGGGGCCCAATTGGGGGACGGTCGTGGCGAACGGTCGCGCTCCGTTACCGCAACCTTTCCAATTGGGCCCCGGCCTTCGCCGGGGTGGTGTATTGGGAGAGCCTACCGCGCGGCCACCTTCGCCTCGATCGCATCCCAGATCATGCCAGCAACATCGGTCCCATCGAACGTCCCAATCGCGACGATGCCCGTAGGCGAGGTCACGTTGATCTCGGTCAGCCACGTGCCCCCGATCACGTCGATCCCGACGAACAACAGCCCGCGCTTCTTGAGCTCCGGCCCGAGCACCGCGCAGATCTCGCGTTCCTTGTCGGTCAGCTCGGTCTTCTCCGCCGATCCGCCGACCGCGAGGTTGGAGCGGATCTCGCCTTCGCCCGGCAACCGGTTGATCGCGCCCGCAATCTCGCCGTCGACCAGCACGATCCGCTTGTCGCCCTTCGCCACGTCGGGGAGGAACGCCTGCACCATGTGCGGCTCGCGCCACGTCATGTTGAACACCTCCATCAGCGCCGACAGGTTGGCGCCGTCCGATTCGACCTTGAAGATCGCCTTGCCGCCATTGCCGTGGAGCGGCTTGATGACGATCGCACCATGCTCGGCGAGGAACTTCCGCGCCTCGTCGAGGCTGCGCGTGACGAGCGTCGGCGGCATGAACTGCGGATAATCGAGCACGAACACCTTTTCAGGCGCATTCCGCACCTGCGCGGGATCGTTCACGACCAACGTCTTGTGCGCGATCCGCTCGAGCAGGTGCGTCGCCGTGATGTAGCCGAGATCGAACGGCGGATCCTGCCGCATCAGCACCACGTCCGCCTCGTCACCAAGGTCGAGGTCGACCGCCTCGCCGACCGAGAAATGATCGCCGACGACGCGCTGGACGGTCACCGGATGCGCCTTCGCCCACACGCGGCCGTCGCGATAGTTCAGGTCCTCGGCGGCATAATGGAAGAGGCGATGCCCACGCTCCTGCGCCGACAGCATCAGCGCAAAGCTCGAATCGCCCGCGATGTTGATGCTGTCGAGCGGGTCCATCTGGACGGCGACGGTGAGGCTCATGCGTCTTCCTTCTATGCGATCGAGCGCATGTAGGAGCGCGGGGCCGCGAAGTCACCCAGTCACCCACGCCCCCTTCCGTCATCCACGCCTCGTCACGCCGCTTCCGGCACCCACGCCCTGTCACCCACTCCCTCGTCATCCTGACGAAAGTCAGGATCCAGAGCCAAACGGGGATGCCCAGAGTTACCCTGGATCCTGACTTTCGTCAGGATGACGGAGGAAAGTGGGCCGCCGGAGAGCCCCCCTATCCGATCCAAGCATTCTCGATATGCCGAGGCCGCGTACCCGGCGCGAGCAGGATCACGTCGACGCGGATATCGTCGCCCGGCGCGGCATAGCGCGGCATCAGATACTCCGCCGCCGCCGCCACCCGCGCAAGCCGCCGCTCGTCGATCGCAAAGTCGAGTTCGGCCGCGGTCGCGCGCGTCTTCACCTCGACGAACGCGACCAGCGTCCCCTTGCGCGCAACGATGTCGACCTCGCCCGCGGGCGTCCGCACGCGGCGATCGAGGATGCTCCAGCCCTTCAGCCGTAGCCACCAGCCCGCCAGCCGCTCCCCGCGCCGCCCGACAGCCTCAGCGACCTGTCGGTCCTGCGTGTTCCCCTTCCGCTTGCGGGAGGGGTTAGGGGAGGGCGGGGGCGACACGACCGTTGCATGCCCTCCCCCGACCCCTCCCGCAAGCGGGAGGGGCGATCAGGGTTTCGCCTTCAGCTCGAGCGCACGCGCATACAGCGCCTTGCGATCAAGCCCGAGCGCCTTGGCCACCTCGCTCGCCGCCTGGCCCGTCGACAGCCGCGTCAGCGCCTCGGCCAGTGCGGCGTCGCCGTCCTCCGCACTCGCCGGCGGTGCCTCGCCCGGCGGCGCGACCACGATCACGATCTCCCCGCGCGGCGGCGCATCGGCGTAGCGCGCGGCGAGCATCGACAGCGTCCCCGTCACCGCCTCCTCGAACTTCTTGCTGATCTCGCGCGTCACCGCCGCCTCGCGGTCGCCAAGTCCCTCGAGCAGCGCCGCCAGGCACGCACCAAGCCGCGGCCCCGATTCGTACATCACCAAGGTCGCGCGGATCGTCGCTACCTCCGCGATCGCCTCCGCCCGCGCGTGCAGCTTCGACGGCAGGAAGCCGACGAACAGGAAGCGATCGGTCGGCAACCCCGCCAGCGTCAGCGCGGCGACCGCGGCGCACGGCCCCGGGATCGTCACCACCAGATGCCCCGCCGCGCGCGCGTCGCGCACCAGCTTGAACCCCGGATCGGAAATCAGCGGCGTCCCCGCATCCGACACCAGAGCCACCGCCTGCGTCGCCATCCGCGCGATCAGCGCCGGCCGCACGCCCTCCGCGCTGTGATCGTGATACGGCACCATCGGCGTCTTGGTGCCGATATGGCGGAGCAGCCCGGCGGTCACGCGACTGTCCTCGACCGCGATCACGTCGGCGCGCCGGAGGATATCGGCGGCGCGCGGCGACAGATCGCCAAGATTGCCGATCGGGGTCGCGACGATGTAGAGGCCGGGATCGAGAAGAGTTTCAGGGTTCATGGGGACGGTCATGGCAGACGCGACGACGATAGGGCAATCGGCACGCCGATTCGGGCGATGGACGGTGCTTGCCGCGGCGGGGCTGCTGGGGGCGTGCCAGACGATCGTCCCGCGCGGTCCGGTCGAGCCATCGCAGCAGCGCCCGACCACGCGGCCGGCGGATCGCCCCAGCATCGACGTCGAGACCGGCATCCCGCGCGATGCCGAGCGCAACCGCGTCGCGCTGCTCGTGCCGCTGTCGGGCAGCAACGCCGGCGTCGGCACCTCGATCGCCAACGCGACGATGCTGGCCTTGCTCGATACGCAGAACCAGCGAGTCCGGATCACCAACTACGACACCGCGACCGGCGCCGCCGCCGCCGCGCAGCGCGCGATCGCCGAGGGCGCGCAGTTGATCCTCGGGCCGCTGCTCGCCGACGATGTCCGCGCGGTCGCGCCGATCGCACGCGCCGCGAACATCCCCGTGCTCAGCTTCTCCAACGATCTCGGCGTGGCGGGCAACGGCGCGTATCTGATGGGCTATGTGCCGACCCAGTCGGTTGCGCGCGTCGTCGATTTCGCGCGCGAACGCGGCGTCACCAACTTCGCCGGGCTCGTTCCCAACGGCCTGTACGGCGAGCGCGCCTCGACCGCGTTCCTGCGCGCCGTCGAAGGCGCGGGCGGCCAGGTCGTCTCGCTCCAGACTTACGCGCGGGCCCCCGGCGCGGTCTCGGGCGCGGTCACGCGGCTCGCGGCGAAGGCCCCGTATGACGCGGTGCTGATCGCCGACAGCGGCGCGAACGCGGCGACCGCGGCGGCAATGGTGAAGCGCGGCAGCGGTGCCGCAACGCGCATCCTCGGCACCGAGCTCTGGAATTCGGACACCGGCATCGCCACCAAGCCCGCATTGTCGGGCGCCTGGTACGCCAGCGTCTCGGACACGCTCTACCGCCAATATGCCGCCAAATACCGCGCCCGCTTCGGCGCAGGGCCGTACCGCCTGTCGAGCCTAGGCTATGACTCGGTGCTGCTCACGGTCCGCATCGCGCGCGACTGGAAGCCCGGCACGCCGTTCCCGGTCAACCGCCTGCGCGACGGCGACGGCTTTGCCGGCATCGATGGCGCGTTCCGCTTCGGCCGAGACAATGTCGCCGAGCGCGCGCTGGAGGTGAAGGAGATCCGCGGCGGCACGACCAGCGTCGTCTCGCCCGCACCGACCGGGTTCGGGAAGTAGGATTGCCGGACGTATCGATCCCGTCCGCGGGATCGATACGCCGCCCGGCTTAGCTGCGAAGGGCTCAGCTGCCCTTGCGGCCGATCTTCTCGACCCGCGCCACCACGTCGGCGCAGACCGCCTCGGGCACGAACTTGGCGATGTTGCCGCCGTACAGCGCGATTTCCTTGACCAGCCGGCTCGCGATCGGCTGCAGCGCGACGTCGGCCATCAGGAACACCGTCTCGACGCGCGGATTGATCTGCTGGTTCATCCCCGCCATCTGATATTCATATTCGAAGTCCGCCACCGCGCGCAGGCCGCGGACGATCACCTTCGCCCCCTGGCGCTCGGCAAAGTCCATCAGCAGCGAATCGAACGCGACGACCTGGATGTCACCGCCGATCCCCGCGACCTCGCGGCGCACCGTCGCCATCCGCTCCTCGATCGTGAACATCGGCGACTTGGACGGGTTGGTCGTCACCCCGATCACCAGCCGGTCGACCAGCTTCGCGCCGCGCCGGATGATGTCCATATGGCCCAGCGTGACCGGATCGAACGTGCCCGGATAGACACCAATGCGTGCGGTCATGTTGAGCTCCCGGTGATGCGCTTAGCGGTCGCGTTCGAGCACGAAGCGCGCAATGTCGCGTAGCAGATCGGCTTCCTTGCCGTAGCTGTGCAGATGCGCGATCGCCTGGTCGACCAGCATCCGCGCCTGTTCGCGCGCGCGCTCGGGGCCCAGCAGTGACAGGAACGTCTCCTTGCCGGCGACCTCGTCCTTGCGCAGCTTCTTGCCCGCGACCGCCTCGTCGCCCTCGGCATCGAGCAGGTCGTCGGCGATCTGGAACGCGAGCCCCAGGTCGTGCGCATAGCCGCGCAAGCCCACCCGGCCCTCGGGCGGCAGCCGCCCCAGGATCGCACCCGCCTCGACCGAGGCGGAGATCAGCGCGCCCGTCTTCATCTGCTGCAACCGCGTGACGGTGTTCAGGTCGAAGCGCGTCGTCTCCGCCTCGATGTCCATGATCTGGCCGCCCGCCATGCCGTTCGGGCCGGCCGCGCGCGCCAGGTCGAGGACCAGCTCGATCCGCACGAAAGGATCGGCGTGCGTCGCCGGATCCGCCAGCACCTCGAACGCCAGCGCATGCAGGCAATCGCCCGCCAGGATCGCGGTCGCCTCGTCGAACATCTTGTGCACGGTCGGCTTGCCGCGGCGCATGTCGTCATTGTCCATCGACGGCAAATCGTCGTGGATCAGCGAATAGACGTGGATCGCCTCGAGCGCGGTCGCCGCCCGCGCGGAACATTCGCGCGCGACGTCGAACAGGTTGGCGGTCGCGAAGACCAGCAACGGGCGCAGTCGCTTGCCTCCACCGATCGCCGCGTGCCGCATCGCGCGGTACAGGTCGGCGCGCGGATCGTCGGGGATCGCCAGCAGCTGGTCGAACTGCCGGTCGATCTCGGCTGCGACGTCGGCGAGCGCGGCGTCGAGCGTGAGGGGCATCGCGCTCACCGCGTCAGCCCGCCGCGAACGGGCGAACGCCCGCGGGCTTGCCGTCGGCATCGAGCCGGATCGCCTCGATCCGCGCCTGCGCCGCATCGAGCCGGTCGGCGCAACGCTGGCGCAGCTTGTTGCCGCGCTCGTACAGCTCGATCGCCTGCTGCAGCGGCGTGTCGCCGCTCTCCAGCTTCCCGACGATGAGCTCGAGTTCCTTCAGTGCATCCTCGAACGCGAGGTCTTCGATCGGCGTGTCCATGTCCGTCGCTATGGCGCAGGCACGCGATGGGGGTCAAGGACGCGGGCCAAGGATCGCCCGTGGGAACACGCGGCCAATCAGCGCAGGCGGCTGACGGTCCATGTGTAGAGCACCGAGATACCGACCAGCCCGAGGTCGACCGCCGCCTGCATCCGGTGCGGCGACGGGTCGCGCGAGTCGTGGGTCACCAGCTGGACGTCGATCGTCGGATGGCGCACCGCCAGCGCGGTCAGCGCGACCAGCCCCGCGATCAGCAGCGTCCCCTTGTGATTGCGCATCCCGTGTCCCCCCGGCCCATGCCCCCCCGGGCAGGCGCGCGACCATGTCGCAAATCGCCGCCGCCGACAAGCCGGGTGCAAAGCCGACCGCGGCGCGCGCCGGTCAGGCCGCGATCCGCGCGGTCGGGGCCGCACGCGCGCAGTCGCGTCCCGCCGCCTTCGCCGCGAACAGCGCACGGTCGGCGCAGTGGTACAGATGCTTCCAGTCGGTCTCGTGCATCAGCGGCCCGGTGCAGGTGCCGATGCTCGCGGTCACGACGATATCGAACGGCATCCGCTGGCCGCGCACGCGCTCGAGCACCGCGGCAGGGTCGACCGCGTTGGTCGCATCGAACAGGATCGCGAATTCCTCGCCGCCGATCCGCGCGACGAGCGAATCGGGCGGCACCGAATTGTGCAGCGCGCGGGCGACGACGCGCAGCACCTCGTCGCCGCCGTCATGCCCGATCAGGTCGTTGACCCGCTTGAAGTGGTCGACATCGGCGATCATCAGCACCTGGTCGCCCGGCCGGCCGATCGCGCGGTTCAGGAACGCGCGGCGGTTGAGCAGGCCCGTCAACGGTTCGGTATCGGCCAGCAGCCGCGCGGCGATCTCCTGCGCGCGCGCGGTGTCGCGCTCGACGCTCAGCAACCGGATCCGGTACGCGATCGCCATGCTCGACAGCATCGATTCGAGCGCCATCGACAGGATCGTCGAATTGTCGAGCCACAGGCTCCAGCCGAACAGGTCGAACGCGTTGGCGACGCGCAGCGCGGCGACCGCGATCGGCACGCCCCAGGCCAGCGCGAACAGCCACAGGAAATTGCTCCGCACGCGCCAGGCCTGGATCAGGACGGCGGGGATCAGCACCAGCAGCGCGAGATACGCGCCTGCCAGCAACCGGTCGAGCAAGTGGAACTGCCACGGCGCCAGCGCCGCCCAGGCGAGGCCCGTGGTCATCAAAGCGGCCATCACGACCGTGCTCGCAGGCCGCAGCCACCCGCTGAACACCGCGCGCTCGAAGAAGGTGCGCGCGAACAGCAACGCGGCGGCGGCGGACGCGGCGAGGAACAGCGCGTTGAACCGCTGGCGATCGTTATTGTCGAGCATCGGCAGCATCTGCCCGAGCGCACCCGACGAGGTCAGCGCATAGGCGAGCAGGCACAGCACGAGCAGGCAATACGCAGGCTGGAACGCCTGCCGCAGCGCGCCCCACAGGGCGAAATTATAGACGATCAGCGCGATCGCCATGCCACCGAACGCGCCATACAGCGCGGCGAGCAGGATTTCGGTCGTGTCGCTCTGCGCATGCGCCGCAAGCGCGGGGCCCAGGATCAGCCCGCGCAGGTTCGCCGCGCCCTCCAGATGCCAGAGCAGCCGGACGGGGGCGACGTCGTGCCGCGGGACCGGCTGGACGATCACCGCGCCGAGCCCGAGCAACCGGCCCGCGGTGCGCGAGGTGAAGCCGCTGCGGCGGATCGATCCGTCCGCATACAGCACGTACAACGTCACCCGGTGCACCCAGGTGCTGCCGATCCGGACGGTAGGATCATGGTCGCCCGCGGCGATCGCGGGCAGCCGCTGCGACAGGATCCAGAAGTCGCCGCCGCCGAATTTGGTCTGCGCGGTGGTGCAATCGAACCCGGCCGGCTGCGCGAACAGCGCGGCCGGCGTCTGTCCGGCCAGCACCGGCCGGATGCACACCGACAACGGCGTGCCGGTGGTCGCGGTGACGGGAAGGGCGAGCGAAAGACCAAGCATCAGCGCGAGCGCACCGATCGTCCATCGCAGCCATGCCAAGCGGTCCATGAGACTATTTTAGCGGAGCTTCGCGAATTAACGGTAAACGCGGGCAGATTCAGCGCTCGATCGGTCGACCCCGGGGCCGCACCCAAGAAAAAGCCCGCCGCCGGATCGCTCCGGCGGCGGGCCATGTCTCACACCGTCAAGCCGCGCTTACTTCGCGTCGACGGTCTCCACCTTGCCCTTCTTCTTGGGCTTCTTTGGCGCGGCGGGCTCGATCGCGAACGACAATGCGCCGTCCTTCATCTTCACCGTCACCTCGCCGCCATGGACCAGCTTTCCGAACAGCAGTTCCTCGGCGAGCGGCTGCTTGATCTTCTCCTGGATCAGGCGACCCATCGGGCGTGCGCCGTACAGCTTGTCATAGCCCTTGGTCGTCAGCCACGCCTTCGACTCCTCGTCGAGCATGATGTGCACGCCGCGGTCCGCCAGCTGGAGTTCGAGCTGGAGGATGAACTTGTCGACGACGCGCGCCACCACCTCGGTCGGCAGGTATCCGAACGGCACCACCGCATCGAGGCGGTTGCGGAACTCGGGCGTGAACATCTTCTGCACCGCCTGCTCGTCCTCGCCCTCACGCGTGAGGTTGCCGAAGCCGACCGTCTCGCGCGCCATGTCGCTCGCGCCCGCATTGGTCGTCATGATCAGGATGACGTTGCGGAAGTCGACCGACTTGCCGTGCTGGTCGGTCAGCCGCCCGTTATCCATCACCTGCAACAGGATGTTGAACAGGTCCGGATGCGCCTTCTCGATCTCGTCGAGCAGCAATACGCAATGCGGGTTCTGGTCGACCGCATCGGTCAGCAGACCGCCCTGGTCGAACCCGACATAGCCCGGGGGCGCACCGATCAGACGGCTGACCGAATGCCGCTCCATATATTCGGACATGTCGAACCGCTGGAGCGGAATGCCCAGGATCGTCGAGAGCTGCTTGGCGACTTCGGTCTTGCCGACACCCGTCGGGCCGGTGAACAGATAGTTGCCGATCGGCTTCTCGGGCTCGCGCAGGCCTGCCCGCGCCAGCTTGATCGCCGAGCTCAGCTTCTCGATCGCCGCATTCTGCCCGAACACCACGCGCTTCAGATCCGTCTCGAGCGTGGCGAGCGCCAACTTGTCGTCGGTCGACACCGACTTTGGCGGGATGCGCGCCATCGTCGCGATGACCTGCTCGATCTCCTTGGGGGTGATCGTCTTCTTGCGCTTGTTCGGCGCCACCAGCATCTGCATCGCGCCGACCTCGTCGATCACGTCGATCGCCTTGTCGGGCAGTTTCCGATCGTTGATGTACCGCGCCGACAGCTCCACCGCCGACTTGATCGCGTCGGGGGTGTACTTGACGTTGTGGTGATCCTCGAACGCCGACCGCAGACCCGCCAGGATCTTGATCGTGTCCTCGATCGTCGGCTCGTTCACGTCGATCTTCTGGAAGCGCCGCAGCAGCGCGCGGTCCTTCTCGAAGTGGTTGCGGAACTCCTTGTACGTCGTCGAGCCGATGCACCGGATCGTGCCGCCGCTGAGCGCCGGCTTGAGCAGGTTCGACGCATCCATCGCGCCGCCGCTCGTCGCGCCGGCACCGATCACGGTGTGGATCTCGTCGATGAACAGCACCGCGTCTGGCAGCTTCTCGAGCTCGTTGACGACCGCCTTAAGCCGCTCCTCGAAGTCGCCGCGATACCGCGTGCCGGCGAGCAACGCGCCCATGTCGAGCGAGTAGATGATCGCGGGCAGCAGCACGTCGGGCACGTCGCCCTCGACGATCTTCCGCGCCAAGCCTTCGGCAATCGCAGTCTTGCCCACGCCGGGATCACCGACATAGAGCGGGTTGTTCTTCGACCGGCGGCACAGGATCTGGATCGTCCGATCCACCTCCGGTCCGCGCCCGATCAGGGGATCGACCTTGCCCGCCTTTGCCTTCTCGTTGAGGTCGACCGTGAATTGCTTGAGCGCGCTTTCCGTCTTGCCCTTCTCCTGTCCCTTGGCCGGCTTCTCGTCGTCTGCACCCTTGGGCGTCGAGGCTTCGGTCGGCTGCTGGCCGCCCTTGCCGACGCCGTGGCTGATGAAGCTCACCGCATCGAGGCGGCTCATGTCCTGCTGCTGCAGGAAATACACCGCGTAGCTCTCGCGCTCGCTGAACAGCGCGACGAGCACGTTCGCGCCGGTCACTTCGTCGCGGCCCGAGGACTGGACGTGCAGGATCGCGCGCTGGACGACCCGCTGGAATCCGCTGGTGGGGGAGGGGTCGGTCGCCGCATCCACCTTCAGCGCGTCGAGCTCGCTGTCGAGATACTGCGCGACGGTGGTCTTCAACTCGGCGATCTCGACGTTGCACGCGGTCATGACCTTCGACGCATGCTCGTCGTCGATCAGCGCGAGAAGCAGATGCTCGAGCGTCGCATATTCGTGGCGGCGGGCCGATGCCGCCTCGAGCGCCTTGTGCAGCGTGGTCTCGAGCGCGGGTGCAAATGATGGCATTTACATTACTCCTGTCGGGCCGCGAAACCGCAGGCCCTTTGCCACTATGTCGGAACTGATATCGGTCGCATCAACCTCTTGAACCCGGCCCCGTCCGTTCCTGCGTTGCTTAAATATAGCACGCATGGCGGTGGCCCGGCCGATCACCGCCTGAACAGGTCGTCGGCGCTGGCGCGGTGGCTGACCGCACGGTCCTTCTTGATCTGGCATCGCGCGATCTCGCCCTGCAGCACGGTGATCCGCGCATCGAGCTCGGCGACCGACAGCGGATCAAGGTCCTGCCGCACCAGTGCGTCAAGCAGATCGTCGGGACGGGAGGGGGCGTCATCCATGTCCATCGTGGATGCAACGTTGACCCGCACCCGAGGGATGTCAATAAGGCGCGGAAATCTAAAGGGACGTGACGAGCAAATGACCGCGATACCCGACACCACTTCGACTACCCCGACTATCCCTGACGTCATGAAGGCGATCGATCCGGAACAGCCCGGCGGTCCCGACGTCCTGGTGCTCGTCGACCGCCCGGTCCCACGCCCGGGGCAGGGCGAGGTCCTCGTCAAGGTCGCCGCCGCCGGCGTGAACCGCCCCGAGGTGATGCAGCGCATGGGCAAATATCCGCCGCCCCCCGGCGCGCCGTCGATTCTCGGCATGGAGATCGCCGGGACGATCGTCGCGGTCGGCGAAGGCGTCGGCGACGAGCAGATCGGGCAAACCGTCTGCGCGCTGATCACCGGTGGTGCCTATGCGCACTATGCGGTCGCGCCGTTCGGCCAGTGCCTGCCCGTTCCCGACGCGCTGACGATGGTCGAGGCGGCAGCGATGCCCGAGACGCTCTTCACCGTCTGGACCAATCTGTTCGAGCGCGCCTACGCCACCGAAGGCGATACCGTTCTGGTCCATGGCGGCACCAGCGGCATCGGCACGATGGCGATCGGGCTGTGCAACCTGTTCGGCATCGACATCATCGTCACCGCGGGCTCGAAGGCCAAGTGCGAGGCGGCGCTCAGCCTCGGCGCCACCCACGCGATCGACTACAAGACCGAGGATTATGTCGAGCGCGTCAAGGAGATCACCGGCGGCAAGGGCGTCGCGGCGGTGCTCGACATGGTCGGCGGCGACTATGTCCCGCGCAACCTGCAATGCCTCGCCGAGGACGGCCGCCACGTCTCGATCGCGGTGCAGCGCGGGATGACCGCGACGGTGCCGCTGTTCGAGATCATGCGTCGCCGCCTGACGCTGACCGGCTCGACGCTGCGCCCGCGCGATACCGCGTTCAAGTCGCTGGTCGCCGATGAACTCGCGCGCACCGTCTGGCCGCATGTCGAGGCGGGCAAGCTCAAGCCGGTGATCGACCGGACCTTCGCCTTCGCCGACGCCCCCGCCGCGCACACGCGGATGGAAGCCGGCGACCATGTCGGGAAGATCGTCCTGACGATGGAATAAAACGCAGCCGCCCGCGCCAAACCCAATCCTCCCCCGCCAGGGGGAGGTGGCAGGCGCAGCCTGACGGAGGGGGAGGACAGGAAAACGCCTGTTCCGTGACCTCCCCCTCCACCGCGTACCGCGGCACCTCCCCCTGGCGGGGGAGGGTCGCCAATTTACCCGGGACGCGGTCCCGGAAAGCCCACGCTTAGTTGCTGTCCGAGGAATCATCCCCGCCGCTCGTCGCGAGCAGCACGCCGACGACCAGCGCGGCCAGGATGCCGATGCTGACATAGGTCGCGGTCGGACCCTCGGCGAGCGCGCTCTTGCCCGACGACGGCGTACCCGCGCGGACGGTCGCCGGCTTGGCCACCGACAACGACGCGGCTGGATTGGCGGCCGATGCGATCGTCGGCGCAGTCATCATCGCCATCCCGGCAACCGCCGTGGCAACGCTCTTGAAACGGAACTTCACGATAGAATCTCCCTGTATAGTCGCGCCATAGGTTCAGCTTCCCCGCGATTCGTCAACGCGTTTGCGTGCATTGCAACAGCGTCGCGACAATGACTTCGAACAGTCACCGGACTGCGATTACGATGTCACAATAGTCCAGTAGAAGAATGCCCAAGGTTAGTTTCGCGGGGGCAGGCTCATGAACGCCGTTACGACGTTTTCGCCATCTGGCAACATGGGCGCCGACATCGCCGACATCGCCGATTTCATTCATTCGCGCCCGTCCGTACCCGAACCGATCGTCGATCGGCGCCAGTATCGCACGATCTGGATCTCCGACGTCCATCTCGGCACGCGCGGCTGCAATGCGGGCATGCTCAACGACTTCCTCGATCATGTCGACAGCGAGACGATGTACCTGGTCGGCGACATGATCGACGGCTGGCGGCTCAAGAAGAAATTTTACTGGCCCGACGCGCACAACGACGTGCTCTGGCGCCTGCTCAAGCGCGCCAAGCGCGGCACCCGCGTCGTCTACATCCCCGGCAATCACGACGAGGTGTTCCGCCAATATTCGGGGCTCGACTTCGGCGGCATCTCGATCCGGCGCAAAGCGATCCACGAAACCGCAGACGGCCGCCGCCTGCTCGTGCTCCACGGCGACGAGTTCGACGCGATCACGCTCGCGCACCGCTGGGTCGCGCATATCGGCGACGCCGCCTACACGATGTTGATGGGGCTCAACCGCTGGGTCAACGGCGTGCGGCGGCGGCTGGGCATGCCCTATTGGTCGCTGTCGAAGCACGCGAAAGCCAAGGTCAAGAACGCGGTCGCCTTCATCTCGCACTTCGAGGAGGTGGTCGCGCACGCGGCGGGCGTCCGCGGTGTCGAGGGCGTCGTCTGCGGCCACATCCACACCGCCGAAATGCGCGAGATCGCCGGCATCGCTTATTACAATGACGGCGACTGGGTCGAAGGCTGCACCGCGCTGGTCGAGCATTTCGACGGCCGCATGGAGCTGCTCCACTGGGCCGACGAGATCGCCGCACGCGAACAGGACAAGGTCGTGACGCTAGCCGCCTGATGAAACCCTCTCCCCCGCGGGGAGAGGGCAAGCCGCGTCAGCGGCGCGGGTGAGGGCAAGTCCACGACGCGACTGAAAAGCGTGCCCTCACCCTCCCACCCGGCTGCGCCGGGCGGGTCCCTCCCTCTCCCCGACGGGAGAGGGCAAGCAGGAGAACACCGATGCGTATCGCAATCGTCACCGACGCCTGGAGCCCGCAAGTCAACGGCGTCGTCCGCACGCTGCAGGCGGTCCAGCGCGAACTGGAATCGATCGGCCATCAGGTTCTGGTGGTCTCGCCCGAACGCTTCGCCTCGGTGCCGTGCCCGACCTATCCCGAGATCCGCCTCGCCTTCGCGCGATCGGGCGCGGTCGGCCGCATGCTCGCCGCGTTCGGCCCCGACGCGATCCACCTCGCGACCGAGGGCCCGGTCTGCCTCGCCGCGCGCACCTGGTGCCTCGCCCGCGCGCTGCCCTTCACCAGCGCCTATCACACGCAATTTCCCGATTACGTCGCCGCGCGCACCGGCGCGAACCCCGACTGGATCTGGCGCTATATCCGCTGGTTCCACCGCCCCGCGCAGTCGATCCTCGTCTCCACCCCCTCGGTCGCCAAGACGCTCGTCGACCAGGGGCTGCCCCAGGTCCGCGAATGGGGCAGGGGGATCGACTTCGCGCAATTCGGCTTCGATGGCGCGCGCGATCCGCAGATCGCGGCGCTGCCCGGCCCGATCCTGCTCTATGTCGGGCGAGTCGCGGTCGAGAAGAATATCGAGGCGTTCCTCGCCTCCAGGCATCCCGGTACCAAGGTCGTGGTCGGCGATGGCCCGGCCCGCGCCTCGCTCGCGCGCCGCTTCCCCAACGCCGTCTTTCTCGGCCAGCGTTCGGGGCTCGATCTTGCGGCGGCTTATCGCACCGCCGACGTGCTCGTCTTCCCCAGTCGCACCGACACGTTCGGGCTGGTCATGATCGAGGCGCTGGCCTGCGGCACGCCGGTCGCGGCCTATCCCGTCACCGGCCCGATCGACGTCCTCGACGATCGCGTCGGCGCGATGGACGCCGATCTCGATGTCGCGATCGCCGCCGCGCTCACCCGCCGCAGCGTCACCTGCGCCGCCTATGCCGCCCGCTACAGCTGGCCCGCGAGCGCCCGACAGTTCCTGCACGCGCTCGTTCCGCTCGACAGGAAGCTCATGGCGGCCTGACGCTTGTTCGCTTGCCTGTTAGGCCCGCGCGCAGTAAGTCTCTCTCATGTCAGGCCGCTCCGAAAGGGGCGGCCCTTTCTATTTTTACGGAGTTTCCGCCGTGGCCCAGCCGCTCATGCCCCACGCGACCGCCGCCTGGATGGTCGACAATACTGCGCTCAGCTTCGAGCAGATCGCGGACTTTTGCGGCCTGCACATCCTCGAGATCCAGGCGATCGCCGACGACACGACCTCGACCAAGCTCACCGGTCGCGATCCGGTCCGCGCGCACGAAGTGACGCAGGACGAGATCGACAAGGGTGCCGCCGATCCCGATTACCAGCTCAAGATGATCAAGGGCCCCGAGCAGGTCCGCCGCACCAAGGGCCCGCGCTACACGCCGGTCTCGAAGCGCCAGGACAAGCCCGACGGCATTTCGTGGATCATCCGCAATCACCCCGAGATCACCGACGGCGCGATCTCGCTGCTGATCGGCACGACTCGCACGACGATCGCCGCGATCCGCGACCGCAGCCACTGGAACATCGCCAACATCACGCCGAAGGATCCGGTCACGCTCGGCCTGACCTCGCAGCGCGAGCTCGACGCGGCGGTGGCCAAGGCGGCCAAGGCCGCGGGCATGGAAGCCCCGACCGACACCCGCCTCGAAGGCGACCGCGAAGTGTTGCTCCAGCAGCTCCGCGCCGAACGCACCCAGGCAGCCGCGGACGCGCAGTTCGTAGCGGACGGCGGCGTGCTGCCCGTCAAGCCGCTCTTCGACGACCCCTTCAAGCGCTGAGCGTTTAGCCCGGTATCGCCGGGGAAAAGACATGGAGGGGCGGTGCCGAAAGGTGCCGCCCTTTTCGTTTGGGGCGCAGCGTCCTCCCATTACACCTCCCCGGCGGAGGCCGGGGCCCAGTTGGGGGACGATCATGGCGACGGTGGCGCGCCGTTATCCTGACCTTTCCAACTGGACCCCGGCCTCCGCCGGGGAGGTGGCTGTAGGTATAGGAGTTACTTACCCGACTGCCGGCTCTGGCTGGCAGCTGGCGAACCGATGCCGCTGGCCTGCAAACCGACCAGTTGCTAACCGCAACGCATGGCCACCCAACCCGACACCGCGTTCGCGCCCACCAGCCACAAGGGCCTGACCTACCCGTTCGGCGGCGCAGAGCCCGCAAGCGGCGGCACGATGCAGGTCGCCCCCGGTATCGACTGGGTCCGCCTCCACATCCCCGGCCCGCTGAAACACGTGAATTGCTGGCTGCTCGCCGATGGCGACGGCGACGCGCTCATCGACACCGGCATGAACACGGCCCCCGCGCGCGACGCCTGGAAGGCCGTGTTCGCAGGACCCAAGGCCGGCGTCCGAGTCACCCGGATGATCGGCACGCACTTCCACCCCGACCATATCGGCCTCGCCGGCTGGATGTGCGACCACCACGCCGCCCCGTTGATCATGACGCGCGGCGAATGGCTGACCGCGCGCATGCTCGCCGCCGACGCGCGCGACTCGGTCCCGCCCGAGATGCTCGCCTTCTGGCACGCCGCAGGCTGGGACGACGCGCAGATCGCCCACGCCACCGCCAAGGGCTGGGCCGGCTTCCGCAAGATCATCACGCCATTGCCGCTCAGCTACACCCGCATCGAGGACGGTGACACGCTCACGATCGGCGCGCGCGACTGGCGGATCGTCACCGGCTCCGGTCACAGCCCCGAACATGCGTGCCTGCTCGACGAAGCCGGCGGCATCCTCATCGCCGGCGACCAGGTCCTCCCGCGGATCAGCCCCAACGTCTCGCTCGGCGTCACCGAACCGGGCGCCGACCCGCTGGGGGAATGGTTCGCCTCGATCGCCAAGCTGAAGACACTCCCCGCCGACCTGCTCGTCCTCCCCGGCCACGGCGACCCGTTCACCGGCCTCCACACGCGCCTCGACGCGATGGACCGCGAGCACCGCGAACGACTCGACGAACTCGCCGTCTTCCTCGCCGAGCCGCGCCGCGCGGTCGACTGTTTCGGCCGCCTCTTCCGCCGCGCGATCGGTCCCGACGTGCTCGGCATGGCGACCGGCGAGGCGCTCGCGCATCTCCGCCGCCTCGAGGTCGAGCGCCGCGCCGTCCGCGAAACGCAAGATGGCGTGTGGTGGTGGCGCGCGACCTGAGCTAGCATGCGGCCAAATACAAGAGGATAGGCCCATGTGCGACGAGCATACCGCAGACGATAACGAAGCCTATCTGGCGGGCGTCTCGCGCCGCCAGTTTGGTGTGATGACCGGCGCGATGGGGCTGACGATGTTGCTGCCCGCCCCCGCCAACGCCGCGGTCATCAAGGGCCGCGACGTGTCGATTACCACCCCCGACGGCAAGGCCGACGCCTATTTCGTCGCGCCCGCCACCGGCAAGCATCCCGGCGTGCTGATCTGGCCCGACGTGATGGGCCTGCGCCCTGCCTTCCGCCAGATGGCCGACCGCCTCGCGCAATCGGGCTATGCCGTGCTCGTCGTCAACCAGTTCTACCGCTCGACCAAGGCGCCGTTCCTCAAGCCCGGCGAATCCTACGACCAGCCCGCCGTCCGCGCGCGCATCGCGCCGTTCCGCGACGCGCTCAGCGCCGACGGCACGGTCCGTGACGCAAAGGCCTTCACCGCCTTCATCGACGCGCAGCCGCAGACCGATCGCAAGCGTGGGCTGGCCACCACCGGCTATTGCATGGGCGGTCCGATGGTCCTGCGCACCGCGGCCGCCGTCCCGAACCGCATCCGCGCCGGCGCGACCTTCCACGGCGGCGGCTTCGTCACCGACACGCCCGACAGCCCGCATCTGCTGATCCCGCAGATGAAGGGCCGCTACCTCATCGCGATCGCCGCCAACGACGACGCGCGCTCGCCCACCGAGAAGGACACGCTGCGCACCGCGTTCGCCGCGGCCAAGCTGCCCGCCGAGATCGAGGTCTATGCCGGCACGATGCACGGCTGGTGCCCACCCGACTCGAAGGTCTACAACGCGGTCCAGGCGGACAAGGCCTGGGCGCGCATGCTGGCCCTGTTCGACAAGGCGCTGGTGTAAAACTTGCACTTGTAAAACCGTCATCCTGACGAAAGTCAGGATCCAGAGCCAAGCGCGGTATCGTTCTTGGCTCTGGGCCCTGGGTCGAGCCCAGGATGACGGACGTTCGCACTGCAGGCTTCAGCCGCGCGCGCTCTTGACCACGGCGTTACTCCATGAGACCTTCGTTCGCGATCCGTTCTCATGGAGAGTCGCATGACGCTGACCCTGTACACCAACCCGATGTCGCGAGGCCGGATCGCGCGGTGGATGCTCGAAGAGGTCGGGGAGGAGTATGACACCGTCATCCTCGACTACGAAACGACGATGAAGGCCGAGCCGCATCTGTCGATCAACCCGATGGCCAAGGTTCCGGCGATCGTCCACAACCACAAGACCGTGACCGAATGCGCCGCGATCTGCGCCTATCCCGCCGACACGTTCCCCGACGCCGAACTCGGCCCCCGCGACGAGGAACGCGCCGATTATTATCGCTGGCTGTTCTTCGCCGCCGGCCCGGTCGAGGCCGCGACCGGCAACCGCGCGCTCGGCGTCGTGCCCGATGCCGCGCAACAACGGATGATCGGCTATGGCAGCTTCGAACGCGTGATCGACGTGCTCGAACACGCGGTCGCCGCACACCCCTACATCGCCGGCGCGCGGTTCACCGCCGCCGACGTCTATGTCGGATCGCAGGTGATCTGGGGCATGCAGTTCGGCTGGCTCCCGAAGCGCGATGCGTTCGTGG
The DNA here is from genome assembly GCF_001421685.1 of Sphingomonas sp. Leaf28. Classification (NCBI taxonomy): domain Bacteria; kingdom Pseudomonadati; phylum Pseudomonadota; class Alphaproteobacteria; order Sphingomonadales; family Sphingomonadaceae; genus Sphingomonas; species Sphingomonas sp. Leaf28. Next base: position 830,876 of record NZ_LMKX01000001.1, on the reverse strand, counting down.
CATACGCCGCAAACCTGACGAACCGCGCCGCCTATCTACGCGCCGCCGCCCTCGATGACGCAACGATGGCTACAGCTGCGTAGGACGCAAGGGCAGCGTTCATCGGGCAAGCGTTCCCAGCCCGGAAGAACACGCGGCTAGCGCCGCGACGCCAGCCCCACCCAACCCCGTCATCCTGACGAAAGTCAGGACTCAGAGCCACGGACGCTGCGGATGGTATCCTGGGTCCTGACGTTCGTCAGGATGACGGAAGGTTGGGCGGGGCGCACCGGATGTACCGACCATCAGTCGACGCTAAAAACACGAGTGCAACGCGGCTCAAGAAAACCAACCAGCTGGTCGAGCGCCCGATCGGCGGCCCCAACGCCAACCCCAACACCCCCGTCATCCTGACGAAAGTCAGGATCCAGAGCCACGGGCGCTGCGGTTGGTATCCTGGATCCTGACTTTCGTCGCGACGACGGCAAGTCGGGCATCAAAGCCGAACGCATCGACGATCACCCGACCCAAACAGCAGCCCGGCAACCCCGATCAAACAAACGTACAGAGCCGGCCCAAAGCCAGCCCCGCACCCGTCAGCAAACCCCGATCAGGCCGCCCATTTCGCCAGCCAGTCGGCCAGCGCCTGCGGTCCCATCGAGCGTGCATCCGCGAGTTCCGTCTCATGCCCCGCGTTCAGCAACCGGTTGCTGCGTGGATCGACGATCAGCACGGCCGGAACGCCCTTCAGCCGCCCCTTGATGCCATAGCGAGCCGCGATCTGCCCGTTCTTGTCGAACCGGCCGATATCGACCGTGACGACGACGAACTTGCTGTCGACGAACCGCTTCATCTCGGGAAGATCGATCGTCCCCGCGAGCAACCGGCAATCGAGGCACCAGTTGCCGCCGAGATCGATCAGCAACCGCTTGTGCGTCTTGACCGCACGCGCGCGCGCCGCGGCGACCTGCGCATCGGCGTTCGCCTTCTCGTCATAGGGCAGCGGCAGCGGCGTCGGCAGCCGGTCGAAGCTCGTCGCGCTGATTCGCGGTGCCGAGACCGCGCCGCGCGGCGCAGCCGGCGCTGCAACGGCAGTCGCGAGCAGCGCGAGCGTGGCAAGGTGCTTGATCGACATCATTCATATCCTCCGATGACGGCATTGAGGAAGCTCGGGAACGGCCCGTTCCAGCCGTCATCAGCCGCTGGATTGACCGGCTCGCGACGGCCCCGGTTCGCTTCAACCCGGCTCGCTTCACCCTGCTGCGCACGGACAGGCTCGGCACGCGGCGCGGCCTTGGGGCGTACCGGCTCGGCGGGCACCGTCACGAAGCGCGGCGCTGCAACCGGAGCGGGGGTAGGGGCAGGCGCAGGCGCGACCCGAACCGGCTCCACCGGAGTCGCAACCGGCGCCGCCACGACGGCACGCGCCGGCACGATCGCCGCGACCGGCTCGTCGATCGGCGTACGCTGCCACCGCGAGCGCTTCACCTCCGGCACCGGCTCGGCCGCAACCGGCTCGGCGGCGGCGGCCAGCACCTCGGCGACGATCGCCGGTGCGACCGTATCCGCGCGCGGGGCACGACGGTGCCGCGAGCGTTCGCGACGCGGCGCCTGCCCGTCGTCCTCGACGACGGGCGCGGGCGCGGCGGCCTTGGGCTCGCCGCCCATGCTCAGCCGCTCGATCGTCTGGCCGGTCAGCTTCTCGATATTCTGGATGTTCTCCGAATCGTCGGGTGCGACGAACGTGTACGCGGTGCCGCTGGCCCCGGCGCGGCCGGTGCGGCCGATCCGGTGGACGTAATCGTCGGGATGCCACGGCGCGTCATAGTTGAACACCGTCGACACGCCCTTGATGTCGAGCCCGCGCGCCGCGACATCCGACGCGACGAGGATCGTCACCGCGCCAGTCTTGAACAGCTCGAGCTCGGCGAGCCGCTGCGGCTGTTCCATGTCGCCGTGGATCTCGCCCGACTTGTAGCCCGCCTGCTTCAGCACCTTGTTCAGGTCGCGCACCGTCGTCTTGCGATTGCAGAAGATGATCGCGTTGGTGACCTCGTCCTGCGCAAGGATGCGGCGCAGCGTCTCGCGCTTGGCGGTCTGGCTCGGCACCGGCACCAGATACTGTTTGATGTTGAGGTTGGTCGACGCCGGGCGCGACACCTCGATCGTCTTGGGATTGGTCAGGAACTTGTCCGCCAGCTTCTTGATCGGCGGCGGCATCGTCGCCGAGAACAGCAGCGTCTGGCGCTGCTTGGGCAGCTTGGTGCAGATTTCCTCGATGTCGGGGATGAAGCCCATGTCGAGCATCCGGTCCGCCTCGTCGATCACCAGCAGCGAACAGCCGTTGAGCATGATCTTGCCGCGCCCGAACAGGTCCATCAGCCGGCCCGGCGTCGCGATCAGGACATCGACGCCCTTTTCCAGCGCGGCGAGCTGGTCGCCCATTGACACGCCGCCGATCAGCAACGCCATCGAGAGGTGCGAATTGACGCCGTATTTCTCGAAATTCTCCGCCACCTGCGCGGCGAGTTCGCGCGTCGGCTCGAGGATCAGGCTGCGCGGCATCCGCGCGCGGCTACGGCCGTGCGCCAGGATGTCGATCATCGGCAGCACGAACGACGCGGTCTTGCCGGTGCCCGTCTGGGCGATGCCGATAATGTCGCGCATCATCAGCACGGACGGGATCGCACCGGCCTGGATCGGGGTCGGCTCGGTATAGCCGGAGTCGGTGACTGCCTTCAGCAGTTCGTCGGAGAGGCCGAGATCGGCAAAACTCATGCAAATGTCCGGTAAATGGAGGGTGAAATGCACTGCCCTCAAGCGTTCCGGCGCTCGCCGATTTGTCGACAAATGTCAAGGAAACGTCGGTAGATTGACGTGGAAGTGGATGCAGCGGCGCATTCCCGTAGCGCGGCCAGTCCTGATCGTGCCCAGTCCAGCCCCCGTCATCCTGATGCAGCCCCCTGCCAGTTCCGTCATCCTGACGAAAGTCAGGATCCAGAGCCACGTGCGTCAGCGTTGGTTACCCTGGATCCTGACTTTCGTCAGGATGACGGAAAGAAGATGCAAAGTGCAGGCGTCCGTACTGCCGCAGATGCTGCAGGCCATCCTTCGCGGCTATTGCCCGCCGCTACTTCTTCGGCCGCAAGCTCTTGAACGCATCGATCTCGCAGCGTGCGCCCGATCGCATCCGGATCGCGTCGCGTCCCTTGCAGATCTGCCCGTCGGGCCCCGGCCGCAGGTAGAAGCCCGAATAATAATCGAGCGGCTTGCAGTCGCCGTCGAGCCGCGCGCGCAATCGCGTCGTATCGTCCATTACCAGATCGACCGCGCCGTCCTTGTTGAGCATCGCGCCCGCGATCGCGGCGACCGCGATGCATTTGGGGCCCTTATGCTCCTTCCATTCGCGCGGCGGCGCATAGCTGCGCGCGGGCATCCGGCTCATCCGCGGCACGCGGATGATGATGCGTTCGTGGATCGATACCTGCGCGATCTGCAGGCGGTCGAGCGCGACTCCTGGCTGCGGGGCATCGCGCATCGCCGCAGCGAAGGGGCCCGCGAGCGCGAGCAGGGTGGCGGGAATCGCGGGATGGATCATGCTGACGTAACCGTTAGGGCCAATCGTTGAACGCGCGATGAATTTTGTCTAGCACATCGACCGTGCCCGAAAATCAGACAGCAACCCTGACATCTTCGCAAGCCGCGATGCTGTCCGCGCTCGCGCCGCTGCTCGACGCCAAGGCGATCGTCACCGACCCCGCGGACATCGATCCCTGGTTGCACGACTGGCGCGACCGGTTCCACGGCGCGGCGCCCGCCATGCTCGCGCCCGGCTCGACCGCGGAGGTCGCGCTGATCGTCAAGGCCGCCGCCGCGCACCGCGTGCCGCTCGTCGCGCAGGGCGGCAACACCTCGATGGTCGGCGGTGCGACCGCACCCGCGGATGGCCACGCGCTGATCCTGTCGCTGCGCCGGATGAACCGCATCCGCCGCCTCGATGCCGACGCCGGGCTCGCGATCGCCGAGGCGGGCGTGATCCTCGCCGACCTCGACGGCGCGGCGCAAGGGCAGGGCTGGCGCTTCCCGCTGACGCTCGGCGCGCGCGGGACGGCGACGATCGGCGGGCTCGTCTCGACCAATGCGGGCGGTACGCAGGTGCTCAAGTTCGGCACGATGCGCGGGCTGGTCGCGGGCGTCGAGGCGGTTCTGGCGGATGGCAGCATCCATGACGGCCTGTCCGCGCTGAAGAAGGACAATCGCGGCTATGACCTCGATCAGCTGTTCATCGGCGCGGAGGGGACGCTGGCGATCGTGACCGCCGCCACGCTGCGGCTCGCGCCCGCGATCGCCGCGCGCGGCACCGCCTGGGTCGGCATCGACTCCCCGCAGGCGGCGCTGCGGCTCCTGCGCAGGGTGCAGGCACGGACCGACGCGATCGAGAGCTTCGAGATCCTCCCCGCCGAATCGCTCGACGCGGCGATCGCGCACCTCCCCGACGCCCGCGCGCCGCTCTCCGGCCGGCACCCCTGGCATCTCCTGATCGAGGCGACCTCACCGACCACCGCGGGCGAATCCCCGTCCGCGCTGCTCGAACGACTGCTCGGCGACGCGCTCGCCGATGGCGCGCTCGCGGATGCGACGATCGCCGCGAGTGAAGCCCAGTCCGCGGCGTTCTGGCTGCTGCGCGATTCGCTGTCCGCGGCCGAGCGCGCGCTGGGCCCCGCGACGCAGCACGACATCTCGATCCCCGTCGAGACGATGCCGGACTTCATGATCGAGGCGGCGGCGGCGTGCGATGCGCGCTTTCCCGGCACGCATGCGAGCGGGTTCGGGCATCTCGGCGACGGCAACGTCCATTTCCACGTCCGCGCCGCGCCCGGCACCGACCCCGCGCGCTGGTATGCCGAGGATGCGCCGGTCGTCACCCGCTTCGTCGGCGATCTCGTGACCGAAGCGGGCGGGTCGATCTCCGCCGAGCACGGCATCGGCCAGATGAAGCGCGAAGAGCTCGAACGGCTGTCGTCGCCCGCGCGGATGACTGCACTCCGTGCGATCAAGGCCGCGCTCGATCCGCTCGGCATCCTCAACCCGGGCAAGCTCGTCACACTTGCACGCCCGCCCGGCGCACCATAGAGCCTCGCCCCAATCGGTGGCACCAGCCACCGGCGTTTGAACGACCGATCCGGAGAGTAACATGGCCAGCACCGCGCAGCTTCCGCTTTTCTACAATGGCCTCGAGCCGCTCTCGAGCGATACGCACGCCAACTACAAGGTCCGCCCGCAGGACAGCGCGCCGTTCCTGGTCGGCCAGCACGCGATCCCGATCACCGTCGACGAGTTTCCGCTGGTCCAGCGCCACATGCCGATCGTCTTCTCGACCGGCGACGACGCGATTCCGCTCGCGCTGATGGGCCTGAACGAGGGCGTCAACGTATTCGTCGGCGACGACGGCAAGCTGACCGAGAGCACCTTCTACGTGCCCGCCTATGTCCGTCGCTACCCGTACATGCTCGCCCGCCTGCACCCCGACGCGCAGGAGCTGTCGCTCTGCTTCGATCCCACCTCGCCGACGCTGGGTGAGTTCGAGGACGGCGATGCGCTGTTCGAGAACGGCCAGCCGACCGAGCTGACCAAGAACATCCTCGGCTTCAACGAATCGTTCGAACAGGCCGGCGCGCGCACGCAGAACTTCATGAACGAGCTGCGCGAGCTCGAGCTGCTGATGGACGGCGAAGTCACGATCCAGCCCGACGGCGCCGAGCAGCCCTTCGTCTATCGCGGGTTCCAGATGATCAACGAAGAGAAGCTGGTCGACCTGCGCGGCGATGCGCTGCGCAAGATGAGCAAGTCGGGCATGCTCCCGCTGCTCTACGCGCACCTGTTCTCGCTGTCGCTGATGCGCGACATCTTCGCGCGCCAGGTCCAGCTCGGCCAGGCGCCGCAGCAGCAGATGCCTGCCCCCGCGCCGTTCAACGTCTGATCGCGCGTCTCCAGGACCGTTAGCAAAGGAATAGGCATGGCAGCGCAGGATCGTCCGGATCGCTACTCGAGCGTAGCGATCTGGTTTCACTGGACGATCGCGCTGCTGATCATCCTCAACCTGGCAGTCGGGTTGCTGCACGACTCGATTCCCGCGCTGCGCAGCTGGATGGGCGCGCACAAGGCGCTCGGCCTGGCGATCCTCGCGCTGACGGTCGCGCGGATCGCATGGCGGCTGGCGCATCGCCCGCCGCCGCTGCCGCTGCGCACGCCGATGTGGGAGCGGGTCCTCGCGCATGGCTCGCACACGCTGCTCTACGTCCTGATGCTCGCGCTGCCGGTCACTGGCTGGCTGATGGTATCAGGCGGCAAGCCGGGCGGCACCGACTGGTTCGGCCTGTTCGCGGTCCCCAACCTGCCCGTGTCGAAGGCGACCGGGCATTTCGGTCACGAGGCGCACGAGCTGCTTGGCTGGGTGATGCTCGCGCTGGTCGTGCTGCACATCGCCGCCGCGCTGCGGCATCACCTGCTGCTGCGCGACCCCGTCCTGACCCGGATCGCGCCGGTGCTGGATCGCCGCTGAAACCGCGATCGGAGCCCGCGCCCGACAGTGCCCGAAAAAAAATCGGCGTGCGGTGCAACAAGGGTTGAACCAAATCGGGTCTCACCCATTTAGATCCTGTACGGCATCGTGTCCCCCCCTTTCGCGACGCCGTACGGTACGCTTCTAGCGTACCTCCTCCCTGAACCTAGGCCACTCCGTGCTCAGCACGGGGTGGTTTTTTTTGGCCCCCCGCGGACGCGACGCCAAAAAAAACCTCCCCCTGGCAGGGGGAGGTGGCAGCCGTCAGCCTGACGGAAGGGGGCGCCGCGCTCCGGCAACGGCCACCCCGACCGCGCTCAAGCCTCCGCGTCGTTCTTCGTCCGCCCCAGCCGCTGCTCGGTCAGGATCTGCCACCCGGCGAGGAACAGCGCCGCGACTACCGGCCCGACGACGATCCCGCTCAGCCCGAACATCTCGATCCCGCCCAGCGTCGTCACCAGCACGACGAAATCGGGGATCCCCGTATCGCGACCGACCAGGATCGGGCGGAGGATATTGTCCGCAAGCCCGATCACGACGACGCCCGACACGACCACCGCGATACCCTGCCAGATCGCTCCGGTCGCGAGCAGATAGACCGCGACGGGCACCCAGACGATCGCCGGCCCCAGCGCGGGCAGCAGCGACGTCAGTGCCATCAGCAGGCCCCACAGCAACGCCGCGGGCACCCCGACCAGCCAGAAGGTGATCGCGCCGAGCCCGCCCTGGACGAGCCCGACGATCACCGATCCCTTGATCGTCGCGCGCACGACCGCGACGAACTTGTCGACCAGCCTCTGCGTCACCGACGGTTCGAGCGGCAGCGAGCGGCAGAGTGCCGGCCCGATCCGGTCGCCGTCGCGCAGCAGGAAGAACGTCACGTACAGCGCGATGCCGAACGCCAGCAGGAACGCGAACGCATTGCGCCCGATCGACAGCGCCTGGCCGGCGATCGTCCTTACGCTGTTGCCCAGCGCGTCGGACACGCGGGTCTGCAGCCGCTCGAAACTGTCGATCCCCGACTTGTCGACCAGCATTTGCAGCCGGTCAGGGAGGGCGTCATGGATTTGCTTGAAATAGGCGGAGAAATTGATCTGCCCGCCCTGCATGCTGCTGTACACGGAGGTCGCCTGGTCGATCATCATGCTCGCGATCACCAGCGTCGGCACGACGACCGCGATGAAGATGATCAGCATCGCCAGCGACGCGGCGAGGTTGCGCTTGCCGGGATGGCGCGCCAGCAGCCGCTGGTAGAGCGGCTGGAACAGGATCGCGGCGAGCGCGCTCCACAGCAACGCCGCGGCGAAGGACGATACCACCGCGCCGAATGCGATGGTGATGATCGTCAGGAAGACGAGGAATCCCCCGGTCTCGATACGGCCCCTGTAAGTCATGTCGCGCAACCCGTTTGGTCGATCCGGTCGACTAGCCCGGTGTCGCCGTCTCGCATCGCTATAGAAAAATCCCCCCGGGGTTCACCCGGGGGGAGGATCATCAACGCAGCTTCTCGCTGCCGTTGACCAGTGCCGCCTTCTCGCTGGCCGGCATCGCCTGCGCGTTCACGTCGGCATCGTCGATCGCGTCGGCCTGCTGGTCGCCGCTCTCGCGCACGGCCTTGGCCTGGTCTTCCAGGTTGTCGGCGGTCGCCTCGAGCGCGTCGGCGCGGTTGTCCGCGGCGCCCTCGACCTGGCTGCCCAGCTTGTCGTCGCCCTTGCCGCCGCATGCAGCGAGCGGAACGGTCAGCGCGGCCATCATCAGCGCTACGGTCAGTTTCTTCATGATCGGTATCCTGTAGTTATGGTGACGACGCAAACCGTCACGCCCACGTAACGGTTCCCGACGCAGCGATCCTGTTGATCGAGTGTGATCTTTTTACACCACGGCTCAGCGCGGCGCGGCCTTTCGCCCGAACCAGAAACCGCCCTCGACCAGATAGACGATCGCCAGCGCCCCCAGCCCGATGCCGAGATACCCGATCGCGAGCGGGAAGGTGGACCCGTCATAGGCCTGTCCGATCAGCGATCCGACCACCACCGCGCCGACGCTGGTGATGAAGCCCTGCACTGACGACGCGGTCCCCGCGATATGCCCGACCGGCTCCATCGCCATCGCGCCGAAATTCGATCCGCACAGGCCGATGCACGTCATGCTGAGCGCCTGCAGCGCGATATAGCTCCACAGCGTCTCGACACCCGCGGCGATGACCGCGAGGTGGATCAGCGACACCAGGATGAGGACGAACACGCCCGCCTGCGAGATCAGCCGCGTGCCGAGCCGTTCGACCAGTCGGCTGTTGGCGAACGAGGCGACGGCCATCGCGAACGCGCAGATCGCGAACAGGATCGTGAACCGGTCGCCCGCGCCGAACTCGTCGACGAAGATCTGCTGCGCCGACGATACGAACGCGATGATCCCGCCGAACGTCAGCGAGGCGGCGGTCGCATAGCCGATCGAATAGCGGTTGGTCAGCGTCAGCCGGTACGCGGCGCGCAGCGACGTCAGCGATATCGCTACGCGGCGCTCGATCGCCAGCGTCTCGGGCAGGCGCAGCGCCGACCAGGCGAGGACGAACGCGGCAAACCCGGCCAGCGCGTAGAAGATGAACCGCCACGGCCCGATCCCCAGCAGCACTTGGCCGATGCTCGGCGCGAGGATCGGCACGAGGAAGAAGATCATCTGCGCCAGCGACACCGTCTTGGCCATCTGCCGTCCCGAATAGCGGTCGCGGACGATCGCGACGGCCAGCACGCGAGTCGATGCCGACATCAGCCCTTGCAGGATCCGCGCGCAGATCAGCGCGGTGAAGGTCGCCGAACTCGCCGCGAAGATGCTCGCGCCGACAAAGCCGACCAGCGTGACGAGCAGGATCGGCCGCCGGCCATAGCGATCGGCGAGCGGTCCATAGGCCAGCTGCCCGATCCCGAACCCGAACACATAGGCGGTGACGATCCACTGCCGCGAATTGGCGGTGGCGGCATGGAGCTCGGCGCCGATCGCGGGCAGCGCGGGCAGCATCAGGTCGACCCCGAGCGCGTTGACCGCCATGATCGCAGCGATGAAGGCGACGAACTCGCGACGACCAAGGGCGAAGGGGGTAGGCGATTGCGTCATGCCTGCGCGCCTACCGCCTTATGCTGCACCGCGCCATAATCGATCGCCCGCAAATCCTCCCCCGCCAGGGGGAGGTGGCGCCGAAGGCGACGGAGGGGGAGGGCACGCAACACCAGCCAGTTTCCACCGCCCCCCGCCCAAACCCGCGCTACCCCGCGTCGGGCGTATCGCTGCGGACCAGTTCGACGATATCGACCGCATGGCTCTTCCACCCGCGCGTTGCCGCCGCCTCGACCGCGAGATTCTTGGTCCGCTTCGCCTCGGCGAGCGACTTGCTGTGGCCCCAGAAGACCTCGGTCTTGCCGTTGGCGAGCACCGCGACGATCCGCCAGTAATGCGTCAGGTCGAGCGCGGTAGGGCCGATCGTCTTGACATAGCCATCGGGCAGCACCGCGATGAGGTAGACTTTACGCTTGGCCATCGCGCGCTGCTACAACGTCGCGGCCGTCAAGGCATCCGCGAAAACGCCGCCGCCGCCCGGGGCATCATCGCCAGCAGCGGGATTCGAGCGCCGCGCAGGGATCGAATCGGCGCGTGCAGCGCTCCTCCATCATCTCCGTTCGAAGGGCCGATCATGACGACACCTGACGCTGCGCACTCCCTCCCGGCCGATACGGACGCAGCCGATACGGGCCCGGCCGATACGGACAGCGCGCCGCGAGGCTGGTCCGATCCGCGCGGGATCGACTTCATGGCCGCAGCCGATGTCTTCACCAAGCTCGACCTAGAGCTCAAGCCCGATCCGTCGCGCACCGTGATCCGCCCGTTCAGCTTCGCCTATCCCGAGGCGTTCGACGATGGCCGGCCGTCCCGCGCGCAGGCCGTGGTCGACCGGGTCCGCGCCACCGATCCCGCGCTGCGGACGCGGATGCGCGCGCTGCTGACCGCGCCGATGCGCGAACGCCACCGCAATGCCGATCAGGTCTTCCTGCGGCGCTTTGCCGAGGTCCGCGACGAGATCGGGGCGGGCGAGTTCGACGAGGACGAGCAGTTCCTGATCGGCGCCTATTTCAGCCAGGAATATGCGTTCGAATCGGCGGCGTTGTTCAACCCGAGCATGGTCCGGCTGCCCGACGACGCGCTCGAGGGGCAGCCGAGCGAACCGGGGGCGGTGCGGTTCCTGCTGTCGCTGCGCGGGATCGGCGAGGGGCATATCTCGTCGGTGACGTTCCGGACCGGCGAATGGGGGCCGGGCGACCGGCTGGTGCTCGATCCGCCGAGCGCGAACGGCGTGCCGCCGCAGATCGACCGGACCGAGGCGGACTGGGTCAGGCTGCGGTGCGAGGACAGCCGCGACGTGTCCGAGACGGTGATCTTCCCCGTGCTGCCCAGCCAGCGTCAGGGGGTCGAGGATCTCCGGCTCGTCACCTTCACCGATCATGACGGCGTGCAGAGCGTCATCGGCACCTATACCGCGTTCGACGGTCGGACCGCGCGACAGGAGATGCTGCGCGGGATCGACATGCGCACGTTCGAGATGCGGCCACTCGCGGGGTCGATGACCGGCTACAAGGGCATGGCGCTGTTCCCGCGGCGGATCGACGGACAGTTCGTGATGCTCGGGCGGCAGGACAGCGAGAATATCTGGCTGCTGCGCTCGGACGATCTCTACACCTGGGACAGCGGCACGCCGATCATGGCGCCGAAATATCCGTGGGAATATGTCCAGCTCGGCAATTGCGGGTCGCCGCTCGAGATCGACGAGGGCTGGCTGGTCTTCACGCACGGCGTCGGCATGGTCCGCGGCTATTGCATCGGCGCCTGCCTGCTCGACAAGGCGGATCCGTCGAAGCTGCTCGCGCGGACGCCGTCGCCGCTGCTCTTCCCGTCCGCGGAGCAGCGCGGCGGCTACGTGCCCAACGTCACCTATAGCTGCGGCGGGTTGCTCGACGGCCGCCGGGTGTTGCTGCCCTATGCGATCGGCGACGAATATAGCGCGTTCGCGGTCGGGACCGTCGACGACATCCTCGCCGCCATGGTCCCCGCCTGACACGCTTTTCTCACCCGAGCGCCGCAAACAATTTGCGCACGATCTCTGTATCAACCCAAAAGTCCCGCCGATCCACCGCCCGCGCGTCGGTAGGGACGGTCGGGCCGACCGCAGCCAGATAGTCGAGCTGGCGATGATGCGCGAGATTGGCGAACAGCGTGGCATCGCCCTCGCGTCCTTCGGGGGCGAGCTCGATCAGTGCACTACCCGGACGCAGGAACGCCGCGTTGGCGAGCCCGGCGCCTAGCGGGCCGGCGATCGCGTCCGCCCCGCCGAACAGGTCGACCTGGTCGCGGAAGGAGAGATGCTGGGGCGAGACGGTCTCGAATCCATAGTCCGCAGCGATTGCGATGATCTCGTCCTCGTTGACCAGCTTGCGGGACCCAGCATCGGCGCGCGTGACGAACAGTCTGCGTCCGGACCGCGTCTCGGGCGCGTACCGCTCGCGGATCTGATCGGCCATCGCAAACGCGTGCGGGCAGAATGTATGGATATTGCCGAGCCCGCGCGCCGGCATCAGCAGGCGCTCGCACCGGGTAATGCCCGTCCCTTGCGTGGCGCGCCGCTCGATCGGGTCCAGCGCGGTCAGCATGTCGGCCATCCATGGACGCAGTGGTGGCAGCCAGACCGTCGAGTCCGCCGCCAGGCCTTCATGCTGGGCAAGCCACAATCGCGGCATCGCTTCCAGCAGCCAGTGGAAATAATTCAGGTTCGTCTGGATGCCGACGACCAGATGGGTGCCGGGCAGCTCGGGGCTTGCGGTCCGGTCGATCGAGAACAGCCGGTCGGCATGTTCCTGGAACCCGTGCCGCGCCAGCGATCCAAACGCCCGGAAGCTGTCGCTGAGGATGCGATCGTCCTGATCGGCGACCAGGAAACCCTCGGTCAGGATCGTGCCATGCGGCAATGCCGCCATGAACGCGGGCGCCAGGCGCGTCGTCGCGACCGGCCCTGCGCGGACCTGGTGTTCGCGCTCCACGTCGGCGACTCGCGGATCGATCGCGAAGAAGAGAGGAGCGTTTCTGACGACCGGCGCGCTGCCGGGCAGGATGACTCGCGTTGCGCTGCCGATGGCGGTCGAGAGGTCGTCCGTCGTTGGGATGCCATCACGGTGGAACAGGCTATACATCGTGTCAGTCACGAATAGAGGGTCGGCGATCGTCGGCTCCTTGTGGGAAACATCGTCCCGTACCTGCGTCCGGGATGGCCGTCTATATGAACCGGCAGGCGACACGGTCACTCGGCGTGATCCTAGACCTGTACGCCTTTGTTCGCTCAGGGAATTGGGCGGCTGAACGCACGGCGGGTCTCCCGCACCTGCGCGTATACCGCACCGTAACGATCTGCCATCGCTGCGGTGTCGTAGTGACGGCCGACCGTGTCTTGCCAGTGGAGAGTCGCCCCGCCGGCGGCCTCTATGGCCTCGGGGAGCGCGGACAAATGCGTTAGCCACTGCGCCAGGTCGGCGGGGGGGATGTTGACATGATGCAGCCATCCGGCGCCCGAGTCTCTGATCCGGTCGCCCACCGCGCCGATATCGAAGCCGATGACCGGCAGTCCCGCCGCCCAGAGTTCGGTGAGCGTATGGCAATAGGTCTCCGCCCAGATCGAGAGGATCGCGCCGACATGCGGCGCGATCTCGGCGACGCGCGCTGCAAACGCATCGCGCTGGTATCGTCCGTGCAGGATCAGCCCGGGCCGTGCGGTCATGTGACCCGAGTCGCCAAGGACGTGAAACTCGAAGGTGCGCCCCTCGTCGATCGCCGCCACGGCCTCGATCAGCACGGAGCCTTTGGCCGCCGACAAATTGCCGGGGACGAGGATCTTGAGCGGTGCGCCCGGGTCGCGTGCCGCCATCGTCCCGAAGGTTTCGAAGCTTCGTCCATGCGGGATGACGTCGAACGGCCGGTCCGTGAGACCGGGCAATCCCTCCAGGATGATCGTCCGCGCGGTCGGGCTTGTCGTGACGAACGCATCGCAGTGATGCAGCGCGGCGGTCATCATCGCGCGCCAGCGATGAATGAACTGATGTTTCAGGTTCGGAAACGCATCGGCGGGCCATAGTTCGGGGCGACACCGGCCAGGCCCCGGCGTGCAACGGCCCCCGCAGAACACCATGTCCTGATCGAGCAGCTTCACTGTCGGGCACAGCGCATAGAAATCGTGGAACGAGAAAATCGTCGCTATTCCCAGCCTGCGACACGTTTGGGGGAGGGTGGTGCTGTGCCAGGCCATGTGTCGAATGTGGACAAGTTCGATCGCGTGGCGGGTGAGCATGTCGGCGACGATCAGGTCATATTCGCTCGAGCGATGGACGAGCGGATCGAGGCCGCGCGCGAGGTCCGCGGTCTCGACGGAAACGAGCGCGCCGCGGTCCAGCCGCGACAGTTCGATCCGGGCGGTATCGCAGCGTAGCAGCCAGGGTTCGAACCGATCCGCGAGCGCGGCCATCAGATCCTGATTGGTCTGCGGCGTGCCGCCCGACTGCGTCGCGATGACGTACAGGATGCGCGGGCGCGGCGGCGCGGTCACCGCGGCGAGCGCGCGCCGGATCCGCCATCGCATCGCCAGCATGTCGCGGCCGCGCGTGAACACGCCGATCCGCGCCTTGTATTCCGGATAGCGGTCGTCGACGACCCGCCGCCCCGCCGCATACAGCGCCGCCTTCTCGCCGCCGAAACTCGCCGACCCCTCGTGATGGATGAAGGTGCGGTCGTCGATGACGTTGCGCAGCCCGGCATGGTCGGCGCGCATCGAAAAGTCGTTCTCCTCGCCATAACCGCGCGGAAACGCGGCGGCGTCGAGCGGCCCGATCCGGTCGAGCGCATCGCGGCGGATATACATGCAGAACCCGTGTCCGGTCGGCACCTCCGGGCGCAGCGTCATCGCCGATTGCCGGACCAGCCGCGCCATGTCGTCGAACGACAGACCCGCGGGGACCGGGTTGGCCATGCCCGAATCGGGCACCGAGAAGGCCCCCGCATTGTCCGACACCGCGGTCGCGGTCGCCACCGACCGACCGCTATAGGCGGCGAGGCGGAGGCCCTGCAGCCACCCCGTCGTCACCTGCGTATCCGAATTGAGCAGGACCACGTCGTCGCGACCGGCGAGCCCGATCGCGCGGTTGACGGTGCGCGTGAACCCCAGATTCCGCGGGTTGCGGTGAACCTCGACATTGCGGAGCGCGGCTGCCGCAGCAAGGATGCCGGCGATCGCGGGGTCGGTGCTGCAATCGTCGATCAGGATCAGCCGGCAGGGCATGTCGGTGGCGCGGCACAGCGCATCGATGCACGCGGCGGTATCGACCGGTGCGTTGTAGACCGGGACGATGATCGTCACCCCGCGCTCGTCGAGGTCGGGCAGGATGTCGAGGATCACCGACGTCAGCAGCGAGCGCCGCTCGGGCACCGCGATGTCGGTCGCGCCGCGGATCGCGGCGTCGTCGCCTTGCGCATGGACCGAGACATGCGCGGTCGAGCCGCCTGTCATGCTGATCGAGGGCATCTCGAACCGGAACCCACCGCCCGATGCGACGATGCCCTTGGCGACGAGATCGGCGCGGTACCGGTCTGCGACCCCGGTCGCATAGCGGATGCCATCGACCCGCATCTCGACGCCGAGGCTCCCGTCGGGCCGGTTCGCGTCGGCCGCCCAGCCACGGGCCTCGGCCGGCGTCACGCGTTCGAGCTTGCCGCGCACCAATGGCGTGCGGACGATCGTCGACCGGGCGAGGACGTGCGTGCCGGCGCGCAGCAGGATCACGTCCGGTTCGAGGGGCGGATCGGACGACACCGTCGCGTGCGTGCGCAATGCCCGCAACGAGACGCGGAAGCCGTAATTCGGTGCGCTGCCCGGCACCATCTGCGCCAGATCGGGACGGCCGATCGCCGCGTCGATCGCCGCGATCCTGGTGCCGTCGAACTGGAGCGTGACGGGCAGGCCCGCCGCGACCACCCAGCCTGCGACATCGTCGCTGCCCGCGACCTCGATATGCCCGCGCGGCGGCATCGGCCGGAGCGCGTCCGCGGCAATGTCGAGCGGCCGCCCGGTGATCGCCGCGCTCACATGCGTGCCGGGATGTATCGGTACCGGCAGGCAGACGCGAAACGCGCGCGCACCGATCGCGGCAAGATCGTCGCGATGCGCGGTTTCGGCGATCTGGACGATGCGCTGGGCGATACCGTCGAACGAAAACGTCAGCGCGCCCGATCGCAGCGCGGCGTCGGTCGCCCAGCCCTGCACGACGGTGCGGTCCGCCAGGCACTCCAGCGCCTCGATATAGCCTGCGGTCATGGGTATTGGCTGCTCCGTTAGCCGGTTCCGTCCTGTTCTCGCGCCCTCTCGAATCTCGGGCGTTCGCGCCTACCGCGTGAGGCTGCGCGCGACGGCCAGTGGCGAGAAGAGCTGGCCGATGATCTGCGTCATCTTGGCGGGCGCATTGGCGGCGGCGCTGGAGACGTAGATGACATCCTTGTCCTGCATCTCGACGCGTTGCGACAGGAAGTAGCTGTCGGCGCGGACCATGTTCAGGCGGTAGATCACCGGCTTTGGCTCGGTGCCGAGCGACGTGTCGTAGCGGAACAGGTAGACCGCGGCGGGATCCGCGGTGCGCTCGCTGGGACCGCCGATCCGCGCCATCGCCTCGGCCAGCGACAGCGAACTGGCGCCGAACGGGACCTGCGATACCTTCTCGGTCGCGCCGAACACCAGGAACGTGCGGGGTCGGTTGAACAACTCGATCCGGTCGCCCGGCAGCAGCGCGATGTTCTGGTCGCCCGACGCGTCGATGTCGCTCAGCCGCGTCTCCGCCGAGCGTCCGCTGCGCGTGACCCGCACGATCATGTCGTTGGGCTGGTTGGTCGTTCCCCCTGCGCGCGCGATCGCATCGAGCAGCCGTTCGCGCGGCAGGCCGAGTTCGAACCGGCCAGGCGTGCGGATGTCGCCGGAGACATAGAACACGTTGAACGCGTTCGCCTTGACCGCCACGACGACCTGGGGGCGTTGCGACAGGCCGATCATGCCGTGTTCGATCGTCCGTTCGACCTCGCCCGGTGTCTTTCCGGCGACCGCGACGCGGCCGACATAGGGCAATTGCACGGTGCCGGCGGCATCCACGCGAACGGTGAGATCGGTGCCCGATGCCGATGGGGTGAAGCTGCTCTGCGCGGTCGCGCCGTTGCCGCGCGTGAACAGCGTCACGCCGACTTCGAAAATGCCGATCGACAGCGTGTCGCCCGGGCCCAGCGTGTCGGTCCGGCCGACTTCGTCCAGCGTCGCGAGCGGCGCGGCGGCGGCGGCGTGGACGGCGAGACGCGCGGTGCTCGCCGCGTCGATGTCGACGATCTGGAATCCGGTCCCGTTGTCCTTGGTCTCCGCGCGGCGGATCTGCGCGGCGGTCGGGCCGGCGGCGGGCAAGGTCGCGCACCCGCCGGTCGCCCCGAGGCCAGCAGAGACCAGAACCAGCCTGGCCCAATGGTTTGCAGTTCGGTGACGCGAATTGTAATTTTTAAACGCTGTCATCGATGACTCTTCCAATAAAGCAGCCGAATGGAAAATGTATCTAGCCACTTTCCCCAATGCGCCGTTAAATCAGCCCTGCGATGAAAACAATCGAATCAACGCCGTTGCGGCGGAAAGCTTTGTAACCTGTGATGCACATCGGCCGCCTCTTGAATCGTATCGTAAAGTGTTACAACTCCACCGAATACAACCGCACCACGGTCGCAATATCGGAATAGAGCATGGGTATCATGGGACACCATCACTAACGTACCACGGTCGCGTCGGGCCTTAAGTGCTTCTTCTGACTTGATTCTGAAGCGTTCGTCTCCGGCACCGGTAATTTCGTCGACGATATAGCAATCAAAGTCTATGGCGAGCGAGACACCGAATGCGAGACGTGCCGACATTCCTGCCGAGTAGGTATTGACAGGTTCGTAAATATAGGATCCGAGTTGCGCAAAATCCTGAACATAGTCGAGCAGTTGTTGTGGGTCACGCCCATAGATACGGGCAATAAAGCGTGCGTTGTCGGCACCGGTAAGACCAGGTTGAAACGCGCTCGCATAGCCGATCGGCCAGGACGTAGTCATGGTACGCTTGATGCTGCCAGACGTCGGTCGTTCGACGCCCGAAATCATACGCATCAAAGTCGATTTACCGACGCCGTTCGCGCCGCAAACACCGATGCTGTCGCCGCGCTTGATTACCATGTTCACATCGTTGAGCACGGCATTCTCGAAACCGCGCCCGTGATATTTCTTGTAGACGTTCTCGAAGGCAATCATCGTGTCGAATGCTCCGCATGAAGGGGATGACGTCTCACGCTGTACTCGACTGCACTGTGGATAAGAAAGTGAAGATTGCCGTCGACGCGCGATTGTCACGAAGCGGGGGGACGGGGGTCGCCAGCTATCGCCGCGCGGTGCTCGCCGCGCTCGATGCTGCGGGCCGTACCACGCTCGCGCTGGCCGATGATTCGGTCGGCCGGTTCGGCATGCCGGGCACGAAGCGCGAGGCGGCGTCGCGGTGGCTCTCAGCATGGTCGTCGCGGCCGCGCCGATTGCACGCGCGTGCGGCTCGAAGCGACGGTGCGCGTGTACCGGCAGGAGTCGGGACACGGCGCGAAACGCCCTCCCATGAGACGTCCTCATTGTGGCGGCGCGACGTGTTCCGGCTCGCGCATGTCCAT
The DNA here is from genome assembly GCF_001421685.1 of Sphingomonas sp. Leaf28. Classification (NCBI taxonomy): domain Bacteria; kingdom Pseudomonadati; phylum Pseudomonadota; class Alphaproteobacteria; order Sphingomonadales; family Sphingomonadaceae; genus Sphingomonas; species Sphingomonas sp. Leaf28. Next base: position 812,543 of record NZ_LMKX01000001.1, on the reverse strand, counting down.
TTCGGTCGGCACGGCACGCTGTTGCGGCTGACCCCGCCGCACCCGGTCGGCGTGATGCACTGGACCTATCCCATCCCCGCGATCGTCGAGGGATGGATCAACGTCCATACCGTCCACGACGTGATCCCGCTGCGGCGCCCCGATCTGTCGCCGGTCGATGCGGATCGGTTGCGGGCGTGCCTCATCGCGATCGCCGCGCGGACCGATCGGATCGTCACGGTCTCCGCCTGGGCGCGCCGGACGATCCTCGACGTGCTGGCGATCCCGTCGGCGCTGGTCAACGATTGCGGCGGCGGGCTGGCGGCGCTGGCCGAACCCCACCCCGATCGCGTCTTGCCGTCGGGCCTGCGTCCGCAAGGCTATCTATTCTTCTGCGGGGTGATCGAGCCGCGCAAGAACCTAGCCCGGCTTGCCGACGCGTGGGCGACCAGCGGATGCGGCGTGCCGCTGGTGGTCGCGGGCCCTGACGGCGCCGATGGCGGTGCGTTGCGCGGCGCGCTGGAACGCGCGGGTGTCGTCGTGCTGCCCTATCAGGGCAGGCCGGTGTTGATCGACCTGATCCGCAACGCGCGCGCGCTCGTGTTGCTGTCGCTCGAGGAGGGGTTCGGGGTGCCGGTCGCCGAGGCCATGGCGCTGGGAACGCCCGTGCTCACTTCCGATCGCGGCGCGCTGGCGGAGATTGCAGGCGGTGCGGCGCTGCTGGTCGATCCGACCGATGCGCAGGCGATCGCCGATGCGCTCCGGCGGATCGTCGACGACGCCGGCTTGCGGGCCACGCTGGCCGGGCGCGGGCTGGAACGCGCAAAGGCCTTCGCGCCGGCCGCGTTCGGCGCGCGGCTGACGACGCTGTACGACCGGCTGATCGACGCGCGGATCGCCGATGGCCGATGGCAGGGACTGGAGACCGCGCGTGGACGCTGACGTGCGGATCGCGATCGACGGGTTCAACCTCGCCATGCCGCACGGCACGGGGGTCGCGACCTATGGCCGTGCGCTCGGCGATGCGATCACCGGGCTCGGGGCGCGGCTCGACGGGGTGTTCGGAATCCCCGTCGGGGCGAATCCCGACTTGCGCGAGATCCTGTTCTACGAGGCGATGGGGCGCGGTATCCCGGACGATCCCGGGCTGCCGGCGGTGCGCGCGGTGCGGCAGTGGCTCGCCCGGTATCGCCGCGCGAAGGTGTTCGATGTGCCGACGCGCGGGCTGATCGTGCAGGACATGCTCGAACGGCGATTGCCGCAGTTCGACCGGATCATGAGTTCGGCCCGACTGTTCGAACGCGCCGATCGCTATTTCGTGCGGACCGGACGGTTCCTGACGATCCGCGTCGCCAATCCCCCCGATATCATGCACTGGACCTATCCCGTGCCGATCCGGATGCTGGGCACGCGCAACGTCTATACGCTGCACGATCTCGTTCCGCTCAAGCTTCCCTATGCGACGCTCGATCGGAAGCGGCTCTATTACCGGATGATCCAGGCGATCGTGCGCGACGCCGACCATGTCTGCACCGTATCGGAGTCGAGCCGGGGCGACGTGATCGCGCAATTCGGGATCGCCGGGGACCGGATCACCAACACCTATCAATCCGTCTCGACCACGCAGCCGCGCGACGATCGCCTGGGCGACATCACGGCGGTGTTCGGGCTCAAGCCGAAGGGCTATTTCCTCTATTACGGTGCGATCGAGCCGAAGAAGAATGTCGGCCGGCTGATCGAGGCGTATCTCGGCAGCCAGGTCGATACGCCGCTGGTGCTGGTCGGCGCGCGCGCGTGGCAGGCGGACGAGGACCTGCGGCTGCTCACGAGCGGGATGGCCGGCGCGCGCACCGCCTTTGGCACACGCGTGGCAAACCAGGTCCTCCAGCTGCGCTATGTGCCGCGCGGGCTGTTGCTGCGCCTGATCGCGAACGCCAAGGGGGTGATCTTTCCATCGCTGTACGAGGGGTTCGGGCTCCCCGTGCTCGAGGCGATGCAGCTCGGGACGCCGGTCATCACGTCGGATCGCGGGTCGTTGCCGGAGGTCGCGGGGGAGGCTGCGCTGATGGTGGACCCGTATGACGTCGGCGCGCTGACCGCCGCGATCCAGGCGCTCGATACCGACGATGCGCTGGCGCGTCGGCTCGTGGCGGCGGGAACCGTGCAGGCTGGGCGCTTCTCGACGGAACGGTATCGGGCACGGCTGGGGGCGATGTACGACGCGATCCTGGCAAAACGGCCGGCGATGCCGGCGGAGGCGGCATAGATGGCGACGCATAGTCCCCCCCGCGCCACGCTGCGCCGGGGCCTCAAGGTGCAGGGCAACGTGATCGGTGCGCTGATCATGCGCGAACTGCACACGCGCTATGGTCGCGACAATATCGGCTATGTCTGGCTCATTCTCGAGCCGATGATGCTGGCGACGATGATCGCGCTGCTGCACCAGCAGACCGGCGGGCATCTGGGCAACGACATCAAGCCGGTGCCGTTCGCGCTGATCGGCTACTGCATCTTCATCATGTTCCGCAGCATCTTCGGCCGCGCCGAGGGCGCGCTGGAGGCCAATCTTCCGCTCTTGTACCACAAGACCGTCACGATCTTCGACATCCTGCTCGCGCGCGCGCTGCTCGAGGCGGCGGGGTGCCTCCTGTCGTTCATGATCCTGATGGGGCTGGCGATGGCAACCGGGCTGGCGGGCCTTCCCGCGCGCCCGCTCTACGTCTGCCTGGGCATCGCGAGCATGTTCTTGCTGGCGTTCGGCCTGTCGCTCGTCGTCTGTGCTTTCACCTATGAAAACAGAGCGATGGGTCGGCTAGTCCATCCAATTGCGTACATCATGCTGCCGCTGTCCGGTGTCTTCGTGATGCTGCAATGGGTGCCGGCAAAGTTCAGGCCGTTCTTTTCGGCTATTCCGATGTCGCACATCTTCGAGATGTTGCGATACGGATGGTTCACCAGCGCGGTGCCCTATTACATCGATGGATGGTATCTTGCCGGCTGGATATTCGGATCGACCCTGATCGGGCTGCTCGCAATTGCTGCGGTGAAGCGCAAGATACACATGCCGTGACGATCGATACTCACACATTATTCGGCCGTCAGCGGGTCGACCTTCGGAGAACATCATGACGCACGGTTTCATGTCCCCGGCGACCGCCGAACCGGAGGCGATGCCGAGCCTCGGGGAGCGATGGCGCGATGCCCGCACGCGCTATGGCTGGTTCTTCGTCGTGGTCGTGTTCCCCTGCCTTGCCGCCGCGCTCTACCTCTACGGCTTCGCCGCGGATCAGTATGAGTCCGAGGCGCATTACCTGGTCCGTGCGCAGGGCGCGCCCGCATCGAGCGGGTCGAGCATCGAAAAGCTGCTCGGCGCGAGCGGCAGCAGCGGTGGTGGCGGGCAGGGCGAGGCCAACAGCGTCGCGGACTTCCTGCTGTCGCACGACGCGGTCGACGCGCTGCGCCGGCAGAGCGCGCTGATCGCACGGTTCCGCCGTCCCGAGGCGGATGGACTGAGCCGCCTGCCCTCCGCCGATCCGACGCCCGAAGCGCTGCTGAAATATTATCGCAAGCAGGTCGACGTCCATTATGACACCGACACCGGCATCACGACGCTGAAGGTCCGCGCGTTCCGCCCGACCGATGCCTATGTCATCGCCCGCAAGCTGCTCGGACTGGGCGAGGGCCAGGTCAACACGATGAACGTCCGGTCCTATGCCGATGCGGTCAAGCTGTCGCGCCAGCAACTCGCCGAAGCCGAGCAGGCGCTGACGCAGGTCCAGTCGCGGATGACCAATTTCCGGCAGGACAGCCGCGACGTGAACCCGCAAGGCACCGCCGAAGCGCAGATCGGCCTGGTGTCGAAGCTGGAATCCGAACTGTCCGCCGCGCGCTCGCAACTCGCGACGACGGTCAGCCTGATCGGCACGCGCAATCCGCAATATGCAGCCCTGTCGCAACAGGTCCGATCGCTGCAGAGCCAGGTCGCGGCGCAATCCGCGAAGCTCGCCGGCGGCGGCAACGCGATCGCCGCGGGGCTCGGCGATTACGAGCGGCTGCGGATGCAGCAGGAGTTCCTGTCGAAGCGCTACGACGCGGCCTCGGCGGCATTCGAGGCGGCGCGGCAGCAGGCGGTCCGCCAGCAGCTCTATGTCGTCCGGATCGTCGATGCGAACATGCCCGTCCGCTCCGAATATCCCAAGCGCGCGCTGTCGTTGTTGACGCTCTTCATCGCGCTGATGGTGCTGTACGGCCTTGGCTGGCTGGTCGCCGCGGGTGTGCGGGAACATGCGAGCTAAGATCCACCACGCACCGTCTCGCGCCACCGTGGCGGCGCGCGCGGCGAGCATCGTACCGTTGCTGCGCGCACCGCCCTTTCCCTGGGCGGCGCCGGTGACGATCACCGTGGCGGGCGGCACGCCACCCAGCCTTGCGGAGGCGCGTCTTGCGCTGGATGCGTTGCGCGCGGCGCGAGTCGGCGGCGCGTTCTGGGACGGCGATGGCGATCCCTGGACTCAGGTCGCGACCGCCGCGTGGGTGCAGGCGGAGCCCGCCGACGACCTCGCGATCGTCGCCTGGCTGTCGCAGGTCGAGGTCCGCGACCGCACCGACGAAATCGTCGATCCGGTGCGGATCGAACACGCCTGCCTCGAGCGACTGACCGCGTTTGCCTGCCATGATCCGTTCGAGGATCGGCCCGCGACGCTGGCCGAGACGATCGCCAGGCTGGCGGAGTGGCGCCGGACGCTCGACGCCAATCGCAGGATCGGCGTGATGACCGGCATGGCGATGTGGAAACGCACCGCGATCGGCCGGTTCCTGTGGGACGGACACGCGCACCCGGCCGACCTCTCGCCGAAAAAGGCGCTGGCTGCGGCGCGTCGTTCGGGCCGCGCGATCGCCGGCTGGGCGTCGCGGATGCCGCCCGATTATGCGCGCGACGTGGCGGCGGCCGGGCTCGACCTGCACATCGTCGAGGATGGCTTCGTCCGGTCGAGCGGGCTTGGCGCCGATGGCCGCGTGCCGAGTTCGGTGACGGTCGACACGCGCGGCGTCTATTACGATCCCGGCCAGCCGAGCGATCTCGAAATCCTGTTGCAGACGCACGCGTTTCCGGACGCGCTGATCGCGCGCGCGCGCCGTCTGCGTGGCATGATCTGCGATCTCAGGATCGGCAAATACGGCGTCGATGCCGGGACGGTCGCGCCGCTGCCCGATCGACGCTGCGTCCTCGCGATCGGGCAGGTCGAGGATGATCGCTCGGTGCTGTGCGGCGGCGCCGGCGTGACGTCGAACATCGCGTTCCTGGCGCGTGTGCGCGCGTGCGAGCCGGATGCGTTTATCGTCTATCGCCCGCATCCCGATGTCGTCGCGGGCCACCGCAAGGGGCATCTACCGGCTGCGACCGCCGCTGCATCGGTCGATCGGATCGATCAGGGCAGCGGCCTGCTCTCGCTCGTCGAACGCGTCGATGCCGTTCATGTCCTGACATCGCTGACCGGGTTCGAGGCGCTGATGCGCGGTCGCCCGGTGACCGTCCATGGACGCCCTTTCTATGCCGGCTGGGGTCTTACCGAGGATCTTGTCGACCAGCCCGACCGGCGCGCGCGCAGGCTGACGCTCGATCAACTCGTCGCGGGCGCGCTGATCCTGTACCCGCGCTACATCGATCCGGTGACCGGCGTGTTCTGCGACGTCGAAACGCTGATCGGCCGGATCGCGGCGGGGCAGGGGCGATCGGACACCGCCTTCACGCTGCTGCGCCGGGCACTCGGCCGCCTTCGGCATCGCGGCGTCCTGCTGTCGGCGGGGCTCCGTTGATGCCGGCGACCACCGGCCGACAGACGTTCCTGTTCCTGCAGGGGCCGCACGGCGTCTTCTTCGACCAGCTCGCCGCCGCGCTCGCGATGGAGGGGCATGCGATACGCCGGATCAACCTAAACGGCGGCGACCGCGCCGACTGGAGCGGCGTGTCGACCGATTACCGCAGTTCGCTGAAGGGCTGGCCGCTGTTCTTCGATGATTTTGTCGTTGATCATCAGGTCACCGACGTCATCCTCTTCGGCGATTGCAGGCCGTATCACGCCTCCGCGCATGGCATGGCCAAGCTGCGTGGCATCCGCGTGCATGTGGTCGAGGAAGGCTATATCCGCCCCGATTTCATGACGTTGCAGGAAGACGGCGTGAACGGCAATTCGACGTTGCCGCGCGATGGCGACTGGTATCGCGAACAGGCGAACCGGCTGGGCGCCATCCCCCCGGCGCGACCCGTCCCGTCGAGCTTTGCCCGGCGACTGCGCGAGACCAGCCGCTACACCATCGCCAGCGGCCTCACGCGGCCGCTCTACCCCTTTTATCGGTCGCACCGCTCGGCCGGGATGCTCAGCGAGGCTCTCGGCTGGGCGGTGCATTTCCTCACCAGGCAGCGCGAGCGGAGGCGGTCGGCGGCGACGATGGCGGCGATCGGCAATTTGCCGTATTTCGCGCTGCCGTTGCAGCTGAATTCGGATTACCAGATCCGCGTCCATTCGCCGTTCCGCGATATGTGCGCCGCGCTGCGGTTCATCATCAAGAGCTTTGCGCGGTCGGCGCCGCCCGGGGTCAACCTGATCGTCAAGCGGCATCCGCTCGATGGCGGGCTGACGAGCTGGCGGCGGTTCGTTCGCCGCGAGGCGCAGCGCTACGGGATCGACGACCGGGTGTTCTATATCGGCGACGGCGACATATCCGAGCTGGTGGCGAGAGCCCGCGCAGTCGTGACCGTCAACAGCACGGTCGGCACGCTCGCGCTGAATTCGGGGGTGCCGGTGGCGGTGCTCGGCGACGCGATCTACGATATCGAGGGGATCGTCCGGCGCGAGCCGCTCGATACGTTCTGGGCAGACCCGCCGCCGGTCGACACCGAGCTGTACGAGGCGTTCAAGCGGGTCCTGATCGATCGATGCCTGATCCCCGGCGGGTATCTGAGCGACGAGGGGATCGCGATGCTCGTCCGGCATGCCGTGCGCCGCCTGACGGGCGCCGACCCTGTCGATCACCCCGAGGTCGGCGTTTGAAGCCGTTCCGCGCGTTTGCGCCGATGCTGCTGACCCGGACCTGGGTGCCGCGATGGCTCGGCGGACGCCCCAGCGAGGATGCGGAAGTCGTGCTCGACCTGTCGCGTCTGCTCAGCCGTTCCTATCATGTGACGCCGACCGGGATCGACCGGGTCGAGTTCGTCTATGCGCGCGAACTGCTCGACCGCATTCCGGACAGGCTGGCCTTTGCCGCGGTGCATCCGGCGGGGGGCTATTACGGGCGGTTGCCGGTGGGGGCGGTGCGACAGTTCCTCAGCTTCACCGATGCGCGCTGGCAGAATCCCGACGCGTTCGATCCGCAGGCGGTGCGCGCCGCCGCCAACCGGCATCTGCTGGCGCTGCGACCGCGACCGGTGCCGACGGCGGATCGGCGGCGCATCTATCTGCAGGCGTCGCATCATCATCTCGACGATATCGACCTGGTCGCGGCGATCCTGAAACGCGAACGCGCGCGGCTGATCGCGCTGATCCACGACGTGATTCCGCTCACGCATCCCGAATTCGCGCGGAGCGACGGGCAGGCGCGGCACGGCAGGGTCATGCGGACGATCGACCGTCATGCCAGCGGGATCATCGGCAATTCGGCGGCGACGATCGCGGCGGTCGGCGCGCATCTGACCGACGCGCGCAGCGACCGCGTGATCCGCGTCGCGCATCTCGGCACCGACCCGGCCGAGCTGCCTTCGACCAGCCGGTCGACGATCCTCCCGGCGAGTCCCGAGGTCCCTTATTTCGTGTGCGTCGCGACGATCGAGCCGCGCAAGAACCATCTGCTGCTGCTCAACGTCTGGCGCCGGCTGGTCGAGACGCTGGGCAGCACGGCGCCGAAGCTCGTGCTGATCGGCCGGCGCGGGTGGGAGAATGAAAATGCGATCGACATGATCGAACGCTGCACCGCTTTGTCGGGCCATGTGATCGAGGCGTCGGACATGTCCGATCGCGCGATGCAGGCGATGCTCGGCGGTGCGCAGGCATTGCTGTTGCCGTCGTTCGCCGAAGGGTTCGGGATGCCGGTCAGCGAGGCGCTTGCCGCCGGGGTGCCGGTGATCTGCAGCGATATCGCTGCCTTGCGCGAGGTCGGCGGCGAGACGCCCGACTATCTCGATCCGCTCGACGGGCTGGGGTGGCTGGAGGCGGTGATCGCCTATTCACGCCCCGGATCGCCGCGCCGCGCCGCCCAGCTCGACCGGATGGCGCGGTGGCGGCCGGTCAGCTGGGCAGAGCATATCGACGTGGTCGAGTCGACGATCGATTCGGTCGGGGCGATGGCGCGGGGCTGACCTGCGGGCGGCGCGTGGCTCAGCGATCGCCGCGGCGGACGACGATCCCGAACGAGGTCGTGACATATTGCCCGAGCGCGAGCTTGAGATGATTGTCCGCCGAATAGGGCGGCACGTCGACATAGGCATCCTGCTGCGTATCGCCGAGATCATATTTGATCTGCGCGACGAAATGCCCGCGCGAGACGAGATCGACCGCGAGCCGCTCGAAGTCGCGCCGCCGGAACAGGACGGTGCCGCCGCTGTCGATCGTTGCATCGTTCGAGGTGAGGTTGAGTTCGGTGGTGTGCACCGCGAGCCCGCCCGGATTGAGGCACTGGACCGCGTTGCGGACGAAATCGAGGCCCGCCTCGATCGACCCCAGATGCTCGTATGCGCAGGAGGACCAGGTGAAATCGAACCCGCGCAGGTCGGCGGGAATCGCGTTCATGTCGGCCACCCGGAACGCGACGTTCCGGTCGAAGACGTCGTCCGCGCAGATTTGGGGATAGCGAAGCTGGTCGAGCCCGTCGCTATGCTGGTTGGTCAGCGTCCAGTCGCGGCTGCGCGCGTCGTCCGAGGCGAGATCGGTCGCGACGACCGAGCATCCCATCGCCGCCATCGCCGCGGGCAGCGGCTCGATGCCGACGCCGAAGCCGAGGCCGCGTGCGCCGGGCTTGAGCATGCCGTAGCGCTCGAGCGTCTGCAGGATGTAGACGAATTCCCATTGCTTGCGATGGCGGTGCTTGGCGAGCTTCAGCCGGTCGAGCCACAGGTCGTAGGCAGGCTCGTTGAACTGCGATGCGGTGCAGGTCTGCGAGACCGGATCGGCGAGCGTCGCCTTGCCGGGCGCGAGCAGCCGCGAGGCGCGGCGGAACACGCGCTGGCCGAAGATCGACTTGCGCGCGGCCTCGACCTGCTTCTCGAAATGCGGCTGGTGCGCGGCCGTCTCGAGCACGACCTTGAACGACTGCGCGGCGGCGTCGGTGTCGGAATAGAGATGCCCGAGCACCGCATATTGCATGCCGTCGACCGCATCGAACGTGAGGCGCATCGTGCCGCCGGCCGCGACGATCTCGCGCACCGCGATCGGCCAGGTCTTGATCGTCTCGGCGGGCCGCGATCCGTCGAGCGGCAACGCGTTCACCCGCACGACCATCGAGCCGAGCGTTGCGGTCAGGCCGGTGAAGACGAGCGAGCAGCGGACCGTCGCGCTGTCCAGCGCAATGTAGCGCGTATGAAAGACATAGGCCGGATCTTCCGAGGGTTCGGTGCCGCCAAGTCCTTGAATTCGGCTCGTTCGAGGGGGCCAGAAGTCGAACGGGCCCGCGTCTATCTCAAGTGCTTCGGCGCTGGATGACAAGGATGGCGTAGTTTGCATCAGCAGGTCGTAGCGGCGAAGGAGGAACGCGTCACGCGCTGAAGGAACGGTGCCCCAAAATTGTACGACTATACTTGGATGGGTTGTATCCTTCGTCGGTCTTGATCTTATAGTAGGGCGATTCAGGCCCCTAATTAGAGAGATCGATGAACAACGTATTCCGGACGGGCTTCGGTCGGTTGATGGGCGCCGCATCGAGGGCCGGGTCGGGATCGGGGGACCGAACGGTCCACCGGGTCGCGGGCGACGCCGCGCGCGACGCACGCGATTGGGCAGGCGCGATCGAGGCCTATCGCCGGCATGTCGCGCTCAATCCCGGCGATTTCGCGATCCATGTGCAGATGGGACACGCGCTGAAGGAGGCGCGCGATTTCACCGCGTCGATGGAGGCGTATCATGCCGCCTACAGGATCGATGCGCGCGATTCGGATCTGCTCGTCAACATCGGCCATCTGCACAAGATGCGGGGCCAGCAGGCGGCGGCGTGCTTCGCCTATGTCGCGAGCTATGCGCTGGACGCCAATGCCGATGCGGCGACCGAGCTCGAGGATCCGCTGCTGGCGGCGGACATCGCGGTCGCGCGCGGCGCCTTCTTCGCCGATCCGACGCGCGACCCGGTCGTTCTGACCGCCGATCTCCTGGCACCGGCGCCGACGCCGGATATCCCCGTGGACCCGATGGCGGATCGAGCCGCGGAACCGGCTGCGGATCGCGGCGACGCCATCGCGCAATCGCCGCTATTCGACGAACGCTGGTACCGGCAGCGCTACGGGGTCGCCCCGGGCATGGACGCGGCGCAGCATTATGCGACGATCGGCGCTGCCGAGGGGCATGAGCCGCACCGCCTGTTCGACAGTCGCTTCTATCGATCGCAGGTGATGGGCGACCTGCCGCCGGGCGCGAACCTGCTCGATCATTTCCTCAAGGTCGGCGGTCCGAACGGGCTCGATCCGCACCCGCTGTTTGCCGGGCGCTGGTACCGCGAACGCCATCCCGAATCGGCTCGCGACGGTGCCATCCCCGTCCTTCATTACCTGACGCGCGCGCCAGACGAGGCGATCGCGCCGACGCCGCTGTTCGACGCGGCCCGCTACCGCGAGGCGATGCCCGACATCGGCGAGACCGAGACGGCGTTCGGCCATTACCTCGACCATGGCGATGCCGCGGACGTCACGCCGATCGAGGGGTTCCAGGCCGCCCGCATCCTGGACACCTTCGGGGGATCGCCGGTCGGCGGCGAGAGCGCGCTGGAACTGTACGTGCATTTCATCGGCCGCGACCAGGCGCTCGCCTGCGCCACCTTCGACTCGCTCGATCCGTCCGAGTTCGGCGTCCGGCCGCCGCCACTGCGCCTCGAGCCGACGGCGCCCGCCGATGAGCGGATCGCCGCGGCCGATCGGCTGCTGCAGCGGCTGGTCGGGCGTATCGCGCCCGGCGCCGACGGCCCGTCCGCTGACCGGTATGCGATGGCCAAGCTCGAACTGCTGCGCCGCGATCCGGTGCTGCTCGATGCCGCGGTCCGCGACTTGCAGCACGCGACCGTGGCCGCCGCGAGCGAGGTGGTGGCGATGTTCGGCGTTCTGCCGCTTCACGCGGTCGCGCCCGGCGACGACCAAGACGGTTTTCCGCCCGCGGGGCTGCTCGAGCGCTACCGCGCCGGCCAGCGCGACCTGGCGCACCGCTTCCGCCTCGATCACGACCGCGTCGGTGCGGTGACGCACGGGCCGAAAATCTCGATCCTGCTGCCGATCTATCGCTCGCCGGTGGTGTATCTGGAGCGGGCGATCCTGTCGGTGCTCGCCCAGACCTATGACAATTGGGAATTGTGCATCGTCGACGACTGTTCGCGCGAGACTGCGTTGGCCGACGTCGTGATGCGGTTCTGCGCGGCGGATCCGCGGATCACCTTCGCCGGCGCGCGCCGCAATGGCGGGATCGCGGCGGCCACCAACCGCGCGCTCGACCTCGCCACCGGCGACTATGTCGCGCTGTTCGATCATGACGACATGCTGACCGTCGATGCGCTCGAGATCGTCGCCCGGCGGATCGCGGCGGCGCCCGACACCGACTGGCTCTACAGCGACGAGTGCAAGATCGGGGTCGATGACCAGCCCGACGAACTGCTGACCAAGCCCGACTGGAGTCCGTCGCTGCTGATGTCGGTGATGTATACCGGGCATCTTTCCGTCTATCGATCAAGCCTGGTCCGGTCGGTCGGGGGCTTTCGCAGCGCCTATGATTTCTCCCAGGATTACGACCTCGCGCTGCGGATCTCGGAGACCGCGCCGGTCGTCCACCACATCCGCGATGTCCTGTATGGCTGGCGCATGATCGAAGGGTCTGCGGCGAGCGGCGGCAAGCCCGAGGCACGACGGACCAATATCGGTGCGGTCCAGGCGGCAATGGATCGTCGCGGCTGGCATGGTCGCGCGGTCGCGCTGCCCGCATCGAATCGCGCGCAGGCAGACTATGCGGCGTTCGACCAGCCCGTCTCGATCATCATTCCGTCCGACGATGCCGGGCATATCGTCCGCGCGGTGATGTCGATCGTCGCCTGGACGGGTTATGACCGGTACGAGATCCCTGATCGTCACCAATTCGCGGACCGCCGCGCAGTGTCGCGACTGGATCGACGGTCCGCGTATCCGCTTCGCGCTGTTCGATGCGCCGTATAATTTCTCGGCGAAATGCAATGCCGGTGCCGCGGTCGCGCAGGGCGAGTATGTCGTCTTCCACAATGACGACGTGCTGGTCGTGACGCACGACTGGATCGAGGCGCTGCTCGAGCAGCTCGTCCGGCCCGGGGTCGGCGGAGTCAGCCCCAAGCTGCTCTACGAGAATGGGCGCATCCAATATGCGGGCATGGCGGTCGGCCTGCGGCGGCTCACGGGGACGACGTTCCACGCCTTCCCGCGGCATAGTTCGACGCATTTCAACCTGGCCCAGTCGACCCGCGACGTCGGGCTGATGTGCGGCGCGTGTTGCGCGATGCCCACCCGGCTGTTCCGCGAGCTTGGCGGGTGGGATGCGCCGAATGTCGGCATCGCGCATTCGGACGTCGATCTCAGCCTGCGGATCCGCGAGGCCGGTTACCGGTTGGTCTATACGCCGCATGCCGAGCTGATCCATATCGGCCATGCCTCGATCGGCGGCGATGCCGACCTGCCGGCGGGATCGCGCTGGAAGAAGAGCAAGGCGGATATCTTCCTGCTCAAGCGCTTTCCGACGCTGATCGCGGACGATCCGTATTTCCCGCCGATGATGAGCGGGATCAGCTATGTCGATTCGCAGGAACCCTATCGGATCCACCCCTCCAGGGCGCGCTATACGGGCACCGGGCCGGACATCCTGATCGTCTCGCACGACCTGACCAACAGCGGCGCGCCGCGCGTTGCGGCGGACATGGCGATCGCGCTCAAACAATCGGGCGCGTTCGTCGTGGTGACGTGCCCGACCGACGGGCCGATGCGCGCGCGCCTGACCGAGGCGGATATCCCCGTCATCATCGATTCGCTCGCGCTCACCGGCCATTCGAGCGTCCATGATTTTGCGCGCAACTTCGATACCGTCATCGTCAACACGGTGATCGGCTGGCGCGTCGTCCAGCAGCTCGATGCCGAAACCGAGGTGCGCTGGTACATCCATGAATCCGGGCTGATCGACGAGATGGTGCGCGATACGCAAGGATTCGGCGCGGCGCTCGCATCGGCGCGCAACATCCTCGCGGTCAGCACGCGAACCGCGGCAGTGCTGCGCCGGCACGGCGTCGCGTCGCGCCTGCTGGAAACCGGGATCGCCGATCCGAAGCCCTTATATCCGATCCCGGCGCAGACCGACCGCGTCCGGATCGGCGTGTTCGGGTCGTTCGAGCCGCGCAAGGGGCAGGATATCGCCGCGCAGGCCTTTGCGATGATCCCGCCCCGCATACGCGCGGGCGCCGCGCTCAATTTCTACGGTCGCGATCACGATCCCGATTTCCAGGACAAGGTCCGCCACACGTGGCAGCACCAGGAGGGTATCCACTTCCACGGCGAGAAGGGGCATCCGGACTATTGGCATTGCCTCGCCGACATGGACATCGTGCTGGTCCCGTCGCGCGACGATCCGCTCCCGTTGGTCGCGTCCGACGCGCTGGCACTCGGCAAGACGATCGTGTGCAGCGACTGCACGGGGACGTCGGATTATATCGAGCATGAAGTGTCGGGCTTCGTCTATCCGACCGCGCGGATCGCCGATCTTGCCGCGCTGCTGACCCGGTTGATCGAGGACCGCGCGTTGCGCGAATCGGTGCGCGCGCCAGCGCGCGCGGTGTACGAGGCGATGTTCACGATGGAGGCGTTCACCACGCGGCTATCGGACCGGATCGCCGCTGCGCCAGTCGGAGCGGCGTGATCGCAGCGGAGGACGGCGTCGCCGCGCTGGTGGCGCGCGCCGATCAGGCGCGCGACCGTCGTGACTGGCTGGAGGCGGCGGAGGCCTATCGCGGCGTGCTGCGCGTCCAGCCGCGCAACGCCGGGCTCTGGGTGCAACTGGGCCATGCGCTGAAGGAATCGGGCGGCCTTCAGGCGGCGGGCGATGCGTATCGGCGCGCGCTGTCGATCGACCGGTTCAGCGCCGATACGCATTTGCAGCTGGGGCATCTGCTCAAGATGCAGGACGATCGTGCGGGTGCCGTTTCAGCCTATGCGCAGGCGCTGCGGCTCGATCCGCAGCTCGAGTCGGCGCTGGGCGAACTCGTCCATCTCGGCGCGCGCGACCGGATCCCGGCGGCGACGATCGATCGAGAGGCGATGTGGCGGCGGCTCGATGCCGTGGCGGGGGCGCTGGCCGACGCGAACGATGCGCTGCGCGCCTGGATCGGGACCTCGGCCTATCCGATGGCGGCATATGACCGGTTCCGCGCGGATGTCGCGATCCGGCCACCACCGCCCGCGACCGGGGGCGACGATCCCTTGCCGCCGATCACGCTGATGATGGACTGCGGCGGGGCGACGGCAACCGCGGTCCGCGCCACCTTGACCGGCTTGCTCGATCAGTCGGATCTGTCCTGGGCGGCGCGACTGGTGGACGCGGCCGGGATCGCCGATCATCCCGTGGCGAGCATGACGCTCACCGATCCGCGGATCGGGTTCGACGATCCCGGCGATCACCCGCTAGGCGCCGGGCTGACGATCGCTATCGATGCGGGCACGATCCTGCATCCGCATGCGCTGGCGTGGCTGCGCTATGCGGCGCTGCGGTCGGGCGCGGGCGCGGTGACGTGCGATCACGACCATGTGCGGCGCCACTGGGCGCGCGGGCAGCGCCATGCCGATCCCGTCCTTTACGGAGTCGATGATCCGTCGTTGCGCGCGGCGGTCCCGCCCCGGCTGGTGGCGGTGCGCGGTGATCTCGCGGGGATGCCGTCCGGCGGTGGCACGCGCTCGGGCGCCGGTTTGCGCGCCGCGATGCTGCACGCCGCGCGGGCGGCGCAGGCGCCGGTTGCGCATGTTCCGCGTATCCTCGCCTCGATGCTCGATGAGGGGGTGGAGCGCCTGGTCGCGTCGGATGCGACGTCGATCGCATCAGGCTCGTCCGACGCGCGGCGATCGCGAATCGCCATTATCGTGCCGACGCGCGATCACGCGGCGATGCTGGCCGAGGCGATCGACAGCCTGATCGCGACCGCGGCGATACCCGATCGGATCCGCGTCGTGATCGTCGACAATCGAAGCCGCGAGGCGGCGACGCAGGCGTTGCTCGCCGCGCGCGCGGTGCGGTCCGATCATGCCGTCGTCACGATGGACGAACCGTTCAACTGGTCGCGCGCGAACATGCTCGGCATCGCCGACCCGCGTGTCGCGGACTGCGACCTGCTGGTGTTCGCGAACAACGACGTCGTGATGCTGACGCAGGGCTGGGACGTCGAACTCGACCGGTTGCTGGCCGATCCGCCGTGCGGGATCGTCGGTGCGCGGCTGCTCTACCCCGACATGACGGTGCAGCATGCGGGCATCGTGCTCGGGACGGGCGAGGGGCTGCCGCTGCACGCCGGGCGGCATGCGGCGTTCGACGACCCGGGGCCGGGCGGGCGATACGTGACGCAGCATGATGCGGCGGCGGTGACCGGCGCGTTCGTGGCGATGCGACGCGAGGTGCTTGCTGAGATTGGCGGGTTCGACTGCGCCCGCCTGCCGATCGCGTATAACGACATCGACGTCTGCCTTCGCGCGCGCGCGGCGGGATACCGGGTGCGCTATTGCCCGCAGATCGAGCTGCTCCACCATGAATCGAAGACTCGCGGTCGCACGCGGACCGCGGACGAGGCGGCGTGGGACGATGCCGAGCTCGCGGACATCCATGCGACCTGGGGCGACGCACTGACGATCGACCCAAGCATCAATCCGCAATGGGCGCTGGGCGGCGCGGCGTTCGATGGCCTGCGCGAGCCGGGCATGAGCGAGATCCTCGCGTTCATCGACCGGTCGGCGGTGCCCGATCCGTGGCGCGTGACGAAGCTGCGACCTTAGCAAAACCGCGAGGCGGCGGGAGCGAAACGGGGGGCGGGCCGTTACACAGGCGTAATGGCCACTCCCGATCGCACCGCACCGCAGGACGATGTCGACGACCTCAAGGCCGCCGATGCGAAGGACCTGCACCGCGCGGTGCGCGAGGCGGGGCAAGAGGAACTCGACCGGCCCGTTTCGTCGCTGTTCTTTTCCGGCCTCGCGGCGGGGATGGCGATCGCGAGTTCACTGATTACGGAGGGCGCGCTGCACGCGGCGCTGCCCGATACGCCGTGGCGCACGCTCATCGTGTCGCTCGGCTATCCGATCGGGTTTCTCGTCGTCATTCTCGGGCGGATGCAGTTGTTTACCGAGAGCACGATTAGCGCGACGCTGCCGCTGGTGACCAAGCCCTCGGGCTGGGCGCTGCGGCGGACCCTGCGGCTCTGGACGGTCGTGCTCGGTGCCAATCTGCTGGGGACCGCGCTGGCCGCGGGGATGATCGCGGCGGGGCTGCTCGGCAGCAGCGAGTTGCGCACCGCGATGATCGAGGTGTCGGTGGCGATCACCGAGCTGTCGGCCGGCGCGACGTTCGTCAACGCGATCCCCGCGGGGTTCATGATCGCGATCCTCGCCTGGTCGTTGCCCAATGCGCGCGGGCAGGCGTTCCAGGTCATCGCCGCGATCACCTATGTTGTCGCGATCGGCGGGTTCAGCCACTCGGTCGTCGGCGCGGTCGAGGCGTGGCTGCTGCTGTTCGTCGGCGAGACCGGCGTCGTGCAGACGCTCGGCGGGCTGATGCTGCCGGCGATCCTCGGCAACCTGTTGGGCGGTGCGGGGTTGTTCGCCCTGCTGGCGCATGCGCAGGTGCGCGGCGAGATGAACGGGCGGGACGAAAACTGATGGGCAAGATCGAACGGGCCGCCAAGGCGGTCGCGACCGCGGATCGTGACGTGACGCTGAAGGCGGCCGAACAGCGCGAGCGGCCGGTCGTCAAGGCGACCGGGTTGCTCGCCGAGATCGGCGACCAGCCCCAGCTCGTCGCGACCTCGATCGGGACCGCGGTGATCGGGCTGATCGCGCGGCGTCCCGACATGATCCGCGGCGGCCTGCGGATGCTCGCGGCGCATGCGGCGGCCACCTTCGTCAAATCGGCGATCAAGAGCTCGATTGATCGCACGCGTCCCGAACAGGCGATCGAAGACGGCAAGGCGAAGTTCGAACCGGGCGACAGCGACGACCACGAACAGACCTCGTTCCCCTCGGGGCATACCGCGGGCGCGGTCGCCGTGGCGCGCGCGGCGTCGCGCGACATTGGCGGGGCAGGCGCGCCGGCCGCGGTGATCAGCGGCATGGTCGCGGTTGCGCAACCGCTCACCGGCAAGCATTACCTCTCCGATCTCGTCGTCGGCGCGGCGGTCGGCTGGATCTCGGAGGCGCTCGTCAGCGCGGTGTTCGACCGGGTCGCGCCGGTCATCGAGGCGCACGTCGCGACCGCCCCGGCCACGGACGCGTAACGCCGGGTCAGCCGACGCGCATCCGCGCGCGCATCGCGTCCGCAATCTCGTCGTCGGTCGCGACATGGTCCTCGATCACGCAGCGCAGGTCGAGCCCTGCGAACCCATGGTCGGACGGCACCGACGCCTGCGCGACCACCAGCCCGTCGCGCGCGTCGATCCGGGGCGCGTCGCCGGGTTTCACATAGGGATGCACCGCGTGATAGGCATAGGCCCCGGTGCTGGCGACGACGCGGCCCTGCCGATTGACGATGCTGACGACCGCGCCCGATGTCGATTTGCGGATGACGTCCATGATCTTCGCCGCCTGTCCCTCGAAATCATATTCGAGATAGCAGACGCCGATCGTCGCGCCGTCGAAGCGGACGGGCGCGACATAGACCAGCACCTTGCGACGATCCGACCAGGGGTTTTCCCAGACGTCGTCGGTTGACCATTCCTGCGACAGATCGGCGACCAGCGCGCGTTCGAACTGTGGATAGCCCTTGAAATTGACGGTGCGGACAGAGGCATTGTCGTGCGCGCACACCGCCACCTCTCCGCTTGCATCGACGACGAAGGCGTTGAGGAAATAGGGCGAACAGCGCAGCAACGCGCGCAGCCGCTCGAGCGCCTTGGCCTCGGCCTTGGGCGAATCGGATCGGAACAGGATCGCCTCGCTGACCGAATGGTCGGAGGCGAGCATGCGGATGTCGATCGAGCGGTCGTACAGCGTGCGGCACAACGTATCGGCGATCGACTGCGCCAGCTCGACCAGCCGCCCGCCCTCGACATCGCGCACCAGATCGTCGGCGATCGCCGCGCCCTGTTGGAGCCGTCCGAGAATCTGTTCGCGGAACGACGCGGACGAACTGCGCGCCTGGTCGGCCAGCGCCTTCACCTCCTGAGCGACCACCGCGAAGCCACGCCCGGCCTCGCCCGACCGCGCCGCCTCGATCGTCGCGTTGAGGGCCAGCAGGTTGGTTCGCCCGGCGATCGCCTCGGACTGACGCGCATGCGCGGTGACCTCCTCGCCCAGTGAGGCAACTAAAGAACGTATGCGGCGGGGCATGGGCAGTATCCGAAGTAGCGACGGGGCTTCGGTAGCCGAAAATGGTTAATCGCCGATAGTCGCGAAACGGATATTTCTGAAAGAAGCGGCTGATATCGTAGCGTAAATTCGCGCTTCCCCGGACTGACCCCCGCGACCGTCGATCGTCCCGATGCAACAAAGCCTCCCCCGATCGCTCGGGAGAGGCTTTCTCTTTATCGCTGTCCTCCCGCCGGCGGGAGGGGCATCGTCAGGCGATAGCGGCCTTCAGCGCGTCGACCAGATCGGTCTTTTCCCAGGTGAACGTGTCACCCTCGGGATCGCGACCGAAATGGCCATAGGCCGCAGTCTTCTTGTAGATCGGCGCGTTGAGCTTGAGGTGCTCGCGGATGCCCTTCGGCGTCAAGCGCACGAGCTTCGGCAGGACCGCCTCGAGCTTGGCCTCTTCCACGGTGCCGGTGCCGTGCGTGTCGACATACACCGACAGCGGCTCGGCGATGCCGATCGCGTAGCTCAGCTGGATCGTGCAGCGACGGGCGAGCCCGGCAGCGACGACGTTCTTCGCCAGATAGCGTGCGACATACGCTGCCGAACGATCGACCTTCGTCGGATCCTTGCCCGAGAAGGCACCGCCGCCATGCGGGGCTGCGCCGCCGTAGGTGTCGACGATAATTTTCCGCCCGGTGACGCCTGCGTCGCCATCGGGGCCGCCGATTTCGAACGCGCCGGTCGGGTTGATGTAGATCGCGGTCTCGTCCGAGATGAAGCCTGCTGGCAGCACGTCGGTGAACACGCCCATGACATAGTCACGCAGCTCGGCATATTTGGCCGGATCAGGGTTCTTGCCCTTTTCCGAATAACCGGGCGCGTGCTGCGTCGAGACGACGAGCGCGGTCGCGCGGACCGGCTTTTCATTCTCGTATGCGAGCGTCACCTGACTCTTTGCGTCAGGCTCGAGGAACGGGGCAGCGCCCGAATGACGATCGGCGGCCATCCGCTCGAGGATCTTGTGGCTGTAATACAGCGTGGCGGGCATCAAGCCGGGGGTCTCGTCGGTCGCGTAACCGAACATGATGCCCTGGTCGCCAGCGCCTTCGTCCTTGTTGCCGCTCTCGTCGACACCCATCGCGATCTCCGCGGACTGGCCGTGGAGGTTGTTCTCGAAGCGGAATTCGTTCCAGTGGAAGCCCGACTGTTCGTAGCCGATTTCCTTGACGGTGTTGCGGACGGCCGCCTCGATCTCGTCCTTGGCGCCGGGGGCCCAGTAGTCGGTGTCCTTCCACTCGACCTTCCCGAACTCGTAAACGCCACGGCAGCGGATTTCGCCGGCGAGGACGACGAGCTGCGTGGTCGTCAGCGTTTCGCAGGCGATGCGTGCCTGCGGATCCTTGGCGAGGAACAGGTCGACGATCGTGTCGCTGATCTGGTCGGCGACCTTGTCGGGATGGCCTTCGGAGACCGACTCGGAGGTGAAGAGAAAGGACTTGCGCATGAAACCTCTTCGCAAAGGCTCGCCGGTAGAGGGCCGGGGAGCGACATATAAGGAAAGCTTTATATGTCCTTCTAGCGCTGGCGGCGGCGCAGGGCAACTGCGGTTGCGAGCATGATCGCGGCAACGATCGCGGCCATCGCATTCCCGACGCGCGAGAACAGCGTCGGGGGGAGAGCGGACGGCATCGGCTGCTCGATCGCGCCCGCGGTCTCGTGCGGGACGGTGGCGACGAGGTGGCCATCGGCGGCGATGATCGCCGAAATGCCCGTCGGGGTGGCGCGCAGGATCGGCAGCCCTTCCTCGATCGCGCGCATCCGCGCCTGCGCCAGATGCTGCGGCGGGCCCCATTTGCCGAACCAGGCGTCGTTGGACGGATTGAACAAGATGCGCGGCCGGTGCGCACGGTCGACGACCTCACCCGAGAAGATGATCTCGTAACAGATCTGCATCCCAATCGCGCCGAAGCCGGGCAGCGTCAGGTTTGCCGGGCCCTTGCCCGAGGTGAAGTCGATGTCGCCGGGGACGAGCCGCGCGAGTCCGAGCGGCTTGAGCAGCCACGGCATCGGCAGATATTCGCCATACGGCACCAGATGCGCCTTGTCGTACCGCCCTCGCAACCGCGCCTGCGCGTCGAGCGCGAACACCGAGTTGGCGGCCCCGGAAATCTGATCCCTGGCGTTGAACTCCAGCGCAGTGCCGCCGATCAGCAACATGTCCTGTGGCCCCAGCAGTCGCGCCATGCGGCGGCGGAGGTAGAGCGGGCTCGACCAGCCATAGGCGTAGAAGGGATAGCCGTCCTCGACATAGTCGCGCACGACGCCCTCGGGCCAGACGACGAGCCGCGGCGGCGCGCCGACCCCGCGATCATTGGCGCCGGAGAGCTTTTCAAGCGCGGAGAGCACGCGTTCGCCATCGGTTTCGCTGCGGTCTTCCTGGCCGATGTCGGGCTGGACCACGCGCACCAGCGGCGTGCCGGGGGCAGGCGGCGGCGCATTTGTCCACAGCGCGGACAGCGCCGCGAGGCCAAGCGCGGGCAGCACGATCGCGGGCAGCGCCCAGCGGCGCAGCGCGAGAAACGCCAGCGCCCCCGCCGCCAGCACGGTCACGCCCGACAGCGCATAGGTGCCGATCCACGCCGACAGCCGCGCGACGCCGATCGCGGGCAGCCAGACGACACCGAGCGGATCCCAGGCATAGCCCGTGAACAGCGTCGCGCGCAGCCATTCGGTGGCGATCCAGGCGGCAGCGAAGACCAGCACATAGGTCGCGTCCGGGGAGCCGGGGCGCCGCGCGATCCGCCACGCCAGCGCGCCCGCCAGCATCGGGAACACTGCAAGATACAGCGCGAGCCCGACCGCGGCGAAATAGCCGAGCACCGGCGGCATCGCGTCCTGAAAGTCGAACGCGTGCTGGAACCAGTTGTTGTTCACAGTGAAATGCCCGAGCCCGAACAGCCAGCCGCGCCAGAGCGCCCCCCGCAACGTCGGCGCGCGATGGACGAGCGTCATCCACAGCGCGACCGCGACCAGCGTCAGCGGCCAGAGGTCGAGCGGGGCAAACCCCGTCGCGGCGAGCGCGCCGAGGATGAGGCAGGCGAGGGCGGGGTACGCTGGGGCGGAAAAACGGGTCACGCGGGAGCTATGACGTGGTGGGCAGGGGCGGGCAATATCTTAGCCGGAATCGCGCCATAGCACTCTCCGCTTTACCACCCCGGCGAAGGCCGGGGCCCAGTTGGGGGACGTTGGTAACGACACGCAATGCTTTGTTACCGCGACCTTTCCAGTTGGCCGCCGGCCTCCGCCGGGGGGTAGTTTGGGAAGGGCAGCTCGACCCAAGCCTGTTTCCCCACGAAGGCGGGGACCCAGACTGGGCTCCCGCCTTCGCGGGAGAACAAGGGACCCGCTCGCAATAGGATGACGAATCCGATGGCGTGGTGTGAGGGGCGGGCAATATTCAAGCCGGGCACGGACGATTGCACTCCCTGCTTTACCACCCCGGCGAAGGCCGGGGCCCAGTTGGAAGACGTTCGTGACGACGGGCAATGCTTCGTTACCGCGACCTCTCCAACTGGGCCGCGGCCTTCGCCGGGGTGGGGAAGGGTAGCGCGACCCAAATCTGTTTTCCCGCGAAGGCGGGGGCCCAGACTGTTCTCCCGCCTTCGCGGGAGAACACCGGCGCGCCCGCAAAAGGGTGACGAACCCGATCGCACGACCTATCGTCGCCCGCATGACCCTGCGCCCCTTCCACCTCGCCTTCCCGGTCCACGACCTCGACGCGGCCCGCAGCTTCTACGGCAGCACCCTCGGCTGTCGGGAAGGGCGCTCGAGCGACCACTGGATCGACTTCGACCTGTTCGGCCATCAGATCGTCGCGCATCTCGATCCGTCGGCCAAACCCGTCGCGGTCGAGAATGCGGTCGACGGCCATGCCGTCCCCGTGCCGCATTTCGGCGTCGTGCTGACGATGGACGACTGGACCGCGCTGTCCGAACGCGTCACCGCCGCCGGCATCACGTTCGGGATCGCGCCGCACATCCGCTTCAAGGGCCAGCCCGGCGAGCAGGCGACGATGTTCTTTCTCGATCCCAGCGGCAACGCGCTCGAGTTCAAGGCGTTCGCCCACGACGACATGATTTTCGCGACTTAAGGACTATCCATGGCCAATCCCATCACCGTCGACGTTCCCCACCAGCTCGGCAAGGCCGCGGTCCGCGCCCGCCTCGACGGCGGCATCGACAAGATCAGCGCGAGCATTCCCGGCGGCTCGGTGACCGATCACCGCTGGGACGGCGACACGCTGCACTTCACCATCCAGGCGATGGGCCAGACGATCGCCAGCGCGGTCACCGTGTTCGAAACCAACGTCCATGCGGTGGTCGACCTGCCCGGCATCCTCGGGCTGTTCGCCAGCAAGATCCAGGACATGATCCGCAAGGAAGCGCCCAAGCTCCTGCGCTGACGCCAAAGCGCCGGGGGCGGGTTACGCCCCCGGCGCGCGCCGATAGAGCTCGAAGGCGGCCTTTGCGCCGGCAACGGCTTCCGCGATCCAGGCCTCGTCCGCGGGCTGCGAGTCGATCGCCGCCAGCAACGTGCGCCATTCGCCCGACAGATGCTTCGCGCCGAGATAGGCCGACGGCAGGCCGTCTGGCACCGATCGCGACAGCATGATCCCACCGAGCCGCGAACCCTCGACCACGTACATCGCGCCCCATCCGGCGGCCGCACTCGGCGCCATGTCGAACGTCATCGGTGCCGGCATCGCCTCGCCCAGCGCGGCGAGATCCGCGGCCAGCGCGTCGCGTCGCGACCGGACCGGGACAAGCCCCGCAATACCCTCCAACCATGCCTCCACAGCCGGCAGCGCCTTGGCGTGCGCGACCAAGAACGCGCGGTAATCCTTCGCATCGCTCAGGTCATAGCGGCCGAACCCGGCGTCGACCGCGTCGTGGTCGCTCGCAGTCGCGGCGCGGAGCCGGGCGACGGTCGAAAGCGCCTCGCTCAACAGCACCGCCCTCCGCCCTTGCTGCCGTACCGCGCTTCCTGCCGATCGCGGAAGAACGTGCGTTCGTCCATCGGCGGATGATCGGGATGGCGCTCGGCCATGTGCTGGCAATAGGCGGTATAGGACGGCACGCCGACCATCAGCAGCGCGGTCTCGCGTGCCTTTGCGTAAAAGGCGCGGATCATTTCGCGGCCACCAGCTGCGGCGGGACTTCGGTCACCGTCGGCCGGTCGATCTTCAGCGCTGAGAGGCACGTGCGAATCCCGAAGAACACGATCGACAGCACCACCGCGAGGAACAGCGCGCAGAGCGCCGCATCGATCCGGTCGTTGAAGATGATCCGCTGCATCTCCGCCATCGTCTTGGCGGGTGCGAGCAGCTCGCCGCGCGCCGCCGCGTCGGAGAACTTGGCCGCATGCGCCAGGAAGCCGACCTTCGGATCGCTCGCGAACAGCTTCATCAGCCCGGCGGTGATCGTGCACAGGCACAGCCACGCGGCGGGCAGGATCGTCACCCACGCATAACGCTGGCGCTTCATCCGGAACAGCACGACCGTCGCCAGCACCAGCGCGACCGCGGCGAGCATCTGGTTCGAGATCCCGAACAGCGGCCACAGCGTGTTCACCCCGCCCAGCGGATCGGTGACGCCCTGGTACAGGAAGAAGCCCCATGCGGTCACGCAGAGTGCGGTCGCGATCAGCCCCGGCACGATCGCCGACGCATTGCGGAACGACGGCACCGCAAGGCCGATCAGGTCCTGCAGCATGAACCGCCCCGCGCGCGTGCCGGCATCGACCGCGGTCAGGATGAAAAGCGCCTCGAACAGGATCGCGAAGTGATACCAGAACGCCTTCATCGCCGGCCCGCCGACCAGGTGGCTGAAGATTTCCGACATCGCCACCGCCAGCGTCGGCGCGCCGCCGGTGCGGCTGACGATCGTCGTTTCACCGACGTCCCTGGCGGTTTGCGCGAGCAGCTCGGGGGTAATCGGGAAGCCCATCGCGGTGACCGCGCTCGCCGCCGAGACGAAGTCGGTGCCGACCACGGCCGCCGGGCTGTTCATCGCGAAATAGACGCCGGGATCGAGGATCGACGCGCCGACCAGCGCCATGATCGCGACGAAGCTCTCCATCAGCATCGCGCCATAGCCGATGAACTGCGCATCGCCTTCGCTGGCGATCAGTTTCGGCGTGGTGCCGCTCGCGATCAGCGCGTGGAAGCCGGAGACGGCGCCGCACGCGATCGTGATGAACAGGAACGGGAACAGCCCGCCCGACCAGACCGGGCCGCTGCCGTCGATGAAGGGGGTGAGCGCGGGCATTCGCAACGGCGGCGCGACGACCGCGATGCCGATCGCCAGCGCGACGATCGCGCCGATCTTGAGGAAGGTCGACAGATAGTCGCGCGGCGCCAGCAGCAGCCACACCGGCAGGACGGAGGCGACCGCGCCATAGCCGACCATCAGCACGCACAGCTGCACCGGCGTCAGCGTGAACAGCGGCGCGAGCGTTGGCGAGGCGGCGACGGTGCCGCCATAGACGATCGCGGCGAGCAGCCCGATGACGCCGAGCACGGAGACTTCGCCGACCTTACCCGGCCGGATCCAGCGCGTGTAGATGCCCATCAGGAACGCCAGCGGGATCGTCGCGGCGACGGTGAACAGCCCCCACGGGCTGCCCGCGAGTGCGCGCACCACGATCAGCGCGAGCACCGCGAGGATGATGACCATGATCGCGAACGCGCCGACCAGCGCGATCACGCCGGGGATCGCGCCCATCTCCATGCGGATCAGCTCGCCGAGCGATCGGCCGTCGCGGCGCATCGAGATGAACAGGATCATGAAATCCTGCACCGCGCCCGCCAGCACGACGCCGGCGAGGATCCAGAGCGTACCGGGGAGATAGCCCATCTGCGCGGCGAGCACCGGTCCGACGAGGGGCCCGGCGCCGGCGATGGCGGCGAAATGGTGGCCGAACAGCACGTTGCGATCGGTCGCGACGTAATCGAGCCCGTCGGCACGGCGAAGCGCCGGGGTCTTGCGCGACGGATCGAGCTGCATGACGTGGCGCGCGATGTAGCGTGCGTAGAAGCGATAGGCGATCAGCTGGACCGAGACGGCGGCGGTGACGATCCACAATGCGTTGACGTGCTCGCCACGCTGGAAGGCGACCACCGCGAGTGCGCAGGCTCCGAGCAGGGCCAGTGCGCCCCAACCGATCTTCTCGCGTAAAGTCATGCGTGCGCTCTCCCGTGCCTTCCGTCTGCTCGGCATCGCGTATTCGGGCGCGGAGGGCTAGCCCTGATTAGGCACCGCTCCGCCTAAGCCACCGCCCCGGCAAACGTTACGCCACCGCTTAGGCGAACCTTAAGCGACCACCCCGGCGCAGGCCGGCGCCCAGTTGGAAAGGTCGCAGTAACGGAGCGGGGCGCGTCGTCATATCCGTCCCCCAACTGGGCCCCGGCCTTCGCCGGGGTGGGGGCATGATCTAGGCAAGCCGCCTCGACTAAAGTCGCAGCGTGCGGGACGTAACTCCCGCGCGCTAGCCCTCTCCGCGCTAGCCCTCTCCGCGCTAGCCCTCTCCGCGCTAGCCCTCTCCGCGCTAGCCCTCTCCGCGCTAGCCCCCTCCGCGCTAACCCCCACCGCCCTAATCCTCTCCGCGCTAACCCTCTCCGTGCGCTAACTTGAGGATAAACCCCCTCCCGTCATCCCGGCGGACGCCGGGACCCATCGTTCCGCGTACGCAAACGACAGCGAAGATGCAGAACGGTGGATACCGGAACGAGCCCGACGGGACGGGGCAGGGGCCGCTGTTTGTGATCCGATTTGATCGGGACTTGGAGCGGACGCAGCGCCGCTCTCCACACCAAGGACCGTTCCCCCGCGGACGCGGGGGCCCAGCTAGATACCGTAGCGCTCGGTACCCTGGACCCCCGCCTTCGCGGGGGAACGGGAAGGGCGTAAGTTGTGCTGCCCCCAGACCCAAAAAACTCAAACCTGCGAGTGATGCCCCTTCAGCTCGTCCCCAACGATCCGAACCACATGCAGCACATTGGTCGACCCAGGCGTCCGGAACGGTACGCCCGCCAGCACGATCACCCGGTCGCCGGCCTTGGCGATGCCGTGGCGCAACGCCATCCGCTTCGACTTGGCGACCATGTCCTCGAACGATTCGACGTCGCGCGTATGCACCGCATGCGTGCCCCACAGCAGCCCGAGCCGCCGCGCGGTCTCCTGGCTCGGCGTCAGCACCAGCAGCGGCACCGAAGGCCGCTCGCGCGCGATCCGGCGCGCGGTCGAGCCCGAGGTGGTGAAGCAGATGATCGCGACCGCCGACACCGTCGCGGCGATGTTTTTCGCGGCCTCCGCCAGCGCGTCCGCGGTCGTCGGATCGGGCTTCATCACGGTAAAGTGCATGCGGTCGCCATGTTCCGGGTCGCCTTCGACCGAGACGCCGATCGCATCCATCATCGCCACCGATTCGACCGGCCACGCGCCCGCCGCGCTCTCGGCCGACAGCATGATCGCGTCGGCGCCGTCATAGACCGCGGTCGCGACGTCGGACACTTCCGCGCGCGTCGGCGACGGCGAGGTAATCATCGATTCGAGCATCTGCGTTGCGACCACCACCGGGCGGCCCATCCGGCGCGACACCTCGACGATGCGCTTCTGCAGTGGCGGCACCGCCTGCGGCGGCATCTCGACGCCGAGATCGCCGCGCGCGACCATCACGCCGTCGCACGCCTCGACGATCTCCTCGAGCCGCTCGATCGCGGCGGGCTTCTCGATCTTGGCGAGCAGCGCAGCCTTGCCGCCGATCAGTTTCCGCGCTTCCCACAGATCCTCGGGGCGCTGGACGAACGACAGCGCGATCCAGTCGACCCCCTGATCGACCGCGAAGTCGAGATCGCTGCGATCC
Source organism: Sphingomonas sp. Leaf28 (assembly GCF_001421685.1). Taxonomy (NCBI): domain Bacteria; kingdom Pseudomonadati; phylum Pseudomonadota; class Alphaproteobacteria; order Sphingomonadales; family Sphingomonadaceae; genus Sphingomonas; species Sphingomonas sp. Leaf28. The sequence continues at coordinate 784,909 of NZ_LMKX01000001.1, read as the reverse complement.
TTCTCGGTCAGCGCGGCCATCGGCAGCACGACGTCGGGAACGTTCAGCCCCTTGTTGTTCGACAGCGCACCGCCGACCTCGACGCGCGTCGTGATCTCGCGCGGGCTGTGCGAGACGACGCGCAGGACGAGCTTGCCATCGTCGAGCAGCAGGCGTGCGCCCGGCTCGATCGCCGCGAAGATCTCGTCATGCGGCAGTTCGACGCGGGTCGCGTCGCCCGGTGTCGCGTCGCGGTCGAGCACGAAGGTCGAACCGGTTTCGAGCACCGTGCGGCCGCCGTCGAACTTGCCGACACGCAGCTTGGGGCCCTGGAGATCGGCGAGGATCGTCGACGGGCGACCATATTCTTTTTCCAGCGCGCGAATCGCCTGGATCACCGCGATCTTCGACTGCTGGTCGCCATGGCTCATGTTGATGCGGAACGCGTCGGCGCCGGTGCGGAACAGCGTGGCGATCATCTCGGGCGTGCTGCTGGCAGGGCCTAGCGTCGCGAGGATGCGGACCTTCCGCAAGCGGGGGGCGATAGCGATGGTCATGCGTGCGGTTTCCTCGGGGAAGCTCTTTGCCGCGACGGGCCTTAAACCCTATCTCCGCCGGATCAACCACGGAGCATACGAATGAATCCCGAAACCGACCCGCTCGATACTTTGGACGATGCCGTAGCGGCGCAGGCGTTTCGCCGCCTGATCCGCCACCTCCGCCACCGCGAAGACGCGCAGAATGTCGACCTGATGGGGCTCGCCGGTTTTTGTCGCAATTGCCTGTCCGACTGGGTCGAAGAGGCGGGTAACCTTAACAAGGATGCGGCGCGCGAGACCGTGTACGGGATGCCCTATGCGCAGTGGAAGGCGCATCACCAGGGCGACGCGACCCCTGAGCAGCTCGAACGGATGAAGCAAAGCGTCGCCAAGAACGCACCGCAATCGGCTGGCGCCTGATTTGTGGCGACATGCCGCGGCGTCGCTTGAGCCGAACACGGTAAACGCCTAGACGCGGCGACGCACCCACAGCGGCCTGATTCACGACGTCCTGCGACGGCGATCAACGGCGTGGGGTATTTCGATTGGTTTGAGGCCGGCGCCTGTGGCGCCCGCGAGTGGGGAATTTTCGATGTCTGACGAACGGCAACACGGCATGGGCGGCGGCGCGGTCGCAGCGGACGAACTGCGCCTGCTGATCGAGCGCGCCGAGCGCCTCGAAGAAGAGAAAAAGGGTATCTCGGACGACATCAAGGACGTGATGGCCGAAGCCAAGGGCCGTGGTTACGACCCCAAGGCGATCCGCAAGATCCTGTCGATCCGCAAGAAGAAGAAGGAAGAATATCAGGAGGAAGAGGCGATCCTCGAGGTGTACCTCCAGGCCCTGGGCATGATCTGAGGGGGCTTCGTCCCGTACTATCCGTCATCCCAGCGTTCGCTGGGATGACGATCTTGGGGGTGATCTAACGTAACGAGCCGGCTCAATGAAGCTGGTCGTAGAGATCTGCCCATGTCGGATTGATCGTTGCGATCAGATCGTCCTTCCACGACCGCCGCCACGCCTTCAGCATCTTCTCGCGCGCGATCGCATCCTGGATCGTCTCGTGCTGCTCGGCGAAGACAAGCCTCTTCAATCCATACCGCCGGCAATAGGCAGATCCCGTGTCGATCCGGTGCTGCTGCACGCGCGATGCCAGATGCGCGGTCACGCCGATGTAGAGCATGCCGTAGGGCTTGTTCGTCATCATGTAGACCCAGCCGCCCTGCGCCATGTCACCGCCCCCATCCGTCATCCCAGCGAACGCTGGGATCTCCTGCGGCGAGGAGGAACGTGTCGTGTCCCACACCCGCAAACGGTGGGTGGGGAAAGGCTCCTAGCCGCGGAATATCCCAGCTTTCGCTGGGATGACGGGGGAGTCAATCCGACGGCGTTTAAGCCGCCTCCGCCGGCAGGGTCGTCCAGCCCAGACCCGGGATCGTGATCGAGCGCTTGCCCGCCAGATCGGTGCGGCAGACGATCAGTTCGCGGCTTTCGATATAGCCGATCAGGCGCTTCACGCGGCCGATCGAACTCGTGCCGTACGTTGCCGCGATTCGTGCGTCGGAAGGGCAGGGCTCGCCTTCACGCGCGGCGCGCGCGACCAGCAGGAACGCGCCGAGCATGTCGTCGGGCAGTCCGCTCGCGACGTCGAGTGCGGCGGTCCACGCCTCGTCGGTCATGTCGAAGATGCCCGCGCGGGCGCAACTCAAGCGGCGAACGAAGCCTGGCAGGTCGAGCGGCGGTTTCGTCAGGCCGCCCATCCGGCAGCGCACCTGGAAGTCCTGGAACAGCACTGACGGCGGCCGCAGCGTCGATTCCGGATCCTCGACGATCGCGCGGAACACGTCGGCATAGACTGCCTCGACCTCGTCGTCGGTCTTCTCGGGCGGCGGCGGTGCGGCGGTGCGCGGCTCGGGCGGGCGGGCGATGCCGTCGAGCAGCTCCTCGGCCGGCACACGACGCGGGCGCGAATCGAACAGCAGGCCCAGTTCGGGCGCGTCGACGACCGGCTCGGACAGCAAATCCTGCAGGTCCATCGGCGCGGCGCTGGGGAGGGGAGTGAGCTTTGGACTGCCGCTGCGCGCGGAGGTCGCGACGTCGCCGATCTTTACCGTGATCGGCCGCCGCGACACCGCGGGCCCGAGCGCCATGAAGGTGCCGCGCTGAAGATCGCGAATCGCTTCGGCTTGGCGGCGCTCCATGCCGAGCAGATCGGCGGCGCGCGCCATGTCGATGTCGAGGAAGGTTCGGCCCATCAGGAAGTTCGACGCTTCCGCCGCGACGTTCTTCGCCAGTTTCGCGAGACGCTGGGTCGCGATCACGCCGGCAAGGCCGCGTTTACGGCCGCGGCACATCAGGTTGGTCATCGCCGCGAGCGACGCGCGACGCACTTCCTCGGACACTTCGCCGCCCGTCACCGGCGCGAACATCTGCGCCTCATCGACCACCACCAGCACCGGATACCAATGCTCGCGCGGCGCATCGAACAGCGCGGAGAGGAACGACGCGGCGCAGCGCATCTGCCCCTCGACCTCGAGCCCCTCGAGGCTGAGCACCGCGGACGTTCGATGTTCGCGCAGCCGCGTGGCGATCCGCGCAATCTCGCGTTCGCTATAGTCGCCCGCCTCGATCACGACATGGCCGTGCGGCCCCGCGAGCGTCACGAAATCGCCCTCGGGATCGATCACGATCTGCTGGACATGCCCGGCCGATCGCTCGAGCAGCCGGCGCAGCAGATGCGATTTTCCCGATCCCGAATTGCCCTGCACCAACAGGCGCGTGGCGAGTAGTTCCTCCAGGTCGACGCCGACGGCAGTACCATTGCCGTCGGTGCCCATATTCACGCTAACCGTCATGCCGCGCGTTTGGCAGGTGCGGGCGCTTGGGGGCAAGGAGTCTTTCGCGGGTCTCGTCGCAAGTGCGGTTTTGCGCGCTGGCTTGGACGACGATCCGGGGTACGCCTCGGCATGGCCACATCCTCTCCGCTCGACGATCTCTCGCAACGCCTGCTCGGCAAGCCCCCCGGCGAGCTCGACGACGCGCAGCGCCGCGTGCTCGCGGGAATCGAGGCGGGGACGACGGTCAGCCGCGATGCCGCGAACCTCGCCGACGAACGCGCGACGGTCGGCGAGCGGCTGTCGGACCGCGTGGCCGCGGTCGGCGGGTCGTGGGGGTTCATCATCGCGTTCACCGCGGTGCTCGTTGGCTGGATGATCCTCAATTCGGACATTCTCACGCATTTCGGGCGGGCGTTCGATCCCTATCCCTACATCTTCCTCAACCTGCTGCTGTCGACGGTCGCGGCGATCCAGGCGCCGATCATCATGATGAGCCAGAACCGGCAATCGGCGAAGGACCGTCTCGCCGCCAGCCTCGACTATGAGACCAACCTGCGCGCCGAGCTCGACATCCTGCGCGTGCACCACAAGATCGATCACCTCGTCCTCGCGCGGCTCGACGCGATCGAGGCGAAAATCGACGGTCTGGCGAAAAGCGCCTCCGGAGCCTAAGAGCGGGGCATCAAATCATAGAGGCACAGATGGCAGGCCATTCCAAATATAAGAATATCATGCATCGCAAGGGTGCGCAGGACAAGAAGCGCTCGTCGGCGTTCAGCAAGCTCAGCCGCGAAATCACCGTCGCGGCCAAGATGGGCCTGCCCGACGTCGACATGAACCCGCGCCTGCGCGCGGCGGTCAACGCGGCCAAGGCGGCGTCGCTGCCCAAGGAGAACATCCAGCGCTCGATCGACAAGGCGAGCCGCGGCGATGCCGAGAATTACGAAGAGATCCGCTATGAGGGTTTCGGCCCCGGCGGCGTGTCGCTGATCATCGAGGCGCTGACCGACAACCGCAACCGCACCGCGACCAACGTGCGCGTCGCGGTCGGCAAGAATGGCGGCAACCTAGGCGCGGGCGGTTCGGTCAGCCATGCGTTCGACCGGGTCGGCCTGATCTCGTATCCGGCGAGCGCGGGCGATGCCGACGCGGTGTTCGAAGCCGCGCTCGAAGCGGGCGCCGAGGACGTGTCGTCGAGCGAGGACGGGCATGAGGTCTGGACCGCGCAGGGCGACCTGCACGAAGTCGCCAAGGCGCTCGAGGCGAAGCTCGGCGAAGCCGAAGGCGCCAAGCTTGCCTGGCGCCCGCAGACGATGGTCGCGGTCGACGCCGACGATGCCGCCACGCTGTTCAAGCTGATCGACGCGCTCGACGACGACGACGACGTCCAGACCGTGTGGGGCAATTACGAGATCTCCGACGAGATCATGGAGACCCTGGGCTGAGATGAAGACGGTTGGTTCGCGCGGAGACGCGGAGACGCGGGGAGTGGCGCTTCGTGCAATCGTCCTCCGCGCCAGCGGCCTTCCACCTGTCGGCCAGCCCGATGGAGCGGAAGTCCCGCTGACTCGCGACGATCGCCAAAAGCGCACCACCTCCGCGCCTCCGCGTCTCCGCGCGAACCAACCTTCCTTCTTCTCATGATCATCCTCGGACTAGACCCCGGCCTGGGCACCACAGGCTGGGGCGTCATTCGTGCCGACGGCAACCGGCTGAGCCATATCGCCAACGGCCAGATCAAGACCGACCCGTCGATGGCGCTCCCCCGCCGCCTCACCGCGCTGTACAACGCGCTGATCGACGTCATCCGCACCGAACGCCCCGATGGCGCTGCGGTCGAGGAGGTGCTCGGCAACACCAACGCGCAATCGACGCTCAAGCTCGGCCAGGCACGCGGCGTCGTCCTGCTCGCTGCGGCGGGTGCTGGGCTGCATATCGGCGAATACCACCCCTCGACCGTCAAGAAGGGCGTCGTCGGCACCGGCGGCGCGGACAAGAAGCAGATCCAGGCGATGATGGCGGTCCTGCTGCCCGGCGCGAAACTCGCCGGCCCCGACGCCGCCGACGCGCTGGCAGTAGCGATCACCCACGCGCACCACGTCGCGAGCGCGGCTGCGATGGCGCGACGAACGGGCGTTGGCGCCTGAGAGCAGGCGGACGGGGCGATCCCGATCAGCAACGCAGTCCGGCAATCGATGTGCCCGACACTATTCGTTGTAAGTAATACCCAATTACATCAGGCGCTGTTTCCACTTTTAGCGTCTTGATCCGTCAGCATAGTCATGACCAAGTGGCGGAAAGCTGATGGAGCGTGCGCGGCGTCTCGCTCGCAACGCTTCGGCCGCTACGGCGAGTGATGCCAATTGCGAAAGAGCGCCGCTCTCTATGACGTATGATCTTTTGCAGTCTCGATATTCTCGGATCTTGATCCGACAGCGTCCGCGCGGCGAAGCGTATGGCGGTCTCGTCTGGACTGGTTCGGCATATGCGACGCGGCGGCATCCGGCGAAGCAGGGGGCGTCAAAGCCATTTCGGGCCCGCAGGGGGGGCACGGTTCAAAGTCTCGCGCCGCGCGTGCGAAATTGGCATCCTCGCGCTCCGCACCGGGGAAAGGTTTGCAGCCATGCCATTCGATGCGGCGGCGGCGGGGGCTGCGGCCGGACGACGACCGCCACGGACGCTCTGCACAACGCGGCGGCGGGTTATCCCGCACGCACGCCATCTGCGACAGCCTAGCATGGCGGTGTCGAAAGCCCGTCGCCGTGTCGCGATCCTGCCCAACCTGTCGATCCGGCAGCTCGGCGACGCGGGCCGTGTCCCGACCGCGGATGCGGCGACGCTGACCGAGGCGCTCGGCGGCAATGCGGGCAATGTCGCCTATGTCGACGGGTTGGTCGCGTCGCTCGCCGACTCGCACATGATCACCTGGAGCACGCCGCCCGAGATCGTCCGCGCGACCGCCGACATCATCGTCGTCGCCTGCGCGAACCAGCTCGGCGATCATGTCGATCTGGCGGGCTGGGCGGTGCGGCTCGCGGCGTTCGGTTTGCCCGTGCTGCTGGTCGGTCTGGGGGCGCAGGCCCCTGGGCTCGGTGCGAGTCTCGATCTGAAGCCCGGCACTCGCGCCGCGCTCGACGTCGTCGCCGCGGCGGCGGGCACGGCGCCCGCGATGCTCGTGCGCGGCGCCTATACCGCGGAGATCCTCGCGCGGAACGGCTATGCCTCGACCGTCATCGGCTGTCCGTCGCTGTTCCTGTCGCCGACCCGCGACCTTGGCGCGCGGATCGCGGCGCGCGTCGCGGCCGGGCTAGGACCGCGACCCGCGATCGCGGCCGGCCACCAGCATCATGCCGACATGGCACCGGAGCATCGCCTGATCGCCGCGGCGGAACGCGATGACGGATGCTATGTCGTCCAGCATCCGGCAACGATGATCGCGCTCGCCCGATCGGACCCCGCGGATATGCAAAGCGCGGAGTTCGCGATGCTGGCGCAGCGGTTGCTGCCCGGTCTCACCCCCGCGCAGGTCGTGGCGTGGGGCCGGCGCAGGGCCTTCGTCTTTACCGACAGCCAGAACTGGATGAGCTTCCTGCGCCGTTACGACTATGCGATCGGGCCGCGATTCCACGGCGTGGCGCTTGCCATTCAGGCCCAGCGACCGGGCGTCGTCCTCCATGTCGACAGCCGAACGCGCGAAATGGCGGAGACGATGGCGATCCCGACGCGGTCGTTCGACGACGCGCCGCGATCGGATCTGCGCGATGTCGTCGCAAACGCCTGGACGCCCGGGACCGGCGCGGCATTCGACACCCGCCGCGCAACGCTTGCCCGGGTCTTTCGCACGGCGCTCGAGGCACACGGCATCACCGTCAGCGCGCGGCTGGCGGCGTTGAGCAGATGACGTCGTGCTCGCCAGCCGGACCGGGGCGGCGGGTGACATCCGTCTTGCGCGGATGACAGGACCGCGAGGCGGCCGCCGCGGTCCTGTCCTATAGGCCGCGGCGCCACCACGGAGATCGCCGAATGCGAGAAGTGGGCGGAACACACCCTGCTCACCGATCGCGGCAATGATCGTGCAGTGCGATTCTGCTCGGACATGTTATAAACCTATATTACCGCGAGCCTAAAATCCGGCAAATATAACTATCTCCGTCTTTGACTTAAGGGCATGCTTTGTATGCGCCGTCAAAACGACGCCGTCCTTATTCTGCCTGTTGTTCATCTCCGCGTAAAACTCGGAGAAAACCTTTCCCGAATTGAATTGGTCGGTTACGCGGGTGGCGTTGCCGAAAAGCGTCCTGCTCCATTTCGCTGGATCGGTCGTTTCCCATGATGGGACACCACCTTGGGCCAGTTGTCGATTTGAATATTGAAAGTCGCTGCGGTGTGCCTGCCGGTTTCTAGCCACTTTCACATCAACATACTTTAAATGCGCCAAGGCAATTTTAGAAGTGAACACATACGGTTCGGATAAGTGATGTTGGCCAGAGCCAAAGGTGGCGCTGTTCGAGCGCCAAATTGCCGGCTTGCTATAGGCGGAATGAAATCTGACGAAGCGACGTTGCTGGAGCAGTGGCTGGCTAAAGTCGAAGTCTTTTTCCACGTCGGCATTGTGTATAAACTCTACGCCGGTAGGGGCGACGAACGTAGCGGTTTCACCGTCCAGCAGATCGGACAGCGGAGTGGCGGCGGTCGAGGGCATGGGTATTAAAATTTCATCGACATCGCTCGTGATCACGGTTTCGTATCCGCACAGCGCGGCGCCGGCCAAGGACGACAGGATGGCCGACTTCGTTCGATCGTCAAACGGGAAGCTCGGCATTGCGATCACGCTGACCCGGGTAGTCAGCCCAAGTCGTGCGATGGTCTCAACAACGGGGGGTGTCGAGCCATGGTCCACGATGATCAGTCCGCATCCAGGAAGTTCTCGGGCGTAATGAGTTGCCCACTGTTCGATAAACAACTCCTCATCCTTGACCATAGTTATGCAGCAAAAACGCTGTACGGGCTGGCGTTCTGGCCAAGAAATATCCATATTATCTCCCTATGACGGGGTATGATCCACACCGCTAATGAACTCACTGCAGATTGAGCGGGATTTTATCAATCAAAATTCCTGTAAATTTGTTCGCTTTGAAAATATTAGGGAAATTCAGTATATTGCTAATAGCTGTTCGTAATTATTGTAAAATAAGTACACCGATGTACCATTATGCAAATCAAAAAACCGCAATAATTAGTAAGAAAATAACTCCTCGCGAAATGCGTTAGCCGTATCCAGCATTTGCCATGAAATTGAGAGACCGCTACTGACCGCATGCCAAATGGGGCTGGGGAGCAGAATGTCGGCAGAATCGAAATCTGAAATGTCTGCCGGCAATGAACCGACTAGAGTGTTTGCGATCGGCAGTTGTCGCGTGCACACGCCGCTCAAGCGTGCGCTGGCCGCTGTCCCGGATATGTCTTATATCGGCGACCCGGTATTCGGGTTCGTGCACAGTACTGCCGACATTCACCAGATGCTGGATGTCAACGACGATATCATGCGTCCGCCGAAGGAGTTGTATTCACTCCTGTCGATCAGGAATGAGAAATTCCAACCGGATGACGAAAGCAGGAAAAGACGCGTCATCAAACATGACGTCGTCGTTATTGAAATATCGTCCATCCGTATCTTGAAATATGGATCCTACAGTCTTCAAATTAATCGGCTTAAGGAGATCGTCAAAGAACGGGCGGGCGTTAGAAATGAAGCCGTGGTGACGACGTCACCGCGCTTTGCCGCCGTTCTGGCTTTGGCCCGATCCGTTTCGGAGGGCAGTGATCCGGTATCGGTGGCGCTCAGGGAGTTTGACGACTTTGAGCAGTCTCCCGACGATTTTTACGCAGCGGCGCGATCGATCTTGGACCGGTTGCCCATGCCTGTACTCTTGGTTCCCCATGTGAACCTGACTTCCACCGGGAATCCAATTCCGCAGCGGCAGATCATCAGGGATGCGCTGGAGCGTATCGCAGGCGAATCAGAAAATATCCGCTTCTACGATCCCACGGCATTGGTTCGCGATGTCGGTTATGGCGCGGCGATGGCGGACTCGGCCCATTATCAAGAAGACTTTGAGTTGGCTATGGGCGAGCAACTGGCCGCTCAGATAAAAGGCCTTCTCGACAGATAGGACACTCGTTAATGAACGACACGGCCATATTGTTCGTTATGAACTGGAAGTATATTAGGCCACTTAAGGTCTTGCTATATTCTCTTTATAAGCAGAACTCTCTTCAAAATATCCCGATTATCATGATAACGGATGATAAAAGGGTGGCGAACGACCCGTTCATCCGCGCGGTATCCCATTCTATAGAATTGATGGGGGAGGATGAGCTTGCGCCGTTTTCTTCGATCCGCGGCGAGAAGGTTGCCGAAAAACTGAAGGTCGCCTTTGCCCCAAAGTACACGTTTCTCAAATTTTCGATCTTCAAGGAGCGGGGATTCAAGAGGCATATCTTCATCGATGCGGACATGCTGTGCCTGAACCCTCTCGATGAGGAACTTCTCGCGGCGGATTATCACGTCAAGGCCATGAAGGAGGTGGCATCCTCTCACTTCCCGATCAGGGCGGAGGATCGGAGCAAGTTCAATGAGGCCAAGTCCCTCGCATCGGTGACCAGGGCATTCGAGCCTCAGGAGAATGCGCCGGGGACGGGGATAAACTCTGGCTTCGTCGTCCTTGAAAATGGCGCGATTTCCGATGACGTCTTCGATCTGGCGATCTCGGTCGCGTCGAGCGAGGCGTTTGGCGCCGAACAGCCGGCAACAAGCGAAGTGATCCGGCGGATCCCGGACTGCAAATTCCTCGAGCTTCCAATATGGTATAACGCGAGGCGGCGAGTATTTGAAAGTCTCGGAGAGGCGTTCTTCGACCAACATGCCGATCGTATCAAGCTTCTGCACTATACTCCTGGAAAGCCTTGGGTTCTTGGGGACAGGACTCCGGACTATCTCGATAAGCTATGGCTTAAGTGGGAGCAGGACTCGCTAGAATGGGTCGATGAAGTTACGATCAGGGGGGGGCGCTGTCGGATTAAGTGCTATATGAGCCCGAATTGGCGATTGTAAGAAACTAGAATAGACCTGAACGTTGCTTCGGATAACCACGTCGAGGTGGCGAGATATCTCGCGTTTCTTTTTCTTGTAAAAATTAGGGTCTAGCGATGCAACACACATCGGTGGTGGAGGCCGTCTATTTGATGCGAGTTCTGCTCGCCCGTCGCCCGTCCCAAGCGACCATCGAGCAGTTTGCATCACGAGATTCCGCCCAGAACGCGGCAGTCATACTGACATCGATCGAGTTCAGCAGATGCGTGTTGGAGCCTATGCGGGATGGTCTCCCGCTTGGCCATGAAGCGCGCGGGATCGGGTTCGATCGACCTGCTGCGATATGGTTCGCGAGCGCGTTTTCGTTTTCGGAGCAGACGAAAAAGGGGATCGATGCTGCGAGGGACTGGCGGGGATTGTTCTCCGTTGTCCTTGCCGATCTCGCGCTCATCTCGATCGTTCGTCAGGAATATGGCGCGAGTTCACGCGCCGACGCGTTCTTCAAGGCAATCGAAACATTGTCGTCGAACGTCGTCGCGGCCGATCCTCCCGCGGCGGTCGACGCCGCGCCCGTGACGGAAAAGGGCGCCACGACCAAGGCAGCCGCAATTCCGGCGGCCTCCGTCGTGCCGGCAGCGGTGGTGGAGGTGCAGCCCGCTACTGCCAGCGCGGATCCGGCCAAGGATGAGCCGGAGAATGCCACCTGGCTCATCAATGGGCGTCTGACCTCCTGGACCGGATCGTTTACGAAGCGGATCGAGAAAGGCCGCTCGCCGATAACGAACGGCTGGGCAGCGCTGGTGAAGCCGGCAGGATCGGCCGCGATCATATCGCTGACGAGCATCGTCACGAGAGACCCCGGCAAGGGCGAGCTGGGCGACCTGCGCTATGCGATCTCCTGCGCGACCACGGACCTTCCGAGGTTCGTCCGCATCGAGGCGGAGATCGACCCGGGTCGCATCAAGCCACTGGATGCGTGCCTTCAATTCTACGCCCGCGGCGATTCAAAGACGGTAGGGACCTATCTGAAGGTCAATCGCATCTTCGTTCTGGCGCGGGTCGAGAACCAGGGAAAGACCGAGGATGTCGATTTCGGCGAGATAGCCAAGAACGTCCATGTCGACGCGGTCGGGCGCAATTACAAATTCGATCTACGCCCCAAGGTGCTCGATGCGATGAACGCGGGGACCGTCAAGCATATCTGGGTCGTCTTCGAGATTGCGGCACAGGAGTTCGACTTCAGCCTTTCGGATGTCTTTCTGGGGTCGAACCCCGATCGGCTGCTCACGGAGCCGAGCCGGAACGGTGCGTTCGAAGACCCGAATATCGAAGCCCAGACGTCGCTGCTGAAGGGGCTGGGGGGCTGGCAGAAGCTGGGGCCGCCCGCGCCACGACCGCATTCCGGCGCGCAGGGGAGGAAATGGCAATGGATCGATCGTGTCGGATCGGTCGATATCGTCGTGCCGGTCTACAATGCGATCGAAGAGGTCGAGAACTGCATCCAGTCCATAGTCCGCGCGACACACGTCCCCTATACTTTGACCCTGGTAAATGATGGCTCGAGTCGAGAAACATCGCGGCGTCTCGATAATATCGCCAGCAAGCATCCCTGGATCAGGGTCATCGATAACGGCAGCAACATCGGCTATACCCGTGCCGCCAATGTCGGTCTGGCTGCTTCCACCGCGGAGTATATTGTCCTCCTGAACAGCGACACGATCGTCGGGGAGGATTGGCTTTCCGAAATGCTGTCGTGCATCGTCAATCACCCGAAGGCCGCTGGCGTCGGGGCGCTATCGAACGCGGCGTCTTGGCAGTCGGTGCCTTCGCTGAACGATGCAAAGGGAAAGTGGCGCGTCAATGCCTTGCCTGCCGGATGGACGGTCGATGATTATGCAAGGCTGGTCAGCGACCTGAGCAACAGAGCCTATCCCGCCGTACCGCTGTTGAACGGTTTCTGTACGCTATTCCGGCGTTCCGCATTGGTGGCCGTCGGGTTCCTCGACGAGGAAGGATTCCCGGTCGGCTATGGCGAGGAGAACGACCTCTGTGTACGCCTCACCAAGGCGGGCTACGATCTGCATGTCTGCGACAGTGCGTATGTCTATCATGTGAAATCGGCCAGTTTTGGCAGTGCGAAGCGCGCCGAGCTCGTCAGGGCCGGTACGGCGAAATGCGCCGAGAAGCATCCCGAAGTGGACTGGAAAAGCCTGCAGCGGGTGCTTGGCGAGAGCATTCCCCTCATAGAATTGAGAGCCGCCTTGTCCGAGCACATCAGCAAGCGGGAGTCGTGACCGTGTTCCCAAAAATCCTCTTCGTCCTTCCGAGCAAGGGCGGCGGCGGTGGGCCTAACAGCGTCTTCCAGGAAGCGTGCGGGCTTCACGACCTCGGCTGCTCGGTATCAATCGCGATCAACGGAAAAAACGTCGACCTGTTTCGTCAAAACTATCCCGAAGCCGAGCGCTATCCGCGGCTGACCATCGTCGGTTATCCGGATCGGATCGGCCTGGCCGACATAGCGTCGGGATACGACGTGATCTGCGCTACGACCAACGACTCGGTCTATGATGCCAAGGGCGTCAAGGACGTTCTCGGCGACTCGATCAAATACGCTTATTATGTTCAGGACTATGAGCCCCTGTTCTACGCCTATGGCTCGGAACAGTGGAAACGCTGCTTCGACTCGTACGAATTGATCCCCGGCTGCCAGATGTTCGCGAAGACGGACTGGATATGCCAAGCCGTCTATGAAAATCATGGCATCCGACCGGCGCGCGTCCAGGCGAGCATCGATCATGACGTGTATAACTACAAGCATGAGGACCAGGCTCTAAAGCCGACGCTGGCGGCCATGGTTCGACCCCAGACGCCGCGACGTGCGGCCCAGCGGACCATTCGGGTCCTACAGGAATTATCCACTCTATTCTCGACCCAGATCGATGGATATATATTCGGGGCGACCGATGAGATGCTTGCCAAGGCAGGGCTGGCCGCTCCAGCCTCCTTCACCAATCTGGGCCTGCTGAAGAGAAGCGGGGTTGCGGACGTGCTTCGCAAATCGACGCTCTTCCTCGATCTCTCGGATTATCAGGCCTTCGGACGTACGGCGCTTGAGGCGATGGCGAGCGGGTGCGTCCCGATCGTACCCAAGCTCGGTGGTACGGACGAATTCGCCATCCACGGCAAGAACGCGTTCGTCGTGGATACGCGCGACGAGACGGACATACTGGACGCCGCACGGACGTTTTTAGAGATGAGCGACGCTGATCGGACGACGATGAAGATGGAGGCGTTGTCGACGGCGCAGCGCTATTCGGTGCTGGGGGCAGCCATCAGCGAGCTTCAGCTGTTTCGGAGCCTTGCGCAACGATAGGGTCAAGCGGTCTTCGATCGATCGGTACCAAAGCCAAATTGCGGCCTGAAGCGCAAATTGAGACTCTTGGGAGAGGGTGGCGCGCCGCCTGGATCCGGCCCATCGACGACCGCCGACTAGATAGTCTGAGAGGCAGGGCGGGGCTTAAGGCTGAGGCGGCGATCGCACTCGCGTCCGACCCCATATCGGGCGTTCGCCGGGATCCAGTCGGGTAACGCTGCTCGGCCGGTCACGCGTTTCTGTTTGATCGGCTCGGCATCGCGCGAGCCCTGCGGCGCGCCTCGCGAAAGACGCTTTGATAGGATGACGCGGCGCGTCCTATGTTCTACCGATCGCGGTAATGATCGTGCATCTCAAAGGACGGCTGGACTCGACCGGCATCGACCATGCCGTGATCGACGTCGGCGGCGTCGGGTATCTTGTTGGCGCGTCGGCGCGCACATTGTCGGCGCTCGGGCCGATCGGCGAGGCGTGCACGGTGTTCACCGAACTGCTCGTCGGCGAGGATTTCCAGCGACTGGTGGGCTTTTCGAGCGCGGACGAGCGCGACTGGTTCCGGTTGCTGACGGCCGTGCAGGGGGTGGGCGCGCGCGTCGCTCTGGCGATCCTGTCGGCGCTCGAGCCCGTCGACCTGAGCCGTGCGATCGCCAGCGGCGACAAGGCGATGGTCGCGCGCGCGAACGGCGTCGGGCCCAAGCTCGCCCAGCGTATCGTCATGGAGCTGAAGGACAAGGTCGGCGGCATCGCGCTGGGCCTCGGGCCGGCGGTGGTCAACGCGGCGCCCGGCGCGTCTGCGGATGCCGTGTCGGCGTTGCTCAACCTCGGGTTTCGGCCGAACGAGGCGAGCGTGGCGGTGGCGGCGGCAGACGAGGAACTGGGGCCGGCGGCCTCGCTCGACGCGCTCGTTCGGCTGGCGCTGCGCAAGGCATCGAAGTCGTAGGCGCACCACCGGCCATGCGCTTGCTTCCAGCGCGGCCGCTATAACGGGGTGAGCGGGGGCGATCCGGCGAAATGCGCGTCGAGATTGGCGACGACCAGCGCCGCCATATCGGCGCGGGCGACGACCGTGCCGCTGCCCTGGTGCGGCGACAGCACGACCTGCTCCATCGCTACCAGCGCATCGGGCACGACCGGTTCGTCGGCGAACACGTCGAGCCCTGCACCCGCGATCACCCCCGACCGCAGCGCCGCAACCAGCGCGGGTTCGTCGACCAGGCTGCCGCGCGCGATGTTCACCAGGATGCTGTCGGGCCCGAGCGCGGCGAGAACGGCGGCATCGACGATATGCCGCGTCGCCGCGCCGCCGGGGGCCGCGAGGATCAGCACGTCGCACGCGGCGGCGAGCGATGCGATGTCGGCATGGAACACGCCCTCGACATCGGTCTTCGCGGTGCGCGCGGTGTAATGGAGTTCGCGCGCGAACGGCCGGGCGCGGGCCGCGATCGCCTTGCCGATCTGGCCGAGTCCATAGATTCCGATCCGGCGACCGCTCGCGCGCCGGGCCAACGGCACCTGCCAGCCAGCTTCGCGGACCGCCCGGTCGTTCGCGACGATCCGCCGCTGTACCGCCAGCATCAGCCCGATCGCGAGGTCTGCGACGTCATCGGTCAGCACGTCGGGCGTGGTCGTCACCACGACGCCGCGCGCGCGGGTTGCGGCAAGGTCGATCGCGTCATGGCCGACGCCGTGGATCGCGACGATCTCCAGCACGGGCAGGCGATCGAGCAGCGCTGTATCCACCACGCTCGTCCCGCCGCCGACGATCGCCCGCGTCGTTGCGGGGGGATCCGCCCGGTGCAGCGTGAAGCGCGCGGCCAGCGCCGCCTCCAGCGCGGACGAGACTCCCGACAGCAGATACAGGTCTGGGCGCGTGCGATTGTCGGTCATCGTACCGCCATAGCTGCCTTGCCCCCTTCACCGCGAGCGCGCTATCGCGAGTGGGTGACCGATACAGACCGCATCCTTAACGCCGAAAAGCGTCCCGAAGACGTCGACGCGGCGCTGCGCCCGAAGAACCTTGATGAATTCGTCGGGCAGAAGGCGGCGCGGGAAAATCTGCGCATCTTCATCCAGGCGGCCAAATCGCGCGGTGATGCGCTGGATCACGTGCTGTTCTTCGGGCCGCCGGGGCTCGGCAAGACGACGCTCGCGCAGATCGTCGCGCGCGAGATGGGGGTCGGATTCCGCGCCACCTCGGGGCCGGTGATCGCCAAGTCGGGCGATCTCGCCGCGCTGCTGACCAATCTCGAGGATGGCGACGTGCTGTTCATCGACGAGATCCACCGGTTGCAGCCCGCCGTCGAGGAAGTCCTCTACCCGGCGATGGAGGACCGCGCGCTCGACCTGATGATCGGCGAGGGCCCCAGCGCGCGCTCGGTACGGATCGACCTGCCGCGGTTCACGCTGATCGGCGCGACGACGCGGCAGGGGCTGCTGACGACGCCGCTGCGCGATCGCTTCGGCATCCCGGTGCGGTTGCAATTCTATACCGTCGAGGAACTGGAGCGGGTCGTCTCGCGCGCGGCCGGGCTGTTGGGGCTCGGCATCGCCAAGGACGGCGCGATGGAGGTCGCGCGCCGTTCGCGCGGGACGCCGCGGATCGCCGGGCGGTTGCTGCGGCGCGTGCGCGATTTCGCCAATGTCGCGGGGCACGAGACGGTCGATGCGCGCGCGGCCGACGCGGCGCTCAACCGGCTGGAGGTCGATTCGCTCGGTCTCGATGCGATGGATCGCCGCTATCTGATGATGATCGCGGACATTTATCGTGGCGGCCCGGTCGGCGTCGAGACGCTGGCGGCGGGCCTGAGCGAACCGCGCGACACGATCGAGGAGGTGATCGAGCCCTATCTGATCCAGCTCGGCCTGATCGCGCGCACCGCGCGGGGCCGGTTCCTGAATGCGGGCGGGTGGAAGCATCTCGGCCTGAACCCGCCGGCTGGAAGCCAGGACGGCCTGTTCGACGCGTAACGTTACCCAAGCTGCCGTCATCCTGGGCTCGACCCAGGATCCAGAGCCAACAGCGCCGAGGGTCTTGGCTCTGGATCCCAGCGTCCGCTGGGATGACGGATAAAATTGCTCCAACTTCGCCCCGGCATCGCTTTTGTTGCGTGGCACCCAAGCCGTTCATCTGGTAGCCAACGCGAATGCCCCTTTCGGCCGCCGCCTCCGCCCGCGAAATCCTCACCAGCCTTCACGACGTGATGGCCGCGCGCACGTCTGCGCAAGCCAAGCTCAATTCGGTCGTCGGCATCATCGCCACCGCGATCCACAGCGAAGTCTGTTCGATCTACCTGTTGCGCGAAGGCGTGCTCGAACTGTTCGCCACGCGCGGCCTCGATCAGGCGGCGGTTCATGTCACCAAGCTTGCGCTTGGCGAGGGGCTCGTCGGCACGATCGCCGAGGATGTCGAGGTGCTCAATCTCGACGAAGCCGCGAGCCATCCCGATTTCGCCTACAAGCCCGAGACCGGCGAGGACCGGTTCCACAGCTTCGCGGGCGTGCCGATCATCCGCCGCGAGCGGTCGGTCGGCGTGCTCGCCGTCCAGCACACCGATCGCCGCAAATATGCCGATGTCGAGATCGAGGCGTTGCAGACGGTCGCGATGGTGCTCTCCGAACTGATCGCCAATGCGGGGCTCATCGACACCACCGGCGGCGGCGCGGATCGGCCGCAGTCGACCGCGGCGATGCGCATCCCGGGCCAGAAGCTGGTCGACGGGATGGGCGCGGGGTTCGCGGTGTATCACCAGCCGCGCATCCACATCGAACACACCGTCGCCGAGGATACCGATGCCGAGCGGCATCGCGTCTATGCGGCGTTCGACAAGATGCGCGAGGGCATCGACCGGATGACTCGCGAGGCGGAGTTCGGCGTCGGCGGCGAGCATGTCGAAGTGCTCCAGACCTACAAGATGTTCGCCTATGACGAGGGCTGGGCACGGCGGATCAACGAGGCGATCGATTCGGGCCTGACCGCGGAGGCTGCGATCGAGCGCGTCCAGCAGCGCACCCGCCAGCGCATGCGCCAGATCGACGATCCGCTGCTCGCCGACCGGATGCATGATCTGGAGGACCTGTCGAACCGGCTGCTCCGGATCGTCTCGGGCCAGATGGGCACCGCGGCGCAGATGGGGCTGCGCCAGGACACGATCCTGATCGCGCGCAACCTCGGACCCGCCGAGCTGCTCGAATATGACAAAAGGCGGCTGAAGGGCGTGATCCTCGAAGAGGGATCGCTCACCGCGCATGTCACGATCGTCGCGCGTGCGATGGGCGTACCCGTGCTCGGCCGCGTCCGCGACATCCGCCGGCTGGTGGCCGAAGGCGACATGCTGCTGCTCGACAGCGCCGAGAGCAACGTGTTCGCACGGCCCTCGGCGGCGATGGAGGAGGCGTTCGACGCGCGGCTGGCGATGCGGCAGAAGCGCAAGGCGGCGTTCGCGGCGTTGCGCGACGTGCCGCCGGTCACCAAGGACGGCCACCGCCTGACCGTAATGGTCAATGCCGGGCTGCGCGACGATGTCGCCGCACTCGACGTGACCGGCGCGGACGGGATCGGGCTGTTCCGCACCGAGTTCCAGTTTCTCGTCTCGTCGACGCTGCCGCAGCGCGAACGCCAGCACCGGCTGTACCGCGAAGTGCTCGACGCGGCGGGCGAGCGCCCGGTGATCTTCCGCACCGTCGATATCGGCGGCGACAAGGCGCTGCCCTATCTCAACAAGGAAGACGTCGACGAGGAGAACCCGGCGATGGGCTGGCGCGCGCTGCGCCTCGGCCTCGAACGCGACGGGTTGATGAAGGTACAGGCACGCGCGTTGCTCGAAGCTGCCGCCGGCCGGACGCTCAACGTGATGTTTCCGATGGTCAGCGAGCCATGGGAGTTCGACGAGGCGCGTGCGCTGTTCGAGGCGCAGCGTCACTGGCTGGAGGGGCGCGGACGCAAGCTGCCGCTCGCGATCCGATACGGCGCGATGCTCGAAGTGCCCGCGCTCGCCGAGATGCTCGACGTGCTGCTGCCGCGAATCGAGTTCCTGTCGATCGGCACCAACGACCTGACGCAGTTCCTGTTCGCCGCCGATCGCGCCAATCCCAAGCTCGCCGAGCGCTATGACTGGCTCAGCCCGTCGATCTTGCGCTTCATCGCGCGGCTGGTGCCGCCGACGCGCGCGGCGGGGGTCGATCTGGCGGTGTGCGGCGAGATGGGCGGGCGACCGCTCGAGGCGATGGCGTTGATCGGTCTGGGGATCGAGCGGCTGTCGATCACCCCCGCCGCGGTCGGCCCGATCAAGGCGATGACGCGCTCGCTCGATCGCGGCGCGCTCACCGCATACATGACAGCACTGCTGGCGGATCCGCCGCGCGACATGCGCGGCGCCTTGACCGCCTGGGCGACCGAAAACGGCGTCGAAATCGTCTGAGCGCCCGAAAGCTGGGGTTCTGTGCCGTGTGCGCGTTGACACGGCTAGGGCCCTCTGAAAGACGGGGGACATAACCGGCAACGTCACGCCGCCCGGCTTCGGAGACAAGAATGGACGAGGTCGAAACCGGCCAGAACGCTGCGCCCGCTGTACCAGAGCGTGCTGGCGACATTCTTCGGAACAGCCGCGAATCGCAGGGGTTGAGCGTCGCGGATATCGCTGCGCGGACTCGCGTTCCGCTACGGCATCTCGAGGCGATCGAGGCGTCGGACTATAGCGCATTGCCATCGTCCACCTATGCGGTCGGCTTCACGCGCGCTTATGCGCGCGCGGTCGGCGTCGATGAGGTCCGGATCGCGCAGATGGTCCGCGACGACGTTGCCAAGCTCGGCCGGCGCACGCCCGAATACGAACCCTATGAGATGACCGACCCGTCGCGCGTACCCTCGCGCGGGGTGGCGATCGTCGCCTTGGGGTTGGCGATCGCGGTGCTGGTACTGGTCGGCCTGTGGTACGGCACCGACATGTTCCGCGGATCGACCACGTCGTCGACCGTGGCGCCCGTCGCCGAGACCGCGCCGAACCCCGCCGCGCAGACCGCGCAACCCGTCCCCGCGCCGGCGACCCCTGCGAGCGGGCAGGTCACGCTGACCGCCTCGGACGAGGTGTGGATGCGGGTCTACGATGCCGACAACAAGACGTTGTACCTCGGCACGATGAAGCCGGGCGACAAGTTCGACGTGCCCAGGGATGCGAAGGACCCGATGATCAACATCGGTCGCGCAGACAAGCTGGCGGTGACGCTCAACGGTGCGGCCGCTCCCGCGCTCGGCACCGGCGAGCGTGCGATCAAGGACGTCCGCGTCGGTGCGCCGGCGATCGCCGCGCGGATCGCAGGCACGCCCGAGCCGCAGGCAGCACCGGCGGCTGCGACCACCGCGTCCGCCACGCCCGAGCGGTCACGCTCCAGCCGTTCGCGGCCGCAGCGTCGTCCGCTGACCGAGACGCAGCGCGCCAATCTGGATGCGGCCGCCACGCCCCGCCTGCCGCTACGGCAACGCCCGATCAGTAAGTCCGATCAGTAAGTCCGGGTCGGGGATGGACACGGGCCATCGCCGGGGTCTTAAGGCTGGCGACAGGATGGGTAGTGCAGCTATACCCGGACGATTAACCAATCCACCGGGGGGTGTGGCCCATGCGTAAGTCAATTCTGGTCGGCGTCTGCCTCGCGGCACTCGCGCCCTCTGCGATCTCCACGGGCGCGCAGGCGCAAAATGTCGAGGGCCGCGTGGGCAAGCTCGAAAGCGAAATGCGCGCGGTCCAGCGGAAGGTCTTTCCGGGTGGCGCGGGGCAGATGCTCCAGCCCGAAGTCCGCGCGCCGCAAAGCGAGCAGGGCCCAGGGCCTGGCTCGCCCGCGACGAGCGCGCTGGCCGATGTGAACCAGCGCGTCACCTCGCTCGAGCAGCAGATGACCTCGCTCACCGAGCAGATCGAGCAGAACCAGAACCGCACGCGCCAGTTGCAGGATGCGTTCGACAATTATCGGCGCTCGAACGATGCGCGCGTGAAGATGCTCGAGGCGGGCCCCGCACCGATCGCGGCGGGCGGCCCGGTCGAGTCCGACGACACGTCGAGCAGCCCAGCGCGCCCGTCGACGCGTCCGGAAACCGCGAGCCGGCCCGCTGCCGCTCCCGCCCCGACCAAGGTCTCGGTCGAGAAGCCCTCGACCGGCGATCCGGCGGAGGACGAGTATATGTATGGCTACCGGCTATGGTCGGCCAAGCAATACCCGCAGGCGGAGGCGCAGCTGAAGAAGGTCGTCGCCGAATATCCCAAGAGCAAGCGCGCCAGCTATGCGCAGAACCTGCTGGGTCGCGCCTATCTGGACGAGGGCAAGCCGAGCCTCGCATCGATGGCGTTCTACGACAATTACAAGAAGATGCCCGATGGCGAGCGCGCGCCCGACAGCCTGCTGTACCTGGGGCAGGCGCTGACCAAGCTCAACAAGCCTGCCGATGCTTGCAAGGTGTATGACGAGCTGAACGACGTCTATGGTGCGAAGATGGCGGCGGCGATGAAGGGGCAGGTTGCCGCCGGACGCGCCGCGGCGAAGTGCAAGTAAGCCAGCGCCCGATGGTCATGCGTGATTCCCTGTTCGTGACGTCGGGTCGTGCACCAGCACCACCCCGGCGGAGGCCGGGGCCCAATTGGGAAAGCCGGCATAACGGCGAGCTGCGCTCCGTCATCACCGTCCCCCAATTGGGACCCGGCCTCCGCCGGGGGGGTGGACTTTCTATTATGATGGCCAACCGCGCATGACCGAGGAAGGACGCCGTTTCGCCGCCGATTATGCGCGGCTGGCAGGCGATATCGTCAACCCTCTGCTCGCGGTATCGGGTGGCCCGGACAGCATGGCGATGCTCACGCTCGCGCACGAGGCGCTTGCTCCTGGCTTTACGGTCGCCAGCATCGACCACCGCCTTCGCCCCGAAGCGGTCGAGGAATCGGCGATGGTCGCCGCGCACTGTGCCACGCTCGGCATCCCCCACGCGACGCTGGCGCCGAGCGAGCCGATCACCGGCGCCAGTATCCAGGCGCAGGCGCGCACCACGCGCTATGCCTTGCTCACCGATCACGCACGCGCGATCGGGGCGGGGGGGCTCGTGACCGGCCACCACGCCGACGACCAGGCCGAGACATTCCTGATGCGCGCCGCGCGTGGGTCGGGGCTCGCCGGGTTGGCGGGCGTCCGCGCGCGCACCGAAGTTCACGGCGTCACGGTCATCCGCCCGCTGCTCGACTGGCGCCGCGCCGAACTCCGCGCGATCGTCCGCCGCGGCGAGGTGCCGTTCTTCGACGACCCCTCGAACCATGACGATCGCCACGACCGCACGCGCTTCCGCCGGTTGCTGGGCGACAACGAGTGGCTCGGCACGCCCAACCTCGCGCGCGCCGCGGCGGCGCTGGCCGAGACCGATACCGATGTCCGCGCGATGGTCGACTGGATCTGGGCCGACCGCGCCAAGGTCGGCGGCGGTGAGGTCAAGCTCGCGGTCGACAGGCTGCCGCGCGAAATCCTGCGCCGTCTCGCGCGTCGCGCGATCGGCACGGTGCGCGCCGAGGCGGGTATCGCCACGCCCGAATGGACCGAGGCCGCCAATATCGAAAAGCTGCTCGACTCGCTGATGGCAGGCAAGCGCACCACGCAGGCGGGGATCATCGCCAGCGTGCGCGGCAATGTCTGGCGGTTCCGCGAGGCGCCGCCGCGTCGGGCGCCTGCCTGAACCACGTAGCGGTTCGTTCACACTGATCACCACAAGTCGCGTCTTGTTCCATTGCCATTAACCTGCGCGCGCTTATCTTGTGCGCTGAAAGGTATCGTGCACCCATGAGCGACAACGACAACCGCGGTCAGAAGCCACAGGGCCCCGGAAACGGCGGCCCCGAAAATGGCGGCGGCAATCCTTGGATGAAGAGCCTGTTGATCTGGGTCGGCATCCTGCTCGCGCTGGCGCTGTTCGTGACCATGTTCGACGGCCGCACCGCGGCGTCGGGTGGCAACACGATCGCCTATTCGGCGTTCCTCGACAAGGTCGACGAGGGCACCGTCAAGGACGTCAACATCTCCCGCGACATCATCTCGGGCACGCTGTCGAGCGGCGAGAAGTTCAAATCCTATCCGATCCAGGATTCGACGCTCGTGCCGAAGCTGCGCGAGAAGGGCGTCTCGATCAGCGCGAAGCCCGAAGAGGGGCCGTCGATGCTGGCGCTGCTGCTGTATCAGTCGCTGCCGTTCCTGCTGTTCCTCGGCATCGCGTTCTTCGTGCTGAAGCAGATGCAGAAGAATTCGGGCTCGGGCGCGATGGGCTTCGGCAAGAGCCGCGCGAAGATGCTGACGCAGAAGGAAGGCAAGGTCACCTTCCAGGACGTCGCGGGCATCGATGAAGCCCGCGAGGAGCTGGAGGAGATCGTCGAGTTCCTGAAGGACCCGACCAAGTTCGCGCGTCTCGGCGGTAAGATCCCCAAGGGCGCGTTGCTGGTCGGCTCGCCCGGTACCGGCAAGACGCTGCTCGCCCGCGCGATCGCAGGCGAGGCGGGCGTGCCGTTCTTCACGATCTCGGGTTCCGATTTCGTCGAGATGTTCGTCGGCGTCGGCGCGAGCCGAGTCCGCGACATGTTCGAGCAGGCCAAGAAGTCCGCCCCGTGCATCGTCTTCATCGACGAAATCGATGCGGTCGGCCGCCATCGTGGCGCGGGTCTCGGCAACGGCAATGACGAGCGCGAGCAGACGCTGAACCAGCTGCTGGTCGAGATGGATGGCTTCGAGGCGAACGAAGGCATCATCATCATCGCCGCGACCAACCGTCCCGACGTGCTCGACCCCGCGCTGCTGCGTCCGGGCCGCTTCGATCGCCAGGTCGTCGTGCCTCGCCCGGATATCGAGGGCCGGATCAAGATCCTCGAAGTGCACATGAAGAAGGTGCCTCTCGCTCCCGACGTCGACGCCCGCGTCATCGCACGCGGTACGCCGGGCTTCTCGGGTGCCGATCTCGCCAACCTCGTCAACGAAGCGGCGCTGCATGCGGCACGCAAGGGCAAGCGTCTGGTGGCGATGGCCGAGTTCGAGGAGGCGAAGGACAAGGTCATGATGGGCGCCGAGCGTCGCTCCATGGTCATGACCGACGACGAGAAGCGGATGACCGCGTATCACGAGGCCGGCCATGCCGTCGTCGCGATGCACGAGGCCGCATCGGATCCGATCCATAAGGCGACGATCATCCCGCGTGGTCGTGCGCTGGGCATGGTCATGCGTCTGCCCGAGCGGGACAGCTACAGCTATCACCGCGACAAGATGTACGCGAATCTCGCGGTGTCGATGGGCGGCCGCGTCGCCGAGGAAGTCATCTTCGGGTACGACAAGGTTTCTTCGGGCGCGAGCGGAGACATCCAGTACGCCACCGGTCTGGCCCGCGACATGGTCACGCGCTGGGGCATGTCGGACAAGGTCGGACCGCTCGAATATGGCGAGCCGGAGGGTGAATCGTTCCTCGGCTATTCGTCGAGCCGTCCGTCGCGCATGTCGAACCAGACCGCGCAGCTGATCGACGACGAGATCAAGCGGATCGTCGAAGGTGGTCTCGACCGCGCCAAGCAGGTGCTGAGCGATCACGTCGATCAGCTCCACACGGTGGCGGGCGCGCTGCTCGAATTCGAGACGCTGACCGGCGACGAGATCAAGAAGCTGATCGCGGGCGAGGATCTCGACCGTCCGGATCCGGGTGCAAAGGCATCGAACGTCCCGCGTGCGGGCACGTCGATCCCGAAGACCCGGCGTCCCAACGGGCCGTTCGGTACGCCGACGCCGCTGGGGGCCTGATCCGGTTCACGGATTAGTCAGCTAAGCTGTTCCATGGGCGGTCTTTTCTCGGAAAGGCCGCCCATGTCGTATTCGCAGTCTAAGGCTGTAGTCGCTGCACTGCTGATCGCCGGCGTCGCGTTGCCCGCGCATGCTGCGATGACCGTCGGCACTTTCCTGTCGCGCGCCAACGCGCTCCGCGAGCAGGGGCCAATGGCGTTCATGTCGCCCGAGCTTCCGGCGCTGAAGGCGGAGGCGAAGGCCGCGACCAACCAGCTGAAGGCCGAACGCGCCGCACGCGCCGCCGCGGGCAAACCACCGATCGCTTGCGTGCCGGAAGGCGAGTCGGTCGGCATCATGGACATGCTCGACGGCCTGAACGAACTCCCCGCGAGCTATCAGAAGCGTCCGCTGAAGGATGGGTATGCGCGAGTGTTGGCGAACCTCTACCCGTGCGGGCGTGGGTGAGCCGTTCCCGGCTTTGATCTGCCGCCTTCTAAACAGTCATCGAGCCTAGACCGTCCCGGCGCCCGACTGTCATCGGTTCCCAACGGTCACCGGATCCCAACGGTCACCGAATCCCGACCGTCACGGATCCCCCACCGTCGCGGCTTCCGATCGTCACCGTCCTCGATCGTCATCTGCCGCCGTTCGTCACCGGCCCCGTTCGTTACCGATCTTCGTCCGTCCCCGGCCTCCATCGGTAACCGCCCCCCGTACGTCACCCCAGCGAAAGCTGGGGTCTCCCGTTTGGCTCGCGACGTGGCTGCAACGGGAAGATCCCAGCTTTCGCTGGGATGACGAGGGGGCGGGCTGTTCCGGTGCCCAGGATAAGCAGCGGGCAGCGGGCAGCGGGCAGCGGGCAGCCGGCGGGGGGCGGGGACAGACGTCTAACAGGACAACGACACGCTAAAGGCCGCCGGCACGCCGCGGAGGATAATCGCGCTCCCCCCGGCTTAATCGGTCAACCCGTGCAGCAGCAGCAGGACGATAAACGCGACCAGCACCGTGAATGCGAACGTCAGCAGTGCCACCGTCCGCCACGCCGCCGCGCGCTTGCGCAGTTCATACGCGCCGCGCAACTGTGCGAACATGTGGACCGGCGGGACCACCAGCGCGGCCAGCCGCAGCGTCGGATCGGGCACGCCGACGACATGCCCGACGATCAGCACGATCGTCAGCAGCATCATGAACGCGATCGAATAGGTCACGAAGATCGCGTGGTCGTACAGGAGATATCGGCGTCGCCACAGGAACAGCAGCGCCACGAATGGCACCGATAGCGGGATCAGCCCCCAGCTATATTTATACGCGCTGCTCTGGAGCTTGTAGATCATCAGGCCGGGATTGGCGTTGGCCTTGGCGATGCCGTGGTCGAGCCGCGCCCACCCCGTCTTGAACCCGAGATCGACGACCGGCTCCTGGCTGCCGCCGCGCTTGATGGTCGTGGCGATATCGAGCGCGCGCAGCGTGGTCCGCAGCGTCGCCGCGCGTTGGTCGAGTTCGGCGACAGATGGGCCCGAATAGGCCGGGTCGCGTGTCGCGGCCGCGCGTTGCGCCTCGACCACGCCCAGCGAGGTCCGCATCTTGGCGGTTTCGCGGGCATAGTCGGAGAGCTGGGTAGGGCGTTCATCGTTGACGATCGTGTCCGCAAGCTCACCGCCGACCAAGCCGATCGTCGCGAACATCAGGAAGACGGTGAACAGGAACAGCGCGAGCGGCGACACGAACCGCGCGCGCTCGCCGTTGACGTAGCGTCGCGTGAGCGTGCCGGGATGGAGGATCAGCAGCGGCAAGGTGCGCCAGATCTTGCCCTCGAAATGGAAGACGCCATGCGCGATCTCATGCCCGATCCCGCCGAGCGAGCGGTGGACGTGCGCCGACTGGCCGCAGGCTTGGCAATACGCGCCGAGCAATCGCGTCCCGCAATTGAGACAGAGCGCATCGTCCGTGCTGCCCATAGGCGGCCGATGCGGTTCGCCCGCGCCTGGTTCTACCGCGCGCCCGACCAGCGCCCCCGTGGCGATATCCGCCGCCGCCCCGATATCTCCGGTCATGCTTCCCCCCTGCAAGATCGAAAGCGTACCGAGTTCGCGGCGTTGGCGCGAGGGGCTTCGCATGCTAGCGCGCGGCCATGGACGCTGCAGCAAATCCGACCGATCTGATCGCCGACATGGGCCGCCGCGCGCGTGCCGCCGCGCTGGTGCTGGCGTCGCTGCCGACCGCGCGGAAGGCCGCCGCGCTGGCGTTGGCGGCGGAGTCTGTCCGGGCGGCGTCTACGGACATCCTGGCAGCGAACGCGGCGGACATGGCGCGTGCGACCGAGTCCGGCCTGTCCGGCGCGTTGCTCGATCGGTTGCGGTTGGACGCGGGGCGGATCGCGGCGATGGCGGATGGCGTGGCGGCCGTCGCGGCGCTCGCCGACCCGGTTGGGCAGGTCATCGACTCGCGCGAACGGCCCAACGGCCTCACGCTTTCGCGCGTTCGCGTGCCGATCGGCGTGATCGGCATCATTTACGAAAGCCGCCCCAACGTTACCGCGGACGCAGCCGCCTTGTGTGTGATGGCCGGCAATGCCGTGATCCTGCGCGGCGGGTCCGAGGCGGTGGCGAGCAACCGGGCGATCCATGCGGCGCTGGTGGCGGGACTGGCGGCGGGCGGGGTGCCCGCCGACGCGGTCCAGCTCGTGCCGACCACCGAT
The DNA here is from genome assembly GCF_001421685.1 of Sphingomonas sp. Leaf28. Taxonomy (NCBI): domain Bacteria; kingdom Pseudomonadati; phylum Pseudomonadota; class Alphaproteobacteria; order Sphingomonadales; family Sphingomonadaceae; genus Sphingomonas; species Sphingomonas sp. Leaf28. The sequence continues at coordinate 757,613 of NZ_LMKX01000001.1, read as the reverse complement.
CGTGCCGCGGTCGGCGCGATGCTGGCGGCGGACGGGGTGATCGACCTGATCATCCCCCGCGGCGGCAAGAGTCTCGTCGCGCGCGTCCAGGCCGAAGCACGCGTGCCGGTGCTCGCGCATCTCGACGGCATCAACCATGTCTATGTCGATGCGTCGGCGGACCCGGCGATGGCGGCGGCGGTCGTCGTCGATGCCAAGATGCGGCGCACGGGCGTGTGCGGTTCGATGGAGACGCTGCTGATCCACCGGGCGTATCCCGACGCCGCGGCGCTGATCCGACGTCTGGCCGATGCCGGTTGCGCGGTGCGCGGCGATCCCGCGGCGCAGGCGCTCGTGCCGGGCATCGCCTCAGCCGAAGCCGCGGACTGGGACACCGAATATCTCGACGCGATCGCCTCGGTCGCGATCGTCGACGGCCTCGACGCGGCGGTCGCGCACATCGCCCGCCACGGCTCGCATCACACCGACGCGATCATCGCCGAGGACGCCGCGGTCGCCGAGCACTTCCTGAGCGCCGTCGACAGCGCGATCGTCCTGTGGAACGCCTCCACCCAGTTCGCCGACGGCGGCGAGTTCGGGTTGGGCGCGGAGATCGGCATCGCCACCGGCCGCCTCCACGCGCGCGGCCCCGTCGCGCTCGAGGGGCTGACGACCTACAAGTGGATCGGCCGCGGCACGGGTCAGGTGCGCGGTTGATGCGCTGTGTCGATCGGCGTAGCGTGAGGCCATGAACGCGTCCGTCTCGATCACGACTCCGCTCGATCCAGCCACCTTCGCGATGGTCGAGGAGCTCGCGAAGTATCGCGGTATCACCGGCGAAGAGTTCGCAGCCGAGGCAATCCGGGAGGCGGCCGAGCATCACGCCGATATGCGCGCTTTCATCCAGGCCGGAATAGACTCCGCCGATCGCGGCGAACTGATCAGCCAGGAAGAGATGGAAACCTGGTTCGAAGAGCGTGTCGCTGCTCGACGGCAAGGATGAGCCGCACGAGTTGGGCGGCCCTTGCGCGGATCGATCTAGCGCGGATCGATGATTTCAATGCACGACACGATCACGACTACGCCGATTTGGTCGGTCGCGCTGCGATCGCCGCGGGCAATTTCCTGGCCGATTTTCCCGCTGCAGGTCCGGTCGTTGATCGCGACGAACGAAAATGGCGTGTGCCCGAAACTGACTATGTCCTGATCTATCGCATCGTTCCCCATGGCGTCGAAATCCTCCGAGCGTTTCATGCGCGGGAGAATTGGCGGAAATATCCTTGACCCACGTCGGCATTCTCGGCGGGTCGTTCAACCCCGCGCATCGCGGCCATCGCGGGATCACGCTTGCGGCGATCGACGCGCTCGCGCTCGACGAGGCGTGGTGGCTGGTGTCCCCTGGCAATCCGCTCAAGGACGCCGCGTGCGACATGGCGCCGCTGGCCGCGCGGCTTGCTTCGGCGCGGCGGATGGCGCGCCGCGCGCCGATCCGCGCGACCGATATCGAGTCGCGGCTGCACACGCGGTACACGCTCGATACGATCCGCAAGCTCAAGCGGCGCTACCCCAAGGTCCGCTTCATCTGGCTGATGGGCGCGGACAATCTTGCCGACTTTCACCGGTGGAAGAACTGGCGCCAGATCGCCCGCGAGGTTCCGATTGCGGTAATCGCGCGGCCGGGATATGACGGGCGCGCCCTCGCGGCCCCCGCGATGGGTTGGCTGCGGCGCTTCCAACGGCGCACAGACCATGCGAAGAGCTGGACGACGTGGAGATTGCCGGCCCTTGTGCTGTTGCGCTTCCGACCCGACCCGACCTCCGCAACCGGCCTTCGTGCCAAAAATCCCGACTGGGTCCAGCACGTTGCTGGTCCGGTAGTTTTACCCAGGAGCTGACTTGGCCACTTCCCCTACTGCCCCTCGCGCGACCGACCCCGAAGAGGTTGAGGCGCTGCATCGCCTGATCCTCGCGTCGCTCGACGACGACCAGGCGGTCGAGACGATCTCGATCCCGCTCGCGGGCAAGACCAGCATCGCCGATTACATGGTGATCGCCAGCGGTCGTTCGACCCGCCAGGTCGCCTCGATGGCGCAGAAGCTGGCCGAGCGGATCAAGGCCGAGTTCAAGCGCCCGGTGAAGATCGAAGGCCTGCCGACCGCCGACTGGGTGCTGATCGACGCGACCGACATCATCGTCCACCTGTTCCGCCCCGAAGTTCGCAGCTTTTACAATCTGGAGCGGATGTGGGCGTTCGGCGACGCGCCGACGCCGCCGGCGATGCCGACCTTTACCGACGAAGACTAAACCGACCCCGAGGCGGCGATGCTGCTCCACATCGTCGCCCGCGGACGGATCGGGCGGTCGCCCGAGGCGGATCTCGTCGACCGCTATCTCAAGCGGATCGTCTGGCCGACCAAGGTCAGCGAGCTCCCCGACACCGGCGGCAAGATCCCGCTCGTCGGCGAGCAGACCAAACGCATCCTGCTCGACGAGAAGGGTGAGACGCTGTCCTCGACGCAGTTCGCGCATAAGCTCGAGCGGTGGCGCGACGACGGCGTCCGCGAGGCGCGGTTCATGATCGGTGCCGCCGACGGCTTCGACGATGCCGCGCGCGACGAGGCCGACCTGCTCTTCTCGTTCGGCCGTGCGACATGGCCGCATCTGCTGGCGCGCGCGATGCTCGCCGAGCAGCTTTTCCGCGCGACCAGCATCCTTGCCAATCACCCCTATCACCGCGAAGGGTGATGCATGAGGCTAGGGGGCGTTCTCGCGATGGCGGCGCTGTTCGCGGCGGCGGGCGTCACCGCGCAGACTGACGCGCCGGAACTCGCGACCGAGCAGCAACGGCTAATAGCGACCAAGCGCGATGCCGCGATCGCCGCCGCCCGCGCCGCCAAGCTCGCCGCCGCTGCCGCCAAGGAGCGCAACGCCGCCGACAAGGCCCGCCGCGAGGAGCAGGCGCTGGCCGCGCGCGTGACCGCCGCCGAGGCCAATCTCGCGACCGCCAGTGCGCGCGTGACGCTGGTCGAGCGGCTGCTGTCCGATCAGCGCGCCAGGCTCGGCCGCGCACAAACCCCCGTCGCCCGCCTGCTGGCCGCGCTGGAGTCGCTCGCCCGCCGCCCGACGATCGCTGCCGTCGCGCAGCCCGGATCGGTCGCCGATCTGGTCCATGTTCGCGCGGTCCTCGGCAGCGCGTTGCCCATCGTCCGCCAGCGCACTGAAGCGGTCCGCGCCGAGCTCGCCGAAACGCGCCGCCTGCAGGCCAGTGCCGCGCTCGCCGCCAAGGCGCTCGCCGACGGTCGCGCGCGTCTGGAGAGCGACCGTCTTGCGCTGGCAACGCTCGAGGCCCGGCATCGCCAGCGCAGCCAGTCGCTGGGGCGCGGGGCGATCAGCGAATCCGACCGCGCGCTCGCGCTCGGCGAGCGTGCGCGCGATCTGGTCGACGGGATGACGGCCACGACCAACGCCAAGGCGACCGCCGCCAGCCTGGTCGCGCTCGCCGGCCCACTGCCGCGCCCGATCGCTCCCGGCACGACTCCCCCGCCGGCGCCGCGCGGCGTGTATCGTGCGCCGGTGGCGGGCCGGCTCCTCACCGGCTTCGACGAAATTTCGGATGCCGGCGTCCGGTCGCGCGGCCTGACCTTCGCCACCGCCCCGCGCGCGCGCGTCGTCGCGCCCGCCGCGGGGACGATCCGCTATGCCCGCCGGTTCCGCGACTATGGGGTCATCGTCATCATCGATCACGCCGACGGGTGGACCAGCCTCGTCACCGGCCTCGCCGCGACCGACGCCAAGCCCGGCGACCGCGTCGCGATGGGCGCGCCGCTCGGTACCGCCCCCCGCGAGGACCCGCGCATCACCGTCGAGCTCCGTCGCCGGGGCCGCCCCGTCGATCTCGCGTCGCTGATGGGCGCGCGCTGATCGACCACAGTGGTCCGCGTCAGCGCTCATGAACACCGACTCGCCTTTGCTCCGCGCGCGTTGCCGCCGACGCTCGGCTACGCTACGCCGTTACGACGCTAAGATACCGTCACTTCTCAGGTTGCAGGACCATCGATGCCTCGTCCTATACTGCGTACCCCGATCCTCTCCGCGACCGCCATCGTCGGCGCGCTGACGCTGATACCGCTCGCTACCTCGGCGATGGCGGCGGTCGACACCGACACCTATCGCGAATTCGATCAGTTCCTCGACGTGTTCAACCGCGTGAAGGCCGAATATGTCGACAAGGTCGATGACAAGACGCTGATCAAGGGCGCGATCCAGGGGATGCTCGCCAGCCTCGATCCGCACAGCTCGTATGTCGACGCGCTCGACTATGAAAACCTGCGCATCATGACCGAGGGCAATTACGGCGGCCTGGGCCTGACGGTGCAGATGGAGGACGGCGCGATCAAGGTCGTCGCCCCGCAGGAGGACTCCCCCGCCGCGCGCGCCGGCGTCAAGTCCGGCGACTATATCACGCATATCGACGGCAAGCTGATCTACGGCGACTCGCTCGACGAGGCGGTCGGCAAGATGCGCGGCAAGCCCGGCAGCAAGATCACGCTCGGCCTCGTCCGTCCCGGCCGCGACAAGCCGCTCGACGTGACGATGACGCGCGAGATCATCGTCCAGAAGCCGGTGAAGTGGGAAGTCCGCGGAAACGTCGGCTATATCAACATCAACACGTTCAGCGAGAATACCGGCGCGGACACGCGCGCGGCGATCATGGCGATCGACAAGTCGCTCGGCCACCGCCCGCTCGGCTATGTCGTCGACCTCCGCGAGAATGGCGGCGGCTTGCTCACCCAGGCGATCGAGGTCAGCGACGCGTTCCTCGATCACGGCGAGATCGTCTCGCAGCGCGGCCGCGAGAAGACCGATATCGAGCGCTATTACGCAAAACCCGGCGACGACGCGCACGGCCTGCCGGTCGTCGTCCTCACCGATCCCGGCACCGCCTCCGCGTCCGAGATCGTCGCCGGGGCCCTCCAGGATCATCACCGCGCGCTGATCATGGGCGAGCGCAGCTTCGGCAAGGGCTCGGTCCAGACCGTGCTCCCGCTCGGTCCCGAGACCGCGCTCCGCCTGACGACCGCACGCTACTTCACGCCGTCCGGCCGTTCGGTGCAGGAGGGCGGGATCGAGCCCGACATCAAGGTGCCGCAGCTCACCGATCCCGACTATAAGTCGCGCCCCGTGTTCCGTGAGGCGGACCTGCGCAAGCACCTGATCAACGAGGTGAAGGCCGACAACGCGGTGCTCGAGGAGGATACCAAGACCGATCCCCGCTTCGCGCAGACGCCCGAGCAGCTGAAGAAGCAGGGCATCGACGACTTCCAGCTTTATTACGCGCTGAAGACCGTCGCGCGGCTCGGCGGCGCCGCGCAGGTCGCCGCCGCGACCAAGCCGCGCCCGATCAAGCCCGATCCGACCGCACCCGACTCAGCCAAGGTCCCCGGCAAGTGAGCGTGCGTCGTGGGCTTGGCATGACCAAGAACGAAGAGATCGCGCGCGCCATCGCGCTGCTGTTGCCGGCGTTCCTGCTGCTCGGCGCGCTCGGCTCGCAATATCTCGGTGGTCTGTACCCGTGCGAGATGTGTCATTGGCAGCGCTGGCCGCATTATGCCGCTGTGGTGTTCGCGGGCGCGACGTTCTTCGTTCCCGGTCGCTCGCTGCGCGCATCGCTGGTGTTCATCGCTGCGCTGCTGATCGGGCTCAGTGGGCTGATCGCCGTCGCGCATGCGGGCGTCGAATATCATTGGTGGAACGGCTTTACCGCCTGCACGACGACCGTCTCGATGGCGGGCACCACCGCTGCCGAGCGCCTTGCCGCGATCATGAACGCGCCGATGGTGCGCTGCGATTCGCCGCAGTGGACGCTGTTCGGAATCTCGCTCGCGGGCTTCAACGCCATCTTTTCCCTTGCCGGTGCGTTCACCATATTCGCCCTCATGAGGAAGACGAGATGAGCAGCTGGAAGCCAGGCGACGCCAAGCGCGCGACCGATTCGATGATCCGCGTCGACCAGGCGGGCGAATATGGTGCGATCCGGATCTATGCAGGCCAGTTGGCGGTGCTCGGCGATCGCCATCCGGCATCGCGATCGATCCACCACATGGCGCAGCAGGAGGAACGCCACCGCGCCTTCTTCGACCGGATGATCGTCGAGCGCCGCGTGCGGCCGACGGTACTCCAGCCGATCTGGAAGGTCGCTGGCTTCGCGCTCGGCGCGGTGACCGCGGCGATCAGCCCGCGCGCGGCGATGGCGTGTACCGCCGCGGTCGAGACCGAGATCGACAAGCATTATGAGGAACAGCTCGTTCAGCTTGGCGCCAGCGATCCCGAGCTATCAGCCGCCATCCTCGACTTCCAGGCCGAGGAGCTGGAGCACAAGAATACCGCGATTGCCGCGGGCGCGGAGGAGACGCCGGGTTATCCGGTGCTTAGCGCGATGATCCGGCTGGGCTGCAAGGTCGCGATCGCCACGGCGAAGCGGATATAACAAGCGTACCAAACGCGTGGGAGTGATGCGTATGAAGATGCTTTTTGCGGCGGCGCTGCTCGTCGCCGGCCCGGCGGTCGCGCAGACCGCGCGCCCTGCACCGCCGACGCTGGCGCAATTGCCCGCCAAGGCGCCGACGCTGGCGCCCGCCTTGCCCGGCGCCACGGGCAAGGCCAAGCCCGTCTCCGCCCCCGGCGAAGTGTCGCGCAGCGCGCCCATCAACGGCGTCCTCACGCTATTCGGCAACGAACGCTGCCCGACCAACCAGAATGGCGAAGAGATCGTCGTCTGCGTCCGTCGCAGCGCGCAGGAGCAGTACCGAGTCCCGAAGGAACTCCGCGAGTTCGTCGTGACCCCCGAAAACGCCAGCTGGGCGACGAAGGCGCAGGGCACGCTCGACGCCGGCTCGGGCGTCAACACGATCGGCAGCTGTTCGGCGGTTGGCCCAGGCGGCGCGACGGGCTGCTTCAACCAGCGCGTCAAGGAATCGCGCCTGGAGAACAAGACGCGCGCCGCGGAAGTACCGGTTCTTCCCTGAGCCTTTGGGCCGGGTCGGGGCCTGAACGGAGAGATCCCAGCGTTCGCTGGGATGACGGCGTTGGGGTAGGGGCGCTCCGGAATAGCGCGACAGCGACCCGCTTTTGACGTTTCCACCGTCTCCATCCCACCGGCACCCCCGGCGCTTGGCACCCCGGCACTCGGCATCTCCGGCACTTGGCACCCCGGCGCCGGTCCATCTTTCCAACCGTCACCCCAGCGAAAGCTGGGGTCTCCCACGACACGGCCGACGTCAGCCGCACACGACGGCCCGTCCCCAAACGGTCGCGCAGTGGCTCCACCCGGTCTTCCCCCGGACCAGCGAGCGCGCCACTTGCCATCCGCCCGACGCCCGCCACGCGCCTCGCCCCTGCTGTCCTACAACCGCAGGACATGACATGCTCCCCGGATGACGGCCGCACTCTCCCCAAACCCGATCCTCTACCCCGCCGCCCAGCGTGCATCACGATCCGAAAACGATGCTGCGCGTGCGTCTATACTTCCTATACTTCACTCGCGCGCGGCCATTGATTCCAGACACTTCCGGACGGGACCCTGAGCATGACCAAACCCCTGCGCATCGCCTTCCTGCTCTTCCCCAACGTGACCCAGCTCGACCTGACCGGCCCCGCGCAGGTCCTCTCACGCTTGGGCAACGCGCGGCTCGACCTCGTGTGGAAGACGCTCGACCCGGTGCCCACCGATGCCGGCTTCTCGATCCTGCCGACCGCGACCTTTGCCGACGTGCCGTGCGCGGACATACTCTGCGTGCCGGGCGGGTTCGGCACCAACGCCGTGATCGGCGACGACGAAGCGATGGCATGGGTCGCAGGCGTCGGTGCCGAGGCGACATGGGTGACGAGCGTCTGCACCGGATCGCTGATCCTGGGTGCTGCGGGTCTGCTCGATGGCTATCGCGCCGGGTGCCACTGGGCGCAGCGCGACATGCTGACGCTGTTCAACGCGATTCCCGTCGATGCGCGGACGGTGGTCGATCGCAACCGGGTGACCGGCGGCGGCGTCACCGCGGGGATCGACTTCGCGCTCACGCTGACCGGGATGATCCGCGGCGAGGCGCATGCTCGCGCGGTGCAACTCGCGCTCGAATATGATCCAGCACCGCCGTTCGACAGCGGTTCACCGACCCGTGCTGGCCCGGACCTCGTCGCGACGTATCAGCGCCGCGTGCAGTCTCTCGCGCCGACGCGCGACGACGATCTGCGCGCGTTGGCGAAGCGTCGGGGTTACGCCCGGGACACTTAAGGGTGACGCTTCAGCCCGCGGACCCGGTGCCAGATGTAGAAGCCGACAAGCGCGATCAGGACCACGCCGATCAGCAGGTCGGCGCTGTGGAACGCGGCCTTCACGCGCGGATCGCTGTCCCATTTGTCGCCGAGCTTCATGCCGACCCAGGCAAGCCCGAAGCACCACGGCCACGATCCGATGAAGGTATAGACGTGGAACGGCACCAGCTTCATCCGCGCGACGCCGGCAGGAAAGGCGATGAACGAGCGGATGACGGGAAGGAGGCGCCCGATCAGCACCGCCATCGAACCCCAGCGCGCAAAGAACCGGTCCGCCGCATCGAGCTCGCCCGGACCTATCAGCAGGTACCGGCCCCAGCGCTCGGCCATGGGGCGGCCGCCGCGCTTGCCGATCTCGTACGCGACGATCGAGCCGAGATTGCACCCGATCGCGCCCGCGGTGGCGGCAAGATACAGGTCGAACCGCCCGGTCGAGACGAGATAGCCGGCGAACGGCATGATGATCTCGGACGGCAGCGGGATGCAGGCGCTCTCGATCGCCATGAGCAGCGCGATGCCGACATAGCCACCCGACGAGATGACGCCGATCGTGAAGGTGGCCAGCACGGCCAGGATCTTTTCGAACATGGCCCGGTCGATTGCGCGAACCGGGCGGCGAAGGGAACCCCTAAACCGACCCCGTCCATCGGAACCGCGGCACGACTCGTTCGCTGGTGCGGCATGACAGACCTTACACTCAACGACGGCCGCTCGATGCCACAGCTCGGCATGGGTACGTGGCAGATCCCCGACAGCCAGGCCGCGGCGATCGTCCGCTCCGGCCTCGATATCGGCTTCCGGCTGGTCGACACGGCCGCGATCTACGAGAATGAGAGCGGCGTCGGCGACGGTTACAAGGGGTCGGACGCGTTCCTGACGACCAAGCTGTGGAACGACCGGCAGGGCGACCCCGAAGCGGCGATGGACGAGAGCCTTGCATTGCTGGGCGTCGAGTCGGTCGATCTGTACCTGATGCATTGGCCGGTGCCGAAGCAGGACAGGTTCGTCGACGCATGGAAGGCGATGATCGCCCTGCGCGATGCGGGGAAGGCGAAGTCGATCGGCGTATCGAACTTCCTGCCCGAGCATATCGACGCGATCGTCGCAGCGACCGGCGTGACTCCCGCGGTCAACCAGATCGAACTCCACCCGAACTTCCAGCAGCGCGAGCAGCGCGCGTATCACGACGCGCACGGCATCGTGACGCAGAGCTGGAGCCCGCTCGGGCAGGGCAAGACCCTGTTGCAGGATCCAGCGATCGTCCGGGTCGCCGACAAGCATGGCCGGAGCGCGGCACAGGTGATCCTGGCGTGGCATCTGGCGAACGGCTTCTCGGTGATCCCGAAGGCGTCGGATGCGGAGCATCTCGCAGATAATTTTGCCGCGCTGGACCTGACGCTGGACGAGTGGGACATGGCCGCAATCGAGGCGCTCGACGACCCGGCCGGCCGCTTGGGACCGGAGCCGAACGCGATGTGACGGGGGGGCGGTAGGTGCTTTTCACTAAGATACCGCCCCCTCGTCATCCTGACGAAAGTCAGGATCCAGAGCCAAATAAGGCTGCGCTCGTGATCTTGGATCCTGACTTTCGTCAGGATGACGTGGGAGAGGGATTACAGTTCTCCTAGCCTGCCTCCCACCACCCGCAAATCCTCAACGAACCGAGCATATTCCTCCGCCGCCTGCGCCGGATCGGGCAAGCGCAGCAGATAGCTTGGATGCACGGTAATCCAGGCCTCGCCACCATCCGGCAGTTGCAACGCCCGCCCGCGCTCTCGCCCGATCGTCATCACCTTGCCGAACAACGACCGCGCCGCGGTCGCGCCCAGCGCCACCGTCACCTTCGGCTTGATCAGCATCTGCTCCTGCTCGATCCACCAGCGGCACGCGTCGATTTCGCCGGCCCCCGGCTTGGCATGGATCCGCCGCTTGCCGCGCTGTTCGAATTTGAAGTGTTTCACCGCGTTGGTGACATAGGCGCGCGACCGGTCGACGCCGGCCTCCGCCATCGCCTTGTCGAACATCTGGCCGGCGGGGCCGACGAACGGGCGGCCGGCAATATCCTCCTGGTCGCCCGGCTGTTCGCCAACGAACATCAGCGGGGCGTCGACGGGCCCTTCGCCGAACACGGTCTGCGTCGCGGGCTTGTAGAGTGGACAACGCGTGCAGCCGGATGCCTCGTCGCGCAGCGCCTCCCACGCGATCAGGCTGTTACCGCCGACCGTGTCGCGTGCTCTTGCAATCATCCCGCTCTCCCGTGCCTGCGCCGCTGCCAGCAACCCCGGCACCAGCGCGGTTTCGGGCATGTTCTTCCAGTATTTCTTGGGCATCTCCTTCAGCATCGCGCCGATCTTGACGCGGGCCGGATTGAAGGTGCTGGCGTAATAGGTCTTCCACACCTCCTCGGTCGGATCGCCGTCGGGGGCGTCGGCCTTGCTCGCGCCGGGGCCTTCCGACAGCGCCTTGCCGTCCCAGTGAATCGAGACCTCGGGCGTCAGGATCGACCAGCGCATGCTGGCGAAGCGGTTGACGAAGAACGCGGCGTTGGCGCGAACGATGTGGTGATCGGGCTCGAACCACGCAACGAAGCGCGGTGCGCCCTCATCCTCGACCTCGCGGAAGCGGAGGAAGGCGCGCATCTTGTGAATGTCGCGGCGGACGTCCTTGGCGATTCGGTCAAGTCGGCGGACGAGCGGATCGGCGCGGTCCTCGACCAGTTTGGGGTCGCGGCGCAGGCGGGCGAGCAGCGTGTAGAGTAGCGCGAACCGCTCAGGGTCGCTGCCGAGGATCGCGCTGCGGGCGAGATCGAGGAAGGCGCGGGGGACGGAGAAGGCGCCGGGGGCTGGGGCGGGCGCGGGCTCGGCGACGGTCGCGAACAGGTCGACGGGTTCGTCGCCGACTTGCCAGACGACATCGTCGGGGGGGACATCGTCGGCGATCAGACCACGCGCGGCATCGCGCCAGCCATCGAAGTCGTCCTGCTCCGAAAGGGTTACGACGCGCATAAACCTCCCCGTGCCGGGGAGGAACAGGCGGTCACGCGAACATTTCCATCTGCTTGGGTTTTGGCTTGGGGGCGATCAGCGGGCGGAGGTCTGCGGTGTCGGACAGCACCACCGGGCGCCAGTCCTCGGCGATGATGAAGGGGCGGAGCTTTGCGATCGATACCGTCAAGCGGGCGACGTCGGCGAGATGCAGGCGACGCCAGCGGCGGCTCGTCAGGATACCGTTGACCGCCTTAACGCCGAGCCCGGGGACGCGGAGCAGCAGCTCGCGGGGGGCGCGGTTGACGTCGACCGGGAAGGAGCCGCGGAACTTGAGCGCCCAGGCGAGCTTCGGGTCGATATCGAGCGGGAGCATCCCGGTCGCGTCGTCGGCCGCCGCGACTACCTCGTGCGGCTGGAATTCGTAGAAGCGCATCAGCCAGTCGGACTGGTAGAGCCGGTGCTCGCGCATCAGCGGCGGGCGTTGCAGCGGCAGGACCGCGCTCGCATCGGGGATCGGGCTGAACGCAGAATAATAGACGCGGCGCAGGCCGAACCGGTCGTACAAGGTCGACGCCTTGCGCACGATGTCGCCATCGGTCGCGGCGTCCGCGCCGACGATCATCTGCGTCGACTGGCCGGCGGGGGCATAGCGCGGCGCGGACTTGTACTTGGCCTTTGCATCCTTGCCGTCGATGATCGACGTCTTGACCTCGGCCATCGCGGTTTCGATGCGGACGCCGTCCTTTTCGGGGGCGAGGCGCTTGAGCCCGTTCGCGGTCGGCAGCTCGACGTTGATCGACAGGCGATCGGCGTAGAGCCCGGCCTGGTGGACGAGCTCGGGGTCGGCGTCGGGGATCGTCTTGAGGTGAATATAGCCGCGGAAATGATGGTCCTCGCGCAAGGACCGCGCGACCTCGACCATCTGCTCCATCGTGTAGTTGGACGAGGCGATGATGCCCGACGAGAGAAACAGCCCCTCGATATAATTGCGCTTGTAGAAGGCGATCGTCAGGTCGACGACTTCCTTGGCGGTAAAGCGCGCGCGGCGGACGTTCGAGCTCTTGCGGTTGATGCAGTAATGGCAGTCAAAGATGCAGCTGTTGGTCAGCAGGATCTTGAGCAGCGAGATACAGCGGCCGTCGGGGGCGTAGGCGTGGCAGATGCCCATCCCCTCGGTCGAGCCGAGCCCCTTGCCGTCCTTCGAATTGCGCTTGGCGGTGCCAGACGAGGCGCAGGACGCATCGTATTTCGCCGCATCGGCGAGGATCTCGAGCTTTTCACGGGTGTCGAGTTGGGCCATTCGTTCGTCTTACGTTCCGCGGTGGAAGGTGTCGAGTGATGGAGATCAACTTGTCGGCATGCCGCTATGTCGCTGAGTCGGCGTGGTTCTCGGTCGGGGCGCCAAAGTGAAGTATAGGAAGTATAGACGCTGGGAGCGTTTCTGCACGAGCGATGCCGCCCCGGTATTTCGGGGGCGAGCGGTCGCATGATGTCAGGACGACGGCGTGTAGGACAGTGCCCGTTCAGTCGAACAGATAGCGGATCAGATCGACCATGCCGCCGAGGCTGACGGGGAGGATCAGCAGCAAAACGAGATAGACGAAGATCAGCCGCGTAAGCGCCTTTTCGTGGCGATAGACGGGCCTTTTCGGAGGAAGCTCCTCCTTGCGCGGCCAGATGCTGGAGTCGTCCAGGAACATGATCTCATTATAGCGCGGTGACGGCGAAATATCGCGCAAAATCGCCGGCCGGTATCGTGCATCATCCGGTCGCGATCAGCCCGGTCGCGACCTGGAGGTCGACCGAGACGAGGCGGCTTATGCCGCGTTCGATCATCGTCACGCCGAACAGGCGGTGCATCCGGCTCATCGTGACGGCGTTGTGCGTGACGACGAGGTAGCGCGTGTCTGTGTCGCGCGCCATCCGGTCGAGCAGGTCGCAGAAGCGTTCGATATTGGCGTCGTCGAGCGGCGCGTCGACCTCGTCGAGGACGCAGATCGGTGCGGGGTTGGTGAGGAAGAGACCGAAGATCAGCGCGACCGCGGTGAGCGCTTGTTCGCCGCCCGATAGCAAAGTGAGCGATTGCAGCCGCTTGCCGGGCGGTTGCACCATGATCTCGAGCCCCGCCTCGAGCGGATCGTCCGAATCGACGAGTTCGAGATGCGCGCTGCCGCCGCCGAACAGCGTCGCGAACAGCCGTTGAAGATGGCCGTTGACCGCCTCGAACGCCGCGAGCAGGCGCTGGCGGCCTTCGCGGTTGAGCGTGCCGATCGAGCCGCGCAGACGGCTAACCGCCTGGCCGAGTTCGTCGCGCTCGACCGCGTTGCCGCGCGACGCGTCTTCGAGGGCTGCGAGTTCGGTTTCGGCGACGAGGTTGACTGGGCCAATGCGTTCGCGGTCGGTCGCGAGACGATCGTGCGTCGCGGATTCTTCGGTCGGCGCGCGGACGTCGGCGACCGCGAAGCCGAGGCGTTCGGGGAGGACGGGGGCGGGGCACTGGAAACGTTCGCCCGAGAGCTTGCCGAGATCGAGCCGGCGCGCCTCGTGGTTTTCGACGCGGGCGATGGCGCCGGCGCGCGCCTCGCGGGCGACGGCGAGCGCTTCGGTGGCAGCACGGTGCGCATCATCGGCGGCGCGCGCGGTGGCTTCGGCGGCGCGTTCGGTGGCGAGCAGCGCGTCGGCGGCGGCGCGGGCGTCGCGATGCGCGTCGTCCAGCGTGGCGATGTCGCGGTCGAGGTGCGCGGGGCGATCGGCGATCGCGGCGAGATCGACGCTCAGCGCGCTCTCGCGTGTGTCCATGTCGGCGATGCGCCTGGCGGCCTCGCCGGCGCGCGCGTGCCAGCTTCGCGTGTCGGCCTGCGCTGCGGACAGGCGTTCGCGGTGGGTGGCAATGCCGCGGTCGAGCGTGGTACGATCGGCGCGGACCTGCGCGACCGCGGTACGGCCGCGTTCGGCGTCGTATTGGAGCGTGGCGACGAGGCGCGCGTTGGCGCTGCCGTCGGGGACCGCGGCCATCGCCGCCTCGGCACGGGCGCGCTCGGCGTGTGCGTCGGCGACGTCGTCGGCGATGCGGTGCGCGCGGACGTCGAGATCGGCGCGCTGGGCGGCGAGGCGTTCGAGTGCGGCGGCGGCGCGGTCTTCGTTGCGAGCCGCATCGCGCGCGGCGGTTTCGGCGCGGTGCAGCGCGGCGCGTGCGGTCTGGGACTGGCGGCGCGTTTCGGCGATCTGGTGGTCGATTGCGGCGCGTGCCTGTTCTGCGCGGTCGAGCGCTGCGGCCGCGGTGGGGCGTTCGGCCTCAAGTGCGCCGAGGCGGTTGCGGCGGACGAGGCGTTCCGCCGCTGCCGCGCCGGTGCCGGTGGCGGTGAACCCGTCCCAGCGGCGCAAGGTCCCGTCGCGGGTGACGATCCGCTGCCCGACCGCGAGGGCTTGTCCCTCGTCGGTGTCGATGGCGAAGACCTGCGCCAGCCTGCGGGCGAGCGCGGGGGGCGCATCGATATATGCTGCGAGCGGGGTGGTGTTGTCGGGAGCTGCGGGATCGTCGGCGTGGGGCGCGGCGCCGGCCCAGGCGTCGAGACCGGTATCGAGATCGTCGCCGAGAGCTGCTGCCAGCGCGCGTTCGTAGCCGGCGCTTGCCGAGACATGGTCGAGCAGGCGATCACGTCCGCTGTGCCGCGTGGCCTTGGTGAGCGCGGCCATTTCGCTGTCGATCGCGGCGAGGTCGGCGCGGGCGGTCGCGTAGGCGGTTTCGGCGGTGTCGCGGCTCGTGACGGCGGCGGCTTCGTCGGTGTCCGCACGGGTGATGGCATGGCGTGCGGCGTCCGCGGCGGCGGTGGCGTCGCGGCGGGCTTCCGCGGCGGCCTCGCGGTCTGCGGCCAGCGGGGCAGGGTCGCCGAGCGTGCGGAGCGCGGCGGCGATCTGCGCGGCGTCGCGATCGGTGCGGTCGGCGCGGGACCGGGCGGCGGCGAGTGCGGCGGTGGCGACGCGGACTTCGGCGGCGTCGCGGGCTTGCGTGGCGAGCGCCTGGGCCAGCGAGACTTCGGCGTCGCGGGCGGCGCGTTCGGCTTCGGCCAGCGCGACGTCGAGATCGGGGCGCGCGGCGGTGGCGTCGGCGATCGCGGTGTCGAGAGTCCTGGCTTCGTCGGCGAGCGCCGCGAGTGCGGCCGCGGCGTCGCTGGCGAGCGAGCCTTCGCGTGCGCGATCGTCGGCGATGCGGGCGCGGGCAGCGGCGAGGTCGGCGACCCTGCGCGCGACGCTGGTCTTCTCGGTCTTGAGGGTGGCCAGTTGGTGGGCGAGGTCGCCGGCCTGGTCGCGCGCGGCGAGCGCGGCGGCGCGCGCGGTGGCGACGGCTTCGATGGCGCGGTGCTGGTCGGTCGCAGCGCTGCGTTCGGCGTCGGTGGCGGCGCGGACGTGTGTATCGGCGGTGGTGGCTTCGGCCTTGGCGGCATCGGACGCGGTGGCGGCGTCGCGCCAGTGGGCGAAGAGCGTGCGCGCCTCAGCGACGCGGATCTGTGCGGAGAGGAGGCGGTAGCGTTGGGCGGCGCGCGCCTGGCGCTTCAGCGTGGCGGCGCGTGCGTCCTGGTCGGAGATGATCTCGTCGAGCTTGGCGAGATTGGCTTCGGTGGCGCGCAGCTTGCCCTCGGCGTCCTTGCGGCGGACGTGGAGACCGGCGATTCCGGCGGCGTCCTCGAGCATCGCGCGGCGGTCGGCGGGCTTGGCGGCGATGACCGCGCCGATCCGGCCCTGGCTGACGAGGGCGGGGCTGTGCGCGCCGGTCGCGGCGTCGGCGAAGAGCAGCCCGACGTCCTTCGCGCGGACGTCGCGGCCGTCGATCCGGTAGGCGGAGCCGGCGCCGCGCTCGATCCGGCGGACGATCTCGCGTTCGTCTCCGGCGATTTCGGCGAGGATCGAGACTTCGGCGAAGTCGCGCGGCGGGCGGGTCGCGGTGCCGGCGAAGATGACGTCGTCCATGCCGGCGCCGCGCAGCGACTTCGCGCTGACCTCGCCCATCGTCCAGCGGAGCGCTTCGAGGAGGTTGGATTTGCCGCAGCCGTTGGGGCCGACGACGCCGGTGAGGCCGGGCTCGATGCGGAGATCGGCGGGGTCGACGAAGCTCTTGAAGCCGGTGATGCGGAGGCGTTTGATCTGCATTTTTGCGGCCCCCCGATGGCTGAGTGTTGATACTAGCCCTGACCTAACCGCAAAATTTGTGTCCCCGCGAAGGCGGGGACCCAGACTGGGCTCCCGCCTTCGCGGGAGAACAAGGGAAGGGGCGCACCACGCTGGCTCGGTCCCTACCCAATCCGTTCGTGCTGAGTAGAGACCGAGTAGCTCCGTCAGGAGCGTATCGAGGGCTCGTATCGAAGCAGGGTTTCGCGCACCAACCTGTCCTTCGATACGCCGTCTCGATACGCTGCGTTGCAGCTACTCGACGGCTACTCAGGACGAACGGGGAGGGGGTGTTCGTCCGAGCAGTTTGACGGTGTCTTACGCCCCGGCCGCCTTCAGCGCCTTCTCCATCTGATCCCAGCTCACGACCTGGTCGAGCTTCTTGTCGTTGATCAGGAAGGTAGGCGTGCCCGTCACGGTGCCGGCCTGCATCGCGTTTTCGGTGGGCTTGGCCATCACTTCGAGCTGCTTCTGATCGGCGAGGCAGGCGCGCGCCTTGGCCTCCGGAATACCGCGCTGCTTGACGAAATCGATCGCGCCCATCTGTTCGGCGAGCTTGGTGGCGACGACCGTCGGCGGCTGGTTGGCGAGTTCCTGCTGCTGCGCGGGCGTCATCGCCTGGAGCTTGTCGAGGAACGCGATCTGGTTGCCGTACATCTGCTCGAGGATCGGGAAGAACGGCGCGACGCCGCCGCACTGGCCGAGCAACGTCAGTGCGACGTCGGGCGCGCCGTGGACGAGGAAGTCGCGGAATTCGAAGCTCACCTTGCCGGTCGAGACATATTTCTCGGTCAGCGGCTTGTACGCCTCGCGGCCGAACGCGCCGCAGGTCGGGCATGAGCGCGCGCCATATTCGACGAGCTTGATGGCCGCATTCGGGTTGCCCATCAGATAGCCCTCGGGGGTCTTCACGACCGTCTCGGTCCAGTTCTGGCCGGCGGGCGCGGCAGCGGCGGCGACGGGCGCGGCGGTGGGCGTGTCGACGTTGCCGGTGGAATCATTCTTCGAGCAGGCGGCGAGCGCGAGCGGCAGGACGGCGAGCGTGGTGAGGAACTTCATGGGGGTACTCCAGTGGATCACGAGAATTAGCGGGCGCCGGCCTTGCGGAGCGCGGGTTCGAGCTGGTCCCAGCCGACATGGGGGACGATCTTGCCGTTGAGGTAGAAGGTCGGCGTGGAGTCGATCTCCTTGGGCGCGTCGGCGGTCAGTTTGACGATCCGGTCGATCTCGGGCTGGTTGGCGAAGCAGGCGTCGATCGCCGCGTCGGACAGCCCGCGCGCCTTGACCATCGCGGTCAGGCCTGAGCCGTCGGCGTTGGCGCGGACCTGCGCGGCGGCGGGGTACATGGCGAGCCGTGCAGCGTTGCCCTGCTGATACTCGATCCCGCGCTCGAGCCATTGCGGCTGCGCGGCGAAGATCGCGGACGACGTGGCGGAGAAGCCCTTGGGTCCGGTGCAGCGCGCGAGGATCGCCGCCGCCAGATCGAGCCGGTCGCGGATGAAGCTGCGGACCTCGAGGCTGGTCGAGCCCGACGCGATCATCTGGCGCTTGAGCACGGGTTCGGACTTCACCGAGAAATCGGCGCAGTGCGAGCAGGTGTAGCTGGCATATTCGACCAGCTTCACGCGCGCGGCGGGGTTGCCGATCAGGTAGGCGCCCGAGGGGAGGATGCGCGCGGTCTGCGACCAGTCGCGTTTCGGCGCGGCGCCGGTCAGGAGGAAGAGGGCGAAGACGGCAAGGAGGACGCGCATCAGTTGATCCTGGGAAGGCCGTGCGTCGAGGCGACTCCGGCGGCGAGGGATTCGAGGACGGCGCGCAGTTCCGGATCGGCGATGCCCCGAAGACTTGTGGTCAGGCTCGCACCGAGATCGACGGGGACCGGGCGGATCGAGGGCGGGGCGCGGCGGGGCGCGGGGGCGGCGACGTCGCCCTGGCGGATCGCGACCTTCACGATGGCTGCGTAGCCGAAGAAGCGGTTCACGCGCTCGATGATCTCGGGCGCGATGTGCTGCATCATCGGCGCGTGCGCGCCGCGGACCGTGAGCGTGAGGACGCCGTCCTGTTTCTTGCCGAGCGGGAAGCGGATCGATTCGGGCGTGCTGGCGCCCGCGAGCTTCGCGCCGACGATATCGGGCCAGCGGCTGACGATCGACGACTGGACGAAGCCGAATCGCCGGAACGCCGCGCCGCCGATCGCGGGCAGCAGCTCGGCGACCGCGCGCGAGCGGTTCTCGCGCGGGGCGTCGGGATCGGTCTTGCCCCTCACGCGCCCTTTGGCGGACTTGGTCGTCGCCGGCTTGGGCGTCGCAACTTTAGGCAGGGAAACGGGCGGCTTGCTCATCCGCAAACCCATGCCATAGGCGACGCGTGAACGCCAAGCGCTCTTCGGTCTCGACGGCCCTTCTCGACTGGTATGACGCGCATCGCCGCGACCTGCCGTGGCGCGCCAAGCCCGGCGAGGCGGTCGATCCGTACCGGGTTTGGCTGTCCGAGGTGATGTTGCAGCAGACGACGGTCGCCGCGGTGACGCCGCGGTTCCTGGCGTGGACCGCGCGCTGGCCCGATTTCGCGAGTCTCGCGGCTGCGGACGATGCCGATGTGATGGCCGCGTGGGCGGGGCTCGGCTATTATGCGCGCGCCCGCAATCTGGTGAAGGCGGCGAAGGCCGTGGTCGCCGAGCATGGCGGCGTGTTCCCGCGGACCGAGGCTGAGCTTCGCGAACTGCCGGGGCTGGGCGCGTATACTGCAGCGGCGGTGGCGGCGATCGCGTTCGGGGAGCGCGCGGTGGTGGTCGATGCGAATGTCGAGCGCGTCGTCGCGCGGCTGTTCGCGATCGAGACGCCATTGCCGGGTGCGCGGCCGGCGATTCGGGTGGCGGCGGACTCGATCACGCCCGACGCGCGGGCGGGCGATTTCGCGCAGGCGATGATGGATCTGGGCTCGGGGACCTGCACGACGCGCAGTCCGAAATGCCTGCTGTGTCCGATCCGCGAGCATTGCGAGGGGTTCAGGCAGGGTGCACCCGAGCGGTTGCCGGTCAAGGCGAAGAAGGCGGCCAAGCCGCAGCGCTTCGGCACGATCTTCTGGCTGGAACGCGACGGGCAGGTGTTGCTGGTCCGGCGGCCGGATACGGGGCTGCTCGGCGGGATGCGCGCGTTTCCGACCGGGCCCTGGGGCGACGGCCCACCGGGGTTCGAGGACGCGCCGGCGCAGGCGGAGTGGCGGATGCTGGACTCGACCGTCGCGCACGGCTTTACCCATTTCGATCTGCAACTGACGCTTGCGGTGGCGACGGTCGAGGCGCATCAATCCCGCGTTCCTACGGCAAGCGAATGGTGGCCGATCGACGACCTGGATACCGCCGGGCTCCCGACCGTTTTCGCAAAAGCCGGCCAAGCCATACGAAACTGGGCCATACGGAGAGCTGCATGAAACTGGTGCACTGGATTTCGACCGGCGGCCTCGCCGCGCTGGCTGCCGCGACCGCCTATGCGCAACAGGCGCAGCCCCGGCCTGCACCCACGCCGCAGGCCCGGCCGACGCCTCGGATGACGATCCCGGTCAAGGCGCTGCTGCCCGCCACGTCCGCATTGTTCGACGGCTATGTCGCGCAGGACAAGATGCCGGGGATCGTCGGCGCGTTCGGCGTCGGCGACGGCCCGACCTTGTTCCCGGCGGCGGGCAGGATCCGCGACGATGCGGGCGCTCCCGCGGCGGGGCCGGACAGCCTGTGGCGCGTCTATTCGATGAGCAAGCCGATCACCGGCATGTCGGCGATGATGCTGATCGAGGACGGCAAGCTCAACCTCGACGATCCGGTCAGCAAATATATCCCGGCGTTCAAGGACATGAAGGTGGCGATCAGCCCCGACACGTCGCTCGACGCGCGCCCGGCGACGCGGCCGATCACGATCCGCAATTTGCTGACGCACACCGCCGGGCTCGGTTATTCGATCATTACCAAGGGGGCGTTGCTCAAGGAATATGAGCGGCGCGGCATCCTGCCGGCATCGGTCAATGCGGCGATGGAAGAGAAGATGCGGCTGGTCCGGCCGACGTCGCTCGAGGAGTTCGCCAACCGTGTCGCGACGCTGCCGCTGATCGCCGATCCGGGCACCAAGTGGAGCTATTCGATCGGGCTCGACGTGATGGGGCGCGTGATCGAGGTCGCGAGCGGCATGAGCTTCGAGCGGTTCGTGCAGACGCGGCTGTTCGATCCGCTCAAGATGAAGTCGAGCTTCTGGCAGGTGCCGCAGAGCGAGGTTGGCAGGCTTGCGACGAACTATGCGTTTGTCGGCGACACGCGGACGCCGCTCGATCCTGCGTCGACGTCGGTGTTCCTGCAGAAGCCGAGCTTTCCCTATGGCGGCGCGGGCCTCGTGATGTCGGCGCGCGATTACGACCGGTTCCTGCACATGATCCAGAACGGCGGCACGCTGGACGGCGTGCGCGTGATGAAGCCCGAGACGATCGCGCTGGCGACGTCGAACCTGTTGCCCGCGGGCGTCTCTTATGGCGGCGTGAGCGGGGGTACCGGGGGGACGAAGGGCAGCAACATGGGCTTTGGCGCGGGCGGATCGGTGGTGCTCGCGACGACGCCGAACGGCCCGGGCAAGGGCACCTATGCCTGGGGCGGTGCGGCGGGGACGATCGCGTGGGTCGATCCGCTCAAGCGGTCGCGCGGCAATGTGATGGTCAATTACTTCCCGGCGGACCGGATTCCGCTGCGCGAGCAGGTGGTCGCGGCACTGATGCAGGATGCAGCGAGGTTGCGCCGATGAGCGTGATGGAGGCACCCGGTTTCACGGGCGGGACGCTCGACCGGGTCGATGCGATGCGGCACGATGCCGAGGCGCTGGCGGCCGTACGGAGCGACTGGCGCGCGCGGCTGCTGGTGCTCGACGGGCTGCTGCCGGGGGTGACCGACGACGGAAGGCTGGCGTGGACGTCGATGGCGGACCTGCCCGACGATGCGTATCCGATCCTGCTCGGGCTCGACGACGAGGGCCGGCCGCATTTCACCGCGTTGCTGGCGGGGATGCGGGTCGATACCGCGCCGGCGATGCGCTCGCCCGCGCTGATGGCGGTGCTGGGCGCGCTGGCGCCGGGCGAGGCGGCGACCTATGCGGCGGCGCGCAGCCTGATCGACTGGCATGTCCGGCATGGCTTTTGCGCCAAATGCGGGTCGCCGACCGACGTGTTTCGGGCTGGCTGGGCGCGCAAATGCCCGGCGTGCGCGACCGAGCATTTCCCGCGTGTCGATCCGGTGGTGATCATGATCGCCGAGCATGACGGGCGCGCGCTGCTCGGGCGCGGCAAGGGGTGGCCGGCGGGGCGCTATTCCGCGCTTGCCGGGTTCCTCGAGCCGGGCGAGTCGATCGAGGAAGCGGTCGCTCGCGAGATCGTCGAGGAGGCGGGCGTGCGCGTCGGCAAGGTGCGGTACGTTGCCAGCCAACCCTGGCCGTTTCCTTCGTCGCTGATGATGGCGTGCGTCGCGGAGGCCGAGGACGACGCGATCACGCTCGACACCAACGAGTTGGAGGACGCAATGTGGGTGCCGCGCGAGATGGTGCGCGCAGTGCTGCGGGGGGAGGACGGGCCGTTCCTGCCGCCGCCGCCCTATGCGATTGCGTATACGCTGTTGAAGGCATGGGCGGGGGAGTAGGTTTAGCCTCACCCCGCACCACCCCGGCGGAGGCCGGGGCCCAATTGGGGGACGGTCGTAACTGAAGACCGCGCTCCGTTACCCCAACCTTTCCAATTGGGCCCCGGCCTTCGCCGGGGTGGTGGTAGTTGGTAGTGCGCGGGTAAATTACGCCGCGATCTTCAGATCCTGCATCACGTCGGCGGTGATCGACAGGCTCCGCTTGCGCGCCTCGTGGTCGTAGATCGCGCTGGTCACCATCACCTCGTCGACGCCGGTGCGCTCGACGAACGCCGCGATGCCGCGCGCGACGGTGGCCGGGCTGCCGACCGCCGAGCATTGCAGCACATGCCCGAGGATCTGGTTGCCCTGCGCGCCGAGCGACTCGCGGTAGCCCGCGACGGGCGGCGGCAGCTGGCGGGGGTTGCCGGTGCGCAGCGCGACGAACGACTGTTGCTGCGAACTGGCGAGCAGTTCGGCTTCGGCATCGGTGTCGGCGGCGAACACGTTGAACCCGGCCATCGCATGCGGCTTGGCGAGCCGCGCGGACGGGCGGAAATCGCGGCGGTAGATCGCCAGCGCGGCGTCGAGCGCATCGGGCGCGAAATGCGAGGCGAAGGCGTAGGGCAGGCCAAGTGCGGCAGCCAATTGCGCGCCGAACGTGCTCGAGCCGAGGATCCACATGTCGACGTCCGCGCCGGCGCCAGGCGTGGCGACGATGCCGGATTGGCCGTCATTCGCGAAATAGCTTTGCAGCTCCATCACGTCCTGCGGGAAGGCGTTGGCATCGGTTTCCAGCGTGCGGCGCATCGCGCGCGCGACGCGCTGGTCGGAGCCGGGCGCGCGGCCGAGGCCGAGGTCGATCCGGCCGGGGAACAGCGCGTCGAGCGTGCCGAACTGCTCGGCGATCGTCAGCGGCGCGTGGTTGGGGAGCATGATACCGCCCGAGCCGACGCGGATCGTGCTGGTGGCCGCGGCGATGTGCGCGATCACGACCGCGGTCGCGGCGGAGGCGATCCCGGTCATGCCATGATGTTCGGCGACCCAGTAGCGCTGGAAGCCGACGCGTTCGGCGTGGCGCGCGAGATCGGCGGCGTTGGCGAGCGCCTGGGAGACGGTGCCGCCTTCGACGACGGGGACGAGATCGAGCAGGGAATAGCGTGTCATGCGTCAGAGATAGGTACCGAGCGGTAGCTTATCCAGTGGGGGCGTGCTGACGCGGCCCGTCATCCTGACGAAAGTCAAAACCCAGAGCCAGGAACGGCATCGCCCGTAACCCTGGGTCCTGACTTTCGTCAGGATGACGAATTGGGGCGGGCGTGGTCTTCAAAACCCCAGGCTGTACCGCATCGCCATGCCGTAGTCGTTCGGCAGCGCAGCGACATTGCCGGGGTCGCGGCGGAAGAACAGGTTCGTGTCGAGACCGCCGCCGAACGCGGGCAGCCCGTAGCGCAGCTCGACGTCGAGTTCGCGGCCTTGCGGGGCGAGGTTGAGGCGTTGCGTGGTCCAGTCGGTGACGGTGCCGCTCGCATAATCGAAATAGGTCGGCAGGCGGAGGTCGACGCCGCCGCGCGCGACGCGCAGCGGCTGGGCGATGCGGAGGCCGAGGCTGTCATGGCCGAACACGCCGTCCTTGCCGATGTCCGCGGCAAATGCGGTGGTGCGGACGAGGCCGTCGCCGTCGAGACCGCCGCGCACCGCCGCCTGCGTCCAGCCCTGGCGCATCGATCCGCCGAGGCTCCAGCCGCCGCCCGCATTGAAGCGGGCCTTCGTATCGACGAACCACGTCGCCGCGCGCGTCGCACCGAGCGCCGCGTCGAAGCGCGCGCCGAGCACGGTGTCGCGCTCGTCCATCCGCGTGGCCGAGATCATCGTCGCGAGCGCACCGAAGCGCCGGTCGACCGCGAGCGAGGCGCGGGTGTAGCCGGAACGCTGCCAGCGATCGCGCAGTTGCAGCGTGCTGTCGCGCTGCGTCAGGACGTCGCCATTTTCGAGTCCCGCGGTGAAGCCGAACCCGCCGACGCTTTGTCGGATCGCGCTCGAGGCGCGCGTGGTGCTGTCGAAGCCCATGTTCCCGGTACTGGCGATCAGGAAGGCGGGTTCGGACTGGCCGGAGAGCTGTGCGCCGAGCGTGCCCGATCCTTGTGCGAAGCCGAAGCCGAACGAGAGGGTGCTGCCGAGCTTCTGCGTTACCATCCCCGCGATCGCGCGCGCGCTGGTCGCGTCGGCGGTGGAGAGCGTCGTCCGGTCGAGCGCGACGTCGCCGTTGCTGCGCGGGGCGAGCGTCATCGATACCGTCATGCCGCCCTGCGCGAGCGCGACGTTGCGGAACCGCGACTGGAGCGCGGATCCGAGCGAACGGTCTGGGCTGCGGCGCGCGATCGTCTTGGCGAGGTCGATCGCGAAGGCGCGGCTGTAGCCGTCGAGGATCACCGCGCCGAGTTCGCCTTGCGTCGCGTCGCCCATCGGTGCGGAGAGCGTAGCGTTGCTGGTGGTCGAGACGACCGCCTTGGATCCCGCAACCGACGTCGTCCCGAGCGGCTGGAACGCGCGCGTGAGGTCGAGCACGCCGTTGCCATAGACCGAGTCGACGCCGGGCGCGCCGGCATCGCGCGCGCTCCTGAACAGGATGTCGACGATCTGCGCGCCGGTGAGGTTGGGGAAGGCCTGTGCCAGCAACGCAACCGCGCCAGAGATCTGCGGGGCGGCGAACGACGTGCCTGACCAGAGAGCGGCGGTGTCGGTCTGGTCGGGCGCGCGGACGCTTTCGCCGACCGCGGTCAGAAAATGCGCGGCGCCGGTGCCGGCCCGGTCGCTGAAGCTCGAAATGCCGTCGCCGGCGCCGACCGAGCCGGCGATGATGACCTGGTTGCGGCCTTGCGCCTCGCTGGCGACGGTGGTGAACGGATCTGGATTGGTCGAGCCGTCATTGCCCGCGGCGATCACGACGACGAGCCCCGCGGCGGTGGCGCGGCCGACCGCGTCCTTGAGGCTCTGCGGCATGTCGGAGCCGCCGAGCGAGATGTTGACGACTTTTGCGCCGGCGGTGCGCGCGGCGTCGAGTCCGCGCGTGATCGCGTCGGTGCCGAACTTGCAGCCCGAATCCTCGTCGTCCTTGCTCGCGGTGGCGCAGGTGCCGGGGCGGTCGGCGCGCAACACGATCAACGTCGAGTCGAACGCGACGCCGTGCGTGCCCGCGTCGTTGCGGCGTCCGGCGAGCGTGAAGGCGACCGCGGTGCCGTGGCCGCCCTCGTCGTCGATCGAGCTGTTGCCGGCGACGGCCTGCGACGCGGACGAGACGCGGGTGCCGAACTCCTGGCTCTGCAGGTCGATGCCGCTGTCGATCACGCCGACGCCGATACCCTTGCCCGTCGCGCCGACGCGATAGGCGGCGAGCGCGTTCATCGAGACCGCGCCGACGGTCGCGCGATATTCGGCGGTGTCGTAGCTGGCGGTCGGGGTTGGCGTAGGCGCGGGGGCGGGCGTCGGAGTCGGAGTGGGCGTGGGCGTCGGTGCTGGAATCGTCGCGGCGGGCGGAGTCGGCGTACTGTTGATGCCGCCGCCGCCGCCGCCACAGCCGGCGAGGAGAAGCCCTGTCGCGATTGGCGCCGATCGCAGCAGGCCGGCCTTGAAGCGTCGCATGAGTCGTACCCGTTTTGCCCCGTAAGGCTACTGGATTACAAAGTGTTACGCGAACGTAAACTCGGTGGGGGTAAAGACCGCTGCTGCCGGAGCCGGCTTGCCCGCTCGGTTTGCGGTGCCTAGAGGTTCGCGCCATGCTTGCCAGCCTCGACCATGTCCGCAACTGGATCTTCGATCTCGACAACACGCTGTACCCGGCGAGCGCGAACCTGTTCTCGCAGGTCGACGCGCGGATGACCGGGTTCATCCAGGACCTGCTCGGGCTCGATCACGACGAGGCGCGGCGCGTGCAGAAGGGGTATTTCCACAATCACGGCACGACGCTGTCGGGACTGATGACCGAGCATCACGTCGATCCGCACGCGTTCCTCGCGCATGTCCACGATATCGAGATGGACGTGATCGAGCACGACGCGCCGCTGGTCGCCGCGATCGCGAAGCTGCCGGGGCGCAAGCTCGTCTTCACCAACGGCGATACGCCCTATGCGACGCGGATCCTCGACCGGCTGGGCTTGAGCGAGAGTTTCGAGGCGATCCACGATATTCACGCGATGAACCTGATGCCCAAGCCGCATGCGTCGGCCTATGCCGGGTTCTGCGCGGCGTTCGATATCGATCCGGCGCAATCGCTGTTCGCCGACGACATGGCGCGCAACCTGACGCCGGCCAAGGCGATCGGGATGACGACCGTGTGGATCGACAACGGCTCCGAACAGTCGCCCGAAGCGGCGCGCGATCATATCGATTTTACCGTGCCGGTGCTCGCACCCTGGCTCGAAACCATCCTGGAGACATCATGACCTTGCAGACCATCATCGACGCCGCCTGGGACGATCGCGCGAACCTCGGGCTGGAAACGAAGGGCGAGATCCGCGATGCCGTCGAGTCCGCGCTGGAGATGCTGGACGCCGGGACCGCGCGTGTTGCCGAGCCGACGGCAGATGGCTGGCAGGTCAACCAGTGGCTGAAGAAGGCAGTGCTGCTGTCGTTCCGGCTGAACGATAACGTCGTGATCGACGGCGGGTCGGCGGGCGCACCAGCGTTCGACAAGGTGCCGTCGAAGTTCGCCGGCTGGGGCGACGCCGAGTTCCGCGCGGCGGGGATCCGTGTCGTGCCGGGCGCGGTCGCGCGTCGGGGCAGCTTCATCGCCAAGGGTGCGATCCTGATGCCGAGCTTCGTCAATATCGGCGCCTATGTCGGCGAGGGCACGATGGTCGACGCCTGGGCGACCGTGGGTAGCTGCGCGCAGATCGGCAAGAATGTCCATCTGTCGGGCGGCGCCGGCATCGGCGGCGTACTCGAGCCGCTTCAGGCGGATCCGGTCATCATCGGCGACGGTGCGTTCATCGGTGCGCGCGCCGAAGTCGCCGAGGGCGTTCGCGTCGGCGAGGGCGCGGTGCTTTCGATGGGCGTGTATCTCGGCGCATCGACCAAGATCATCGATCGCGCGACCGGCGAGGTCTTCAAGGGCGAGGTGCCGCCGTACGCGGTGGTCGTGCCCGGCTCGATCGGCGGCGGAGACGGCAAGCCCGCGCTGTACTGCGCCGTGATTGTCAAACGGGTCGACGCGCAAACCCGCTCGAAGACCTCGATCAACGACCTGCTGAGGGACTGATCGGGTCGACAACGTGGCGGGGGCTGCCTATCCGGTACGAAACATACCGAGGAGATAGACTTTGACCGCTGCTGCCAGCCAGGTTCTCGACCGCGTACTCGTCCTCGAAATGGTCCGCGTGACCGAGGCGGCGGCGATCGCCGCCTCCACGCTCGTCGGGCGCGGTGACGAGAAGGCGGCGGATGCCGCCGCGGTCGAGGCGATGCGCGAGGCGCTCAATTCGCTGTACATGGACGGCACCGTCGTCATCGGCGAGGGCGAGCGCGACGAGGCACCGATGCTGTTCATCGGCGAGAAGGTCGGCTCGGCGATCGGCAAGGGCCCGAAAATCGACATCGCGCTGGATCCGCTCGAAGGCACCACGATCTGCGCGACCGCGGGGCCGAACAGCCTCGCCGTGCTGGCGATCGCCGAAGAGGGCGGGCTGCTCAACGCCCCCGACGTCTATATGGACAAGATCGCGGTCGGCCCGGGCTATCCCGAGGGCATCATCGATCTCGACAAGACGCCGACCGAGAACATCATGGCGGTTGCGGCCGCCAAGGGCGTGCCCGCGCGCGACCTGATCGTGTGCGTGCTCGATCGCCCGCGTCATGAAAAACTGATCGCCGAGCTGCGTTCGGTCGGCTGCGGCGTGATGCTGATCGGCGACGGCGACGTGGCGGGCGTGATCGCAACGTCCGATCCCGAGACGACGGTCGACGTGTATATGGGCTCCGGCGGCGCGCCCGAGGGCGTGCTGGCATGCGCGGCGCTGCGCTGCGTCGGCGGGCAGTTCAAGGGCCGGTTGCTGTTCCGCAACGACGACGAGCGCGGCCGTGCGGCGAAGTGGGGGATCACCGATCTCGACAAGCAGTATGACCTGTCCGAGCTGGCCAAGGGCGACTGCATCTTCGCGGCGACCGGCGTGACGGATGGCTCGCTGCTGGCTGGCGTCAAGCGGAAGAAGGGCAAGATGACGACCGAGAGCGTCGTGATGCGCGCGTCGTCGGGGACGGTGCGTTGGGTCAAGGGCGAGCATCGGACGGACTGATCTGGGGGCTTCGCCTCATTGGCATTTGAGCACCGCCCCGGTGCTGGCCTCGTCGATAGGTGAGCACCGCCCCGGCGGAGGCCGGGGTCCAATTGGGGACCGTTGCTAACGTAGCGATGCGCTTCGTTACTCCGGACGTTCCATTTGGGCCCCGGCCTCCGCCGGGGTGGAGTATGGGGTTGGGGTTGCGGACTACCATCCTGTTTCCCCGCGAAGGCGGGGATCCAGACTGGGCTCCCGCCTTCGCGGGAGAACAAGGCCGCACTGGCTTCGGCCTCTGTAGAGAACAAGGGCGGTAGCAGTGGGGCGTATGGGCGGTGGGAGTGCCGGCATGATCGTTCCGATGGCTCTCCTGCTCCTCACGCTCGGCGCGCTGCGCTGGTTTCTCAAGGGTGATCTGCGCGGGTATCGGCGGATCAAGCGGCGGCCCGATACTGCATCGCGCCAGCGGACCTATCGATTGTGGATCGGCAAGGCGGGGATCGGCTTCGTGCTGCCGGCGCTTGTCGGGCTCGCGCTGCTTGGTCGGCTCGACACGCTCGTTACCATTCCCGTCGAATTCGATGCCCTGCGCCTCTGGCTGCCGCAGTTCGAGGGGGAGGATCGTGCCGCGCTGCTGGGGCTGATGGGTGGCGGCGCGCTGGGCGGGCTGGTGCTCGGCGCGCTCTTCGCGATGTGGCGCGGCGGGCGGGGTCTGAAGCCGATCGGCAATGTCGGGTCGCTTCTCCCGCGTAATCGCCCCGAACTCGCGCATGCCGCGGTCATGGCGATCGCGGCGGGTATCTCCGAAGAACTCGCGTTCCGGCTGTTCCTGCCATTGCTGCTCGCGATCGTCACCGGCAGCGCGATCGCCGCGTTCGGGGTCGCGGTCGCGCTGTTCGGGGCGATGCATCGCTATCAGGGGTGGGCGGGCGTGATCGCCACGACGATCGTCGGTGCGCTGATGGCGGCGGTCTACCTCATGACCGGGTCGTTGTGGCTGGCGATGCTGTTGCACGCGCTGATCGATCTCAATTCGCTGGTCCTGCGCCCGGCGCTGACCGGCGCGTGGCGCGCGGCTTGACTTCGCCGGCGCGGGTTCGTCCAATCGCGGCTGGTTTCATCAAGGGGACACCGATGTCACGCCACGCCCTCCTGCTCGCCTTGGCGATCACCGCCGCGGTACCCGGCGCCACTGTCGCGCAAGCGGGGGCGGGGCAGGCGGGTGCGCAGGCCCCGCAGCCATCGCCCTTCACCTACCAGGAGGTCATGGTGCCGATGCGCGACGGCGCGCGGTTGCAGACCGTCGTCATGCGGCCGCGCGGGGTGACGGGCCCGCTGCCGATCCTGCTCCAGCGCACGCCCTACGGGGTGCCCGACGCGCCGTTCGCCAGCGCCAGCCGCTTCGGGCCGCTGATGAAGGACGGCTATATCTTCGTGTTCCAGTCGATGCGCGGGCGGTTCAAGTCGGACGGCGTCTTCACGCTGTCGACCGCGGTGCATCCGAACGATCCCAAGGCGGTCGACGAGGCGACTGATGCGTATGACACGGTCGACTGGCTGGTGAAGACGCTGCCTGCGAATTCCGGCAAGGTCGGTATGTGGGGCGTCTCCTATCCCGGCTTCGCGGCGGCGGTGGCGCTGGCCAAGCCGCATCCTGCGCTGAAGGCGGTCAGCCCGCAGGCGGCGTGGATCGATTACTGGCAGTCGGACGACCTGCACCGCAACGGCGCGTTGCGGCTGAGCTATGCGACCGACTGGGTGTCGTCGCTGCAGCTCGACAAAACGAAGAATTCGGATTTCGCCTATCCCAGCGACACCTATGACTATTTCCTGAAACAGGGGTCGGCGGAGGCGATCGACCGGACCGTCTTCAAGGGGCGGGTGCCGATGTTCACCGCGCTGCTCGATCACCCCAACCACGACGCCTTCTATACCGGGCAGCGCTGGACGGATTCGCTCGGCGAGACGACCGTGCCGACGCTGAACGTCGCGGGATTCTGGGACCAGGAGGATCCGTGGGGCTCCTGGCAGATCTACGCCAGGCAGAAGCGCAACGACCCGCACCATCTGGCGCAGATGGTGGCGGGGCCGTGGCGGCATGGCGGCTGGCAGGGGGTGGCGGATCATCTGGGGCCGATCCCGATCGGGGCGCCCAGCGGCACGCAGTTCCAGGAGCAGATCCAGGCGCCGTTCTTCGCCTATTGGCTGCACGGCAAGGGGCCGCGGCCCGACTTTGCCGCCAAGATGTTCCAGTCGGGATCGAACGCGTGGAAGACCTATGCCGCGTGGCCGCCGGCGGGGGCGAAACCGACGAACCTGTATCTGCATGCCGATGGCAGCCTGTCCTTCACCGCGCCCGCGGCAGGCGAGGGGTGCCGCGACTATGTGTCCGATCCCGCCAACCCGGTGCCGTTCCGCCGGCGGCCGATGTCGGCGACCTATGCCAGCCCTGACTGGTCGTGGTGGGAGGCCGACGACCAGCGCTTCGTCGATCATCGCCCCGACGTGCTTGGCTATGTCTCCGAACCGCTCGACGCGGACCTGACGGTGACGGGCGCGCTGTCGGCGACGTTGCAGGCATCGACGAGTGGGACGGACAGCGATTTCGTGGTGAAGCTGATCGACGTGCTGCCCGACGATACCGCGCCGTTCGACGGCCAGACCGCGCAGCCGGGGGACTATGCCAGGACGCTCAACGGCTATCAGCTGCCGATCGCGATGGAGGTGCGGCGCGGGCGGTTCCTCGCCAGCGATACCGCGCCGCAGCCGCTGGTGCCGGGCAAGGTCGTGACGTGGGACGTGCCGCTGCGCGACCATGACCATGTGTTCAAGGCGGGGCACCGGATCATGGTGCAGATCCAGTCGAGCTGGTTCCCGATGATCGACCGCAACCCGCAATCGTTCGTGGCGAACATCGCGCGGGCGAAGCCGGGCGATTATGTGAAGGCGACGCAGAGGGTCTGTGCGGGATCGCGGGTTACGTTGCCGGTGATGCGGTAAGGTTTGTAGCT
Source organism: Sphingomonas sp. Leaf28 (assembly GCF_001421685.1). NCBI lineage: Bacteria > Pseudomonadati > Pseudomonadota > Alphaproteobacteria > Sphingomonadales > Sphingomonadaceae > Sphingomonas > Sphingomonas sp. Leaf28. The sequence continues at coordinate 726,226 of NZ_LMKX01000001.1, read as the reverse complement.
GCTTGCACCTCCCCGGCGGGGGCCGGGGCCCAGTTGGGAAGGTCGAGGTAACGAAGCGCCGTCCTTCGATAGCGACGTCCCCCAACTGGACCCCGGCCTCCGCCGGGGTGGTGCCCTGGGGGGGGCAGGTCAGTTCTTCATCCGCCAGCCGGTCTTGAAGATCAGCGCGATGACGATGAGGCATGCGGCGAGGAAGCCCGCCGTGACCGCGAGGCTGATCCCCACCGCGACATCGCCCTGCCCGAAGAAGCTCCAGCGGAAGCCGCTGATCAGATAGACGACCGGGTTGAACAGGCTGACGGTGCGCCAAGGCTCAGGCAGCATGTCGATTGAGTAGAACGCGCCGCCGAGGAAGGTGAGCGGCGTGATCAGCAGCGCAGGCACGAAGTTCAGCTGTTCGAACCCGTTGGCCCAGACGCCGATGATGAACCCGAACAGGCTGAACGCGACCGCGGTGAGGACCAGGAACGCGATCATCGCGAGCGGGTGTTCGATGCGCAGATCCACGAAGAACGATGCGGTCGCGAGGATGATCAGCCCGAGGATCACCGACTTGGTGGTCGCCGCGCCGACATAGCCGATCACCATCTCCATCGCCGACACGGGCGCGGACAGGAGCTCGTAGATCGTGCCGGTGAATTTGGGGAAGTAGATGCCGATCGACGCGTTCGAGATGCTCTGCGTGAGCAGCGACAGCATGATCAGGCCGGGGACGATGAAGCTGCCATAGCCGACGCCGCCGACCTGTTGCATCCGGCTGCCGATCGCGCCGCCGAAGACGATGAAATAGAGCGACGTGGTGAGGACGGGGGTGACGAGGCTCTGCCACAAGGTGCGCAGCGCGCGCGCCATTTCGAAGCGATAGATCGCCCATATGCCGTGCCAGTTCATGAGGGGGATATTCATGCGCGCTCTCCGACGAGATCGACGAAGATGTCTTCGAGGCTCGATTTGCTGGTTTCGAGATCCTTGAAGCCGATGCCGAGTTCGGCGAGCTTGCGGAGCAACGAGGGAATGCCGGTGTGATCGGCCTGCGCGTCGAACACGTAGCGCAGGCGCTTGCCGTCGTCCTGCAGCGACACGTCCCAGTCCGCCAGTTCGGCGGGGATCGCGGTCATCGGATCCTGGAGCGACACGTCGAGTTCGCGCTTGCCGAGCTGCTTCATCAGCGCCGCCTTGTCGTCGACCAGCAGCAGCTTGCCCTTGTTGATGACCCCGACCCGGTCGGCCATCTCCTCGGCCTCCTCGATATAATGCGTCGTCAGGATGATCGTCGTGCCGCCTTCGCGCAGGCGGTGGACGAGCTTCCACATGTCGCGGCGCAGCGCCACGTCGACGCCCGCGGTGGGTTCGTCGAGGAACAGGATCTCGGGCTCGTGGCTGAGCGCCTTGGCGATCAGGACGCGGCGCTTCATCCCGCCCGACAATTCCATGATCTTGGCGTGGCGCTTGTCCCACAGCGACAGGTCGCGGAGCACCTGCTCGATATACGCGCTGTGGCCCGAGCGGCCGAACAGCCGGCGGCTGAAGGTGACGGTGGCGAGCACCGTCTCGAACATGTCGACGTTGAGTTCCTGCGGCACCAGCCCGATGCGGCTGCGCGCCTGCTTGTAATCGTGGATCGCATCGTAGCCCGCGACCTTGATCGTGCCGGCGGTCGGCGTGACGATGCCGCAGATGATGCTGATCAGCGTCGTCTTGCCAGCGCCGTTGGGGCCGAGCAGCGCGAAGATCTCACCCTTGCGGATGTCGAGATCGACGGGGTGGAGCGCGGTGGTACCGCTCTTGTAGGTCTTGGTGACGCCCGCGACGGACAGGATCGGTTCGGTCATTGGCACCCCTTTTTCGTGAGGGGAAGATGGGGGTGTTGCCCGCCTATTGATAGGGGGCGGGCCGCCCAAATCCCGTCATCCTGGGCTCGACCCAGGATCCAGAGCCGCATGCGGTCCGCTTGTGGCTCTGGATCCTGACTTTCGTCAGGATGACGGAGTTGGTGGGTTGCGGTCCGCCGCGCCCACTCCGACCGCTATTCCGTCATCCTGGGCTTGATCCAGGATCCAGAGCCGCAAGCGCTCCGGTATTGGCTCTGGATCCTGACTTTCGTCAGGATGACGGAGTTGGTGGGATGCGGCCCGCCGCGCCCACTCCGACCGCCATTCCGTCATCCTGGGCTCGACCCAGGATCCAGAGCCGCATGCGGTCCGGTTGTGGCTCTGGGTCCTGACTTTCGTCAGGATGACGGGGGTGGGTGGGGTTAGCCCGCCCGTGCTGCCGCTACCGCCTTTTGCAGGTCCTCCAGCGGGAGCGCGCCGGACAGGACTCGGTCGCCGACGACCCAGCTTGGGGTGCCGGTCAGCCCAAGCTTGGCGGCGGTTTCCATGTTCTTGGCGATCTCGGCGTCGGCGGTCTTGGTGAAGCTAGCTTGCGAGAGATCGACCCCGGCCTTGCCCGCCGCGGCGGCGATCGAGGCGTCGCTGACCGGGCCGCCGGCGTAGAGCGAGTCGTGGAAGGTGGCGAACTTGCCCTGCTGTGCTGCCGCCAGGCTGGCGCGTGCGGCGATGCGGCTTTCCGCGCTGAGGATCGGGAGTTCGCGGAAGACGACGCGCACCTTGGGATCGGCGGCGATCAGCTTGGCGATCATCGGCAGGCTCGCGCGGCAATAACCGCAATTATAGTCGAAATACTCGACCAGCGTGACGTCGCCCTTGGGATTCCCGGCCCATGCGCTGCCGAACGGCGTGACGATCGCTTCGCGGTTCGCGGTCACGGTCTTGCCCGACTCGCGGTCGCGCAGCTTCTCCATCGCCTCGGGGAGGATTTCGGGGTGCGCCAGCACGTAATCGTGGACGATCGATTCGACCTGCGCGCGCTCGACGCCGCCGCCCTGGCGATCGAAACCCCAGACCGCGAGGCCTCCGATGAGGGCGCCGGCAACTGCAATAGCCGGGAAAGTGAGTTTGCTCATTTGCGGCGCTTATACTGCTTGGGGTTGTCGTCCATCTCGTTCTGCGCGGCCATCGCGATATCCTGCGCGCGAATCCAGTCGGTCGTGTTCGCGGGGATGTTGGCGAGCGCATATTGCGCGCTGGCAGACGCGGTCCGCATGTCGCCGCCCATGCTCGCGCGTTCGGCGGTCGCCAGCGCGGCGCGCGCGGTGTCGCCGGTCAGTTCGTACACCGTGCCGAGCTGCATCCACGCGAACGGGTTCTGGTCGTCGCGGCCGACCGCGGTGCGCAGGACGCGGGTCGCCTCGGGATAGTTCGCCTTGTTCTCGGTCGCGATCAGCGCGTGGCCGAAGGTGGTTGCGATCAGCGGGTTGTTGCGCGAGCCCTCGGTCGCCTCGCGCAAGGGGACCAGCGACTCGACCGGCTTGCCCGCCTCGAGCAGGATCTGGCCCTTGATCTCGAGGAAATAGGGGTCGGTCGGCTCGGCCCTCACCAGCGCGTTCGCCTCGGCATCGGCTTTCTCGGGATAGCCGGCTTTGTGATACGCATAGGCGCGGGCGTAGTGCGCGTAGATCGACTGGTTGCTGGGCGGGAAGGCCTGCAGCGTCTGGTCGGCGGGCAGGACGTAGCCCGCGAGTTTCGCCTTCACGCGGCGGAAGCGTTCCTCCAGCGCAGCATCGGGCTTGTTGGCCCAGGCGGGCGAGGCCTGCAGATCGGCGGTGAGCGTCGCGACGCGTTCGCCCGAGAGCGGATGCGACTGCATGAACGGATCGATGTTCGCGGTGCCGAAGCGATATTCCTGCTGCTGCAGTTTCTTGAAGAAGCTGAGCATGCCGCGGCCCGAAACGTTGGCCTCGCGCAGGAACTTCGCGCCGGTCGCGTCGGCGGTCGATTCCTGGACCCGGCTGAACGAGAGATAGCTGCCCATCGCCGCCTGCTGGCCCGCCGCCATGATGCCCGCGCCGGCTTCGCCGCTGCCCGCGGCCATCGCGGCGAGGCCGAGGACCATCGATAGCAGGTACATGCCCATCGCCGGTTTCGTGCCGCGGTCGGCGAGGACGACATGGCCGTCGGCGATGTGGCCGAGCTCGTGCGCGATGACGCCCTGGACTTCGTTGGCGTTGTCGGCGGCTTGGATGAGGCCTGAGTGGACGTAGACGGTCTGCCCGCCCGCGACGAACGCGTTGATCGAGTCGTCGTTGATGAGGACGACCTTCACGTCGCGCGTCGACAGGCCGGCGGCCTTGATGAGCGGGTTCGACATCTCGGCGAACATCGTCTCGGTCTCGGCGTCGCGAAGAATCGACTGCGCCTGAAGGGGTTGCGTCCAGAGGAGGAGGGCGGTGGCTGCGGCGGCTACGAAGCGCTTCATGCCGGGGGTTATCGTCGATTGGGGGCGGGGGGGCAACCGTTGTGCGGTGGGGGCGTGGAGAGGGCTGCGACAGAGTGAAGTATAGAAAGTGCAGACGCTCGGGCGGGTTTTGTCGGGGTGGTGGAGGGCGGGGTTTGCATGAGGGGAGGGGAGCAGGGTTTGCTTGTGTAGGACAGAGGTTTCGTTTGGGGAGCGTGGGCACGGCCGAAACTCCGTCATCCCAGCGGAAGCTGGGATCTCCCAGTTTGGCGGGCGTCGCGAGCCTCGGGGGAGACCCCAGCTTTCGCTGGGGTGACGGGTTTTGGTTTGGCGTTGGCATTGGTTCGGCACGGCAGCCCGCGATTGCCTCCTAGCCCCCCCCCCGGCGGAGGCCGGGGTCCAGTTGGGGGACGTTGCTGACGGAGGGTGGCGCTTCGTTATTGCCACCTTTCCAATTGGGCCCCGGCCTTCGCCGGGGTTGTGGCGTGAGGGGGGGCGGGGGCGTTCCTGAAAACGCTGAACGTCCCAACTGCGCCTTGCTTTCGTTTCTTGTGCTCCTGCGAAGGCGGGAGCCCAGTCTGGGTCCCCGCCTTCGCGGGGACACAGGCTTTGGGGGCGGGGAACGCTTCACCGGTAGTCGCCCGCCCCATAAACGAAAACGGGCGCGGCCTTTCGGTCGCGCCCGTCCTTCGGTCACAGCGTCCGGCGTTAGCCGAAGGTGCGCTGCCACCAGCCGCGGCGGGGGGCGCCGTCGGGGCCGTCGTTGGTGCCATCGTCGGTGCGGTCGGTCGCGACGTCCTGCGGCTGGACTTCAGCCTTGGGCGGGGTGGTCGCGATCGGCGTGTCGAGCGGCTCGCTGGTCGGCGCGGCATCGCCGGCGTCGACCACGGCAGCCTTGCGCGGGCGACCGCGGGGCTTGGCGGCCTTCGCAGGCGCTTCCTCGACGACGGGCGTCTCGGCCGCCGCGTCCGACGCCTTGCGCCGCGCACGCTTGGGCTTCGGCGCCGCAGCCTCGATGGTCTCGGCGGGCGTTGCGCTCACCTCGCCCATCGTCGCTTCGGCGACCGCCTCACGACGGCGGCGGCTCGGCTTCGGCGCAGCCGGTTCGGCCACGACGGGCTCGGGCGCGACCGGTTCGGGTGCGACCGTCTCGACGTCCGCCTCGACCGCGCGCGGCTTGCGACCACGGCGGGCCTTGGGGGCCGCCTCTGCAACCGGCTCGGCGATGTTCGCCGCAGCGGCTGCCGCGCGGGCGCGCGGACGACGGCGCATCTTCGGACCGTCGGCGACCTCGGCGACCGGCGCCTCTTGCACGATCGGCGCCTGCGCCGGCTCGTAAGGCGGCTCGGCATAGGTCGACTCGACCGGCTCATACGCCTCGGGCTCGGGGGCCTCGGCGATCAGCTGGGCATCGTCGATGCTGCTGACGGCGACCGACTGGCCGTTGTCCGACCCCTGCTCGTTGCGGCGACCGCCACGACGACCGCGACGACCGCGACGACGACGGCCTTCGCCCTCGACACCGTTGGCCTGTTCGGCCGACATGATGGTCTCGGCCTCCTCGCCACCGCCGACTTCGACGATGTCGCCCTCGACCGCGTCGATTTCCTCGACGTTGGTGTCGGCCTCGTCGAACGAACCCTCGCCGTTGGTGCCTTCGACCGCGCCGTCCTCACCGGGACGCGCACGACCGCGACGACCACGCCGACGACGACGCTTCTTGCCGCCTTCACCGTCCGCATCGCGAGCTTCGCGCGGCGCGCGCTGCTCGCCATTGCCCTCGCGACCGCCTTCACGACGGCGCGGCTGCTCGGCCTCGGCCTCCTCGACCTCGTCCTCCTCGATCTCGTCCTCGATCTCCTCGGGGAGGTCGTCCTCGTCTTCCTCGATGATCTGGACGAACTTGGGGGCGTGCGCGGGCGGCGGGCCACTGGCCTCGACCGTCATGTGCGCGCCTTCCTCGTCCTGCCCGGGGATGATCTCGACGATCACGCCGTAGCGATCCTCGATCTCGGCGATGTCGGCACGCTTGCGGTTCAGGATGTAGACCGCCGCCTCCTGGCTCGCGCGCAGCGTCAGCAGCGAGCCGCGACCGCGGGCGGCCTCGTCCTCGATGAGGCGGAGCGCGGAGATACCCGACGACGATGCGGTGCGCACCAGCCCGGTGCCCTCGCAATGCGGGCAGGCGCGCGTCGAGGCCTCGAGCACGCCGGTGCGCAGTCGCTGGCGGCTCATTTCCATGAGGCCGAACGACGAGATGCGGCCGATCTGGATGCGCGCGCGATCGTTCTTGAGCGCCTCCTTCATCGCCTTCTCGACCTTACGGACGTTGGAATTGTTATCCATGTCGATGAAGTCGATGACGACGAGCCCGGCCATGTCGCGCAGACGGAGCTGGCGGCCGATTTCCTGGGCTGCCTCGAGGTTGGTCGCGGTCGCGGTCTGCTCGATGCTGTGCTCGCGCGTCGAGCGGCCCGAGTTGATGTCGATCGAGACGAGCGCCTCGGTCGGGTTGATGACCAGATAGCCGCCCGACTTCAGCTGGACGACGGGATGGTACATCGCCGACAGCTGATCCTCGACGCCAGCGCGCTGGAACAGCGGAACCGGATCGGCGTAGTGCTTGATGCGACGGGCGTGCGTGGGCATCAGCAGGCGCATGAACTCGCGCGCCTGGCGATAGCCGTCCTCGCCCTCGACGATGACCTCTTCGATTTCCTTGTTGTAGATGTCGCGGATCGCGCGCTTGATCAGGTCGCTGTCGCCGTAAACGAGCGCGGGCGCCGACGCCTGGAGCGTGGCTTCGCGGATTCCGTCCCAGAGACGTGCGAGGTAATCGAAGTCGCGCTTGATCTCGACCTTCGAACGCTGGAGCCCGGCGGTGCGGACGATGCAGCCCATCGACGGCGGCAGCTGCATGTCGGCCATGATCGACTTCAGGCGCTTGCGATCGCCCGCGTTGCTGATCTTGCGCGAGATGCCGCCACCGTGGCTCGTGTTCGGCATCAGCACGCAGTAGCGGCCGGCGAGCGACAGATACGTCGTCAGCGCCGCACCCTTGTTGCCGCGCTCTTCCTTGACGACCTGGACGAGCAGCACCTGGCGGCGATGGATCACGTCCTGGATCTTGTAGCGGCGGCGCAGGTTCATGCGACGCTCGCGCAGGTCCTCGACCGCGGCATCGTCGCTGCTCGACTTGCGCTTGCGGCGCGGAGCATCGCCCGTTTCGCCGCCTTCGAGTTCCTCGGCGACGTCGGGATCTACCCCGCCATCGTCTTCGAAGCGCTCGATATCGTCCTCGTCGTCACCCTCTTCGTCGTCCGCATCATAGTCGGCGCGCAGGGCTGCCTCCTCGGCGGCATGCTCGGCTTCTTCGCGGAGCAGCGCGTCGCGGTCTTCCTTGGGGATCTGGTAGTAATCGGGGTGAATCTCGCTGAACGCGAGGAAGCCGTGGCGATTGCCGCCGTAATCGATGAACGCCGCCTGGAGCGACGGTTCGACCCGCGTGACCTTGGCGAGGTAGATATTGCCTTTCAGCTGCTTGCGTTCGGCACTCTCGAAATCGAATTCCTCGATCCGGTTACCTTTGACGACGGCGATCCGGGTTTCTTCCCGGTGGCGTGCGTCGATCAGCATGCGCGTTGTCATTATAGAATCTCCGCGCGCGCGCCGGGCCTGTCGGCAGCCGTCGCGCGCTTGATGGTGGGGCGGTCGGACACGGACGTCCTGAGCCGCGGAAGGTATGCGAAACTGCCTCTGCTCGGTTTGCATGCCGCGGGAACTCTCCCTGCGGCGCCCGCACGACCGCGATCCCGTCGGCGAAGGCCGGTCGGAGAGCGGGGCGGGGGGAATGCGTCATTCGAGCGTCAACCTGAATTGCCGCGCCGGCGAGGATCCGCAGGCGGGCGTCGAGACCAGCGCGTCGCTGGTCAAACCAGGCGACACACGGCTGTACGACAGGACTAGCACTGCATACCCGATCCCGCAATGCGCCACATAATGTCGGCAAACCGCCCGCGGACACGCGCGCTTCACCGCGGAACTGGGGCAGCAAGGCGCAGAATTGCCGGGGCGGCAGCGCGTTGCCGGCAAATTCGTGGCAAACGGCAAATTAACCGCACACCGCAACGCGCTCTTGGGACACCGGGGCTTACCTGTCCGTGCAGCGATCGGATGTATCGATCAAAGGGGTGTAGCATGGGTTTTCGCTGGACCGGCGGTACGTCCGCACGGCAAGGACGCGGGGTGTTTACCGTGATCGCCCTCATGGCCGGCTGGCTGACGAGCGTGCCCGCCTGGGCGGCGACCGTGCAGAGCGTCGCGATCCGGGACGGGCGGATCGTGATCCGGTTCGACGAGGCGGTCGGCGATGCCGCCAGCCGCGTGCTGACCGGGCCGCGGCAGATCGCGGTCGACGTGACCGGCGCGACTCCGGGTCGCGAGGTCGCGGCGCGCGGGCTGGTGACGGGCGTGACGCAAATGCGCAGCGGGCGCTCGGGGATGCGGATGGTGTTCGATCTTGCCGAGCCGGCGATCGTCACCGATGGCGGGTTCGATTCCGACGGCCGCGAACTCACGCTGGCGCTGCGCACGGTCGACGACGACCAGTTCGCGGAAGCGGGAATTGCCGGGCCGCTCAACTTCTTTCCGTTCAATTTCGGCGCGGCCTCGCGGCCCAGATACAAGGTGTCGGTCGCGGTGCCGCCCAAGGCGCGCGGGGTCCGGCTGCCGCGCGTGGACGGCGACGACACGCGGCCGCTGGTGGTGATCGATGCGGGGCATGGCGGTGTCGATCCGGGTGCGATCGGGCCGAACGGGCTGCGCGAGAAGGACGTGACGCTCAAGGTCGCCAAGGCCATCCGCGATGAATTGCTGGCATCGGGGCGCGTGCGCGTGGCGCTGACGCGCAGCGACGACCGCTATCTGATCCTCCGCGAGCGGTACGGCGTCGCGCGGCGGCTGAAGGGCGATCTGTTCATCTCGATCCACTGCGACAGCACCGGCACCGAGACGGCGAGCGGCGCGACCGCGTACACGCTGTCCGAGGTGGCGTCGGACAAGGAGGCAGCCCGGCTGGCGGCGCGCGAGAACAAGGCGGACGTGATCTCGGGCGTGAACCTGGGCGAGGCGCCCGCGGACGTGTCGTCGATCCTGATCGACCTGACCCAGCGCGAGACGATGAACGCGTCGGCGACGTTTGCGCGGTTGCTCGGGCGCGAGGCCAAGCCGCTGATGCCGCTGAAAGCGAACTTCCACCGGATGGCGTCGCTGATGGTGCTGAAGGCGCCCGACATGCCGTCGATCCTGTTCGAGACGGGCTATATCTCGAACCCGCAGGACGCGGCGTTCCTCGACAGCGCCGAGGGACGGCACCGGATCGCCGAGAGCGTGACGCGCGCGGTCGAGGTGAATTTCGCGCGGCGCATGGCGGTGCGGTAGGATTTGGGGAGGGGGGCAGCCCCTTCTTGTTCTCCCGCGAAGGCGGGAGCCCAGTCTGGACTCCCGCCTTCGCGGGAGAACATACGGGTTACGGTCGATACGGTTTCCTCTGACCGCACATCATGGCACAAGTCGCCCAAATTGCTTTGAGGCTGACGAGATGACCGACGCGACGCGGGGCGTACCCAAAACGGCGCCCGAAACGAGCATGCGCGAGCTTACCTTTCGCGGGATCGTGCTCGGCGGGATCATCACGCTGCTGTTCACGGCCGCGAACGTCTATCTGGGGCTCAAGATCGGGCTGACGTTCGCGACGTCGATCCCCGCCGCGGTGATCTCGATGGCGGTGCTGCGGCTGTTCAAGGATTCGACGATCCTCGAGAACAACATCGTCCAGACGATCGCGTCCGCCGCGGGCACGCTGGCGGCGATCATCTTCGTGCTGCCCGGCCTCGTCATGATCGGCTGGTGGCAGGGCTTTCCGTTCTTCACCACCGCGGCGATCACGATGTTCGGCGGCGTGCTCGGCGTGCTGTTCTCGGTCCCGTTGCGCCGCGCGCTCGTGGTCGACACCGTGCTGCCCTACCCCGAGGGGCGCGCGGCGGCCGAGGTGCTCAAGGTCGGCGCGGGTAGTCGCGAGGGCGGCGAGGAGAGTGCGCGGGGACTCGGCATCATCGTCGCCAACGCCATCGTCTCGGCGGGCTTCGCGATCCTGACTCAGACCAAGCTGGTCGCCGCCGAGGCCGCGACGTGGTTCCGCGTCGGCGCGGGTGCGACCGGGATTTCGGGCGGGCTCTCGTTCGCGCTGCTGGGCGCCGGGCATCTGGTCGGCATCTCGGTCGGCATGGCGATGTTTGCGGGCGTCATCATCGGCTGGTGGATTCTGCTGCCGATCCTGACCTCTGGCGGGAGCATCACCGGCACCGCGGAGGTGATCGCGACCACGGTCTTCCGCTCGGACGTGCGCTTCTTCGGCGCGGGCGTGATCGGCGTCGCGGCGATCTGGACGTTGCTCAAGATCGCCGGCCCCGTGGTCGGCGGCGTGCGCTCGGCGCTAGCGGCATCGGCGGCCAAGCGGGGCGGCGAAGTGCTGGCGCTGGAGGAGCGCGACATTCCGATCGGGATCGTCGGGATCGGCTCGCTCGCGATGCTGGTGCCGATCGGCATCCTGCTCTGGACCGTGTTGCAGGGCGGCCCGCTGGAGGCGTCGGCGATCGGGTTGATCGCGGGGAGCCTGGTGTTCATCCTGGTCATCGGGCTCGTGATCGCGGCGGTGTGCGGGTACATGGCCGGGCTGATCGGTGCGTCGAACTCACCGGTATCGGGGATCGGCATCCTCGCCATTCTCGCCGCCTCGATCCTGCTGGTGTCGTGGTTCGGCCGCGCGGTCGAGCCGGGGACGACGCAGGCTTTGGTCGCCTACGGGCTGATCGTGACGGGGATCGTGTTCGGGATTGCGACCATCTCGAACGACAATCTTCAGGATCTGAAGACCGGGCAGCTCGTCGGGGCGACGCCGTGGAAGCAGCAGGTCGCGTTGCTGATCGGCGTGGTGTTCGGATCGATCGTCGTGCCGCCGGTGCTCAATTTGCTCGGCAGCACTTTGGGGTTTGCGGGCGCGCCGGGGGCGGGGCCCAATGCGCTGGCGGCACCGCAGGCGGCGCTGATCTCTGCGCTCGCGAAGGGTGTGCTGGGGGGGAATCTCAACTGGGCGATGATCGGCTATGGCGCGCTGACCGGCGTTGTCGTGATCGCGGTCGACGAGCTGCTGGGCAAGGCGGGCAAGCTGCGCTTGCCGCCGCTCGGCGTCGGGCTGGGCGTGTATCTGCCGATGTCGGTGACGCTGCCGGTCACGATCGGTGCGGTCGTCGGCTATATGTACGATCGCTGGGCGGACCGGGCGCGCGATCCCGAGCTGGCGAAGCGGATGGGTGTGCTGACCGCGACGGGGATGATCGTCGGGGAGTCGCTGTGGGGCGTCGGGTTTGCGGGGATTGTGTATCTCACCAACAAGGAGACGCCGTTGGCGCTGGTCGGCGACGGATTTGCTAGCGTGGCGCTGGTGGGCGGGACGCTGTTGTTCGGCGTGCTGACCTGGGTGATGTACCGGCGGACGATGGCGGCGTCGCGCTAGGAGGATGTTTCCCCGCGAAGGCGGGGACCCAGACTGGGCTCCCGCCTTCGCGGGAGAACACCGCCCGCACCCCGTGCTGAGTAGAGACCGAGTAGCTGCGTCAGCAGCGTATCGAGGGCTCGTATCGAAGCATGTGTGCCGCGCGCCACCCTGTCCTTCGATACGCCGTCTCGATACGCTCCTTCGGAGCTACTCGATGGCTACTCAGGACGAACGGCAATAGTTCACAGCATCGCGGCGAGCATGTCCTTGATCGGCACGAACGCGAAGCCCACCGAGCTGTCCGCGATGCCGTACGGCATGAAGATCGTGTCGCCATGCTTCAACGCGCCGCAGCTATAGACGACGTTGGGGACATAGCCCTCGCGATCCTGGTCCTTCGCGGCGAGGATCGGCTGCTTGGTGCGGCCGATCACCTTCGACGGATCATCCTTGTCGAGCAGCACCGCGCCGATCGAATATTTGCGCATCGCGCCGACGCCGTGGGTCAGCAGCAGCCAGCCCTCGTCGAGCTCGATTGGCGGTCCGCAATTGCCGATCTGCACCAGCTCCCACGGATATTCGGGCGTCAGGATCTTCTCGCCGTCGTCCCAGTCGGTCAGCGTATCGGACTTGAGCAGGAACAGATTCTCGCCGTCCTGCCGGCCGATCATCATATACTGGCCGTTCACCTTCCGCGGGAACAAGGCCATGCCCTTGTTGCGCGCGGCGGGGCCGGTCATCGGGACGAGATCGAACGCGCGGAAATCGCGCGTGCGCATCAGCTCGGACTGGATCACCGAGCCGTTATACGCGGTGTAGGTGCCGATCCATTCGTAATCGCCGTTCTCGTGCTGGAAGCGGACGATGCGCAGATCCTCAAGGCCCTTCGATTGCGCCTGCGTGATCGGGAAGATCACCGTGCCGCTCAGCGTGCTGTCGCGGTGGCGATAGACGGTGACGGGGCCGATCGGCATCTCGTCCTCGCCGCTGCCGACCGCGTCGGTCGCGGTTGCGAACGGCGGTTCGGGCGCCAGCTTCATCTGGTTTTCGCAGGTGATGATGCCTTCGCGGAACGCGACGGAGGAGATGTGACCCTCGCCGACCGCCCGCAGGCTCATCAGGATGCGCATCGAGCCCGGCGGCATCCCCGACTGGTCGAAATGCGGCACCGCGCTCGGGTTCATCAGCGCGGCTGCGGCATAGCTGTATTCGTGACAGAAATAGGCGCCGATCAGCTGGCGCTTCTCGTCGCCGATCTCGGCGCCGTTCAGACCGAGCATATCCTCGATCTGGTCGTAGCGAGTCATGAAGACGCGGCGCGTCTGCCAGTGGCGTGCCTCGAAATCCTTCAGCACGACCTCAAGCTGCGCGCGCGCCTGCGCAGGCGACATTTCCAGCACTTCGCCGACGAGCCGCTCGGTGCGGCTCGGCGCGCCGCCATGACCGGCCCATGCGATATGGAACGGCCGGACGACGACACGCGAAGGGTCCGCGTGCAGCCGCAGCTGGTGGTTGAACAGATCCATCGTAGCAGTGCCCCGCGTCGTTCCACTCAACGCGCCGTCAAGACCGGGACCCGCTCAGGTCCGGCTAAGCGACGACGCGGGTGGCTCCTGCCACGCTTTGCGCTGCTTTAGATACCCCTGAAATGGCGCAACTTGCGAGTTGCAGTGCCAAAATCGACTCGGCACCCTGGTTTCGGTTGAGCCCGGTCGGCATCAGGCCGTCATAGCAGCCGCCATCCGCGACGCTCGCCAGCGGTAAATCGAGGTCGTTGACGCCGAGGAACCAGCCATAGGCACGCAACGCCTCGTCCCGCCAGCGAACGTCGCCGGTCGCGTCATAGGCGGCCGCGCACGCGTCGACGGTCGCCTGCGCCTCAAGCGGCTGCTGGTCGAACTGCAACGGCTCGGCATAGGGCCGGTTGAAGCTCTCCGACCCGACCGCGCGGAAGCGGCCCTCGGGCGAGGTCTGCTTGGCGACGATCCAGTCGAGCGTGGCGAGGCCGCACTCGATCAAATCCTGACGCTTGAGCGCCTGGCCCGCACGGATCAGCGCCTGCGGGAGACGGGTATTGTCATAGGCGAGCACGATCTCGAACCACTGCCATTCGGGGCGGCGTGCCTTGGCGAGCAGATCGAGATGGACCTTGGGGAACGCCTCGAGGATCGACAGCGACAGCTGGTGGCCGGGCTTGGCCTCGAGCATCGCCGCCGCGCCGAGCATCGCGAACGCCTGCGCGCGAAGGCTGCCGAGTTCGAGCGCCATCGACGCGGTCGAATCGAACATCGCGGTCGCCCAGTCGCGGTGCTTGGCGGCCTGCGCATCGCGCGCGGTGACGCCGAGCGACCAGAGCGTACGACCGTTCGAGTCCTCCGACCCCGCATCCTCGCACCAGGTGCGGTCGAAGTTCATGAAGTTGCGGAAACGGCGCGTGTCCGGGTTCCAGGCATATTGCACGAACGACGCGTAGATCGTCATCCATTTGTCGCGCGCCACGTCGTCGAGACCGGGTATCGCGCTCATCAGCATCAGCGCGCGGCAATTGTCGTCGATGCAGTAGCCGTGGCGGCGATCGGGGACCGAGTAGATCGAATGCTGGAGCATGCCAGTCGAATCGCTCATTCGCTCGACCGCGGCAAAGTCGGGCGTCAGCATCTTAAGCGGTGCCGGCACCTTGGCGAGGCGAAACGGGCGCGCCGCGACGATCGCACGAATCTCCGCCATCATCGCCTCGGCGAGCTTGGGCCAGATCATCGTGCGGCCGCGCGCATACGCACGCTCGGCCAGCCGGTTGCGATCGCGGTCGTTCGACATCAGCACGTCGATCTCGCGTGCGAACGCATCGACATCGCCGAACGGTACGAGAACGCCGTGGCCGTCCGCGAGAATCTCGGTCGCGTGCACGTAGGGCGTCGAAATGACGGGCTTGCCGACGCCGATCGCGTAGCTGAGCGTGCCCGACGTGATCTGCGCGGGGTTTGTGTACGGCGTCACATAGACGTCGGCCGCCTGAAGATAGTCGAGCAGTTCGCCATGTTCGAGGAACGCGTCGACGAACGTGACATTGTCGGCAACGCCCTTGTCGGCGGCGAGCGCCTTCAGCTTGTCGCGATACTTCTCGCCCTCATGCGCGACGAGGTTCGGATGCGTGGCGCCGAGCACGACGTACAGCAGGTCCGGGTGCTTCGCGATCACCGCGGGCAGTGCGTTGATGACCGTCTCGATCCCCTTGTTGGGGGCGAGCAGGCCGAACGTCAGCATGACCTTGCGGCCATCCCAGCCGAACTTGTCCTTGAGCGTCGCGGGATCGAGCAGGTCGCGATCGGGCACGCCGTGCGGGATCATGACGACCTGGCGCGGGTTGGCGCCGTAGACGCGCTGCAGGATGTCGCGGCCACGCTCGGCCATGACCACCACGCGCGCGGCGCGGCGGAGCAGGCCTTCGAGTACGCGACGCTGGTCGGCGTTGGGCTTTTCGAGGATCGTGTGCAGCGTGACGATCACGGGCAGCGTCGTGCGATCGAGGAGCGCGAGGATATGCTCGCCGGCGGGGCCGCCGAAGATACCATATTCGTGCTGGAGCCAGATCGCCTGCGCGCCGCTCGCCTCGATCTTCCGCGCCGTGTCGATATAGGCCGACAGCTCTGGCTCGGGGATCGTGCCGGTCACTTCGGCGGGGTAGTCATATTTGCCGGGGTGATCGTCCATCGCGTAGACGTCGACGGCGATCTCGGGATAGCGCGCACGCATGGCCGTGAAAACGTCGGTCGTGAAGGTGGCGAGCCCGCACTGTCTCGGCAGAAAATTGCCGATCAGCGCCAGTCGCGCGATATTCCCACCGTCCGCCGGTTTCACCATACCCTGTCCCTCGTTTGAGCGCGCACTTCTGGGAAAACCCGGTCGCGCGTTCAATTAAACGGTTCAGCTAGCATAAAGTTTCATCACATACTGCAGTGCAGCATAGTAAACTTGCCAACATGGATTAGTATGGATCGACCATAGGTCAGCCGCGTCCGCGATAGGAGGCGACACCCTGGTCGGGCAGCCAAAGATCTTGCGGCGGTGCGCTCGACTGCCAGAACACGTCGATCGGGATCCCGCCGCGCGGATACCAATAGCCGCCGATCCGCAGCCACACGGGCTTCATCTCGTCGAACAGCCGCTCGCCGATGCCGACGGTGCAATCCTCGTGGAAACCGGCATGGTTGCGGAAGCTGCTGAGAAACAGTTTCAGCGACTTCGACTCAACGATCGTCTCGCCCGGGACATAGTCGATCACGAGGTGCGCGAAGTCAGGTTGGCCGGTGACGGGGCACAGTGACGTGAACTCGGGCGCCGCAAACCGCACGAGATAGGTCCTTCCGGGCCGCGGGTTCGGAACATAATCGAGCACGGCCTCTTCTGGAGAGGCGGGAAGGGCGCTGTTCTGGCCAAGATGCAATGGGTTCTGGGGAGCGGTCATACGCCGCCATGTAGGATGCGATGACGCGCAAGAAAACCACACTCGTACCGATCCTCGGCGACCAGCTCACGATCGACCTCGCTGCGCTGCGCGGGCAGGATCCCGCGACGACGATCGTGCTGATGATGGAGGTCGACGACGAGACGACCTATGTCCGGCATCACAAGCGCAAGATCGCCTATATCCTGTCGGCGATGCGGCATCATGCCGAGGCGTTGCGTGCGGCGGGCTGGACGGTGGAGTACACCAGGCTCGACGACCCGGACAATGCGGGCAGCTTCACCGGCGAGATCGCGCGCGCGGTCGCGCGGCACGACCCCGAGCGGATCGTCGTCACCGAAGGCGGCGAATGGCGCGTGATGGCGATGCTCGAAAGCTGGGAGACGCTGTTCGGCATCCCGGTCGCGATCCGCAGCGACGACCGCTTCATCGCCAGCCATGCCGATTTCGAGACCTGGGCGGCGGAGCGCAAGTCGCTGACGATGGAATGGTTCTACCGGCAGATGCGGACGCGCACCGGGCTGTTGATGACCGACGGCAAGCCCGAGGGCGATCGCTGGAACTTCGACAAGGAGAACCGCAAGCCCGCCAAGAACGACCTGCTGATGCCGCGCCCGCTGGTGTTCAAGCCGGATGCGATCACGGCCGAGGTGCTCGTGCTGGTGGCGGAGCGGTTCGCCGAGCATCCGGGGAGTCTCGACGGGTTCGACTATGCGGTGACCGCCGCCGATGCCGAGCGGCAGGCGGCGAATTTCTTCAGACACGCGCTGCCGCAGTTCGGCGATTACGAGGATGCGATGCTCACCGGCGAGCGGCATCTGTGGCACTCGATCCTGTCGCCCTACATCAATTCGGGGCTGCTCGATCCGCTCGATTTGTGCAGGCGGGCGGAGGCGGAATATCGCGCCGGGCGCGCGCCGCTCAACGCGGTCGAGGGCTATATCCGCCAGATCATCGGCTGGCGCGAATATATGCGCGGGATCTATTGGCGCGAGGGGCCCGATTACGTCGCGCGCAACTTCCTCGACCACCACCGCGAACTCCCCGGCTGGTATTGGACGGGTGAGACCGACATGCATTGCCTGCGCGAGGCGATCGGCCAGACGCTCGAGACCGCGCATGCGCACCACATCCAGCGGCTGATGGTCACGGGCAATTTCGCGCTGCTGATCGGCGCCGATCCTGCCAAGGTCCACCAATGGTATCTCGAGGTCTATGTCGACGCGTATGAATGGGTCGAGCTGCCCAATACGCTGGGGATGAGCCAGTTCGGCGATGGCGGGCTGCTGGGTTCGAAGCCGTATATCTCGTCGGGTGCGTATATCGACCGGATGTCCGATTATTGCGGGACATGCCGGTACAAGGTGAAGCAGCGGATCGGGCCCGATGCGTGCCCGTTCAACGCGCTCTACTGGGATTTCCTCGCGCGGCACGAGGACAAGCTCGGGCGCAACAACCGGCTGGCGATGCCGTATCGCAACTGGCACAAACAGACCGAGGCGGACCGCGACGCGACGCGTGCGCAGGCCGCGCAGTTTCTCGCCTCCCTCGACGCGGGCGGCCCCGCTGGCTACTGACAGGGCAGCAAAAGGAGCCGGATATGGACGCGTTGGTGACCACCGAATGGCTGGCGAGCGAACTGGGCGCGAATGATCTCAGGATCGTCGACGCGACCTATGCCGAGGGACGCGACGCGGCCGCGGAGTATGAGGCGGCGCACATTCCCGGCGCGGTGTTCATGAACCTTGCCGAGCTGCGCGATACCGACAGCGACCTGCCGAACATGCTGCCGTCCGCGGAGAAGTTCGCGAGCCGGATGCAGACGCTGGGCCTGGGCGACGGCAGCCGGATCATACTGTACGACAGCTCGCCCTGGCACACCGCGGCGCGCGCGTGGTGGATGCTGCGGCTGTTCGGCGCGCACAACGTGGCGATCCTCGACGGCGGGCTGGCCAAATGGCAGGCCGAGGGGCGCGAGACGGCGTCGGGCAAGGAGACGCTGCGGCATCGCCACTTCACGACCTGGGCGGACCTCAAGGGCGTGCGCGACCTCGATCAGATGAAGGCGAACGTTGACAGCGGCGCGGAGCAGGTGCTCGACGCACGCTCTGCGGCGCGCTTCACGGGGGCGGAGGAAGACCCGCGAGCGGGCACGGCGCCGGGGCATATTCCGGGCTCGAAGAATCTGCCGCAGGGCGCGGTGTTCAACGCGGACGGGACGTGGAAGACCGGCGACGCCTTGAAGGCCGAGTTCGACAAGGCGGGCGTCGACTTGTCGAAGCCGATCGTGATGACCTGCGGCTCGGGCATCACCGCGGCGGTGCTCGCCTTCGGCGCGCATCTGCTCGGCAACGAGGCGGCGCTATACGACGGCAGCTGGTCCGAATGGGGCGGCGATCCCACGACTCCCAAGGCGACAGGAACGGCATGAGCGATACGAACAAGCCGGTCGGCGATGCGACCAAAGTCGTTCTCGCCGGTCGTCGCCCTGAATGGACGCAGGGCATCGTCAGCCCGCCGGTCTGGCGTGCGTCGACGATCCTCTACGATTCGGTCGGCCATCTTCGCGAGAGCGCGACGCGCGATACGCATCACCGGCTGTTCTACGGCCGCAAGGGCACGCCGACGCAGTGGAGCCTTGCCGATGCGCTGACCTCGCTCGAGCCCGGTGCGGAGGGGACGTTCCTCTATTGCTCGGGCGTCGCGGCGATCGCGGCGGCGTTGCTGTCGGTGCTGTCGCCCGGCGACGAGCTGCTGCTGGTCGACAGCGCCTATGATCCGACGCGCGGGATGGCGGGCGGGCTGCTCAAGCGGTTCGGGATCACGACGCGCTATTACGACCCGATGATCGGCGCGGGCATTGCCGACCTGATCGGCGAGAACACGCGCGCGATCTTCATGGAGAGCCCCGGCTCGCTCAGCTTCGAGGTGCAGGACGTCCCCGCGATCGTCGCCGCCGCGAAGGCGCGGGGGGTGACGACGTTGCTCGACAACACCTGGGCCACCCCGCTGTTCTTCCCCGCGATCGAACGCGGCGTCGACCTGACGATCCTCGCCGGCACGAAATACGTCGTCGGCCATTCGGACGTGATGCTCGGATCGGTCACTGCCGGCCCCGGCCACTTCAAGAAACTGCGCGAGACGAGTTTCCAGCTCGGCCAGGTCGCGAGCCCCGACGATTGCTGGCTCGGCAGTCGCGGTCTGCGCACGATGGCGGTCCGCCTCGCGCAGCACCAGTCGAGCGCGCTGACCATCGCCAAGTGGCTGCAGTCGCGCCCCGAAGTCGCGCAAGTGCTCCATCCGGCGCTTCCCGATTGCCCCGGCCACGACCTGTTCGTCCGCGACTTCAAGGGATCGAGCGGGCTGTTCTCGTTCGTGCTGAACGGTGGTGATGACGCGGCGCGCGCCGCGCTGATCGACACGCTCGAGCTGTTCGGGATCGGCTATAGCTGGGGCGGGTTCGAGAGCCTCGCCATCCCCGCCGATCCGCACCGATACCGCAGCGTGACCAGGCGCGACGCGGCAGGGCCGATGGTCCGCCTCCAGATCGGCCTCGAAGACCCCGCCGACCTGATCGCGGACCTCGAAGCCGGGCTCGCTGCGTTCGCGGCCTTGCGCGGCTAGGCGCGGCAGTTAGCTGCGGTTCAGGACGCGTCGCGTAGGGACCCGAAGTCCGGGATATTCGGGAGGTTCGTGTGCTCTATACGCCGTTCATCGTTCTGGCCCTCGCGGCAAGCGGGGCCGTCGCGCGTACCCCGCAACAGGACTATCCGAGTTGCGACACCGCGCGGCAGCATAGCGTGACGGGCAGCCTTGGCGGGTCGATCCGCGACCCGCGACAGGCGCATGTCTCGGTGCGCGCCAACATCTTGCAGGCCGATATCGGCACGGCGCGCAAGGCAGGGCGGCTGACGGCGTCCGAGGCCGCCCGGTCGTGGCGGCAGGTCGACGGGGTCCGCAAGGCGGCGGACGGGCTCGTTCGCAAGCAGGGGTTTCTGAGCGCGGCCGAACGCGCGAGCTACGACCGCGCGCTGGACGCGATCGCGCGGCCCCTCTGCCGCTAGGCGGGCGCGGTGTGGCTCTGGCGCAACATGTGTGGCGTCAACCCCCGGTCATACGCAAGATTCGCTTGTATGGCCGGGTCCGCACTGTCACACATCAGTCATCGCAGGAAAGACCGCACTCGGAGGGCACGCCCTTGATAGATGCGGCGTCCGCGGTTGCAGGCGGGGACATCGCATTTCCAGTATCGAAAGGGAAACGATGCGCTTCACCACTATTCTTCTCGGCGGCGTCGCACTGGCCGCTGCTACCCCCGCGTTCGCGCAGGACGAGGCGACCGCGCCACCCAAGGAGGTCACGGTCTCCGGCTCGGTCGGGCTCGTCAGCGATTATCGCTTTCGCGGCGTGTCGCAGTCGGACGAGAATCTTGCCGTCCAGGGTGGCATCACGATCGCGCACAAGAGCGGGCTGTATATCGGCACCTGGGGATCGAACCTCGCGGGCTGGGGCACGTTCGGCGGCGCGAACATGGAGCTCGATCTGATCGCGGGCTACAAGCTGCCGGTCGGCGGCGGCGGGACGCTCGACGTCGGTGCGACCTGGTACATGTACCCGGGCGGCTTCGACAACACCGACTTCATCGAACCCTATGCCAAGCTGTCGGGCACGGCCGGGCCGGTCGCGCTGACCGCGGGTGTCGCCTATGCCCCCAAGCAGCAGGCGCTGGGTCCGTGGTACGCCAATGGCACGTCGGCGGCGAATGGCGTCTATGACCGGGTCAATGCCAAGGACAGCAACCTGTACCTGTGGGGCGACGTCAGCAGCGGCATCCCCAACACCGGGCTGACCGTGAAGGGGCATGTCGGCTATTCGAACGGCAACAAGGGGCTCGGACCGTTCGCGACCAGCGTATCGCCGACCGGCGAGTATTTCGACTGGTTGCTCGGCGCCGACTATGTGATCCCGTCGACTCCGCTGACGCTGGGTGTCGCGTATGTCGATACCGATATCGGCAAGGGTGAGTCGGCGTATCTCCAGCCTAGCTTCAGCCGTGGGCAGGACGGCAATGGCTCGATTGCCAACGGCAAGGTGCTCGTCTCGCTCACCGCGGCGTTCTGAACCGTCTCGGCAGACGGCGCGCCTGACCCATGTGTCCCCGCGAAGGCGGGGACCCAGACTGGGCTCCCGCCTTCGCAGGAGAACAGGGGCGCGAGATGAAACTTGCCGACTTCGTCGCGGGAGAACAAGGCGCGCGCCGAGACTTCCCAACTCCGTCACCCCAGCGAACGCTGGGGTATCTCTCGAGGCAGATGACGCCTGCCACACGGGGAGATCCCAGCTTTCGCTGGGATGACGGGTGGGGCGGGGGCATCCCCGACGACGGGTGACGGGGTGGGGCTTCTCGGACGACGGGCCAAGTCTTACGGGCACAAAAAAAGGGCGGCTCCCGCGCGGGGGCCGCCCTTTTTCGTTCGTCCCGATCAGTTCGCGGTCGTGCGCGCGTCCTGGCCGTCGCCCTCTGGCGCGGCGACGATGTCGCGCGTGGTCGAGCCCTTGTCGACTACCGTCGTGCCCGGATCGCCCGCGCTGGAGCGGATGCCGGGATCGTCGCTGTCCGCGCCGGCATCGGCGACGACGCCCGATTCCGCCGGGCTGCGGGCAGCGGCGCCACCGAACAGCGCGTCGAGCGTCTGTGCGTTGGCGGCGGTATCCTGCGGGCGGGCGGCACCCGGCTGCGGCGGCACGAGCGCGAAGTCGGGCGGGATCACGAGCGGCGCCTGGCGCGCGACGGCGAACTCGTCCGGGCGCGCACGATCGAGGCTTCGGCCTGCGCCACAACCGGACAGAAGGGCGACGCTCGCCAGACCGGCAGCCAGGGGTACGAACTTACGCATGGGAATTCTCCACAGGGGGCTTTTCGCGCACGAGAAGCGCCCGGACAAGCAGGACGAGCACGCCGACAGTAATCGCTGCATCGGCGACATTGAAGACCAAAAACGGACGCCACTCGCCGATATGCAAGTCAGCGAAATCGACGACGTACCCGAGGCGGATCCGGTCGAGGATATTGCCGATCGCGCCACCGAGCACGAAGCCAAGCGCGACCTGATCTGCGGGGTTCTTCTCGCGCGTCATCCACACCGCGACGCCGACCGCGATCGCGCCGGTCAGCAGCACCAGCGCCCAGCGAGTCAGGTGGCCGTCGGCGGGGAGCAGTCCGAGGGAGATGCCGATATTGGGCACGAACCGCAGGTCGAAGAACGAGGTGATCGTCCGCGCATCGCCAAGCGAATCGATCCCGAGCGGCTTCGTCACCGCCCATTTGCTCAGCTGATCGGCGAGGAAGAGGGCGATCGCCGCGCCGAACCCGGCCTTGGGCAGGTTACGCATGCGCCACGACCCCTTCGCACCGATCGCACAGTTCGCCGTCGACGCTCACCTCGGGGAGGTGACGCCAGCAGCGGCCGCATTTGTGGAAGTCGGTGCGCGTCACGGTGACCGCGTCGCCCTGCGTGACCTTGGCGACGATGAACGCCTCGGCCAGCGCGTCGGCGTCGAGCAGCATCGAAGGCACGGTGACTTCGGCCTCGAGGCTGGAGCGGACCGTCTTCTCGCGGCGCAGGGGCTCGATCGCCTCGGTGACGGCGACGCGCAGCTCGCGGATCTCGCGCCACTTGCTGCCGACCACGTCGTCCGCGTCGAGCGACGGGAGCGACGGCCATTCGAGATAGTGGACCGAGCTGTCGTCGCTCGGGAAGCGCGCCTGCCAGACCTCTTCTGCCGTGAAGCACAGCACCGGCGCAGCATAGCGGACCAACGCGTGGAACAGCACGTCGAGGACGGTGCGGTACGCGCGGCGCTTCACGTCGCCGGGCGCGTCGCAATAGAGCGAATCCTTGCGGATATCGAAGAAGAACGCGGACAGGTCCTCGTTCGCGAATTCGGTCAGCAGGCGCGTGTAGCGGTTGAACTCATACGCTTCGGCGGCCTGGCGCAGTTCGGTGTCGATCATGCCGAGGCGGTGGAGCACGTAGCGCTCGAGCTCGGGCATGTCGGAGACCGCGACGCGCTCCGAATCGTCGAAGCCTTCGAGTGCGCCGAGCATGTAGCGGAACGTGTTGCGCAGTTTCCGGTACGCGTCGGAGGCGGTGCCGAGCACCTCCTTGCCGATCTTCACGTCGTCGAAATAGTCGGTCGAGGCGACCCACATGCGCAGGATGTCCGCGCCGCTCTCGACGATGATCTTCAAGGGATCGACGACGTTGCCGAGGCTCTTCGACATCTTCCTGCCCTGGCCGTCGAGCGCGAAGCCGTGCGTGAGGACCGCGTCGTACGGCGCGCGACCGCGCGTGCCGCAGCTTTCGAGCAAGCTCGACTGGAACCAGCCGCGATGCTGGTCCGAGCCCTCAAGGTAGAGATTGGCTCGCGTTCCTTCGCCGTAGCGCGCCTCGACGGTGAAGACGTGCGTGCAGCCCGAATCGAACCAGACGTCGAGGATGTCCTTCACGACCTCATAGTCGGCGAGGTCGTAGTCGGGGCCGAGCAGCGCCTGATGGCCGTCGGCGTACCACGCATCCGCGCCGTTTGCGCGGAAGGCTTCGACGATGCGCGCGTTGACCGCGGGGTCGTTGAGATACTGGCCGGTGGCGCGGTTGACGAACAGCGCGATGGGCACGCCCCAGGCGCGCTGGCGCGAGATGACCCAGTCGGGGCGGCCCTGCACCATCGACGTGATCCGGTTTTCCGCGCGCGCGGGGATCCAGGTGGTCGCGGCGATCGCGTCGAGCGCGATCTCGCGCAGCGTTGCGCCGTTGCCGTCCGGCTCCCTCTCCCCGTCGGGGAGAGGGCTGGGGTGAGGGGCTGTTCCGGGCGCAGCACTGCTTGGCTGCCCCTCACCCCGACCCTCTCCCCGGATGGGAGAGGGAGGCGTGGCCGCATCCATCGGGATGAACCATTGCGGGGTCGCGCGGAAGATCACCTTGGCCTTGGAGCGCCACGAATGCGGGTAGCTGTGCTTGAAGTCGTCGCTCGCCGCGAGCAGCGCGCCGGTCGCGCGCAGGTCGGTGCAGATCGGGCCGTCAGCGGCAACGAACTTCTTGTTGATGACCGACCCTTGCCCGCCGAGCCAGGCCCAATCCGCGCGGTACATCCCCGCGCCGTCGACCGCGAAGACCGGGTCGATGCCGTATTGCTTGCAGAGCTCGAAATCGTCCTCGCCGTGGTCCGGCGACATATGAACGAGCCCGGTGCCTGCGTCGGTCGTGACGAAGTCGCCGGGGAGGAACGGGCGGGGCTTTGCGAAGAAGCCGCCGAGCGCGTGCATCGGGTGGCGTGCGGTCGCGCCTTCGAGTTGCGAACCTTTGAACTGCGCGAGCGGTACAAGCTCGTCTGCCCACCGTGCGCCGGCGGATCCGATCAGCTCCAAAGCGATCAAATACTGGCGGCCATCATCGTTGCGCTTCCGACAGAGCCGATACTCGATCTCAGGCCCATAGCTCAGTGCCTGGTTCACCGGGATCGTCCACGGCGTCGTCGTCCAGATCACCGCATGCGCGCCGACCAGTTCGGGCGCGTTCGGCGCGTCGACGATCTCGAACGCGACGTCGATCTGCGTCGAGACGATATCCTCATACTCGACCTCCGCCTCGGCGAGCGCGGTCTTCTCGACCGGCGACCACATCACGGGCTTCGCACCGCGGTACAGCTGGCCGCTCTCGGCGAACTTCAGCAGTTCGCCGACGATCGTCGCTTCCGCCTCGTACTTCATCGTGAGGTACGGATCGGCCCAGTCGCCCATCACGCCGAGCCGCTCGAACTCGCCCTTCTGCACGGCGACCCATTTTTCGGCATAGGCACGGCATTCGGCGCGGAACTGGTCGACGGGGACGTCGTCCTTGTTGAGCTTCTTGGCGCGATACGCTTCCTCGACCTTCCACTCGATCGGCAGGCCGTGGCAGTCCCAGCCGGGGACATAGGGCGCGTCCTTGCCCATCAAGGATTGCGAGCGGACGATGATGTCCTTGAGCACCTTGTTCATGGCGTGACCCATGTGGATGTCGCCGTTCGCGTAAGGGGGGCCATCGTGCAGGATGAACCGCTCGCGCCCGAGCCGCTGTTCGCGCAGCCGGTCGTAAATGCCGAGTTTCGCCCAGCGCTCGAGGATCGCCGGCTCCTTGGCGGCGAGGCCCGCCTTCATCGGGAAGTCGGTCTTCGGCAGGAAGACGGTGTCGCGGTAATCGCGGGCGGGCGCAGGAGTATCGGTCATAAGTGGGCCGGGCTGTAGCGGGTCGCGGCTCACGTTGCCATCCCCTCTCCCTCGGGGACACAAGCACTACCTTCGTCACCCCAGCGAACGCTGGGGTCTCGTGCGGCAGGGGGCCGATTCATGACCGAGATACCCCAGCTTTCGCTGGGGTGACGGACGCTGGCGGGTCTATCGCGCCAGGATCGCGCGCGCCCGCGCGCAGTCGGCGTCCATCTGCGCGATCAGCGGGTCGAGGCCATCGAACTTCGCTTCGGGGCGGAGATAGTCGATCAGCGAGACTTCGATGCGGCGGCCGTACAGGTCCTCGGCGAAATCGAAGAAATGCGGCTCGAGCAGTTCCTTCGGCGGATCGAAGCTGGGGCGGATGCCGAGGTTCGCCGCGCCCTTCAGCACGCGACCGTCCTCCAGCCGCCCGGTCACCGCGTAGATCCCGTAGGCGGGGCGCAGATAGTTGCCCATGTCGAGATTGGCGGTCGGATAGCCGATCGTCCGGCCGAGCTTGTCGCCATGTTGCACCACGCCCTCGATCGCGAACGGACGCGTGAGCAGCCGAGTCGCGGTCGCCATGTCGCCAGCGCGCAGCGCCTCGCGGATGCGGGTCGAGGACACCGTCTCGCCATCCAGCGCGACCGCGCCGACGGTTTCCGCGCGGAAGCCGTGGACCGGGCCGCGCGCGGCGAGCGTGTGGACCGTGCCGCTCTTGGCATGGCCGAAGGTGAAGTCCTCGCCCGTCACCACGCCGCCGATCCGCAGAGCGCGCTCGAGCCGGTCGGCGACGAACTGCTCGGCGGTCAGTGCGGCGAGATCGCCGTCGAAATGGAACACCACCATCGCATCGGCGCCCGCCGCGGCGAACAGCCGCTCGCGCTGGTCGAGCGTGGTGAGGCGGAAGGGGGGCGTGTCTGGGCGGAAATGGCGCACCGGATGCGGATCGAACGTCGCCACCAGCGCGGGGCGACCCTCCGCCTTGGCCCACGCGATCGCGCGCGCGACCACCGCCTGGTGACCGAGATGGAATCCGTCGAAATTACCCAGCGCCACGATCCCGTCCGCCAGATGCGAAGGGATGGGTGCGCCACCGTCGAGCCGTTGCATGCACGGGTCAGTACCCAGACGCCGCGGATGACGATAGTCCTTCCGTGCGGTTGTCTCCCGCGCCGCCTTTGCGGGAGAACAGTCTTCAGCGGCGGGTGAGGGTGACGAAACTGAAGGCGGGGCGCTGCTTTTCACCCGGGTGGTCTTCGCGGGCGATCTCGTGCCAGCCGTCGAACGCGGGGACGATGGCGTCACCTTCGGGTTCATCATGGACTTCGGTGAGTTCGATCCGGTCTGCATGGGAGAGCAGCTGCGCATAGATCTGCGCGCCGCCAATCACCGCGACGTCGTCGCCAGCCATCGCGAGCGCCTCGTCGATCGAGTGCGCCACTTCCGCGCCGTCGGCGTGCCAGTGGCCGCGCGTGAGGACGATGTGGCGGCGACCGGGGAGGGGGCTCGGGAAGCTCTCGAATGTCTTGCGCCCCATCACCATCGGCTTGCCCATCGTCAGCGCCTTGAAGCGCTTGAGGTCTGCGGGGAGGCGCCAGGGAAGCTGGCCGTCGCGGCCGATGACGCCGTTGCTGGCGCGGGCGAGGTAGAAGGTGATCATGCGGGTATCATGCCGGATAGGGGGGCGGGGGGCTACTCCCCCGTATGGGGCGGCACCCCGACCTCTCACTCCTCCCCGGCGGAGGCCGGGGCCCAATTGGAAAGGTTGGGGTAACGGAGCGCGGCGCGCATCAGCACCGTTTCCCAATTGGGCCCCGGCCTTCGCCGGGGTGGTGGTAAGGGGATCAGCTCGGCGCGTGTTCCTTGACGTACGCCTCGGGATCCTTCTCGACGACCTTCACGCCGTTCAGGTGGTTCGCCTCGAACGCCGCGAACCGGACGCCCAGTTCGTGCCGCTCTTCCAGCGTCGCATGCTTTCGGAAGTCGGTCAGGCCCTGGCGCTCTTCCTCGGCGAGGTGATCGCTGTTCGCCTTGTTGCATTCACCGACCGCCTCGAACCACGCGTCCGAGCCGACCGGGTGCTTGTCGACCGCTTCGCCGGTTTCGCGGATGTCGTTGTGATCCTCGATCGCATCCTCGGTCTCCTCGGCGGCCGAGTCGGCGTCGTTGCCGCCGGTGCCGATCTTCATGAGCCGCGGGTAGAAGAAGCGTTCCTCGGCCTCGGCATGCGCGTCGAGCAGGTTCTTGAGGCGGGTCCACAGCGCCGACAGCGCCTCGGTGTCCTTGGCGTCGATCGAATCGATCTGCGCGAACAGCGCCCGCTGCTGTGCGTGTTCGTCGAGGATGAGCTGGGTGATGTCCATGATAGGCCTTCCGAATGGGTTCGGACGGTCAACCGGGCGTGACGCTGCGAGTTCCTATTGCGATTCGCTCTCTGTGTTCAGACGGCGACGGGCGCCTTGATATGCGCCTGCGCGACATAGTCGTGGAGCACGAAATCCTCATACTCGTACGCGTCGATCGAGTCCGGCTTGCGCACGATCTCGAGCCGCGGGAGCGGGCCGGGGTCGCGGCCCAGCTGCAGCCGCGCCTGCTCGAGATGGTTCGAATAGAGGTGGCAGTCGCCGCCGGTCCAGATGAACTCGCCGACCTCGAGCCCGCATTGCTGCGCGAGGATGTGCGTGAGCAGCGCATAGCTGGCGATGTTGAACGGCACGCCGAGGAAGATGTCGCCCGAGCGCTGGTAGAGTTGCAGCGACAGCTTGCCGTTCGCGACGTGAGTCTGGAACAGGCAGTGGCACGGCGCGAGCGCCATCGCGTGCAGGTCGCCCGGATTCCACGCGCTGACGATCTGGCGGCGCGAGGCGGGGTTGGTCTTGATCTGGTCGATCAGCTCGGCGATCTGGTCGATATGGCGGCCGTCGGCGGTCGCCCAGTCGCGCCATTGCTTGCCGTAGACCGGGCCGAGATCGCCGTTTTCGTCCGCCCATTCGTCCCAGATCGCGACTTTCCGTTCCTGCAGCCAGCGGACATTGGTGTCGCCGCGCAGGAACCACAAAAGCTCGACGATGATCGAGCGGAGGTGGAGCTTCTTGGTGGTGAGGACGGGGAAGCCCGCCGCGAGATCGAACCGCATCTGCGCGCCGAACACGCTGAGCGTGCCGGTGCCGGTGCGGTCCATCGTCTCGACGCCGGTCGAGAGCACGCGGTCCATGAGGTCTAGATATTGGCGCATCGGGTTCGCCTAGTCGGGTGCGCGGGCGGGCTCAAGTGGATGTAGTTGCGCGTGCAGTCGGAGATGGCGCGCGGCAGTCGTGCGTGTGTCGCCGTCGTCCGTGCCTTCCCCGCATATCGTCGACCTGTCGGCGGCGTTTCTGCTGTTCGCAGGATTGCGCGATGCGGCGAGCGAGACGGTGGCGGTCGCCTATCTTGATCCGAATCGGAGGCTTCTCGGGATGCGGCATGTCGCTGGTGGGCGGGATCATGTCGTGGTGTCGATCCGGCGAATCGCGGCGGACGCACTGGCGTTCGATGCGTGGGGCGTGGTGATGGCGCATAACCATCCGAGCGGCGATGCGACGCCGAGCGACCGCGATCTCGCCTTCACGCGCGCGCTGGCGGCGGCGTTGCGGACGCTGGAGGTGGTGCTGGTGGATCATCTGGTAATCGCGGGGGAGCGCGTTGCGAGCCTGCGCGCGATGGGGGTGGTCTGACGGGTAGGACGCATACGCCGTCATGAGACGTTGGAGCTTGGGCGTTGGAACTGCGACATCGCGCGCCCCCACCGTCATCCTGACGAAAGTCAGGACCCAGAGCCACAGACTGCGCCGTTCGTGACCCTGGGTCCTGACTTTCGTCAGGATGACGGAAAGGGGGATGACGGCGCCAGGATGACGGAAAGGGGGATGACGGCGCCAGGATGACGGAAAGGGGGATGACGGCGCCAGGATGACGGGAGAGCGCAAGCGTGCGAGTGACGGCGCCAACGACTTGCAGGACGCCGTCAATGCGACCTTTCCAACTGGGCCCCGGCCTTCGCCGGGGTGGGGCGGGTGGCTGGGTCAGCGCCTCGGACCGAAGCCAAAGTCGAAACTCACCCCAGCCGGCACGCCCGGATCGCCTCCGGCGCGGGGCGCGGGCCGGTTGCCTTGAACGCGGCGAGATAGCCGCCGGCGGACGGCATGTCCTCCATCGCGACCTGCGTATAGCCGACCGCGGCGAACTCGCACTTCAGCAGCGCCGGCGGCGTGCCGTGGTTCTGCGTCTGGCGATCGGCATCGACCACGATGACCAGCCCGTCGGGCTTGAGCGACGGTCGCAGCCGCCAGAGGAATTCATAGGGCTGCTCGATCTCGTGGTACATGTGCACCATCAGCACGCGGTCGAAGCTGGCCTCGGGCAGTTTCGGGTCGTTCGCCTCGCCGAGCTTGACGCTGACGTTCGCCAGATCCTCGCGCGCGACGCGTTCCGCGAGCTGGTCGCGGACGCTCGCGACGATGTCCTCGGCCAGCACGCGGCCCTCCTTGCCGACGCGCGCGGCCATGCGGATCGTGTAATAGCCCTCGCCCGCGCCGATATCGGCGACGGTCATGCCCTTGCGGATCTCGCCCTTGTTCATGACCTCGCCGGCTTCGTTCAGCCGGTCGCGCGCCTCCTCGTTCGACCAGCGCGCCGAGACGATCGACGCGACCGGGCGGTCGGCGGCGGGGAAGGCAGGTTCCTTCTGCTCGCGCTTGATCAGCGGCTTGCTGCCATCGCAGGCCGCGAGCAGGAAGACCGGCGACAGCATCAGGGCAAGGGCACCCCTCAGCCTCAATCGACGTCCTCCACCTCGACAGCCTCGCCGGTCACGCGCTGCGACAGCGCCGCGGCCATGAACGCTTCGAGGTCGCCGTCGAGCACGTCCGACGGGCTGGTCGAGACGACGCCGGTGCGCAGGTCCTTCACCATCTGGTATGGCTGGAGCACGTAGCTGCGGATCTGGTGGCCCCAGCCGATATCGGTCTTGCCCGCATTCTCGGCATTGGCGGCGGCTTCGCGGATCGCCAGTTCGCGCTCGTACAGACGCGCGCGGAGCTGGTTGTAGGCCTCGGCCTTGTTCTTGTGCTGCGATCGCTGGTTCTGGCACTGGACGACGATGCCGGTCGGCACGTGCGTGATACGCACCGCCGAATCGGTCGTGTTAATGTGCTGACCGCCGGCGCCGCTCGCGCGGTACGTGTCGATGCGCAGGTCGCTTTCGTTATATTCGACCTCGATATTGTCGTCGACGACCGGATAGACCCAGACGCTGGCGAACGAGGTGTGGCGACGCGCGGCCGAGTCGTAGGGGCTGATCCGGACGAGGCGGTGGACGCCGCTCTCGGTCTTGGCATAGCCGTATGCGTTCTCGCCTTTCAGCAGCAGCGTGGCGGACTTGATCCCCGCCTGCTCGCCCGAATGCTGGTCGATCAGCTCGACCTTCAGGCCGTGGCGCTCGCCCCAGCGCGAATACATCCGGCTGAGCATGCCCGCCCAGTCCTGGCTCTCGGTGCCGCCGGCGCCGGCATTGACCTCGATATAGGTGTCGTTGCCATCGGCCTCGCCCGCGAGCAGCGCCTTGATCTTGTCCTTGTCGGCACGCGCGGCGAGTTCGGCGAGCGCGGCGACGCCGTCGGCTTCCATCGCGGTGTCGCCCTCGGCCTCGGCCATCTCGATCAGCTCGGACGTGTCCGCCAGCTCGCTCTCGATCGCGCGGGTCGCGCCGATCGCCTCGTCGAGACGGCGACGCTCGCGCATCACTTCCTGCGCGGCCTTGGGATCGGACCAGAGCGCCTGATCCTCGACGCGCGCGTTCAGCTCGTCGAGACGACGCAGCGCGCGGTCCCAGTCGAGGAAGCGGCGCAGCAAGGCCAGCGCGTCTTTGATGGTGTCTACGTGAGCCTGCGCTTCGGCGCGCATGGGTATTCTCCAAAATGTCCGTCATCCCGGCGGACGCCGGAACCTCCGTCCGCGAGCGCGCGGGTGCGGACGGGGATCCCGGCGTGCGCCGGGATGACGATGTAGGAACTGCGCTAGTAGATTCCGCCTTGTCTTTGCAAGAAATCGCTGTCGCGCGGGGCTTCGGCCTTCTTCACCGCGACCGTGGCGGCGGCCGCCGGGGCGGGGCCTGCGCGGCGTGCGGCACGGCGTGGTTCGCTTTCGGGCTTGAACGCTTCCCAGATCACCGCGGGCTTCGGGTCGTCGGTGTTGGGCCACGTGCCGTAGACCGGACGCCCGCTCGCGCGATCGATCCGGACCATGCGGATGCCGGCCGGCGCACGGAACGGCAGCTTGGGCAGATCCTCATACGCCTTGACCGCGAACTGCTTGAAGATCGGCGCGGCGAGCGTGCCGCCCTGCGCCGCCCCGCCGAGGTTCTTCGGCGTGTCGAACCCGATATACAGCCCGCCGACGAACTGCGGCGTGCCGCCCACGAACCACACGTCGGTCGGGCCGTTGTTCGTGCCCGTCTTGCCGAACATCGGCCGATCGAGATCGCGCAGCGTCACCGCGGTGCCGCGCTGGACGACGCCCTCGGTGATGTGGACCATCTGGTACGCGGTCATCGCGTCGAGCACCTGGCGCTGGCGCGTGATCGGCCGCGGCATCGGCTTGCCGTCCCAGTCGGGCGCGTTGCAGCGATCGCAGGCGCGCCAGTTCTCGGGCCAGATCACCTTGCCGTGACGATCCTGGACGAAGTCGATCAGCGACGGCGGCCCGCCCTTGCCGTTGTTCGCGAGGATCGAATACGCGTTGACCATCCGCCCGACCGTCGTCTCGCCGGCGCCGAGCGCATAGGAGAGATACGGCGCGTAATCGCCGACGCCCATCTTCTTGATGGTGGCGACGACCTTGGGCATGCCGGTCTGCGCGGCGGTGCGCACGGTCATCAGGTTGCGCGACTGTTCGATGCCCCAGCGCATCGTGTGCGGCCCCGCGCCGCGCGAATTGCCGAAGTTGCGGAAGCATTTCTGCCCGAGCCGCGCGCCCTGATAGACGCAGAACGGGCCGTCGACGATGATCGACGCGGGCGTCATGCCGTTGTCGAGCGCGGCGGAATAGACGATCGGCTTGATCGTCGACCCCGGCTGCCGCATCGCCTGCGTCGCGCGGTTGAACGCCTGCAGCCGGTCGTCGAACCCGCCCTGCATCGCCAGCACGCGACCCGACGACGGCTCCTCGACGACGAACGCGCCCGAGACCTTGGGGATCGCCCGCAGCGAGAATTCGCCACCGTCGGGCGCGACCGCGATAATGTCGCCCGTCTTGATCGCGCCGAACGCGTTGCCGCCCTTGCCGCGGACCGCCATCTGCGCGGCATAGCGCGGGAGCGTGCCGGTCTTGCCCGTGCGGAAGCCGAGGCTCCAGGCGTTGCCGTCCTTGCCCGTGACGATCGCCGCGACCCAGTCGCGGTAATCGAGCGCGATATTGCTGTTGAGCAACGGCTGCAGCCAGTTGTCGTCCTCGATCTCGACATGGCGGATCGGCCCGTTCCAGCCGCGGCCGCTGTCGAAGCGCACCAGGCCATCGCGCAGCGCCTGCTGCGCCAGGTCCTGCAACCGCGTATCGAACGAGGTGCGCACCCACAGACCGCCCGAATAGACGCTGTACGGGCCGTCCTTCGCGCTCTCGCCGAACTTGGCCATCAGCTGGCGG
The DNA here is from genome assembly GCF_001421685.1 of Sphingomonas sp. Leaf28. Lineage (NCBI taxonomy): Bacteria > Pseudomonadati > Pseudomonadota > Alphaproteobacteria > Sphingomonadales > Sphingomonadaceae > Sphingomonas > Sphingomonas sp. Leaf28. The sequence continues at coordinate 692,980 of NZ_LMKX01000001.1, read as the reverse complement.
CGGACTTCCTCGACGAAATAGCCGCCGACGCTCTCGAACTTGGGCGTCCGCCGCATCACCGCGCCCAGCGGCTCGGCATTCGCCTGGTCATGCTGCGCGCGCGTGATGAAGCCGTTGTCGAGCATCCGGTTCAGCACGTAGTTGCGGCGGATCATCGCGCGCTCGGCATTGCGCACCGGATCATAGTTAGACGGACCCTTGGGCAGGATCGCGAGATACGCCATCTGCGCGAGATCGAGCTGGTCGAGCTCCTTGTCGAAATAGGCATGGCTCGCCGCCTCGACGCCGAACGCGTTGCGCCCCAGCGCGATCTGGTTGAGGTACAGCTCGAGGATCTGCTGCTTGGTCAGCGTATCCTCGATCTTGTACGCCAGCACCGCCTCGCGCAGTTTGCGCGATGGCGAATAGGCGTTGCCGATCAGCAGGTTCTTCGCGACCTGCTGCGTGATCGTCGATCCGCCCTTGGCGCGCTTCCCGCTGCCGAGCTTGGTCGCATAATCATACACCGCGCCGGCGAGGCCGGGATAATCGACGCCGTGATGCTCGAAGAACGACTTGTCCTCCGCGGCGAGGAACGCCTTGACCAGCAGCGGCGGATATTCGGCATAGCTCAGCTCGACGCGGCGTTCGCGCGCGTAGCTGTGGATCGGCGCGCCATCGATGCCGCGGACGTTGGTCGGCAGCGGCGGCTCGTAGGTGCGCAGCGTATCGACCGAGGGCAGGTCGCGGATGACCGCGAACCAGAAGGCGAAGATCGCGACGAAACCGAGCACGACCAGCGCCAGCGCGGCCTTGGTCCAGCGGCTCGCCCAGGCGCGCGAGAACCCGCCCCGCAACCTGTCGGTGGTGCGGCGGGTCGCCGTCGTCGGATTGGGGGAGGGGTCGGACGCCATAAATATTGGCGTCGCATCTAGCAGGTTCCCGGGCGCTTGCCAGCCTTCGGTGGTGCAGGGGTGGGGCAGTTGCCGTCGCCGAAGCCGATCGCAAGCGATCCTCCCCCGCCAGGGGGAGGTGGCAGGCATCAGCCTGACGGAGGGGGAGGAAGGAGAAACGCCTGTTCCGTGTCCTCCCCCTCCGTCGCCTTCGGCGCCACCTCCCCCTGGCGGGGGAGGATTGAACCGCGGCATGCGACGTTTTGCAGCCCGAACGCTGTCGCCGCGGCTTTGCTTGTGGCAGCAGGCGCCGATGACTCCGCCTGCTCTGCCGATCCTTGCCGTGCTGCCCGACCTGCTCGCCGCTTTGCGCGCGCGATCATCGGCGGTGCTCGTCGCGCCGCCGGGTGCGGGCAAGACCACCGCGGTTGCGCCGGCCTTGCTCGCCGAGCCATGGTGCGCCGGCGAGATCCTGCTGCTCTCGCCACGCCGTCTTGCCGCCCGCGCTGCCGCCGAACGGATGGCGTCGACCGCGGGCGAACCCGTCGGCCAGACCTTCGGCTACGCGACCCGCATGGACAGCAAGCGGTCCGCCGCGACCCGGGTCACGGTGATCACGGAGGGCATCTTCGTCGCGCGGATCCAGGGCGATCCCGAACTTGCGGGCGTCTCCGCGGTGCTGTTCGACGAGGTGCATGAGCGCAGTCTCGACGGCGATTTCGGGCTGGCGCTCGCGCTCGACGTGCAGGCGGCGTTCCGGCCCGACCTGCGTATCGTCGCGATGTCGGCAACGCTCGATGGCGCGCGATTTGCCGCGCTCATGGACGGCGCTCCGGTGATCGAGAGCGAAGGGCGTAGCTATCCGCTGACGCTGCGCCACGTCGGCCGGCAGGCGGAATTGCGGATCGAGGATTCGGTCGCGTCGGCGATCCGTCGCGCGCTCGGCGAAGCGGAGGGCGGCGTGCTCGCCTTCCTTCCCGGCGTCGCGGAGATCGAACGCACCGCCGACCGGCTCGCCAATCTCCCCGACGCTATCGTCCTGCACGAGCTTCACGGCAGCCTCGACCCCGCCGCGCAGCGTGCCGCGATCCTTCCCGAACCCGATGGCCGCCGCAAGGTCGTGCTCGCCACCAGCATTGCCGAGACCAGCCTGACGCTCGACGGCATCCGCATCGTCGTCGATTCAGGGCTCGCCCGGCGCCCACGCTATGATCGCGCCGCGGGGATGACGCGGTTGGTGACCGAGCGCGCAAGTCAGGCCGCCGTGACGCAACGCGCCGGCCGCGCTGCCCGCCTTGGGCCGGGCGTCGCGTATCGCTTGTGGGAGGAGGCGGCGACCGCAGGCCTGCCGCGCTACGACCCGCCTGAAATCCTGGAAGCGGACCTGTCGGCGCTGGTGCTCGCCTGCGCGCTGTGGGGCGTCGGCGATCCGCGTGAGTTGCGCTGGATCGATCCGCCCCCGGCTGCTGCGATCGACGAGGCGATGGCGCGACTGACGACGCTGGAGGCGATCGAGGACGGTCGCCCGACGGCGCACGGACGCGCGATCGCGAAGCTGCCAATGCCGCCGAGGCTTGCGCACATGCTGCTGCGGGCGGGGGAGCGCGGGCTGGCACAGGTCGCGGCGCAGGTTGCGGTGCTGCTCGGCGAGCGCGGGATTGGCGGGCAGGACGTCGATCTCGAAACGCGTCTTCGCCGGTGGAAGACCGAACGCGGGCCGAAGGCGCAGGCTGCGCGGGGGATGGCCGATCGCTGGGCGAAACTTGCCCCCCCTCCCGCAAGCGGGAGGGGGCTGGGGGGTGGGCTCGCGCCACCCGCGGGGCGCAACGTCGAAACCGGGCGCCCACCCCCCAACCCCCTCCCGCAAGCGGGCGGGGGAGCAGAGCTGTGCGTCGCGCTTGGGTTTCCCGACCGTGTCGCGCGGCGGCGCGATGCGTCCGGGGAGACCTGGGCTTCGGTCGGCGGGCGGGGGTTCCGGCTCGACCCGACCTCACCGCTGGCGCGGTCGGAATGGCTCGCGGTGGCCGATACGCAGGGCTCGGCGGCGGGTGCGCGGATCCTGTCGGCGGTGGCGATCGACCAGACCACGGTCGAAACGCTGTTCGCGGACCGGATCGAATCGCGCCGCACGGTAGTGTTCGATTCCACGACCGGCGGCATCCAGGCGCTCCGCGAACGCCGGCTCGGCGCGATCCGCCTGTCGAGCGGCCCCGACAGCGGCGCCGACCCCGACGCGATCCTCGCCGCCCTGCTCGCCGGTGTCCGCGAACACGGCCTCGGCCTGCTGGCGTGGAGCGACGGCGCGCAGGCGTTGCGCGACCGTGCCGCCTATGCGGGCGTGCCGCTCGACGACGCGACGCTGCTCGACCGGGTGGACGAATGGCTCGCCCCGTTGCTGACGGGCAAGCGCCGGCTCGATGCGATCGCGCCCGGTGCGCTGGCCGAGGCGCTGCGTAACCTGCTCGGCTGGGACGTGATGCAGACGATCAACCGGCTCGCCCCACCCGATTTCACCAGCCCCGCGGGCAGCACGCATGCGATCGATTACGCGGCGGAGGGCGGCCCGCGCGTCGAACTCCGCGTCCAGGCGCTGTTTGGGCTCGGCCTGCATCCGGTGATCGGCGAGGCGCGCGTGCCCTTGGTGCTGAGCCTGACATCCCCCGCCGGCCGACCGATCCAGACCACGCGCGACCTGCCGGGATTCTGGGCAGGGAGCTGGACCGCGGTGGCGAAGGAAATGCGCGGGCGCTACCCCAAGCATCCCTGGCCCGACGACCCCGCTGCGGCGTCCGCCACGCTGCGCACGAAAAAGGCGGATGCAAGGACCGCCGGTTCGCGATAAGGGAGCATCCATGCCTACCGCCCGTATCTTCCAGCGCCCCAAGAACGCCATGCAGTCCGGCAAGCACCGGACCGACGCCTGGCAGCTCGAATTCGAACCCTCGGAGGCCAAGCGCCCCGACCCGCTGACCGGCTGGGCCGGCAGCGGCGACACGCGCGATCAGCTGCGGCTGCTGTTTCCCACTGCGGAGGCGGCGATCGCGCACTGCGAGCGCGAGGGCTTCGGGTACACCGTCGTGCCCGCGCCGCAGAAGACGCTGAAGCTCCAGAGCTACGCCGACAACTTCAAGTAAGCGAGGCGCGCTCGCTGCGCGGCGGCTTTCTTACCGTCATCCCAGCGGAGGCTGGGATCCAGAGCCGCGAGCGTCCGTGCTCGTGGCTCTGGATCCTGGGTCGAGCCCAGGATGACGAAAGTTCATCGGGCTAGAGTATGGACCCCGCCAGGATGAGCAGCATCTTGGTGTCGATCGCGACGCCGGCCTTGCGCTTCGCCGCGACGAATGCGGGCACCTCGGCCAGCGGAACCCGGTGCACGGTGATGTTCTCGTCGCTGTCGCCGCCGCCGTCGCCCACCTTGTTCAGCCCGGTCGCACGCACCAGCGTGAAGCATTCCGACGTCATCCCGGGCGACGAGTAGAACACGCCCAGATCCTCGATCGAGTCGGCGCGATACCCCGTCTCTTCCTCAAGCTCGCGCCCCGCCGCCACCGCGACGCTCTCGCCCGCGGTCTCGTCGCCGACCAGCCCCGCGGGCAGTTCGAGGCAGGCACGGCCCAGCGGCACGCGGAACTGTTCGACCAGGATCACGTCGCCATCGTCGATCGCGACGATCACCGCGGCGGCGATCTGGCCCTGACGCGCGGCGAATTCCCACGTGCCCTCGGTCTGGACGGTCAGGAATTTGCCCGCCCATACGGTCTTGCTCATAGTTCGATCAGCCTGTCGGGAAGTTCGTTGACCGGCGCACCGGTACGCGGGAAATGCTCGGCGAGCACGCGGCCGATCTGCGCGACCGCATCGGCCATGCCGTCGGCGGGGCGATCGTCGCGGACGCCGGCCAGCACCGCCGCCATCGCCGCGCCCCAGGTCTCGTTCTGCACGCGCGAGTGGATCGCATCGTCGGCGATGATCTCGGCACGGTGCTCGGCAAGCGACAGATACAGCAGCACGCCGGTGGCGCCCTTGGTGCGCTTCTCGGCGCCCGCGCGGAACAGCAGCAGCGCGCGCCGCCGCACGCGACGCGCCTTGGTCGCACCGGGGGTCAGTGCGACGCGCACCGCGGTCGCTGCCAGAACGAGCCGCACGCCGAGGAACACCAGCGTCACCAGCACGAGCGCGATCGCATAGAGCGCGCCCTGCGGGGCGGATTGCGCCCAGGGATCGACGAGACGCGCATAGATATGGTCCGCCGCAACCGGCCGGAACGCGAGCAGCGCCAGCGTCAGCAGCATGCCGAGCACGGCCCAGTGCATCGATACGTCATGGTAGGAGTCGGACTGCCGCGCGACGATCGTGACGATCTCGCCGGTCGTCGCGGTCTCCGCCTGCGTCACCGCCGCGGTTACGCGGTCGTGATCGGTTTCGCTCAACCGCATGTCACCAACTCCCCGATGCGCCGCCGCCGCCGCCGGATCCACCGCCGCCACCGCCGAAACCGCCGCCGCCCCAGCCGCCCCCACTATCGCCGCCGCCGCCGCCGCCACCGCCGCCGCGCGTCATCGCGTCGGCGATGCTCCACAGCACAATCGGCAGGGCGCCGCTGCCACCGCCGCTACCGCCATCGGTATAGCGCCTGCCGCCGGCACGCCGCGACAGCATCGGGATGACGATCGCAGCGAGCACGATCCCGAAGAAGATCAGCCCGATCGGCACGCCGCCGCCGCCCGAACCCGACCGGCGATGCGTCTTGTCATATTCGGCCGCCGCCGCCGTCACCTTCGCGCGCGCCTCGGCATCGGGGAGCGCGAGCTGGTCCGCGACCGCATTGGCCCCCGCGACGATGCCGCCGGGAATATCGCCTGCCTTGAAGCGCGGCAGGATCTGCTGGTTGATGACGACGCTCGAGAACGCGTCGGTCAGTACGGGTTCGAGCCCGTAGCCGACCTCGATCCGCACCTTGCGGTCGTTCGGCGCCACCAACAGGATCGCGCCGTTGTTCGCATCCTTCAACCCGACGCCCCAGCTTCGGATCAGGCGATTGCCGTAATCCTCGATCGGATAGCCGTCGAGGCTCGGCACGGTCGCGACGACGAGCTGGTTGCCTGACGATTTCTGCAGGTCGTCGAGCCGCTTGGTCAGCGCCGCTTCCTGGTCGGGAGGGATGACATTGGCCGCATCGACGACGAAGCCGGTGAACTTGGGCAAGGTCTGCGCGGTGGCGGCCCCGGTGACGGTGCCGCTTCCCAGCAGCAGCGCGCAGGCCAGCGTGGCAAGGTAGCGGATCATCGCGCAGACCCCGTCATCAGCTCGCGTTGCCGAAGTTCACCGTCGGCGCGGTCTCCGCGCCGGGCGTGGTCGCCGCGAACGGCACCATCGGCTTGGCGCCGTAGAAGATCTTCGCGCCGACCGCGTCGGGGAAGGTGCGGATCTTGGTGTTATACGCCTGCACCGCGCCATTATAGTCGCGGCGCGCGATCGTGATGCGGTTCTCGGTACCCTCGAGCTGGCTCATCAGCGTGGTGTAGTTGCCCTGGCTCTTCAGCTCGGGATACGCCTCCTGCAGGCGCTGCAACGAGACGCCGACCGCGCCCTGGACGCGCTGATACTGCGCCATCTTGGCCGGATCGGAGAGATCGTCCGCCGACACCTGGACCGAGTTCGCCGCGGCACGCGCCTGCGTCACCTGGACGAGGATATCCTTCTCCTGCGCGCCCGCCGCCTTCACCGTGGCGACGAGGTTGGGGATCAGGTCGGCGCGGCGCTGATAGTCGTTCTGAACGTCGGCCCAGCGCGCCTTCACATTTTCCTCGGCGGTCGGGATGCTGTTGATCCCGCAGCCTGCGAGCGCGGATGCGAGGAGGATCGCGGCGGCGCCGCGGGCGATTGGGGCACGTGACATCGGGGGTCTCCAGAATAGCTGTGTCGCCCTCATAGGACAGTCCGCAGGGTTGGCGAAACCGAAATCGGCGGTTAACTTTATGCGAGACTTAAGAAGGGGGCGGGGATGCTCAAGGAATTCAAGGCGTTCATCATGCGCGGCAACGTGCTCGATCTCGCCATCGCGGTGATTATCGGCGCCGCGTTCGGCAAGATCGTCACGTCGCTGACCGACGACGTGCTGATGCCGGTGATCGGCAAGATCTTCGGCGGGCTCGATTTCTCGAGCTATTTCTGGCGGATGGGGCCGGTGCCGGCGAATTACGCGGGCTCGCTCAGCGACTATGCGGCGCTGAAGAAGGCGGGCGTGCCGCTGCTCGGCTATGGCGCGTTTGCGACGCAGCTCGTCAATTTCGTGATCGTCGCCGGCATCATCTTCATGATCCTGCGCGTGGTGAACCGCACCGCAGCGCTGATCGAGCGCGAGACCGCGCGGCTGAAGCGCGAGGAGGAGGCGACTCCGGTCGCGCCCGCACCCGAGCCGGTCGAGATCGCGTTGCTGCGCGAGATCCGCGACGAGTTGAAAGCCAGGGGGTGACCGCCTTTTCCCTCTCCCCTGCGGGGAGGGAGGGAGGAGCCGTGAGGCGACGGCAGGGTGAGGGGCCTGAGGCTTCCGGGCGGGATCCCAACGCCCCCTCATCCGACGCTACCGCGCCACCTTCTCCCCGATGGGGAGAAGGAAAACTTCACGCTGCGGCGAGATCCTCGGCGTTTGCGTCCGCCAGGCTCGTGCCGTCGAGGATCCGCGCGGTTTCGTCGCGGACTCGCATCATCGCATAGCGGATCGCGCAGTCCGCCTCGCTCTTGCAGTCGAGGCAGGGCCGGTAGGCCGTCCGGCTAACGCACGGCACCAGCGCGAGCGGCCCCTCGATGATCCGGATGATTTCGCCGAGCGAGATCAGGTGGCTGGGGCGCGACAGGCGATACCCGCCCATCTTGCCGCGATGGCTGTGGAGCAGGCCGGACTCGCGCAGATCGGCGAGGATCAGCTCGAGGAACTTGCGCGGGACGTTCGCCTCGGCGGCGATCCGCGTCATCGGGATCGGAGGGCCGCCGACGGGGGCCCCGCCAAGAAAGATCATCGCGCGAAGCGCGTAGCGGGAGCGCTGCGTCAACATAATGCAAATTGCTATGCACGCGGTTTGTGGCGAGCGGAAGGCGGTTTGGCACGTTGCGTGCTACGACATCGCGGATCGCGACAAAAAAGCAGCGCCGGCCGGGCTTTTCAACGCGCTGCGGCTTCCCTATATCGGGCTTGCCGTCGGGGGAATTCTCTCTTGGCGGCTATGGCGATAAACCGTGGCGTGTCATAGACACAGCGGACCCGGGGGCAGTACCCGGCGACTCCACCACCGCCCTCTTCGCAAGAGGGGGACGATGACGGGGTCGAACTAGGATCGACGTGTGTTCAACGACGCTATGTTTCGCTCGGAATGGGACCACCGCAACGGCCCATACACAAGTGCCAACGATAACGAAGCACTCGCAATTGCCGCATAACTGACGGTCTAACGACCTAAGTTATACGGACGAAAGCGCGGTTCGGGCCACACCGGGCAACAGAAGTGGAAACCGGCGGTACGGGGGGCACCGAGCAACAGAAGCTCCCCACTCTTCTCCATCATATCGCTACACGATTGACTTTTCGTCGCACGGTCCGGCTGGCTGCGCTCCGAACGGGTTACTTGTAACGTCGGCGCTGGGAGCAGTGACGGGCATCTCGTATCGCAGCAGCCATAATCGTTGCACTTCGTGTCGACCAACATCCGTCATTGCGAACGATGACGGTGCCGATGGTCGACCGGATCAGCGCTGTAGCAGCTTGCTGAGTTGCGCGCCGGTATAGGGCTTCCGGATGAACCGCGCAGCCGCAGGGAGGGCCATCTTGCCGTTGTCGGTCCCCGACGTGACCAGGATCGCGATGTCGGGACGCTGCGCATGGACCGCGTTGGCGAGATCGATGCCGTTGAGGTCACCCGGCATGCGAACGTCGGTGAACAGCGCGCCGATATCGGGCCGCTCCTCGAGCTTTGCCAGTGCGTCGGCGGCGTTGCTGGCTTCGACGACTTCATACCCCGCATCTTCGAGTGCGAGGTTGGAATGGACCCGGACAAGGGCGTCGTCATCGACGACGAGAATAACGGACTTCGAGATAACGTTCATATCGGTTCGAACATCCGGCATGGCGCTCGCGTTCCGCTATTAATCATCCCCGTGACCTAAAATCCGGCAAAGCGAGTCACCCATGAGAAAGGGGCCCGGTTTCCCGAGCCCCTCCATCAATTCGCGTTAGGCCGTAAGGGCTTAGTCGCGATCGCCCGTCAGGAACGCCGGTGCGAATTCGGGGGCCTTGTCGCCGTCCGAACGCTCGGCGCGGGGAGCGCGCTCCCCACCCTGGCCACCGCCGTCACGACGCGGGCCACGGCCACCGCCGTTGCCGCCTGCATCGCGACCGCCATCGCCATCACGACGCGGGCCGCGCGAGCCACGATCACCGCCGCCGCCTTCGCCGCGCGGACCACGACCGCCGCCGCCGTTACCGGCATCACGGCCACCATCGCCATCACGACGCGGACCGCGCGAACCACGATCGCCACCCTCACGGGGCTCACGCGCCGGGCGGGTATCTTCCAGCTCTTCGCCGGTCGTCTGGTCGACGACGCGCATCGACAGGCGAACCTTGCCGCGCGGATCGATCTCGAGGACCTTGACCTTGACTTCCTGGCCTTCGCTCAGGGCATCCGAAACCTTCTCGACGCGCTCGTTCTTGATTTCGGACACGTGGACGAGACCGTCCTTGCCACCCATGAAGTTCACGAACGCACCGAAGTCCACCAGGTTGACGACCTTGCCGTCATAGACCTTGCCGACTTCGGCTTCCTCGACGAGGCCCTTGATCCACTTGATTGCAGCGTCGATCTGCGCGGGATCGGACGACGACACCTTGATCACGCCCTCGTCGTCGATGTCGACCTTGGCGCCGGTCTGCGCGACGATCTCGCGGATCACCTTGCCGCCGGTGCCGATGACTTCACGGATCTTGGACTTCTCGATCGTGAAGGTCTCGATACGCGGTGCGTGCGCCGACAGTTCCTCACGCGTGTGGTCGAGCGCCTTGGCCATCTCGCCCAGGATGTGCGCGCGGCCTTCCTTGGCCTGTGCCAGCGCCTTGCCCATGATCTCTTCGGTGATGCCGGCGATCTTGATGTCCATCTGCATCGTGGTGATGCCCTCGGACGTGCCAGCCACCTTGAAGTCCATGTCGCCGAGGTGATCCTCGTCGCCGAGGATGTCCGACAGAACCGCGAAGTTCTTGCCCTCGAGGATCAGGCCCATCGCGATGCCCGACACCGGACGCTTCAGCGGAACGCCCGCATCCATCATCGACAGCGACCCGCCGCAGACCGTTGCCATCGACGACGAGCCGTTCGACTCGGTGATGTCCGACAGAACGCGGATCGTGTACGGGAACTCTTCCTTCGACGGCAGCACCGGGTGCAGCGCGCGCCAGGCGAGCTTGCCGTGGCCGACTTCGCGACGACCCGGCGCACCGAAGCGACCGACTTCACCGACCGAGTAGGGCGGGAAGTTGTAGTGCAGCATGAAGTTTTCGTACGACAGACCGTTCAGCCCGTCGATCATCTGCTCTGCGTCGCGCGTGCCGAGCGTGGTGGTGCAGATCGACTGCGTCTCGCCGCGCGTGAACAGGGCCGAGCCGTGCGTGCGCGGGAGGAAGTGCACCATAGCCTCGATCGGACGGATCTGCGTGGTGGTGCGGCCGTCGATGCGGGTGCCGTCCTTGAGGATGGCGCCGCGGACGATCTCCGCCTCCAGCTTCTTCATCAGCTTGCCGGCGGCCATCTGGTCCTGCGGGGTCGCATCGGCAAAGGCGGTCTTGCCCTTGGCGCGTGCGGCGTTCAGCAGGTCCGAACGCTTGGACTTGTCGGTCACCTTGTAGGCAGCCGCAATGTCCTTGCCGATCAGCTTCTTCAGCTTGTCCTTGGCGGTCGACAGGTCGGCCTGCTCGGCCATTTCCCACGGATCCTTGGCAGCCTGCTCGGCCAGATCGATGATCAGGTTGGCGGCTTCGCGGCAGGCCTTGTGCGCGAACTGGACGGCACCGAGCATGATCTCTTCCGAAAGCTCCTTGGCTTCCGATTCGACCATCATCACGGCCTGGCCGGTGGCGGCGACGACGAGGTCGAGATCGCCAGCCTTGGCTTCGTCGAGCGTCGGGTTGAGGATGTAGGCGCCATCGACATAGCCGACGCGTGCTGCGCCGATCGGGCCCATGAACGGCACGCCCGAGATCGTCAGCGCTGCCGACGCCGCGACCATCGCGAGGATGTCCGGCTCGTTCTCGCCGTCATACGACAGAACCTGGCAGATCACGTTGATCTCGTTGTAGAAACCCTCTGGGAAGAGGGGGCGGATCGGGCGATCGATGAGACGGCTGGTCAGCGTCTCCTTTTCGGTCGCGCCGCGCTCACGCTTGAAGAAGCCGCCGGGGATGCGGCCGCTCGCGGAGAACTTCTCCTGGTAATGGACGGTGAGCGGGAAGAAATCCTGCCCTTCCTTGACGGTCCGTGCAGCCGTCACGGCGCACAGAACGACGGTCTCGCCGAGCGTGGCGAGCACGGCGCCGTTTGCCTGACGGGCCACGCGGCCGGTCTCGAGCGTCAGCGTCTTGCCGCCCCACTGGGCGCTTACGGTCTTGGTATCGAACATTTCGTTTCCTTCACTCCAAACGCCAGATGCGTTTGGGGCCTATGTGCGGGCTTAGCCGGCCCGCGGCGGTGTGGAGCGAGTTGTCGCTCCTTGCCAGTGCACCGAATTGTGCCCTGGCGTTTGCCTCCGCGCGAAATGCGCGGAATCAAAACCCTATATACGAAAACGGCCCCCCGAAGGGAGCCGTTCGTGTTACTTGCGAAGGCCGAGCTTCGCGATCAGATCCAGGTAGCGCTGGCCGTCCTTGTGACGGAGATAATCCAGCAGCGTCCGGCGCTTGTTGACCATCATGAGAAGACCACGACGCGAGTGGTTGTCCTTCTTGTGGCCCTTGAAGTGCTCGGTCAGGTTCTTGATGCGCTCGGTCAGGATCGCGACCTGGACTTCCGGCGAACCGGTATCGCCCTCGGCGCGCGAATGCTCCTTGACGAGCTCGGTCTTGCGTTCAGCGGTAATCGTCATGAATTTCGTCCTACGACATCACATATTGAAACCGCGAACGACCCGGACGTCTCCGTCCTCGACCTCGACCAGCGCGACCGGGACGGCGTCCAGCTCGGCAAAGTATTGGCCATCGTCTGCGGCAATCCCGGCCAAGATACGCCCCTGTCGGAGCGCCCCTGCCTGGTCGGGGGTGAGGGAGAGAGCCGGGATGTCGTCCAGCGCCACCCTCAAGGGCAGAAGTACATCTTCAAGGGCGCGCGCCTGCCCGAGTTCGTCGAGTTTGTCCAGCGATATCGCGCTTTGCAGCCCGAACGGACCCGCCTTGGTACGGCGTAGCATGGTGACGTGGCCGACCGTCCCGAGCGCCAGCGCGATGTCGCGCGCGAGGCTGCGGATATAGGTGCCCTTCGAGACGTGCGCGGTGAGCGTGACCTCCTCTAACGGCGCCTCCGACGACGTCGTCGACTCCTCCCCACCCTCGTCATCCCAGCGAACGCTGGGATCTCCATGGGGCGCGGGCTGCTGTTCCGCGGTGAGATTCCAGCTTCCGCTGGAATGACGGGTCGGGTGGGCGGCGAGCGAATAAATTGTCACGTTCCGGCTGGCCAACAGCACCTCATGCCCGGCGCGCGCGAGGTCGTAGGCGCGCTCGCCGTCGACCTTGAGCGCGGAATAGGACGGCGGCACCTGCGCGATCGGACCGGTGAACTGCGCGAGGACGGCCTCGACCGCGGCCATCGTCGGTCGCACGTCGGAGGTGGCGATGCTCACCCCCTCGGCGTCGAGCGTGTCGGTCTCGACCCCGAACAGGATCGTGAAGTCATAGATCTTGTCGCTGTCGAGCATCCGCCCGGCGAGCTTGGTCGCCTCGCCGACCGCAATCGGCAACACGCCCGTCGCCAGCGGATCGAGCGTACCGCCATGGCCGACCTTGAACTTGCCATAGCCGCCCTGACGCAGCACGCGCTTTACCGCGGACACGCCCTGCGTCGAGCCCAGCCCCAGTGGCTTGTCGAGAATGATCCAGCCATGCATGTTCGAGGTCCTAAATTTCCACGTGAGACACGAGCGAGTCCATCCATCCGGTCATCCTGACAAAAATCAGGACCCAGATCCACGTATGCCGGTGTTCGTTGCCCCCGGGGCCCGACGTTCGTCAGGATGACGGGGACATGGCAAGCCGAAGGGCAGGGAGCTAGCCCAGAGCCTCGGTAAAATGCCGTCGACACAAAGCGACATAGCGGTCGTTACCGCCGATCTCGGTCTGCTGCCCCTCGGCGATCGCCCGCCCGGCCGCATCGACCCGCAGGTTCATCGTCGCCTTGCGCCCGCACATGCACACCGACTTGATCTCGACCAGCGAGTCCGCCAGCGCCAGCAATCGCGCCGACCCGGGGAAAAGCGCGCCCTGGAAATCGGTCCGTAATCCGTAAGCCAGCACAGGGATCCCGACCACGTCGCAGACACGCGCAAGCTGGTCGACCTGGGCGGGCGTCAGGAACTGCGCCTCGTCGACCAGCACGCACGAGATCGCGTCCTTGCCGTGCTGCCGCGCGACGCACGCGCCGATATCCGTCGTCGCGTCGAACGCGATCGCCGGCGCCTCCAGCCCGATCCGCGAGGTGATCGTGCCGGCGGCGAACCGGTCGTCGATCGCGGCGGTGAACAGCATCGTCCGCATCCCCCGCTCGCGATAGTTGAAGTCCGCCTGGAGCAGGTTCGTCGACTTGCCTGCGTTCATCGACGCATAATAGAAATACAGCTTGGCCATCGGCTCAACCCAAAGACGCGTCGCGCGGCGGCGTCAATCCTCGGCCAGATCGCGCGCGATATGCGGATCGCGCAGCAGCGTGTCGATATGCGTGCCCTCGTCGAAGCTCTCGTCGGCGAGGAACTTCAGCTTGGCGGCGTAGCGCGTCTGCACGCGAGTCGCGACTTCGCGCTGAAGATAGGCGGTGTTGGTCCGCAGCGCCTTCAGCACCTTCTCCTCGTCCTTGCCGAGCAGCGGCTTCACGAAGACGGTGGCGTGGCGCAGGTCGGGGGACATGCGCACCTCGGTGATCGTCACGAGATGCTTTTCGAGCACCGGATCGTGGACGTCGCCGCGCGCGAGAATGTCGCTGAGCGCATGACGCGCTTGCTCGCCCACGCGGAGTGCGCGGACGGTTTTGATTTCGGGGGTATCGGTCTTCATTCTTCTAACTCCCTCGCCCCTCCGGGGAGAGGGTGGGGGTGAGGGGAGGCCACGCGCGCTTGCGCCTGGAACTGCCCCTCACCCAACCCTCTCCCCGATGGGGAGAGGGCTCTCGGCCTCAAAGCGTGCGTTCGCGCATCTCGACTTCGAACGTCTCGAGGACGTCGCCGGCCTTGATGTCGACGAAGTTCGACGTGAACGTCACACCACATTCCAGCCCGGCGCGGACTTCGGCGACATCATCCTTGAAGCGACGCAGCGATGCGATTTCGCCCTGGTAGATGATGACGTCGTTGCGCGTGATGCGCGCCTTGAGCGCCTTGCGGATATTGCCTTCGGTGACGAGCAGACCCGCCGCCTTGCCATGCTTGCCCGCCGAGAAGACCTCGCGGATATCGGCACGACCGACGACCGTCTCGAACGCTTCCGGCCCAAGCTCACCTGCCATTCCCGCCCGGATCTCGTCGATCAGGTCGTAGATCACGTCATAATATTTGAACGCGACCTTCTGGCGCTCAGCGATCTCGCGCGCCTTGGCGTTCGGGCGAACGTTGAAGCCGATGATCGGTGCACCCGATGCCGCTGCCAACGTGACGTCCGACTCGGTGATGCCACCGACGCCCGAGTTGAGCACGCGTGCCTTGATCAGGTCGGTGGAGATCTTGTTGATCGCCCCGACAATCGCCTCGACGGTACCCTGCGTATCGGCCTTCACGACCAGCGGATATTCGATCGCCTGCTTTTCCTTCAGCGCCGAGAACATGCTCTCGAGGCTGGCAGGAACCGATGCGGTCCGCTTGTCGGTCTTCACGCTGCGACGATATTCCGCGACTTCGCGGGCGCGTGCCTCGTTCTCGACGACCTGGAACGGATCGCCCGCCGACGGGACACCCGAGAGCCCCAGGACCTCGACCGGCATCGCCGGACCCGCTTCCTTGATCTGCTTGCCCTTGTCGTCGACCAGCGCGCGGACCTTGCCGCTCTCGCCGCCGACGACGAAGATGTCGCCGACCTTGAGCGTGCCGCGGTTGACGAGGATCGTCGCGACCGGGCCACGACCCTTGTCGAGCTTGGCCTCGATCACCGTACCCTCGGCCGCGCGATCCGGATTGGCGCGCAGTTCGAGCAGTTCGGCCTGGAGCTGGATCTTCTCGATCAGCGCATCGAGACCGATCTTCTTGGTCGCGGAGACTTCGACGTCCTGGACGTCGCCGCCCATGTCCTCGACCACGATCTCCTCGCTCAGCAGACGCTCGCGCACCTTCTGGGCATTAGCGCCTTCCTTGTCGATCTTGTTGATCGCGACGATCATCGGGACGCCTGCCGCCTTGGTGTGGGCGATCGCCTCCACCGTCTGCGGCATCAGGCCGTCGTCCGCCGCCACCACCAGGATGACGATGTCGGTGACGTCCGCACCGCGCGCACGCATCTGCGTGAACGCCTCATGGCCCGGCGTGTCGAGGAAGGTGATCTTCGACTTGTCCTTCAGCGTGACCTGATACGCGCCGATATGCTGGGTGATGCCACCCGCTTCGCCGCGCACCACGTCGGTGCCGCGCAGGGCATCGAGCAGCGACGTCTTGCCGTGATCGACGTGACCCATGATCGTGACGACGGGGGCACGCGGCTTGAGCGTCTCCTCGGCATCGTCGATCGTGTCGTTGGCCAGATCCTGGTCGACGTCGCTGACGCGAGTCAGGTTGTGACCGAATTCGGTGACGAGCAGCTCGGCCGTATCCTGGTCGATCGTCTGCGTCATCGTGACGGGCATGCCCATCTTGAACAGCGCCTTGACGAGGTCTGCACCCTTCTCGGCCATACGGATGGCGAGTTCCTGGACGGTGATCGCCTCTGGGACGACCACGTCGCGGATCTGCTTGGCCTGCGCCTCGCGCGGACCACCGGTGCCGCGACGCTCCTTCTCGCGCGCACGCTTCAGCGCGGCGAGGCTGCGGGCGCGGGCGCCATCACCGTCGCCGAGTGCGCGGTTGACGGTGAGCTTGCCCGAAGTGCGACGATCGTCGCCCTTGCGGTCACGCTGCTGCGGACGCGCCGGTGGTGCATCGCGACGGATACCGCCGGCGGGTGCGTTCACACCGCCCGCGCCGGGGCGCGCTGCGGTCGTGCCGGCGTTTGCAGCCGTGGTCGGCGCTGCGGCGGCAGCGGGTGCTGCAACAGGCTTTGGCGGCGGCGGAGGACGCTCTGGACGTGCCACCGGCGAGAACCGGCGCGGCGCCGGGAATGCCGGATCGCGAGTCAGTTCGAGGATGGGTGGCGGTGCCGGCGGTGCGACCGGGGCCGGCGCTGGCTTGGGCGCCGCAGCCGCGACCGGCGCGGGGGCCGGTGCAGGCTTGGGTGCAGCGACCGGCGCCGGGGCAGGGGCTGCCGCAACGGGCGCCTCGACCGGTGCGGGCGCAGGCGTCGGTGCCGCGACAGGTGCCGGAGCAGCGTCGACGACGGGCGCGGGTGCGGGCTTCGGAGCCTCGACCGGCTTCGGCGCGGGGGCTGCCTTGGCTTCCGCCTCGGCACGCGCGCGCTCGGCGATGCGATTGCGCTCGTCCTCTGCCGCCTTGAGGCGCTCGGCCTCCTGGCGACGACGCCCTTCTTCGAGCGTGTTCATGCGCTGCTCTTCAGCCTCGCGGAGCAGCTTGGCCTGACGCTCCTGCGGCGACAGGTTGCTCGGCGCCTGCTGGCGCACGGGGGCAGGTGCAGGCTGCGGCGCGCGCGGCTGCGGGGCCGGTGCGGGCGCCGCAACCGGGGTGGGCGCGGCAACCGGCGCGGCATCCGCGACCGGGCCGTCGGGCTCGCCCGGACGGCGCAGTACGCGCGCGCGCTTGGTTTCCACGATCACCGTATTCGATCGGCCGTGGCTGAAGCTCTGCTTCACCTGGCCGGTCTCGACCGTGCGCTTCACACCCAAAGGTGCGCGCATGCCAAGTTTCGGCTTCTCGTTGTCCGTGTCGCTCACTCAAATTCCTCAGTCATGTCCACGGCCGGGCGTTGTCCGGTCGATCCGGACGCCCCTATATTTTGTGACGCCGATGCGCCCTGCGAGGCCGTTTCGCAAGACACGGAAGAAGGTTCGGAGCCGATAAAATGCAGCCAACGGTCGAGCGCTTCGCTCACCCGCTTTGCTGCAGCGCGGTCTGTCAGGCCAATGTGTACCACATTTTCCCGTCCCAGCGCCAACGCCAATATGGTGCGCGACGCAGGCAGTGCCAACCCCCGCAAACCCGAGCCCTCGACATCGTTGCCGATGCGCCACGCCTGATCGAGCTTGCGGTTGCCATCCTCGGCCGCGTCGGACGCGTGATACAGCGCCTTCAGCTTGCCCGAGCGGGCGTTCTGTTCGATCCGGTCGGATCCGATCAGCACGGTGCCCGAGCGCGATTCGAGCCCGAGCCGGTCGAGCGCGTTACGCTCCAGCGCGGATTCGATCATCGCCGGGAGTTCGGGTGCGATGGTGAACTCGCCGGTCTTGAACGCTCGAGCGAGCGCGCCTTTCAGCTTGCCCTTCTTGATCGCCGCTTCGAGTTCGAGTCGCGTCACCCCGATCCACGCGCCGCGGCCCGGGGCCTTGGCGCGCACGTCGGGATGGATCTGGCCGTCGGGGGCCAGCGCGAGTCGCACCAGATGCGGGCGAACGTCGCGTTCGCCTGACAGGATACACTTGCGCACGGGCTCATTCCCCTCCCGCATGCGGGAGGGGTCAGGGGAGGGGCTATCCGCAGGGGCGGCAGCCGTGGCTGCCCTCCCCCGACCCCTCCCGCGAGCGGGAGGGGAGTTTAGCGGCTTGGTCTCATCGGGAGGGTTCCGCATGTGCGTCCTCCTGCACCGGAGTGGTCTTGGGCGCGTCGCGGTCGACCAGCAATTGGCCGCCCGCGCCGTAATTCTCGGTCGAGACTTCGTCGATCACGATCTGCACCGCAGCCGGGTTCTTCCCCAGCCGCTCGACGAGCGACTGGGTGACGTCGGCGACGATGCCGGCCTTCTGGTCCCTGGTGGCGGACCCCGAAATGCGGATGCTGACAAACGGCATCAGGCCTTGTCGTCCTCGCTCTTCGCGTCGGTCGACTCCGCAGCGTCATCCGCCGCAGTCTCCTCAACCGCAGTGTCCTCAGCCGGAGCCGCTTCCACCGGAGCCTCGTCCGCCGCGTCAGCATCAGCCTCGGGGGCCTCGTCCTCGAACCAGTGCGCGCGCGCGGCCATGATGATCTCGTTACCCTGCTCGTCGCTCAGCCCGTATTCGGCGAGAATGCCGCCCTTGGGCTCGGGACGCTTGGGCGCATCGTCGTTGCGACGACGGGGCTCGACGCGCTTCTTCTCGACCAGCTCGTCGGTCGCCAGATCGGCGAGATCGTCGAGCGTCTTGATGCCCGCCTTGCCGAGCGTGACGAGCATCGCCTCGTTCAGATACGGCATGTCGATCAGCGCGTCCTCCACGCCGAGCGCGGTGCGCTCTTCGCGGCTGGCCGCGTCGCGACGCTCAAGCGCCTCGGTCGCACGGTTCTGCAGCTCGCCCGCCAGATCCTCGTCGAAGCCCTCGATGCCGGCGATCTCCTCGACCTCGACATAGGCGACCTCTTCGAGGTTCGTGAACCCTTCGGCGACCAGCAGCTGCGCGAGCGTCTCGTCGACGTCGAGCTCCTTCTCGAACATCGCCGAACGCTCGACGAAGTCCTTCTGGCGCTTCTCGGAGGCATCGGCCTCGGTGAGGATGTCGATCGCCTTGCCGGTCAGCTGCGATGCAAGCCGCACATTCTGGCCGCGACGGCCGATCGCCAGCGACAGCTGGTCATCGGGAACGACCACCTCGATGCGCTCTTCTTCCTCGTCGATCACGACGCGGCTGACCGAAGCCGGCTGCAACGCGTTGACGACGAAGGTCGCGATATCGGGCGACCAGGGGATGATGTCGATCTTCTCGCCCTGCATCTCCTGCACGACGGCCTGAACGCGGCTGCCCTTCATGCCGACGCACGCGCCGACCGGATCGATCGACGAATCATGGCTGATGACGCCGATCTTCGCGCGCGAACCGGGATCGCGCGCGGCCGCCTTGATCTCGATGATGCCGTCGTAGATTTCGGGTACTTCCTGCGCGAACAGCTTCTTCATGAAGTCGGGGTGCGCGCGGCTGAGGAAGATCTGCGGCCCGCGGTTTTCGCGGCGGACGTTGAGGATCAGCGAGCGGATGCGGTCGTTGACGCGTACCACTTCGCGCGGGATCTGCGCGTCGCGGCGGATGACGCCCTCGGCGCGGCCCAGGTCGACGACGACATGGCCGAACTCGACGCGCTTGACGACGCCGGTGATGATCTCGCCTGCACGGTCCTTATACTCTTCGAACTGGCGCTCGCGCTCGGCGTCGCGGACCTTCTGGAAGATGACCTGCTTGGCGGCCTGTGCGGCGATGCGGCCGAATTCGATCGGGGGCAGCGGATCGACGATGAAGTCACCGAGCGCTACGTCCTTCTGGAGCTTCTGCGCGCCCTTGACGTCGACCTGCTTGAAATAGTCATCGACCGCCTCGACCACTTCGACGACGCGCCACAAGCGCAGATCGCCGGTGTTCGGATCGAGCTTGGCGCGGATGTCGTTCTCGGCACCGTAGCGCGAGCGGGCGGCGCGCTGGATCGCGTCCTCCATCGCCTCGATCACGATCGCCTTGTCGATCATCTTCTCCGACGCGACCGAATTCGCGATCGCGATCAGTTCCGCGCGGTTTGCGGTGACTGCCGTGGCCATCAATGCTGTCCTTCTTCGGTGTCGGCCTCGTGAGCGTCAGGCTCATCGGTGGGCGTGTCTTGATAGAAAACTTCGTCCGCGCCTTCGATCGAAAGCGGCGCGGTCGCGGCGATGAGTCGGTCGGTCATGACGAGCTTGGCGTCGGCGACTTGGCTGAAGTCGATCGTCATGATCTTGTGCTTGTTCACGTCGACGGTGATCTTGGTGCCCTCGACGCCCATCAGATTGCCCGAGATCTGCTTGCGATCCTCGAACGGCTCAACGAGACGGATACGCGCCTCCTGGCCTTCCCAATCGGCAAAGTCCTGGAGCCGGGTCAGCGGGCGGTCGATACCGGGGCTCGATACCTCGAGACGATACGCGTCCTCGCCGACCGGGTCTTTGCCCTCGGCCTCGAGCGCATCGAACTTGTCCGAGATGCGGCGCGACAGCTCGGCGCAATCCTCGATCACCAGCTGGCGGGTGTCGGGGCGCTCGGCCATCACCTGCAGCGTCGGGTCGGACTTGCCGCCCTGCATGCGCACGCGCACGAGGCTAAGGCCGAGCGCCTTGGCTTCGGGTTCGATCAGGTCGGTCAGCAGGGCGATATTCGCCATCGAAATTCCAAACAGGGCCAAAGCACAGGGGGTTTCCGCCGCGGAGCAAGCCCCGCAGCCTCTTCACCTGGCGATGTAGAGAAGTGATGTCTCTATACGCCGGGTGGCGCTGGTCCGCAAGCGCGGGCAACCTTCGTTCGTCACGCCGCGTTTGACTAGAGATTTCCGGGAGAGAATCATGATCCGCAAAACGCTGTTCGCCACCAGCCTGTTGTCCGCCACGCTGCTCGCTTCGACTGCCTGTTCCGCGCAACCCGCCGCGGCCGGCAAGCCGTTCAAGGAGACGGTCGTAGCCGATTTCGAATCGCCCTGGGCGATGACGTTCCTGCCCGACGCGCGCATGTTGGTGACCGAGAAGAAGGGGCAGATGCTGCTCGTCTCCGCCGATGGCAGATCGCGCCAGACGATAGCGACGATCAAGGTCGATTCGGCCGGGCAGGGTGGTTTGATGGACGTCGTCCTCGCCCCCGATTTCGCGACCAGCCAGCGCGTCTATTTCAGCTATTCGACTACAGGCGAGGGCGGCAAGGGCGTCGTTCTCGCACGGGGGCAGCTGTCGATTCCCGTGTGCGTCCAGGCGCCCTGCGACTTTGCCCATCTGGAAAACATCACCGAATTGTACCGCGCGCGTCCGTTCGTGGAGGGCAACGGCCATTACTCCGGCCGCATCGCCTTCTCGCCCGATGGCAAATATCTGTTCTTCACCAATGGCGAGCGGCAGAAATTCACCCCGGCGCAGGATCCGAAAGGGACGCTCGGCAAGGTGTTGCGCCTGACGCTCGACGGCAAGCCCGCGCCCGGCAATCCGTTGACGGCCAAGGGCTTTGCGCCCGAAATCTGGAGCTACGGCCACCGCAACCTGCTCGGCATCGCGTTCGACGCGAAGGGCAATCTGTGGGAACAGGAGATGGGGCCGAAGGGCGGCGACGAGGTCAATCTGATCAAGCCCGGCCTCAATTATGGCTGGCCCAATGCCTCGAACGGCAGCCACTATGACGGTCGCGACATTCCCGATCACAAGTCGGGGGATGGCTATGAGCCGCCCAAGGTGTCGTGGAATCCGGTGATCTCGCCCGGCGGGCTGATGATCTATTCTGGCGCGATGTTCCCGCAGTGGAAGGGGGATGCGTTCATCGGCGGGCTGTCGTCGCAATCGCTCGTCCGCGTCGACCTGAACGGTACGACCGCCGCGAAGGGTGACCAATGGGACATGGGCGCGCGCATCCGCGAAGTCGAACAGGGTCCGGACGGCGCGATCTGGGTGCTGGAAGACGGCGGCGATTCGCAAGGTCGCCTGATCAAGCTGACCGCGAAGTAGGCCACATTCCCCTCCCGCTTGCGGGAGGGGTCAGGGGAGGGGGCGACGTACGTACTGGCGTCCGGCTGGTGGGACACGCCCCTCCCCCGACCCCTCCCGCAAGTGGAAGGGGAGTAGAAGATCAGTCTCGCACAATGAGATAGTTCATCCGCGCCGCGGCGATCGGCTTGTCGCGTTCGTCCTGCCAGGCGGTGGCCTCGACGTTCGCAACGCGCGTGCCCAGCCGCGTCACCACGCCGGCCGCGCGCGTCGGCTTGTCGCGCCCGCCACGCATGAAATCGACCGTGACGTTGACCGGCTTGATCCGCGGGTCGGACCCATTGGCGCCCTCGGCCTCCAGCGCATGCTGCAACGCCGCGATCGCCGCCATCTCGAGCAACCCCGAGATCGCACCGCCGTGCAGGAACCCCGGCCGCCCCAGCACGTCGTCCGCAAATGGCATCAGCAGCACGGGTGGCGCGCCCGCCTCGATCTCGACCGAGACGCGCAGGATCTCCGCATAGGGCGGCAGGCCGATCGTCATGCCTCGATCCTTCTGTTGAGGCCCATGCCGGCGACATCGCCCACCACCATGAACGTCCCCGCGACATGCGCGAGCGGATCGTTCGGGTCGCCGTCATGCGCCTGCCCGCGCACGAACGCGATCGAGCGCGTGATCCGGTAGCATTCGCCGCGCCCGATCACCGTCTTGCCGGGCGTCGCGGGGCGCAGGTAATCGACGCGCAGGTCGAGCGTCGCGTGCGGCACGAACGCGTTGCGCTTGATCCAGATCGCCAGACTCGTCGCCATGTCCATCATCGTGATGATCGGCCCCGACGCGATCACGCCGCTCGCCGGATCGCCGATCAACCGTTCGTCATAGGGCAGCGCAAGTTCCGCCCAGTCGTCGCCATGCGCGTGATAGCGCATCCCCAGCGCGGCGCCGTGCCCGCCGAACCCGCGCGTCGCAAACCATTGTGGATCAAAACCAGCCATCCGCCCGCCTCTACACGCCGCGTGGGCGGGCGCAACATTGCGGGCGAGCGCAGGGCCGGTTAGCGTCCCGGCAAAGATCGAGAGGATCGCTTGATGAACGACCGCGTCACTATAACCGTCGCCGAGGGTATCGCCGACGTCCGCCTCAACCGCGCGGACAAGATGAACGCGATCGATCCGGCGATGTTCGCGGGCATCGCTGCGGCGATCGACCAGCTTGCGGGCATGAAGGACGTCCGCTGCGTCGTACTGTCGGGCGAGGGCAAGGCGTTCTGTGCGGGGCTCGACATGGCGTCGATGGCGAGCGGCGGGTCGGGGCTGCCGCTCGGCGACCGGACGGCGGGTGGCGCGAACCTCCCCCAGCAGGTTGCGTGGGGCTGGCGCACGTTGCCGATGCCGGTGATCGCCGCGGTCCACGGCGTCGCGTTCGGCGGGGGCTTCCAGATCATGTCGGGCGCCGACATCCGCATCGCGCACCCCAGCGCGCGCTTCGCGATCCGCGAAAGCCATTGGGGCCTCGTCCCCGACATGGCGGGCATCGCGCTGTGGCGGACGCTGGCGCGCGACGACGTGTTGCGCGAACTCACCTATACCGCGCGCGAGTTCGATGGCGCGGAGGCGGTGCGGCACGGCTTCGTCACGCGGTTGTCCGAAGACCCGCTCGGCGAGGCGATGATGCTCGCGCGCGAGATCGCGTCCAGGAACCCCCACGCGATCCAGGGTTCGAAGCGTCTCTACAACCTCGCGGCGGATGCGGACGCGGTGGCGGTCCTGCACGCCGAGACCGAAGAACAGCTCAAGGTCATCCGCACGCCGAACCAGGTCGAACAGGTGCGGGCCAACATGGAGAAGCGGGCGGCGGTGTTCGAGGACTGAGCCCCCCGCGGGCGCGCGCGCGTCATCCTGACGAAAGTCAGGACCCAGAGCACCGCACGCCGCCCGCCGTAACCCTGGGTCCTGACTTTCGTCAGGATGACGGGGGAGGGGGGTGGCGTTTACCTCTTTACCACCACCCCGGCGGAGGCCGGGGCCCAGTTGGAAAGGTGGTCGTAACGAAGCGCCGTCCGACACCATCAGCGTCGCCCAACTGGACCCCGGCCTTCGCCGGGGTGGGGCGTTAGAGGGGTCAGGAAGCGCCCCTACTTCACCTTGTCGTACGGCGTGAAATCCCGAAACCGGCAAGAGCCCGACGGGATCGACATGCCGTTCGACACCGTCCGGAACCGATCGTTCCGGCAGAGCTGCCCGCCATACACATCGACGATCATCGTATCGAACGGCCGCAACGAATCGCATTCGCCGACCGGCCCCGTCTTCCAGATCCGCTTGCCCGATTGCCGGTACAGGATCGTCTGCGAATCGACGATCTCGGGCCCGTTGAGCTGTTGGTGGTTGATGCACCGCACCGGCGCCCCCGCAATCCGCCCCGCCAGCGGATCGGACTTGCCCGCCACCAGCATCAGC
This sequence comes from Sphingomonas sp. Leaf28, assembly GCF_001421685.1. Taxonomy (NCBI): domain Bacteria; kingdom Pseudomonadati; phylum Pseudomonadota; class Alphaproteobacteria; order Sphingomonadales; family Sphingomonadaceae; genus Sphingomonas; species Sphingomonas sp. Leaf28. The sequence goes on along the minus strand of NZ_LMKX01000001.1, from coordinate 668,704 downwards.
GCGACCGCTGCGAGAACCGGTGCGCGCATCACGGCTTCCGATACGGTACGAAATCGCCGAAGCTGCAACTCCCGGTCGGAAAGCGAGACGTCTGGTCGAACGTCTGCGCGATATCGCCGCGGCACAATTGCCCGCTCGGCGTGCGCGTCACGAGGATATCGCCGCGCGCGATCCCCTCGCACCCGCCGACGGTGTCGCTCCGGTACACCAGCCCGTTATTGACCCGGTACAGGATCGTCGCGCCGTAGCCCGAGCTCTGCTTTTGCGGGAACTGGCTGATGCACGTCTCGGGCTTGCCCGGTACGAGCCCGGCGAGCTCCTTCGCCAGCTTCTCCTGCACGTCCGCCTTGCGGACCTGCGCGCGCTCGACGTCCGCCTGCGTCTGCGTACACGCGCCGAGCAGCACGGCCGGCAGCATCAGGAGTGGCAGGACCAGCATACGCATCGCAACGCTCCTCGAAAGTCTTACCCCCCCATACGCCTCTTACCCGCGAAACGCATCCTTCGCCGCGCGATAGCCCGCCAACTGCTCGACCGACGTCGCCCGCAGGAACGGATTCGTCGCGCGCTCCAGCCCGATCGTCGTCGGCACCGTAGGCTCGCCCTTGGCGCGCGCCGCGTCCACCTCGGCCATCCGCGCGACGATGTCGGCATTGTCCGGCTCGGCGACCAGCGCATAGCGCCCGTTGCTCTGCGTGTACTCGTGTCCGCAAAACACCTCGGTCTCGTCCGACAGCACCGCATATCGCTGCATGTTCGCGAACATGTCGGCGGGCGTGCCCTCGAACAACCGGCCACACCCCATTGCGAACAGCGTATCGCCGGTGAAGATCGCCGCATCGTCGGCGAAGTGGAACGCGATATGCCCCTGCGTATGCCCCGGCACGGTCATGACGGTCGCCGCATGCGCGCCGAGCCGGACGACATCGCCTTCGCCGACCTGCTCGTCGAGCGTCGGGATCCTGTCCGCCTCCGCCGCGGGGCCGACGATCGTTGCGCCATACGCCTTCATCTCGGCGTTGCCGCCGGTGTGGTCGGGATGCCAGTGAGTCGTCCACACCCGGTCGATCCGCCAGTCGCGCATCTTGGCGGCGGCGATCACCGGCCCCGCCTCGCCCGGATCGACCACCACCGTCTCGCCCGAGACGGTGTCGTGGATCAGCCAGGCATAATTGTCGGAAAGGACGGGGACGCGGACGATATCGAGCATCAGCGTCTTACCACTTGCCGGTGTTCGGCATCGACGCCCACGGCTCGGCCGGATCGAGCGCACCATCGGCCTGCAACAGCTCGATCGAGATGTTGTCGGGGGTCCGCACGAACGCCATGTGGCCGTCGCGCGGCGGTCGGTTGATCGTCACGCCGGCATCGTGAAGCCGCTGGCAGGTGTCGTAGATATTGTCGACGCGGTAGGCGACATGCCCAAAATTGCGGCCCTCGCCATAGTCCTCGGGATCCCAATTGTGCGTCAGCTCGACCTCGGCGCCCTCGTCGCCGGGGACCGACAGGAAGATCAGCGTGAAGCGGCCCTTCTCGTTCTCCATCCGCCGGACCTCCTTCAGCCCGAGCATCTCGAAGAACGCGATCGTCTTCGCCGGATCGGTCACGCGGATCATCGTGTGGAGGTATTTCATGCTTGCTCCGAGGGTTGTTCGGAACCGCAGATAGGAATGGGGAAGGGGCGATGAAAGGTGGGGCGAACGATTGCCCCAAGCACCTCCCCGGCGCAGGCCGGGGCCCAGTTGGGAAGGTGGTCGTAACGTAGCGCCGCCCCAAAGTTGGCAACGTCCCCCAACTGGGCCCCGGCCTTCGCCGGGGAGGTGGTACGCTAGCGTCCGATCGGCGCGCTCGTACCGGGAGCGTCGGCGCGAGGCGCACCGCTCCCCGCATCGAACTGCCGCAACGCCGTCACCGCACTCCGCCCCACCGCCGTCTCGGGCGCCAGCCGCGCAGCCTGCCCCCAAGCCTCGCGCGCACCGGTCTCGTCGCCCGCCAGCGCGGCGATATTGCCCGCCTCGAGCTGCACCGAAGCATCGTCCGCCGCGCGCTTCAACGCCTCGCCGATATCCTTCTTGGCGCGCACGGGATTGCCCTCGCGCCGCGCCAGCGTCGCCGACAACAGCCATGCGAGCGGATCGTCCGCGGCGTTGGTCAGCGCCAGGTCGATATCGGTGCGCGCCGATTCGAGATCGCCCGTGGCCACCAGCGCGCGCGCATGATCGAGCTGCGCCTCGCCCAGCGGCAGCCCGGTCAGCGTCCCCGCGGTCAACGCCGAATCGAGTGCCGCGCGTGCCTTGGCGGGTTGCGCCGCCGCCAGCCACGCATTCCCCGCCTGCGCCCAGTAATTGGCCGCCCCCGCATCCTTGGCGAGTTGAGCCTCGCGCGCCGCGTCCTCGAACTCGCCCGCGGCCGAGGGCCAGCTCTTCTCCGCCGCGAACGCGAGCCCGGCGCAACCCCGCGCGAGAAAGCGCCCGCCTGCAATCCGCCAGCGTCCAGCCTCCGCGCGCGCCGCCTCCGGATCGCTCTCGGCAAGCGCGACGCAGCGTTGCAACCGGTCGGTCCGGATCTCGAGCGGACCGGCGGCGGCCCTGGGCGTCGCCACCTTGGACTTGGGCGTGGCGTCGGCAGGGCTGGCCTGCGCGAGCGAGAGAAGCAGCAATGGCAGGATCATAAGGCGGCGATCACATCCTCAACCGCCCGGATGATGAGGGAGATGTCGCTGTCGCGCGACAGGCGGTGGTCGCCGTCCTTGACCAGCCATGTCTGCACATCGGCTGAACGCACCAGCTCGGCGAGCCGCGCGGTCCGCTGCCACGGCACGTCCGGGTCGCGCTGGCCCTGCACCAGCCGCACCGGGCCATCGAACGCGATCTCGCCGTACATCAGCCGGTTGGCCTCGCCCGAGGACCAGAAGGCGCGGGTATAGACGGTCGGTGCCGGACCGTACGGATTCTTGCGCTCCAGCCGCCCGCTGGTCAACAGCGCCATCTTCTCGTCGGTGGTAAAGCCCCAGTCGGTGAAGTCGGGCGCCGGCGCGACGCCGACCAGCCCCTTGACCAGATCCGGCCGCGCCTTTGCCGCCAGCAGCATCAGCCACCCGCCGAGCGACGACCCGACGATCACCGCGCCGTCCTCGACCAGCGCATCCAGCATCGCGAGCACGTCGTCGCGCCAGTCGGCCAGCGTCTGTTCCTCGAACGCGCCCTCGCTCTGCCCGCACCCGCCATAATCGAACCGCAGGAACGCACGCCCCTCGGACTTTGCCCAGGCCTCGAGCGTCACCGCCTTGGTCCCGGTCATGTCGGACGCATAGCCCGACAGGAACACGATCGTCGGCCCGGTGCCCGGGGTGTGGTGATAAGCGAGGCGCGGGCGCTCCTTGGCGGGAGGCGAGGCGGCGGGCTGCGGGGTCGTATCGGTCATCCCGCAGCTTTAGACTGTCTTCGAGCGGCTGGTGAAGAGGGTACGGAACCAGGGTTGACGCCGGCCGCCCCCTTCCCCTGGCGGGGGAGGATCGACGGGACGGACTTCGCCCTTGTCAGATGGTGAATTCGACCGTCTTCATCTGCGCCTGGTCGGCGGCGACCGCGCCGCGTTTCTCGACCATCTGGCGGTGGAGTTCGGCGACCGTCTCGCTGCCGCGCGTCTTGCAGAGCGCGGGGACGACTGCGTGGACCAGCGCGCCGAGGCCGCCCTTGATCATCGTCAGGCCGAAGCGGCTGGCGACACCGAAATGCTCGGCATAGCTTTCGCCGACGGTTGCGGGATGGTCGAGGAACAGGCGGCGAAACATCGGCAGTCTCCTGCGGCGCACCCTATCATCGCGCGGCCAGCGCGTCGACCATGCCGGCGGCCAGCACGCTCAGCGTATCGTCGCGCGCGCCCATCACCACGATCCGGTCGCCGGGCCGGGCTTCGGCGACCAGCGCGGCGGCGGCCTCCGCGCGGTCGGCGATGTGCCGTGCGTCCCGGCCTCCCGCGGCGATCTGCGCGACGAGGTCGGCGCTGGTGACTTCGCGCGTGACCGTGCCGCCATAATAGGCCGGGTCGGGAAGGACGAGCAGGTCGTCGGGTGCCATCCGCTCGACGAAGGTGGCGACGAGTTCGGTGCCCATGACCTTGAGCGGGCCATAGCCGTGCGGCTGGAACAGGAGGAGCAGGCGGCCGGGAAACGCGTGGAGCGTGTCGAGCGTGGCGGCGATCTTGTCGGGGTTGTGGCCGAAATCGTCGATCACCGCGACGCTGGCGGCTTCTCCGACCAGGTCGAAGCGGCGGCGCAGGCCGGTGAAGCCTGCGATCGCCTTGACCGCGTCGGGCAGCGACACGTCCGCCGCCATCGCCGCACCGATCGCGGCGAGCGCATTCGAGACGTTGTGGCGGCCGGGGACGGCGAGCTTCACGCGCGTCCGGGCGCCGCGCGAGACGAGGTCGAACTGGATTGCGAACGGTTCGGGCTTGAGGTTTTCGGCGCGCAGATCGGCCGACGCGTCGATCGCAAACGTCGTCACCTGGCCGCGCGGCAGCCGCGAGGCGAGGGCGGCGGCGTCGGGATCGTTGGCGTTGACGACCGCCGTCTCGGCCTTCGCGATGAAGCCGCCGAACAGCACGCGCAATTCCTCGAGCGACTTGTGATCGAGGCTGACATTGTTGAGCACTGCGATCCTCGGCGCATAATGCGCGATCGAGCCGTCGCTTTCGTCGACCTCGCTGACGAAAATGTCGCCCGCCCCTACGAGCGCACTCGCAAACGGCGCGTCGTCGGTGGCGAAGTTCTTCATCACCGCGCCGTTCATGACGGTCGGGTCGCGGCCGACCGCGTGGAGGATCCAGCCGATCATGCCGGTGACGGTCGACTTGCCGCTGGTCCCCGCCACGCCGATCGGCAGGCGGCTGTCGTTGAACAGCGAGGCGAGCAGTTCGGCGCGGGTGGCGCGCGGGCAGCCGAGCGCGTCGGCGGCGATCATGTCGGGAACGGTGGCTTCGATCGCGGCGGAGGCGACGACTCGCTGGTCCGCGGACACGATGCCGCTGCCGTCCTGCGGGAACAGCGCGACGCCCTTGGCGGCGAGGTCGGCGAACTTGGCAGGGACCCGGCCCTGGTCGAGATTGCGGTCCGATCCCGCGACGGTCGCGCCGCGACCCGCCAGGATCATCGCGAGCGGCATCATGCCGCTGCCGCCGATGCCGACGAAGAAATAGGCGGGCTGATCGGCGGTATGGTCGGAGGGGTTGGTGATATCCATGCGCTCGCGCTATCGGCGGTTACGTAACGGGGCAAGACAGGACGAACCATGCGCATCGGTGTTCTCGCCGCGTCGAGCCGGACCAATCCCTCGGCGATCCCTGCGATCACGGCGTATGCCGCGACTGCGTTTCCCGAGGTCGAGCTGGTGTTTCATCCGCAATGCACCGCGACCGACGGGCATTTCGCGGGGTCGGATTTCGCGCGCGCGGCGGCGTTTCTCGAATATGCGAACGATCCGGCGTTCGACGCGCTCTGGTTCTTGCGTGGGGGCTATGGCGCGAACCGCATCCTGCAGATGGTGGTGCCCGAGTTGGGCCGCGCGGCGCGGCACAAGACGTACCTGGGCTATTCGGACGTCGGGTTCCTGCTGGGGGCGCTCTACGCGCGGCGGATCGGGCGGGTGGTGCACGGGCCAATGGTGAGCGACATCCACCGGCATGACGGCGAGGCGACGGTCGCGCGGTCGCTCGGCTGGATGGCGCGCGGCGACCGGGCGGGGCTCGAGCCGGGGTTGCGCGGGCAGCCCTCGGCGGCGTTCAACCTGTCGATCCTGACGTCGCTGATCGGGACGCCGTGGCTGCCCGACCTGACCGATCACGTGCTGATCGTCGAGGAGGTGTCGGAGCCGATGTATGCGATCGACCGGATGCTGTTCAAGGTGGCGAACGCGACCCAGCTGAAGGGGATTGCGGGGCTTAGGCTGGGCGCGGTGACCGCGGTGCAGGCGAACGAGCCGGCCTGGGGTGAGACGCTGGACTATATGATGGTGCGGTGGTCGCGCGACATGGGCGTGCCGTATCTCGGGCGCGCCGAGATCGGGCACACGCAGGCGAACCATGTGGTGCCGTTCGGGGTGGTTTGAGGGCGCGCCATTAGCGTCACCCCAGCGCACGCTGGGGTCTTCCTGTTGGCGGACGGTAGGGCTGGAACTGGAAGATCCCAGCTTTCGCTGGGATGACGGTTGACGCTGGGATGACGGGTGGAGGTGTGCGGTTGTTCCTTCCTCGTCATCCCGGGCTTGACCCGGGACCCAGGGTTGCGGGGCGCGCTACTTGGCTCTGGGTCCTGACTTTCGTCAGGATGACGGCGGGGGCGGGGTGTCCGTGCGAGGCGGGTTGCCTATATCGGCCCCGCGACGGCATAAGCGCCGCTCTTCCATCACGAGAAAGTTCCCCATGTCCGCCATGTTCCGCATTACGCTTCCCGACGGCTCCGTCCGCGAGGTTGCGCCCGGGACTACGCCCGCAGACGTCGCCGCCGCGATCGGGCCAGGGCTCGCCAAGGCGGCGCTCGCCGCGCGGATCGATGGGCAGGTGCGGGACCTGAGCCGGCCGTTTGAGGGCGATACGCAGCTCGCGCTCGTCACCGCCCGCGATGAGGCGGATGCGCTCGAGCTGGTCCGCCACGATCTCGCGCACGTCATGGCCGAAGCCGTGCAGCACCTGTTCCCGGGCACGCAGATCACCTTCGGGCCGGCAACCGACGACGGCTTCTATTACGACTTCGCGCCCAAGGATCGCCCGTTCACCGACGAGGACCTTCCCGCGATCGAGGCGGAGATGCGCGCGATCATCGCGCGGAACGAGCCGTTCCTGCGCGAGGTCTGGACTCGCCAGCAGCTGATCGACCGCTGGACCGAGCAGGGCGAGACGTTCAAGGCCGAATGGGCCGCCGAGCTTCCCGAGGGCGAGGAACTGACGATCTATCGCCAAGGCGAGTGGCTCGACATGTGCCGCGGGCCGCACATGGTCTCGACCGGCAAGCTCGATCCCGCCGCGTTCAAGCTGACGCGCGTGAGCGGCGCCTATTGGCGCGGCGACCAGAAGAACGCGATGCTCAGCCGCATCTACGGCACCGGCTGGCTCAACAAGAAGCAGCTCGACCAGCATCTCTTCCGGCTCGAGGAGGCTGCCAAGCGGGATCATCGGAAAATCGGGCAGGAGATGGACCTGTTCCACCTCCAGTCCGAGGCGCAGGGGTCGGTGTTCTGGCATCCCAACGGCTTCGTGCTGTGGCGCCAGCTGGAGGCGTATATGCGCCGGCGGCTCGACGCGGCGGACTATGCCGAGGTGAAGACGCCGCAGCTGATGGACGCCAAGCAGTGGGAGCAGTCGGGCCACTGGGGCAAGTATCGCGAGAACATGTTCGTCGTGCCCGACGAGATCCCCAATGTGGAAGACGAGGGCGCGGTGCTGTCGGGCGAAGGCGACCTGATGGCGCTCAAGCCGATGAACTGCCCGGCGCACGTGCTGATCTTCAAGCAGGGGATCAAGTCGTATCGCGACCTGCCGATCCGGATGGCGGAGTTCGGCTGCTGCCATCGCAACGAGCCGCATGGCGCGCTGCACGGCATCATGCGCGTCCGCCAGTTCACGCAGGACGATGCGCATATTTTCGTCCGCGAGGACCAGCTGGTCGAGGAAGTGCGCAAGTTCTGCGAGCTGCTCGACAGCGTGTACAAGCATCTGGGCTTCGAGGATTATGCGGTGAAGCTCGCGCTGCGCCCCGAAAAGCGGTTCGGCGACGATGCGATGTGGGACAAGGCGGAGGCCGAGCTGCGCGAGGCGGTTATGCAGTCGACGTTGTCCGACACGATCAAGGACAAGTTCGAGGAGCTGCCGGGCGAGGGGGCGTTCTATGCGCCGAAACTCGAATTCCACCTGACCGATGCGATCGGGCGGACGTGGCAGGTCGGCACGATCCAGTCGGACCGCGTGCTGCCCGAGCGACTCGACGCGTCGTACGTGGGTGCGGATGGCGAGCGGCATCGGCCGGTGATGCTCCACCGCGCGATCCTCGGCACGTTCGAGCGGTTCATCGGCATCCTGATCGAGCATCATGCCGGGCGTTTCCCGCTATGGCTGGCGCCGGTGCAGGTGGTCGTCGCGACGATCGTGTCGGATGCGGACGACTATGCGCTCAAGGTCGCGGCCGACCTGCGCAAGGCGGGGATGCGGGTCGAGACCGATCTGCGCAACGAGAAGATCAACTACAAGGTGCGCGAGCATTCGCTGGCCAAGGTGCCGCTGCTGTTCGTGGTCGGCAAGCGCGAGGCGGACGAGGGAACGGTCGCGATCCGGCGGCTCGGCAGCCAGGGCCAGGAGATGATGGCGCTCGACGATGCGGCGGCACGGGTTGCGGTCGAGGCGCGCGCACCCGATATGTGATGGACGAGGCCGGCTTTCCGCGCAGAGCTTTCTGCGCTATAAGCCGGCCCAAATACTTCGTCAGAAACAACAGGAGCAACCCCCATACGTCCTCCCACGATGCGCCGGCCGATGCAGGCGCCCGCGATGAACGGCCCGCGATTCAACGAATTCATCCAGAGCCAGAAGGTCCGCGTGATCGATCACGAGGGCGAGAATCTGGGCGTGATGTTCACGCGCGAAGCGATCGAGCAGGCGGCCGAACACGGCCTGGACCTGGTTGAAGTCTCGCCCAACGCCGATCCGCCCGTCGCCAAGTTCCTCGACGTCGGCAAGTTCAAGTACGAGGCGCAGAAGAAGGCCAACCTCGCACGCAAGTCGCAGAAGACGCAGGAGATCAAGGAGATCAAGATGCGTCCGAACATCGACGACCATGATTACGACACGAAGATGAAGAAGGTGAACGACTTCATCGGCGAGGGCGACAAGGTCAAGATCACGCTGCGCTTCCGTGGCCGCGAGCTGAGCCATGGCCAGCTGGGCATGAACCTGTTGAAGCGCGTGCAGGACGACGTCGCGGAGATCGCCAAGATCGAGGCGTATCCGCGCATGGAAGGCCGTCAGATGCTGATGGTGCTCGCGCCGAAGTAACCCCGGCAGCGCTGGTATCAGCGCATGCAGGTCTGGAAGGCCGGTTCGACAGGGGTCGGACCGGCCTTTGTCGTGTCTGCGACGGTCGGGGTCGTGTCTGGGACCGGAGCGAGCGGTTCAAGCGCACGGGATCTAAGATTTTTTCCAACGGTGGCGGAAGCGGGGGGTAGCGCCTAGATTCCCCTGCAATGTCCTCTCCCAACTCCCCCGATCGATTCAACGAAGACAAATCCACGTTCGCGGTGCGCGGCGGTGGTGAAGCGCCCGATCTTGCGGCGGGCGTCGCGGCGATCCGCAACGTGCTCGACACGCTGCCGATACGCCCCGGCGTCTATCGCATGCAGGATGCGCGCGGCGACGTGCTCTATGTCGGCAAGGCGCGTGCGCTCAGGAACCGCGTCGCCAACTATGTGCAGGTCGAGCGGCTGACGAAGCGCCTCCAGCGGATGGTATCGCAGACGCGGTCGATGACGATCGTCACGACCAACAACGAAGCCGAGGCGCTGCTGCTCGAATCGCAGCTCATCAAGCGCTATCGCCCTGCCTACAACGTGTTGCTGCGCGACGATAAGAGCTTCCCCTTCATCCTGCTGCGCGACGATCATGATTTCCCGCGCGTCCAGAAGCACCGCGGCGCCAGGCGTGCGAAGGGCAATTATTATGGCCCGTTCGCCAGCGCCGGGTCGGTCAACAACACGCTCAACGCGCTCCAGAAGCTGTTCCTGCTGCGCAGCTGCACCGACAGCTTCTTCAAGACGCGCGACCGGCCGTGCCTGCTCTACCAGATCAAGCGCTGCTCCGCGCCGTGCGTCGGCCGGATCGAGGAGGGCGCGTACAAGGAGCTGGTCGACGACGCGAAGAGCTTCCTCGCGGGCAAGTCGACCGGCGTGCAGGCCAAGCTCGGCGCGCAGATGCAGGCCGCGGCCGAGAATATGGACTTCGAACTCGCCGCGCTGCTGCGCGACCGGTTGAAGGCGCTGACGTTCATCCAGGGCACGCAGGCGATCAATGCCGAGGGCGTGGGCGACGCGGATATCTTCGCGATGGCGTGCAAGGACGGCCTCATCGGCATCCAGGCGTTCTTCATCCGCGGCGGCCAGAATTGGGGGCATCGCAGCTTCTTCCCGCAGCACACCAACGACGTGCCCGAGGACGAGGTGCTCACCAGCTTCCTCGGCCAGTTCTACGAGGACGTGCCGCCCGCCCGCCAGATCCTGCTCGACCGCGAACTCCCCGAGGCCGCGCTGCTGGTCGAGGCGCTGGGCGAACGCGCGGGCTACAAGGTCGCGCTCCAGGTCCCGCAACGCGGCGATCGCCGCCGCCTGATGGATCAGGCCAAGCGCAACGCGATCGAGGCGATCGAGCGTCGCCAGGCCGAATCGACGACGCAGGCGAAGCTGCTGCGCGAGGTCGCCGACCTGTTCGACCTCGCCGAGCCGCCGCAGCGCATCGAGATCTACGACAACAGCCATATCCAGGGCACCGCCGCGACCGGCGCGATGGTCGTCGCGGGGCCCGAGGGCTTCCGCAAGGGCCAGTATCGAAAGTTCAACATCAAGGACAAGGACACCATCCCGGGCGACGATTTCGGGATGATGCGCGAGGTCTTTACGCGGCGCTTCGCACGTGCGCAGGCCGAGGATCCCGATCGCGATTCGGGCGAATGGCCGGACCTGGTGCTGATCGACGGCGGCAAGGGGCAGCTCAACACGGTCAAGGCTGCGCTCGAAGAGATCGGCGTCGAGGACGTGTGCCTCGTCGGGATCGCCAAGGGGCCGCAGCATGGCCGCGACGGGCGCGAGGTGTTCCACATGCTCGACGGCCGCGAATTCCAGCTGCCCGTCAACGCGCCGGTGCTGTTCTACCTCCAGCGGCTGCGCGACGAGGTCCACCGCTTCGCGATCGGCGTCCACCGCGACAAGCGCAGCAAGGCGATCGGCGCCAGCCCGCTCGACGAGGTCCCCGGCATCGGCCCCGCGCGCAAGAAGGCATTGCTGATGCATTTCGGCACCGGCCGCGCGGTGCGCAACGCGAGCCTGCAGGATCTGCAACAGGCGCCGGGCGTCTCGGCGGGCGTCGCGCAACAGGTCTACGACTTCTACCATTCGCGGTGACGGGGCGGGGGGCGCTACGGGGCGCCACACCTGCCCCAAACCCAGGCTGCGTTCGTGGAAATAGATCGAGATCAAACTGATTGCATAAAACTAAACCCATTCTTCACTCGCCATTGTTACATTGTGACGTGCCAACGCCCGTTTTCCTGACCGTCGATACCGAATTCGCTTGGCGTCATCATGCGGCGGGGCGCGATTCTGACGAGATTTATGCGCGGTCGCTCGAACCCGCCGGCGTCGGGCTGAGCTATCAGCTTGCGGAACTCGCCCGGCATTCGCTCAAGGCCTGTTTCTTCGTCGATCCGATGCCCGCGCTCGTCTACGGCCTCGCGCCCGTGCGGCGGATGGTCGAGACGATCCTCGCCGCGGGGCAGGAAATCCAGCTGCATCTCCACCCGAACTGGACCGCGGCGCGGCGGGGGGACCGGGGCGAGCATCACGGCCGCTTCCAGCTCTACGACTATAGCCTGGCCGAGCAGATCGACCTGCTGGTGCGCGCGACCGATCTGCTGGTCGAGGCCGGCGCGCCCAAGCCGATCGCGTTTCGCGCGGGCAGCTACGCCGCCAATGACGACACGCTGACCGCGTTGTCGACGCTGGGCTTCACCTATGACAGCAGCCACAACGGCTCCGAAGCGCCCCATACGAGCCGGATCTCGCTGCCCGCGCAGCAGATCGCACCCGTGCAGCGCAGTCGCGACGGCGGCGTGATCGAGGTGCCGGTCACGGTGATCGAGGAGCGGCGCGACCGGGTGCGCACGTTCCAGCTTTGCGCGCTGTCCGCCGGCGAGAGCTATGACGCGCTCGAACATGCCGCGGTGTCGGGGCATGGCGCAGTGACGATCGTCAGCCACGGGTTCGAACTCGCCAACCGCAGCGGGACGCGGCCCAACGCGGTGCATGTCCGGCGTTTCCGCGCATTGTGTGCGATGCTCGACGAGATGCGCGCGGCATTGCCGACGCATCATTTCGCGGATCGCCCCCCGCTCGCGCTCGGTCATCCCGACGTGCCGCTCGCGCCGGACCGGTTGCGCATGCGCTGGCGGCAAGCCGAGCAACTCTGGTCGAACTGGGTCGAGGAACGCTCATGACCGCGCCGCCGGCGACGGCGGACCCGCGCGTTCGACGGCTGGCGCTGAAGTTCCAGATCGGCGCGCGGACGCTGGCGACGGTAGCGCGACGACTGGTGCGCGTGCCGTTCTCGCTCGACGCCGTGCTGGCTTCGTCGGCAGAAAAGGCCCCATTCGCACTGCCCGCGCTACCCGACGAGGCCGACGGCTATCTGGTGACGTCGCTGCCCGAGACGATGCTCGCCGGCCTCGACGGCAATGGCCTGATCGCGGTCGTCCGCCAGCGCTATGTCCGCTATCATGTCGATCTGGCGGCGGGCGAGGCGGCGTGGCTCGCCGGCCTGTCGGGCAGCGCGCGCTCGGGGATCAAGCGCAAGGCGAAGAAGTTCGCCGCGGCGAACGGCGGCGCGCTCGATATCCGGCGCTATCACGATGCGGCGGCGTTCGCGGTCTTCCACCCGCTCGCCCGCGCGGTGTCGGCGGCGACCTATCAGGAGAAGCTGCTCGGATCGGGACTGCCCGACGATGCCGCGTCGGTGCGGGAGCTCGAGTCGCTCGCCGACGCGGACCGGCTGCGCGCGTGGCTGCTGTTCGTCGAGGGCGCGCCGGTCGCGTATCTCTGCTGCACCGCCGACGGCGAATCGTTGCGATACGATCATGTCGGCCACGATCCGGCGCATAACGACCTGTCGCCCGGCGCGGTGCTCCAGGTCGAGGCGATGCGCGACCTGTTTGCGGAAGCCCGGTTCGCACGGTTCGACTTCACCGAGGGGGAAGGCCAGCACAAGCGCCAATTCTCGACGGCGGGGACGGCGTGCGTCGATGTGCTGATGCTGCGGCCAACGCTGGGCAACCGCGCGACGCTGGCGGCGTTGCGGGGGTTCGACGGCGCGATGGCGTCTGCCAAGCGGGCGGCGACGCATCCGGCGCTGGCGAGGTTCGCCCGGAAGATCCGCCGCTAGGGTCGCGATTGCCAGTCCCAAGCAAGGTGACGAACCCATGTCGTCGCACCGCGAATCGCAGGCCCCACACCCCCGCCGTCATCCTGACGAAAGTCAGGATCCCGAGCCACGCAGGGCGACACTCGTTACCCTGGATCCTGACTTTCGTCAGGATGACGGTGATGGAGCAGGATGGCGCGGGGCAAGACGGCGCGGGGCAGTATCGCCGGGCGTAAGTATGACAGAAGGCGGTCCCCCTCCCGCTCCCGAGACGACCGGGGTATAGGCCCCCCATGCACCTTCGCGCAGCCGCCATCGTCGTCGCCGTCCGCCAGCACGGCGAGCATGGCGCGATCGTGCGTGCGCTGACCCGCAACGACGGCGTGCAGCCCGGCTATGTCCGCGGCGGGCGGTCGCGCGCGATGCGGCCGGTGCTGCTGCAGGCGAACGTCATCCAGGGCGAATGGCGTGCGCGCACCGGCGAGCAGCTCGCCTCGCTCACCGCTGAGCTGATCCACAGCCGCGCGCAGATGCACGGCGAGCCGCTGGCGGCAGGTGCGCTCGAATGGGCCACCGCGCTGACCGCGGCGGCGCTGCCCGAAGCGCAGCCCTATCCGCAGATCCACGACGCGCTCGACGGCGTGCTCGGCGCCATCGAGGCGGCGCCGTCCGCGCGGGGCTGGGCGGCGGCGCTGGTGCGGTACGAATTGCTGATGCTGGCGGAGCTCGGCTTCGGGCTCGACCTCGACCGGTGCGTCGCGAGCGGCACCGCGGACGATCTCGGTTTCGTAAGCCCCAAGAGCGGCGCCGCGGTCTCGCGCGGGGCGGCGTTCGGCTATGAGGCCAAGCTGCTCAGATTGCCCAGCTTCCTCATGGTCGGCGGCGAGGCGGATTGGCCCGACATCTTCGACGGGCTCCGATTGACCGGCCATTTCCTCGCCCGCGACATCCTCGTCGACCGGCGCGCCGACCCGCTCTCGGCGCGCGATCGGCTGGTCGATCGGCTCAAAAGGGCGGTTGCGTGAGCGCGCACTGCCCGGCAAGGGCCGCGCAGGAGGAACGCACATGCCCTTGATCGCGATACTGGCCGGCGACGGCATCGGACCCGAAGTCACCGCGGAAGCGCGCCGGGTGCTCGATACGCTCGGCCTCGACCTGACCTATGAAGAGGGCCTTGTCGGCGGCGCCGCGTACAAGGCCGCGGGGCATCCGCTGCCGCCCGAGACGCTCGACCTCGCCCGCCGTGCCGACGCCATCCTGTTCGGTGCGGTCGGCGATCCCGACTGCGATGCGCTCGAACGCCAGTTCCGCCCCGAGCAAGCCATTCTCGGCCTGCGCAAGGCCCTCGGCCTGTTCGCGAACCTACGTCCCGCCAAGCTGTTCGCAGGCCTCGAGGATGCGTCCGCGCTGCGCCCCGAGATCGCCCGGTCGATCGACATGGTCATCGTCCGCGAACTGACCGGCGACGTGTATTTCGGCGCGAAGGGTATCCGCACCACCGCCGACGGCCTGCGCGAAGGCCATGACGAGATGCGCTACGACGAGGCTGAGATCGCGCGCATCGCCCGCGTCGGCTTCGAGACCGCACGCACGCGCAAGGGCAAGCTGTTGTCGGTCGACAAGGCCAATGTGCTCGAGACCTCGCAGCTCTGGCGCGACGTCGTGATCGAGGTGTCGGCCGACTATCCCGATATCGAGCTCAGCCACATGTATGTCGACAACGCGGCGATGCAGATGGTCCGCAACCCCGGCCAGTTCGACGTGATCGTCACCGGCAACCTGTTCGGCGACATCCTGTCCGACGAGGCGTCGATGTGCGCGGGCTCGATCGGCATGCTGCCGTCGGCCGCGCTCAACGACTCGAACAAGGGCATGTACGAACCGATCCACGGCAGCGCGCCCGACATCGCCGGGCAGGGCAAGGCCAATCCGTGCGCCGCGATCCTGTCCGCGGCGATGATGCTGCGCCACTCGCTCGACCTGCCCGATGCCGCCGACCGGATCGAGGCCGCAGTCGCCGCGGCGATCCTCGCCGGTGCGCGCACGCCCGATCTGGGCGGCACGCTGACGACCCGTGAGATGGGCGATGCGGTGTTGGCCAACCTCGCTTGACCGGCGCCCTTCTCGAGCTCGCGATCGTCATCCCGACGTTCAACGAGAAGGGCAATGTCGCGACGTTGATCGCCAAGCTCGATCAGGCGCTCGTCGGGCGCCGGTGGGA
The DNA here is from genome assembly GCF_001421685.1 of Sphingomonas sp. Leaf28. Taxonomy (NCBI): domain Bacteria; kingdom Pseudomonadati; phylum Pseudomonadota; class Alphaproteobacteria; order Sphingomonadales; family Sphingomonadaceae; genus Sphingomonas; species Sphingomonas sp. Leaf28. The sequence goes on along the minus strand of NZ_LMKX01000001.1, from coordinate 653,316 downwards.
GGCGATCTTCGTCGACGACGACAGTCCCGACGGGACCGCCGACGCCGCGCGCGCGATCGCGCGGCTCGACACGCGGGTGCGCGTGATCCAGCGGATCGGCCGGCGCGGGCTGTCGTCGGCGTGCATCGAGGGGATGTGCGCCACCGCGGCGCCGTTCGTGGCGGTCATCGACGGCGACCTCCAGCATGACGAGACCGTGCTGCCCGCGATGCTCGACCTGCTCAAGACCGGCGAGGCGGAGGTGGCGATCGGCTCGCGCTTCGTCACCGGCGGCTGCACCGGCGAATGGGACAGCGACCGCGTCGCCAAGTCTGCATTGGCCACCCGGCTTTCGCGGCGCGTGCTGAAGTGCGATCTCAACGATCCGATGAGCGGGTTCTTCATGATCCGCACCGACATCGTCCGCCAGCTCGCGCCGTCGCTGTCAGCGATCGGGTTCAAGATTCTGCTCGACCTGCTGACCGCCAGCCCGCAGCCGCTCCGCTTCGTCGAGGTCCCCTACACCTTCCGCTGCCGCACCGAGGGCGAGAGCAAGCTCGATCACGTCGTCGCGATGGAATATCTGATCGCGCTGTACGACCGGATGTTCGGACGGTTCGTGCCGGTGCGGTTCGCGATGTTCTCCGCGATCGGCGTGCTCGGCGTCGGTATCCACATGGCGGTGCTGACCGCGCTGTTCGTCGGGCTCGGCGCGAAGTTCGTGCTGGCCGAGATCGTCGCGACTCTCGCCGCGCTCACCTTCAACTTCTTCCTCAACAACGCGCTGACCTATCGCGATCGCCGGCTGAAGGGGTGGCGGCAGCTCGTCGACGGCTGGGTGTCGTTCGCGGTGATCTGCTCGGTCGGCGCAGTCGCCAATGTCGGCATCGCCGCGTTCCTGTACGAGATGCGCGACGGCGCCTGGGCGGCGTCCGCTCTGATCGGCGTGCTCGTCGGCGCGGTCTGGAACTATGCGCTGTCGTCGAAATTCACCTGGGGGCGGTACTAGCAACGCCCAAATCCTCCCCCGCAAGGGGGAGGTGGCACCGCAGGTGACGGAGGGGAGGACGCGCAACCGGCGTTTCCCTGACCGCCCCCTCCGTCTGGCAAGAGCCAGCCACCTCCCCCTGGCGGGGGAGGATCGAGACGTTGGAGTAGGTCTAACCCAACCGTTACGGCCGCAAGGCTTGTCATCGCGGCTCCCCAGCGGCAAAGCGGCGCGCATGAAGCGCAAGACCGGCCAGGATCGTTCGATCACCCAAAATTGGCGTCCCGCGACGCGCGCCATCCGCGGCGGCACTGCCCGCAGCGAATATGGCGAGACGTCGGAGGCGTTGTTCCTCACCTCGGGCTATTGCTACGACAAGGCGGGCGACGCCGCGGCGCGCTTTGCCGGCGAGCAGGAGGGGATGACCTATTCCCGCCTGCAGAACCCGACCGTGCAGATGCTCGAGGAGCGGATCGCGCTGCTCGAAGGCGCCGAGGCGTGCCGGACGATGGCGACCGGCATGGCGGCGATGACCGCGGCGTTGCTCTGCCAGCTGCAGACCGGCGACCACCTCGTCGGCGGCCGCGCGGCGTTCGGCTCGTGCCGCTGGCTGACCGACACGCTGCTGCCGAAGTTCGGGATCGCCACGACGATCGTCGATGCGCGCGATCCGCAGGCGTTCCTCGACGCGGTCCGCCCCGAGACCAAAGTGTTCTTCTTCGAGACGCCGGCCAACCCGACGATGGACATCGCCGACCTGAAGGCGATCTGCGACATCGCACGCGAACGCGGCATCACGACGGTGGTCGACAATGCGTTCGCGACGCCGGCGCTCCAACGGCCGATGGAGTTTGGCGCGGACGTCACCGCCTACAGCGCAACCAAGATGATGGACGGGCAGGGCCGCGTGCTCGCAGGCGCGGTCTGCGGGACCGAGGATTTCATCACCAACACGCTGCTCCCCTTCACGCGCAACACTGGCCCGACCTTGTCGCCGTTCAACGCCTGGGTGGTGCTCAAGGGCCTCGAAACGCTCGATCTGCGGATCCACCGCCAGTCCGAGAACGCGATGAAGGTCGGGCAATTCCTCGAAGGCCGCGTGCCGCGCGTCCTGCACCCCTTCCTGCCGAGCCACCCGCAACACGAACTGGCGATGCGCCAGATGGACGCCTGCGGCCCGATCTTCGCGTTCGAGGTCGAGGGGCGCGAACAGGCGCATGCGTTGCTCGACGGGCTCGAACTGGTCGACATCTCGAACAACATCGGCGACTCGCGCTCGCTGATGACGCATCCCGCCTCGACCACGCACGCGAGTGTCTCGCCCGACAAGCAGGCCGAGATGGGCGTGACCGAAGGGTTGCTCCGCATCAACGTCGGGCTCGAGGACGCGCAGGACGTGATCGACGATCTCGACCAAGCGCTGAGCAAGGCCGGTCTATGAAGGCGCTGTTCCCCAACGCGGCGACGACCGATGGGGTAACGGTGCGCGTGTCGGTCAGCTATCTGCCCGAACAGTCCGAGCCCGAGCGTGGCCGCTGGTTCTGGGCCTATCACATCCGGCTCGAGAACGAGGGCGACGAGACCGTCCAGCTGCTCACCCGCCACTGGGTGATCACCGACGGCCGCGGCGCGCGTCACTCGGTCGAGGGCGAAGGCGTGGTCGGCGAACAGCCGGTGATCGAACCGGGCGCCAGCTTCGACTACGTCTCGGGCTGCCCGCTCGCGACGCCATCGGGCGCGATGCAGGGCACGTACCGCATGGTCCGCGAGGACGGCGCGATCTTCGACGTCGAGATCCCCCGTTTCGCGCTCCTCGCGCCCGCGGTGCTGCATTGAGGAGTTCGCGATGAAGCGCACGCATCTCCCGCTCAACGGCCTGCGCGTGCTCGACGCGGCCGCGCGGCATCTGTCGTTCACGCGCGCCGCGGACGAGCTGGCGGTCACGCCGGCGGCGGTCGGCCAGCAGATCCGTGCGCTCGAGGATACGCTCGGCGTCGTCCTGTTCCGGCGCACCACGCGCGGGCTCGAACTGACCCCCGAAGCCGAGGCTGGCCTCGGTGCACTGCGCGGCGGCTTCCTCCAGTTCGAGGAGGCGGTCCGCGCGATGCAGGCCGGCCAGTCCTCCAAATCGCTGACGATCGCCGCGCCGCGCGACCTGACCGAGAAATGGCTGATGCCGCGGCTCGCGCAGATTGCCGAGGCCGATCCCGAACTCCGCTTCGTGCTGATCACCGCGGACGAGAATGTCGACTTCACCGAGGCCAATCTCGATCTCGCGATACGCTGGGGCGATGGCCCGGGCGAGCATGAGGGCGAGGCGATCGAATCCGAAGGCATGGTGACGATCGCAGCGCCCGGCAGGGATGGCGATTCGGCGATCGCCTGGTCGGGTGAGGACGGCGTGGCGCTGGTGCGCGTCACCGACGCCGGGCTCGCGATCGATGCGGCGGCGGCGGGGTTGGGGCGTGCGACCGTCCCCGAACTGCTGGCGCGGCGCGATCTGGCGCAGGCCCGCGTACGGCTGATCGGCGAATCGCAGCCGTCGCAGGGCGGCTATTGGCTGGTCGCGCCGCTGCCGCAATGGCGCCAGAAGAAGGTCCGCGCGCTCGTCGACGCGCTCACCGCGTGAGGCAGCCCGGGCGCAGACCGCGGCGTGCCGGCGTTTCGCCGGTGCTGAGGACCCGCCGGCTCCGGTTGCGCCCGCTCGTCGAAGGCGATGCGACGGCGCTGCACCCGATGCTCGCCGATGCGGACTTGATGGCCTATTCCGCCGACGGTCCGCTCGACAGCGTCGACGATGTCCGCACGTATCTCGCCGAGGAGGCCGCACCCGGCAACCAGCGCACCTGGGCGATCACCCGCACCGGCGACGACCGCGCGATCGGCTGGGTCTCGGGCAGCGAGGCCGACGGGGCCGGGGTGACCGAGATCGGTTTCATCCTTGCGCGTGAGGCGTGGGGACGGGGGATTGCGCGCGAGGCGGTGTCGGCGGTGATCGATCGACTCTTCGCCGAGGGGCGCAAACGCGTGTTCGCCGACGCCGATACCGAGAATACCGCGTCGATCCTGTTGCTGGAGCGCTTGGGGTTTCGCCGCGAGCAACTGTTGCGCGACGAATGGGAAACGCATCTCGGCCTGCGCGACAGCCTGATCTACGGGCTGTGCGCGGACAGCTGGCAGGCCGCCGGGCGCGCCTAAGCCACCTCTTCCACCCCGGCGAAGGCCGGGGCCCAGGTGGATAGGTGGATATAACGAAGCGCCGCCCTCAGTCAGCACCGTCCCCCAGCTGGGCCCCGGCCTTCGCCGGGGGGCCGCTTCAGCTTGGGAGACCCCACTGCCGTTCTCCCGCGAAGGCGGGAGCCCAGGGCCGCAGGCGATGGCGTCTGGTATCCTGGGCCCCCGCCTGCGCGGGGGAACCGTAGTGCGATGAAGCGGCCTACCGCGCCGCCAGCAACGCCAGCGCCCGCCCCATCAACCCCGCGAACCGGACCTCACTCACCGCGTCATCCGCGCGATGCCAGTTCCCGGTCGCGGCATACCAGCGCCCGTCCTTGGTCTGGACGAGGTAGTTCAACGTCACGACCCCAGGTTCGCCGCCGCCCTTGAACCCGACATAGCCGAACCGCTTGGCGATCGCCGGATCCACCCCCGCATTGACCGACAGTATGGCCCGGGTCGTGGCATCCGCCCCGCGCAACCGATCGAGCAGCCCCGCCATCGCCGCCGGGCTGGCAAACCATTCGACGCTGTCGATCGCCACCGGCTTCCCCGCGAACACGGTCGGATCCAGCCTGGCCGTCGCGATCTTCGCCGCGTTTGCGGCCAGCAGCGACCGGCGCGCCTCGACCGACCCCGCCGTCCAAGCCCTGGTCAGCGCCGCATCGCCCTTCACCGCGAACATCTCGCGCGTCGTCATCACCGGCACGCTGCCGCCGGCCGACGCGGCCATCGCATCGACCTTCGCGCGCCCCAGCGTCGTCAGCAGCGTATCCGTCGCGGTGTTGTCGCTGATCGAGATCATCAGTGTCGCCAGCGTCTGCACCGTCACCGGCGATCCCGCCGGCCAGGTCTGCATCACACCCGAGGGCAGCGACGGCGCGCCGACCGTCACGACGTCCGCCCAGTGCCGCTCGCCCGCCGCGACCTGTCGCGCCAACTCCGCGAGCACCCACAGTTTGAACGCCGACCCGAGCGGCGCGGCGGCATCGGCGCGATAGGCGAGGAGCGGCACGGGTTTACCCTGGCCCAGCGCATACAGCCCGAACCCGCTGGCCCCCGGCAGCGCGCGAAACTCGGCTTCGAGCTTGGCCATGCTGTCGTCGCGCGGCGCCGTGCCGGTGATCAGCAGCCCGGTTGCGGCATGCGGCGGGGCGGGATCGATCACCAGGCGGACGCTCGCAGTACCGCGCGCATACCCGACGGTCAGGTCCGCCGACCAAGCCGAGGTCGCGGTGAACGTCTCGAGTCGTTGCGGGGCGCCGATCGCCGCCTTCAACTGCGCGCCGATCGCCGACAGTTGCGCCGCCGGGACCTTGTCGCGGAAAGTCGCCGCGAAATAGGTTTCGTACGCCCCGCGACCGTCCAGTATCTCTACCAGCGCGTCCGCCTTGGCGCGCAACGCCGCGTCTGGCTGAACCCCCTGCGCACCGACTCCGACGGGCAACAGCGCCATCAGGATCGCGAGCAGCCGGAGTGCCAGCCTGCGCATCAGTTCTTCAGCTTCCACCCGCTCTTGAGCAACCGGTAGCACAAGGTCGCGAGCACGACGTCGATCACGAGGATCACGATCCCGCCGATCATCACCGGCGAATCGGCGATTCCCAGGAACCCGTAGCGGAAGCCCGAGATGATATAGAAAAACGGGTTCGCATGGCTGAACGCGCGGAAGGCGGGGGCCAGCTTGTCGACCGAATAGAAGGTGCCCGACAGCAGCGAGAGCGGCGCAATCACGAAGTTGGTGACCGCGGCGGCATGATCGAACTTGTCCGCCCAGATCGACGTCAGCACGCCCAGCAACGCCAGGAACACCGCGCCGAGCAACCCGAACCAGATGATCGCGAGCGGCGCGTGCGGCGTGACGTGCACGCCCGGATACAGTGCCATCGCGGCCCACACCACGACCCCGACGATGACCGCGCGAGTCACAGCGCCACCGACCAGCGCGCCCAGCAGCTCACCCGTCGACAAGGGCGGCTGGAGATAATCGACGATCGTCCCCTGCATCTTGCCGACCAGCAGCGAGAAGCTCGCATTGGCGAACGCCGGCCCCATCATCCCCTGCGCGATGATCAGGCCGGGGGCGATGAAATCGGCGAACGCGACGATCTGGCCATCGACCGGAACCGGGCTTTTCGCGCCGGTCGCGATGGTGAACACGATCAGAAACAGGAGGGTCGTGATCGCCGGTGCCCATACCGTCTGAAGCTGCACCTTGAAGAACCGGCGCACCTCCTTGATATAGAGGGTTCGCAATCCCTCCCAGTTCACGCTCTTGATGACGGGAACGCCGGGGGCGGAATGCACCGCCGAATGGATTTCACCGATTGGGGGCTGGCTGCTCATGGAGGTTGCGGGTAATCGCTGCCGCTGCTGCCCGCAACCGCTTAACACTGGCCGGCTGACGCTGACTAAGGAACGAATATGTCCTGGACCGACGAGCGCATCGCGACGCTCAAGACGATGTGGGAGGCCGGGCAGACCGCCAGCCAGATCGCCGAAGCGCTTGGTGGCGTCAGCCGCAACGCCGTGATCGGCAAGGCGCACCGCCTCGAACTGCAGGCGCGCCCGTCGCCGGTGAAGCCGAACGATCCCGACGCCAAGGCGGCCGCCGCGACCGAGGCATCCGCACCCGTCGCAGCGGCGGCGCCCGAGCCAGTCGCCGCACCGGAGCCTGTCGAGGTTGCAGCGCCTGCACCCGCACCGGTCGCGCCGCCCGTTGCCGCTGCAAAGCCCGCCGCGCCCGAACCGGTCGCCGAAGAGCCCGAGGACGACGCGGATGAAGACGAGGACGAGGACGAGGCGGCACCTGCCGTCGCCGCGCCGGTTCGCGCGCCGCAGCCGATCCTGCGCTCGGTCGGCCCCGGCGGCTTCCTCCGCCAGGCCCCCGGCGAGCAGCAGCCGCCGAGCACGCCCGCGCCGCCGCGTCGCCTCGTGCCCGCCAAGCCGTCCGCCGAGATGGCGAACAAGACGAGCCTACTCGAACTCAACGACCGCATCTGCAAATGGCCGCTGGGTCATCCGGGCGAGCCTGATTTCCATTTCTGCGGCAAGGCCGTGAACCCGGGCTTCCCCTATTGCGTCGACCATTGCGGTCATGCGTACCAGGCACAGCTGCCCCGCCGCGATCGCCGCCCGACGCCACCGCTGCCGTTCGGCGGCCCACGGCCTCGCTGAGGCGTAGGGCGGCCTGCGCCAGCCTGGCGCAGGACTCGCCCAAGCCCGGCCGGCGCGGCTCGCCGCGGCCGACGACATGGGCTTTGCCCATGGCTAGCGTGATTTGAAAAGGCCGCTTCCTCGGGTGAGGAAGCGGCCTTTTCAAAACTGCTACCACCTAGACTTCGAGAGGCACCACCCCGGCGAAGGCCGGGGCCCAATCGGGAAGGTCTCGGGAATCGTGCGCTCCGCTCTGTTAGCAACGTTCCCCAGTTGGGCCCCGGCCTTCGCCGGGGTGGTCCGTGTGTTTGCTGGCGAGAATCTTTGCCTTGTTCTCCCGCGAAGGCGGGAGCCCAGTCTGGATCCCCGCCTTCGCGGGGAAAACGCTAGCGGATCGGTAGCAAACCACCATCGCGCTGGGCAGGACGGTAGCCAAGGCATCCCGAACATGAAAAGGCCGCTTCCTCGACTGGGGAAGCGGCCTTTTCTGTCTCGGCTAGACATGGGCAAAGCCCATGTCGTCGACCGCGGCGAGCCGCGCCGGCCGGGCTTGGGCGAGTCCTGCACCAGCTTGGTGCAGGACTCGCCCTGCGCCTCAGAACCTAAACGCCACCGTGCCGCGCACGCTGTGCCACCGGAAATTATCGTCCGACCGCTTGAACGCGGTCCCCGCCGTGTTCGGCGCGAGGACGAACGGGTTGGTCGCCGGCTGCGTCCCACGCGTGACGAGGACGCGGTAATCGTCGTCCTGATACTGGTGGAACATATATTCCAGCCCGACCGAGACGTTCTTGGCCAGCTTCTGCTCGATGCCGCCGCCGCCGGTGATGCCGAACTGGTTCTTCTTGCCGCTCTGCGCATAGGCGTTGGCGGTGTTGCTCGAATAGAAATCGCGGTTGATCCGCGCATAGCCCGCGCCGAACGTGCCGTAGAACAGCGTCGTGTTGACCGCATAGCCCGCGCGACCGCGGATCGCGGCTTCCCAATCGAGGTCGCGAGTCATCGTGTAGAAGGCGGGCGTGGTCGAGAATGCGCTGACGCTGTCGCGGATGTTCGACTTGCCGAACTCGCCGACGACGCCGACGACGATATTACCCATCTGCTGGTCGATCCCGACTCGCGCATAATAGGCCGTGTTGTTCTTGTCGTTGCGACAGCCACGGCCACCGACCGCGGGCGCGGTGCTGCTGGTCGCGGCGCCGTTGCAGAAGCCGGGCGAGAACGCGTTGGCGCCCGTCGCGGTCGTGACCGCATCGCCGAACCGGCCGTCGAGGTTGCGGTCGAACTGGATCGACGACCCCACATCGTTCGGCTGCACGTCATACCCACCGGCCGCGCCGACATAGATGCCGCTGAACGGTGCGGCGTCGTCGGCCATCTCCTGTGCCGCGGCAGGCGTCGCGGCGAATCCCAGTGCGGCGGTCCCGATCAGGGCCACCATCATCGTCTTGTTCATGTTCACTCCCGGAAACATCATGACAGGTTTTTCATAAACGGGGCGGGCGCAGGAATTTCTCCCCGCAACGCAACAATTTGAGCGCATGTGACTTTACGGTAACAGGGAGAACAAACAGAGCCTGTGGCTTTGTCCAGCGCCTGCGGCTACGCTCTGTGCATGGCTGAAGATCTGTTCGCGTCCCCGGGCGCACCCGGCGTCGGCAAACCCGCCGCCAATACCTACGACGCCTCCTCGATCGAGGTCCTCGAGGGGCTCGAGCCCGTACGTCGCCGCCCCGGCATGTATGTCGGCGGCACCGACGAGCGCGCGCTGCACCACCTCGCCGCCGAAGTGCTCGACAACGCGATGGACGAGGCGGTCGCCGGCCATGCGACGCGGATCGAGGTGACGCTCGACGCCGACAACCGCCTGACGATCGTCGACAATGGCCGCGGCATCCCGGTCGATCCGCATCCCAAGTTTCCCGACAAGTCCGCGCTCGAGGTGATCCTCTCGACGCTGCACTCGGGCGGCAAGTTCGCGGGCAAGGCGTACGCCACCTCGGGCGGCCTGCACGGCGTCGGCATCAGCGTCGTCAACGCGCTGTCGTCCGACACCGTCGTCGAGGTCGCGCGCGATCGGCAATTGTACCGCCAGCGCTTCGCCAAGGGGCAGACGCTCGGCCCGATCGAGCATCTCGGGCCCACGCCCAACCGCCGCGGCACCAGCGTCGCGTTCACCCCCGATACCGAGATCTTCGGCACCGAACTGAACTTCAAGCCAGCGCGTCTCTACAAGCTCGTCCGCTCGAAGGCGTATCTGTTCGCGGGCGTCGAGATCCGCTGGCATTGCGCGCCCGACCTGATCGGTGACGATACGCCCGCACAGGCGGTGTTCCAGTTCCCCGGCGGCCTCGCCGATCACCTGCGCGACCAGATCGCCGGCCGCGAATGCGCGACGTCCGATTTCTTCTCGGGCTCGCAGGATTTCCCGAGCGCGAACGGCGAGACGCAAGGCCGCGTCGAATGGGCCGTCGCTTGGCCACTGTGGAGCGACGGCTCGTACAGCTGGTATTGCAACACCATCCCGACCCCCGATGGCGGCACGCACGAACAGGGCCTCCGCCAGGCGCTCGTCCGCGGGCTTCGCGCGTTCGGCGATCTCGTCGGCAACAAGAAGACCAAGGATATCAGCGCGGATGACGTGATGGTCGGCAGCGAACTGATGCTGTCGGTCTTCATCCGCGAACCGCAGTTCCAGAGCCAGACGAAGGATCGCCTCACCAGCCCCGAGGCCGCGGGCCTCGTCGAGAAGGCGGTCCGCGATCATTTCGATCATTTTCTCAGCCACAACATGGATCGCGGCAAGGCGCTGCTGAACTATGTGCTCGAGCGGATGGACGAACGCCTGCGCCGCAAGCAGGAACGCGACGTCAAGCGCAAGACCGCGACCTCCGCGCGTAAACTGCGTCTGCCGGGTAAGCTCACCGACTGTTCCGCCAACTCGCCCGAAGGCACCGAGCTGTTCATCGTCGAGGGCGACTCGGCAGGCGGTTCGGCGAAGCAGGCGCGTGACCGCAAGACTCAGGCGATCCTCCCCATCCGCGGCAAGATCCTCAACGTCGCTTCGGCGACCAGCGCGAAGATCTTCGCCAACCAGGAAATCGCCGACCTGACGCTCGCGCTCGGCTGCGGCACGCGCAAGGACTGTACGCCCGACACGCTGCGCTACGAACGCATCGTCATCATGACCGACGCAGACGTCGACGGCGCGCACATCGCCACGCTGCTGATGACGTTCTTCTTCCAGGAGATGCCCGAACTGGTCCGCCGCGGGCATCTCTACCTCGCGCAGCCGCCGCTCTACCGCCTGACCGTCGGCACCAAGAGCGTCTACGCGCGCGACGACGCGCACCGCGCCGAACTCGAGCGCACCGTGTTCAAGGGCAAAAAGGTCGACGTCGGCCGCTTCAAGGGCCTCGGCGAGATGAACCCGAACCAGCTCCGCGAAACCACGATGGACCCCGCCACGCGCGGCATGCTCCGCATCACGCTCCCGCAGGAATATGAGGAGCGGGCAGGGGTGAAGGATCTCGTCGACCGCCTGATGGGCAACAACCCCGCCCACCGCTTCGCCTTCATCCAGGAGAATGCGGGCCGCATGGACGAGGAAGCGATCGACGCCTGAGCAAAGGCCAAGGTCAAGCCTAGGTCGCTAGACTCGGTATCTGCCGATCACGCCGTCCAGGACGCCGCAAATTTCTTCGTAACGATCATCTTGCGTAACCAATACATGCGCATACACTGTTCCGATCGCGGCGCGTACGCCGTCGAATGAATAGGGGTATCTGCATGATCCCGTTTGCTTTCGTTTTGCTTCAGGCGGCCGTTTCCAGTCAGGCGGCCGCGCCAGCCCCCGTCGCGCCCGCACATTCTGCCGATGGCGAGGGAAAGACCATCGTGGTGGTCGGTCGGCGGGTCGAGGACAGCGCACGCGCGCTGGCAGCCTGTATCGCGCGGCAGTGTCCGCCGAAGGAGGAGATCGACGCCTCGCTGGCGTATGCGGAGGACCAGTTCCTCGCAGGCGATTATCCCGAGGCGCAGCGCACGCTGGCAAAGGCACGCGGGCGCAACATGCGGTACAAACGCGAATTGCCCGTCGAGGTGGGCGATCTGTTGCGGGCCAGCGGCCGGATGCTGGCGGTGAACGGGCAACGCGATGCCGCGCGCATTACCGCCATCGACTCGCTCGACGCGCTCAAGAGCGGCCTTCCCTCGACCGACCGACGGATATTCATCCAGCGACTCGCGGTCGGCGACGCGTTCGCCAAGGAGGGCCGCTTCATCGCCGCGCGCGACGTCTACAACAAGGTCGCGAATCAGGCGGCGGCGGCGGGGGACGTCCGGGTCAAAGGCTATGCGCTCTTTCGTATCGCAGGCCTGTACACGTCGATCGCGCCGCTCGTGCCGGCGTATCGGCAAACGGCGTTCGATTCGCTCCGTCGCATCGACGAGACGACCGAACCCGATCTGGCACCGTTTCGCGATGCCGCGAAGTTCCTGCGGTGCCGTCTGCAGGGCACGGGCGTCAACGCCGGGCGCGACTGTATCGCGGCGACGAATACCGATCGTGTCAGCAAGGCGGAACTCATCTACGCGCCGCCGATCGACCTGAACAACTGGCGGCAGGAAAATCCCTCGACCGTGGCGCGGTTGCACGGCGAAGCGACGCCGCAATGGGCCGATGTCGCATTCCGGGTCGCGCCCGATGGAACGGTCCGCGACATCGATACCGTTCGCACGTCGACTAATGTGGATGCGGGCTGGATGAAACTGGTGACCGACGCGCTGGGCGAGCGCCGGTACCGGCCCTTGCAACGCGCCCCGTCCGATGAGGGGCTTCGGCGGATCGAGCGATATTCCATCGTCTACGACGTCGTCAGCATGAAGGGGACGCGGATCCGTGCGCGGTCGTCCGTTCCGCATATCGAGATACTCGATCTGACGGTCGAGCCTGGAATGAGCTGACCAGCCACGGCGGCCCCCGGCCCGTCGTTACCGGTTTGCCGTACCGGGTCGACACAGCGCCCATGGCTGCACCAGCCGGGTCATCGCGCATGGCGTCTAACCGGTGTTGCCCCGGGCGTCTCGGCCTCGTATCAAGCAGCTCGGGCGGCCGATACAGGTCGCCCTCGTTGTTTGAAGGAGCTGCCGTCGTGACCATCACCCCGCTCATGCCCGTCTACCCGCGGTGTGGCGTGCGTCCGGTCCGAGGCGAGGGCGCGTACCTCTTCGGTGAGGACGGCCAGCAGTATCTCGATTTCGCCAGCGGCATCGCGGTCAACGCGCTCGGCCATGGCCACCCGCATCTGACCAAGGCGATCGCCGACCAGGCCGCCACGCTGATGCACGTGTCGAACCTGTACGGCAGCCCGCAGGGCGAGCACCTCGCGCAGCGGCTCGTCGACAACACGTTTGCCGACACGGTGTTCTTTACCAACTCGGGTGCCGAAGCGGTCGAGTGCGCGATCAAGACCGCGCGGCGTTATCATTTCGCCAACGGCAATCCCGAGCGTCACACGCTGATCACGTTCGACACCGCGTTCCACGGCCGTACGCTCGGCGCGATCTCGGCGACCAACCAGGCGAAGATGCGCGACGGGTTCGAGCCGCTGCTGCCCGGATTCGCCTATGCCACGTTCAACGATCTCGAAGGCGCGCTCGCGCTGATCGACGACAACACCGCAGGCTTCCTGGTCGAGCCGATCCAGGGCGAGGGCGGTATCCGCCAGGCTAGCCACGAATTCCTGACCGGCCTGCGCAAAGCATGCGACGAGCACGGCCTGCTACTCGTCCTCGACGAGGTCCAGTGCGGCTATGGCCGAACGGGCAAGTTCTTCGCGCACGAGCTGTACGGCATCACCCCCGACATCATGTCGGTCGCCAAGGGCATCGGCGGCGGGTTCCCGCTTGGCGCGTGCCTCGCGACCGAAGAGGCGGCCAAGGGCATGGTCGCGGGCACGCACGGCTCGACCTATGGCGGCAACCCGCTGGCGATGGCGGCGGGCGAGGCGATCCTCGACGTGATCCTCGAGGACGGGTTCCTCGCGCACGTCACCGCGATGGGCGACCGGCTGCGGCAGGGGCTCGAGCAGATGATCCCCAACCACGATCACCTGTTCGACAGCGTCCGCGGCACCGGGCTGATGCTCGGGTTGAAGCTCAAGAGCGACAGCCGCGCGTTCGTCGCGTTTGCGCGCGATCATCACAATCTGCTGCTGGTATCGGCGGGCGAGAACGTCATCCGCATCCTGCCGCCGCTGGTGATCGACGAGAGCCACATCGCCGAGTGCCTCGACAAGCTGTCGACCGCTGCGCGCGTCTACGTGCCCGCCGCCGACGATTGAACTGTTCCTCCCCGGTACGGGGAGGGGGACCATGCGAAGCATGGTGGAGGGGGATCGCCCCGCAGCGCAGCGCTCGTGGAGGCCCCCCTCCACCCCGCTCTGCGAGCGCGGTCCCCCTCCCCGTGCCGGGGAGGATGATATGACCCGCCATTTCCTGAATCTCACCAACGCCGGCGCCGACGGCATCGCCGCGATGCTCGCCGATGCGCTCGATCGCAAGGCGGCGCGCGCCGGCTTCCCCAAGGGCCGCGCGGACGCCGACGCGCCGCTCGCCGGCCACACGCTGGCGATGGTGTTCGAGAAGAACTCCACCCGCACGCGCTTCTCGTTCGACATGGCGATCCGCCAGCTCGGTGGCACCTCGATCGTGTCCGACGCAGGCTCGATGCAACTCGGCCGCGGCGAGTCGGTCGCGGATACCGCGCGCATCCTGTCGGGCTATGTCGACGCGATCATGATCCGCACCGACGATCACGCCAAGATCGAGGAGATGGCGCATTACGCCAGCGTCCCCGTCATCAACGGCCTGACCGACGCGTCGCACCCGTGCCAGATCATGGCCGACCTGCTGACGATCATCGAGAGCGGCAAGACGCTCCCCGGCCTCAAGGTCGCGTGGCTTGGTGACGGTAACAACGTGCTCGCCTCGATCGTCGAGGCGGCCGGGCTGATGAAGTTCGACGTCGTCGCCGCCTGTCCGCAAGGCTATCAGCCGACCGACGCCGACGTCGCGCTCGGCAAGGGCCGCGCCAAGGTCGTCGCGTCGCCGCAAGAGGCGGTCGAGGGGGCGGACATCATCGTCACCGACACCTGGATCTCGATGGGGCAGAGTGATTCGGACACCAAGCTGAAGGCGCTGACACCGTATCAGGTCGACGCCGCGCTCATGGCGATGGCCAAGCCCGACGCGAAGTTCCTCCACTGCCTCCCCGCACATCGCGGCGAGGAGGTCACGTCCGAGGTGATCGACGGCCCGCAGTCGCTGATCTGGCAGGAGGCCGAAAACCGCCTCCACGCGCAGAAATCGGTGCTGCGCTGGTGCTTCGGGCAGATTGGTTGAAGGGCCGGGGCGAGCTCCCCATTTTCATCCTTCGCCTGCCCGTCATCCCAGCGCACGCTGGGATCTCCCGATAACGGAGACTGCCCCTGCGGCACGAGATCCCAGCGTTCGCTGGGATGACGGACGGCGTTGTGATGACGAGGTGAAGCTTTGAACGACCCCAACATGACCGATCTCGACCGCGCGCTGGCCTTCGCGATCCCCGCGCGCAGCGCGCGGGGCCGGATCGTCCGGCTCGGCACCGCACTCGACGAGGTGCTCGCCGCGCACGCCTATCCGCCCGCGATCGAGAAACTGCTCGCCGAAGCCCTCACGCTCGCCGCGCTGATCGGCTCGACGTTGAAGGACGCCAGCGGCCAGCTGACGATGCAGACTCGCACCGACAATGGCGTCGTCCAGCTGCTGGTCTGCGACTATCGCGGTGGCGAAGTCCGCGGCTATATCGAATATGATGCGGACAAGCTCGCCGAGGCCCCGGCCGAGCCGTCGCTGTTCGCGCTGTTCGGCGCGGGCTATCTCGCGATCACCTTCGACATGGCGAGCAGCAACGAACGCTATCAGGGCATCGTCCCGCTCGACGGCGACACGCTGTCGGAGGCGGCGCAGAGCTATTTCACCCAGTCCGAACAGATCCCGACGATGGTCCGCACGGGCATGGCCAAGGGGCCCGACGGTCGCTGCGTCGCGGGCGGCCTGTTCCTCCAGCACCTGCCCGAGGGCGAGGATGGCCGCGAACGGCTGCACACCAAGCTCGATCATCCCGAATGGGAGCATGTCGCCACGCTCGGCAATACGATGGGCGCGGACGAGCTGACCGACGCGGCACTCCCGCTCGAGACGCTCGTGTGGCGGCTCTTCAACGAGGAGGAGGACGTCCGCATCCTCGCCGACATCCCGATCACGCGCGGCTGCCGCTGCGATCCCGACTATATCAAGGGCGTGATCTCGAAATTCCCGGTCGAGGAACGGCGATCGATGGCAGACGAGACGGGGTTCATCGTCGTCGACTGCGCGTTTTGCGCCAAAAAATTCCCGGTTCCGGTCGAAGACTGATGCTGCGTCGCACCTGATCTAGGTAAGGCGAGGAATTAATGTCTTATTTACCCATTTCGGGTATATAGTCGGCTGTGCTTTTAGTTCGGCACGTTTTTTCTCCCTAGTGGCGCGGTTCGCGCCAACCTCAGGGGCCGCCTCACCGGGCGGCCCCTTTCTTTTTGCCCGCCGCTGGCCTAGCGAACGGCGCATCATGACATCTCCTGCTCCCTATGCGGTCGCCCTCGTCTCGGGCGGTCTCGACTCGATGGTATCCGCGGCGCTCGCGCGCGAAGCCGGCCAGCGCGTGCTCGCGCTCTCCTTTGACTATAACCAGCGCCACCGCATCGAACTCGATGCCGCGCGCCGGGTCGCGGAGGCGCTGGGGGCCGAGCGCCACATCGTCCTGCCGATGGACCTCTCGGCGTTCGGTGGCTCTGCGCTCACCGCCGATATCGACGTGCCGAAGGACGGCGTCGGCACCGAGGACGGCGGCGGCATTCCCGTCACCTATGTCCCCGCGCGCAACACGATCTTCCTGAGCCTCGCGCTCGGCTGGGCGGAAGCGTCCGGCGCGCGCGACATCTATATCGGCGTCAACGCGCTCGATTATTCGGGCTATCCCGACTGCCGCCCCGAATTCATCGCCGCGTTCGAAGGCCTTGCCGAGCTCGCGACCAAGGCCGGCGTCGAGGGCGACCCGTTCCGCATCCAGGCACCGCTGCAAATGATGACCAAGGCGGACATCGTGCGCGAAGGCACGCGCCTCGGGCTCGATCTCGGGCTCAGCTGGTCGTGCTACGATCCGACGCCGGACGGCAAGCATTGCGGCGCGTGCGACAGTTGCCGCCTGCGCTCGAAGGGGTTCGAGGACGCCGGGATCGCCGATCCGACCGTCTACGCCGCACGCCCCGGTACGGAGCACGGCTGAGCGATGAGCTATGCGGTCAAGGAGATGTTCCTGACGTTGCAGGGCGAGGGCGTGAACGCCGGTCGCCGTGCGGTGTTCGTGCGGTTTGCCGGCTGCAATCTCTGGTCGGGGCGAGAACAGGACCGCGCAACCGCGGTGTGCCGGTTCTGCGATACCGAATTCGTCGGCACCGATGGGCTTGGCGGCGGCAAGTTCGCCGACGCACAGGCGTTGGCGGCGGCGGTCGCGGGCTTCTGGGGCGAAGGCTCGCAGGACCGGTTCGTCGTGCTGACCGGGGGCGAGCCGATGCTGCAGATCGACGACGCGATCGTCGATGCGCTCCACGCGCACGGCTTCCGGATCGCGATGGAGAGCAACGGGACGATTGCCGCACACCCCGGCATCGACTGGATCTGCGTGAGCCCCAAGGCGGGCAGCGTCGTCGTCCAGCGTACGGGGCACGAACTCAAGCTGGTCTGGCCGCAGCCCGGTACGGATATCGACGATGTCGAGACGTGGGACTTCGCGAACCTGCTGCTCCAGCCGCTCGATGATCCGCGTGCAGACGCGAACCGCGAGGCCTGCGTCGATATGGTGATGGAGCGGCCGCAATGGCGGTTGTCGCTCCAGACGCACAAGCTGCTGGGCTTGCGCTAAACCACCGGGCTCCGGCCCCGCACATCATGGCCCCGGGAAGGAAGGGGCGACATGCGCGGGGCCGGCGCGATTCTCAACGCCCGGCGATGCCGACGCCTTCCGGCGGCCAGTTCTGCGCGCCGCACTTCTTGGCGACCCATTCGCCCTTCTTGTCCCAGCAGATCGCATCGAGCCGCGGCATCGGGGCATTGCGGTCGCGACCGATATAGCGCGGGAAGCGCTGCTCGCCCCACGGGATCAGGCTGTTGCGCAGCTCGCGCGAGCGCGCCAGCGCGACATCGGCGAAATGCCCGCGCGGTGCGAACACCGCGTCGCGACCGATCGACGCGGCGGTCTGGCAGAAGCCATATTGCGCGGCGACCGTGGCGAAGCTGGAATAGGTCCGCGTGCCGAACTGGTCGAGCGCGGCCTGCCCGGCCTTGAGGCCAGCCGCCTTGTTCACGCGGAGGAAATATTTGGTCAGCGTATCGAACGCGCCCTTCAGCTCGTCACCATGATCGGCGAGGATCGAGTTGTAGTTCGGCACGGTCAGCAGCGTCGGCTCGAACTGGCATTGCAGCGCAGCGACGTTGAGCGCGGCGCGCATATGCCACACCAGCGCGGCGCGCGTTTCGGCGGACGTGGCGCCGGGCAGGGGCTGGCCGAGATCGGCCTCGTCACCGACCACCGCCGCACCCGAAAAGTCGCGCGACTGCAGGAAAAACTGCGCCGATGCCGACTGCGCTACGGCAAGCCCGCTCGACGCCACGCAGAGCGCGAGCGCAGTACGCAACACTTTCATTCAAACCTCCCCAGGGGCATTCCAAGTCGACGAATCTAAAGCGTTTCCGTCAAACCCCCAAGCGATTTTAACCTTTTGGGCAGCACGATTTCACGCGTGCAGCATACCGATTCGACGGCTGCGAAACGACCCAGCTTTACCGCCATTCATGCCCTGATCGGATCGCCTGATCCACCCCCGGCAAGCCCACAACGCGAAAGGGCCGCCCGGTTGCCCGGACGGCCCTTCACACTAGCAATGTCTTTGAAGGCCGTCCGCCGAGGCGGCTGGCCCTCGCGACGATTACATCGCGTTGTTGGTCATCATGGTGTCGTTCGACATCATCGTGTCGTTCGCCATCATGCTGTCGTTGGCCATCATGCCACCGTTCGACGCACCGTCAACGGCGGTCATGTTGTCGGTCATGGTGTCCATGCCCTCGGTGGCGTTCATGTCGGTGACCATCGTGTTGTCGGTGGTCGTCTCGGTCTTCGGACCGCAAGCCGAAACCGCGAGTGCTGCGCTGGCGATCAGCGAACCGGTCAGGACCTTGGAAATGAGTGCACGCATGTGGAAGCTCCCTAGATAGAGGATTTGGCTGGCTGCTCGCCCTTAATACCCAAATCGTAGTGGACATTAATCCGATAACGCTTCGCCCTCAAGCCTCGTTTTCTTGAGGACAAGAAACTGTTTCAAGGAAAGCATCGACCGTCAACGCAAGCGCAGCGTCGAAGGTTGCAAGGTCCGCCGAAATGCCAAGCGATTGCAGACTGGTAACGCCGTACTCGGGAAGGCCGCACGGGACGATGCCACCAAAATGGGCCAGGTCGGGTGCCACGTTCACCGAAAAGCCGTGGAGCGTCACCCACCGTTTCACGCGTACGCCGATCGCACCGATCTTCGCTTCACGTCCGTTTTCCAGCGTCCAGATGCCGACGCGGCCATCGACCGCGAACGCCTCGACGCCCAGCTCGCCGAGCGCCGCGATCACCCAGGATTCTAGCGCGTGGACGTAACAGCGCACGTCGCGCCCGCGCTTGGTCAGGTCGAGCACGACATAGCCGATCCGCTGGCCCGGCCCGTGATAGGTGTATTTGCCGCCGCGCCTGGTCGGGATTACCGGAAAGCGCGCTTCGATCAGGTCGCCCGGCTCCGCGCTGGTCCCCGCGGTGTAGATCGGCGGGTGCTCGAGCATCCACAGCAGTTCGCGCGCGTCGCCGGCGCCGACCGCGGCCGCGCGCGCCTCCATCTCGGCGAGCGCATCGGCATAGGGGGTGAGGCCGGCGCTGGTGCGCCACTCGATCTCGGGGGGAAGGGGGCTGGTCACCCCTCCCAATTGCGCACCCCGGCCCCAAGTTGCAACTCCGACGCGCCCAGCACCTATCCCGCAACCTTGTGGTCAAGCGCGGGGGCTTGGGCTAGTCCGCGCAGGAACGGGAACGGGGAGTTCGGCGCATGGTGAAGATGGGAACGGTCTGGGACCGCACGATCGAGGTGCTCAACGGGCGCACCGGCATGATCGCGCCGATCGCGCTGCTCGGCATGCTGCTGCCCAGCGTCGTCCGCGACGGCTTCGCGGCCTATTCGACGCCGGGCACGATGCAGTTCGCCCTGGTCGGCATCGTCCTCGCGATCGGCACGCTGGCGGCGATGCTGTGGGCGCAACTCGCGATTGTCGGAATCGCGACCGATCCCGCCACCGACGCGGCCTCCGCGCGTCGCCAGGCGAGCGCGCGCCTGCTGCCCGCGCTCGGCATCACCGCGCTGCTCACCGCCCTCGCGATGCTGCTGGCGGTGCCGCCGGTGATAGTCCTGCTCCAGTCGGGGTTCGATTTCGCCGCCGCCGCCAATGGCACCAGCGCGCAGATGACCGCGCCCAGCGCGGGTGCGGCCGGGTTCACCGCACTCTATGGCCTTGCCTATCTGGTGGTGGCGATCTGGATCGGCGCGCGGCTGGTGCTGCTCAACCCGGTCATCCTTAACGAACGCCGCGGGATCGGCGCGATCCGCCGCTCGGTCCAGCTGACCAAGGGTCTGACATGGCGGATCATCGGCGTCCTGATCCTGTTCGCGATCGTCATGCTCGTCTCGACCTGGGCCGCGCAGTCGGTGACGGGGATCATCTTCCGCCTTGCGCTCGGCGCCGACGGGATCGTCACGGCCACCTTCCTGTCGGGCATCGCCGCGACGATCGTCACCACCGCCTTCACCGTGCTCGCGGCGGTCTTCACCGCGCAGCTCTATGTCGCCGTCAGAGAGAAACACGCCGTCCCATGAAGCTCGATTTCGCGACCGTCCTCACCGATGCCTGGACGTTGTTCAAGCGCGACCGCGACCTGTTGCTGCGGATCGCCGCGCCGTTCCTGTTCCTGCCCGCCTTCGCGCTCGCGCTCGTCGTCCCCGATCCGCCGATGCCGGTGGCAGGCGCCGGCGACAACGAGGCGCAGGCGATGGCCTGGGCCGACGCGGTACAGACCTGGGCGGCGGCGCATGGCGGCTGGTATCTGCTCGCCTATGTGATGAGCTTCTTCGGTACGTCGCTGTTCTACGGGCTGTATCTCGATCGCGACAAGCTCGACCTGCGTCAGGCGCTGACCCGCTGCCTGCGAATCTTCCCGCGCTTCCTGCTGGCGATGGTGATCGTGTCGCTGCCGGCGGGGGCAGGGTTGCTGCTCTATGCGATCCCCGGCCTCTACATCCTCGGCCGGACGATGCTGACCGGCCCGGCGCTGTTCGCGGAGGCGCCGCTCGGCGCGCTCGGCGCGATCCGCCGGAGCTTCGCGCTGAGCCGCGGCGCGGGACTGCCGCTGATGGGGCTGGCGGCGTTCAGCTACATTTCGGGCTGGCTCGCCGGCGCGCCGTTCATGATGCTCGACCGCGCACTGCGCGAGGGGGGTGAGCCCAACCCCGTGGCGCTCGTGATCGTCGATGCCGGCGCCGCGGTGGCGGCCATGGCGGCGGGCATCGCGATGGCGCTGATCGCGATCTCGGCCTATCGTCGCCTGGCACGGTAGGGCGCCGGTCCCCCAATAGACAACACCCCCCCCGGCGAAGGCCGGGGCCCAGGTGGAAAGGTCGCAGTAACCGGGCGCACCGCGCAGTTGGCACCGTCCCCAACTGGACCCCGGCCTCCGCCGGGGAGGTGGACCAAGTCGAATGGGATCGATGCAGTAGCGGGGGTGACGGAGTAGGGGGCTACCCCAGCGTCCCCAGATACGGAATCTGCGGCGCGGTCTCCGGCGGCAGCACCCCCGAGACCCGCGGATCGGGAAACGTCTCGATCGTCCGCTTCACCGCCACGAACCCCTGCGCGCGGTAGAAGCCCAGCGCGCTCGGATGATCGAGCGTGCAGGTATGCAGCCAGACCCGCGTCACCCCCTTCGCCCAGGCCCGCGCGCAGGCCTCCGCCATCAGCCACCGGCCATGACCTTGCCCCGCCAGTTCGGGGATCAACCCGAAATACGAGATCTCGCACGCGCCCGCCTCGCGGAAATCGAGTTCGAGCATCCCGACCTCGATCCCCGCCGGATCGAGCACCGCATACACCGCGATCCCCGGATCATGGACGATCGCCGCCAGCACCTCGTCCGCCATCACCAGCCGCGAGAACCACAGCCACGGGCCGCCGACGCGCCGGAACAGCGCGCGGTATTTCTCGAGTGCTGGCTTGTCCCACCGCACCAGCCTCAGCCGCGACCCCGGGCTCGGCTTGAGCGGCGGCCGCGTCCGCATCTCGAGCGTCGTGACGATCGTCGCCAGCGTGTCGCCGGCGACCGGGATCAGCGCCATCCTACGACCAGGTCGCGCGCGGTGGCAGGCTCATCAGGATCGCGTCGATATTGCCGCCGGTCTTCAGCCCGAACAGCGTGCCGCGATCGTAGACGAGGTTGAACTCGGCATAGCGCCCGCGCCATTCGAGCATCCGCGCCTCGTCGGCCGCGTCGAACGGCGTGTTCATCCGCCGCCGCACGATCCGCGGATAGGAATCGAGGAACGCCTCGCCGACGTCGCGCGTGAACGCGAAGTTGGTCTCGAAATCGCCATCGAGGTGATCGAAGAAGATCCCGCCGGCACCACGGCTGACCTTCCGGTGCGGGATGTAGAAATAGGTCTCCGCCCACTCCCTGAACCGCGTGTAGTGCGTCGGATCATGCGCGTCGCACGCCGCCTTCATCGTCGCATGGAAGTCGGCCGTATCTTCCTCGATCGGCAGCGGCGGGTTGAGATCGCCGCCACCGCCGAACCAGCGCTTGGTGGTGTTGAGGAAGCGGCAGTTCATGTGCACCGCGGGCACGTGCGGGTTGGCCATGTGCGCGACCAGGCTGATCCCGGTCGCGAAGAAGCGGGGATCCTCGCCCGCGCCGTGGATCGATTTGGCGAACTCGCCCTCGAACGTGCCGCCGACGGTCGAGACGTTGACGCCGACCTTCTCGAACACGCGGCCCTTCATGACGCCCATCACGCCACCGCCGCCCGGCCCGCCCGACGGATCGACCCGGTCCCACGGCGTATAGGCGAACGCGGCATCGGAACCCGCCTCGCGCTCGATCGCCTCGAATTCCGCGCAGATGCGGTCGCGAAGCGATTCGAACCAGTGGCGGGCGGCGGCTTGCTGGGGGTCGAGTTCGATCATGGCGCCACCCCTACCAAATCCTCCCCGGCACGGGGAGGGGGACCGTTCGGCTACTTGGCCGAAGGGTGGAGGGGGATTGCCACGAGCGTAACGACCGTGATGACGAGGCGGGGCGTTTGTGGTGAGCCCCCTCCACCATGCTTCGCACGGTCCCCCTCCCCGTGCCGGGGAGGATTAGCTCGGCCAGCCGCCCGTCTGGCGCAACGCCTCCGCCGCGACGATCCCCGCCGCCACCGAGATGTTCATCGATCGCAAGCCCGGCCGCATCGGGATCAGCACGCGCAGGTCGGCGCGCGCATGCACGTCCTCGGGCACGCCTGTCCCCTCGCTCCCCATCAGCAGTATGTCGTCGTCGCGGAACGCGGCCACGTCCAGCCGTACCGCGCCTTTGGTCGTCAGCAGCACGATCCGCCCGCTCGCCTGCGCCAGGAACGCGTCCCAATCGGCATGGCGCACGACGTCGACCGCGCCGACATAATCCATACCCGAGCGCGCCACGGCCTTTTCGCTCCAGGTAAATCCCATCGGTTCGATCAGATCGACGCCGATCCCCATGCACGCGGCGGTGCGCAGGATGGCGCCGACATTTCCGGCGATATCGGGCTGATAGAGGGCAATACGCATACCCGATCCTCTAGCGCGCCGAGCGTCCAAGGGTAACCCAAAGCAAAAGGGAGTTGGCAAAGCGCGGTCCCGCCGTCTATCAGACGATAGCCTCCGTGGGGACGGTCGGGCGGATTGGGCATAGGGTTTTGCGAAACCGACAGCTTAGACCGTCACGAAAAAAATAACGTGCAAGGGCGAGATGAATGGCGACAGTCGACGACATGGTTCCTCCCGGCGAATCGCCAGAGCCGTTTCACGAAGAGGCCCATGACCCTCGCCGCCGTGATTTCATCAACATCGCCGCCGTCTCGTTCGCCGGGGTCGGCGCGGTCGCGATCGTCCTGCCGCTGATCAACCAGATGAACCCCTCGGCCGACGTGCTCGCACAGTCGACCACCGAGATCGATCTGTCGAAGATCCTCCCCGGCCAGGCGATCAAGACCAGCTTCCGCAAGCAGCCCTTGTTCGTCCGCAACCTGACGCCGAAGGAAATCTCGGAGGCCGACGCGGTCGATATCTCGACCTTGCGCGATCCGCAGACACTCGAGCAGCGCACCAAGGCGGGCAAGAAGAACTGGCTGATCACGCTGGGCGTCTGCACGCATCTCGGCTGCGTGCCGCTCGGCGCGGGCGAGGGCGAGAATAAGGGCCCGTTCGGCGGCTATTTCTGCCCGTGCCACGGCTCGGCCTACGACACCGCCGCGCGCATCCGCAAAGGCCCCGCACCGACCAACCTCCACGTGCCGGACTATGCCTTCAATTCCGACACCGTCGTCACGGTAGGCTGAGGAAAACGACATGAGCTTTCCCTGGGCCAAGCAATACGAACCGAAGCTGCCGCTGACGCGGTGGCTGGATGAGCGGCTTCCCGTTCCCCGGCTCGTCTATAATTCACTCGGCGGCGGCTATCCCGTCCCGCGCAACCTCAATTACTTCTGGAACTTCGGCGTCCTCGCCGGCGCCGCGCTGGCGATCCAGATCATCACCGGCATCGTGCTGGCGATGCACTACGCCGCCAACGGCGCAGTCGCGTTCGACTCGGTCGAGAGCATCATGCGCGACGTCAACGCGGGCTGGTTCCTGCGCTATGCGCACGCCAACGGCGCGTCGATGTTCTTCATCGTCGTCTACACGCACATCTTCCGCGGGCTCTATTACGGCTCGTACAAGGCGCCGCGCGAGATGGTGTGGCTGCTCGGCGTGGTCATCTTCCTGCTGATGATGGCGACCGCGTTCATGGGCTATGTCCTCCCCTGGGGGCAGATGAGCTTCTGGGGCGCGCAGGTCATCACCGGGTTCTTCTCGGCGATCCCGCTCGTCGGCGACACCATCCGCATCTGGCTGCTCGGCGGATTCGCGCCGGACAACGCCGCGCTCAACCGCTTCTTCTCGCTGCATTACCTGCTGCCGTTCGTGATCGCGGGCGTCATCATCCTGCACATTTGGGCGCTGCACATCCCGGGCTCGAACAACCCGACCGGCGTCGACGTGAAGGGCGAGCAGGACACCGTGCCCTTCCACCCCTATTACACCGCGAAGGACGGCTTCGGGCTCGGCATCTTCCTGCTCGTGTTCGCCAGCCTGTTGTTCTTCTTCCCGAACTATCTCGGCCACCCGGACAACTACATCCCGGCGAACCCGCTCTCGACGCCCGCGCACATCGTCCCCGAATGGTATTTCTGGCCGTTCTACGCGATCCTGCGCGCCTTCACCGCGGACTTCATCCTGCCGGCCAAGCTCTGGGGCGTGCTGGCGATGTTCGGCTCGATCCTGCTGCTGTTCTTTCTGCCCTGGCTCGACAGCTCGCCGGTCCGTTCGATGAACTACCGTCCCAAGGCGCGGATCGCGTTCTGGGTGCTGGTCGCGGACATCCTGGTGCTCGGCTATTGCGGTGGCGCGCCGGCCAACGCGTTCTACGTGATCCTCAGCCAGATCTGCGCGGCCTATTACTTCGCGCATTTCCTGATCATCCTGCCGATCATCTCGCGCTCCGAGCGTCCGCGGCCGCTGCCCAACTCGATCACCGAGGCCGTGCTGGCCAATCACGGTGGGACGAGCCCTGCGCACACCGCCCTTGAGACGTCGCCGACGTCGTCCACGCCGCACGCCGCGCACTGATACGAACTCGAGGACACACACATGGTTCGTCTCATCGCATCCATCGTCGGCGCGGCCTTCGTGCTGGTGCTCGGCATCGCGCTCTTCGGCAGCATCTCGGGGGCGATCACCGACCCCGTCGCGCCGTCGGCCGAGAGCGTCGCGCATAAGCATCCCAAGGAACTCGAGCTCGCCTCCAATGGCGTGTTCGGCAAGTTCGACCGCCGCCAGCTCCAGCGCGGCTTCCAGGTCTACAAGGAGGTCTGCGCCGCCTGCCATTCGCTGCGGCTCGTGTCGTTCCGCGACCTGCAGAAGATCGGCTATTCGGAGCCCGAGGTTAAGGCGATCGCCAGCCAGTGGGTGATCGAGCAGCCGTCGATCAACCCGGAGACGGGCGAGCCCGCGACGCGCAAGAACATCCCGTCGGATCGCTTCCCGTCGCCCTTCGCCAACGAGGTCGCCGCCCGCGCCGCGAACAACAACGCGCTGCCGCCCGATCTCTCGCTGATCACCAAGGCGCGTGAGGACGGCACTGCCTATGTCCACTCGCTGCTGATCGGCTACACGACGCAGCCTGCTGCGCTGCTGAAGGAATTCCCGGACATCAAGACGCCCGAGGGTCTCCACTACAACCCGTATTTCGCGAACCTCAATATCGCGATGCCGCCGCCGCTGACCTCGGATGGTCAGGTGACCTATGCGGACGGGACGAAGCCCACCAAGGAGCAGATGTCGACCGACGTGTCGGCGTTCCTGACCTGGACCGCCGAGCCCAACCTCGAGGCGCGTCACGCCGCCGGGTTCGCGTCGATCATCTTCATCCTGATCTTCTGCGGGCTTGCCTGGGGCGCTTATCAGAACGTCTGGCGCGACGTTAAGCATTGATGATCGCAGGGCTCCCACGGTAAGGGCGCACGGATAGAGGGAGCGGCGGACGGGCGAACAGCCCGATCCGCCGCTTTCGTTTTGGCCGTAGCGCGGCGGCGCGATACGTCTGCCGCCCGTGCGAAGAAGGGAACGCCCATGTCCGATACCGAAGAGCGCAACGCCGACCTCAAGGCGCTGATCCGCACCATCCCGGACTTCCCCAAGCCCGGCATCCAGTTCCGCGACATCACCACCCTGCTGCTCGACCCGACCGGCTGGGCGACCGCGATCGAGCGGATGGTCGCGGCGGTCTCGGGCCCGGTCGATCTGGTCGCCGGCATCGAGGCACGCGGCTTCCTGTTCGCCGCCGCGCTTGCCGCGCCATTGAAGGCGGGCGTGCTGCTGATCCGCAAGGACGGCAAGCTCCCCGGCGCGACGATCGCCGAAGACTATGCGCTCGAATATGGCACCGACCGCATCGCGATCCACGCCGACGCCTTCGCGCCCGGCGCCCGCGTCCTGCTGGTCGACGACCTGATCGCCACCGGCGGCACCGCCCGCGCCGCGGTCCGCCTGCTCAACAAGGCGGGCGCGGTGGTCACGCACGCGCAGTTCCTGGTCGACCTCCCCGATCTCGGCGGCGCAGAGGCCCTACGCGCCGACGGCATCGACGCCACGGCGCTGATCGACTTCCCCGGCCACTGATCGCCCGTCAGCCACAGAAACCCACCAATCTGTTCCCCCGCGGACGCGGGGGCCCAGCTAAGTACCGCAGCACCCCGCCACCCCGGCCCCCCGCCTCCGCGGGGGAACAGCTAGGGTGTCGCCATGATCTTCGGCGTGGCTTTCTCCAGCCGCGCCGACCTCCACCGCTCCCCATCAGCAGCGCCGTCATATTGCTGAGCGACGAGATCGCCCGGGCGGCGCCCATACACGTCGTCATGCAATGCTTGCACCAAGCCCGTGCTTGGAGCGGACTGACCTACACCCCCCTAAATACCCCCCCGGCGGAGGCCGGGGTCCAATTGGGGAACGTCGCTAACGGGTGGCTGCGCGGAGTTACCCCTGTCGTCGCTATTGGACCCCGGCCTCCGCCGGGGAGGTGCCTTTCTTCCGGGCGTCCGAATACGCCCTCGCTGCGGCCACAGGAGTCGCTCCGGTCGCTCGATCACCACCCCCCGTCAGACCCCGTTCATGGAACTTGCGACATACAGAGTCCGTTGTGCGACGAATGGCGGCGCTTTGTGTCCGCTCTCCACGTACGGGAGAATCTCCATGTTTATGAAGCGCTTCGGCATTATCGGCCTGGCCCTGGGTCTCGGATTGGGTGTCGCGGGCTGCACCGACGGCTATGGCTATGGCGGCGCCGGAGTCGGCTATGCGAGCGACCCCTATTACGGCGGAGGCTATGGCGGCGCAGGCTATGGCGGCGGTTACGGCGGCTATGACGGGTTCGCAGGCTATGGCGGCCTGAACTCCTATTACGGTTGGAGCGGCGATTATTATTATCCCGGCTCGGGCGTGTACGTCTACGATCGCAACCGGCGCCCCTATCGCTGGAACGGCGACCAGCAGCGCTATTGGCAGGGCCATCGCGGCAATTACCGCGGTGGCGGCAACTGGGGCAATTTCGCGCGCGGCAACAGCCCCGCCGCACGCGACTATCGCCAGGATCGTCGCGAGGCCAACCGCGACTTCCGCCAGGACCGCCGCGAGGATCGCGGGCAACTCCGCAACGGCCAGATCACGCGCGACCAGTTCCGCGGCGAGCGCCGCGACGCGCGTCAGGGCTATCGCAACGAAGCCCGGCAGGACCGCCGCGAGTTCCGCCAGAACCGCGGCAATGGCGGTGGCGGTCGAAGCTTCGGTGGCGGCAACCGCGGCGGCAATCGCGGTGGCGGCGGCAACCGCACGCCACGCTAAGGCGCGCCGGGCTTAGGCGGACTGTGCAGGCGCGTCTTGGGGGCGCGTCTGCACCAGCCCGTTCGACACGAACGTCATCACCACCACGTCGTCCTGGTTGAACACGCGCATCCGGCTCTTGAAGATCCCCATTTCGGGCCGGCTCGCCGAGACGCGCTTTTCCAGCACCTCGTTCTCGCATCGCAGCGTGTCGCCCGGATAGACGGGCTTGACCCATTTCAGTTCGTCGATCCCGGGCGATCCGAGTCCCGCCTGCCGGTTCTCCTTCAGATGCGCGACCAGCATCGCCATCGTCATCGCACACGTATGCCAGCCGCTCGCCGACAGCCGCCCGAAATGCGTCGCCGCGGCAGCCTCGTCCGACAGGTGGAACGGTTGCGGATCATATTTCGTGGCGAAGTCCATCACCTCTTCGCGGGTCACGGCATAATGGCCAAACGACGCGGTCCTACCGACCTCGATATCCTCGAAATACTGCATGCGCGCGGCTCCTCTTATCGTTGCATCACCTTCTGGAAGGGCGCGTCGGTGCCGTCCAGCCCCGCCTCCGCCGGCAAGCCGATCAGGTCGCGCAGCAAAGGCTCGATCGCGACATTGTCGAAGCTCGCAAGCGTCTTGCCGCGCGCGAACGCAGGCCCGTTGGCGAGGAACAGCGCGCGCATCTCGGGCGCCATATTGTCATAGCCGTGCATGCCCCCGACGAACGTCTTGGTCGGCGCGCTCGGATCGACTCGCCAGCCGACATCGGCGAGGCACAGATAGCTCGGCACACGCGGATTGCGCCCATAATGGAACCGCGCGGGGATCTCCCCTTTGCGCCAGCATTGCAGGTGATCGTGGCGCTTGAGCAACCGCGCCTCGAGCGCCGCCTCATGCCCCGGCACCGCGAACAGCGTCGCATAGGGCCCGGTCTCGACCGTCCGGTAATCCGCCTTGTCCGCGATCGTGTCGAGCGCGACGACCCGGTCGCTGCTCGTCGCCGCCATGCCGTGGTCCGCGACGATCACCAGGTTCGCGCGCTGCCCGAGCGCCGCGAGCCCCTCGACCAGCGCACCGATGCTCGCATCGACGTCCGCAATCGCGCGCGTGACACCCGCGCTGTCGGGGCCATCCGCATGGCCGGCGCTGTCGACCGTATCGAAATACAGCGTCACCAGCTTGGGCCGGATCGCCGCCGGGCGCCGCATCCAGTCGAGCACCGCATTGACCCGCTGCGTCCCCGACACCTGCTGGTTGAACTGCTGCCAGTCCTCCGGCCGCGTGCCGCCGTCGATCGCGCCGTGGCTGTCGGGCTTCACCGTCCCGCCGACCGCGACGTTCGCGCCCGGCCAGAACATCGTCGCGGTCCGGATCCCGGCCTTTTCCGCATCGACCCAGATCGGCGAGCTCTCGCTCCACCAGAACGGATCGTCGCTCGCCATCGTGAAGGTCTCGCCCGGCCGCGCGGGGTCCTCCATCTTGTTGCCGACGATCCCGCTGCGATCGGGGCGCAGACCCGTCACCAGCGTCCAGTGATTGGGAAAGGTGATGCTGGGAAAGGACGGCCGCATGCTCGCGAACACCCCGCCCGCGCGCAGCCGGTTAAGGTTGGGCGTCACCCCGCGGTCGAGATAATCGGGCCGGAACCCGTCGATCGACACGAGGATCGTGACGGGCGCGCGCGCCTCCGAAACCGGCATCGCGGCGGCCGTCGTGCGCGGAGCAGGCGCGATGATCGGCGCGAGCGCGGGTGGCGTATAGGGATAGGCACAGCCGGAGACGGCGGTGGCCAGCATCGCGCCAAGGAAGGTCGCCGCAGTCTTCATAGATGGTCGTCCCGAACGAATCCCGAATGCCGCGCTCTCTACCGGCCATGCGCCACGTGCGGAAGCAGTGTGGACGACATGCGCGGTATTTATCGGCAGGCTCAGGGACGCATGGGGACGCGCTTCCCTATCGCGGGAAGCCCAGCGCGCGTGCAGCCATGCACGGCGACGGCGAGGACTCGTTTTCGAGCCTCGCCGCTTTCGCGATCAGCTATGCAGGAAGTGCATCACGTCGCCGTCATGGACGACATAGGCCTTGCCTTCCGCGCGCAGCTTGCCCGCCTCGCGCGCCTTCGATTCCCCGCCCAGCGCGATGAAGTCGTCATACGCGATCGTCTCGGCGCGGATGAAGCCCTTTTCGAAATCGCCGTGGATCTCGCCCGCGGCCTGCGGCGCGGTCGCGCCCGCATGGACGGTCCAGGCGCGCGCCTCTTTCGGGCCGACGGTGAAGAAGGTCAGCAGCTGGAGCAGCTTGTAGCCGGCGGTGATGACGCGGGCGAGGCCGGTCTCTTCCAGCCCCAGCTCGCCCAGGAACTCGCCGCGATCCACGGCGGGCATCGTCGCGATTTCCGCCTCGATCGCTGCCGACACGACGACCGCCTCGGCGCCCTCGGCCGCGGCCTTCTCGAACACGCGTGCCGACAGCGCATTGCCGTTCGCGGCATCGCCCTCGTCGACGTTGCACACGTAGAGGACGGGCTTGGCGGTCAGCAGCTGCGCCTGTGCGAACACGCGCGCCTCGTCCTCGTCCTTCGGCACCGTCAGCCGCGCGGGCTTGCCTTCGCGCAGCAATTCGAGCGCCTGGCCGAGCACGGCGGCGCCGATCTTGGCTTCCTTGTCGCCCTGCATGCCCTTCTTGGCGAGGTTGGGGACGCGCTTTTCCAGGCTTTCGAGATCGCTCAGCATGAGTTCCGTCTCGACGGTCTCGGCATCGGCGATCGGATCGACCTTGTTGTCGACATGCGTCACGTCGCCATTCTCGAAACAGCGCAGCACGTGGACGATCGCGTCGACCTCGCGGATGTTCCCGAGGAACTGGTTGCCGAGCCCTTCACCCTTCGACGCGCCGCGCACCAGGCCGGCGATGTCGACGAAGCCGAGCTGGGTCTCGATGATCTTCTGCGAGCCGGCGATCTTGGCCAGCGAGTCGAGCCGCTTGTCGGGCACGCCGACATTGCCGACATTGGGCTCGATCGTGCAGAACGGATAGTTCGCCGCCTGCGCCGCGGCCGTCTGCGTCAGCGCGTTGAAGAGGGTGGACTTGCCGACGTTCGGCAGCCCCACGATGCCGCAGCGAAAACCCATGATATGCCCTTGGTATGAGAATGTGCGCCGGGCTTTAGGGCAGGGCGGGGCGGAACGCCAGCATCAGGCCTCAGCCTTCGCTCCAACTCTCCCGTCATCCTGACGAAAGTCAGGATCCAGGGTCGCGAGGGGCGCCGTCCGTTACTCTGGATCCTGACTTTCGTCAGGATGACGGAACGTTCGACTGATCGACCCACTCGATTGCCGCAATGCAGCAAAATTACCGTACCGCTCGGTAGATAAACCGATCCCCGTGCGTATATCGCGTTCTGCCCGTCAGAATTTAGGAATAGCATGACCACCACCGCCAACGGCTTTGCCGCGCAATCCCCCGCAACGCCGCTCGCGCCGTTCAGCTTTGAGCGCCGCGCGCCGGGCAAGACCGACGTCGCGATCGACATCGCGTTCTGCGGCGTCTGCCACTCGGATCTCCACACCGCCAAGGGCGAGTGGGAGGGCACGCTCTACCCGTGCGTCCCAGGCCACGAGATCGTCGGGCGAGTCACCGCGGTCGGCGACGACGTCACCAAGTTCAAGGTCGGCGACATCGCCGGCGTCGGCTGCATGGTCGACAGCTGCGGCCAGTGCCCGTCCTGCACCGATGGCGAGGAGCAATATTGCGAGACGACCGGGTTCGTCGGCACGTATAACGGCCCCGATCCCGTGCTCGGCGGCCACACCTTCGGCGGCTATTCGGATCATATCGTCGTTGACGAGGGTTTCGTGCTGAAGGTCTCGCATCCCGAGGCCGATCTCGCCGCGGTCGCGCCGCTGCTCTGCGCGGGCATCACCACCTATTCGCCGCTCAAGCATTGGAAGGTCGGCCCTGGCCAGAAGGTCGGCATCGTCGGTCTCGGCGGTCTCGGCCACATGGGCGTAAAGATCGCCAACGCGATGGGCGCCGAGGTCTATGTCTTCTCGACCTCACCGAACAAGCGCGACGACGCCAAGCGTCTCGGCGCCAAGGACCTGATCGTGTCGAAGGATGCCGATGCAATGGCAGAGCATGTGAACAGCTTCGACTTCATCCTGAACACCGTTGCCGCACCGCACAATCTCGACCCGTTCCTCGAGCTGCTCAAGCGCGACGGCACGATGACTCTGGTCGGCGTGCCCGCCGAGCCGCATCCGTCGCCCTCGGTCGGCAACCTGATCTTCCGCCGCCGCCAGCTGGCGGGCTCGCTGATCGGCGGGATCGCGGAGACGCAGGAAATGCTCGATTTCTGCAACGAGCACGGCCTGGTGTCGGACATCGAGATGATCCGCATGGACGAGATCGAGCCGGCGTATGACCGCATGGTCAAGAGCGACGTGAAGTACCGCTTCGTCATCGACATGGCGTCGATGCCGACGGCCTGATCGGGCAGGAGGGCGGCGCGCGGTGCGTGCTGCCCTCTTCCCCCCGTCATCCTGACGAAAGTCAGGACCCAGGGTTACGGGCGCCTACGCTGCTTGGCTCTGGGTCCTGACGTTCGTCAGGATGACGGAGGTGGTCGTGAGGCCTGCCTGCCTCACCACCGATAATTGAAACTGATGCTGATCCGCTCGCCCTTAGCAGCATTCGGCACCACCTCATGCCTGAGCCAGCTCTCCCACAAAAACACGCTCCCCGGCTTCGGCACCGCATAGACGAACGTCCGCAGATCCTCCGGCGCATCGTCGAGGCGAGTCGGCGCCGCCATCATCATCGGCAGCCGCGGATCCTCCAGCTTCAGCGCACCCGCGCCTTCGGGAATCGTCACGTACATCGTCCCCGACACGACGCTGTGCGGATGGATATGCCCCGAATGCGCGCCGCCCGGTTTCAGGACGTTCACCCACAGGCTGTCGAGCTTCAACTTCCGCCCGCCCAGATCGAACGCGCAATCCTTCGCGAACGCCGCGACATGCTTGTTGAGCACCCGCACCAGATCGCCGAACCGCGGATCGCGCAGCGGCAGGTCGTTGAGCGACGCGTACGACGTGTACCCGCGATAGCCATGCGCCTTCGACCACGCGACACCCGCGCGGTCCGCCTTGGACAGTTCGAGTGCAGCGTCCTCGAGCTCCTCGACCAGATCGTCATCGCCGAGATCGGCCTCGTAGAACCGGGTGGCGAACAGCGAGCGGGTGGTCATGGTTGCATCCTCACAGCGACATCATTCATGAAACGGACGTCGTCGCCCGCCGCCAGCCACGCCGCCTCCGCGGCGATCGCGCCGAGCATGTCGGACAGCGGCTCGATCTCGGCCTTGGCGTAATTGCCGAGCACATAGCCGGTGACGCGGTCCTTGTGCCCCGGATGCCCGATGCCGAGCCGCACGCGGCGGAAATCGGGGCCCAGATGCTGGTCGGTCGAGCGCAGCCCGTTATGCCCCGCGGTCCCGCCGCCGGTCTTCACCTTGACGCGGAAGGGGGCAATGTCGAGTTCGTCGTGGAACACCGTCAGCGCGTCGACGTCGAGCTTGTAGAAGCGCAGCGCTTCGCCGATCGACCGGCCGCTATCGTTCATGAAGGTCGCGGGCTTGAGCAGCAGGATCTTCTCGGAGCCTATCCGCCCCTCCTGAGTCCAGCCCTGGAACTGCTTCTTGACCGCGCCGAAGCCGTGCACTTCGGCGATCGCGTCGGCGACCATGAACCCGACATTGTGCCGGTGCATCGCATATTGCGCCCCCGGATTGCCGAGTCCCGCCCAGATCTGCACGTTCTATTCTCCAAGAAAAAGTCGCTGCCTGTGCCCCTACCGTCATTCCCGCGGAGGCGGGAACCCATACTGGCAAACCTCTCGATTCCTCACAAAGGTCCGAGGGTCTGGATCCCCGCCTGCGCGGGGATGACGGGCAGGGGTGGGGAAGGCGCGGACAAAGCCCGCCGATCCCCCAAAACGAAACGGGCGGGAAAGCCCTAGCTTTCCCGCCCGCCCGATCACGTCAAAACCATCATCCGAAGACGAAGGGCCGGAGCCCTTAGTCCTTCTTCTGCGGCGTGATCTTGTCGTCGTCGTTGTTGTCGTCGTTAGGCTCGACGACCGGCTCTTCGTCCGAAGCAGCCTCGGCGGCCTGCGCCTCGGCGACCTCAGCCTCGAGCTCTTCGTCCTCGACGGTCGGCACGGTCGGCGGCACGATCGTGGCGATCGCGAAGTCGCGGTCGTCGATCGCGGGCGTCGCGCCCTTGGGCAGCGTCACGTCGCTGATGTGGATCGAATCGCCGATTTCCATGCCGGTGAGCGAAATCGAGATCTCGCTCGGGATGTCCGATGCGTCGACGACCAGTTCGATCTCATGACGCGTGATGTTGAGGACGCCCTTGCCCTTCTTGATGCCCGGCGCGTCGTCTTCGTCGGTGAACACGATCGGCACCGCGACGGTGACGGTCGAGTGCTCGCCGATGCGCAGGAAGTCGACATGGATCGGGCGATCGCTGACCGGGTGGAACGAGACGTCCTTCGGCAGCGTGCGGACGCCGTTGACCATCACGACCGAATTCATGAAGTGGCCGGTCATCAGCGCCTTCATCAGCGCCTTTTCCTCGAGATGAACCGAGGTGGGTTCCTTGTTCAGGCCGTAGATCACGGCAGGCACGCGGCCATCACGACGCAGCGCCCGGGAGGCTCCCTTGCCAACCCGGTCACGCGTCTCGGCTGCGAGCGTCAACTGGTCGCTCATCAATATTCTCCGAAACTCGTTTGTTGTTCTTCCCGCCCACGCCTCCAGGGATGACCATGGACCGGAAGCGCGGGCGCATAGCGGAAGTACACGTTTTAATCAACTATACCCTCTCCCCTCGGGGGAGAGGGAGGGGCCCGCGTGCACTTGCACGTGGGAGGGTGAGGGCACGGGCTGCCCCAAACGCGTGCCCTCACCCTTCCGTCGCCTACGGCTCCTCCCTCCCTCTCCCCCAAGGGGAGAGGGATTCAGCAGCTCAATACTTCACCCGCTCCGCCTTCACGCCAAGCTTGGCCAACTGCGCCTGCACGCTGTCCTGCCCCGCCAGATGCCCCGCGCCCACCGCAACGAACACCGTTCCCGGCGACTTCATCCGATTCGCGACCCACTCCGCCCAGCGCGCGTTACGATCCACCAGCAGCACCTTCGCCACCTCGGGCGAATCCTTCAGACTGTCGTTCATCTCCCGTGCCAGCGCCTCGGGATCGCCCTTCGCCCATTCGTCGACCATCGTCGCCATCGTCGTCTCGAGTTTCGGCAGTTCGTCGATCGTGGTGCCGAGAAACTGCAGCTGCGCCTTTTGCGACAGCCCGCCGAAATAGCCCAGCTGCTGCTCCGCCGTCTCCAGCCCGATCACCGGCTTGCCCGCCGCCTTGGCCGCCGCGGTGATCACATGCTCGGGCCCATTCTCCGAGTCATAGCCGAGCTTCGACAGCGGCGCGATCGACAGGTTGGTCGCCGCGAGCCAAGGCCGAAACCGATCGAACGCGTTCGCCGGCAGCCCCAGGTCGGTCACCGCCTTCGCATAGGCAGCACGCTTGTCCGCGGGCAGTTGTTCGGTCAGCGTCGGGCCATCCTTCGCCACGCCGGTCGCCATCACGAGGCTCTGCATCTTGTTCGCATCGGGCATCACCAGCTCGAGCACCACCTGCTGCGACCGGTCGAACGCGGTCTTCACCGCCTCGTCGAACCACGTCATGCCGGGTTTCAGCACATGGATCGTCCCGAACAGATAGATCGTCGTGTCCTTGTCCTTCACCACCCACAACGCCGGATCGGCATCGTTGGCGGCCTGCACGGGCTTCGGCGCGACCTGCGCGCAGGCGGGGAGGGCGAACGCCATCGCGATCGCGGAGAGCGCGGATCGGAACGGGACGATCTTCGAAAACAGCTTCAAGGCCAGGGCATCCTTATCGTTGGTCGCCCCCATGTAGGATGCCCCACTCAAACGCACCACTTGCCTCTCGCACCCCCATCCGCCAAAGCCCGCGCGTGACCCAGCCCCTGAAAAAGCCTCTCAGCTTCCAGCGCATGATCCTCACGCTCCATGACTATTGGAGCGAGCACGGGTGCCTGATCCTGCAGCCCTACGACATGGAAATGGGTGCGGGCACCTTCCACACCGCCACGACGCTGCGCGCGCTCGGGCCGAAGCCGTGGAACGCCGCGTTCGTCCAGCCCTGTCGCCGTCCCACCGATGGCCGCTACGGCGAAAATCCGAACCGGCTCCAGCATTATTACCAGTATCAGGTGATCCTGAAGCCATCGCCGGCGAACCTCCAGGAGCTGTATCTGGGCTCGCTCGCGGCGATCGGCATCGACATGCTGAAGCATGACATCCGCTTCGTCGAGGACGACTGGGAAAGCCCGACGCTCGGCGCCTGGGGGCTCGGCTGGGAGGTCTGGTGCGACGGCATGGAGGTGACGCAGTTCACCTATTTCCAGCAGATGGGCGGCTTCGACATGAAGCCCGTCGCGGGCGAGCTGACCTACGGGCTCGAGCGCCTGGCGATGTATATCCAGGACAAGGACAGCGTCTACGACCTCGCGTTCAACGACGCCGGCGTCACCTATGGCGAGGTGTTCCTGGAGAACGAGCAGGAGATGTCGAAGTGGAACTTCGAGGTCGCCGACACGGACTCGCTGTTCGACCAGTTCCGCAAGCACGTCGCCGAATGCGAGAACAGCCTGAACCACAAGCTGCCGATCCCGGCGTACGAGCAGGCGATCAAGGCCAGCCACGTCTTCAACCTGCTCCAGGCGCGCGGGGTGATCTCGGTCGCCGAGCGCCAGGCCTATATGGGCCGCGTCCGCGACCTCGCCAAAGGCGCCTGCGCCGCCTGGATGGACAAGCACGGATGGGCGGCATGATGCGCCCAAGCGCCGCAGGCTGTATCTCGTCTTCTCTCCGCGTCCTCTGCGCCTCTGCGCGAACAGACTATCGCGCAGAGGCGCAGAGAGCGCAGAGTGTTTTTGCTCCGACCGGTGAGCCCGAATGACCGACTTCCTCCTGGAGCTCCGCTCCGAAGAAATTCCTGCCCGCATGCAGGCGAAGGCGCGCGAAGACCTCGCCAAGCTGTTCACCGCCGAACTCGCCAAGGCCGGGATCGCCACCAGCGACATCGTCACCTACGCGACGCCGCGCCGGCTGACGCTGATCGCGCGCGACCTGCCGCTCGAGACCGCCGCGGTCTCCGAAGAGGTGAAGGGCCCCAAGACGTCGGCCCCCCCGCAGGCGCTCGAAGGCTTCCTGCGCAAGACCGGTCTCACGCGCGAGCAGCTCGTCGATCGCGGCGGCACGCTGTTCGCGGTCACCGAAAAGCCCGGCCGCGCCACCGCCGCCGTGCTGGCGGAGGCGATCCCCGCGATCGTCCGTGCGTTCCCATGGCCCAAGTCGATGCGCTGGGGCGACGCCTCGGCCAGCACCGAAAGCTTGCGCTGGGTCCGCCCGCTGCAAGGCATCGTCGCGCTGCTCGGCGAAGAGATCGTGCCGTTCGAGATCGCCGGGATCGAGAGCGGCGCCGCCACGCTCGGCCACCGTTTCCACCACCCGTACCAGATCACGATCGGCGGCGCGCACGACTATGTCGAGAAGCTGCGCGCCTGCCACGTCATCGTCGACCAGGACGAGCGCGCGACGCTGATCCGCGATCACGCGCGCGAGGCCGCGATGCAGGCCGGGCTCGAACTGATCGACGACGAGGGTCTCGTCGTCGAGAATGCCGGGCTCACCGAATGGCCGATTCCGCTGCTCGGCCAGTTCGACCCCGCGTTTCTCGACGTGCCGCCCGAGGTGATCCAGCTCACCGCGCGCGTGAACCAGAAATATTTCGTCTGCCGCAGCGCCGACGGGACGCTCGCCAACGCGTTCGTCTGTACCGCTAACATCGCCGCGCACGACGGCGGCGCGAAGATCGTCGAGGGCAACCGCAAGGTCCTCGCCGCACGGCTGTCGGATGCGAAGTTCTTCTACGACACCGACCTGAAGGTGCCGCTCGAAGAGCAGGCCGCCAAGCTCGAAAAGATCGTCTTCCACGAAAAGCTCGGCACGCTGGCCGACAAGGTCGACCGCGTCGCGAAGCTCGCCCGCTGGCTGGTCGAAGAGGGTATCGTCACGTCTTCTGCTCCCCTCCCGCKMGCGGGAGGGGAGTGGTGAACTGGCGGACCTCGCGGAACGCGCCGCCCGTCTCGCCAAGGCGGATCTCGTCACCGGCATGGTCGGCGAGTTCCCCGAATTGCAGGGCCTGATGGGCGGCTACTACGCCGCAGCCCAGGGCGAGCACCCCGCCGTCGCCGCCGCGATCCGCGACCATTACAAGCCGGTCGGGCAGGGGGATGACGTCCCCACCGACCCGGTTACGGTGGCAGTCAGCTTGGCTGACAAGCTTGATACGATTGCTGCATTCTTTCTATCCGATTTGCCGCCATCGGGCTCTCGGGATCCGTTCGCCTTGCGGCGAGCAGCATTGGGGGTGCTAAGTCTGCTACTTAAAAATAATATTCGTGTTCAACTCCGATGGGCACTTGCGTTTCCCATGAGTGCTCTGGCGGCTTCAATTGCCGGCAGGGAAGACGTTCGTGCCTTTGAAGAGGCGATGGCTGCGCACAGAGCAGCTGGGTCGCTTGTTACCGAATTAGACTACGCTGATGCCCGTTCTCACGCAAAATCCGTATCAATGTCGCAGCAAGCGATGGATGAGCTTTATGAGAAGCAAATTCTTCCAACGATATCGAAGCTCCTCGACTTCTTCGCCGACCGCCTCAAAGTCCAGCAACGCGAAGCCGGTGTCCGCCACGACCTGATCGACGCGGTGTTCGCGCTCGGTGGCGAGGACGATCTCGTCCGGCTGCTCGCGCGCGTCCACGCGCTCCAGGCGTTCGTGACCACCGAGGACGGCAAGAACCTGCTCGCCGGCTACAAGCGCGCCGCCAATATCCTCAAGAAGGAAGCCCCTTCCGGTTCCCCCGCGAACGCGGGGGCCCAGGGACTCAGCGGCGGCGAACTCCGGGAGGGTGCGGACCTGGCCCCCCGCGTTCGCGAGGGAACAGCAGAAGGCGAGAAGGAACCGCTGTCCTACACGCCCGAACCGGCAGAGGCTGCGCTGATGACCGCGCTCGACTCCGCCGAACCCCACGCCACCGCAGCAATCGCCCGCGAGGATTTCGCCGCTGCGATGGCCGCGCTCGCGTCGCTGCGCGCGCCGATCGACGCCTTCTTTGATAGCGTTATCGTCAACGACGCCGATCCCGCCAAGCGCTCCGCCCGTCTCGCCCTACTTGAGCGAGTCCGTGCCGCAGTGCACAACGTTGCAGATTTTTCGAAGATCGAGGGCTGACGGGAATGGATGTGCAGACAGCTCCCAGCGTCTGCACTTCCTATACTTCACTTTTGCCCTGCCCGTAAAAACAAGCACTTAGAGGACCCGTGATGACCCAATATGTGTACCGCTTCGGCGGCGGTGTTTCGGATGGCGGCAAGGGCGACCGCAACCTGCTCGGCGGCAAGGGTGCGAACCTGGCCGAGATGGCGTCGATCGGCCTGCCGGTCCCGCCGGGCTTCACGATCTCGACCGAGTTCTGCGCAGTCTATTACGACGAGGGTGCCCAGTTCCCGCAGGCCTTGCGCGACGAGGTCGCGACCGGCCTCGCGCATATCGAAGGCGTCACCGGCAAGAAGTTCGGCGACGCCGCCGACCCGCTGCTCGTCTCGGTCCGCAGCGGCGCGCGCGCGTCGATGCCGGGGATGATGGACACCGTCCTCAATCTCGGCCTCAACGACCAGACCGTCGAGGGCCTCGCCGCCAAGTCCGAGGACGCGCGCTTCGCGTGGGACAGCTATCGCCGCTTCATCCAGATGTACGCCGACGTCGTCCTCGAGCTCGATCACGGCGCGTTCGAGGAAGCGCTCGAGATCGCCAAGGAAGACCAGGGCTTCACGCTCGACACCGAGCTCAGCGCGGACGACCTGCGCGCGCTCGTCGCCGAATATAAGGGCCTCGTCGAAAAGCAGTGGGGCAAGCCCTTCCCGCAGGACGTCCACGATCAGCTCTGGGGCGCGGTCGGCGCGGTGTTCGGCTCGTGGCAGTCCGAGCGTGCGAAAGTCTATCGCCGCCTCAACGACATCCCCGCCGCCTGGGGCACCGCGGTCAACATCCAGGCGATGGTGTTCGGCAACATGGGCGACACCTCGGCGACCGGCGTCGCGTTCACGCGCGACCCGTCCAAGGGCGATCGTGCCTATTACGGCGAGTTCCTGATCAACGCGCAGGGCGAGGACGTCGTCGCCGGCATCCGCACGCCGCAGTACCTGACCAGGACCGCGCGCGAAGACGCCGGCGCCAAGCCCGCCTCGATGGAAGAGGCGATGCCCGAGGTCTATGGCCAGCTCGCCGACGTGTTCGACACGCTCGAAAACCATTATCGCGACATGCAGGACATCGAGTTCACGGTCGAGAAGACCAAGCTCTGGATGCTCCAGACTCGCGCCGGCAAGCGCACCGCCAAGGCCGCGCTCAGGATCGCGGTCGACATGGCCAACGAAGGCCTGATCACGCGCGAGGAGGCGATCCTGCGTGTCGAGCCGATGGCGCTCGACCAGCTGCTCCACCCGACGCTCGATCCCAAGGCGCACCGCGACGTGCTGACCAAGGGGCTTCCCGCCTCGCCGGGCGCCGCCTCGGGTGCGGTCGTGTTCGACGCCGATGCCGCCGAGAAGAAGGCCGCCGATGGCGTCGCCGTCATCCTCGTCCGCACCGAGACCTCGCCCGACGACATCCACGGCATGCATGCGGCCAAGGGCATTCTCACCGCACGCGGCGGCATGACCAGCCACGCGGCCGTCGTCGCACGCGGCATGGGACGCCCCTGCGTCTCGGGCGCCGGCACGCTGTCGATCGACGCCAAGGCGAAGATCATGCGCTGTGGCGGTCGTGAGGTTAAGGAGGGCGACCTGCTCACGATCGACGGCACCACGGGCGAAGTGATGATCGGCGCGGTCGCGACCGTACAGCCCGAACTGTCGGGCGATTTCGCGACGCTGATGGTATGGGCCGACGAGGTCCGCCGCCTGAAGGTCCGCGCGAACGCCGAGACCCCCGAGGATTGCCGCGTCGCACGCGAGTTCGGCGCCGAGGGCGTCGGCCTGTGCCGTACCGAGCACATGTTCTTCGAAAGCAGCCGCATCACCAACGTCCGCCAGATGATCCTGGCCAGCGACGAGAAGGGCCGTCGCGCCGCGCTCGACAAGCTGCTCCCCGAACAGCGCAAGGATTTCACCGAGATCCTCGAGGTGATGGCCGGGTTGCCGGTGACGATCCGCCTGCTCGATCCGCCGCTCCACGAATTCCTGCCGCACGAGGAATCCGAATTCGCCGAAGTCGCGACCGCGGCGGGCGTCGATGTCGACACCTTGAAGCGCCGCGCGGCGGAGTTGCACGAGTTCAACCCGATGCTCGGCCATCGCGGCTGCCGTCTCGGCGTGACCTACCCTGAGATCTACGAGATGCAGGCACGTGCGATCTTCGAGGCGGCGGTCGACGTCGCGGAGAAGTCGGGCGCGGCACCGATCCCCGAGGTCATGATCCCGCTGGTCGCGACGCGTCGCGAGCTGGAACTGATGAAGGCGGTCGTCGACAAGGCCGCGCAGGCCGTGTTCGCCGACAAGGGCCGCACGATCGAGTATCTCGTCGGCACGATGATCGAACTACCCCGCGCGGCACTCCGCGCTGGTGAGATCGCGGAAGTCGGCGAGTTCTTCTCGTTCGGCACCAACGACCTGACGCAGACGACGCTCGGCGTCAGCCGCGACGACGCCTCGCGGTTCCTGGGGGCCTATGTCGAGCAGGGCATCTACGCGAAGGACCCGTTCGTCAGCATCGACGTCGAGGGCGTCGGCGAACTGATCGAGATCGCCGCCGAACGCGGCCGAAAGACGCGCGCGGGCATCAAGCTCGGCATCTGCGGCGAACATGGCGGCGACCCGGCAAGCATCGCGTTCTGCGAGAAGGTCGGCCTCGATTACGTCTCGGCGTCACCGTACCGCGTCCCGATCGCCCGCCTCGCCGCGGCGCAGGCAGCGCTGACGAAGAAGTAACGCCAACCCAAAAAACAACACCACCCCGGCGGCGGCCGGGGCCCAATTGGAACGTCCTGAGTAACTAAGGATTTTCCCAAGTTACTCAGCATCCCCAATTGGGCCCGGCCTACGCCGGGGTGGTAAAAGAAGAAGACTGTGTCCCCGCGAAGGCGGGGACCCAGACTGGGCTCCCGCCTTCGCGGGAGCACAAGGAAGCGGGAGGAAACCTCACCCCCCGCTCCAAACCTTACCGACGCTGATCGAAATCGAACCAGCCACGCTTGGTCCCATCGGCCCGATACGCCGGCCGAGCCTCAGACCGCGCAACCGTATCGCCAACCGGCCGACGCTCCACGACCGGCGCCGCGACCGGCGCAACCGAAGCCGCCTTCACCAGCCGTGCATTCTCATGCTCCGCCTCAGTCGCCCGCTTCTCCGCAGCAACCGCCCTCAGGTCCGAATCCTTCTTAGCAGCCCCGTGTGCGTCACGCTCGGCCAGATACCGCGCCTTCCACTTCTTGCCCCCCGGATGGCTCGCCAGTCCGAACAGCCAGCCGGCAACAAAGACCAGCGCAAGCGCCGCGAACTGCGTAGGTGTGGAAAACAACGGCATCGTAAAACCCTCCTGTTACGGCAGCTCAACGATCCGCCCGCGCTGCGGTTGCCTAGGTCTTGATGAGCGCATCGGAGATCGAACACGCCGCCGGCCCGAGGATGACGACGAACAGCACCGGCAGGATGAACAGGATCAGCGGGATCGTCATGATGGCGGGCAGCCGCGCGGCCTTTTCCTCGGCGCGCATCATCCGCTCGTTGCGGAATTCGCCCGACAGTACGCGCAGCGCAGATGCCAGCGGCGTGCCGTATTTCTCGGTCTGGATCATCGTCGTGACGACGCCCTTCACCGCGTCCAGCTTCACGCGCATCGCCAGATTCTCGAACGCCGTCCGCCGATCGGTCAGGAACCCCAGCTCGATCGCGGTCAGCGTGAACTCCTCGCCGAGCTCGGGATAGGCGCGGCTGAGCTCGCGCGCGACCCGGTGGAACGCGGCGTCGACGGTCAGCCCCGCTTCCGCGCAGATCACGAGCAGATCGAGTGCGTCGGGCAACCCCTTGCGGATCGCGTCCGAGCGCTTCTTGATCTTGTTGTCTAGAAAGAGGTCGGGCGCCTTGTAGCTCAGGATGAACGTCATCGCGACGAGCCCGTATTTCTTCAGCGGGCCCCAGGTCGCAAAGCCGTCGGTGCCGTACACCCAGTACAGCATCGCGCTCCCCAGCACGATCGGCAGCACCAGCCGGCCGAAGATCACCGCGGGCGCCCATTCCTTCGATCGGATGCCCGCCTGCATCAGTTTCAGCTGGACCGCCTTGACCTGGCTGTCCTGCAACATCTTCATCGACGAGAGCATGCCGCGCATCTTGTCGGCGGTGTCGTTGCGCTGCACCAGCTTGGCGCGGCGCTTGGTCGAGGCGGTGATGCCGGCCTTCAGCTGTTCGCGGCGATCGTTCAGCGCCTTGACGCGCTTGGTCATCGGATCGCTGACGGTGGTGGCGGCGTAGATCGCGACCATCACCGCGAACGCGGCGACGCCCGACAGGATCGTCGCGACCAGCAGGACGTCGATCCCGAGAATGGTAGGTCCGGCGGTCGTGCCCATCATCTTGGCCCTTAAATCTCGAAGCTGATCATCTTGGACATGATGAAGGCGCCGATTCCCATCCACACCATCCCGCCCATGCCGAGCACCATCAGCCGCTCGTCGATGAAGAACTTCTGCATGTACGTGCCGTTGATCACCCAGATCATCGCGAACACGATGAACGGCAGCGCGCCGATGATGTAGGCCGAGGCCTTCGATTCCGACGACATCGCCTTGATCTTCAGCTTCATCTGGCCGCGCAGCCGCAGCACGTTGGACAGGTTGGCCAGCGTCTCCGCCAGATTGCCGCCGGTCTCGCGCTGGATCGCGATCGTAATCACGAAGAATTGGAACTCGGGCGTACCCAGCCGGTCCGCGGTCTCCTGCAGCGCGGCATCCATCGTCCGGCCGATCTTCATCTTGTCGCTGACCGCGCGAAACTCCTCGCCGACCGGGCCGTCAATCTCATGGCCGACGACGCCAATCGTCTCGCTGATCGGCAGGCCCGAGCGCAGTCCGCGTACCAACAGGTCGATCGCATCGGGGAACTTGGCGGTGAACCTCCCGACCCGCCGACCAATCGTCTTGCCGACTAAGAAATGCGGCAACCCGACGCCGACGAACACGCCGAACAGCAGCGCGAGCA
The DNA here is from genome assembly GCF_001421685.1 of Sphingomonas sp. Leaf28. Classification (NCBI taxonomy): domain Bacteria; kingdom Pseudomonadati; phylum Pseudomonadota; class Alphaproteobacteria; order Sphingomonadales; family Sphingomonadaceae; genus Sphingomonas; species Sphingomonas sp. Leaf28. The sequence continues at coordinate 608,694 of NZ_LMKX01000001.1, read as the reverse complement.
GGATCGGCAGTCCCTTGAGCAGCATCAGCGCCGCAACGACCAGCCCGATCCCCGCGGTCGCCAGCCCATATTGGCCGACCGTCCAGGTCTTGCCGGTCATTGCGAGCCTCTTGGCGAGCTGGACCGGATTGGGCAGGATCCGCGTGAAGGCGAGATCCATCTGGGTGTCGCGGTTCATCGAGATCCGGCGCAGCTGCGCCTCGGCGACCACCAGCGCGTCGCCGTGACGGTCGCGCAATGCCGCGATCCGCCGCGACTGCGCGCGGCCGGCGGACGGGCCCGAAAACGCGAGCGCGACCATCGCTAGCACGATCGACGCGCCGACGATGACCAGCACGAACGGCATCATCTCCATCGCGCCTATCGCCTTCCGCTCGGGAGGATCGGACCGCGGCTCATTTCGCTTTTGCCTTGGGCGCGCGCTTGGGGATCAACCCCTTCAGGTCACCGAACTTGCCGATCAGCGACTTGCCCTTCGACTTGGCGCCGTCGGTCGCGCCGTCGGGCACGGCGGAGGCGATCGCGTTCGCGAGCGCGGTGATCGGCGCGATCGTCTTCGACGTCTTGCCCACCTCGACGATCGGCTTGCCGAGCTTGGCGGCCTGCGCGGCGAGCTTCTGGTCGAACGGCACGAGATAATCGATCTTGCGCTCGATCGAGCCCTCGAAATCCTTGCGGCTGATCTCGAGCTGACCGCCGGCGTGCATCTTGTTGGCGAGCACGAACAGCTCGGTCTGCGGCGCGTTCGTCTTCATCCACGACAGGATCCGGATCGTGTCACGGGCGGAGGCGAGCGTCAGTTCAGTCACGATCACCGCCAGCTGGACGTCGCTGACGAGCTGCGGATGCTGGATCAGCATCGCCCGCGGCAGATCGACGACGGTGCATTCGAACGCGGCGCGCATCTCTTCCTGCAACTGGTAGAAGGCCGAGCCGTCGGTCACGAGTGGCGCGTTGATCGGCGCCTCGGCCGAGAGGACCGACAGCTTCTCCGACGCCTTGACCATCGCGCGTTCGATGAACAGCCCGTCGATCCGGCTCGGATTGTCGATCGCGTCGGTCAGCCCGCGCCCCGGCTCGAGATCGAGGCTGAGCGCCCCCGTCCCGAAATGGACGTCGAGATCAAGCAACGCGGTGGCGCGCTTTTCCTTGTCCGCCAGCAGCCAGGCGAGCGACGTCGCGACCGTCGAGGCACCGACGCCGCCGCGCGTACCGATCACCGCGACCGAGCAATGCGGCCGGTCGGTCGAGATCTCGACATGCTTGGGCGCGTTCAGCAGCGCCTGCGCATGGCCGAACGCCTCGCGGAGCATGTCCGCGTGCAGCGGCTTGAGGAGATAATCCTGGATCCCGCTCGACACGAGATCGCGGTACAGCCGGACGTCGTTCACCTGGCCAGCCGCGATCACGACGGTCCCTGGCTCGCACACTTCGGCGAGCGCGTTGATGTCGTTCAGCGGGTCACCCGATTCGGCGAGATCGACGAACAGGATCTGCGGCGAGGCGGAGACCGACAGCGACTGGATCGCGTTGCGCAGGCCACCCTTGTGGATCTTCTCGACCGCCCAGCCGAGTTCGCTCGCGACCGGGCGCAGTGCCTCGGCGGTAGTCTCGTCGCAGACATAGGCGGTAAAGGGTTCGCGCTGTGCGATGCCGCCGGGCTTCCAGGGTGCGTTCATCACTTCCCTCCCGTGCTGCTGGCGCTGAGCCCACCGGCACCGGTCGGCGCCTTTTTGCGATAGGTGTCGATCGCCTTGTACGACAGAGCGGCATCGGTTGTTTCGGTGCCGGGGGCGCCGCGGACCAGGTCGGCCGGGTTGGCGATCATCGCCGCCAGGTTGCGGTTGATCGCGCAGCCATAGTTGGACGAGGTGTTCGCCGCGAAATCATCCGACGAATTGCGCGACCAGTCGGGGCAGCGCGGCACGTCCGCGCGCATCCGGCTGACCACCACGCGGATCGTGCCTGGCGTCACCGGCGCGGGCGTCACCGGTGCATCGGCGCTCAGCAGCAGGCCATAGCGCGCGACGACCGCGGCGACATCGGTACGCGCGCGATACCCTTCCGCGGCAGGATCGTCGATCGCCACGCGGTCGCCATAGCCGAGATGCATCGTCGTCATCCAGCCGGCCAACCGCTCCTGTTCGCCCTGGGCAAGCTCGCCGCCGGACAGCCCGAGATCGAGCGCATAATCGGATCGGCTGACGACCGGCTGGTGGACCGATTCGAGGCCGCGATTCTCCGTGCCCATGCAGCCGGCCAGCAGCACGGCGAGCAGCAAGGCGGGCAGCAGGGACGCTAGGATCGAGGGCTTGCTCATCGGATATCCTTGGTGCGTGGGGCGCAGGCTCATGTCAGTGCGTCCCGGTCAGTTCGAAAAGCCGGGGGCGGGCAGGGCGCCGGGCTTCGCCTTGCCGCGCCTGTTCGCCGCCGCCACGGTATCCGCCGGGATGGTCGAGTCCTCGGTGCGGCGGGTATCGCCGCGCGGTACCGGCATCACCGGCGCCGCGGCCCCGACCGACGGCGCCGCATAGCGCGAGGGCGCGACCGTCGGCACCGGCCGCTTGCCGCCGTTGCTCGCGCTGAGCGTGCCCAGCAGCACGCGGTCGAGATCGCTCGGCGCGCGCGCGCCGTCGGTCGGCAGCGCGATGTCGCGCGAACTGTTGACCGGCTTCACCAGATACGGGGTGATGACGATGACCAGCTCGGTCTCGTTGCGCTGGAACGCGTTGGATCGGAACAGCGCGCCGATGATCGGCAGGCTCGAGAGCCCCGGCGTCTTGTCGTAGGAATTATTGTGGCTGTTCGAGAGCAGGCCGCTGATCATCATGCTCTGGCCCGACCCGAGTTCGACCGTCGTCTCGGTACGCCGGGTCGTCAGCCCGGGGACTCGCGTGCCGCTCAGTGTTACCGCGTTCGAATAATCGAGCTGCGACACTTCGGGGCGGACGCGCAGCGAGATGCGGCCATCCGACAGCACCGTCGGCGTATAGGCCAGGCTGATGCCATATTGCTTATACTCGACCGACACGGTGCCGAGCGCCTGCGCGAGCGGGATCGGAACCTCGCCACCCGCCAGGAACGTCCCCGTTTCGCCCGACAGCGCGGTCAGATTCGGGTTTGCCAGCGTCGTCACCTGGCCGGTCGTCTCGCCGAGATCGATCGCCGCGAGGAAATCCAGCCCGAGCAGGTTGCCCGCGAGCCCCAGCGTCGTGCGCTGTGCCCCCTTGGTGTAGGTCGACGTCTTCAATCCCGTCGTCGAGTCATAGGTGATCGTGCCCGGCGACCCCGATGTGCTGCCGAACAGGATGCCGGAGCCACCGCGATCCTGCGTCAGCAGGTTGACGCCGATATTCTTGACGAAGCTGCGGCTGACCTCGGCGACGCGCACCTGGAGGTTCACCTGCAGCGGCGTCGCGGTCTTGAGGCGCGACAGCACCTTGGTCGAATCACCGACGAATGCCTGGACGAGCCGTTCGGCCTCAGCCGCGTCCTCGGGGGCGAGCACTGTTCCGGTCAGCAGGATGAGCCCGTTCATCGGCGTGGCGACGACCTGTGCCTCGGGCATCGCCAGTGCGAGCATCTGCTGCACCGAGTCGAGGTTGTTGCCGACGCGGACGGTGGCCGCATAGACGACCGCGCCGCCCTTGGCGGTTGCCGAGATCGTCGTCTCGCCGGTCTTCTTGCCGAAGACATAGAGCTGGGTCGGTGACCGCACCTGGACGTCGGCGATCGAGTCGTCGGCGACGAACAGGTCGGTCATCGGCTGGGCCAGCGTTACCAACCGCCCGCGGCCGGTGTTGAGCTGGACGACCGGCGCGCCTGCGGGTGCGGTCGCCGCGCCGCGGCGTTGCGCCAGTGCAGGAACGGACGGGGCGGCACTCGCGGCGGCCAGGGCGACGGCCAGCGGCCATCCCAGCGGGGTCTTCGCAATACGCATGTCAGTTCTTCCCCCCGACTGGAACCACGGTCATCGCGGTGCCACGTGCGACCCGGACGACCGGTCCCTGGATCGCAGGCGTGCCGCCCCCGCCGCCACCACCGGACTGCATGATGGGCACGCCCTGCATCGCCGGGCCATCGCCGCCGACCGGCTTGCCGGGGATCGTGCTGCGCTGGTAGCGCGACACGTCAGCCCCGGTCTGGTAGCTCGATGCGCCCGCCGATGGCTGGCTAGCGAGCCGGACCATCATTGCCTTTTCTGCCTTGGGATCGTTGCCCTCGGGCACTTTCACCGCGCCCGATGCGATCGCTTCCTCGAGCTCGGCGGAATTGTCGGCGATCGAGCGCAGCGACAAGGACAGCGAACCGAGCGTCTGCGCCACGGCGACCTGTTCGGCCATTTTCGGCGTCGCCTCGATCGTCACGTTCGAGAAGGTGCGGACCTGCGTCTTGCCGTCCTCGCCGACGAGATTGTCGGTGCGCTGGTCGGTGGCGAGCACGCGGATGTTGCGCATGATGGTTTCGGACACCTTGAGCGGCTGGCCTTCGCCACCGCCCGCGACGGTCTGAGTGAGGACCAGATCGATCCGGTCGCCGGGAAACACGAAGCCTGCGACTGCCGCCTGCGCCGAGACGGGCACGGTGACCGCACGCATGCCGGGCCCGAGCGCGGCAGCAAGGAAGCCGCGGTCGCCCGGCTTGACGAGCGATCCCTGCGTCACCGGTTGCCCGGCGGTGATGTTGCTGCGCACCACGGTGCCCTGCAGCGACTGGAGGTTGGTCTTGTCACGCAGGTAATAGGCGTTGTCGACCAGCTCCTTGGGCCAGGGCTGGAACTTCAGCGCGGTGGCGTCGAGGATCGTACCGACCGGCAGCGAACGCGTCGCGACGAGCACTTCGGGACCGTCGATCACCGGTGCGGCCATCGCGACGGCACCGGCCTGCGGGGCAGAGCTGCCGGCGATCAGCGTTCTGGCAAAGAATGCCGTAAGGCCTGCGACAATCAGCGCGCCTACCAGCAATATGATCTTGCGACTATCCATGACTAGTTCGTGCCTTTCGGGCGCCGGGATTTCACTTCGACGTTAATCATGACTGAAACTGATTAAGGAGTGGTTCGCGCAGCGCCAGCAGCCCGGCGAATGCTATGGCCACGCCGTACGGGACTTCGATGGTCGCCGACGTTTTCTTTATGATGCGCTCGGCCATCATGACGATCGTGACGACACCGCCTGCGATCGACATGACCATCAGCATCGACAGATACGCCGGAAACGGCAGCCACAGCGCGAGCGCGACGATCAGCTTGACGTCACCGCCGCCCATCAGCCCGAAATGGAATACCAGCAGGAACACCGCGAACACCGCCAGCGCGACGCCGAGCTGCAGCGCCATGTCCGGCCAGATGTCGAGCCCGTTGGCATACCACCAGAGCGGCGCCAGAAGCGCGACCGCGGCGTTTTTCCAGTTGGCGATCTCGCGCGTTCGTGCATCCTCGATGCCGGCGGACACCAGCAGGCCGCCAAGCGCGAAAATCAAAATTGGAAGAGCAATGTTCCACCCCATCGGCTAGGCCCTAACGAAGATGGCTTTCGAAAAAGTAACCGTCCCGACCGATTATTCGCCCGGCAACCCGCACGTTACGCAGCGTGGCGATGCCGCCACCGTTCGGCGTGCGATCCCGGCCGATGCGCGTATCGGTTATTGGACCGCTTCCGATGGCTGGAAACTGCGGCGCTTCGACTGGCCGGCGCCGGCGCGGCGGGGCCGCATACTGTTCCAGACCGGGCGCGGCGACAGCGTCGAGAAGTATCTGGAGACGTTCGCGCATCTCCACGCGCACGGATGGTCGGTCACCGCATTCGACTGGCGCGGACAGGGCGGCTCGGGGCGCCTGTCCGCCGATCCGCATATCGGTCACGTCGGCGATTACACGGTCTACGACCGCGACCTCGCGGCTTTCTGGGCGGACTGGCGCGCGGAGGGCGACGGCGACGGTCAGCCGAACGTCGTGCTGGGCCATTCGATGGGCGGCATGATGGTCATGCGTGCGCTCGCCGCCCGCGCGATCGACGCCGATGCCGCGATCCTCGTCGCGCCGATGATCGGGCTGAAGTCGCCGGTCGGCGCCGGGATTGCCGGCCGTGCGGCCCGGTGGATGGCGGCGCACGGCAATCCCGCGCGCGGCGCATGGCGTAGCAACGAACGCCCCGGTTCGATCGCGTCGCGCCAGACCCTGCTGACTCACGACAGGTCGCGCTACGACGACGAAGGCTGGTGGCAAGAGCAGAACCCCGCGCTCCGCCTCGGCCCGCCAAGCTGGACATGGCTGGCACACGGCTTCGCCGCCGCCGCCGAACTTGCGGTAGATCCACGTATCGAAACCATCAAAACGCCAATATTGATGCTCGTCGCAGAAGCCGACAAGCTGGTCGAACCCCGCGCAACCTTGCGGCTCGGCGCGCGGTTGCCCGATGTGCAAATCGTCCGGTTCGGCCGCGAATCGGCACATGAGATCCTTCGCGAGGCGGATGGTGTGCGCAATCGGGCGCTGGCTGCGATCGATTCCTTCCTAGCTGCCGTCGTGCCGCCTCGCACGTGACGTCCGTGTTTGATCCGATCTACGACGTGGTGATCGTCGGCGCGGGGATGGCCGGGGCCAGTTTGGCCGCGGCGCTAGGCCCAGACGCGCGCGTCTTGGTTCTCGAGGCGGAGGCGGCGCCCGGCTATCATGCCACCGGGCGGTCCGCGGCGTTCTGGTCGGAGACCTATGGCGGCCCGGATATCCAGCCGTTGACCACCGCATCGGGCCCGATGCTCGAGGCGGGGGGGCATCTGGCGCCGCTCGGATCGCTGCATATCGGCCGTGCGAAGGACGCGGCGGCGATCGATGCGTTCCTGGCGGCGTTCGTCGACAGCGCCGTGGTCCTCGACCGGGTCGACCCGGCCGCGTTCATCCCCGGTCTGCGCAGCGACTGGGTCCTCGGCGTGCAGGAGCCGAGTTGCGCCTATATCGACGTCGCCGCGCTCCACGCGGGGTCCATCGCGACCGCCCGCCGCGCCGGCGCCGTGTTCGTCACCGATGCCGCATTCCAGGATGCGACCCGCGCAGACAGTATCTGGACGATCGCCACGCAGGCGGGAACGGCGCGCGCACGCATCCTCGTCAACGCCGCCGGGGCGTGGGCGGACAGTGTGGCGATCCGCGCAGGCGCAAGCCCGCTCGGGCTGCAGGCCTATCGCCGGACGATGGTCCAGCTGCGTACCAATCCGGGTGCACCCGACGCCCTACCGCACGTCGCCGACATTGCCGGGAGATTCTATTTCAAGCCCGAGCCGGGCGGCCGTTTGTGGCTCAGCCCACATGACGAGACGCCGACCGACCCCTGCGATGCGGCGCCGGAAGAGATCGACGTCGCGATCGCTATTGACCGATTCGAGCAGGCCGTCGACTGGCAGGTCGCCGCGGTCGAGCGCCGCTGGGCGGGGTTGCGCACGTTCGCGCCTGATCGCCTCCCGGTCTACGGCTTTGACCGCGACGTACCCGGATTCTTCTGGGCTGCGGGGCAGGGAGGGTTCGGTATCCAGACCGCGCCCGCCGCAGCGTTGCTCGCCGCCGCTCTGCTGCTGGGCAGCAACCCCGACCCGGTCGTCGCGGGGATCGACGCCGACCGCTACGCGCCGGGTCGGTTTACCTGATCGGCAAGTAGCGGCGCGCCCTGCCGCAATTCCCAAAAACCCACCGGCCAGCCGCGCTTACCGCCGGCCAGCCGCTACCGCGGCGTCGCTCGCCAGCTTGTCGGCGCGCTCGTTTTCCGGGTGGCCGGCATGGCCTTTGACCCATTGCCATTCGATCCTGTGCCGCGCGACCGCCGCGAGCAGCGCGTGCCACAGTTCGGCATTCTTCACCGGCTTCTTGTCGGCGGTCTTCCAGCCGTTGCGCTGCCAACCCTTCACCCACTTGGTCAGGCCGTCCATCACATATTTGCTGTCGGTGTACAGCGTTACCGCGCACGGCCGGGTCAGCGCGTTGAGCGCCTCGATCGCCGCGGTCATCTCCATTCGGTTGTTCGTCGTCGGCGACTCGCCACCCGACAATTCCTTCTCGTGCGCGCCCATCCGGATCACCGCGCCCCAGCCGCCGGGGCCCGGATTGCCCTTGCAGGCACCGTCGGTGAAGATCTCGACCTTGGTGATGGAAACGGCAGCTTCGTCAGTCATGCAAACAGATCGTCCTTGAGATACGTCTCGAGCCGCCGCCAATAGGCCAGCGGATCCTTCCGCGTCACCAGCGCATCCGCCGGCGTGTTGAGCCAGTCCCACGCGCGCGTCAGCAGGAACCGGAGGCACGCGCCCCGCGCGAGGATCGGCAGCGCCGCACGCTCGGCGTCGGACAGCGCGAACTGGCCGGCATAGCCATCGATCAGCGCCTTGCCGATCGCGGCATTGTAATTCTCGCCATTGCCGTCGAACGCCCAGGACGTGTGCATCACCGCCAAGTCATAGGCGCGGATGTCGGTGCACGCGAAATAGAAGTCGATCACGCCGGTCACCCGGTCGCCGAGCATCAGCACGTTGTCGGGAAACAGATCGGAATGGATCGCCGCCATCGGCAGGTCGCGCGGCCACTGCGCCAGCACCGATCTCAGCGCGGCCTCGGTCCGGTCGAACAGCCCCGGCGCGATCGAGTCGATGTCGCGCCCGCATCGCGCGAGGAACGGCCGCCACGTATCGGCCCCGAGCGGGTTGGCGCGGGTCTGCCCGAAACCGGCAAGGCTGGTGTGCATATGACCCATCGCAGCACCCGCGGCATAGGCCTGCGCAGCGGTGGGATGTGACACCGACACGCCGGTCAGGAACTCGATCAGGCATGCCGATCGCCCTGCCAGCTGCTGGATCGCGACGCCGTCCCGGTCGGGCAGCGCTCGCGGCACCGGATTGCCGTCCGCTGCAAGATGATCGAGCATGTCGAGGAAGAACGGCAGGTCTTCGGTCGACGTTCGCTCTTCGTACAGCGTCAGGATGAAGCGGTCGGCGGTCGTCTCGACGAGGTAGTTGCTGTTCTGGACCCCCTCGGCGATGCCTTTGGCGGACAGAAGCTCGCCGTGGTCGTAGCGCGCGAGAAAGGCGCCCAGTGCCTCGGCCGAAACCTGCGTATAGACCGCCATGCTAGGCGGCCGCCTCCAGCCCGCGCGGCAGCTTGAACGCGATCGTCTCGCGGTTCGTCTCGACTTCGCGCTCGGTGACCGTGAAGCGCTCGGACAACCGATCGACCAGTTCGCGCACCAGCAGCTCGGGGGCCGACGCGCCCGCCGTGATGCCCAGCGTGCCGACGCCCACCAGAAAATTCCAGTCAAGTTCGCTCGCGCGCTGGATCAGCATCGCAGGCGTCCCCTCGCGCTCGGCGACCTCGACGAGGCGGACCGAGTTGGACGAGTTGGGCGCGCCGATCACCAGCACCGCGTCGACGCTGTGCGCGATCGCCTTCACCGCGGTCTGGCGGTTCGACGTCGCGTAGCAGATGTCCTCGCCGCGCGGCGGGAGCATCTGCGGAAAGCGGCGCTGCAACGTCGCCACGACGGCAGCGGTATCGTCCACCGACAGAGTCGTCTGCGTCAGGAAGGCGAGGTTGGCCGGATCGGCGGGGGCGAACACCTCGGCATCGTCGACCGTCTCGATCAGCGACATCGCGCCTTCCGGAACCTGCCCGAACGTGCCAATCACCTCGGGATGCCCGGCATGGCCGATGAACACGATATGCCGTCCCTGCGCCACCAGCCGCTCGGCCTGGCGGTGGACCTTCGAGACCAGCGGGCAGGTCGCGTCGAGATATTCGAGACCGCGATTCTGCGCATCCAGCGGCACCGACTTGGGCACGCCGTGCGCGGAGAACACGACCGGCGCGCCATCGGGCACCTCGTCGAGTTCCTCGACGAAGATCGCGCCCTGTGCCTTCAGCGTGTCGACGACGAACTTGTTGTGGACGATCTCGTGGCGGACATAGACCGGCGCGCCATGCTTCTCGATCGCCAGTTCGACGATCCGGATGGCGCGGTCGACCCCCGCGCAAAAGCCTCGGGGTGCTGCGATCAACAGTTCGAGCGGCGGCTTGTCGTTTGGGCTCATGATGCGCCAGCCTCTACGCGATTGCTTGCCTGGACGATAGCCGGTTCCTATGGTGCGCCGCGACAGGGGCCGCTTGCGACACGCGGTGGCCCTTTCGCTCGTTCGAGAAGGTAAGCGTCGCCGTGAAAGCCCCTATCCCAGCCGTATCGGCCATTGCTGTAATTCTCGGCGCCACCCTGCTCGGCGGATGCGCCGGCAAGGGCGAAGTCGATGCAACCGGCGGCATCTCCGCGGTGCGTTCGGTCTGCCCGCCTGTCGCGATTCCTGCGGCGACCGGCGACATCACGCTGTTCGATCCGGCCGGCAGCCGCGAACAGTCGGCGATCGACGTCGCCGCGCTGATGACCAATGTGCGCTCGACCTGCGCCGACGCGACTGACCAGGTCGTCACCAGCGTCACCTTCGACATCCGCGCGCGTCGCAATCGTACCGAGGGCGCGCGCGACGTGACGCTCCCTTACTTCATTACCGTCGTCCGTGGCGGCAGCGCCGTCGTCGCCAAGCGCATCGGCCGCGTCGCGCTTCACTTCGATGCAGGGCAGGCGCTGGCATCCGCGTCTGCGACGGCGTCGGCCACGGTTGCGCGTTCGGCCGCAACGCTGCCCGATGACGTCCGCGAGAAGCTGACGCGCAAGCGCAAGGCGGGCGATCAGGACGCAGCCGTCGATCCGCTGAGCACTCCCGAAGTCCGGCAGGCCGTGTTGCGCGCAAGCTTCGAGGCGCTGGTCGGCTTCCAGCTCACCGACGACCAGCTCAAGTACAACGCCACGCGCTGATGCGGTGCTAGACGGTGATACGTCCTGTTCACCGTCATCCCCGCGAAGGCGGGGATCCATATCCTCAGCCGTTGGCGATACGCATTGACGGCAGCCAGTCTGGATTCCCGCCTTCGCGGGAATGACGGTTGCAGTGTTAGCTTTGCTTTGATCCGGTTTATCTTCGCAGCACGCGAAACCCCCGATTGACTAAGATTGTGCGGCGCGTCAGAGCTTGGCGCGTCGATGTCGGGCAACCGGCATGGCACCGCGCGGGAGAGCGTTTCCTGGTCCTTCAAGGACTGGCCTTTGAAAGGGCAGGGGACCGCCGAAGGAGCAACCACCCCGGAATCTCTCAGGCACCAGAGACCGCGCGGGGCTGATCGACACTCTGGAAAGCGTCCTGGCGTTCGCGCCGAGGGCCACCGAAGGGGTAAGCCGCCAATCAGGCGGTGAAAGCTCTCAGGTTCCGTGACAGAGGGGGTTGGATCGCAGCACCACAGGGTGCCGCGCGCCCCTTCGACGGAGACCGACATGAGCGACGCCGACATTCGAGATTATGCCAGCATCATCGACGAGGCCGACGATTACGTCGAGCCCGAGGTCCTGCCGTTGCCGCTCGACGCGTGGCACCGCGCACAGGGCGCGCGGATGGTCGAGTTCGCCGGCTATCAGATGCCGATCCAGTATGACGGCATCATGGCCGAGCACGCGTGGACGCGCGACTCGGCCGGCCTGTTCGACGTCAGCCATATGGGCCAGCTCGTCTTCTCGGGCGAAGGCGTCGCCCACTCGCTCGAAACCGTGCTGCCGGGCGACATCGCAGGGCTCGGCGAAGGCAAGATGCGCTATTCGCTGCTGCTCGCGCAGGATGGCGGCATCCTCGACGACCTGATGGCGACGCGCCTGCCCGACGATCAGCCGTCGCCCTTCTCCGCGCAGGACGTCGAGCCCGAGGCGTACGACCCGCTCCACCCGTCGCCGACCGCGAGCGGCAGCTTCTACGTCGTCGTCAACGGCGCGACCAAGTACGACGATGTCAGCTATCTGATCGAGCATCTGCCCGACGACGTCACGATCAACATCCTCGAGGACCAGGCGCTGCTCGCGGTGCAGGGCCCCAAGGCGGTCGACGCGGTCGCGCGGATCGTTCCCGGCATCGACAGCCTCGTGTTCATGACCGCGGGCGCGTTCCACTGGAAAGACGTACCGCTCTGGATCAGCCGATCGGGCTATACCGGCGAGGACGGCGTCGAGATCTCTATCCCCGCCGACCACGCCGTCGCCTTTGCCGACGCGCTGCTCGCGCTGCCCGAGATCAAGCCGATCGGCCTCGGCGCGCGCGATTCGCTGCGTCTCGAAGCGGGCCTGCCGCTCTACGGCCACGACCTCGATCCCGAGATCACGCCGGTGATGGCAGACCTCGGGTTCACGCTGTCCAAGCGCCGCCGCGAAGCCGCCGACTTCCCCGGTGCCGAGCGTATCCTCACCCAGCGCGAGCATGGCCCCGCCACCAAGCGAGTCGGCCTGATCGTCGAGGGCCGCCAGCCCGCGCGCGAAGGGTCCGAGGTGATCGACCATACCGGCGCGACGATCGGCCGTCTTACCAGCGGCGGGTTCGCGCCGACGCTCGGGAAGCCGATCGCGATGGCCTATGTGCCGCTCGCGCTGGCGACCCCCGGCACCCGCATCGAGATCGCACAGCGCGGCAAGGTCCATACCGCCACCGTCACCGCGATGCCCTTCATTCCCCACCGCTACGTCCGCGCAGGAGCCAAGTGATATGAGCCGTTTCTTCACGCAAGATCATGAATGGGTCGATGTCGACGGCGATGTCGGCACCGTCGGCATTTCCGAATATGCGCAGAGCCAGCTCGGCGACGTCGTGTTCGTCGAGGTTCCCGAGGCCGGCAAGCAGCTGACCAAGGGCGCCGATGCCGCGGTCGTCGAATCGGTCAAGGCGGCCTCGGACGTCTATTCGCCGGTGTCGGGCACCGTCATCGAGGGCAATGCCGCGCTCGCCGACGATTCGAGCCTGGTGAATTCGGACGCCGAAGCCGCGGGCTGGTTCTTCAAGCTGACGCTCAGCGATCCGAGCGAGCTCGACAGCCTGATGGACGAAGCTGCGTACGCGGCCTTCGTCGAAGGGCTTTAAGTCCTAGAACCCCCTCCCGCATGCGGGAGGGGGCAGGGGGTGGGCACGCGCTCACCTCCAGACGTTCCGCCCGCGATAGCCCGGGCGCCCACCCCCCAACCCCCTCCCGCTTGCGGGAGGGGGGGAGTGCCGACAATGCGCTACCTTCCCCTGACCCAGCCCGACCGCGAGGCGATGCTCGCCGTTATCGGCGCCGCAACGATCGATGATCTCTTCGTCGACGTCCCCGAGGCCGCCCGCCTCGACGGTCCCGTCCGCGACCTGCCGATGCACGCCTCCGAGATGGCGGTCGAACGCCACATGTCGGCGCTCGCCAAGAAGAACCTCACCGCGGGTGAAGCCCCGTTCTTCCTCGGCTGCGGCGCGTACAAGCATCACGTCCCCGCGTCGGTCGATCACCTGATCCAGCGCGGCGAGTTCCTGACCGCCTACACGCCCTATCAGCCCGAGATCGCGCAGGGCACGCTGCAGATGCTGTTCGAGTTCCAGACGCAGGTCGCGCGGCTGCTCGGCACCGACGTCGCCAACGCGTCGATGTACGACGGCTCGACCGCGTGCTGGGAAGCGATCGTGATGGCGCGGCGTATCACCAAGCGCGGCAAGGCGATCCTGTCGGCGGGGCTGCACCCGCATTACGTGTCGGTGTCGAACACGATGGCCAAGTTCACCGGCGACGTGCTCGACACGACCGACCCGCGGCTGGTGCCCGAGATGGACCTCGACCGGCTGATCGCGAAGATCGATGACGATACGTCGTGCGTGGTCGTCCAGTATCCCGACATCCTCGGCCGCATCGCCGATCTGCGTCCGCTCGCGGATGCGTGCCATGCCAAGAAGGCATTGCTGATCGCGGTCGTCACCGAGCCGGTCGCGCTCGGCGCGATCACCTCGCCCGGCGAGATGGACGCGGACATCGTCGTAGGCGAGGGGCAGTCGCTCGGCGTCGGCCTCCAGTTCGGCGGGCCCTATGTTGGCCTGTTCGGGTGCAAGGACAAATATGTCCGCCAGATGCCCGGCCGGCTGTGCGGCGAAACCGTCGATGCCGATGGCCGCCGCGGGTTCGTGCTGACGCTGTCGACGCGCGAGCAGCATATCCGTCGCGAAAAGGCGACGTCGAACATCTGCACCAATTCGGGGCTCTGTGCGCTGGCCTTCTCGATCCACATGACGCTGCTGGGTGAGGCGGGCTTGCGCCAGCTCGCCGCGGTGAACCATGCGGGTGCCGTGGCCGCGGCCGACCGCCTGTCGCAGATCCCCGGCGTCGAACTGATCAACGACAGCTTCTTCAACGAATTCACGCTGAAGCTGCCGGTCGAGGCGCGCCCCGTCGTCCGTACGCTTGCCGATCGCGGCATCCTCGCGGGCGTCTCGCTCGGGCGGCTCTATCCCGGCAAGGACGATCTCGCGAACGGCCTCGTCGTCGCGGTGACCGAAACGACCACCGCGGAGGACGTCGAAACGCTTGCCACCGCACTATCCACCGTACTTGGGGAGATACTGGCATGAGCATCAACCAGAGCGGCTGGCGCCCGACCGCGCCCGAGCAGGGCAAGGGCAACGTCCCCGCCAGCGTCACCGGCAACAAGGCGCTGATGCTCGAGGAAGCGCTGATCTTCGAGATCGGCGATACGCACACGACCGGCGTCGATTTCGCGTCTCCCTCTCCCCTCCGGGGAGAGGGCCGGGGTGAGGGGCAGCCCCAAGCGGCGTCTTCCGGGACAGCCCCTCACCCAACCCTCTCCCCGGAGGGGAGAGGGCTATCGCGTCTCGGCAGCCTCGCTCGCGCCAACCCGATCGGCCTCCCCGGTCTTTCGGAGCCGGAAACCGTCCGCCATTACACGCGCCTGTCGCGCCAGAATTACGGCATCGATCTCGGCTTCTTCCCGCTCGGCTCGTGCACGATGAAGCACAACCCGCGCCTCAACGAGAAGATGGCGCGGTTGCCCGGTTTTTCCGACGTCCACCCGCTCCAACCGGTCGACACGGTGCAGGGTGCGCTCGAGGTCATCCACCAACTCGCACACTGGCTCGTCACGCTCACCGGCATGACCTCGGTCGCGATGAGCCCGAAGGCTGGCGCGCATGGCGAGTTGTGCGGCGTCCTCGCGATCCGCGCCGCGCTCGAAGCCAAGGGTGAGGGGCATCGCAAGATCATCCTCGTCCCCGAGAGCGCGCACGGCACCAACCCCGCGACCGCCGCGTTCGCCGGCTATAGCGTCGAGGATATCCCCGCCACCGCCGAAGGCCGCGTCGACACCGCCGCGCTGAAGGCGCGCCTCGGCCCCGACGTCGCCGGCGTGATGATCACCAACCCCAACACCTGCGGTCTGTTCGAGCGCGACATGCGCGAGATTTCGGACGCGGTGCATGCGGCGGGCGGCTTCGTCTATTGCGACGGCGCGAACTTCAACGCGATCGTGGGGCGCGTCCGCCCGGGCGATCTCGGTATCGACGCGATGCACATCAACCTGCACAAGACCTTCTCGACCCCGCATGGCGGCGGCGGTCCGGGTTCGGGTCCGGTGGTGTTCTCGGCGGCGCTCACGCCCTACGCCCCACTCCCGTTCGTCGAAAAGCAGGATGGCCAATTCGTCCTCGTCGAGGAAGAAACCGCGGGCGAGCATCACGCGGGCAGCTTCGGCCGCATGGTCGCGTTCCACGGCCAGATGGGCATGTTCACGCGCGCGCTGACCTATATCCTCAGCCACGGCGCCGATGGCCTGCGCCAAGTGTCGGAGGATGCGGTGCTCAACGCGAACTACATCCTGCGCAGTCTCGACGACACGCTCGACGCGCCGTTCGGCCCGTCGGGTCCGTGCATGCACGAAGCGCTGTTCTCGGACTCGGGTCTTGCCGAGGGCTTCTCGACGATCGACGTCGCCAAGGGGCTGATCGACGAGGGCTTCCACCCGATGACGATGTACTTCCCGCTCGTCGTTCACGGTGCGATGCTGGTCGAGCCGACCGAGACCGAGTCGAAGGCGGCGCTGGACCAGTTCATCGCCGCGCTCCGCTCGGTCGCCGAGCGCGCCAAGGCGGGCGATCTGAGCCTCAAGACCGCGCCGCGTTTCGCCCCCCGCGCGCGCCTCGACGAGACGCTCGCGGCACGCAAGCCGGTGCTGGTCTGGAAGGACCCCGCGCCGCTCGCGCAGGCGGCCGAGTAACGCTCTCCTCCGGTCATCCTGGCGACTGTCAGGATGACCGGACCAAGCATGCCCCCTTTACTCCCGCTGTATTGCGTCCATACTACACTGTATGGGGTAACGTTGCAGGGGGAAGCGATGCAGGCGAACGAGGCACAGGGCTGGATCAGCTACGCGATCACGGCCGTCATTATCGGGATCGTCTTTGCGGTTCGCTGGCGTCGCATGAGCGTGGTCAAGCCGCTTAAGCTCGAACGCCTCTGGGTCTTCCCGGCGCTTTATGCTGCGGTCGCACTCTACATGGTCGTGATGTACCCGCCGCAGGGACTTGCCTGGCTCTTCTGCGCGTTGGCGCTCGTGATGGGCGCAGCACTTGGCTGGCAGCGCGGGAAGATGATGCGGATCACGATCGATCCCGACAGCCACGCGCTCAACACGACGTCGTCGCCTGCCGCGGTGCTGTTCATCGTCGCGATCGTCGCGCTCCGCACCGGCGCGCGGGCGGTGATCGGTGACGGCCACGCGCTGCACCTCGATCCGTTCGCGATCACCGACATGCTGGTCGCGCTCGCGCTCGGCCTGTTCACGACGCAACGCATCGAGATGTACCTGCGCGCCAAACGGCTATTGGACACCGCCCGCGCTCGCCAGACCTGAGCGATCCTCCCCCGCCAGGGGGCGTTCGCCCTCACGCTATCGCGCGATCCGTCTCTTCCCGCCGGCGGACATGCTCGCGCCAGACGATATACAGCCCGCTCGCGACGATGACCGGCGCACCGAACCACGTCGCCTTTGCGGGCAGCGTGTCGAACACGAGCCAGCCGAGCAATGTCGCCCATAACAGGCTCGAATAATCCATCGGCACCACCACCGACACCGGCCCGAGCCGCAACGACGTCGTCATCGCGATCTGCGCGAGGCCGCCGAAGATCCCGACACTCGCGAGACACGCCCAGGTCACCAGATCATGCGACTGCGCTGCCCGCGCGTAAATCACCGACAACGGCACCAGCGACAGCGCGGAGAACCAGAACACCGTCGTCAGCGCGCTTTCGGTCTTGCCGATCTGGCGCAACAGGATCGACACGCTCGCCGTCCCGAACGCGCCCGCCAGCGCACAGCCCGCACCCCACAGGGGAAAGTGATCGCCCCCCGGCTGCGCAACGATCAAGACACCCGCAAACCCGGTCGCCACCGCAGCCCAGCGATGCCACCCGGTCGGCTCGCGCAACACCAGCGCGCCTAGGATCGTCGCGAATACCGGTACAGTGAACCCGATCGTGGTCGCCTCCGCGAGCGGCAGCGCGACGATCCCGTTGAACGTGAACGCCATCGCCGACAGCCCGACGACCGCACGGACGACATGCGCCGGCAATCGCTTGGTCGCGATCGACGGCAGACCGGGGCCGGCCAGGATCACGCCCGATACCAGCAGACACGCGCCGAACTGCCGAAAGAACAGAATCTCCGACACGCTCGCGCCGTGCCGCTCGGCCAACTTGATCGCGCTATTCATCAGCGCGAAGATCACGACCGACAGCAACCGCATGCCGATGGCGGGAAGGATGCGGTCTGAGGGCATGAGCGCGTCCTAGCCATACATCTTGGCTACGTCATTCCGCTTTCCGCGCTGATGATCTCGTCAGCCGCAGCCGGTCCCGTCTGCAGGATCGGCAATGGCAGCGCTGCGGTCGCGGGCTCTGCATGGGGGCGGCGGAACGGTGGAGCGCGGGTCCCGACGTTCCACTGCAACTGTGATCGCGGTCCAGTTGGCGTCTTTCAGAACGCATGTCGCCGTGATTTTCGTCTTCATGAGGCTAGCCCTCCTAAAAATCGCTGACAATGCCAGCGGCTCGCGAACGATAGGAGCTGGTATAGCAAGCGTCGGGAAAAGCGGATCCGTTTCGGCGACACTTTCTCTTGCCCGAAAATTGAAAATAAAGAAAACATAAGACGAACAAAAAAGACACAAGGCGAGAATCTGTGGGTTTCAAAGTGCTGATCCGCGGCGACCGCGCGTGTTTCCGGCGTCCGGAATTCAATGTCGATCTCGTAAGTTACGACGCGATCCCACCGGGCTCCGCGCGGACACTCTTCGAAGCCATTCACGGGCCGCCGTCCATTCGCTGGACGATCGAGCAGATCGCGATATTGCATCCGATCCAGCGGCATTGGACGACCGTCGACCACCGCGGGATGGGGCCTCGTCGCGCGAACATCCTGGTCGACGTCAACTATATGGTGACCGCCAGCTTCTCTCTGACGTCGGTTGCGGATCGTTCTGACACGGCAGCCGCGCATGCAGGATCGTTCCGGCGGCGGGTCGTGCAGGGGCGGTACCATCATCCGCCCTTTCTTGGCCTGACCGAATTCCCCGCCGCGATCACTTTGCTGGAAAAGGACGATATCCCGCCTGCGAGCCACTACGCATCGGAATCGATCGATTTCGGCTGGATGGTCTACGATACGCGCAACGGGAAGGATCATGGATTGCGGTTTTTCAGGGCGTCCGCGGTCGCCGGTACGATCGTCGTGCCGCCAATCGATTCTAATGAATTCGCACGCTGATCCCAATTTGGCCTGCACTGTAGATGGGGTGACGAACCAATCCACACCCGCTATCCGCGACGCTATGATAAAGCGCGCACTCCCCGTCACCCGCGAGGCGGATTTCTCCGCCTGGTACCAGGCCGTCATTTCGGAAGCCGACCTCGCCGAGGAATCGGGCGTCCGCGGCTGCATGGTCATCCGCCCCTGGGGCTATGGCATCTGGGAGCGAATCCAGCGTCTACTCGACGATCGGATCAAGGCGACCGGCCACGAGAATTGCTATTTCCCGCTCTTCATCCCGCTCTCGTACTTCGAGAAGGAGGCCGAGCATGTCGACGGGTTCGCCAAGGAAATGGCGGTCGTCACGCATCACCGGCTGAAGGCCGACGGCTATGGCCGGCTCGTCCCCGATCCCGACGCCAAGCTCGAGGAGCCGCTGGTCGTGCGCCCCACGTCCGAGATGGTCATCGGCGCCGCGTTCGCGCGCTGGGTCCAGTCGTGGCGCGACCTGCCGGTGCTGATCAACCAATGGGCCAACGTCGTCCGCTGGGAAATGCGCACCCGCATGTTTCTGCGCACCAGCGAGTTCCTCTGGCAGGAGGGACATACCGCCCACGCCACCCCGCAAGAGGCGCGCGACGAGACGCTCAAGATGCTCGAGGTCTATCGCGACTTCGCCGAGGAGTGCCTCGGCCTCCACGTCATCGCAGGCGAGAAGCCCGAGAACGAGCGTTTCCCCGGCGCCGTCGCGACCTATTCGATCGAGGCGATGATGCAGGACGGCAAGGCCTTGCAAGCCGGCACCTCGCACTTCCTCGGCACCAACTTCGCGCATGCACAGAACATCCGCTTCCAGAATGCGGGCGGCGAGTTCGAGCTGTGCAACACGACGAGCTGGGGCGTGTCGACGCGGATGATCGGCGGCGTCATCATGGTCCACGGCGACGACGACGGCCTGCGCGTGCCGCCGATGATCGCGCCGTGGCAGGTGGTGATCGTGCCGATGCTGCGCGACGTGCCCGAGGACGCGGCGATCATCGACTATTGCAAGGGGCTCCAGGCCGAACTGGCGAAGCAGTCCGCGCTTGGCGAGCCGGTCCGTGCGCTGCTCGACCTCAAACCCGCCAAGGCCGCGACAAAGCGCTGGGGCTGGGTCAAGAAGGGCGCGCCGATCATTATCGAGGTCGGCGGGCGAGACGTCGCTGGCGGCAATGTCTCGGTCATTCGCCGCGATCGTCTGTATCGAGAGAACGGCAAGCTCGACAGCAACGCGGTTGCGCGGGCCGATTTCGTTGGCGAGGTGTCGGGCATGCTGCACGACGTGCAGGCGACGCTCCATGTCGAATCGATGAACCGTCTCAAGGCCAATATCGTCCCGGTCGACGATTTCGCCGCGCTCGAATCGCACTTCGCGGACGGCATCAAGAACCCCGGCTGGGTTGACGTTCGCTGGTCCAAGCCCACCGGTCCTGCGCTGGAGACGGTCGTCACCCGCCTGAAGGCGCTCAAGCTCACGATCCGCAACTCGCCGATGGGCCAGACCGGCTGCGATAACGGCGCGTGCATCTTCACCGGCGAGCCTGCGGTTGAGCGCATCCTGATCGGCCGCGCCTACTGATCGATCGCCATTCCGGGCTGGCGTATCGCGATTGACTCCGGGCTATCCTCATCCTCCCCTGGCGGGGGAGGATGGTTGATCGGTACTCGCACCGTCGGGCGGTCGTCAGCCCGTCATGCCCGCGCCCTTAGAACAGTTCCCCCTGCGGCCCCCTCGGTGCGCGGAACAGGTCGCTCCGCAGTGCGATGCGCTCCTGGTTCAGGCCATGTTTAGCGCAGGCGATCCGAAACCGCGTCGCCAGCAGGTCTGCCCAAGGTCCTTGTCCCTTCATCCGCGTGAAGAAGTTCGGGTCGTTGTCCTTGCCGCCGCGCAACGACGCGATCGTCGTCATCACCTTCCCCGCGCGATCGGGAAAATGCTCGTCGAGCCACGCGCGGAACAACGGGGCCACTTCGTGCGGGAGGCGCACGGGGATGAAGAACGCCCGGGTCGCGCCCGCTTTGGCAGCGCGCGCGATGAGAGTTTCGATCTCGTGATCGGTGATCGCCGGGATCACGGGTGAGATCGAGACATAGACCGGCACCCCCGCATCGGCGAGTTTGCGCACCGCCGCCAGTCGCCGCTCGGGATGCGGCGCACGCGGTTCGACTGTCGACGCGATCTTCGGATCGAGAGAGGTGATCGACATCGCCACCGCCGCTAGCCGCTTCGCCGCCATCGGTGCCAGCAGGTCCAGGTCGCGCACGACACGGTCGGATTTGGTCGTGATCGTCAGCGGATGATCGGTCTCCGCCAGCACCTCGATGATGCCGCGCGTGATCCGCCAGTCGCTCTCGATCGGCTGATAGGGATCGGTGTTCGTCCCCAGCGCCATCGGCGCGGCGACATAGCCGGGCTTGCCGAGCTCCGCGCGCAACAGGGTGGCGGCGGACGGCTTGGCGAACAGCCTGCTTTCGAAATCGAGCCCCGGCGAGAGGTCATGAAACGCATGGCTCGGGCGCGCGAAACAATAGATGCAGCCGTGTTCGCAGCCGCGATACGGGTTGACCGAGCGATCGAACGGGACGTCAGGCGAGGCGTTGCGGCTAATGATCGTCCTCGGAGTTTCGACTGTCACCGTCGTTCGAAGCTTCGGTGCGATCCCGTCGATCCCCTCGCGCATGTCGAGCCAGTCGCCGTCCAGCTCGGTCTGCGGCAGGTTGAAACGCCGGCTCTCGTCGTTTCGTGTTGCGCCGCGAACTGGTCGACCCGTCGTCATCGCTCGACGATACGCCAGGATTGCGAACAAAGATAGAACGAAACGGTGGGGCGCACACCCGGGCAGAACTGAAAACTTGATCTAGGTTTATTAAACTTGGCAGCCATTATAAAGACTTGCGTGCCGGACGAATGAGCGCTCGCGGCCTGTCGGGATATCGCTTAGGGCGACGGGATGACGGGACAAATTACCACGGTGGAGCGAGCATTCGAACTGGCACGGTCGGGCGAATGCGAGTCGGTCAATGCGCTGCGTCAGCGGTTGCGGCGAGAGGGCTATGACGCAGTGCATCTTCATCTGCACGGCGCGTCGATCAACAAGCAGCTCGTCGACCTGATCCATGCGGCTCGCGGCGGGTCCGCCCTCGCATAGGACAGCCCCGCCGCGCAGCATGGAGGGGGTGGGCTCTAACGCTTGTCCTCGACCAGTGCCGCGCCACCGCTCGAGTCGAGCTCGAGCATTTTCGGCGTGCGCGCACTTGTTGCCGGCCAATGTGGCAGGCCCGCCCCGTTTGGATCGCCACGCTTCACGAAATTGACCAGATAGGTGCTCGCGGTCCGTCCCGCCGCCCGGTCGGCCGTGCTGGTCTTCGCGCCATATTTGATCGCGGCGGTATCGAAGAAGAACGGAATGTCGGATGCATGCGATGCACCGGCGGTCTTGTCGGTCCGTGCCGATGACGCGACATATGAGAACCGGTAATAATAGGTCGGCACGCCTTTCGCGGCGAGCAAAGCCGCGGTGTCGCGCGCGCCCTCGATCATATAGCCTTGCGGACCGCCGATATCGTCGCTGGTCGCGCCGATCATCACCGGAACCCTGGCAAAGTTTCCCGCTTCAAACGCCGCGACCGGATCGACCGCGATGCGGCCGTCGACGACGGGCTTGCTGTAGGTTTGCGGTCCCGAGCCGGGGGTGAACATCGCCGCCAGGTTCAGCCCGTCGGTCACTTGATCTGCCGAAAGCCGCCGAAGCTTTGCGAGCGCCTGCGGATCGTCGGGCGCGATCCCCTTCGACTGCGCGAACGCAACGCCGACCGCCTCGGCAGACTCGATCGTGCTGGCAGGCCCGGCCCCGGGGCCGCCTGACATCACGACCGCTTTATTGAACGTCCCGCGGGCCATCGGTGACGTCAGCAGCGTATGGACCGACATGCCGCCCGCGCTTTCTCCGATGATGGTCACATTCGCAGGATCACCACCGAATGCGGCGATATTATGCTGCACCCATTTCAGCGCCGCGAGCTGATCCATATAGCCGTAATTGCCGAGCAACCCCCGATCCGGGTTCTGGTGACTCAATTGCGGGTGCGCGAACGTGCCGAACCGGCCTAGGCGGTAGTTGAAGCTGACGACCATGATACCCGACTTGGCGAGCGCGCTGCCCGAATAGGTCGGCGGCGATGACCCGCCATTGACGAAGCCGCCACCGTAGATCCACACCATCACCGGCAATTTGGACGAGGCACCGGCGGGCTTCCACACATTGGCATAGAGGCAATCCTCGGCCGGCGGCGTGCCGAGCGGCGCGGCATCGCTCGGGAAAGGCTTTTGCATGCAATCATTGGTGTAGCGACTCGCGTCGCGTTCGCCTGACCAGCGAGCGACGGGCTGGGGCGCACGCCAGCGAAGCGGCCCGACGGGCGGCGCGGCGAACGGGATACCCTTGAACGCGATGACGCCGTCGGTAGCGCGCCCGCGTAGCTTGCCGCTGTCGAGTGTGACGTGCGTCTCGACCGACGTTGTTTGCGCGAGCGCCGAACTGGCCAGCAGTGTCGCCACAATGGCTGAGGTCAAACGCATGGCAATATCCTTGAAGCTGATCGGGACAACCGGGTCAGCCTAAGGGTGCGTCCGCCACGATACCAGACGATCCGGTATGGAAAATAGTGGGGCCGGCCGTCCGGCCGGCCCCAGGAATCAGGCCTTCTTGCGCGCGCGCTTCGGGCTTGCAGCGGCTTCAATGTCTTCCTCTTCGTCCGGCGTATCTTCGCCGGCTTCGGTCAGCGCCTGTCCAAGCGCTTTCAGCTTCTCCTGCGACGAATCGGCCTTCTCGGCGATCTTCGTCGTCGCGGTGCCCAGTCGGTGCAGAAGCGCATGGACGCGGTCCGCGTCGGGCGTGTCCTTCTCGAGCTGCTTGCGCAGCGATCCGAGGTCGCGCAAAATACCCTTGGCGCCCGAAACGTCGCTATCGGCCAGCGCTGCTTCCCAATCCTCGACCATGTCGGCGCCTTTGGTCGGCTTGGTCGCATCCAGTCCGCGATTGATCGCGTTCATCGTTCCGGCGAATTTAACAGCCATGTCATTCTCTCCACGAAGCCTGTGTTGGCGATCGTGAACGCGGATGTATCGCTGTAATGTCCGGCCCGATCGGACTACTTTATTGCTCTCGCTCAAGATAAACGCAGAAACCGCGCAAGCCGTATCCTAGGTTGCTTTTCAGGACCGCCCGCAGCGCTGCTGGCGGGGACTGTCGCACACCGGGAAGCGTACGCAGTCTGCAACACGATGGCTCGCCGGGAGGGATTCCCGGCCGGAAAACGGTGCAGCACACAGCACGGAAGCGCCATGTCCTGCACCGACATCGTGTCGAAGGCCTCAGGCGAGCGTCAGGCCCACGTCGACATTGCCGCGCGTGGCGTTCGAATAGGGGCAGATCTGGTGGGCCGCATCGACGAGCTTCTGCGCCTCGTCACGCTCGAGGCCCGGCAGCGATACCGTCAGATCCGTCGTGATGCCAAAGCCACCCTCCGAGCGCGGGCCGATGCCGACCTTGGCCGTGACCGCGACGTCTGCAGGCAGCTTCATCTTCAACTGCTGGCCGGCGACCTTCAGCGCACCGATGAAGCACGCGGAATAGCCCGCCGCGAACAACTGTTCGGGATTGCTGCCATCGCCGCCTGCGCCGCCCAGTTCCTTTGGCGTCGACAGGGCAACGTCGAACCGGCCGTCCTGCGACCGCGCGTGACCGTCACGGCCTCCGGTTGCGGTGGCTTCAGTGGTGTATTTTACGTCGATCGACATTCCGGGTCTCCAATTGCTTATCGCGATAATCATTTAGCCGCGGCCGACGGCACTGTCCAGTATCATTTTGCGCGATAATCATTTGCGTGGTAGGCAGCTGGCCTAGAAGGAGCCTGTCTCGTGTCCGTCCCACTCCCACTCGACGACCAGCTTTGCTTTTCGCTCTACGCGGCGACGATCGCGATCAACCGCGCGTACAAGCCAGTTCTCGACGGGCTTGGCATCACCTATCCGCAGTTTCTGGTCCTGCAGACGCTCAACGAGGCGGAGGATGGTCGTTCGATCGGCGCGATTGCCGAACGGCTCGCGCTCGAGCCGAGCACCATCACGCCGCTGGCAAAACGCCTCGAGGCCGCAGGACTTGTCACACGGATCCGCAACCCGGCCGACGAACGCGAGGTCCGGGTTCGCCTGACCGATGCGGGAAGGGCATGCTGGGCCGAGACGGGGTGCCTCGGCCCGCTGATCGTCGAGCGATCGGGAATGACGCCGGACCGGCTCGCATCGCTGAATGCCGAGGTGGCGGCGCTTCGTCAGGCGCTCGCACTCAAGCCCGGAGATCTGCCAAGCATCACGGAGTGACGGCAATGTGGGTCTGGCGTGTGTAGCAAACCGGCCTGATTCACACCGCGCCGATAGATTATCAGTGCTGGAGACTCTGAGGCGGTAATAGGCTGGCGACACTAAAGATGCTGCGTCACTAGCGGCTCATCTCAGACCAAACTGTGTCGGTCACCGTCGCGTGGTGGAGCCGAGGGGAATCGAACCCCTGACCTCTGCAGTGCGATTGCAGCGCTCTCCCATCTGAGCTACGGCCCCGCGCGGTTGGCCACAGGCCATGATCGCGCCTTAACGGGTCGATTTGGGGGATGCAACCGGGTTGTGAGACCGGGTCCGCCTGATCTGTAGCACGTCGTCGCAACGCAGCTTCGTGTCACCGTCAAGTTGCCGCAAACACAGGAACTATCAAAGGCATCGGCGTTTGTAGACGGTGGAGTGCACGGCGTCGCATTCGATGACACCGGCAGCCGCAGGACAGCAATTAGGAGGTTCCTATGGTCTACGAACGCAATACCCGAGATCGCCAGTCGGGCGACTATTATGGTCGGCCGAACTCGCAGGATTACGGCCGCGATTTCCGGTCTGATGGTGGCGATTACGGTCGATCCAGTGCGCGCGACTATGCAGCAGCCGGTGAATATGATCGCGACGGCAACCGCGGGCGTGACGACCAAGGCAATCGTGGCCGCTATGGCAGCGAGCAGCGCGACGAGGGCGGTCGCGACTATTATGGCGGCCATAATGATCGCCAGCAGCCGACCGGCGGTGACCGCTATGGCCAACCGCAGTCGGGCCAGTCGCGCTACGGACAGCAGGCCTATGGCCAGCGTGGCCAAGGCCCGCGCGATACCGAATATCATGGCAGCTATGCATCGGACGGTCATCGCTTCCAGGACGTCGGCCGTAACCGCCACGCGGACGACGACAATCGTCGCAGCGAGCCCCGCGGCGACGATCGCGGCTATGGCCGCCAGCCGCAGGGTTACGACTATGACGATCGCGGCTTTATCGCGCGTGCGGGCGACGAAGTGCGTTCGTGGTTCGGCGACGACGAAGCGGAGCGCCGTCGCGAGGCCGATGCACGCTATGACGAGCGGTCCTATGGCAATCCGGGCGATCGATCGTCCGGCAGTCGGTCGTCGAGCACGCACGACGATCATTACCACAATTGGCGCAGCACGCAGATCGCCGCGCTCGACCGCGACTATGACGAGTATCGCAACGAGAACCGCACGAAGTTCGAGAATGAATTTTCGTCGTGGCGCACCGAGCGTCAGGGCCAGCGCAGTTCGCTGTCGCTGGTCACCGAGCATATGGAAGTCGTCGGTTCCGACGGCAGCCATGTCGGCACCGTCGACAAGGTGAAGGGCGATCGCATCCTCCTGACCAAGAACGACCGCGATGCGGGCGGCGTGCATCACTCGATCCCGTCGCGTTGGATCAAGACCGTCGACGGCAAGGTGAACCTGTCGAAGTCGGCGGACGAAGCCAAGGCGGCGTGGAAAGAGGAAGAGCGCAACTCGGCGATGTTCGAGTATGGCGACCGCACCGGCGGCGACAAGAAGGACGCCAGTGCAACCGGTTACGCGTCGACCACGCAGGCCGGCGGCACCACCACGACGGGTGCTGCATCGACCACCGGCACGACGTCGGACACGCTCGGTAAGTCGGGTTCGGGCACGTACTGATCCTGTGATTGCATCGGCCGGTGTCGCCTGACGCCGGCCGGCAACGAGCCCGGGCGGAAACGTCCGGGCTTTTTTGCGGGTTGCGCGGCACATGCGTTTCGCCATACCCATAATACGAATATTCAAGACAGGAGCAAAGCTATGGCCCGTGCATGGAGCCTGAAGACTCGTCCGCAAGGCATGCCCAAGCATACCGACTTCGCCATGATCGATCTCGACCAGCCGACGCTCGGCGCCGGTGAGGTCCGTATTGCCAACCGTTGGCTGTCGGTCGATCCGTACATGCGCGGGCGGATGAACGACGTGAAGAGCTATGTTCCGCCGTTCGCGCTGGGTGAGGCGATGCAGGGCGGCGCGGTCGGCGAGGTCGTCGAGAGCAACGACGACGGGATCAAGGTCGGCGACATGGTGCTGCACATGGCCGGCTGGCGCGACGAGGCGGTCGTCCCTGCCACGCAGGTGCAGAAGCTGCCCGCGCTCGACGTGCCGCCCCAGGCGTTTCTCGGCCAGCTCGGCATGCCGGGGATGACCGGCTATTTCGGGCTGCTCGCGGTCGCCGAGGCGAAGGCGGGCGACACGGTGTTCGTGTCGGCGGCGGCGGGCGCGGTCGGCTCGACCGTCGTGCAGGTCGCGAAGGCCAAGGGCATGACCGTGATCGGATCGGCCGGCGGTGCAGAGAAATGCGCGTGGGTGAAGTCGCTCGGGGCGGACGCTGTGATTGACTATAAGGGCGACGTGCCGGTGGTGAAGGCGCTCGGCGAGGCGGCACCAAAGGGCATCGACGTCTATTTCGACAATGTCGGCGGCGAGCATCTCGACGCGGCGCTGGCGCACGCCAACCTGCATGCGCGGTTCGCGATCTGCGGCATGATCGACGTCTACAATAGCGGTGCGGCCACGCAGCTCAAATATCTCGCGCGGCTGATCGGCAACCGCATCCAGATCCGCGGCTTCATCGTCAGCGATTTCATGAGCCGCGGCGACGAGTTCTACAAGGACATGGGCGGCATGCTGAGCGCCGGCACGCTCAAGCGCCAGGAAACCGTCCATGAGGGTCTCGAGACGATGCCCGACGCGTTTCTCGGGCTGTTCTCGGGCGGCAACACGGGCAAGATGCTCGTGAAGGTCTGAGGAGTACGGCCGGGACGCACCGGCTCGGTCAGTGTCTCTGCCTCGTCCTTGTTCTCCCGCGAAGGCGGGAGCCCAGTCTGGGTCCCCGCCTTTTTTGCGGGGAAACATGCTTTTGTAGCGCGGCCTTCTCTACAGCCACTTCGCCTGCTTGAACTTCAGATACAGCGTCGAGCACACCACCGCTATCACGCCCAGCACGACGAAATAGCCATATTGCGTCTTCAACTCGGGCATGTGCTCGAAATTCATGCCGTAGATCCCCGCGATCGCGGTCGGGACCGCAAGGATCGCGGCCCAGGCGGCGAGCTGGCGGGTGATCGCACCGGTGCGCTGCTGTTCGAGCAGATTGCTGAATTCGAACACCGACGTCAGCACTTCGCGGAGCCCCTCGACCATCGTCTGGACGCGGCGGACGTGATCGAGCACATCGCTGAAATACGGCTTCGCCTCGGTATCAATGCACGGCAGGTCGAGCCGGACGATCTTTCCTGCGACCTCGCCCATCGGACCCAGGATGCGCTGGAAGCGGATCATCTCTCGCCTTAAGCCGAATATCCGGACGATCTCGTCGCGGCCGAGGAAGGCGTCGATCGTGCGTTGTTCCATGGCGAGCACCTCGTCCTCGATGCTCTCCATGATCGGCAGATAGCCGTCGACGACATAGTCGAGGATCGCGTGGAGGACATAGTCGACGCCGTTGATCAGCAGCGTCGGTGCGGCCTCGAGCTGTTCGCGCAGCGCCTTGTGCGAGCGCGCGGAGCCGTGGCGGACGCTGATGATATGGCTGTGGCCGACGAAGATCGCGGTCTCGCCATACGCAATCTTGTCACCCTCGAGCTGCGCGGTGCGTGCGACGACGAACAGCTGGTTGCCATACACGTCGACCTTGGGCAGCTGGTCCGCCTTGACCGCGTCCTCCACCGCGAGCGGGTGGAGGTTATACTGCTGCTGCAGCGTCCGCATCTCGTCATCGGTCGGGTCGCAGATGCCGATCCAGACGAACTCGGACCGGTCCGCGGGGCAATCGACCTTCTCGTCGATCGAGACCGCGCGGACGCGTTTCCCGTGACGATAGAGATACGCAGCGACGACCGTCATGGGGCCTCGGAGTTACACGAACGAAGCCCGCGCCGGTATCAGAACGCCGGCAGCACCGCACCCTGATAATGCTGCGCGATGAACGCCTTGGTCGCCGGACTGCGCAGCGCCGCGATCAGCTTCATCACGCGCGGGTCCTTGTCGCCGCCGGGCAGGCCGACGACGAAATTGACATAGGGGCTGTTCTTGTCCTCGATCGCGAGCGCGTCGCGCACCGGGTTGAGCTTCGCGTCGAGCGCGTAATTGGTGTTGATGAGCGCCAGATCGACCTCGCCGAGCGTGCGGGGCAGGGTAGCACCCTCCAGCTCCTTGAACTTCAGGTTCTTCGGGTTGGTCGCGATGTCGTTGAGGCTCGACAGCGGATTGGTCGGGGTCTTCAGCGTGATCAGCCCGGCCTTTTGCAGCAGCAGCAGCGCGCGGCCGCCGTTGCTTGGCTCGTTCGGGATCGCGACGGTGGCGCCGTTCGGCACTTCAGCGATCGTCTTCCACTTGCGCGAATAGGCGCCGAGCGGTTCGACATGGATGCCCGCATAGGGCACCAGATGCGTGCCGCGCGAGGCGTTGAACTCGTCGAGATAGGGCTTGGTCTCGAAATAGCTGACGTCGATCTGCTTCTGCTCGACCTGGAGGTTGGGCTGCACATAATCGTTGAAGACGCGGATCTGGAGGTCGACGCCTTCCTTGGCGAGCGCGGGTTTGATCGACTCCAGGATCTCGGCATGCGGCACCGCGGTCGCGGCGACGGTCAGCGTCTTTCCGTCATTGGTCTTTGCGCCACCGCACGCGGCGAGCGCGAGCAGCGAGAGCGTGGCAAGCAGAGTGCGGCGGTTCATGAATATTCCTAGCGGCGGGTAAAGTGGCGGACGAGCGCGTCGCCGGTATATTGGATGATCTGGACGAGGACGACCAGCAGCACGACGGTGACGACCATCACATCGGTCTGGAACCGCTGATAGCCGAACCGGATCGCGAGGTCACCGAGCCCGCCGGCCCCGACCACGCCCGCCATCGCGGTGAACGAGACGAGCG
The DNA here is from genome assembly GCF_001421685.1 of Sphingomonas sp. Leaf28. Lineage (NCBI taxonomy): Bacteria > Pseudomonadati > Pseudomonadota > Alphaproteobacteria > Sphingomonadales > Sphingomonadaceae > Sphingomonas > Sphingomonas sp. Leaf28. Next base: position 578,677 of record NZ_LMKX01000001.1, on the reverse strand, counting down.
CGACCGCGGTGACGGTGGCGCCCGCGATCAGCCCGGGCAGTGCCTCGGGGATCAGCGCGCCGGTCACGATCTGGCGCGTGGTTGCGCCCATCGCCTGGACCGCCTCGATCGTCGTGCGGTCGACTTCCTTCAGCGATCCCTCGACGAGCCGCGCGTAGAAGGGCGCGGCCCCCACGACGAGCGGCGGGATCGCGCCCGCGACGCCGAGCGAGGTGCCGACGAGCATGACGGTCAGCGGGATCATCACGATCAGCAGGATGATGAACGGCACCGAGCGCAGGATGTTGACGACGATGCCGAGCACGGCGTTGGCGACGCGGTTCTGCGCCAGCCGGCCCTGGCCGGTGAGGAACAGCAGCACGCCGAGCGGCAGCCCGAGCACGATGGTGAGGATCAACGAGCCGCCCAGCATGATGAGCGTGTCGAGGCACGCCTGGCCGATGTCGGACCAGTCGATGTTCGCAAAGAAGGTCATGCCGCGAGGGCCGCGAGCATGCGCTTGGTCGCCGGATGCGCGGCGTTGGCGAAGATGTCGGTGACGGTGCCGGTCTCGACGACCTGGCCGCGTTCCAGCACCGCGACGCGGTCGCAGACGTAGCGGACGACGTCCATTTCGTGCGTGATCAGCACGATCGTCAGCCCGAGGTCGCGGTTGAGATCGCGGAGCAGCGTGAGCACCGAGCGCGTGGTTTCGGGGTCGAGCGCGCTCGTCGCCTCGTCACACAGCAGGATGTCGGGATCGGTGGCGAGCGCGCGGGCGATGCCGACGCGCTGCTTCTGGCCGCCGGACAATTGGGCAGGGTATTTGGCGGCATGATCGGACAGGCCGACCCGGTCGAGCAAGGCCGCGACCTTGCTCTCGCGCGCCGCTTTGGCGACGCCGGCGAGCACCAGCGGGAACGCGACGTTCGCCGCGACCGTGCGCGAGGAGAGCAGTCCGAAGTTCTGGAAGATCATGCCGATCCGCCGCCGGAGCGCGCGGAGCTCCGCCGCCGACAGGCCTGCGACGTCGATGCCATCGACCTCGACGCGCCCCGATGTCGGCCGTTCGAGCGCGTTGATCAGCCGGATCAGCGTCGACTTGCCCGCGCCGGATTGACCGATCACCCCGAACACACCGCGCGCAGGGATCTCCAGCGACACGCCGTCGAGCGCCGCCGCATCGCTTGCCGGGTAGGTTTTGATGACGTCGGTGAGGCGGATCATGCGGACCCCATGACCTGCACCGCGAACCGCTCCATTTCCTCGGCCTGCGGGCTCATCTGGAGCAGCAGCAGGTCGAGACCCGCGGCCTCATACTCCGCCACGCGTTCCTTCAACTGTTCGGGCGTTCCGACCAGATTGGGGCGCAGGCCGCGGTTGGAGACCGAATATTCCTGGATCTTCAGTTCGCGTTCGAGCTGCGTGCCCGACAGCCACTGGTCGAAATTCGCATAGCCCGCGGGCAGTTCGGTGACGCTGGTGATGCGCTCGAGCTCGCGCTTCGCCTCCGCCTCGCTGTCGCGGACGATCGCATAGGCGGCCATGCCGTATTGCATCGGTGCGCCGCCCCCCCTTTTTTCATTGGCGGCTGCACGTCGCGCCGCCATGTCGGCGATCTTCGGCGCGATCGCGTCGGCCGGGTCGCCGTGCATGACATAGGCGTCGCACTGCGCGGCGATCATGGCCTTGGCCTTCTCGCTCTCGCCGCCGGCATAGACGGTGGGGCGCTTGACGGGCTTGGGCGAACAGATCGCCTGCTCGGTGGTGTAGAACTGCCCGGCGAAGTCGAACCGCTCCTGCGTCCACAGCCCGTCGACCACGGTCAGCCATTCGGCGGTGCGCGCATAGCGATCGTCATGCTGGTCGAACTGGAGGCCGTATTGCTTGGCCTCGTCCGCCCACCAGGACGACACGACGTTGAGCGCGAGCCGGCCGCCTGAGATCCGGTCGATATTGGCCGCCGCCTTGGCGAACAGCGCGGGGTGGTGGAAGTTCGGGCGAACCGCGACCATCAGCTCGATGCTGTCGGTCACCGCCGCCAGCGCCGCCGCGGTCGACCATGCATCGAGCGCAGGCTGTTCGACGCCCTTGATGTCGTTCAGGTTCAGCTCGGCGATCAGCGTCAGGTCATAGCCCCAGCGCTCCGCATTCTGCGTCAGCGCCTTGGTATAGGCCCAGCTCGCCTCCATCCCCTCGTCAGGGACGTTGCGCAGCCAGCCGCCAAAAACCGGAGTCCAGTATCCATAGCGCATCAGCGAGCCTTCCCGATTCTGTAGATCAGGTAATCGACGAGCCGGTCGTGGGGATCCCAGCCGAGTGTTTCCAACGGCTTGGCGACGAAGTTCGACAGCGCGTTGATGTCGTAGAAGCGCGCGACGCCATCGCGGTCGTCGATCATCACCTCGACCCCGCCGACATCGAGATCGACCGCGCGGGCGATCGCCTCGGCTGCATCCTTCAGCGTCTGCGACGGCTCAACGGCGGCCATCTTGATCCCCGAGCCGGGGACGACGCACGCATCGGCGGGGCAGAGATCGAACGCGCCGCCACCCGCGACCTCGATTCCGTAGAGGAACTTGCGGTCGAGCGTCTCGATCCGGGTGATCGCGCCACCTCGGACGGGGACATATTCCTGCACTAGCAACACGCCGTCGACGCTGCTTGGCAGGCCGCTATCGGCGACCGCGGTGCGCAGTTCGTCGAGACTGTCGAAGCGGATGATGCCCGCACCCGATCCGCCGATATTGGCCTTCACGACCAGCGGGAAGCGCAGCGTCTGCGCGGCGGCGACGACGTCGGCGGCGCGGTGGACGATGCGCGTCTCGGGGATCGCGAGGCCGAGCGACGCGATGAGCGACAGTTGCCGCGCCTTCGACGCGTCGATCGCGAGAACGTCGGCACCGTTGATCACGCGCGCGCCGGTGCGGCGCCAGTGATCGAGCATCGCCATCGTATCGAAGATCGGATGCTCGTCGTTGCGCAGGAAGCTCGACATCGCGATCCGGTTGAACACGACGCGGCCGGGGGCGGTCTGGTCCGCGGGGTTCCAGAAGCCGTCGGGCGTGGCGCGCGAAAAGTCGACGCCGCGGCGATCGAGCGCGGCGAACAGCGGTTCGAACCAGAGCGGGTGCTCGTAGAGAATGGCGAGATCGGTCATCGTCCGACGGATACGCATTGCGCGCGGGTGTGCAAACCCAAGCAATAGTTTGGGGTGCGCAATTTCGCATCGTTCCCGGCTGCGGTTCTTGGCTGACAGCGCGGGCGTGGCGCGGTAGCCTTGGCGATGACCTCCACACTGATCGGCGCGTCGCTCGCGCTTCTTTTCGCCGTTTCCGCCTCCGCGCAAACCCTCGTTCCGGCCGCACCGAGCGCGCCGGTTGCTGCCGATGCGGTGCCGGCGGAGACCGTCTCGATCGTGATGACGACGAGCGAGGGACCGATCACGCTGGCGCTGGAGAAGGCGCGTGCGCCGCTGACGACCGCGAATTTCCTGCGCTATGTCGATCAGAAGCGGCTCGACGGCGTGACCTTCTACCGGGCGATGAACCTGGGGCAGGGGACCGGGCTGATCCAGGGCGGGCCGCAGAACGATCCGAAGCGCATCCTGAAGCCGGTGGCGCACGAGCCGACCAGCAAGACGGGGCTGTCGCATGTCGATGGGACGATCTCGCTCGCGCGGCTGGCACCGGGGACGGCGACGGCGGACTTCTTCATCACCATCGGCCCGGTGCTGTCGCTGGATGCGGCGCCTGCGGGGAGCGGGGACACGGCGGGCTATGCGGCGTTCGGGCATGTCGTCGCGGGGATGGACGTGGTGAAACGCATCCTCGGTGCGCCGACGTCGGCGACGGCGGGCGTGGGGGTGATGAAGGGGCAGATGATCGCCGCGCCGGTGAAGATCCTCACGGTGCGGCGCGCCCAATAGGCTCGCGTACGGCGCCGACAACTTTACTACCCCGGCGGAGGCCGGGGCCCAGTTCGAGAGGTTGCAGTAACGGCGGACTGCGGCTCGTTACCGCCGTCCCCCAACTGGGCCCCGGCCTTCGCCGGGGTGGTGTCGGAAATTGGAACGGTGATCGGCCGGCGCGCTAGGCTCTGACGCCCGGGGTCAGGCGGCGACGGCGTCGGCCCTGGTCGCCATCCACGCTTCGGCTTTCGCCAGCGCGGGGGCGTCGTCGACGTCGATCCAGTCGATGTCGCTGCAATCGACGATCCGGGCGAGACCATCCGCCGCGAGCAGGCGGACGCCTTCGGTCAGCGAGGGGCTGGCGAGCGTGGCCAGCGCGTCGGACAGCGCGGGGCCGATCGCGAAGACGCCGGTGTCGTAGCAGTCGTGCGGCTCCAGGCCCTTGCCGATCGCGACGATGCGGTCGCCGTCGGTCGCGACGCAGGTGACGTCCTCGGGATCGACCCAGTCATGCCCGAGCCGCCGGTCGATGCCGAGCCGCAGGCCACCACCGGCCCCCGCGGCTGCCATGCGGGCATAGAGCGCTGGGCTGACGAGATGGTCGCACATTGCCAGCACCGCTTCGCTGCCGGCCAGCGCCTCACGCGCGGCCAGGACCGACACGCCATTGGGTTCGCGGTGATCGGCGAGGACCGTCTCGACCGCCAGGGGCCAGCGCCGGCTGGCGAGATAGGCTTCGATCGCCTCGCGGCCATAGCTGACCGTCACGATCGCGCGCGCGAAACCGGCCTCGGCCAGCCCCTCGAGCGCGTGCGCGATCAGCGGCCGCCCCGCGACCGCGCAGAGCGGCTTGTACGGGGCGGAGGTGCGAAGGCGGCTGCCTTCCCCGGCGGCGAGGAGGACAGCCGTCTCGATCATGTCAGGCGGCCTTGATGAACCGCTCGACTTCGATCTGCGCGAGATCGTCGGTCATCTGCGTACGCGGGTGCTTGCAGAAATAGGCCGAGGCGGGATCGATGACGCCGGCGATGCCGCGGTCCTTGGCGATCTTGGCGCAGCGGATCATGTCGATCGCGACGCCCGCCGAGTTGGGGCTGTCCTCAACCGAGAGACGCAGCTCGATGTTCATCGGCACGCCGCCGAACAGCTGGCCTTCCATGCGCAGGAAGCAGACCTTGTTGTCGTTCTGCCAGGGCACATAGTCCGACGGGCCGATATGGACGTTGTCGTCGTCCATCCGCTCGGCCGCGACCGACTGGACGGCTTCGGTCTTCGAGATCTTCTTCGACTCGAGACGGCGATGGTTCGACATGTTGAGGAAGTCGGTGTTGCCGCCGGTGTTGAGCTGGTAGGTGCGATCCAGCTTCACGCCGCGCTTGGCGAACAGGTCGGTCAGCACGCGGTGGACGATCGTCGCGCCGAGCTGCGCCTTGATGTCGTCGCCGATGATCGCGACGCCGGCGTCTTCGAACTTCTTGGCCCAGACCGGGTTCGAGGCGATGAAGACGGGGATGTTGTTGACGAACGCAACGCCCGCCTCGATCGCGCAGTCGGCGTAGAATTCGGTGGCTTCCTGCGACCCGACCGGCAGGTAGTTCATGAGCACGTCGGCGCCCGAAGCCTTCAGCTCGGCGATGACGTCTTCACGGCTCGGCTCGGCGGCGTCGGCGACCAGGAACGTACGGTCGTCCTTGAAGTCGGCCATGTGGTCGGCGACGCCGTCCAGCTTCTTGCCCATCTTCACGATCGTGCCGGTGGGGCCGACATTGGGTGCGAACACCGCGGTGCAGTTCGGCTTGGCGAAGATCGCCTCCGACACGTCCTTGCCGACCTTGCGACGATCGACGTCCCAGGCCGCGACGACCTTGATGTCGCTCGGCTTGTAGCCGCCCATGTCGAAGTGCATCAGGCCGACCTGGTCGTTAGCCCCCTCGCGATAATGCTCGAGACCCTGCACGAGCGAGCTGGCGCAGTTGCCGATGCCGACCACGGCAATCCGAATGCTATTCATTACTGACCCTGTTCCTTACGAAAGATGCATGCGCGACGCGGTCTTTGGTCGCGGCGGCGTAGTAGTACGAACGAAGGCCCGCTCGACACGACGGTGCCAGACGAGCCCGACGATGGCGACGAGCGTCAGAGGGACGATCTCGAACCACCAGAAGATGCGTGGGTTGCCCGCGAAGCAGGCGACGAAGATCGCCCATACCCGGACATTCGCGGTAAGCAAGGCCATGAAGCGCAACGGCGCGACCGCACGTGCCCCGTAACTGGCGCCCAGCGCGACCGGATCGAGCGCCTGGCCGAGCGTGCGCTCGAACGGCATGGCGATGCGGTCGATGCTGCTGGCGACGCCGTCATAGAAGCGGACGAGCGCATTGCCGGTCGGCACCGGGGGCGCATCGAGCGCGATGCCCTTGAGCCGGCGATGGAAGCGCGACCGCTCGCCTTCGTACATGTTCGACTGCACCGCATGCGCACAACCGGCGGCGATCGCGAGGATCCATGCCTCGGGCGTGTCGATCGTGATCGCGAGCGAAATATAGATCAGCGCGAACACGCCGTGATCGCAAAGCCCGTCCAGCATCCGCCCCAGCGGGCTCGCAGTCTTGGTCGCGCGCGCGACCATGCCGTCGAGCCCGTCGGCGATCAGCCAGCCCACCGACAGGACGAGACCCACCAGCGCGAGCGCCCAGCTATCCCACTGCGCATAGGCAAGCGCGGCCAGGCCACCGAGGCACAGACCCGCAACCGAAACCGCGTTGGCGGAAATTCCACGCGCCAAAGCCAGCGGCAAAAGCGCACGGCCTGCCGGGTGAATCAGCCAAAGGTTAGATGGGATCTCGATCCGGCGATCGCGCGATCCATCCGGTGGAGCCACTGTCATAGGATGTTCACAATGCGCCGCGCCCGCAATTTATGCAAGGTCACGCGTCGAACCCTAGGGAACGCTTGACCGCAATTCTTCGATCCAGGCCGTCGCGATACCATCCGACGGTGCCCGCCAGTCGCCACGCGGCGACAGCGCGCCCCCCGCAGAAACCTTCGGTCCGTTGGGCATCGCCGACCGCTTGAACTGGCTGGTCGCAAAGAAGCGGACGAGGAACTTCTCCAGCCAGTGGCGGATCGTCGGCAGGTCATAGGCGATGCGCGCATCGGCTGGCAGGTCCTGCGGCCACGCGCCCAGGCCCGCATCGCGCCACGCATGCCAGGCGAGGAACGCGATCTTCGACGGGGCAAGGCCGTGGCGGATCACATAATGCGCGAAGAAATCGTTCAGCGCATAGGGACCGATCATCGACTCGGTGCTCTGCAGCGCGCCATCGGCGCCCGCGGGCACGAGCTCGGGCGAGATTTCCTGCGCCAGGATCGTCGCCAGGATCGCGTCGGTCGCCGCGTCATACTGGTCGGTGCGGATGCACCAGCGGATCAGGAACTGGATCAGCGTCTTCGGCACGCCGCTGTTCACCGCGTAATGGCTCATCTGGTCGCCGACGCCGTAGGTGCACCAGCCCAGCGCCATCTCGCTGAGGTCGCCCGTGCCGAGCACGATCCCGCGCCGTTGGTTGGCAAGGCGGAAGAGATAGTCGGTCCGCAGGCCCGCCTGCACATTCTCGAAGGTGATGTCGTAGACGGGGTCGCCGTCGCTGAACGGGTGGCCGATATCCTCCAGCATCCGCCGCGCGGCGGGGCGGATGTCGATCTCCTCCGCGCTGATACCGAGCGCGCGCATCAATGCCCAGGCGTTGGCCTTGGTGCCTTCGCCGGTCGCGAAGCCGGGCATGGTGAAGCCGAGGATCGCGCTGCGCGGGCGCCCGAGCCGGTCCATCGCCTTGGCCGCGACGATCAGCGCATGCGTCGAGTCGAGGCCACCGGAGACGCCGATCACGATCGTCTCGGCATGTGCGGCGACGAGCCGCTTCGACAGCGCCTCTACCTGGATGTTGAACGCTTCGTAGCAATCATCGTCGCGGCGTGCCGGATCGTTGGGCACGAACGGGAAGCGGCGGATGGCGCGCTCCAGGCCGCCCGATCCTCCCCCGCCAGGGGGAGGTGTCGCCGAAGGGGACGGAGGGGGAGGACACGGAGCAGGCGTTGCGTGTGCCTCCCCCTCCGTCAGGCTACGCCTGCCACCTCCCCCTTGCGGGGGAGGATCGTACGCGTCGATGCCGATCTCGGCGTCCAGCACCGGCGTGTGATCGAACGCGATCCGCCGGAAGCGGGTCTCCGGCGTGCCGGCGAACGTGACGGCATCGTTGAACGTGCCGAACCGCAGGCGTTCCTGCGTGATCCGTTCGCAATCGACATCAGCGACGACGAGTTCGGGTTCGGTCGCGAACCGCTTCGATTCCGCGATCTGTTCGCCGAGTTCGTGGATCAGGCCCTGGCCGTCCCACGCGACTTCGGTCGTGCTCTCGCCCGGCCCCGCGGCCGAATAGACATAGGCGCACACCGCTCGCGCCGACTGCGCCGCCGCGAGCATCGCCCGCTCGCGCGCCTTGCCGATCACGATGTTCGAGGCGGACAGGTTGCAGCAGATCAGCGCCCCCGCGAGCGCACCCGCGGTCGAGGGCGGGGTGGGGGCCCAGTAATCCTCGCAGATCTCCGCATGGAACACGAAGCCGGGCAGGTCGCGCGCGGCAAAGATCAGGTCGGTACCGAAGGGCACGTCCTTGCCGCCAAGCGCGATCGTCAGCCCGGTCAGCCCCGCGCCGCTCGCGAACCAGCGCTTTTCGTAGAATTCGCGGTAGTTGGGAAGGAATGTCTTGGGGACCACGCCGAGGATGGTGCCCCGCGCGATCGCCAGCGCGCAGTTGTACAGCCGTCCGTTGCGCACCAGCGCCGCGCCGACGAGCAGCACCGGGCGCAGCGTCGCGCTCGCCGCGACGACCGTCGCGATCGCGGCCAGCGTCGCGCGCTGCTGCGCCGTCTGCAGATGCAGGTCGTCGATCGCGTAGGAGGTCAGGTTCAGTTCGGGGAACACGACCAGATCGACGCCGCGCGCATCCGCCTCGCGGGCCAGCGCGATCGTCGCGTCGGCATTGGCGCCGGTATCCCCCACCGAAGCGCGCGGCGTGGCGGCGGCGACCCGGATCAGCCCATGACTATGGATCGCGTAGAATGGATGCGTCATCGCGCACCGATACAAGCGCTTGGGCAGGCGCGCTACCGGCTTGCGATGACGACTCCGTCGCCGCTCACGTCACCGCGAGGCGTTCGGAGAAGGCGGGATCGCGCCATGCCTCGCTCTCCATCGTCTCGCGCAGGATGTCGCCGGCGCGCCAGACGTCCTCATGGCTGAGATATAGCGGCGTGAGGCCGAGGCGGAGGATGTCGGGGTCGCGGAAGTCGCCGATTACCCCGCGGGCGATCAGCGCCTGCGTCAGCGCATAGGCCTGCGGATGGCGGAAGCTGATATGGCTGCCGCGCCTGGCGGGGTCGCGGGGGCTGACGCAGTCGAGGCCCAGCGCATCGCCGGCGGCGGCGAGGATATCGAAGAGGCGGGCGCTCTTGGTGGCGACCGCGTGCTGGTCGATATCGGCCCAGAGATCGAGCGCGGTTTCGAGCGCGGCGGTCGAGAGCATTGCCGGGGTGCCGGCAAGCCAGCGCTTCATGCCGGGGGCGGGGCGATAGGCATCCTCGAACGCGAACGGCGCGGCGTGGCCCATCCAGCCGGACAGCGGGCTGGCGAGCGAGTCCTGCCAGCGTTTCGCGACGTAGAGGAACGCCGGCGCGCCGGGCCCGCCATTGAGGTATTTGTAGGTGCAGCCAACCGCCATGTCGGCGTTGGCGGCGGTCAGGTCGATCGGCACCGCGCCGACGCTGTGGCTGAGGTCCCAGAGCATGAGCGCGCCGGCGGCATGCGCGCGCGCGGTCCATGCGGCCATGTCGAAGCGGTCGCTCGTCTTGTAATGGACGTGCGTCAGCAGGAGGACCGCGGTGTCGTCGTCGATTGCGGCGGCCAGGTCTTCGCGCGCGACCACCTTCAGCCGCGCACCGGGAACGCAGCCGACCGCGCCTTCGGCGATGTGGAGGTCGGTCGGGAAGTTGCCGGCTTCGCTGACGACCGTGTGGCGCGTCGGGTTGCTGCGCAGCGCGGCGACCAGCGCCTTGAAGAGATGCGTCGAGGTGGTGTCGCCGATGATGACCGAGTCGGCGGCGGCGCCGATCAGCGGCGCGATCTTGGCACCGATCCGCTGGGGGGCGTCGATCCACCCCTCGTTCCAGCTGCGGATGAGACGGTCGCCCCATTGGCGCGTCGCGACGTCGGCGAGCGCGGCGGGCGTCGCCTTGGGCAGCGCGCCGAGCGAGTTGCCGTCGAGATAGATCACGCCCTCGGGGAGCAGGAAATCGTCGCGGCAGGCGGCGAGCGGGTCGGTCGCGTCGAGCGCGCGGGCGTCTTCCAGAGTCACTGTATTTTCCCGAGTCACTGGGTTTTCCCGAGGTCTGCGAGGATCAGGCGTTTTGCTTCCGCCCAGGCGGCGGTTTCGGGGGCGATCAGCTCGACATGGCCGGTGGCGGGGATGACGTGAAGCGTGGCCGTGTCGCCCGCCGCGACGGCCTTGCCGACATAGTCGGTGGCCATGACGAAGGGGATGATCCGGTCCTCGCGGCCGTTGATCAGGTCCTGCCGCACGCCGAGCGGGAGCAGGCGGGGCACGGACGTGTCGGCATAGACGTCGGGATGCCGCGCGCCGGGCGGGCCGACCAGCTTGGTGACCACTTCGACCCCGCAGCCATTTTCGGGACTGGCCGCGGTCGCTTCAAGATCGGGCAGACCGCCCAGGCTGATGACATGATCGATGCGGAGCGGATGTGCAGAATAAAGTGGGCTGGTCGCGGGCAGCTTTGGGCGGGCGGCGAGCCAGAGCGCGAGGTGGCCGCCCGCCGAATGGCCGATCGCGGTAACCCGGGCCGTGTCGAGCTTGAACCGGCGCGCCTGCTTCGCGAGCTGATCGGTCGCCTGTGCCGCATCCGCGAACGTGCCGGGATAGCCGCCGCCGGTGCGATCGACGCCGCGATAGTCGATGTTCCAGACCGCGACGCCGCTCTGGCGCAGATCGTCCGCGACCCAGTTCATCAGGCTGCGGTCGGCGATGCTGGTCGTCCAGCACCCGCCATGCACCATGACGACCACCGGGAACGGACCCTTGCCCTTGGGCAGCCAGACGTCGACCTTCTGCATCTGGTCTGGGCCATAGGCGATCGTCGCGTCGGCGACGGGTTTGGGGCGGGCGGTGAGCACGGACCAGGTGAGCAGGTCGGCAGCGGCGGGGGTCGGCATCACGGCCAACGGTAGCAGCAGGGCGGCGGCGAGGAATAGGCGCATGCGCAGACGCTAGCCGACCGCCGCCGACCTGTCCCGTCCGGAGACGCCGCGCCGGAAATTTTGCCGCAAATGACGGGAGAACGGACGTAAAAGGCGCGCTGGGGGCAACCCGCGGTCCAGGGGCCGTGGGGAAAAAGCCGCGCGCGCAGCGCGGGCACAGGGGCGTGATGAAGATATTGGTGGTGTCGAGCCTGTACCCGAATGCTGTCCAGCGGCGTCACGGGATATTTATCGAACACCGTGTCGGGCACGTCGCCGGGCCCGGCGACGAGGTGCGCGTGGTGGCGCCGATACCATGGTTCCCGAGCCGTCACCCACGGTTCGGGCGCTATGCCGACTTTGCCAGCGCGCCGAAAATGGCGGTCCGGCGCGGGGTGCCGATCACGCATCCGCGCTATCCCGTCATCCCGAAGATCGGCATGGCGTCGGCGCCGTGGCTGATGGCGGCGGCTTTGTACCCCCGGATCGCGCGGCTTCGGCGCACGTTCGATTTCGACGTGATCGATTCCTATTATCTCTATCCCGACGGTGTCGCGGCGGGCTTGCTCGCGCGGTGGTTCGACCGGCCGTTCGTGATGAGCGCGCTGGGGTCCGACGTCAGCCAGATCGCGCAGCACCGGCTCGAGCGGGCGATGATCCTGTCGGCGATCGAGCGGGCCAGCGCGACGACCGCGGTGGCGGCCGCGTTGCGCGACGCGCTGGTCGGGCTGGGGGCGCCCGCGGACCGGACCTGCGTGGTCGAGCATGGTGTCGACCTGACCCTGTTCTCGCCGCCGCAGGACCGCGCGGCGCTGCGTGCGCGAATGGGGATCGCCGCGCCGACGATCCTGTCCGTCGGCCATCTGATCGACCGCAAGGGCCACGACTTCGCGATCCGGGCGATCGCGAGCTTGCCGGACGTGCGACTGATGATCGCGGGCGACGGGCCGTGCGAGCCGGCGCTGCGCGCGCTCGCCGCGACGCTGGGGGTATCGGGACGCGTCGATTTCCTCGGCCATGTCGACCAGCATCGCCTGCCCGATCTATATGCCGCGGCCGACGCGACGGCGAGCTGTTCGGACCGCGAGGGGATCGCCAACGTCCTGCTCGAATCGCTCGCCTGCGGAACGCCGCTGGTGGCGACGCCGGTATGGGGATCGCCCGAGGTGGTCCGCGTGCCCGAGGCGGGCGTGCTGACCGCGGATCGCTCCGATGCGGCGATCGCCGACGGGATCGCGCGGCTGCTGTCCAACCTGCCCGATCGCACTGCGACGCGTATCTATGGCGAGCGCTATGACTGGCGCGAGACCGGGCGGCAGCACCGCGCGCTGCTTGCGGCGGCGGTCGCGGGGCACGCCGCGAACCGGTCAGGAGAACAAAAGGTGACGAAAGCGCGCGGGATGCTTTGATCGTTACGCGCGCGGCTGCTATCGCTCGTCCCAATGGCCAGCAGCGACTTCAAAGATCCCTTCGACAGCATCGTCGACGCCCCCTTCGATAGCGCGCTCTCCGAGCGGTATCTGGTCTATGCGTTGTCGACGATCACCGCGCGATCCTTGCCCGACGTGCGCGACGGGATGAAGCCCGTGCATCGCCGGCTGTTATGGGCGATGCGGCTGCTGAAACTCGACCCGGCGCAGGGGTACAAGAAGTGCGCGCGCGTCGTCGGCGACGTGATCGGCAAATATCATCCGCATGGCGACCAGTCGGTCTATGACGCGATGGTGCGCTTGGCGCAGTCGTTCGCGATGCGATACCCGCTGGTCGACGGGCAGGGCAATTTCGGCAACATCGACGGCGATAACGCGGCGGCCTATCGCTATACCGAGGCGCGGCTGACTCAGGTCGCGATCGACCTGATGGATGGGCTCGACGAGGACGCGGTCGCGTATCGCCCGACCTATAATGGCGAGGATCACGAGCCCGAGTTGTTCCCGGGGCTGTTCCCCAACCTGCTCGCGAACGGCGCGAGCGGGATCGCGGTCGGGATGGCGACGAGCATCCCGCCGCACAACGCCGCCGAGCTGCTCGAGGCGGCGATCGTGCTGATCGACACGCCCGACGCCGACGATGCCGCTATCCTGGCCCACGTGAAGGGCCCCGATTTCCCGACCGGTGGGCTGGTCGTCGATCCGCCCGCGGTAATCCGTGAATCCTATGCGACCGGGCGCGGCGGCTTCCGCGTCCGCGCGCGCTGGGAGACCGAGCGCGAGAAGGGCGGCGGCTGGCAGCTGATCGTCACCGAGATTCCGTACGGCGTGCAGAAGGGCAAGCTGATCGAGCAGATCGCCGAGCTGATCAACGCCAAGCGGTTGCCGATCCTCGCCGACGTCCGCGACGAATCGGATACCGAGATACGCATCGTGCTCGAGCCGCGCAGCCGCACGGTCGATCCGCAGATCCTGATGGACGGGCTGTTCCGGCTGACCGATCTCGAAACGCGCGTGAGCCTCAACCTCAACGTGCTCGACAAGGATCGCACACCGCGCGTGATGTCCTTGCGCCAGGCGCTGGCGGCGTGGGTCGATCACCAGTTCGTCGTGCTGCGCCGGCGCACCGAGCATCGGCTGGCGAAGATCGCCGACCGCGTCGAACTGCTCGACGGCTATCTGATCGCGTATCTGAACCTCGACCGCGTGATCGAGATCATCCGTACCGAGGATGAGCCCAAGAAGGTGATGATCGCCGAGTTCGCGTTGACCGATCGTCAGGCCGAGGCGATCCTCAACATGCGGCTGCGCAGCTTGCGGCGGCTCGAAGAGTTCGAGATCAAGACCGAGCGCGACAAGCTCGACAAGGAGCAGGCGACGCTCGCCGCGTTGCTGGCGGATCCGAAGAAGCAGCGCGCGCGGATGAAGCGCGACATGGCCAAGATCCGCGATCGCTATGGGCTGGAGACGGTGCTCGGCAAGCGCCGGACCACGATCGAGGAGGCCGCACCGACGCGCGACATCCCGCTCGAGGCGATGATCGAGCGCGAGCCGATCACCGTCATCCTGTCGCAGCGCGGCTGGATCCGGGCGATGAAGGGGCACAACGACCTCGCCAGCCCGGAGGCGTTGAAGTTCAAGGAGGGCGATGGCCCCGCGTTCGCGTTCCATGCGCAGACGACCGACAAGCTGCTGCTCGCGGCGGAGAACGGGCGGTTCTACACGCTGGCGGCGGACAAGCTGCCGGGTGGGCGCGGCTTTGGCGAGCCGGTGCGCGCGATGATCGACCTCGACGGGAGCATCGGCATCGTCGCGCTGCTGCCCGCGAGCCGGCATCCCAAATTGCTGGTGGTGGCGACTGATGGGCGTGGCTTCTCGGTGAGCAGCGCCGAGGTGATCGCGGAGACGCGCAAGGGCAAGACGGTGGTCACGCCGCGGCCGGGCGCGCAGCTGAAGATCGTGCGGCCGATCGGGCCGAACGACGACTATGTCGCGGCGATCGGCGATAACCGAAAGATGCTCGTCTTCCCGCTCGCGGAGCTGGTCGAGATGACTCGCGGGCAGGGGCTGCAGTTGCAGCGCTACCGTGACGGCGGGCTGGCGGATGCGATCACATTCGTCTTTGCCGACGGGCTGAGCTGGGCGATGGGCGGCGGGACGGGGCGTACAAGGACCGAATCGGACCTGGGGCCATGGCGTGCGGCACGCGGTGCGGCAGGAAGAATGCCGCCGACCGGTTTTCCCCGCGACAATCGGTTTGGCTAACGAAATCGCATAGCACGCTGTAAAACCGGGGAATTGGCAAAAAGTGACAGTTTGCCGTCCTTTTTGGTTCCTTCAGGCCGTCTTAACTAAGACGGGCTAGTCACGGGGTCATGGCAGTGATGGCCCCGGACGCTATAGAGCAAACCCTAGTTGCGACCGATCTGGCCGCACGTGCGCTCGAGCTCATCCCCATTCCCGCGGCGCATCTGGTGCTGACCGGCGGGCAGTTCGAATTGTTCGCGATGAACCGCGCCTATCGGCTGGCGGGGTTCGGTGTCGTCGCGGAGCGGTCGGCGATGATAGCCGATCTCGGCCCACGGATCATCGCGTTCCTCGAATCGCAGCTGATCCGGTCCGATTTCGAATGGGTGTTCGGTCAGACGATCGACTGTCGCTATTACCGGGTCACGATCGCGCGCGCGTTCGCCACCTTCCATGATCGCTGCACGATCAGCTTCGTCGACCAGACGTCGCAGATCCAGACCGAGCGCAGTCTGCGCCGCGAGATGACCACCGACAGCCTGACCGGTCTGCCCAACCGCGAGGGGTTCGAGGACCTGATCGAGCAGGGCAGGGACCGCAGCAAGACGGCCGTGCTCGCGATCGATATCGACCGGTTCGGACGGTTGAATTCGTGCCTGGGCTCGCTGGCGGGCGATGAACTGCTGATCACGGTCGCGCGGCGGATCAAGGGCGCGCTGCGGACGCGCGATACGCTGGCGCGGATCGGCGGCGACCAGTTCGGTATCCTGATGACGATCGACGGCGATCGCGACGAGGCGCATGCGTTGGCCAAGCGGATCCACCGGACACTGACGACGCCGTTCCGGCTGACCGATTACGAGATCAGCGTCGAATGCTCGGTCGGGATCGCCTATGGCGCCGACGAGGCCGACGACGTCGCCGAGCTGATCCGTCATGCGCAGTTCGCGGTGAAGCGCGCCAAGGCGAGCGGCCATGCCGAGAGTTACCTGCCGCAGGATCTGGCGATCGCGCGCGCGCAGTTCAGCATGGAGACCGCGCTGCGCCGCGCGATCGAGAATCGCGAGTTGCGGCTGGCGTATCAGCCGATCTGCGACCTCGCGACCGGGCGGATCGTGTCGTTCGAGGCGCTGGCACGCTGGACCGATCCGCAGGGCAATGTCCATTGTCCGACCGATTTCATCCCCGTGGCCGAAGAATCGGGGCTGATCGTGCCGCTTGGTCGCTGGGCGATCGAGGAGGCGGCGCAGACTCTGGCGCTCTGGGATTCGCGTCACGGCGGCCCGTGCGGCGTCAAGGTCGCGGTCAATTTGTCGGCGATCCAGTTGCAGCGCGACGCCATCGCGCCGGTGTTGGGTTCGGCGCTCGACTCGACCGGGCTGACCGGCGACCGGTTCACGCTGGAACTGACCGAAAGCGCGATCGTGTCCGACCCGGACCGGATCGCGGGCACGATGCATGCGCTCAAGGCGCTGGGCACGACACTGGCGATGGACGATTTCGGGACCGGCTATTCCAACCTGGCGTATCTCCAGAAGCTGCCGATCGACATACTGAAGATCGATCGCAGCTTCGTGACGGGGATGCTCGCGGATCGCGACAAGGTGTCGATCGTCCGCGCGATCCTGAGCCTGGCGCAGGCGCTGGGCATGAAGACCACCGCCGAGGGGATCGAGACGAACGAACTCTCGCAGACTCTGGCCGCGCTCGGCTGCACCTATGGGCAGGGCTATTTCTACGCCAAGCCGCTCGAGGCGGATGCCGCGTTCGCGATGATCGGGACCGGGGTGAGCGCCTAACCGCACGCGCCCCGGCGCCGCATCAGTCCAGCGCGCCCGCCACCATCTCGTCCGCGATCGCGCCGACGCGGGCGGCATCGGGAAAGCCTTCGACGATCCACTGCGTTTCGACCCGGCGCAGCATGGCGGCGACGTCGGGACCCTTGCGAAGACCGCGTTCGACCAACGCTCCCCCGGAGAAGGGGAAGGCCGGCGGCGTCCAGTCCTTGACCGCCGACACGTCTTCGCCGGCAATCAGCAGGCGGTCGATCGCGACGGTGGATCCGGCGCGATAGACGAGCGCCTTGGAGCCTTCGGTCCCCGGCTCCGCGGTGGCGGCGATCAGGCGTTTGCGGTCGGTGTTGGACAGCTTCAGCCGCGCGCCGACGGCTTCGGCGGCGGCGGGGGCGATCGTCATGGCAAGCCGGCGGATCGGATCCGGAGCGATGCCTGCCGCGGTCTCGCGGTCGGCGAGTTGCGCGAGACGGTCTGCGCCCTCGGCGTCGATCTCGGGCAGTACGGCACGGAAGATCCCGCGCTCGACCATCAGCGCGACGACCGGCACCGCATTGGCCGCGACGAGCAGCTTGAGCACTTCGCTCGCGACGCGTTCGCGCGACAACGCCATCAGGTCGTTCGCGCGCGCGGTGCACGCGTCGAGCCCGGCCTCGTCGATCGTCGACCCGAAGCGCGCGTGGAAGCGGAAGAAGCGGAGGATTCGCAGGTGATCCTCGGCGATCCGTTGCAGCGGATCGCCGATGAAGCGCACGCGCCGCGCCGCGAGATCGTCGAGGCCGCCGAAATAATCGAAGATCTCGCCCGTCGCCGGATCGGCATAGAGCGCGTTCATCGTGAAATCGCGGCGCGCGGCGTCTTCGCGCCAGTCGTCGGTATAGGCGATGATCGCATGGCGTCCGTCGGTCGAGACGTCGCGGCGCAGCGTCGTCACCTCGACATGGCCGCCCGCGGTGACCGCGGTAATGGTGCCGTGCGCGAGGCCGGTCGGGACCGCCTTGATCCGCGCATCCTGCAGGCGTTCGATCACCTCCTGCGGCGGCAGGCGGGTGGCGATGTCGACATCGGCGACGTCGATCCCGAGCAGCGTATCGCGCACCGCGCCGCCGACGAAGCGCGAGTCGCCGTCCGCCGCGCCGAGCACCTCGGCCAGGGGTTCGAGACCGTCACGCAGGCGCCACGCCGCGACCGGGAGTATCAAGACCACCTCAGGCGGCGCGCGAGGTTGACGATCATCGCCGCGGTCGCGCCCCAGATCCGGCGGTCGTTCCACATGATCTCGTAATAATGCCGGTCATGGCCCTGCCATTCGAGCGTCGCCTCGACATGGTTCGCCTCGTCCAGCAGGAAGGCGAGCGGGACCTCGAAGACGCTGGCGACCTCCGCTTCGCTCGGGGTGAAGATCAGGTCGGGGGGGATGATGCCGATCACCGGCGTCACTTGGAAGCCGGTGACGGTGCGATAGCTGTCCGCCTCGCCGATCACGGTGACGTGGCTGCGCGGCAGCGCGATCTCCTCCTCGGCCTCGCGCAGCGCGGCGGTGACGACGTCCTCGCCGGGATCGATCCGCCCGCCCGGGAACGCGATCTGGCCGGGATGGCGGCTCATCGTGTCGGTGCGCTGCGTCAGGATGACGCCCGGATCGGCACGGTCGGTGACCGCGATCAGCACCGCCGCGGGGAGCAGCGTGTCGGTCGCGGCGAGATCACCGTCATGCTGGTCGCCCGTCAGCAGGATCATGTGCGCGCCGGCGCCCTTGGCCAGCGCCGCCGCCAGCCGGTCCTTCAGCATCATGCGGCGAGATCCGGTGCGGCCGGCTCGAGCGCGAAGAACGCGCCGCCGCTCCAGAGCCCCGGCGGCGTCGCACCGTCGGCGATCGCGCGTTCGGCGAGCTCGTAATAGACCGAGCGCACGACCAGCGCCTCCATGCCGCCGCGCACGACCAGATAGGGGCGCGGGCCATCGGCATCCTCGACGAACCGCAGCGCATGGTCGGGGCCTGCGGTGACGAGATCGCCGGTGTTGAGGCGGAAGGCGAGCTTCGCGTCGCGGCCGCTGCCCTCGGCCTTCATCTCGACTGCGGTGAAGGGCGCATCCTCGACCGCGATATCGAGCTTTTCGACCGGGGTGACGAGTACGTGGCTGCCATCGGGTTCGCGGCGCAGGATCGTCGAGAACAGCCGGACCATTGCCGGGCGCCCGATCGGCGAGCCCTGATGATACCAGGTGCCGTCGCGCGCGATCCGCATCTCGCTGTCGCCGCAATGCGTCGGATTCCATTTTTCGACGGGCGGCAATTTCGCCTCCTCGACCAGGCGGGCGATTTCGGCGAGGCTCAACGAAGCGATATCGGGGATGGGATCCATGGGCATCGCGGCGGACTAGGCGGGCAGGGGGCTTAGGTAAAGCGGTGCCTTATACGGATGCGGTGACCGGCATCGCCTGCGCCATCCGCGGACCGAGCATGCCGGCGGTATCGGGCACCCCGTCGCCACGCGCGAGCAGGCGGTGGCGCTCGACCGGGCCGGGAGCATTCCAGCGCGACGTCCGCGCGGCCGAGAAGCCGAAGAAGCGGCCATAATAATCGGGGTCGCCGATCAGCATCAGCGCATCGTCGAGACGGTTTGCCGCCGCGGCGTCGAGCACCTGCGCCACCAGGTTGCGGCCGATCCCGTCACCCTGGCGGGTGGGGGCGACCGCGACCGGGCCGACCATCACCAGTGGGGTCTGGCGCGCGGCGTCGATCAGCGCGATCGGCCAGCACTGGATCGAGCCGACCAGCGTGCCGTCCTCGATCGCGGCGAAGCTGAGCGCGGCGAGCGGCGTGCCGGTGCCGCGGATCATGTACGCGGTGCGCGTGAAGCGATCCGGACCGAACGCGGCATCGAGCAGCATCTCGACCGCGGTCGGATTGATCGTATCGAGGGGGACGAGCGTGATCACCGGCATCTCCTGCCCCGGATGCGCCGCGGGTCGACGCCGCGCGGATATTGGGGCAGCGCGCTTTAGCGGCGACGAGGCTGAACGCAAGGATAACCGGACGGGTGCGAACGGCGAAGACCCGACTTTCATCTGGCCGCGCGTCTGCTAGAGGCGCGGCGATGGAAGACAGTCTTCAACTCGAAGTCCACGATCTCGAAGTGCAGGTCCTGACCGGCATCTATTCGGAGGAGACTCATCTGCCGCAGCCGCTGCGGATCTCGCTGACCGTGGACATGGTATGTCCGACGCGGTTCGACCCCGACACGCCGTTGTCGGCGTCGAAGAATTACCTCGACCTGAAGAACGCCGCGACCACATCGCTGCCGCAGGGCGTGCATTTCACGCTCATCGAGGGCGTGGCGGATCATATCTGCGAGACGCTGTTCCTTCAGGACGCACGCGTGCTGCGCGTGAAGGTAAAGATCGTGAAGCTGGCGATCGCCGAAGCGGACGAGGCGATCGGCGTGACGCTCGTCCGCCATCGCCGCTGACACGGTGCGACTGACGCTCGAACCGGGCGGCGACGTCGCCGCGCTGGTGCGGGGGGCGACCGGCGACTCGCGGGTCGTGGTGATTCCGGCGACGCTCGACGCGCTGGCGATGGCGCAGGCGAGGGCCGCGATCGGGCCGCTCGCGATCGAGTCGGCGCCGGCGACTCGCGTCAACGCGGTGGTTCTGGCGGAGGGGGCTCATGCCGCCGATGTGGACGCGGCCGTCGCGTTCCTCGAACAGGCACGATCGACGACGGGGCAGGTGATCGAGATCCACCAGCGACGACGCTGAACGACTTTCCCCGGCGCAGGCCTGGCCGGGGCGTTGCTAGATCTTGCGCGTGCGTCCGCAGGGGCCGAGCGCGGCGACCACGAAGGCGTAATCCTCGCGCGCGATCGCCGCGTCGGCGGCCTCGAGCGAGCCGGTGCTCCGCTCGGGCAGCGTCGGCGGCAAGGCGCAGGCCATCCGGTACCAGAGCAACGTCTCGGGGGCAGGGGGCGCGGCCGACTCGTCGACGATCTCGCTCAGCGCGACCGCCCAGCGTGGCTGCTCGCCGGGACGCCGCAGCACCGACAGCGACACCGGGCGCTGGTCGGCGGTCGTCAGGAAGATTTGAGTCTCGCCTTCGCCGGGCAGCGCGCCCGCGACGTGGAACGCGTTGCCGATCCCGGTGATGACGGGCGGCGCGTCGCTCGCCAGCGCGTCCTTGGCGATTTTCCGCGCGCGCGCATCCGCCGACGGCGTCCAGTCGATCTGCGCATCGGGCGCGACGAGCTGCACCTGGTTGCCCGCGCCCGCCACCGGCCGCGCGAAGAGCAGCACGCGCGCCTTCTTGAATTTGGGCACCCGACCCGCCGAATCGGGGGCGACGTCGAGCAGATACCCGATTCGCGGCGGCAGCCCGTCCGCGCCCCGGATCAATGCGGTCACATCGACCTCGACATATAGTCGGACAAGACCGGGTGCGAGATTCGGCGCCTCGGCCGGTTTGATTTTTGCGGTCGATCGTACCGTCGCATCGGCGATCACCGGGGCCGACAAAACCAGATCCGCGATGTCCGCATAGCCCGGGCCGCCGAGCGAGTCCTGCTGCGCCGCGGCACCCGAAACGGCGCCGTTGGCGTAGGAATTCTGGGGGCGTACGGGCATTTCGCCGGCGCAGGCGGGCAGCGCGAGCAGCGCGATCGAAAGGGCCGAAGCCGTAACGTGTAACGATGAATTCATGGCTTCACGCTACGCGACCCAAGCTGAACGATACAGAAATAAATCTGTCATGCCGAGGTTGTACGTTTGTTGCGTCCGACAAAGCGTTTGCGTGTCGCATGACGTGGCGATAGGACTCGGCGACTGCCCCGTGGTTATTCCGGCCAACGGCAGACGCATGCGTCGCGTACCGAGTACGAACCATGCGTACGGAGCAGGCAGATTAAGGGAGTGTCGTTTCTGAATGGCCTATACTGACCAGAAGATGTCCGGAGGCAAAATCGTCGCGATCGTGATCGTCGCGCTGATTCATGCGGCCTTGGGCTACGCTTTCGTCACGGGCCTCGCGTTTCAGTACGTGAAAAAGGCCCAAGAAAAGATGACGACGTTCGACGTGGAGCCGCCACCGCCGCCGCCTCCGCCCGACGAGCCCCCGCCGCCGCCACCTGACCAGCCAAACCTGCCGCCGCCGCCGACCACGGTCGTCACGCCGCCGCCGGTGGTTGTCACGCCTCAGCCGGCGCCTGCCTTGCAGACGTCGAACATCATCCCGCTCAGCCAGCCGACGGCTCCGCCAGCGCCTCCCGCGCCGCCGGCTCCGCCAGCACCGGCGCCAGCGCCGAGGGTGTCGCAGGCTGCCGGTCTGAAGGGCAACCCAGGGCAGTATTTCGGCGCGGACAACTATCCGCCGTCGGCGCAGCGCGAGGGTGCACAGGGTCGCGTATCCGCGAAGCTGACGATCGGTACGGATGGTCGGGTGACCGGCTGTACGGTGACGACGGGCAGCGGCAACACGACGCTCGATGACGCGACGTGCCGCATCTCCAAGGCCAAGGTGCGTTTCACCCCGGCCAAGGACGAAAGCGGCAACCCGATCGCATCGTCGTACCAGTTGAACGTTCGGTGGGTCCTTCCAGAGGATTGATCCCACCTACCCTAACCGCACCAGATAAAATTCAGTCAGAGGACTAAACCGACCATGATCACCACCATCCTTGCAGCGGCAGGGACCGCCGCTGCCGACGCCAACCCGTACGGCCTGCAGGCAGCACTCCGCGAAGGCGGTCTGATCTCGCAGACCGTGTTCGGCATCCTCGTGCTGATGTCGGTCGTGTCGTTCTACATCCTGTTCTCGAAGCTGTTCGAGCAGCAGAAGATCATCGGCCAGGGCAAGCGCGTTCGTCAGGCCTTCTGGTCGTCGAACAGCCTGCGCGAGGGTTCGGCCAAGCTCGAGAAGAACTCGGCCTACAAGCAGATCGTCGACGACGGCCTGGCCGCTCAGGAGCAGCATTCGAAGCTGACCGATCCGGTCGAAGCGCATGACTGGCTGCACGGTTCGCTGGCGCGTTCGGAAGCCGCGATCAACTCGAAGCTGGGTGGCGGTCTCGCCTTCCTCGCGACGGTCGGTTCGGTTTCGCCGTTCATCGGTCTGTTCGGTACGGTTATCGGCATCTACCGCGCGCTCGTTAAGATCGGCGCATCGGGCCAGGCATCGATCGACAAGGTCGCAGGCCCCGTCGGTGAAGCCCTGATCATGACCGCCCTCGGTCTGGTCGTCGCGGTTCCTGCCGTTCTGTCGTACAACTGGCTGCAGCGCCGCAACAAGTCGATCGCAGAGGACCTGTCGGCCTTCTCGAACGACGTGCTCGGCTTCCTCGCTTCGAACGGCGCTGTGCGTCCGTCGATCGCATCGGGCGCCAAGCCGGTTCCGGCCAAGCCTGTCTCGACGACCACGACTGCCGGCCAGACCGGTGGCGTGCCGCGCGCCAACTAAGACGCGAAAGGCGGGGCTGCTGTTCGCAGCGGCCCCGCTTCATTGCCGCCGGCGGTTCCGGTGGCGATTATATGGATAGGATAGTTCGCACATGGCGATGAGTGTTGGTGGCGATTCCACCGAGAGTTCGATATCGGACATCAATACGACGCCGCTGGTCGACGTCATGCTCGTGCTCCTGATCATCTTTCTGGTGACCACGACCGTCGCGGTCCAGGCCGTGCAGCTGAAGCTCCCCGAGGTTCGCTTCGATCCGACGATGACGAAGCCCGAGAACGTCTCGTTGTCGGTGACGACCAAGCCCGACGGCAGCTGCGCCGTCTATTGGGGCATGTCGCCCGTCACCTCGACCGAGCTGCTCGATCGCGCCGTGGTCAAGCTGAAGGCCGAGATCGATCGTCAGGGTGGTCCTGGCGCCGCTGGTCTGGAATTGCCCGAGGCGCATATTCGCGGCGACGTGAACACGCCGTACAAGTGCATCGGCGGCACGATCTATACGATGCAGCGCGCCGGCTTCGCCCGCGTCGGCTTCATCTCCGAGCCGCCTCCCGGCGGCACCACCGAACGCTGATGCCGGACACTGATGGACGCTCGGACGTATTTAGGAGTAGCATAGAATGGCAATGAGCGGCGGCAAAGAAGATGGCGCGCCGATGATGGAAATGAACATGACGCCGTTGATCGACGTCCTGCTCGTTCTCCTCATCATGTTCATCATCACGATCCCGATCCAGACTCATGCGGTCAAGGTCGACCTTCCGGTCAACAGCCCGAACCAGCCGCAGAACCCGGTCAATCCCGAGAAGAACAAGATCTCGATCGATCCGGCGGGTGTCGTGGCATGGAACGGTTCGCC
This sequence comes from Sphingomonas sp. Leaf28, assembly GCF_001421685.1. Lineage (NCBI taxonomy): Bacteria > Pseudomonadati > Pseudomonadota > Alphaproteobacteria > Sphingomonadales > Sphingomonadaceae > Sphingomonas > Sphingomonas sp. Leaf28. Next base: position 554,702 of record NZ_LMKX01000001.1, on the reverse strand, counting down.
CGTCGACGAGGTCACGCTGCGCCAGTATCTGGATCAGTCTGCCGGCATGACGCCCGAGCCGGAACTCCACTTCCAGCCTGACCCGCAGGCACGGTACGAAGTGGTCGATCGCACGCTGGCCGTGATCAAGCGGTCCGCGATCACCAAGCTCGGCTTCATCGGCAACGAGCAGTATCGCAACGACTTCTAAGTCGCCTGCCTACAGTTTCGTACGTCCAAAGGGCGGTCCTCCGGGGCCGCCCTTTTTCGTTGTGCGCGGTCGCTACTCGCTTGCGGATCGTCAGGGCGTTCGAGGGGGGCGGCGTACGCATCGACGAAAAGTGGGTCTGCGCGATCGGAATTGATCAGTGTTCTTGTGCGCCAGTCATGGAAGTGACACACCGTTGTCACAAAAATGAAACCTTCGGATCATCGGAGGGCAGAGGAGATGAGAGATGCGCAAGACCGTCCTGTTCGTTCTCGCAGCCCTGGGCGCTGCAACGCCCGCGCTGGCAGCGCCGTCGGCGACCGTGGATCGTACCGGCTACAGGGCGATCGCGGCGGGGGACCTCGCGACCGCGGAACAGCGCATCGTTGCCGAGCGGCGGATCTTCCCGCAGCGCCCCGAGCTGATGCTCAACCTGGCGTCGGTCTATGCGCGGACTGGCCGCGACTCGGAGGCGCGGGCGCTGTACGCCGCAGTGCTGGCACGGCCGTCGGTGGCGCTGGACCTGCCATCGGGCGCCGTCGCATCGTCGCACGACCTGGCGAACCTTGCGCTGCGTCGACAGGCACAGCAGATCGCGACTCGCTGAGCGGCTAATTTGCGTCGATGATCTCGTGATGACGCTTTTCGTTGTGCTCCGGGCGCAGCGGGGCATCCGGAGCCTTTGAAGCAATTTCGAGGCTAGCGGCCCGCGACACGGACGTTGCTGTCCTTGATCGCCGACCGTCAGTCTTGACCTTGCGCGACGCGTTGAGGGGGTGCTGTTGGCGGCGGGACGATCGCGGTCGTCGCGTTTCCGCCCCCTCCGTCAGGCTTCGCGTGCCACCTCCCCCTGGCGGGGGAGGATGAGATTATCGCGGTTGGGGGGGTATTGGGGACTGATCGTGCGTCCGTATCTCTCCCGGGAGGGGAGGCGCTGCTGAAGGCGAGGGATGATCCGTCCTCAATGGCGACTCGCTGGCGGTTCTCATTGGACCGTACATCAGCGATAGCTCGCGAAGTTTTCCGATCCCAACGTAGCCATTCTGCGCCGTGACGGCCACGCTCACGCCGTTCCCGCTATGGTCGGTCGAACCGACATGCTTTGCCGCCCGGCGAGATGTTGCGGCCTTACAGCCGCGGCAAGGTCACCCCGCGCTGTCCCATATATTTGCCTGCGCGGTCGGCATAGCTGACCTCGCACGGCTCGTTCCCCTTGAGGAACAGGAACTGGCACGCGCCCTCATTGGCATAGATTTTGGCCGGCAGCGGCGTGGTGTTGGAGAATTCCAGTGTCACATGCCCCTCCCATTCGGGCTCCAGCGGCGTCACGTTGACGATGATCCCGCAGCGCGCATAGGTCGACTTGCCGAGGCAGATCACGAGCACGTCGCGCGGCACGCGGAAATATTCGACGGTGCGCGCCAGCGCAAAGCTGTTGGGCGGGATGATGCACACGTCGGTCTTACGATCGACGAAGCTGTTCGCCGCGAAGTCCTTCGGATCGACGATCGCGCTGTCGACGTTGGTGAAGATCTTGAACTCGTCGGCCACGCGCGCGTCATAGCCATAGGATGACAGCCCGTAGGAGATGCAGCCATCGCGGCGCTGCGCCTCGTGGAACGGTTCGATCATCGCATCGCCGAGCGCGCGCTCGCGAATCCAGCGGTCGGACATGACGGACATGGTAGCTCCTCTTCGGCGAGCGCTTTCGCGCGGATGATCCGCCGCGGCAAGGGGATCCAGGGCCCCCGGTGCATCGCGCGCAAAAATGGCGTTGCCGGAAAAGTCGGCTATTGTCATGGGGGCTTCATGGAGATGTCATGAACCCGTCGCAGCACGTCGAAGCGCCTTTCGCTCCGTGGTCCCGTATCCCGGAGGCTGCCCTGAGCGTCACGAGCGATGGCGCGAGTCGGACACTCCGCCGGCGTTCGCGCCGCCTGATCGCGATCGCGGGATCGCTGACTCTGCCCGTCGCGCCCGCATCGGCGCAGACGGTACAGGACCTGCAACGCCAGATCGACGAACTCAAAGCGACGATCGCCGAGCTCAAGGCCGCGCAGGCGGTCCCGACCGGGCGTGCCAGTCGCGAGGCGGCGCCGGCCGTCCCGGCGACCGCGCCCTCAACCGAAATGGCTCGCCGCGTAGAACCATCGACCACCGCACCACCGGCGCAGCCCGCCCCGGCCCCGCAGCTGGCCGCGGCGCCGGCCAAGCCCAAACCGGCCTGGTATGATCGCATCACGCTGCGCGGCTATACGCAGTTGCGCTTCAACGAGATCCTGTCGGGCGATCGCACCGCGCCCGAGGGCCGCTCGCGGCTGCGGTCGGTGCATGACGGGGCGATCGGCGACAACAACAACTTCTCGCTCCGCCGCGTCCGCGTCGTGCTGCAAGGGGATCTGAGCGACCGCGTGTCCTTCTATCTGCAGCCCGATTTCGCGGTGAACGTCAGCAACCAGTCGGTCGGCGAACGCCGCGAGGGCTTTGCGCAACTCCGCGATGCCTATGTCGATACGTTCCTCGATGCGGATCGCTCGCTACGACTGCGCTTCGGCCAGTCGAAGGTGCCGTTTGGCTGGGAGAACATGCAGTCCTCGTCGAACCGGCTGACGCTCGATCGCAGCGACGGGATCAACAGCGCGGTGCCGGGCGAGCGCGACCTCGGCATCGTCGGCTACTACACGCCGCCACAGGTGCAGCGGGTCTGGGACCGGCTCGAGGAGGACGGACAGAAGCTGTTCGGCAATTACGGCGCGTTCGGGGTCGGCGTCTATAACGGGCAGGGCATCAGCCGGACCGAGAATAACGACGGGGTGGCGACCGTGGCGATGGCGACATGGCCGTTCGCGCTGGACGGTTTGGGCTCCGCGTTTGCAGGCCAGGTGCTCGAGGCGGGCGGGGCGGCGATCCGCAACCGCGTGCAGGTCGAGCAGCGCAGCGGTGGTGTGAGCAGCGCAGCGTTCGCCGACGAGCGGTTGGGCATCCACGCGATCCTCTATCCGCAGCCAATCGGCTTCCAGGCGGAGTGGAACTGGGGTCGGGGCCCTGAATATGACCGCGCGTCGCAGTCGATCCGGACGAAGCCGCTGAACGGGGGCTATGTCCAGACGATGGGCCGGGTGAAGGCGTCGCCGCTGGGGCCGTTCATGCCTTATGCGCGCTGGCAATATTATCGCGGCGGGTGGAAGGCGCTGCCGAACGCACCGCGGCTGGAAACCGACGAGCTCGAGCTCGGGATCGAATTCCAGCCGACGCCGCCGATCGAACTGACGATCGCCTATTCGCGGATGAAGCGCCGCGAGGCCGACGAGCGGCGCGAGGGCCGGGCCGACGGCAACCTCATCCGCACGCAGCTGCAGTGGAATTACTGAGCAAGCTGGCTTAGCGGATCCCCAGATCGGCCGGGCCGAACGCGTCGGGGAGCAGTTCCGACACGGTGTAGGTCCGGATCGCGTCGCCCTCTGCCGCGCCGCAATGGACGGGGAGGTTGCGGCCGCCCATCTGCGCGGCTTCGTTGATGACCTGGCGGCAGCGGCCGCAGGGGCTGACGGGCGAGGTGCCGGTCGCGCGACCCTCGGCGTCCATCGCGCCGCCGATCACGCCGATCGCGACGATATCGCGGAGGCGGCCTGCAGCACTCGCGGTGGCGATCGCGACCGTCTCGGCGCAGAGCGACAGGCCGTAGCTGGCATTCTCGAAGTTGGCGCCGGTGATCACGCTGCCGTCGTCGAGCAGCACAGCCGCGCCGACCGCGAACCGCGAATAGGGCGCGTGCGCATTGCGCGAAGCGTCTCGGGCTGCGGCGACGAGCCGCGTTGCGTGTTCAGTCATGATGCCACTACGTCCCAATTCACCGGTCCCTCGATCCCGTCGATGCGGCGGAAATCGCTCGCACGCCACATCCGCCACGGCCGCGCGGTGTAGTCGGGTTTGAGCACATTCTCCACCGCCCATAGCGGCCGCGGCACCGCACCCGACAGGCTATATTGCGTGTCGACCGCCTTGCTGATCCGCAGCATCACGGGCTGCCGGGTGTGCGTCTCGACCATCGTCACGAACTGCGCGACGTCGGCGATCAGCGTGGCGCGATTCGGGCGCGCGGTGCAGTCGTCATGGAAGGCGATGTCGACCGCAGTCGGCAACGCATCCGCGGTCCGCGGCACGAAGGTGTTGAACGCATTGGCCTGTTCGTCCGCACGCTGGCACAGCGAATAGACATGCACCGCGCCGCGCCTGAGACCGGCCTCAGGGAGCGCCGCCCAGTTCGCCTCGAACCCCGGATCGCGGCGATCGGTGCCCGACGTCGCGACGATATAGGCGAAGTCGGCGCCGCGCGCGCGCACCGTGCCCCATTCGACGGGGCCGGGATTCTCGGCAAGGTCAATGCCCTGCAACGGATACTGCTTCACGTCGGGGTGCCAGCCGGTGGCGGCGGTCCAGCCGCAGATGCCGACAAAGCCGGTCGCGGCCAGCGCGGCCGCGAATTTCAAAAGTCCGTAAGCCATGGGTCTTCTAATTGCGGATGTGGAGGACGCAGATCAGCGTGAACAGCCGTCGCGCGGTGTCGAAATCGACTTCGATCTTGCCATCGAGGCGCTCCTTCAACAGCTCTGCGGCTTCGTTGTGGATGCCGCGACGCGCCATGTCCACCGTCTCGATCTGCGCCGGGGTCGATTGCCGGATCGCCTGGTAATAGCTGTCGCAGATCGCGAAATAATCGCGGATCGGCCGGCGAAACCGCCCGAGCGCGAGCACCAGAGTCTCGAGATGCGTGTCGTCCTCGCGATGGATATGGATGCCGAGGCGCCCTTCCTCCGACTGGAGCTTGATCTTGAAGGGACCGGCATAGCCATCGGGATAGGCGCGCTGCGGCGCGAAGTGATTGCCCTCGATCAGGTCGAAGATCGCGATCCGGCGCTCCTGTTCGACGTCGGGCGAGCGCCAGCCGAGACTGGTCTCGTCAAGCTCAACATCGATGATCCGCGGGTCGGCCATTCGGGTTCGATAGCGGGGCGCGTTCGGCCTGTCACTTATCCCCAGCATTCCGGCGCGAGCAGCTTGGACGAGGACCCGTCCATCGCGTAGGTGCGGGGGATGGCAACTCTCGCATTCCCCGTTCCCGCTGTGGCCGAGCCGCAGCAGCTTCCCCGCAACGTCGAGGCCGAGGCCGCAATGCTCGGCGCGATGATGATCGACAACCGGCTCGCCGACGATCTGGTCGACAAGCTCGAGCCCGGGCATTTCTTCGAACCCGTGCACGGGCGGATCTTCGCGGCGATCAAGACGCTGCGCGGCAACGACATGCTGGTGACGCCGGTGACGCTGCGGCCGATGTTCGACGCGGACGAGGGGATGCGCGAGCTTGGCGGGCCGGCGTATCTGGCGGGGCTGACGGGGAGCGGCGCGGGGCTGATCGGTGCGCGCCAGTTCGCGCAGCAGATCTATGACCTTGCGATGCTGCGCGCGCTCGTGTCGGTCGGGCGGACGCTCGTCGATCGGGCGATGGACACGTCGGAAGAGGTCAATCCGCGCGCGCAGATCGAGCTGGCCGAGGAGGAGCTCTTCAAGGTCGCAGCCGATGGCGGCTCGGAGAATTCGGTGAAGTCGTTCGCGCAGGCGACGACCGCGGCGGTGAAGATGGCCGAGCGTGCGCTGAACTCGGGCGGCAATCTGTCGGGCGTCACGACCGGCATCGATTCGATCAACGCGAAGATCGGCGGCATGCATCACAGCGATCTCATGATCCTCGCCGGCCGTCCGGGTATGGGCAAGACGTCGCTCGCCACCAATATCGCGTTCAACGCGGCGCGGCGCTGGATGCGCGACATGGCCGACGGGATCGCGCCCAAGGACTCGGTCGGCGCGAAGGTCGCATTCTTCTCGCTGGAGATGTCCGCGGATCAGCTGGCGACGCGTATTCTCGCCGAGCAGTCGCAGATTTCGTCCGAATCGCTCCGCATGGGCAAGATCAGCCGCACCGAGTTCGCGCAGCTCGCGGCGGCGGCGGCCGAGCTTGAGAACCTGCCGCTGTTCATCGACGATACCGGCGGTCTGTCGATCGGTGCGCTGCACACGCGCGTCCGCCGGTTGCAGCGTCGCCATAACAACGAGATCGGGCTGGTGGTGGTCGACTATCTCCAGCTGCTGTCGGGGTCGGGCAAGAGCAAGGATGGCAACCGTGTCCAGGAAATCTCGGAGATTTCGCGTGGGTTGAAGACGCTGGCGAAGGATCTGAACGTGCCGGTGCTGGCGTTGTCGCAGCTGTCGCGTGCGGTGGAATCGCGCGAGGACAAGACGCCGATGCTGTCGGATCTTCGCGAATCGGGGTCGATCGAGCAGGACGCCGACATGGTCTGGTTCGTGTACCGCGAAGATTATTACGTCGCGTCGAAGGAGCCCAAGCGCCCGGCCGAAGGCGACAGCGCGAAGATCTTCGAGGATCACGCGTCATGGGCGGCGGAGATGGAGCGCGTGTATGGCCTGGCCGAGCTGATCATCGCGAAGCAGCGTCACGGTGCGACCGGCAAGGTGCGGATGAAGTTCGATCCGACGATCACGAAGTTCTCGGATCTCGCCGAGTATTGAGGCTCTTATGTCCCTCTCCCCGTCGGGGAGAGGGAAGGGGCCCGCGGCCTCTTGGCCGTGGGAAGGGAGAGGGGTGTGGGGCTCGGGACGTCGCCTCCCAACGCCCCTCACCCTTCCGTCGCCTACGGCTCCTCCCTCCCTCTCCCCGGAGGGGAGAGGGACCGGAGTCAGATCATCGGGTCGTAATCGGTGGGGGCGTGGATGCCGCATTCGACCTTGTCGAAGCTGCGCCACCGGCCTGCGCGCGGATCTTCGCCAGGCGCCACCTTCGTCGTGCACGGCGCGCAGCCGATCGAGAGATAGCCCTGCGCCTCGAGCGGATGCCGGGGGAGCTGATGCTCGGCGAAATAGGCGTCGAGCTTGGCCTTGTCCCAATCCGCCAGCGGGTTGATCTTCAGCCGGCCCTCATCCTCCTCGAACCGCGGCAACGCGGTGCGCGTCCCCGACTGGAAGCCCTTGCGCCCCGAGATCCACGAATCGAACGGCGCCAGTGCGCGGCGCAGTGGCTCGACCTTGCGCAGGTCGCAGCAGCCGTCGGGATCGTAGGACCAACGAAGCCCGGTCTTGTCCTTGATCGCGAGCAACCGCGGATCGGGCCGGAATACGCGTAGGTCCGTGAAACCGAGCTTCTCCGCCAGCTCGTCGCGGTATGCCAGCGTCTCGCCGAACATCTTCTGCGTGTTGGTGAAGACCACCGGCACGTCGACATCGACCTGTGCGACCATGTGCAGCAGCACCGCCGATTCGGCGCCGAACGACGACACCGCCGCGATCCGCCCGCGCAACTCGCCCGCGAGCAGTTCGCGCAGCATGTCCTGCGCGGACACGCCCTCGAACCGCGTCTGCATCGCCTGCGCGTCCCCGCGCGTGAACGCAGGCGTGACGTCGATCATGTCGAGTATGCGGGCGGGTTCACCCATGGCGCAGCTTCCACACCGGCGCCGCGCCGTCCGCTGCCTTCTGGTACGGCGTGTCATAGCGTTCGAGGCTCGCGCGCAGCACGTCGATGTCGATCGGCGCTTGCGGCGCGAAGCTGTCGAACCCGCAGCGGCGCATCAGCGGGATCTGATCGACGAGTACGTCGCCCTGCGCGCGGAGTTCACCGGTATAGCCCGCCTCGCGCAGGATCCGCGCGGAAGAGTAGCCGCGCCCGTCGCGATAGCCGGGAAAGCTCACCTCGATCAGCGCGAGCTGGTCGATCTGCGGCAACAGCGCGCGCGCATCGTCGCCCGCTTCGAGCCGCACCGCGGCCGCGTTGCTCTGGCCGATGAACGAATCGAGCGTCACCGCAGGCTCGTCATGCGGCTCGTCGTCGCGGAAGCGCAGCAGCGTCTGGTCCGGATACTCAACCATAGATCGCCTCCTTGAACGTCTCGAAGCCGACGCGGCGGTAGGTGTCGAGGAACCGCTCGCCGGGGTCGCGCACCTGCAGATAGCGGTCGGTGACGCGTTCGATCGCGTCGACCACGCCGTCCTCGGAGAAGCCGGGGCCAGTGATCTTGGCGAGGCTCACATCCTCCGCGCCCGATCCGCCTAGCGAGAGCTGGTAATTCTCGGTGCCCTTCTTGTCGACGCCGAGGATGCCGATGTGCCCGGCATGGTGATGCCCGCAGGCGTTGATGCAGCCGCTGATCTTGAGCTTCAGCTCGCCCAGATCGCGCTGGCGATCGAGACTGCCGAAGCGGGTCGCGATCTTCTGCGCGAGCGGGATCGAGCGCGCATTGGCGAGGCTGCAATAATCGAGACCGGGGCAGGCGATGATGTCGCTGATCAGATCGAGATTGGCCTCGGCGAGACCCGCCTCGCTGAGCGTCGACCACACCGCGTGCAGATCGGCCATCCGGACATGCGGCAGGACGATGTTCTGCGCATGCGTGACGCGCAGCTCGTCGAAGCTGTAGCGCGTGCCGAGATCGGCCATCACGTCGATCTGGTCCGCCGACGCGTCGCCGGGGATGCCGCCGACGGGCTTCAGGCTGATGTTGACGATCGCATAGCCGGGCTGCTTGTGCGCCTTCACGTTCTGGTCGAGCCAGACCGCGAAGTCGGGATCGCTGCGGTCGATCTCGGTGGATGCGTTTTCCTCGAATGCGGGCGCGCCGAAATGGCTCGTGATCCGCTCAAGCTCGGCGCGCGGCGGATCGAGGCCGAGGCCCTTCACTGCGGCGAATTCCTCCTCGACCTGGCGACGATATTCGTCCGGGCCGATCTCGTGCAGCAGGATCTTGATCCGCGCCTTGTAGATGTTGTCGCGGCGACCGTAGCGATTGTAGACGCGCAGGCACGCCTCGAGATAGCTCATCAGGTCGTCGGCGGGGACGAAATCGCGGATCTCGTGGCTGATCATCGGCGTGCGGCCCATGCCGCCGCCGACATAGATCTTCGCGCCGAGTTCACCATCACGGACGTGCAGCCCGATGCCGATGTCGTGCAGCCGCATCGCCGCGCGATCCTCATCCGCCGCGATCACGCAGATCTTGAATTTCCGCGGGAGGTAGGTGAATTCGGGGTGGAACGTCGACCACTGGCGGATCAGTTCGGCCCAGGGGCGCGGATCCGCGACCTCGTCCGCGGCGGCGCCGGCGAACTGGTCAGAGCTGATGTTGCGGATGCAGTTGCCCGACGTCTGGATGGCATGCATCTCGACGGTCGACAACTCCTGGAGGATGTCCGGGGTCTGGTCGAGCTGGATCCAGTTGAACTGGATGTTCTGTCGAGTCGTGAAATGGCCGTAACCGCGATCATATTTGCGTGCGATGTGGCCGAGCATCCGCATCTGCCGGCCGTCGAGCGTGCCGTACGGCACCGCGACGCGCAGCATGTACGCGTGCAGCTGGAGATACAGGCCGTTCATCAGCCGCAACGGCTTGAACTGGTCCTCGGTCAGCTCGCCCGAGAGGCGGCGGCGGACCTGATCGCGGAATTCGTCGACGCGCTGGTCGACGATGGCCTGGTCGTATTCGTCATATTTGTACATGTCAGATCACCCAGCTGCCGGCATCGGGGTCGGCGGGTTTGAGAGTCAAATCGGGTCGCATCGTCGGGCCAAGCGCGCGGATGCGGTCTTTGATATGGGCGGGGCGGGGGCCGTCGTCGGTCTGCGTCGCCTCGATCAGATAGGGGACGTTGACGCGGCGCGCGCCTTCCTCCGCCTGCAGGATCGATTCGCCCGCGACGCCGACGTCGACCGCATCCTCGATATGGCGCGACCAGCCTTCGCCGGTCCACCAGATCACGTCGCCGGTGGGAAGGTCGTTTCCGGTCAACAGCTTCATGCGGCGGCCTCTGCAATGCGTGCCCAGCGGGCGAGTTTGTCTTGCGCGTCGGACAGTTCGACGACTTCGCCGACGACGATGATCGCGGGGCTCTTCACGGCTTCGCGAGTCACCATCGCGCCGAGATCGGCCAGCAACGTGCGGATCGCGCGCGACCCTTGCAACGTGCCGCGTTCGAGCACCGCGACGGGCATGTCGGGCGCCACGCCGTCGGCCATCAGCTTGTCGGCAATGTCGGTCGCGGTCGCGATGCCCATGTAGATCACGAGCGTCCGACCCTGGCCGGCAAGCCCGGCCCAGTTCTGCTCGTCAAGACCTTTGCACTGGCCCGCAACGAAGCTGACCGCGCTCGAATGATCGCGGTGGGTGAGCGGCAGCATCGCCTCGGCGGCACAACCGAGCGCAGCCGAGACGCCGGGGATGACCTCGACGGGCAGCCCCGCGGCGCGCACGGCTTCGACTTCCTCGCCGCCGCGGCCGAACACGAACGGATCGCCGCCCTTTAGCCGGATCACGATCGCGCCGGTCTTCACATGCGCGATGATCAGTGCGTTGATCGCCTCCTGCGGCAGCGTGTGGCGCGCGCGCTGCTTGGCGACCGAGATGCGCTGTGCCCCCGGCGGTGCGATATCGAGCACGCGCGGGTCGATCAGGCCGTCATGCACGACGACGTCCGCAGTCTTGAGCGCCTCGACCGCGCGGACGGTGAGCAGGCCGGGATCGCCCGGGCCCGCCCCGACGAGGATGACGCGCCCGCGGGCGGTAGGGTCTAGGAGACTTGCCATGGCATGGGAGATGGGCGGCAACGCGCTGCGCTGCAACCGAATGATGCTTTGGCGGGGGGTAGGAGAGCTTTTGCCGACCGGATCGATCGGCATGTCCGGAGCAACGGGCCTAACGATCCTCCCCCGCCAGGGGGAGGTGGCGTGAAGCGACGGAGGGGGCGGACACGGAGCAGAGGTCATCGCTTACCTCCCCCTCCGTCTGGCAAGAGCCAGCCACCTCCCCCTGGCGGGGGAGGATCGGCGGCGGTCACCCGTCCGCCAGGCCGATGCCGATGCTGGCGCGTGCGCTTTCGGATTCGCTGCTGACGACCGGATAGGCGCAATAGTCCGCTGCGTAATAGGCGCTTGGCCGGTGGTTGCCCGACCAGCCGATGCCGCCGAACGGCGCGCCCGAGGAGGCGCCGTTTGTCGGCTTGTTCCAGTTGACGATGCCCGCGCGGATATTGGCCCAGAACCGGTCGTAGAGCGCGGGCGTCTGGCTGATCAGCGAGGCGGACAGGCCGTAGCGCGTGGCGTTGGCCTCGGCGATCGCGGCGTCGAAATCGTCGACGCGGACGACCTGCAGGATCGGCCCGAACAGTTCGACATCGGGCCGGTCGGCGACGTCGGTGACGTCGATCAGCGCGGGCTTGAGGAACGGCAGGGTCTCGACCGGGCGTTCGAGGTGGCGGATCGCGCGGCCGCCGCGCATCAGCAGCGCGAGAAAGCTCTCGGTCAGCTGGTCGGCAGCGTCATTGTCGATCACCGGGCCCATGAACGGCGCCGGGTTGGCGTGCGGTTCGCCGACGATGATCCGGCCGACCATCTTGTCGAGAGTCGCGATGAGCGGCTCGTACAGCTTGGTATCGACGATCAGCCGGCGGGCGGCGGTGCAGCGCTGGCCTGCGGTGGTGAACGCCGACTGGATGATCAGGATCGCCGCGGTGTGGAGGTCGGGCGTGTCCCACACGACGATCGGGTTGTTGCCGCCCATCTCCAGCGCGAGGATCTTCTCGGGCTTGTCCGCGAACGCGCGGTTGAGCGCGAGGCCGGTATGCGCCGAGCCGGTGAACAGCAGGCCGTCGATATCGGGGTGCGCGGCGAGCGCCTTGCCTTCGCTCGGGCCGCCGATGACGAGCCGGATGCACTCTGCCGGCACGCCCGCGGCGCGGAAGCATTCGACGAGGAATGCGCCGACCGCGGGGGTCTTTTCCGATGGCTTGAAGACGACCGCGTTGCCGGCGATCAGTGCTGGCACGATGTGGCCGTTGGGCAGATGCGCGGGGAAGTTGTACGGCCCGAGAACGGCCAGCACGCCGTGCGGCTTGTGGCGAACGGCGATGCGCGAGCCCATCGTCGCCTCTAACCGTCGCTGCGCGGTGCGATCGGCATAGGCGCTGACCGAGATGTCGACCTTGGCGATGACGGTCTCGACTTCGCCGCGGGCTTCCCAGATCGGCTTGCCCGTCTCGCGCGCGATCAGATCGGTAAACGCATCGTTGCGCTGGCGGACGATGTTGGCGAAGCGCCGCATCGTCTCGATCCGGAAGGCGAGCGGCTTGGACGCCCAGCTCGACCATCCGGCCCGCGCGCAGGCGACTTCGGCGTCGACGTCGCCGATCGGATGGCGCCAGAGAATCGCGCCGGTGGCCGGTTCGTAGGAGATGATCTCGTCGGACATGCGCTGCTCTTGCCTCAAATCGGACGTGATTCCAATTATTCGGCGAGCGCCTCGCCCATCGCGCGGATTGCAGCGACTTTCGCGTTCAGCAGCGTCCAGTCGTCATGCTCGGCGATCGGGGCCCAGATCGCCTCGACCTCGTCGATCAGCATGCTGCACGGTTCGCCCGACCAATAGGCGTGCGATCGATCCTTGCGCGGTTCATAGGACGCGAGTGCAGCGCGGACGTCGGCCCAGGGTTCTCCATAGGTCTCGGGCAAGTCGCCGCCGAACGCGTCGAAGAAGAAGCGGTCGATGCCGACGCCCGAGGTACGGAGCGCGCGTTCCGTAGCTTGCACCAAGTCGCCGTCGGTGTCGGGATCGCGCGGGCGGACGCCGAGCCTCCAGAGGATCGCCTGCGTGACCTCGGGTTGATAGCGCGGGCCGAACTGGTCGAGCGCGGCCATCAAGGGCTCGCTCTCGGCGATCTGGCGGAGCGCGATCGCGAGCTGCATTACGTCCCAGTGGATCGCCTCGGGCTGGCGGCCGAACGCGTAGAGGCCCTGATGATCGAAATAGGCAGCGGTGAAGGCGGGATCCCAGGTCGGGGCGAAGCGCCACGGGCCGTAATCGAAGCTCTCGCCGGTGACGTTGATATTATCCGAATTGAGCACGCCGTGGACGAAGCCCGCCGCCATGTAGCGCGCCGCGAGACGCGCGGTGCGGCCGACCACGAGGTCGAGCAGGCGGACGGGATCGTCGCTGTCCTCGTCGTACAGGTTGCGCAGCGTGTAGCCGACGAGCGTGCGCAGGCCTGCCTCGTCGCGCTCATAGGCGAGGCGCTGGAAACTGCCGATGCGGACATGGCTGTGATTGAGGCGGACGAGCACCGCGGAGCGCGTCGGGCTGGGCTCGTCGCCGCGCTGCAGCTCTTCGCCGGTCTCGATCAGCGACAGCGTGCGCGAGGTCGGCACGTTGAGCGCTTCGAGCATCTCGGTCGCGAGGATCTCGCGCACGCCGCCCTTCAGCGTCAGGCGGCCATCGCCGAACCGGCTCCACGGCGTCTGCCCCGATCCCTTGGTACCCAGATCCATCAACCGGTCGCGATCGTCGCGCATCTGCGCAAAGGTGAAGCCGCGACCGTCGCCGATCTCGGGATTGTACTGACGGAACTGGTGGCCGTGATAGCGCAGCGCGAGCGGCTGCGGGAGCGTGCGAGGCAGCGGCACGAACCGGCCGAAATGACTGGTCCACGCATCGTCGCCCAGCGCTTCGAGCCCGATCTGCCGGGCGGCGCGATCGTTGCGGAAGCGGAGCCGCGTCTCGGGAAAGTCGGCGGGGACGACCGGATCGAAGAACCCCTCTCCCAGCGTCAGAAGGCGAGTCTCCGGGCGATAGCGAGCGGAGCGGAAGGCTTGCGGGTCGATGGGCATGCGGCGATATGGTGGCCGCTACCCGAAGGACGCAACCATGGCCGCTTACGAAAACCTCTATTGGTGGTCCAACGACGGGCTGAGATTGCACGCGCGCGACTATCCGGGCGGCGAGCAAGGCCAGACGCCGATCCTCTGCATGGCCGGGCTGACGCGGAACGCGCGCGATTTCGATGCGATCGCGGCAAGGCTGGCGGGGCGGTGGCGGCTGATCGCGGTCGATTTCCGCGGCCGCGGCGAGAGCGCCTATGCGAAGGACCCGATGTCCTATGTCCCGCTGACCTATGTCCAGGACGTCGAGGCGCTGCTGACCGAGCAGGGGGTGGATCGCTATGTCGCGTTCGGCACGTCGCTCGGCGGGATCGTCGCGATGCTGATGGCGGGGCCATCGCGCGGGCGGATGGTGGCAGCGTTGCTCAACGATGTCGGGCCGGAGGTCGATGCGCAGGGCCTGTCGCGGATCCGCGGCTATGTCGGCAAGGCGAGCGTCTTCCCGACCTGGATGCACGCCGCACGCTGCGTCGCGGAGAATAACGGCGACGTCTATCCCGACTGGGGCATCGAAGAGTGGCTGGCGATGGCCAAGCGGCTGTACCGGCTCAACAGTTCGGGGCGGATCGTGCTCGATTACGACCTGAAGATCGCCGAGCCGTTCCGCGTGCCGGGCAACGAAGCGGGGCCGGACATGTGGCAGGCGCTCGCGTCGCTGCGGGACGTGCCCACGCTGATCGTGCGCGGCGGTCGATCCGACCTGTTGTCGGCGGCGACCGCGGAGCGGATGGTGGCATCGCTCGACCGCGCCGAACTGGTGACGGTGCCGGGCGTCGGCCATGCCCCGACGCTGACCGAGACGATCGTGCAGGCGCCGATCGACCGGCTGCTGGCGCGCGCGCTTGAGGGGGCGGCGATCCGCGCCTAAGCCCGCCGGATGCTGCGCACTGCGCCGATGCACCAGGAAATTTCATGACCGACCATGCCGATCTTCATACCAGCGCACGCCCCCTGAAGGGCCGCCGTGCGATCATCACCGGGGGGACGACCGGGATCGGCCGGGCGATCGCGGTGATGCTCGCTGGGCAGGGGGTCAGCGTCTATATCTGCGGCCACGACGCGGGCCATCTGGAGGACGCGCTGACGCAGATCCGGGCGGTCGGCACGGGTGACGGCATGGTCACCGAACTGGCTGACCCCGACAAGGTGCGCGCGTTCTTCGATGCGGGCGAGGCCTATCTCGGCGGGTTCGACATCACCGTGATCAACGCGGCGGTGGCCGCGGGTGGTCTGACGCAGATGGACGAGGACGCGCTGCGCTATGCGATCGCGGTCAATTTCACCGCCTATCTGCTGAGCGCGCACCACGCCGCGCACCGGATGACGCCGATCGGCGACATGGTCCTGATCGGCTCGCTCAGCGCGCATATCCTCGGGCCGAGCTCGACCGTCTATGCCGGCATCAAGTCGGGCATCGCCGGCTTCTCGGAGGCGCTGCGGCGCGAACTGGGGCCCAAGGGTATCCGCGTGTCGCTGGTCGAGCCGGGCAAGGTCGGCTCGAACATGCAATATCCCGACGTGCCCGACGACAAGCAGCGCGCGATGATCGCGGCGGAGCAGATGCTGCGCGGCGAGGATATCGCCGCGGGTGTCGAGTTCCTGCTGACGCAGCCGACACGGTCCGTGATCCAGCAGATCGTCATCGTCCCGCGGGCGCTCGAGGGGGAATAACGCAGCCAGGTTGGCGGTATGCCATCAGGCGCAAACCCTCCCGTCATCCTGACGAACGCTATGAATGGTCGCGTCGCCATTCATCACCAAGGAGAATCGCATGTTCGACCAGCTCGTCTTCACTCCCGCGGACATCGACCTGTCGCGCTCGCCGCTGGCGGGCAAGGTCGGCGCCGAGACCTATGTGCTCGGCGCGTTCAACCCGGGGATGACGCGGCTGGCGAACGGCAACCTGCTGCTGATGGTGCGCGTGGCCGAGGCGCTGCGCCAGCCGATCAAGGGCGGCAACGTCCATGCGATCCGCTGGCAGGATGGCGCCTATCTGCTTGATGCATGGCCGTTGCAGATGGTTGATACCAAGGATCCGCGTAAGTTTCTGATTCCCGGCGGGGGGTGGAAGGTGATGGCGTTGACGTCGCTGTCGTGGCTGTTGCCGGTTGAGCTGGACGCGGAAGGGCGATCGGTCGTTGCGGTGCATTACGACAAGGCGATCGCGCCGCGGACGTCGTATCAGTGCTATGGCGTCGAGGATGCGCGGATCTCGAAGGTCGGGGATCGGTATCTGATGACCACCTGCTCGGTCAGTCCGGAGCGGCATTCGACGACGCTGTACACCTCCGCCGATGCGCTCGACTGGCAGCTCGAGGGGATCGTGCTCGATCACCAGAACAAGGACATGCTGATCTTCGAGGGGCTGATCGGCGGGCAATATTGGGCGCAGACGCGGCCGCTCGGCGACCTGTACTTCGCCTATCCGCCGGGCAGCGAGTGGCGGGCGGGACCGTCGATCAACCTGTCGCGCTCGCCCGATGCGCTGCACTGGAAGCCGCACGACAAGCCCGGCATCCGGCCACACGCCGCCACCGTCTCGACCGCGCGGATGGGGGGCGGTGCGCCGCCGATCCTGACCGATCGCGGCTGGTTGACGCTGTGGCACGGCGTCGAGCCGTCGGGCGTTGTCGGCATCTATCGCACCTACTGGTCGATCCTCGACAGGGACGATCCGTCGATCACCGTCGCGACCGAGCACAAGGCGCTGCTCGAGCCGAACCCTGCGCTGACCGAGCCGCTCAAGGACAGCCTGTATCTCGACAATGTCGTGTTCACGACCGGCATCGCGGATGCGGGCGACTTCTATGTCGTGGCGAGCGGCGAGGCGGACCTCGCCTGCCGGATCACGCATATCGACAAGGCCGTGTTCGCGGGCTGAGCGGAGACGCATAGAGGGACCAAGCGGGGGGACACGGGGCGCGTGTCCTCCCGGCAGGTCGGATCAGCAGCGTCCGAACGACTTCGACACGACGACATGGCCGGCGACCGAGACGGACACCTTGACGCCGGTCGGAATGCCCCAGGTCGTGCAGATGTCGATACACGCCTTCGCGGCGGTGCCGTCGGGGAAGATGGACGGGATCGGGAAGCAGAACGACCCGAAGCCCAGCGGCAGGTTGAGGCAGATACGGTGATTCTTGACCGTGACGCTGATGCAGCCGCCGGCGAACATCATCGCACCGCCGCCCGAAACATCGGTCGTCGGGCTCAACCCCGTCAGATTGGCCTCTTTCGCATGCTCCGATGCGGCATCCAGAACGCTCTGGATCTGTTTTTGATCGAAATCATAAGTTGTCATGATGATCATCCTCTCTGTACCGGTGTTCCGGTAAGGAGGTATAAAGAACGCTATAGTATCCAGCGCAAATCTAAGCTTGTCCGTCTTGCTATGCGATCGATCGATATCTGTGGGAGAAAGGTCTGAATCGGCGGTGCTATTCAGATACGTGGTGCGCGGCGGGTGCGCTTCATGCCCTGCCGGGGGCGGCAGATCCCTTGAAAATGCGCTGAAAAATCGGCATCGCTCGGACATGGCCGCACCCGTCAACATCCTGCATCTCCACTCCTCGTTCAGCCTGGGCGGCAAGGAGGCGCGGGCGGTCGCCTTGATGAATGCGTTCGGCGACCGGGCGAAGCACACGATCGTCTCCGGCGTGCCCGATGCGCTGGATGCACGCGATTCGATCGCCAAGGGCATCCGCTACGAGATCGCGCAGAACCCGCCGCCGCTGACCGGCAAGCCCTCGGTCAAGCGCTACGAGGCGATCGCGCAATATATGCGGCGGTTCGACCTGGTGCTGACCTATAATTGGGGCGCGATCGACGGGGCGATGGCGCGCCGCGCGTTCAGCAAGGGCGCGCCGCCGCTCGTCCATCATGAAGACGGGTTCAACGCGGACGAGGCGGGCGGGCTCAAGATCGAGCGCAACATCTATCGGCGGCTCGCGCTGGGCGCCGCGCATGCGCTGGCAGTGCCGTCCGAGGCGCTCGAGGCGATCGCGCTCAACACCTGGAAGCAGCCGCGCGCGCGCGTCCACCGGATCGTCAACGGGATCGGCACCGCCTATTACGCGCAGAAGCCCGAGCCCAAGGCGATCCCCGGCTTCGTGCCGAACGCCAAGGAGGTCGTGATCGGTGCGCTGGCAGGCCTGCGCGAGGTCAAGGACCTCACCGCACTGGTCCGCGCGGTCGGTGGCGTGTCGGGGCGGGTACGGCTGGTGATCGTCGGCGAGGGGCCCGAGCGTGCCAACATCGTGCAGGCAGCGGCGGCGATGGGGATGGCGGACAAGCTGGTGCTGCCCGGATTCCTCGATCGGCCCTACCGCTATATCGGCCATTTCGACATGCTGGCGGTGTCGTCGCGCAGCGAGCAGTTCCCGATCTCGGTGGTCGAGGCGATGGCCGCGGGCCTGCCGATCGCGAGCTATCCCGTCGGCGACATCAAGCGGATGGTCTCGCCCGAGAATCTGCCGTTCGTAACCGACATCGCCAACGAGGTGCGGCTGCGTGACGCGTTGCAGGCGCTGGTCGCGGATCCGACGCTCCGCGCCTCGGTCGGGCTTGCAAACCAGGCCAAGGCACGCGCAGAATTCGACGAGGCAATGATGATCGCGCGCTATCGCAGCCTGTACGAGAGTGCACTGGGACGAGCCGGTGCGCTAACCTAGGTCTTAATTTGCTCGCGCGCTGCGTCCTTGCGATATAGGGGGCCGTATTTTCCGGGAGAGGTGACGTCGTGTTCAAGGGCCTGAAGCCTATCGTCTATAACGGTCGGGAAGTCTGGCCTCTGGTTGAGGGCGGCAAGGGCGTTGCCGCGACCAACCACGCGTCGGCCGGCGCCTGGGCTGCGGCCGGCGGTATCGGCACCGTGTCGGCGGTCAACGCCGACAGCTATGATCCCGAGGGCAAGATCATCCCGCAGGTCTATGCGGCGCTGACGCGGCGCGACCGGCACGAGGAGCTCGTCCAGTACGCGATCGAGGGTGCGGTCCAGCAGGTCGAGCGCGCGTACGAGATCGCCGACGGCAAGGGCGCGATCAACATCAACGTGCTGTGGGAAATGGGCGGCGCACAGCGGATCCTGCACGGCGTGCTCGAGCGGACGCGCGGCAAGGTGGCCGGTGTCACCTGCGGCGCGGGCATGCCCTACAAGCTGAGCGAGATCACCGCGTCCTACGGCGTCAGCTACCTGCCGATCGTCAGCTCGGGCCGGGCGTTCCGCGCGCTGTGGAAGCGCGCCTATTCGAAGGCGGCCGAGTGGCTCGCCGCGGTCGTGTACGAGGATCCGTGGCTCGCGGGCGGGCATAACGGCCTGTCGAACGCCGAGGACCCGTTGAAGCCGCAGGATCCCTATCCGCGCGTCAAGGAACTGCGCGACGTGATGCGCGAAGGCGGCATCAGCGACGCGGTGCCGATCGTGATGGCAGGCGGCGTCTGGTACTTACGCGACTGGAACGACTGGATCGACAATCCCGAGCTCGGCACGATCGCGTTCCAGTTCGGCACGCGGCCCTTGCTGACTCGCGAAAGCCCGATCCCCGCGGACTGGAAGAACGCGCTGACGCAGATCGAGGAAGGCGACGTGCTGCTGCACAAATTCTCGCCGACCGGCTTTTATTCGTCCGCGGTGCGCAACCCGTTCCTGCGCAGCCTCGAGGCGCGCTCGGAACGCCAGATCGCGTTCTCGACGCAGGAGGCGGGCGACCACATCTTCCAGCTCGACGTCGGCGTGAAGGGCAAGAATTTCTGGGTCACGCGCAACGACCTGCTGCGCGCACGCCAGTGGTTCGGCGAGGGCTTTACCGACGCGCTCAAGACGCCCGACAACACGCTGGTGTTCGTCAGCCCGAACGAGAAGGGCATGATCCGCAAGGACCAGGCGGACTGCATGGGCTGCCTGTCGCAATGCTCGTTCTCAAGCTGGGCGGATACCGAGACGAACTCGACCGGACGCCTCGCCGATCCGCGCAGCTTCTGCATCCAGAAGACGCTGCAGGACATCGCGCATGGCGGCGACATCGACCAGAACCTGATGTTTGCCGGCCATGCCGCGTACAACTTCAAGAAGGATCCGTTCTATTCGAACGGGTTCGTGCCCAGCGTCGGGCAGCTCGTGGACCGGATCCTCACGGGCGACTGATACTGCGGACAAGGGCAACCCCGGCGGGCCCGGGGTCGCCATGCCGGTCGGTGACCGCGGATCTTGAGGGCAGGGGGCAAGGATGACGCTACACGCCTGGTGGCTGTTCCTGGGTGCGGTGTTCCTGCTGTGCGGGACGCCGGGGCCCAATATGCTGCACGTCATGACGCGCAGCATTACATTTGGCGCGCGACGCAGCATCGCCGCGATGGCGGGCTGCCTGACCGCGCTGGTGCTCGTGCTGGCGGCGTCGGCGGCGGGGGTGTCGGCGTTGCTCGCGGCCTGGCCGCGCGTGTTCGACGCGTTGCGCTATGCCGGTGTCGCCTATCTGATCTTCCTCGGGATCAAGGCCTGGCGCGGGGCGGGATCGCCGATCGACGTGGGGGACGATACGTCGCCGGTCACGCGCATGCCGGCCGCATCGGCGGCGCGGCTGTATCGCGGCGGGTTCGTGATCGGGATCAGCAACCCCAAGCTGTTGCTGTTCGCGGCGGCGTTTCTCCCGCAATTCGTCGATCGGGCCGCACCGCAGGGACCGCAGTTCGCGATCCTCGTCGCCACTTTCGCGGTGGTCGAAAGCTTCTGGTACGGCGTGTATGTGGCGGGTGGGCGGACGCTCGCTCGGTATCTGACCCGCCCGGCGATGCGGCGTGCGTTCGACCGGCTGACGGGGGCGATCTTCGTCGGTTTCGGGCTCGCGCTGCTGAGGGTGCGACCGTAACGCGCCGGTCGCCATTGCCGATCGGGGCGATAGCGCGCATACCCGGCGCATCGCGGCGCTTCATACGGGCAGGCTGCGACTGAGAGATGCTTTGCGCTCCCGCTCCGAGCCGGGAATGCCGCATGACGATCTCTTCTTCCATCGTGACTTCAGGACGCATTTCGTGACGACCGAGGTGGACACGGTCGTACCGATCTCACGCGCGGTGAACGTCAGCGTCGAACAGCCGCAGGTCGTGGCGATGTGCAAGAAGCACAATGCGATCATCAGCGCGATCGAAAGCCTGCCGTCAGGGGGCACGCGCGTCGTGCTGATGAACAGCGTGGACGCCGCCAGGATCATCAAGGCGTTCGGGTCGAAGGTGCTGACGGGGAACGTCGCGCGGACGCACTGGATGCGCGCGGTCTGAGACGGCCGCTACAATTCTTTACTTTGCGGGGAAGGATAAGCCCCGGGCGCGTTCGATACGCTGCCCGGGGTCTGGGTCAGGTCAGTCGGCCACGGTGCCGACGACGGCACCCCCTGCGCCGCCAACGGCTGCGCCCTTCTCGACACTGCCGCCCGTTGCGGCAGCGACACCTGCGCCACCCGCTGCGCCGATGCCTGCGCCCTTGAGCGTCGAGCATGCACTCATCGAAACGGCGGACGCGAGCAGCAGGGCGGAAACGGCAAACTTCTTCATCTTGGATACTCCTGTCTCTCCGGGGGTATCCAACAAATGCTGCATCGCGGTAACGGTTCCGGCATCGTGCTTCGGATCGCTCAGATCCAGCCGTCGAGCACCTGATCCGGCGGGCGGTGGCCGTCGGCCCACATGCGGATGTTCTGGATGACGCGCTCGCCCGATGCCATCCGGCCTTCGAGCGTGGCGGAACCCATGTGCGGCAGCATCACGACGTTGGGGAGCGCGAGCAGGCGCGGGTCGATCGCGGGTTCGTGGGCCCAGACGTCGAGACCGGCGCCGGCGAGGCGGCCCGCCTCGAGCGCCTCGACCAGCGCCGCCTCGTCGACGATCCCGCCGCGCGCCGCGTTGATGAGATAGACGTGCGGTCGCATCAGTGCGATCCGGCGCGCGTCGATCAGGTTGCGGCTGTCGGGATTGAGCGGGGTGTGGATCGTCACGATGTCGACCGCGGCGAGCATCGCGTCGAGCGAGTCGTGGAACGTCGCGGCCAGTTGCGCCTCGCGCACCGCGGGAAGTCGGTGGCGATTATGGTAATGGATGGTGAGCCCGAACGCACGCGCGCGGAGCGCGACCGCCTGGCCGATCCGCCCCATCCCGACGATCCCGAGCGCCTTGCCGCCGATCCGGTGGCCGAGCATGCCGCCCGGGCTCCAGCCCTTCCACTGGCCCGATCGGACCAGCTTCTCGCCCTCTGCCAGCCGCCGCGGGACCGAGAGGATCAGCGCCATCGTCATGTCCGCGGTGTCTTCGGTGAGGACGCCCGGCGTGTTGGTGACGATGATCCCGCGCGCGCGCGCGGCCTTCAGGTCGATATGGTTCACGCCCGCACCATAGTTGGCGATCAGCTTCAGCCGGTCGCCCGCGCCCGCGATCAGCTCTGCGTCGATATCGTCGGTGACGGTGGGGACGAGCACGTCGCAGTCCGCCATCGCCTCGGCAAGCTCGGCCCGCGTCAGCTTCGCGTCGGCGCGGTTGTTGCGCGTATCGAACAGCGCCTCCATCCGGTCCATCAGCGTATCCGCGAGCTCGCGCGTGACGACGACCTTGGGGTTCGGACAGCGGCGTGTGTCGGTCATGGAGACGGCTTGGCGAAGGCCCGTGCGGTCGTCAACATCGAGACTCCAACTTCGGTTGAGGAAAGCGGTTCATCGCGATAGGAGGTCGGCTTGCCAGTTAGGACATGACCATGCGCATTCTCGCCGCAGCGCTTTCCGCCGTTGTTTTCACCGCGCTGGTGTCCGAGCCGGCGGCTGCCGCCGACGCGACGAAGCGGGCGGTGCCCTATTACGCCTCGATCTCGGCGTCGCGCGCCCGCATGCGGACCGGGCCGGCGCGGACCTATCCGGCAAGTTGGCTGTATCAGCGGCAGGACCTGCCGATCAAGGTCGTCGCGATCTTCAAGGAATGGCGCAAGGTCGCCGATCCCGACGGGACCGAGGGCTGGATGCAGGCCAATCTGCTGAGCGGCACGCGCACCGCGATCGTCCGCGGGGCGGGCCCGGTCGAACTGCGCGACAAGCCCGCCACGTCGGGCCGCGTGCTGTACCGTGCGGCACCCGGCGTGGTCGGGCGGCTGGCGCAGTGCGGCAATGGCTGGTGCCGGTTCGACGTGAAGGGGCAGGCGGGCTTTGTCGACATCGGCGCGCTGTGGGGCGTCGAGGCGGGCGAGACGCTGCCCTGATCTACTAGGCGGGCAATCGCTCCTTCGCCGGGGCGGGGTTCGAGAAGCGCATCGCGTCGTCGACCGAGCCGAACTTCAACGCCATAAGATCCAACGCATAATTCTGGTTGAGCTTCCACGGCTTGCGTTCGCCCTGTGCAGGCAGCGCGGCGGCGGCGCGCTGGACATAGCCCGACGAGAAATCGAGGAACGCCTCGCTCTTCATCGTCGGGTCGTCGTTGTGCGGCGTTGCCTGCCGAAGCCCGCGCTTGGTCATCGTGTTGAGCAGGCGGCAGACGTACACCGCAGTCAGGTCCGCCTTCAGCGTCCATGACGCGTTGGTGTAGCCGAAGGTCGAGGACAGGTTCGGGATGCCGTCGAACATCATCCCCTTATATTGGAGCCGCCCGGCGAGCTCGATCGGTTGCCCGTCGAGGCTGAACGAGACGCCGCTCATCAATTGCAGTTCGAGCCCGGTGGCGGTGACGATGACGTCGGCGGGCAGGTCGTTGCCTGAATCGAGGTGGATGCCGTTGGGCGTGATCCGCGCGATCGTGTCGGTGACGATCGAGGCCTTGCCCGCGTTGATCGCGGTGAACAGGTCGCCGTCGGGCACGAGGCAGACGCGCTGGTCCCACGGATTGTAGCGCGGCGTGAAATGCGTCGCGACGTCATAGTCTGGGCCGAGATGATCGCGGACCATGCCGATCATCCGCTCCTTCACCTTGGCGGGGCGTTTGCGGGCGAGGCGGAAGAAGAACATCCCCATCAGGACGTTCTTCCACCGCGTGATGCCGTACGCGGCCTTGGCCGGCAGCTTGCCGCGCAGCCAGTTCGCGACGCCATCCTCGCCGGGGCGCGCGACGATGTAGGTGGGCGAGCGCTGGAGCATCGTTACGTGCTCGGCCGTCTGTGCCATCGTCGGCACCAAGGTCACCGCGGTCGCGCCGCTGCCGATCACGACGACTCGCTTGCCGCTATAATCGAGATCCTCGGGCCAGAATTGCGGGTGGACGATCTGCCCGGCAAAGCTCTCCGCGCCCTCGAACTCGGGCGAATAGGCCTTGGCGTAATTGTAATAGCCCGCGCACATCGACAGGAAGTTGCAGGTGAGCGTCACCGGGGAGCCATCGGGGCCGGTCGCCTCGATTGTCCACCGCGCATCCGCGGTGGACCACGCCGCGGACTTGACGTGGTGGCCGTAGCGGATCTTGGCGTCGATCCCGTATTCCCTCGCCGTTTCCTCGACATAGGCGCGGATCGAGGGACCGTCAGCGATCGACTTGGCCGCGGTCCAGGGGTGGAAGGCGAACCCCAGCGTGTGCATGTCCGAGTCGGAGCGGATGCCGGGGTAGCGGAACAGGTCCCACGTCCCGCCCATCGCCGAGCGCCCCTCGAGGATCATGTAGCTGCGATCGGGGCAGCGGGTCTGGAGATGGTAGCCGGTTCCGATCCCGGAAATCCCGGCACCCACAACGATCACGTCGACATGCTCGGCCATGCTGCATCCCCTCGCCCCGGCGTTACGCCATAGGTTTCATAACCAAACTTATCCTGTTGTGATCTTTACTCAATAGTCCTTCGTATATTTGACGCTGGCGCTTTGCCCGCCGCTCGATCCTGCCGCCGACAACAGGCTGAGCGCCCTGGTCAGCGCGATCTCGAGCTGCGTCGAGGTATAGCCCTTCGCGTCGGTCACGATCTCCACATAGATGTTCTTCGTGATGTACTTGCCCGCAGCCAGGCTGGTGCCACGCCCGCTCGCCTCGTCGGCGCCGAGGACGCGGAGGCGATCGAACCCGGTCGCCGAGCGCAGCTTGCCGAGCGGGTTGAGACCCCCGCCGCCAGACCCGCGCAGCGAGTTCAGCGCAGACGCCAGCTGGATCGCCTCGGTCGCCGACAAATTGGCCGGGCTCGACCCGAACAACAGGCGGCTGAGCACCTCGTCCTGCGGCAGCGTCGGGGTCGAGGTGAACGCGATCTGCGGACGCTGGCCAGTGCCCGTGACGTTGATCGTCACGGTGATGTCGCTGGTCGTGGTGCTCGCCTGGATGTTGATGTCCGGATCGGTCAGCGCACCGCCGCGGAAGCGGATCTGGCCCTTGGTGACCTCGAACCGCTTGCCCGAGAAGGAATAGGTGCCGCGCACGATATCCATCCCGCCGGTGATGACCGGCGCGGCGGACGTGCCACCGATCCGCATGTCCATCTCCCATTCGGATTCGAGCCCCATGCCCGACACGAACAGCTGGTTGGGCGCACGCACGCGCAGGTCGAGCTTGAACTTGCCGACCGCGGGCACCTGCGACCGGTCGGTCGAGAGCGGGGTGCGGATGTCGCTCTTGCGGCGGACGCCGGTCAGTTCGGGCACTTCGGCCTGGCCCTGGCGGATGATCTGATAGCGCGCCTCGGGGATCTGGAGATCGCCCTGGATGAGGCCGCCGTCACGCCCGTTGGTCAGGTGGATCGTGCCCGTCGTGGTGGCGCTGATCGCATCGCTCTTGGCGAGCTGCGCATTGTTCAGCGTCGCGCGCAGATCGATCGGGAAGCCGCTGTCGGCCGCGAACCCGATCGAGCCCTGCGCCTGCACCGTGCCGTCGCCGGCCTTCGCGCTGAGCTGGGTCAGTTGCAAGTCGGTGTTCGAGAAGCGGCCGGCGATCCGCATCTGCGACAGGCGAGTCCCATAGGTCTCGTTGTCGTAGGTCAGATTGTCGGCACGGACGACGCCGTTGAGCTGCGGTGCCTGGAGGCGCCCGGAGACATCGGCGGCGACCGCGATCGGCCCCGACAATTGCTGGTTCGGGATCGCCGCGAAGCTGAACAGCACCGCGGACGGGCCGTTATAGCGGATCCCGCCCGACAGCGGCGCTGCCATCAGGCGCGTGCTCCACGAGCCGGTGCCCGCGGGGAGCGGGCGCAGGTTCGCGACCATCCGGCCGATCACCGAGGTGCCGCGACGCACCAGCGCACGGCCGATGCCGCCTTCGCCGCCGAGCGTCCCGGCGAACACGATGTCGACGGGATCGGAGACCGCGGCGAGGCCCGAGCGGGTGAAGTTGGTGACGGTCATGCGCGCGTCGGCGGTCGGCAGTGCGGTCGAATTGGCCTGCGTGAAGTCGAGGCTGCCGGTGGCCTTGCCGCCGATCCCCAGATTGGGGACGAGCGCGGACAGGGTCGACAGATCGAGGCGATCGAGCCGGACCTGTGCGGTCGTGCCGCGGCCATAGGTGCCCGCGAGACGGGCCGAGCCACCGCCTGCGCCACCGAAGTCGATCCGGGTCGGCGACAGGCGGTATTCGCCCTTCACCGCCTGGATGCGCGCCGGGTTGACGGTGCGGAAGTCGATGCCGTTGGCCTGGCCCTGCGCCGCGACGAGGTAATTGTTCGGGCTGAGCTTGGCGTTGACCGCGAGACGGAAGGGGACGCCGTTCGAGCCTGTGAGCAACGCCTGCGCGGTGCCGTTGCCGCCGACATAGTTCACCTTCGCGCGGCCTGCGGAGAGGACGATCGCGCCGTAGCGCATGTCCGCGACCTGCGCGTCGGCGACGATCTGGGGCGTCGGAGTCAGGACCGCGGTCGCATTGATGATCGCGCGGCCGATCGTGAAATCGACCATCCCGGGGATCCGGGCGCCATTGGCGCGCGCTGCGACGTCGGCGCGCTGATAGCCGCCCTGATTAGCGAGACGGACGTTGCCCGACAGGCCCTGACCCGCGAACTGGAGCGCGCCGGCGAACGAACCTGCGGCGGTCTGGACGATACGCCCGCTGCCGACGATCCCGGCGAATACCACGCGGCGCACGTCGACCGCGAGCTGCGTCCCCGGCGTGACGAGCACGTCGGCGGTGAACGGGCCGTAATTGGTGCCGCCGCTCGCGGTGACGGCATAGGCGCCGCCGCGGCCGACGATGCGGGCGTTGAGGTTGACGAGCCCGACGCCGACGCCCGGACGCGGGGCGCGCAGGACGACGACGGGGGCGGTCGCGCTGCCGGTCACGCGCGCGAACAGCGGGCCGTAGACGGTGGAATAGGCATCCGCGTTCACCAGCACCGCGCCGGTCGCCGGATCGAACCGGCCTTCGCCGCGCGTGACGCGGAATTGTGGCGCGTTCATCCGCAGGTTGCGGAAGGTGACGATGCCCTCGGGGCTGTAGCCGATATCCGATCGGACGATCGCGTTACCGCCGAGGAAGCTGCGCGCGCCTTCGTTGAAGATCTGCGAGGTCTGCGCGACGACGCGGCCGGTGATCCCGAAGCCGCCGTTCGGCCCCGGCACCAGCTTGGCGTCGGTCGTCAGGTTGACGATGCCGATCCCGTCGACGCGGTAATTGTTGACCCGCCCCTTCAGCGCGCCGGTGTAGCGGCCGGTGGCCATGTTCGCGACGACGACCGCGGTCGCATCGATCTTGTCCGAACGGATCTTGAGGTTGTCGGACAGGACGTTGACGCCCGAGATTGCGAAGTCGCCGTCGATCGCGACGTTGGTGGCGAGACCACCGACCGCGGCGTTGAGCCCGGTGACGCGGCGTGCGCGCGCCTTGACGGGGACCAGGATGCGGTCCGCATTGATGCGGGCAAGACCCTCGGCGTAGAGATTCTCGACGCCCATGTCGCCGAACGCGATCGTCGCCGCGCGCACCTTGTAGTCGACCGTCGGCGTCGCGAACGCACCGTCGAGGACGACGCGCGCCGTGACGTCACGACCGCGCAGGTTGGGGAGGATCGCGCCGGGGGTGAGCAGCTTGGCGTTCACCGCGAAATTGCCGAACCGGCTTTTGGCGAGATCGATGAGACCACCCGCGTCGACCGCAAGCGCGTCCGACTTCAGCGTTACCCGCGTGTCGGCCTTGCGATCGTTGAGCGTCGTGTCGATCGCGACGTCGAGCTGTGGCGCGGTCAGGCGTTCGACCGGGCCCTCGAGATACAGGCCGGGACGCGTCGAACCGCGCACTTCGATATGGCCGTTCTTCGCGGTCAGCGCGAGGTTCGCGAGCTGCCCGCCGCCGAGCGTCGCGACCGCGCGGCCCTGCCACGCAGCCCAGCTGCCGCGGCCATCGACGGTCGCGGTCAGCGGCGCCTTGAACGATCCCATTGTTGATACGACGCCGCCGACCGGCGCGGTCAGCTTCACGTTGACGTCGAACTTGTTCTGGTCGGGTACCGCGTCGAGCTTTAGCACGAGGCGATCGCCGCCGGCGATGCCGGGGCCGGTGAGCGCGGCTGCGTTAGTGGTGAGCTGCGCGCGGCGATCGGCGATATGCACCGCGCCATCGATCTTCACGATGTGCGTCTGGCCCGTCACGGGCTTGGCGATTACGAAGCGGTCGATCACCAGACGGTTCACGTCGATGTCGAGATCGGGGAGCAACGGCGCGTTCGGATCGGTCGGCGTCGCGTTGAGCACCGGGCGGCGCTGCAGCGTGACGAGCGGAGTCGTCAGCGAGCGTACGTCGACATGGTTCTTGGCGAACGCGAACGGGCGCCAATCGACGGCGAGCTTCGGGCTGGTCAGGAACACGCCCTTGGGGTCCGACACGCGGACGTCGCTCAAGGTCATCGCGCCGTAGATCGAGCCGTCGATGCGGCCGACCTTGATGTTCAGCCCCGAGGCGGTGGTGTAGCCGCCGATCTGGTCCGCGACGAGCCGCCGGCCGGGATCGGTGTTGATGCCGAACAGGACGATCAGGACGAGCGCGACGAGGCCGAGGACCAGGATGGCCAGCCATTTCAGGATACGTTGCCACAACGGGCGACGCTCGACGATGACGGTCTGCTCGACCGC
Organism: Sphingomonas sp. Leaf28; assembly: GCF_001421685.1. Taxonomy (NCBI): domain Bacteria; kingdom Pseudomonadati; phylum Pseudomonadota; class Alphaproteobacteria; order Sphingomonadales; family Sphingomonadaceae; genus Sphingomonas; species Sphingomonas sp. Leaf28. Next base: position 525,757 of record NZ_LMKX01000001.1, on the reverse strand, counting down.
AGGGGTGCCGTTTTCGGCCATCAGAATGCCTGCCCGATCGAGATGTAGAGCGCGATCTTGCCGTCGCCCTTGCGTGGGTTTAGCGGCGTCGCGACATCGAAACGCATCGGGCCGAAGCTGGTGTAGAAGCGCCCGCCGATACCTGCACCGTAGCGCAGGGACGACAGGTTCGGCGTGCTGCTCTCATAGCTGTTGCCCGCATCGATGAACGGCACGATGCCGAAATCGCCGAACCGGTAGCGCGCTTCGAGCGCAAATTCGTTGAGCGACCGGCCGCCGACCGGGTTGCCATTGGGATCGAACGGCCCGAGCCGCTGATAGCCATAGCCCCGCACCGACCCGCCGCCGCCGCCATAATAGCGCCGCGAGGGGGCCAGATCGTCACGGTCGACGCCCTGGATCGAGCCGGCCTTGGCGCGTCCGGCGATGACGATGCTGCTGGAGACGGGGTAGTAGAACGTCCCCTCGATCATCGTCCGGATGTACGGCTTCACCGACCCCTGCACCGATGTTTCGGGGCTTAGGTTCAGCGTCAGGCGATAGCCCTTGGTCGGATTAAGCAGGCTGTCCGAGCGATCGAACTTCACCTGGCCCGGCAGCGCGACGATGCCGTAGGTCCGGCGGACGTCCTTGCCCTGCGTGAAGTCGTAGACGCTCTCGTTCGTGCCCACGAGCTCGCCGCCGTAATAATAGGTCAGCGGCTTCTGCCAGATCGGCGTGGAGTCGTAGCTCCAGCGGACACCGACGCTGGTCGTGAACGCGTCATAGGCGTCGTAATTCGAATGGTTCGCGCCCGCGGTCAGGCTGAACGTGCGGTCGCGGCGGCCTGCATTGGCGCGGCGGAACGTGCCCGACAGGCCCTGTTCCTGCGTGCCGGCGATCACCGAGCCGATCAGCGCGCCCTCATAGGGGAACAGGTTGCGGTGCTGCCACGTGCCCTCGGCACGAAAGCCCTGGCCGGTCGAATAGCCGACATTGCCGCCGAGCGAGCGGGGCTTGCCCGCGCTCTGGCGGACCAGCAGGTCGACCTGCTCGGTGCCGTCGGGGTTGACTGTGCCGGTGCGGACGGGCTCGACCGACACGGTCGAGAATTGCGACGTCGCGACCAGCGCGTCGCGCAGGTCGTCGGTCATCCGGTTGTCGTAGAGTTCGCCCGCCTTGAACCGCGGGAAGAGGCCCAGATGCTCCAGGTTGAACACCGGATCGCCTTCAGTGCGAAGCTGGCCAAACGACGCGCGGGGCCCCGTGTCAACCGGCAGCGTGTACGCCCCCGTCGGAGTCTGGTCGTCGAGCAGGATGTCGCGCTCGCCGACCTTGACGAACGGATAGCCCTGTTGCGGCAGCGTCAGGCTGACATTCGCCTCGGCGCCCTGGATCCGCGCGGCCTCGATCGGGTCACCGACCTTCAGCGGCAATTGCTGGCGGACCAGATCGGGGGGCGTCGTCGCATTCGCTTGCACGGTGATCGACGACAGCGAGTAAAGCCGGCCCGGCTGCGCGCTGACGGTCGCCTTGAGACGCGCGGGCTTGGTCTTGTCGGCGTCGGGGATCGTCTCGATCGTCGAGATCGCGGTGGCGTCGTAATAGCCGAGCGACTTGAGCAGGCGCACCGCCAGCGCCTCGTCCTCACGCCCGCGCGCCGCGACCTGCGTGGCGTTCGCGGCCTTGCCCTTGCCCTCGGCGAGCGCGGACAGCGCTTTGTATTCAGCCTCCAGCCCGGAGCCAGCCTTGTCGAGCCCCTTGGTCGCGGTCTCGTACCGGATCTCGGGCGCGTCCTTGTCCTTGATGTCCGCCGCGGTCTGGAGCGGGGTCGTGTCGAAGCTCGACAGCGGGATCAGCGGTTGCGCGAGTTGCGGGTCGGCGGGGCCGGTCGGCGGCAGGACGTCGCCCGACACCGTCGTTGCGGACGTCGTCGCGGTCGCGGGGGTGGCGGCGACCGCGGGCGCTGCGGACATGGGTTCGAGCGGCGCGTTCAGGTCGCTGCTGAGCGGGGGCAGCGCGCTGTCGAACTCGGCATCGGGGACGATCGGCGCATCAGCGCGCGGATCGGCCGATTGGGTCTGATCGCCGGGCTTGGGGGCGTCCGGACCCTTGGCAGGGGCGGTGCCGGGCTTTGCCAACTGGGCGGAACAAATGCCCGCAAATCCCGTATTAGACGCTACCAACGCCAGAGCGAGCCAATGATGCCGGCTGTTCGAAGCTGTCACACGATTCCCTTTTACCGGCAGCGATCGTGTACGATTCACCCCCATCTTCGCCCACGTAACGCACGGAGGGCGGCTTGGTTTCACGAAAATTGACTCAGACGCAGCCGATGAGGCCACCGACCGGCATGACGACGGTATCGCGCCCCGGGCGGTCGATCCGTAGCGTCGCGGACGTCACCGTCGCGCCTGCCGATATGTCCGCGCGCACCGAAACCGCCATGTCGAGCGTCGCGGTGACGTCGCCGCCGCGATACTGGGTGACGCCGCCGAAGCCGAAGCCGATCGCGGGCGACTGGGTCGCCATCGCATAGTCGGTGGTCTTGCCGTCGATCGCCAGGCGGATCTGCCCAGGGTCGGCGGTGGCCATCGCAACGAGCTGGCGGCCGGCGTCCATGCTCCAGAGATAGGCGGCGCACCCCTTTGCGGGGAGCTTCTGCTTGCCGATCGCGCCCAGCGGGCCGGGGCCTGGGTTGGCCGCAGCCTGCAAGGCGAGGAGAAGAGCGAGCGATATCATGGCGTCAGGCCTATCATGAAGAGCCATGCGGGATAAGCCGCCAATGCCAGCAACGCGCCGAACGGAAGCGCGGTGTCCGCCGCCACGCTGCGCCCCTTGAGGTGCGCGGCGAGGACGACGCCGAGCCCGATCATGCTGGCGATCAGCAGAACGGCGGGCAACATTTGCCATCCGAGCCACAGCCCGATCGCCCCGAGCAGCTTGGGGTCGCCGCCGCCCATCCCGTCGCGCCCGCGGAGATGTCGATAGCCGAACGCGACCAGCCACAGCGTGCCGAATCCGGCAATGCCACCGATCGCCCGCGCGAGTAGCGGCGGGCCGATCCCGACCGCTCCGCTGATCACGCCGGTGCTGGCGAGCAGCAATGTCAGCCGGTCGGGCAGCCAGAACGCGACAAGATCGAGGCTCGCCAGTGCCAGCAACAGCCATCCGAATACCGCGCCCGCGACCCCGACAGGCCCGGGCGCGACGATCCCGGCGGCCACGCCGATCGCCACTCCCGCCAGCTCGATCCGCCAGTGCACCGGGCTGATCGCGGCGCCACAACCGCGGCACCGTCCGCGAAGGACGAGCGCACTCAACAACGGCACCAGTTCAACCGCGCGGAGGGTCCGCCCGCAGTGATCGCAGGTCGAGCGGCCCGCCATCACCGATCGCCCGTCCGGCCAGCGCGTCACCAGCGCCGCGACGAAACTGCCAAGGATCGCGCCGAGCATGCCCAGCAGCAGCGCCCAGACCGCGGCCTCAGACACCGGTCTTGCGCACCAGATAGCGATACACGCCGAGGAGGTTGATCCCGAACAACACGATATTCTGCGTGCCCAGCGCCCAGTCCCCGGTCAAGGCTGCACCGCTGAGCCAGGCGATCGACGAGCCGACGAACAGCACGAACCCCCAGCCGGTCACGCGTCGCCCGAAATCGAGCGACACCATGAACGCGGCGATCACCCCGGACGCCGCGGCACACCATTTGAGCGTCGTGATGAGTGTTTCCATGTCGACGGGTCTAGGCGCATCCCGCGCTGCTTTGTATTGCCGCGCATCAACCCCAGATACGGGGGCATAAGACTATATGGAGAGCATAAGTGGCCGTCGATCGAGATCCCGTCGTCATCCTGTCCTACGCGCGTACGCCGATGGGATCGTTCCAGGGCGCGCTCGCCGGCGCGACCGCAACCCAGCTTGGCGCCGATGCGGTCCGCGGTGCGGTCGGTCGGTCGGGCGTGTCGGCGGCGGATATCGAGCGGATCTACATGGGCTGCGTGCTGCCCGCCGGGCTCGGCCAAGCGCCTGCGCGACAGGCGGCGATCAACGCCGGACTTGGCGACCATGTCGAGGCGACGACGGTCAACAAGATGTGCGGATCGGGGATGCAGGCGGCGATCCTTGCGGCCGATGCGCTGGGGGCCGGGTCGGTCGACCTGCTCGTCGCGGGCGGCATGGAGAGCATGACCAACGCACCGTATCTGTCGAAGAGCCACCGCGGCGGCGCGCGCATCGGGCATGACCGGATGTTCGACCATATGTATCTCGACGGGCTCGAGGATGCGTATGAACCCGGCAAGCTGATGGGCAATTTCGCCGAGGATACCGCGCACGAATACCAGTTCACGCGCGCGCAGATGGACGACTACGCGATCGAATCGCTGCACCGTGCGCAGCGCGCGCAGACGTCGGGCGCGTTCGATCGCGAGATCGTGCCGGTCGAGATTAAGGGCCGCAAAGGCACGACCACGGTCGCGCTCGACGAGCAGCCGGCCAAGGGCGACGTCGCCAAGATCCCGACGCTCAAGCCGGCCTTTTCGAAGGACGGCACGATCACCGCTGCCAATGCCTCGTCGATCTCCGACGGCGCCGCCGCGCTCGTGATGACTCGGGCGAGCGTCGCCGAGCGGCTGGGCATTACGCCGATCGCGCGGGTCGTGGCGCATGCCGCGCATGCTCACGCACCGGCGCTGTTCACCACCGCGCCGGTGTTCGCGATGCGCAAGGCGATGGAGAAGGCGGGGTGGTCGGCCGTCGACGTCGACCTGTTCGAGGTCAACGAGGCGTTTGCGGTCGTCGCGATGATCGCGATGCGCGACCTCGGCCTGCCGCACGACAAGGTGAACATCCACGGCGGCGCCTGCGCGCTGGGGCATCCGATCGGTGCGAGCGGCGCGCGGATCCTGGCGACGTTGCTGTCCGCGTTGGAAACCACCGGCCAGACGCGCGGACTGGCATCGCTGTGTATCGGCGGTGGCGAGGCGACCGCGATGGCGGTGGAGTTGATGCGCTAAGGCCAAGCGTTCGGGGAATGGCGCGCGTTCGCGCCGTTCCCCCATGGCGGCCGGCGACCGGCCCGCATTCCCTATCAGTATCGTGTGTAGCACCCGGCGACCCGTATCGTCGCAATGATCGTGCGCGTCCGCGGAGTGGGGCTGGGCTGCGGGGAGGGTAAGTTTGCGTCGGGAGCGGGGCCTCGGTGGCGCTCGACCGGCGACTTTATAGTGTCATGTTACAGCAGTGTTACTGACCGATCGGCCCCGGTGACGCCTTAACCAAGCAACGTGCCTCCTGCCGCTTCACGCTAGTCATCATGGGTAAAGTGTCGGCCCGATCACCGTGTTCGCCATATAGGGGCGAACAGCGTTGATCGAGCCGACGTCGGCATTCACCAGGGGCGAATGCCGCTGTAGATCAGCGAGATGATGAGATTCAGCATGTTTTATGCTCCCTTATTGACACCCAATCGGGTGCGATTTCGGCTTAATGGATAACAAAACGTTAAACAATGAGATTTGTATTTTGTTAACCACGTTTTGCGGCCAACGGTGTGTGTTGTGCTTAAGAGTATGTTTAGGCGTGTCCGATATCGCGGAGGCATGAGGGAGTTTCCGCAGTCACGCGTTGCCAGCAGCGTCCAGGCCGACGACCCGGTCGGCGCGTTAGGCCCTGTAAGTCAGGCGCTAATTCCGGCGCGTCCGCATCGTGCCATCGCCTGGCAGTTCCTGATCCTGGCCGAGATCGAGAATTTCGGCGTCCTACGCCGGCATCTGGGGCGTCCGCGCGCCGATATGCTGATCCTCGACGTCGCGGCGCGGATCGGTTCGGTGCTGCCCGACGCGCGAATCGTCGTCGCCGGCCGCGACATGGTCGAGATCGCCTTTGAGAGCGAGGCGCGGCTTGCGCTCGACGTGGCGATCACCGCGCTCGAGGGCGCGCTCGACCTGCCGTTCGACATCGATGGCGAACAGCACAAGGTCCATGTCCAGTTCGGTGCCGCCGCCGGTGCCACGATCGGCGATCACGACGAGGTCCATCTGGTCGAGGAGGCCGAGCGCGCCTTGGCGGACGCGCGTAGCGAGCGGGTCGCGGTCGCCCGCGACGTGAACGCGGGCGCGGCATCAATCGACCGGGCGCAACTGGCGAGCGACCTGACGATCGCGATCGATGCCGAGGAGCTGTTCCTGCAATATCAGCCCAAGGTCCATCTCAGGCGGCAGGAGATCACTAGCGTCGAGGCGCTGGTCCGCTGGAATCATGCGACCCGGGGGCTGGTGCTGCCGAGCGACTTCATCCCGATCGCGGAGGAATCGCGCGATATCGTCGCGCTCACGCTGTGGACGATCCGCCGGTCGATCCGCGACCAGAGGACGCTGGCTGCGCATGGCCATGAGCTGCGGATCTTCATCAACATCGCAGGGGTACTCCTGGCCGACGCCCGGTTCGTCCGGACGGTGTGCGCGCTGGTCGAGACCAGCGGCGCGCGGCTCGGGTTCGAGATCACCGAGACCTCGGTCATCCGCGATCCCGAAAGCGCGATCGCGAACCTCAAGATCTTCGCCGATATCGGCATCGTCATCGCGATCGACGACTATGGCGCGGGGCTGTCGTCGCTCGCCTATCTTAAGCAGTTGCCCGCGCGCGAGCTAAAGATCGACAAGCTGTTCGTCACGCAACTCACGAGTTCGAACCGCGACCCGCTGATCGTGCGCTCGACGATCGACCTTGCCCATGCGCTCGAGATGGAAGTGGTTGCCGAGGGCGTCGAGACTCAGGCGGCGATGGCGTTGTTGTCGGTGATGGGGTGCGACATGATCCAGGGGTTCCTGATCAGTCGTCCGATCAACCTCGACGCGCTGATCCACTTCCTCGCCGAAGAGAAGCATCTCGCGATCGCAGCGGAGGCGCGCGCGCCGTTCAACCGGCTTGCGACCGTGTGGAAGCGCGGATGAGCCGTCTCTCCGCACGCTGGATGGGCCTGGCCACGTATGGCCTGGTTATCGGCTGCGGACTTATTTCGCCCGGCCGCGCACAGGGGGCCGAGCTGCCGGCAGCGGGGCGGTTCGATCAGACGATCGCCGATGCGAAGGCGGCTATGCTGATCGATCCCGCCGTCGCGCGGACCAAGGCTGCCGCCGCGGAGCGGATCGCCGCATCGATCGACGATCCGGCGGTTCGCGGGATTTCGACGGCCACGGCGCAGTGGCTACAGGGTGAATCATATCTACGGACGGGCGATCCCGAGAAGGCGCGGCTGTTGATCAGCGCGGCGTTGGCCAAGGCTGCCAGCATCGCACCAAAGTCCAAGCTGTATGCCGATATCCTGCTGTCGCGCGGTGGCGCCGAAAGTGGGCAGGGGCGTGCCGGCGCGGCGTTGACGGATTATCAAACGGCATTCGCGCGGTACAGGCAGCTGGGGGATAATCGCGGGCAGGCGATGGCGCTCGTCTTCATCGCGTGGCTGTACACCGAGGCGATGGATCAGACGACCGCGCTCAAATATTATGATCAGGCGATCGAAGTCTATCGAACAGATCCGAGCCTGTCGATATCGGTCTACAATAATCGCGCGACGGCGTTCGGTGAACTGAAGCAATACAAGCAGGCGTTCGCAGAGTTCAAGATCGCGCTGTCTCTCGCCAAGGAACTGAAGAGTCCGGCGCTCGTGGCGCAGATCTATGCGAACTTCGCGCTGCTTCAGCTGTCGTCGGGCAATCTGGGAGGCGCCGAGCAGTCGATCCGCGAAGGTATGCGGCTGACCGCGGATCGCGAAACCGCGGTCCTGAGACCCGGCATCGTCGCGATCTCGGCAAAGCTGGCGTTGCGGCGCGGGCAGGTCCCGCGTGCCGTGGCGCTGATCAAGCAGGCGCTCGCGAATCCCGGGCCGCAGGGTGCGAGCATTTCGCTCAAGGATCTCCACCAGACTGCCTATGACGTGTTTCTTGCGGCCGATGATCCCAAGTCGGCGCTGGTCCATCTCCAGGCGCTGAAACGGATCGACGACGCTGCGACGAAGGTCGCGACCAGTACCAAGTCGGCGCTGATGGCGGCGCGGTTCGATTTTGCGAACCAGGAATTGAAGATCAGCCAGTTGCGCGCGGACGAGTTGCGTCGCGGCATCGTGTTCGAGCGCGCGCGGGTGCGGACGCAGCGTTACGTGTTCTTCGGGATCGCGGCGGCGGTTGCGATCGTGATCGCGTTGCTGGCGATCGGGCTGTTCACGATCCGGCGCAGTCGCAACATGGTGCGCGCGGTGAACGCCGACCTGGCGATCACCAACGGCGCGCTCGGCAAGGCGCTCGCCGCCAAGACCGAATTCCTGGCGACGACGAGCCATGAGATCCGCACGCCGCTCAACGGTATCCTCGGCATGACCGAGGTGATGCTGGCGGACGCTAAATTGTCGCCGCTGCTGCGTGATCGGCTGGATGTCGTGCGCGGCGCGGGGATCACGATGCGCGCGCTGGTCGACGATATCCTCGACGTCGCCAAGATGGAGGCGGGCAACCTGACGATCGAGGCGGTGCCGTTCGACCTGTGCGCAACCGTCATGGACGCGACGCGGATGTGGCAGGAACAGGCGCGCAGCAAGGGGCTGTCGTTCGAGATCGACCTCAAGGGCTGTCCCGCGATGATCCTGGGCGATGCCGCGCGGATCCGTCAGATCGTGTTCAACCTGCTGTCCAACGCGCTCAAATTCACCAAGCGCGGCCGCGTGATGCTCGCGGTCGATGTCGGCACGGACGGGCGGTTGCGGATCGCGGTGACCGATTCCGGAATCGGCATCCCCGCCGACAAGTTCGAACAGATCTTCGAGTCCTTCGCACAGGCCGATGCGGGCACCACCCGCCAGTTCGGCGGGACCGGGCTCGGGCTGGCGATCTGCCGCAACCTCGCCCGCGCGATGGGCGGCGATGTGCTGGTCGCCAGCGTCGAGGGGCAGGGGACGACGTTCACGCTGGTGCTGCCCTTCGTCCGCGCGGTCGACATCGTGCCGGTCGCGGCCCCAGCGGCCGACGACGTCGCGGTGACGCTGGTCGTCGATCGCAATCCGATCACCCGGAGCATGTTCAAGACGCTGCTTGCCCCGCACGCCGGAGAGATCGCGTTTGCCGGATCCGCCGACGCGGCCGTCACGCGGCTGGGGGAGGGCGCCGTCGCGCACGTGCTGATCGACGATGCGACCGTGCGGCTGGGCGAAGATCCGCTCGCCGACCTTCGCCGCATCGCGGACGCGGCGGGTCTGGCGCGGGCGCAGACGAGCGTGTTGTGGCCCGTATCGGCCGGGCAGGAGCAGGATGAGTTGCTGGCGACAGGCATCACCAGGGTCATTGCGAGGCCGGTCAGCGGTGCTGCGCTGGTGCAGGCGATCTATGGCGAATCGACACCGCAAAAGGGCGTGCATCCCGTCCTTGTGTCGGACGCTGCATAAAGCGTAGATGCACGATTATGTCGGCCGCATTTCCCTCGCATGTCCCGCTGTCGACGAGACGCTGGTGAACGTTCTTTTTATCGAGGACGACCGGATGAACCGGCGGGTCGTGAAAGACATGCTCGACGTCGCCGGCGTGACGATGGTCGAAGCCGAAAGCGCCGAACGCGGGCTGGAAATCATCGACGAACAGGATTTCGCGATGATCCTGGTCGACCTGCGGATGCCCGGCATGGACGGCGTGACCGCGATCCAGCACATCCGCGCGCGCGACGATCGCAAGGCACGCGTGCCGATCATCGTCGTCACCGCGGATATCGCCCCCGACCTGCGCGAGCGCTGCATCGTCGCGGGCGCGGACGACGTGATCTTCAAGCCGGTGGCGATGGATTCGCTGTTCGATGCTATGGGCCGTATCCTCGCGCGCGATGCCGAGGGCGATGGGATGATCGGCTAGTCTCTCGCCTTGAGCGCGTCCGTCATCGAGGCGGTCGCGCTGCCCCGCCGCGCGGGCTTGGGCTGCGACGGGTCGGGGGACCATCCGGTCAGGAACACGATCTGGAACGTCTCGTGCGTGCGGCCGCGATCGTCCGCCGCGGCGGCGAACGCCGCGATCGTCCGGCCCAGTATGTCGCGCGACATCGGCTGGCGCTGGTTGAGCAGGTTGCTCGCCCCCATCCCACGGAGATCGCCCAGCAGCCGACCGAGATCGCGGTAGCCGACGTCGAGCGTCTCGACGTCCGCCACGGGGAGCGCGAAACCCGCGCGCATCAGCAGGTCGCCCGCGGAGCGGACGTCGATCTGCGGATGCAGCCGCGCCGCGGGCCGGTCCGCTTCGGCGATGCGCAGCGCGGCGCGCAGGGCGGGCAGGCTTCCCGCGCCGACGAACGCGCCGAGAAACAACCCGTCCGGCCGCAACACGCGGCGGATCAGCGACAGCGCGCCGGGCAGGTCGTCTATCTGGTCGAGCACGCCCGCGCTCACCACCAGATCGAAGCTCGCATCGGCGAAGGGTAATCGGTCCTCGTCGGCCTGCACGCCGTGCGCGGCGGCGGCAAAGGCATGGCCGGGGTCGCACCGTGCGATCCGCGCGCCGGCGGGGGCGGGCAGCGCTGCGTCGAAACAGCCGAGATCGAGGATGTCGGTGAACGACCGCGTTACCGCCGAGAGCCGTTCGTCGATGCCGTCGAGCATCGTCGCGCGGAGAAAGTCGTGCTCGGCATAGGCGGGCGCGGCGCGATCGCGGCGCCGGCGGCGGGCGGCACGGTCGAAGATTTGGGGCGCTTGATCGGACACGGGGGCGCTTGTGCCGCGCACCGGCATCGCCGACAAGGGGTAGGGCGCAAACAGTCGCACCGCGCACGGCGGCTACGCGGCGCGGGGTGTAGGAAAAGGGGTCGGTGTTGAAACTGCCGGCCGTGCTACGCCATGTCGTCGACGCCGCGTTGCCGCCGCGTTGCGCGGGGTGCGGCATCCCGGTCGCGCAGGATCATCGGTTTTGCGCCGCCTGCTGGAGCAGCCTGCGGTTCATCGCGCCGCCCTGGTGCGCCGGATGCAACCTGCCGTTCGCGTTCGATCGCGGCGACGATGCGCGGTGCGGCGACTGCCTGCGCGATCCGCCGCGCCATGCCGGTGTCCGCGCGGCGGTCGCCTATGGCCCGGTCGCGCGGAGCCTGGCGCTTCGGCTGAAATATGGCGGGCGGACCGCGTTTGCCGAGACGATGGCGTTGCGGATGCGGTGGCTGCTCCCCACCGATGCCGAGTTGCTCGTTGCGGTGCCGCTGCATCGCCGACGTATCTGGTCGCGCGGGTTCAACCAGGCCGCGTTGATCGCCGACGCGCTCGCCAAGGCGGCGCACGTCCCGCACGACCGCGACGTGCTCGTCCGGCCGCGTCGCACCGTCGCGCTGCGCGGGCTGGGACGGCGACAGCGCGCGGCGGTGGTGGCGGGCGCCTTCGCGGTTGCGGCACCGGGGCGGGTTCGCGGCAAGGCCGTCGTGCTGGTCGACGACGTCTATACCAGCGGCGCGACCGCGGAGGCTTGTACGCGCGTGCTGTTGCGCGCAGGTGCCCGCTCCGTCACGATTTTATGCTGGGCGCGCGTGCTGCCCGCGGAGCGCGACGATTGACAATGGCGACCCGCAACCACATTTCGGTCCGATGGCTAAAGTTGAAATCTACATCAAGCAGTTCTGCCCCTATTGCTCGCGGGCGCTGAAGCTTCTCGCATCGAAGGGCGTCGAGCCCGAGACGTTCGACGTCACGATGGGCGGCCCGAAAAAGGCGGAGATGGTCGAACGGTCGGGTGGCCGCATGACCATGCCGCAGGTCTTTATCGACGGTAAGCATATCGGTGGCTCGGACGATCTCGCCGCGCTCGATGCAAAGGGTGGTCTCGACCCCCTGCTCGCCTGATGCCACGGATCGGCGTCCTTCAGATGACCAGCGGGATCGATCCCGCGGTCAATGCAGCGACGCTGACCGATGCGATCGGTGCCGCTGGGAAAGCCGGTGCCGGGATGCTGTTCACGCCCGAAATGTCCGGGCTGATCGATCGTGACCGGCGTCGTGCCGGAGAGGCGATCGTCCGCGAGGACCAGGATATGGTCCTCGCCAGTGTCCGCGATGCTGCCGCGGCCGCGGGGATCTGGGTGCATCTCGGGTCGCTCGCGATCCGCCGTGACGATGGCAAGTTCGCCAATCGGGGCTTTCTGATCGACTCTTCGGGGACGATCCGGGCGCGCTATGACAAGCTGCATCTGTTCGACGTCGATCTTCCGTCGGGCGAAAGCTGGCGCGAGTCCGCCGCCTATGTCGGCGGCGAGACCGCGATCGTGGTCGATACGCCCGCGGGGATGGTCGGTGCGTCGATCTGTTACGACCTGCGGTTCGCCGCACTCTACCGCGCGCTCAGCGATGCGGGTGCGACGTTACTGTCCGTGCCCGCCGCCTTCACCCGGCCGACCGGCGCCGCACACTGGCAGATCCTGCTGCGTGCGCGGGCGATCGAGGCGGGTGCTTACGTTGTCGCCGCCGCGCAGACCGGCATCCACGCCGATGGTCGCGCGACCTATGGGCATTCGCTCGTGGTCGATCCCTGGGGCGAGGTGATCCTCGACATGGGGGAGGAGGCGGGCCTCGCCTTCGTCGATCTCGATCCCGCCAGCGTCGATGCGGTCCGGTCGAGGATCCCGGTGCTGCAACACCGGCGGTCGATACCTCCGGTGACGGTCGTTCGATGATCGTCTTCGACCTGAAATGCGGCGGCGGCCATGTCTTCGAGGCTTGGTTCGGTTCGACCCCGGCGTATGAAGAGCAGCGCGCCGCCGGACAGGTCCGGTGCCCGCTGTGCGACAGCGGCGACGTCACCAAGGCGCTGATGGCGCCCGCAATCGCCTCAAAGGGCAACAGCAAGTCCGATGCGCCGACGCCGGGTGCGATCAAGGCGGTGATGCAGCGCCTCGCGAGCCAGCAGGCCGAGGCGCTCAAAACGTCCGAATGGGTCGGCACGGCATTCGCCGAACGCGCCCGTGCAATGCATCTGGGCGAGGAAAAACAGGCCACGATCCACGGGCAGGCGAGCGTCGCCGACGCCAAGGCGCTGGTCGACGAGGGTATTCCCATCGCCCCGCTGCTGCCGACCGCCGCGCCTAAAACGCTAAACTGAAGGGCGCATCACGTCGTCATGGTCAGGCGGAAAAGCTGGTGCCCCCGGCGAGATTTGAACACGCGGCCTACGGTTTAGGAAGACGTAGCGTGCCACCCCCGGGAATGGCGCAAAAAGGGCAGAAACGCGCGGTTTCATCAAGCGTTCGCGGCCTCGAACCGTGGGGAGTGTGCCCCGCGCTGTGCCATCACCGACTTGGCGCTCTTCGCCTGGTCAGGTGTAAGAAACGCGAGATAGCGCTCGGTCACGGTGATCGTGCTGTGGCCTAACTCGCCCTGTAGATCGTAGATCGAGCCGCGTCCCGACCGGAGGTACTCAACGGCGAACAGGTGACGAAAGTCATGGTGACTGAAGCGGTGGAACTCCACCTCTTCGCGTGCCGCTTTCTGTGCCACCCGCCGTGTCAGATCGCCGAGGCGCGACGATACCTCCGTCAGGCGCTGTCCCTTGTCCTTCCAGAACACCCACGGCTTACCGATGTAGCGCGGCTGCCGATCGATGATTGCCTCCGCAATTTTCGTCAGCGGTACGACGCGCAGCTTATCGCCCTTGCCCTTCTCGACTGTGATCGTCCGCTCATTGCGATCGATCGACGCGTGGCGCAGACCGGTGACCTCGTCGAGGCGCAGACCGGTTTCGCGCGTAAATTCGCATAGGTCACGCACACGTGGAACGAGGCGCGGGAAGACCATCGCGATCGACGCTTCCTGAGGCAGAACGATTCGCTCGATGCGCTCCGGCACGATTCGACGCCGGTTCAATCCGACCGCCGGATTATCGGAAATCCAGCCTTCGTCGGCCGCGTTATCGAGCACGCTCGAAATCGCAGTGAGATCACGGCGTATAGTTGCGTTCTTCACTCCAGCACGTCGACGGGCCTTTATGAGGTCCTTTAGGACGTCGGCCGAGATCTGCTGCACTGACAACGGGTCGAAGTGCCCCCGGACCTGGCGCAAGCTGCAAAGGTAGCGGGTATAGGTTTGACTACCGACAGCCGTGGAAATGCGCTGGCTCCAGCTCACCACGGCATCGGCCCAGCTCACGGGACCGGCAGCCCCAAAGACCGACTCGTCCTCGATTTGCTCGCGTAAAAGCGCCAGTCTCTTCACCGCGACCCGCTCAGAACGCGTTCGTAGGCTTTCTCGGTATTCGACACCGCGGACCTTGAAGCGCGCCCAGTAGATGCCCGCGCGGACGTATAGATTTTTCGGCATGAAGGCCTCTTCGTTGTACGTGTGACCCAAGCGCGGAGTTCGGCGACGGCAAAGAGCCAGCGTCCCGCCGGCTTGCTCGCGCCGGGAATCGATGGCGCGAGGTCCTGCAGGGTGCGGCGGGACAGGCCGGTGATCAATACGGCACCGGCAATGCCGACCCGTTCGGGGGAGGCGACCGTCATACGGTCCCCCGCGCAATATTTCATCTCGTCAACATGGGAGATTGCGGCCGTCACGACGGCAACGTGCCTACGCAGCATCAGCGTTGCTTCTAGGGGCGCTGCCAGGGCATGCGCTGCAGCGATCGTCTGAGATCCACGAGCACGGTCCGGCATGGCCGACGCAGGGGTCTGCTTCGCTGCAGGCGCATACGACGCACAAGCGGGGAGCTTCGATACCCTCTGCTGACAGAGCGACCAGCACGCCAAGGTCGAATTGCACCACCTGGTGAAGCACGACGATCGTGTTGAACGACGCAGGCATCTGGTCGCTCTCAATCTGCGCAAGCCAGCCGCGGCGGAGATGTTGCGCCCAGCGCGGCACAGTCGCGATCCGCTCGGCGACATCGGCGATCGATAGCCCTGCCGCCTCGCGACGTGTTCGCAGGTATTGGCCCGGGGTCAGCGTCATGCCGCGACCTGCTGGTCAAGGTTCCCGCCGGCTGCGACGTCGACATAATCGATCGCGTCGAGCAGCAAACGCATGCCTTGCGGAATGTCATGATCACTCGGCAGGTTCAGCGCCTGCAGGGCGCAAGCCTGCTCCCGTAGGGCCTTCGATATGTTCGTGAGGGCTTCGCGTCGGTTGAGCATCAGGAGAGTCCAGGCAGCAGTTTCCCGCCCCGCAAATCGTGATGATCGCGGGCGGGTCGGGGGGCGGCGGTGTCAGGTGAGCAGTAGATCGGGCTTAGGGCGGCGCTTCCGGCGGGGAGCCGATGTGCTCGAGCTGGTAGCGCAGCTTGGCGGTGGCGCGTTCGAGATCAGCGATGTGATCGAGCGCTGCCTGGGCCTCGCGAGGCGTCACCTTCGCACCGTCCTCGCCGGTGCCGGCAAGCGCGTCTGACACGGCGCGGGAGACGTCGCCCACTTCGATGCTGAGCGCCATTACGCCAGTACGCAGGCAGGGCTCTGCCCCATCGCGCTCCGGTAGCATGATCACGACCGCGCCCAGCAGGCTCGCCATTGCGTTCAGGATGTGAGGATGCCCATCTTCGCGAGCGCCGATGCCGTCGATCCGAACGGCGTTGCGGATTGAAATGCTGGCGCGATCGTTCTTCGAACAGAAGCACGAGATTCGCGTGTCCGAGAGACCGGTCTCGTCCTCGCACACCTTCCCACCGCCTGCGGCCTGCACGGCCCGCTTGGTTGCCTCGGCGAGCCGACGCTCTGCGACTGGCAGCTGCACGTCACCCATGACGGGAAACGCCGGTTTCGATTCCCGATGCGCGCGGCGCCTGGGGCGGGCAAATATGCCGCAATGAGATGTACGTCGACGGCAACCGGGGGGAGGAATGCCGTCGACGCTCGCCGCCAGGATGGCGGCAGAGAGAAACTGGGCGGCGGCCTTCACGGCCGCTCATCGTGATGTCTCGATGCTTTCGGGACCGTCGTGGGACTTCAGGTCATGCGGATACAAATCGGGACGAAGGTCATGCTTCGAAACCCCGGTATCAAGTTCGATCGCCAGCACCTGTTCTGCGGGAAGCTACGCCTTTCCGTGAACCCATTTCCAGACAGCCGCCTGGCTTACGCCGCGCGCACGGGCTGTTGCAGACTGCGATCCGTAGATCGCGACCGCACGCTGGATTGATTCGAGGGGGGTCCGGCAAATCATCATGCCCATCTATTACCCTGGTTGTAGATGGTCAAGCACCAAGGTGGACGTGCGCTTTATTACCGCTGTTATAGATTGTGAATGTGATCAAAGCCGAACGCATACGCGACCTTATGAAGGCCAAAGGGCTTAGCCAGTCTGAGCTAGCTCGTCGCGTCGGTGTGTCTCAGTCGGCAATCCACAAAATTGTTAGTGGGTTAGCGTACAGTTCGGCCCACCTGCATAAGGTGTCCCGAGCGTTAGACACATCGACCGAATACCTCATCGGCGAGACTGACGATCCCGAATTGGGTACGCCTCTCCCACGCTGTGAGCCACGCGTGCAACATCTGCTGCTGGCTGTTGCCATGCCAAACGAAGATGCGTTGGCGGATATGTTCGAGGCTCAGCTTCGGGTGTTTGGTAAACTGACTGGCGCCGAGCTAGCTCGTGCTCTCGCCAAGCGGCTGCCCAAAGCTCTTGCACGGCTTCAATCGACCGAGCTGTATCAGGATCTTGATGAGTCGAAAGCCGCAGTCGAAGGCGCTGGACCTCTCCCCACAGATCGTCCCGCAATCCCGCAAGCTCAGCGCAGATGACATCGCATCTGATGCATGCATGAGAGCAACCTGGCGTCATTCGCAGCGTAGGCTTAGCCACCCGTCCTCCCGGCAATCTGTTCCGTTTATGTTCTATAAATCAGAGTCCGACCGTTTAGTCGAGAGGGCGCAGTCCATGGGGGTATCGCCGGGGTACATCGTTGCGGACTGGTATCAAAACTCGCGCATTTCCGCGGGCCTCAATAGGCCGCGGCGGAGGGATCCTCCGCCGCAGCCGCACCGAAAAGGGGAGTAATGCACGCTTCGGTAACTTGGCTCGGCTCCGCCGCGCTCGCGATCGCGAGCGCGATCGCATTGTCGGTTCAGCCAGCGCGCGCGCAAACTCAGCAGCAACAAGATCGGATCGATCGAGTTTCCCGCCTGGTCGTCACTGCTCCGTTATGCGGCCGTCTTGGCATGACGATCGATCCTGACCTTCCGGCAAAAGTAGCAGCCGCTTTTAAAGAGGAGGCGTCAGGGTGGGGCATGGATCAGCACCGGCTCGACCAACTCGCAGCGGAATCGTCCGACCGGCAGACCAAGCTGTTCCTTCGAGATTTAGGGGCCGAAGCTGACAACGCCAAAAGCGAAGCGCAGCTGCGCAATCTCAGGTCGGTTCTGCTGAGCTACGCCCGTACGTGCGTTGAGGCGACCGAGGATCCAGTCTTCTCGAAGGTCGTAACGAAACCGGCAGGTTTCAGCGCCGACGCTGCTGCGACCATATTTACGGACAGCATGCTCGAAGACGGCGGGCTCGCTAGTTGGCAGACGCCCGCTATCCAGGCACGGGGTGGGATAATGATGATGGCCGGTACGTGTCGGTCGGTCATTGGCAAAGTTCGGTCCGACGCGCTGGTTCTCGAATACGGCAAGTCGGAGGATACCCGCGCTCGCAGATACTATCTGAAGTCGTTCGATATCGGTTTAGATGATACCGAAATGAAGTTTAATCTAGCGCAGTGCAACCGAGCAATTGCCGGTCTCAAGGCAGATCTGGCGAAGGCACGCCCGCGCTAGTCTGCGGCGGGGGGGATCTCCGCCGCACTTAGCTTTTTGTAGCGTCGTTATTCTTATCGAGGGCCGCCGATAACCGACTTAGCCGCTCTGAAAAGGCTTTCCAGTTTTCTGGAAAATTCGGGTCTCCCAAACCTGCCGATGTATCAGCCGCGGCTTCCGCCTGCTCAATGGATGCAATCCCGTCTGACGGCGAATCAAACCACTTTACCAAGTTATCGAGACGCTCACCATACCAATCTGGATAGTGTGTCAGTACTGTTTCTTCGGCAGAGACGATAAAGGGAGGCGAGATGAAATCTTCATTCTCGTTGAAGAAGGCTCGGCAAAAGTCCGAAACAAGATCTCTGTCACGTTTATCCTGCCCCAAGAGGCGGTCTGACAACACCGCAGCCGAGTCATCAGTGCTAAGATCGATCCAGAAAAGGGGATAACCCGAACCGCCCATGACCCCTTTCAGATGCACATCCCCATCGTAGCGCAGATCTACAGGTACGATAACCTGGTTCGCAAGACGCGGGGCCATTGCCAGAATGTAAGCTACCTCCACGCTGATGATGAGTTTGCGAGCTGAGGCCTGCGTCGTAAGGCGAAATCCGGTATCAATTGATGGACCAACATAGTCGATGTTGATGTCTTTTCGACCGTTGAGATAGTACGTGTTTAGGATTCTACCGTTCTCAGCGAAGTAATCTTCGATAGGTCCGCGTTGCGAGAAGGTGTCACCGCTGAGCACCACCTCCTTATTACGAATAGGAAACTCGGCTAGCCAAATCGTACTCTTGACGCCAAGGCGCCCCTTGCCTTCTCTTGCGAGGAACTCGCGCATAGCTTGCAGGGCATCAATCCAACATCGTACGATGGCTAAAACTTGCCGATGATCGGAGATCACTTTTGTAAATAAGACTTCGTCGCCGACAGTTTTCCAAAGGGTTGGCGCGGCGCCCAGGTAGCTACCGACACCTAATGCCTTTTGCAGACGCTCCCACGACTGCTCTACGGACTGTTGCGCTTCGAAATAGAACCCTTGTATGGTTGTAAACCAGGACGGGTCGTTTGCCTGGCCATTCGGTTCGAGTGCGCCAAGTTTAGACTGCTTTTGTGCCGTCGAGCCAATGATATCCGCGCTGAGGAAAATTCGCAGGCGAGGTTTCAAGAATTCGGGGCATTGGTCCAGCTCTATCACTTAGGACAGGCCCAAGGTTTTAGCTCTGAGCTCGGCTGCTTGGGCTGATACGCCAAATTGCTGGGCGATAGATCCTGTGTCTAAACCGCTCTTCCAAGCATCTGCGAAGGTTGCCGCGGGCATAAGGAAAGCGGCAGCGAACCAGTTTGCTTCCCACTCTAAGCGATCAGATCCCCTTCTCAGCGCCATCATCCGGCCGCCCACCCGGGTAGGATCCCATAGGTAGTGCAGGACGTAATGTCCCAGCTCATGTGCGATAGTGAACCTATCCCGGGCGCGACCTGTGTGCGCTGGAAGGATTATTTTGAATTCATCCGGTGCCTCTACGTATAGGCTTCCCGATCTCTCTGGATCAGAAAGAAGCGTATCTTCAATTTGTACGTTTCCGCCTAACTTGCGCACGAACGCCGGCAGATCTTCGCCCGGCTTGTAACCGAACTGTTCCGCAAAGGACTCCGCAACTTCGTAGACCTGAGCCTTGCTCAAGCCCGACGGAGTGGCATCTAAATAGCTCATTTATCCTCGCTGGTCGCAGGCCTACCGCTACATAATACGCTGCGCTAGCGTTGACAACTGTTCTCCAAACGTTCCGCTTTGTCCAAAAATGGGATGTCCGTTTTTGATGACGTCTCGTGGCCGGTCCACCTCGTGATTACGCCGCGGGGCGCCCGAAGGTTGCCGATGTTTTCACTGGACTAGACCCTCGGGTCGAGGATCAAGTGGGGTACCGCGGGGGGTGCAGCGCGCCTAGGCGCGTCCGCAATATGCTGACTTAGTGAGGCTATAAGAAGCTGCGGGGGAGGGTGTCTCCGCCGCGGCAAGGTCTGGCTCGGGAAGGAAAGCGGACCTTCCGCTTCGCGGGCAGCGCCCCAGGAAACCGGCCACTGAGCCAAGCATCCCACATGCATCAATCTTTTGCATCGGCGGAACGCTCGGTTTTCCGCCGCCCTTTGGTCGATGCAAAACTTGTGAGTTTTGCATCGCAACCGGCTAGCTGACATTTAGGTTTTCGCAATTGGTGCCTGTCAAAAAGGCGCGATGGTTAAATCCAAAGTGCTTCCGCTGAGTGATGTCTGTCCTCCCATGGCTGTGCTGGTGTCAGGCCAGGGCTGGTCGCTTATCCAATCCGACGGCATTCTTGGTTATAATACGCAGGCATTTATCGAAAAAGACGGTGTCGTAATCAGTTATGTCAACAGCAGGGGGGAGCAGGATTATGGCGTTAGGCTTAGTCGCGCCGTCCATCCAGTTTTGAGTGGCGAACTAAATTGCCGCCCGGGTTTAATTGAGGTTCTCGCTGCTACCGGAATCCGGACCAGTCCTGGCGACGTTGTATTTGAGGCTGCTAAAAATCTATCATCTATTAAAAGATATTTATCCGATCCGTCGACTTGGAAGGCGAACGTAATACTAGAAGCCGAAAAGCTATTAGATCGGCACAAAACCTGGAGCGATGGTCCAGAGTTCACGCGCGATCTGGCAAAGTCATTAGCAGGCCGTCATCCGTGGCTTACAGCGGGCAAGGTACCGGACTTAGCCGATTTACTAAATACCGAACAATCCCTCTCTTATAAGGCACGACGTTCCCATCTCGGAATAGTGATTGGAGCTATTGGCGTCGGTATGGTTGTAGCTCACTACTGGATGTAACAGCGAGGAGCCGGCGGGCGGGTGTCGGCTGCTACGCGCTAGCAGGCGAGCTGATCCCACCTCATTCGTGATGCAAAACTTTCGATTTTTGCATCATGTCATCGCCGGGTTTGGCATCATCGGCATGAACAGATGACCGCTTTTGAGACTGCGAGTTGCCTACCGGATCGTCCGACTTTGGGCGTAAGCGGAATGGCCAGTTTGGAAACACAAGCGGTCGTTGACTAGTCCGCGGCGGACCACCATCCTGACGCCGATGGAAGGATGGTTGGAGCTTCGCCTTAAGCTTTTGGTCGTTCCCGTTCTCATCGGGGGTGCGGTCTTTGCGGCAATTCTCGTGGCAGTGCGGTGGCTGATCCCCCACGATCGAACCCATCTCAAGCGCAGAGTGGCGCTGTGCTGGCTTGTCGGCTTATCTGCGGCGTTATGGATCGGGTTCGAGTTGGAAGACGCCAAGGCAGCCGCTATCCACAATCGCAACATCGGCATTCCTGTCGTATTCATCTGGGCATGGGTCACGATGGTGCTGCCCGCACCGTTCGTCGGGATGGCTATGCTGTCGCTCGGCGGTGACTGGCTAGGTACACTCGGCAATCAACGAGACGAGTGACTGCGCCTGGGCGTTTTCGGACCCTCGCGGCAAGTTGTGGTAACGCTCAACCTGCCTCTGCGAATGAGACATCGCCATGTACGGCGCGGTTTCAGCTTACCTAAGGCTCGGCTGGAACGTCTGGTTCGGGAAGGGAAGCGGACGGGCGCCTTCGGGGGTGATCGTTAACGAAAACGACCTAATATTTGGGACTGTTTCGTTGACCGTTGAGGGCGACCGCATGGCCTTTCTAGCTGATCCTGCCGAACTCCGAACTATCGATATTGACCGAGGGCTGGAGCTTTTCACGAACGGGGGTGGCTCCGACGGCAATCGCCGATTTAAAATCGTTCGTACGGATGGCGCCGAAGTTGGATTTTCGACGAGTTGGTTCTCTGATCGGGAGCGTCAGTGGCGGCACGATCACCCGTCCGCGATGAATCCTACCGTGCACTTCGTCGATCCGCGGAGAGGGCAATTTGGAGATCAAACTAGACAAGAAACAGACGAGGTAATCCGAGAGGCACTGACCGCCTTCAAAGATATACACGGGCTCCCAGCGAACAGCGAAGTCATCGTCAAATTCACCTGAATGAACGGCCGCTGTTAGGAACGCTCTAGAGGCAGCGGGCATCCGCTATTGGGCGTTTTGTACCGGGGTATCGGCGGGGTACAACGTCGAACAGGGTGGCGAAAAACGTCGTCTTTCCGCGGGTTCGGAAAGGCTGCGGCGGAGGGTATATCCTCCGCCCCAATGTCTGGTTTGGGAAGGAAAGCAGACTGTCCGCTTTGGATCGCAGATGGTGGAAAACGGACGTCAAACGTCGCCTGCCAGCCACGCGAAGAGCACATAGCCGCCAAAGAGGACGATCAGGATTATTCCTGCGATTACAGGACCGATGAAAGTCCCGTTGCGGTCGATAGGCGCTGTCATGCCTAACGCTAGGCTTCTCTGGCGAATGTCTGCAAGGGGAAGGAAAGCGGAAGGGCTGCTTTCGGTGACTGATGCTGTTAAGCCGACGTCGCTGCGCTTTATCGCTGGTAAGCATCTTCTGGATACCGGGGCTTGAGGCCGAGACGTCGCGCCGAATTTTTGAGCCAAGCTTGAACACAAGGGTATGATCCGAGGTCATCGGCTGTGTAGAGATACTTGTACGGCCAAGCACTTTCTCCGATCCGGAAGCTTCGAAATCCGCACTTGCCTGCCGCAGCCATAACCAAACTCAACTGCTTGTAGCTACCTGCGGCTAGCGGAATTTGGGGAGCCGCCTGCGCAGGGGCGGAAATTAGTGCCGCTACAGCTGACAAAACGAGCGCAGAAGATCGAAGCAGCCGTTTAATTCTCGTCATCGCCGCATCCTGACGGCCGCTAGTAGGCCGGGCAAGAGCGTTCGCGAACGTTCTCAAGTGGGCGATCACCGCCTGTCGAACGCAATCGTGTCGGATGTAGCGAACGGCGGGCTGACCACGGCTTCATACCAGTCGGCACGGAAGCCCGGCAGTGCGGATAGATGCGCGATCAGGTCTGGCCAGCCAGCCGCTTCCTCATGGAACGACCAAACATGCCCCGCGACCTCGACATCGCAGCATAGCAAATCGGTCGTAATTTCATCCCGTTTGTAGAAGACTACCGCGCGGACGTCGGCCAGCGTTAACTGAGCAAGGACGGCTGGGGTGATCGTCATTTCGATATGATGCCTTGCTGAACGAACGGCGGCAATCGGTAAGCCTGAAGCCCGCGCCGAACGACCGAATGTGGGCGGAAGCGGACGAGCACGGAGGCACGATCCATCTTTGATTGCGCTAGCTGTCGAGCGCTGCCTGCCAGGGGTATCGTTGGGGTACATCGTGGCATAGCCTCCTCGCAAACCGCAGGTTTCTGCGGGGTGTGATTGGCTGCGGCGGAGGGGGCCTCCGCCGCATAACATAGGGAAGCCACCGCGTGACGAAGACCGCCTACCCAAACAGTGGATGTCCGTGGTCGGAAGGCGACGAGCAAGTCATAGCCCGATGGGTTGCCACGAAGCATATCGCGGAAATTGCCGACTTGCTTGGTCGTACCCCGGCGTCGGTCTACGTGAGAGCACGAGCCATGGGGCTTAGTACGCGCCGCATTGCGCCTGGCTAATGCAGAGTGGTCGGGATGACTCCGATAGCGGCCTTTATGAGCGCCCCAACGACCTTCAGGTCCAGCTGGATCGCTAAGGAACGCAAGCCCCACAAGCCCTCAATTAGGTCCTGGACTGATCCTCGCTCATTCCGCCTCATCGCTGAGACTTGCAGCTGCCGATGAGACTGTCGACAACCAATGGTCGAATATAGGGTCCAACATTTGACCATCACGCCCGTCGTCTGGCTGCGTGGATCCTTCAGGTTGCGTTCTAATATGTAGTGCCCGTCATGGAGCTAGCGCTGAATCGTGATTCTCACTATGTTTTCCTAGGGGATTTGGGGGAACAATGGGGGCATATTCAGAGGTACTACCAGCGCCAGCAAGCCGTAAGCAGCAGGCGCTCGATTTCATATCCGAGTACATCCTCGAGCACGGCCGCAGTCGCGCAATGCGTGAGATCGCGCTCGCGCTCGACGTTAGTGACACCCGGGCAAAGGCCTTGGTGAAGAAGCTGGCATTCGAGAAGATGATCGAGCGCGCAGCTGGCGCGCAACGGGCGATCACCGTGCCCGGGTTGCTCGAGCGGCAGTTGCTTGATCGGATGCGTCAGCTCGGCGTCGTCGTGAACGAGGATTTCGCGAACGCCGATCGCGTGCGGCCGTTACCACAAGGTCATCTCCCGCTCGTGGCGATCCTCGAGCATATCCCTGACGTCGACGCCGGGGATCTCCATGCCACACCTACCTACTGACCAGGCAGCGCCTGCTCTCACAACCGAACGCGAGCAACAGCGCGTCGCGCACCTGGTGCTTGGCGAGCCGCGTCCGAAACCCAAGGGCGCCAACCGGCGCAAGAAGGGCAAGGCGGCGGCGACGGTGACGCTCGTGCCTGGCATCGAGGAGCGCGTGCAGCTGCGCGAGCGCTGGTCGCACAAGACGAACGGCACGGCTGAGACGCACGAACACGCTGCTGCGCAAGCGCGACGTGAGGGGGCGCTCGCCCGCCTCGTCGGAACCGGTGCGATCGACGCGCACCAGCTTGCCGCGGCGGATCAGATCGCCGAGGCGTACCATTCCATCACGGCCGAGGTTGCGGTGCGCACTGCGAACTTGGAGCCGCGCAGCTCGGGCGGCGGTCCGCACAGCGCTTCGCACGCGCCTATCGCTGCCGTGATTCGTGAGCGCGCATACGCCCGTTGGCGTGAGGCGGTCGCTCCGCACGGTGCGATGCTGCTCGCGATCATCGTGGACGACATGGCGCTGACGACGGCCGCGCGGGACTGGCGGCTTTCCAACCGACGGGCCCGATCGCTCCTGGTCTCGGCGTTAGACAGCTGGAAGCGCTGCTAGCCAGTTATCTCGCATAACGACCGCGATCATATGACCCCTGTTCCGAGTCCGTGTCTTAAGTCGCACATTTTCGATGTGGCGCTCGACGGTACACGGCGCGATGCTAAGCTCTTGAGCGACCTCTTTGGCCGAGCGCCCTCTAGCGACAAGCCGGAACACTTCTTCTTCGCGAACGGTCAAATGTGGGATTGCAGAATATTGCATTTCGTCCCTCCAATTCATTGCCAAGGGTGGCTAGAAGATTAGCAGCCATCGCCCCCGCGACGCAGGCATTCTGCGCGCGCTCTATTAGCAGATCGTCGGCAACTGGCACGAACTAGCAGGATTAAATACATTCCCGATTCGCGCGTTGTTAATATGACACGTTACCAAATGTTAATAAATCCGGCGCGGACCTAACATCGTGTGATAAACGTACAATGGCGATTTAGTGGACCGAACCTGTAAGTCGCTCGACGTGTCCAGTTCAAACCAAAAAGCTCCCCTATCTGATGGAGGGCATGGCCAAAGTTTGGGGGTGACCTTTGGGGAACTTCCCACAAGGTCACCTCCCCAAACGGTCACGTAACTCGCAAATCGACCCCGCCACAGCTGTATCCGCTGGACGCGGCCCGCCCCCCTTTGTGCGTGCGTCCTACGTGAAGGGAGATCTGATATGCGTCACGATGTTCCCCGATCCGGTGCAGTGGCCGCCCAGTCGAACTCGAACCTGGCCGATCAGCTCGAACGCATCACACCGCGGTTCGATGAGCTGACCCAACGAGTGCGGCTGGGCGTTGTATCTTCGGACGATTACAACGTCCTTGAGGAGCAGGCGCGGGGCATCGCCCGCGACCTGCTCGCCGCCTTCCGGGGCAGCGTCACCCGCGCTGCCCGTCCCCCCCTCTATGTCAGTGCCGATGGCACGAAGGCCGGCTGGTGATGGCAATCCCTCGCGAAGCGATTCAGCGCGCGGTCGACGCCGGTCATCCGGATCATGCCCTGGTCGGCGTCCCGGTAAGCCTATTGCGCGAGATCCTCAGCATCCTCCCGGTCGCGACGATCGCCGCGCGCGTCGCGCCACCCGGCAACCAGGGCGCACCAGCATGAGCACCGCCAAGCACCCCGCCGCGGTCGACGTCGCCGGCACACCGTATCTTCGTGACGCCAAGGGCAGCCTGGTCCCGCTCGCCGCGGTCAAGCCGGTCGACCTGCTCATGGACGAGACGGTGCGTGCGATCCTGACGGACGCGCGCGAACTGTCCGCCCTCATTGCCGCGTTCAAGGCGCGGACGTTCGAGCGCGTCGGCGCGTTCCAGGCGCTGCTCGCGCAGGAGTACGGCACGACCGTCGGCGGGAAGAAGGGCAACATCACGCTGCTCACCTTCGACGGCCGCGAGCGCGCCCAGGTGCAGGTCGCGGACCTGCTTGAGTTCGGCCCCGAGCTGCAGGCCGCGAAGGTGCTGATCGACGAGTGCCTCATGGGCTGGGCAGGCGGCTCGCCGGTCGAGCTGCAGGCGATCGTCAACGGCGTCTTCCAGGTCGACAAGGAAGGCCGGATCAACCGCGCTGAGCTGTTCCGCCTGCTCCGGCTCGACTTCACCGACCCGCGCTGGCTGCGCGCCATGGAGGCGATCAAGGACTCGATCCGCGTCATCGGCTCGCGCACCTACGTCCGCTTCTACGACCGGCCAGCGCACGACGCGCCG
This sequence comes from Sphingomonas sp. Leaf28, assembly GCF_001421685.1. Taxonomy (NCBI): domain Bacteria; kingdom Pseudomonadati; phylum Pseudomonadota; class Alphaproteobacteria; order Sphingomonadales; family Sphingomonadaceae; genus Sphingomonas; species Sphingomonas sp. Leaf28. Next base: position 499,458 of record NZ_LMKX01000001.1, on the reverse strand, counting down.
TGGCATCCGGTCACCATCGACTTGGCATCCGCGTAACCACCGTGGGGAAGCTCAAGGCCGTCGGCAGCACGCTCACCAGGCTCAAGCCGACGATGGGCTCCCTTGCGCGCGTCGAGCGCAGCGCCGACGCCGACCGCCGCCTCTTCAAGCCCTGGCACAAGTGGTACAAGTCGGCGCGCTGGCGTGCGCTGCGCGTGCTCGTGTTCACTCGCGACCTTTACACCTGCCAATGGCCTGGCTGCGGTTTCACCTCGGCCGACACGTCGCGCCTGGTGGCGGACCATTGCGAACCGCACCGCGGCGACGAGCGTCTCTTCTGGCTGTTCGCCAACCTGCAGACGCTCTGCAAGCCGTGCCACGACAGTCGCAAGCAGCGGGCGGAACGCGCAGCGCTCCTAGCCTGATCGCGCGGGGCAGGGGGGTGGGTCGATCCCTAACGGGGGCCGACCCGCTGGACCCCTATGGCTCCCACGCGGAGATTTTTTCCTCCTGGGCGATCCTGGGTGCGTACTTTCGGGGCGGGGGGCTGAGCGATGGCGACCCGCAAAACACCTGACGAGTGGGCGCAAATCGAGCGCGAATACTTGTCGAGCGACGACTCGATCCGGGAAATAGCTGACCGTTACGCGATATCGGAAGCGGCTATTCGTAAGCGCGCGAAGGCCAAAGGCTGGGAACGGCCGGTCCGCAAGCGCGAACCGGTGCGCACTTTGCTTCCCGCGCCGCGCGCCGCGCAGGCAGTGCCGGTCGAGCCGTCCGAGCCGATCGATGCCGCCACGATCGCCGAGAACGGCCGCCAGCTGGCCGCCCGCATGCTCGACGAGCTCGACGCGATGACGAGCTACCAGGGCGAACTCGAGGAGGCGATCGAGATCATGACCGCCAATGACGAGGACGAGAACCGGCGCAACGCGATGATGAAGGCGGTGTCGCTGCCGGCGCGATCGCAGATCCTCAAGAACCTCGCCAGCTCGCTCAAGACGATCAACGAGGCGGGCGCGCCGGCCAAGGGCAAGAAGGCGCAGGCGCAGGATCGTGCCGCGGCGGCCGGCCGTAAGTTCGGCGCGATCGGCGCGCCAACGCGGACGATCAATTGACCGTTCCGATCTGGTCGACGGCTTGCCTCGATTGGAAACGACGGATCCGCGATCGCCGCACGCTGATCCCGTTCACACCGCTGTTTCCCGCCTCGGCCGAGGCGAAGATGGCCGTATTTTGCGCGCTGCGTATTGCGGATCTTGGCATCAACCGGCGCCGATCACACCGAGCGAAGCAGCCCGCGCCGCAGCTCCGGAGCCTGAACGGTCCCCCACCGAGTAGGCCCTCGCCTGCCGCCCCCCGTCTAAGCAAAGGCTCGCATCATGAAGAATTACATCCTCGCGGGCCTTGGCGTCGCGGGACGGCGGCTCGCGTGAGCGACGCCCCACAACAGCGCCTGGCGCTGAAGGACATCATCATGGTGTGCTGCGCAGTGGTTGCCCCGCTTGCGGTCGTCGGCGGCATGTTCCGCGCTGACGGCAACCGCTCCGCGCAGATCGATACCAACACCCGTCGTATCGAAGTGCTCGAGGCCGCCAACCAGGCCAAGACCGATCTGCTGACCAAGATCGACGGCCGCACGATCCGGATCGAGACCAAGCTCGAGATGATGGCGCCGGCGCCGAAGATGGCCGCGCGATGATCGACGGTCCTATGCTCATGATCCTGGCGGGCGCCGCGATCCAAGGAATCCCGCCCGCCTGCCGGCTGATCGTTCATATCCGACGTCGGCCGCGCGCCGCGCCGGCGCTGGGCTCACCCGCCCGCACCTGATCCCGCCGGCGGCCGGCCGCCCCCCCTCACAGGAGATACCGATGAAACTCGACGCCATGCGTCGGGTGCGTGACCTATGGTCGCGCGCCTGGCCGCTGTGGTCCGTGCGCATGTCCGCGCTCGGCGCCATCCTCACCGCCTTTGCCGCGGCCGCCCCCGACACGCTGCTCCAGATCTGGAACGGACTGCCCGACGACATTCGTGCGGTATTTCCTGAGTCGGTTGCGCGCGTGATTCCGACGCTGCTGTTCGTCGCGACGATCTTCGTGCGCCTGATCCCGCAGAAGCCGGCCGGTGAGCGCAAGAGCCTGTGGAAGTCGATCACCGGCAAGGTCGCGCCGAAGGCGGCCGGCGGGATCGCGGCGATCGCGCTCGCCATGATCGCCAGCGTGATCACGATCGAGGGCGGCTATGTGAATCACCCGGCCGACCCAGGCGGCGAGACGCACATGGGGATCACGAAGGCCGTCGCCGTGCAGAACGGCTACACCGGGCCGATGCGGACGCTGCCGCGCGACGTGGCGGAAAGCATCTATTACAAGCGGTACCTGGTGCAGCCCGGCTATGCCGCCCTGGTGCCGATCGACGCCGCGGTGACGGCCGAGCTGTTCGACACGACCGTGAACATGGGGCCGGCGCGCCCGTCGACGTGGTTCCAGCAATCGACCAACGCACTGTGCGGTACCAAGCTGGTGACTGACGGCCGCGTCGGGCCCGGGACGATCGCGGCGTACCGCGCGTGCCAGGGCAAGCTCGGCGCCAGCAACCTGTGCGTCGCAACGCTGGTCAATCTCGATCGCGCGCAGGCCGCGGAATATGCGCGCCTGGTCCGCGTGAATCCGAAGCTGAAGGTCTTCTATAAGGGCTGGATCGCGCACCGGATCGGCAACGTTGATCGCGGCCGGTGCAAGGTCGCAACGTCGTGATGCGGATCCGCGTCATCGTCGCGCTGGCAAGGCGCGCTGATCTTCGTGCTTTCGAGTAGCTATTGCGGCGTCTGCGCCGGGGTATCGCCTACCCAAAAGTGGGGTACATGCCCCGCTGAAACCTGCGAGAAAGCGTCATTGCGGCGGAGGGTTTCTCCGCCGCGACAATGTCTGATTTTGGTGGCTAGCTGCCGTCCGTAAAAAGTGGCTTATCGGCGGAGAGAGGAACCANGCCGGCTATGGCGTGACCTTCCTCGCGCTCCACCGGCTCGCGATCCTGTGGGGCGGCGTCGGCTATGCGTCATTGCGGCGGAGGGTTTCTCCGCCGCGACAATGTCTGATTTTGGTGGCTAGCTGCCGTCCGTAAAAAGTGGCTTATCGGCGGAGAGAGGAACCAAACTTCGGGGTTCAGCTCCCTCCGACCTACGCTGATACTCTTCCGCCATATCTGCGTGGATTTTGCGTATCGCCGGGTCTGATGCTTCGGAAGCCGATATGCGTTCCATCGCGGCACGTCGAGCAAAGTAGGCGCGGTCCTGGTCGTCGAACATAGTAACCTCCTTACTCCCAAATTTCAGCATTGCCGTCAGTCTGTTGTCAAGAGGCCCTCCGGAGCGGTCATTCTGGACGCTTTTCGGCGAACGCAGCCGGGGTATCGACTGGTCAGATCGGGGGTGTCGAGGGCGCTCAAACCCGCGGAGAAGCGTCAATGCAGCGCAGAGTTCCTTCGCCGCGGCACCGGCTCGTCATCGGCGGCCCGAGCGAAGGCAAGGNCTGTTGTCAAGAGGCCCTCCGGAGCGGTCATTCTGGACGCTTTTCGGCGAACGCAGCCGGGGTATCGACTGGTCAGATCGGGGGTGTCGAGGGCGCTCAAACCCGCGGAGACGCGTCAATGCAGCGCAGAGTTCCTTCGCCGCGGCAATGTCCGGTTTGGGGAGGAAAGCGGACCGGCCGCTTCCGATCAGTTCGTCGCGTCATCCATATAGTCCGGGTTTCGCGAATATCGGACATTAGTGATTGTCGCCGTTTGGCATCGCCTCGATCGCCTTTGCCAGCCACGCAGCAGGCAGTGGAAAATCATAATGATCTAGCAATGCCAGTAACGTCTCCATGCGTGATTTAAGGACGTCCGCAGGGTGCGCCGGTTGTTCGTTCATGAAGGAAGATTCTTACGCTGTGTCGTACGGCGCACCTATCCTATGTTTGGGACAGAATGTCTAACCTATGCATCGTCCGAGACTGGCGGCGGTATAGAACATGTTCCGCGCGAAGATGAGCGGAAGCGGAGTGGTCGGAATGGGCAGGATTGCGGACCGTCCGCTTTGGAGCATAGTCGTTCGTTTAAGACCAAGCGATGCACTGTTGAACGTTTGCCCCGCCCTCGTTCGTGCTAACCGAGCAGCCGGGCTTTGCCGTCCTCACAAGGCCCGAGCATCTCGAGCGCCTCCGCGATCTGGATAGCTACCAGTGATAGGTCTAAGGCATCTGCCTGCGCCAAGGCATCCTCCAGGTCTTCGCGCAGGCGCTGAACGGGCGAGAGGGCGACTCGTGGCATGACGATGACTTAAACTATATCAAGATTTATGCTATCCCAGCCGTCATTGTTTACTTTCCTCGCCCCGTGTAGCTGAGACTGTCCGATCACGCGGTAAACCCGACCGGATGTCGCCTCATAAAAAGTGCCGGTTGGGAAAGGAAAGCTGTCAGGCTGCTTTGGATGAAAACTGACGCATATTGACGTTTTAGCGTTCAGTCTCAGCTTTACGCATCCGTTGGATAAGTGCGGCGATCCCACACAGCAGCCAGAAGCTGCCTCCCAGCAGCATTACTGTGCTGGGCGTTGGATCATCCCACCACAGCGACAAATGACTGGCGCCAATTAAGGCAGGTAGCCAGATGTAAACAGCGTACCGATCGGTATGGCGAGCCCGCATGCGGCCCTTCTACAGCCAATGGGAACGGACGCAAATACATGGTCGGGAATGGCCAGTAAGGAAAGGAACGCAAACTGTCTGCTTACGGTATCAGGGATGGAGAGGTAAGGCGATAATAGCCGACATGGAACCGCTTAGCATTTAACGTTATATGTCGAGGTATCCACGCAGCAATAATTATTCAAAAAAATCATTGACTGTAAGAAATTGTTCTGAGAATTGACCAGCTTGCCTAAATCCGTCTAGATTAACTATTTTGTATTCTCTGTTTTTGTGATTGATTAACTCGCTTTCAACTAGAGACCTGATAGCCCTGTTAACGTGAACAGGTGTAATTCCGACGGCGTCCCCAATCTGCTCCTGCGAGATGGGCAGGTAAAACCGCAAACCATCATTCAAGCCGCGTAGCCTCGTTCTAGCAGCAAATTCGTTCAAGAAATGAGCTACACGAGTTCTTGCGGAACGCCCGCCTATATTTAATAGCCACTCCCGTAATTGGCGTGATTCTGCAGTAGTGATTAAATCTAAGGCCAGCCGAATGTATGAATGGGAGTCCATTAATGAATCAAACTCGGATTTTTGCACATACCCGATGCTAGATTTTTCCGCACAAACCACGTTATGGTCCAGATTATTCACAAATCTGTTTTCTGGATTAACTATGTCTCCAGGAATTATTAATGATACAATTTGCCGGTGACCGTCCGATGTCTGCTTTTGGCGGAATAAATACCCCGATATTACAAATGCATATTCTGAAATTGGCAAGCCTTCCCTGAATACGTAGCTTCCCGAATCGAAGGTTCTTGTTCGAGCTTTCAAACGGCCCAAAGCTCCGTCGTCAAAAACCTGTATCTGCGAATGCGCTAAGAGATTTTTTGCAAACAAACCGCGAGGGTCAATTTCTGAGATCAAAACGCAGTTCCCGTAATATCGGCGGGAGCATTGAGTCTCTCAGTTGCCAAGGGCCGTGCTCGATCAGCAATTTGTGACTCATACCATAGGTTGCCGGATAATACTTGATTGAAGTTAATCTTCACGGCGCCTTTACGGTACGGCGGCAGGTAAGGGTCGCCGTTCGGAGCAGATGGGGCAAATTTAAACCGGGAAAGATGCGCTGAACGAATGGCCGTTATCGGGAGTCATGATTTGTGACCGAAGCGTCCGGAATTGAGCGGAAGCGGGCTGGCCGGTATGGGAGGAAAGCGGTCTTATGATCGTTGCCAGCTGTTACCAGAGGATGTGGTCGGTGATCACGCCCGCCCGTACGAGAAAGCCCAGCGCCGCCCCGATGCAAACGATCGCTCCATACACAGCGATCGCCCGCGTTCGGCTGCGATGGTCCGTCTTGTAGCTCATTGTTCGTTACCTCGTGGCCTCAGTTGGCCGCGAAGATGAACGATCGCACCGCTGTCTGCAATTGGGCGAAAGCAGCCGGGGTATTGACTGATTAAATCGGAGGTATCGACGCGGCTATAACCCGCAGAATAGCGTCGCTGCGGCGGAGGGGGCCTCCGCCGTCAAGCTCAGTTTCTGACCCTGGTAGGGTCCAGCGGGCGGAGAAGATCGATGATGTCGTGCAAACGCGCAGCGATAAGCTCCAAGTCCAATAGTTCTGCCTCTACCACACCGCTCTCGAGGATACTCAAAAGCTTCGCGGCTTGGGATAAAGGCGTTTTTTGCATCAGCGCTTCTGACTGCTGACTCGCTACGCGTCGCCATCATATGAGGGACGCTCACAATCTAATCTGTGTTGAGTTCCGCACCGATTGCGGGTGGACTGGCTATTTTCGGGCCAGCCGGTCCAGGCGGCGAAGCGTTCATTTCAATGCAGGCGAGTAGCGCCTTTGTCGTCGTCGACCGCCGAGCTCAAGGCATCGAGGATGAGCGGAAGCGCTCGCTTCATCTCTGAAATTAGCGCGGCGTCAGCGCGGTCCTGACTATGCGGCGATCCGCTCATGATCATGGCGATGGGATGATCGCCGCTATCGTCTGCGTCGATATAGACCGTGCCATCCACTTCCGTTGCCGCCCAATCGCCAGGCGTAGCAGCGCTCAAAAGTTCGCGCAGTCGCTTGATTCGCGGTCCTAATTTTTTCCTGTCCACCATTGGAGCATTCTATGCTGACCAACGCCGCGGTGAAAGCCGCGCGGCCGCGCGCGGCCCCCTACAAGCTGTTCGACCAGGGCGGCCTGCACCTCTATGTCGCGCCGACGGGCCGGAAGTCATTCCGGATGAAGTTCCGCCTCGGCGGGAAGGAGCAGCTGCTGACGATCGGCGCCGTGCCCGAGGTGACGCTCGACGCCGCCCGTGCCCGGTGCGACCAGGTGCGCGAGCAGCTCGGCCGCGGCGAGGATCCCCGGACGTGCGAACTTGCGCAAACCGGTCAGGCTCGTGCTTTCGAGCACGTCGCGCGCCAATGGCACACCCACATGCGCCTGCGTTGGACGGACGTGCATGCCGGCGACGTCCTCGCCAGCCTCGAGCGTGATGTGTTCCCGGCGATCGGCGCGATGCCGATCGGCGCCGTCACTGTGCCGGTGATTCTGAACGCGCTGCGCGTCATCGAGGAGCGCGGCAGCCTGGTCACCACCGGTCGCGTGCGTCAGCGGATCTCGGCCGTATTTGCCTATGCGATGGCAGAGGACCTGGTCGACCAGGATCCCGCGGCGATCGTCAGCCGCGCGCTCACCCCGCCAGCGCCGGCACAGCACCATCCCGCGTTGCTCGAGATCGAGGACGCGCGCGCGCTGCTCGCCGCGGCCGAGCTGGTCGACGTCGCGCCGATCGTGAAACTCGCATCGCGATTTCTGGCACTGACGGCGGTCCGTTTCGCCGCGGTACGCGGCGCGCGCTGGGAGGAGATCGAGGATCTCGACGGGGCTGCGCCGCTTTGGCGGGTACCGGCCGCGCGGATGAAGCTGGCGGCAGCAAAGAAGCTCGATGCGAAGAACGATCATGCGGTGCCGCTGTCGCGCCAGGCGGTCGCGCTGTTGCGCGAGGTCCGGGCAATTATGCATCAGGACGATGCAAATATGCATGGTTTGATCTTCGATTGCGGCGCCGGCCGAATGATCGGGGAGAAGTCGATCGGCACGCTGTACGATCGCGCCGGTTTCGAGGGGCGGCATGTCCCGCACGGTTGGCGCGCTACGTTCTCGACGCTGATGAACGAGAAGGCGCAGGGAGCAGATGGCGATGTCGTCGAACGGGCTCTGGCACATACGCCGAAAGACAAAGTGAAGGCGGCTTACGATCGCAGTGCTCAGCTTCAGCGACTGCGCGACCTGTTCCAGGAGTGGGCGGATCTGTTGGTCGACATCTGATCAGCGCCGCATACGCGACGCAAGAAAAGAACAACGACTTTCGTTCACTCCCCCCTCGACAGCCCGGGGCGGCGCAAGCCGCCACGTTCCGACAGCCGGATCTTGGCGGTCGGGTCCTTGAGCCATGCCGTTTCGGCTTTGGGGGAGAACAAATCTACGCCGGCTTCGCGTTCAGCGAAGACGTTCTTTTTTCATTATAAACCTAGAAGCTTTCATACTCGGCCAAGATGTCCGTCTGAGGCAAGAAGGGAGGCACCGAAGCCGGCAATAGTGCGGCGGAGTTCAGCGACGTCCTTCGACGGAGCGGGCTGCACGGCCTGCTCAGGCTTGGCAGCGGCCTTGGTGATCCCGAACCGCAGGCGCCGTCGATCGCGCAGCTGGACGAAGCGCTGGTAGACCCGCTCCGCCATCCGTTTCTTGAGATCGAGGAAATACGCGTGGCTCGTTTGCACCCGCTGCTTCACCGCGGGATCGCTCCGGCGTGATTTGGTAGTGCTGCGGCTGATCCATGCGAGCAGCCCGTGATGCCCGAGGCGGCGCAACGCTCGACCGACGCTTTTCTCGGAGCATCGTGCCGCGACCGAAATCTTCGCCCAAGACGGAAACCAGCGCCCCGAGCCCGCGAAGCACAGAAAGTTGAAAACCGCTTCGTATACCGCAACGTCAGTGCGGGTGATCCCAAGCGAATGCTTCTCGAGGTCCGCCTTGATCGCGGCCAGCGCGATCCGGATAGCGGCGGGGCGACCGTTCGGACGATCGGCGTCGGGGCACCCCATCAGTTCCTCCAGCTCAGCTGACAGCACCTCACGTTCATGCTTGAGCTTCTGCTTCGTGCCCCGCGGAAATTCCGCGGCATGTTCCGCCTGCAGCTCTTTCGCTACCGCCACCAGGGACTCGACGGTCGAGATCCTTTCAGCGGTCGACTCGAATCGGTTGCGGTCCCACGGTTGCGCTGCTGGTGCGGCCTCATCGACGCAGCCGCGGCGAACCTGTGCGTCGGGTCCGCGATCGCGGACTGATCCGTCCGCAGCTTTAGCGATGGTGCCTGCGATCTGGCCGAAGCCCCGCAGCGTAGGTGTGGAAGAGAAGGTAAGCGACATCGTGTCGGCTCCCGGAGGGAAGTCGATGGGCGCACGAAAGCGCCAGCTGAATCGGTGTGTTCAGCCGCGCGGACGTGTTTTGGGGTGGTGGCGCGCCAGTCAGAGCGGGCGCTGGAGCCTCATCAGGCTAAGTATTGGGAGGTGGAGCACGCGCGACTCTGCGTCGCCGTGCAGTGGCACGACGGCGGAACGGGCGGAGAACATAATGTGCCGCCGACTGTGTCGGGGCGAACCGTAGCTTGTCGCGCGTTTCGCGCTTTGCGTAGGACCAGTTTTCCGCAGAAATCCGCGGAAAAGCTGGTGCCCCCGGCGAGATTTGAACACGCGGCCTACGGTTTAGGAAACCGTCGCTCTATCCGGCTGAGCTACGGGGGCATCGGATCGCGCAATACCGCGGTCGCTGGCGACGATCAAGCTTGGGGAGAACGCGCGGACGTTAAGCCGGGCGCGAGTTGGTCAGGGTCGGATCGACCCGGTATCAAGGGCGGCGGGTATCGCGTGAATCCCCGCCGCCGCTTGCCGTGCAGTGCTGGCGGTTAGGCCTTGACGTGCTGCGAGATGTACTTGTTCATCTCGAACATCGTGCACTTGTCACGCCCGAAGACCTTCTTCAGCTTCTCGTCCGCGAGGATCTCGCGCTTGTTCTCAGGGTTCTGGAGGTTGTTGGCCTTGATGTAGACCCACACCTTGCTGATCACTTCGCTGCGCGGCAGCTTGTCGTTGCCGACGATCTCGCCGAGCTCGGGGGAGGGCTGAACGGGGGCGTGGATGCCGCCGGTCTTGGGAGCTGTAGCCATAAGCATTCCTTCCTGTTGCGCGCGTGCGTTTGGCACTGCGCGCGTGGTCACGCCTTGGTGAGCGCGTCCGCCTTGTGCGCTGCCTTGCCCCCCTTGTCACTCTTTACGATGAACTGGGGCTCCTCCTTGGAGGCCTTGACGGTGTGGCCCTTGATCGTCGTGTCGCTGGTCTGTTTCTTTTCGACGGTGCCGTGCGCCTCGCCGCCGTGCGATTTCCAGGTGACCTCGTCGCCCTTTTTTGGATCTTTCATCGTCGCATCTCCTTGATTTGCAACGATCAACCCAGGGACTGCGCGATTGGTTGCATCGGCGGCGGGTTGCGAAGGCGCGAGCCGCGAGGCATCAGGGCGGCAATCAAGGAGACCCACCGATGAAGACCCGCGCCGCCGTTGCGTTCGAGGCAAAAAAACCGCTCGAGATCGTCGAACTCGACCTCGAGGGACCGAAATCCGGCGAAGTTCTCGTCGAAATCATGGCGACGGGCATCTGCCATACCGACGCCTACACGCTCGACGGGCTTGATTCGGAAGGGTTGTTTCCGAGCGTGCTGGGGCATGAAGGCGCCGGCATCGTGCGCGAAGTGGGTGCGGGCGTCACCAGCGTCGCGGTCGGCGATCACGTGATCCCGCTCTACACGCCCGAATGCCGCCAGTGTAAGTCGTGCCTCAGCGGCAAGACCAATTTGTGCACCGCGATCCGCGCGACGCAAGGCAAGGGCTTGATGCCCGACGGGACGACGCGGTTCAGCTACAAGGGCCAGCCGATCTTCCATTACATGGGCTGCTCGACCTTCTCGAACTTTACCGTGTTGCCCGAGATCGCGGTCGCCAAGATCCGTACCGACGCGCCGTTCGACACGAGCTGCTATATCGGGTGCGGCGTGACAACGGGGGTCGGCGCGGTCGTGCACACGGCCAAGGTCCAGCCGGGCGATACCGTCGTCGTGTTCGGGCTTGGCGGGATCGGGTTGAACGTGATCCAGGGCGCCAAGCTCGCGGGCGCCGGGATGATCGTCGGTGTCGACATCAACCCCGACCGCGAGGAATGGGGCCGGCGCTTCGGCATGACGCATTTCGCCAACCCGAAGGAGGTGGGCGACATCGTGCCGCACATCGTCGCGCTGACCGACGGCGGCGCGGACTTCACCTTCGATGCGACGGGCAACACGACGGTCATGCGCCAGGCGCTCGAGGCGTGCCACCGCGGCTGGGGCACGTCGATCGTGATCGGCGTGGCCGAGGCGGGCAAGGAAATCTCGACGCGGCCGTTCCAGCTCGTCACCGGGCGCAACTGGCGCGGCACCGCGTTCGGCGGCGCGCGCGGGCGGACCGATACGCCCAAGATCGTCGACTGGTACATGAACGGCATGATCGAGATCGACCCGATGATCACGCACCGCCTGACGCTCGACGAGATCAACAAGGGTTTCGACCTGATGCACGCCGGCGAGAGCATCCGCTCCGTCGTGATCTACTGAGGAGCGGCCATGTTTACGCACATCATGCTCGGTGCCGACGATATCGCGGCATCGAAGGCGTTCTACGACGCGGCACTCGGCGCGCTCGGCGTGCCGGCGGGTGTTACCGATGAATGGGGGCGGGTGATCTACGCGCATGCCGGGGGCCGCTTCCTGTTGACCAAGCCGATCGATGGCCAGCCGGCCAGCCACGGCAATGGCAGCACGATGGGGTTCGCCGCGGCCTCGACCGACGCGGCGGACGCGTGGCACGCCGCCGGCCTCGCGCATGGCGGCACCGCCTGCGAGGATCCGCCGGGCGTGCGCGAGGCGACCGGCGGGCGGAAGCTGTATCTGGCGTATCTGCGCGATCCGTCGGGCAACAAGATCTGCGCGCTGCACCGGGTCGCGTGATGGAGACCGTCTCCACCAGCAAGGCCTATGGCGGCGTCCAGGGCGTGTACCGCCACGCCTCGACCGCGACCGGCACCGACATGATGTTTGCCGTGTACGTCCCGCCGCATGCCGAGGGTGCGCGGCTGCCGGTGCTGTGGTTCCTGTCGGGGCTGACGTGCACGCATGCCAACGTCATGGACAAGGGCGAGTATCGCCGCGCCTGCGCCGAGCTCGGCGTGATCCTGGTCGCGCCCGATACCTCGCCGCGCGGCGACGACGTGCCCGATGACGAGGCGTATGACTTCGGCAAGGGGGCTGGCTTCTATGTCGATGCGACGCAGGCGCCCTGGGCGGCCAATTTCCGGATGCGGTCCTATGTCGAGGACGAACTGCCCGCGCTGATCGCAGCGCAGTTTCCGATGGCGGATATGGGGCGTCAGGGGATCATGGGGCATTCGATGGGCGGCCACGGCGCGCTGACGATCGCGCTGCGTAATCCGGATCGGTTCAGGAGCGTCTCGGCGTTCGCGCCGATCGTGGCGCCGTTGCAGTGCGCGTGGGGCGAGAAGGCGCTTGGCGGGTATCTCGGGCCCGACCGGATGGCGTGGCGATCGTACGACGCGTGCGCGTTGATCGCGGATGGCGCGCGGGTGGCGGAGATCCTGGTCGATCAGGGGGACGCGGATGGCTTCCTTGCTGAGCAGCTGAAGCCGGAATTGCTGGCGGAGGCGTGCGAGGCGGCGGGGATCGAGCTGACGCTTCGGATGCAGCCGGGCTATGATCACAGCTATAATTTCATCTCGACGTTCATGGGCGATCATGTCGCCTGGCATGCCGAGCGGTTGGTGTAGCGTCGGGTTGGGCTGAGGGCTTGAGGTAGCCGTCGGACCTTTTCGCGGCCCCGCTCCGTAATCCTGACGAAAGTCAGGATCCAGAGCCAAGCAGCGCAGCATGCGTAACGCTGGATCCTGACGTTCGTCAGGATGACGAGGGGGTGGTGGCGGATGATCCTCCCCCGCTAGGGGGAGGTGGCTGGCTCTTGCCAGACGGAGGGGGAGGGTAGGGAAACCCCCGTCGCATGTCCTCCCTCTCCGTCGCTTTGCGCCACCTCCCCCTGGCGGGGGAGGATTGTTAGGGTCGCAGCCGGCTATCTACGATTCAGAACTTGAACCCCGCCGCTACGCCATACCGCCGCGGTTCGATCGTGAAGATGTTGGTGAACAGGCCGGCCGACTGGTCGGTGACATATTGCCCCGTCGTCGCGTTGTTGTTCGCCAGGTTCTGCACGAAGCCGCGGACGTAGAACCGGTCCTCGCGCGCGTTGAGCTGGATCTGCATGTTGACCACCGCATAGCCCGGGATGCGGTCGACCGCGGTGTTGAAGATGCTCGCCGCGAACCCGCCCGTATAGTTGAGGTCCGCGCGCGGGACGATGTTCATGCCGTTGGCGAAGTCGATCGTGTACTGCGCGCCGACCGACCATTTATAGGTGGGCGCCTGCGGCAGGCGGTTGCCGCGGATGTTGGTGGTCACGCCGTCGAGCACCGATACGCCGCTTGCCGGCGCATTGGCCTGCAACACGCTGCAGATGCCGAACGCACCGGTCGCCGCGACCGTCGGGATCGCGGTCGGTGCGCGCAGCCCCACTCGCGCATTGACCGCCGCGACATAGCCGTTCGCCAGCGCCGCATTGCCCGCCGCGTTGGGGACGACGACGCAGTTCGATGCGTTGGTGATGTCCTTGATGATCACCGCGTCCGCACGCCCGCCTGACACGTCGCGCGGGTTGACGAGGAACTTGTCGCTCGACACCTTCGAATGCAGGTAGCTCGCATTCATGTTGACGACGAACGCCGGGATCGGGCTCATGATCGCCTCGGCCTCGACGCCGTAGATATCGGCGTTGACGTTGTCGTTGACCGACGTGCGCGCGACGATCCGGCTCAGCTGCAGGTTCTTATACTGGTAATAGAAGCCGGTGAGGTTGAGCCTGAGCTGGCCGCCGCCAAAGGTATTCTTCGAGCCGATCTCGTATGCGTTGACCTGTTCCGGATCGAACGTGCTGCTGACGTTGAACAGCGGCAGCAGCGGCGGGTTGATCCCGCCCGATTTATAGCCGCGCGAATAGGACGCGTAGAGCAGGTTGTTCTCGGTGATCCGGTAGTCGAGCACCGCGCGACCGGTCAGCCGCGAGAAGCTGACCTGCGCATTGGCGAACTCCTGCCGGCCGGGCAGGTTCGGGTCGAAATCGACCGTGCCGTAGTTCAGACCCTGTTCGATGCCCGTCGCGCCGATCGGCGTCAGCACGTTGAGCGCGAGATTGCGCGCCTGGTCGGTCTTCTTGTCGTGATTGTAGCGCAGGCCGACGGTGAGCTTGAGCGCGTCGGTGAACTTGAAATAGGTCTCGCCGAAGATCCCGTACGACTTCAGGCGGAACTCGGTGTCGCTGTTGCGGTAGAAGGGCGTCGACAGAAAATAGCCGTTGCCCGCGGGCAGCCCGAGCCCCGCCGCGTTCGCCGAGCCGAGGATGCCCGAGGCGTAGTCGAGTCCGAAGGCGTTGACGAAATAATCGGTGTTGGTCGATTTGCTGTCGACATAGATGCCGCCCAGCAGGAAGTTGAACATCCCGTCGAAGCTGCTGTCGAGATGCGCTTCGGCCGAATATTGGCGGTTCACCTGACGCGAGCGATCGAAGTCGAGGCTCTGTGCGTAACAGCCGATCGAGTTGCCGCCATAGACGCCGACATTATTGGGGTCCGCCGCCGACTGGCAGACGCCGCCCGCGGGGCCGTTGGGGATCAGCGTCTGCCGCACGCCGTTGAGGAACGCGAATGGCGAGCCGGTGCGGGCGAGCGCGTTCAGCGTGGCGAGCCCGGCATTGTTGGTGAGCGAATTCTCGACTGCAAGGTTGTAGTCGGTGCCGCTGTCGACGACGTTGCGCGTATAGCCGCCGGTGAAGTTCAGGCTGAGCGGGCCGAAATCATGGAAGATCTTGGCGGTATATTGCTCCTCCTCGGCGAAATAGGTCGGACTGTAGTCGAGCGACACGGTGCGGACGTCGGCCGGGTTGACGACACCGGCATAGGTGTCCTGGCCGTAGAGGCTCTGCAGGCCGAAGCGCGCGAGCGCGGGGTTGTTGACCGCGAAGAACTCGCTCGAGCTGAGCACCGCGGCGAGCGTCGAGTTGCCGTTGGCGGTTTCATTGGCGAGCCGGTCGGGCAGGCAGCCGAGGATCCCGGTCGGGTCGCGGTGGCACAGCTGCTTCTGCAACCGCGAGCGATCGTCCTTCTCGCGGAAATACGACCCGATCAGGTCGATCCGGGTGGCGCTGGTCGGCTCCCAGGACAGCGTACCGCGGACCGAATAGAGATCGCGGCCATCGATGTCGCGGCCGTCATACAGGTTCTTGGTATAGCCGTCGCGGTTGAGATAGGTGCCCGCGACGCGGATGCCGAGCGTGTCGGTGAAGGGCAGGTTGAACATCGCCTTCACGCGCTTGGAATCGTAATTGCCATATTCGAACTCGGCCGCCGAATGGATCGCGGAGAGATCGGGCTTGGCGGAGATGAAGTTGACCACGCCCGAGGTCGCGTTGCGACCGAACAGCGTGCCCTGCGGCCCGCGAAGGACCTCGATCCGTTCGAGATCGAAGAACTCGCTTTCGAACAGGCGGGTCGTCACCAGCGGCATGTCGTTGACGTGGATCGCGGTCGCGGTGTCGCAGGTCGCGCCGGTGCACAGATCGCCGATCCCGCGGATCGTGAAGCTCGACGTGGTGAAGTTGGTCTTGGTGAAGGTGATGTTGGGCAGCGTCTGCTGGAGCGCGCTCGGGTTGACGATCTGCTGCTTGGCGATGTTGTCTGCGGTAAAGGCACTCACAGCAATCGGAACGTCTTGCAGACGCTGCGATTGGCGTTGCGCGGTAATCACGATATCCTGCGAGGCGTAGGCGCTGGATGGGGTGTCGGCCGGGGCGGTCTGCGTGGAGGGGGCTTCCTGCCCCGGATCGTTGGTGGGCGCGGTGTTTTCAGCGGACGTGGTGGTCGCGGTCTGCGCCATTGCCGGCGCAATCGACAGGAGTATCATCGCCGATGCGGCGAGCAATTCGAACTTTGCCATGGCAGTCCTCTCCCCGATCGTGCCGGTCTTTGCCGATTCACGATTTAGTTTTTCAGGTATGGCGAAGTAACGACTAAAAAAATCAACCGTCAACGCTTTTTGAGGCCTGTTTTACGGGTATTTACGCGGCGTTGCTCAAATGAAACAGTTGCAAAAGAGGACCCATGTTCCGATGTTTGGGTATGTAGATAAAGGGTGTTGCGATGCGGGATGAAACGGGCGGGGCAGAGGACTGGTCCGCGGTCGCCGACCAAGTGGGTCCCGATGGCAAGCCGATTGTGCCCGAAGACGTAGCGTCGGCGATCCGCACGCTCATCCGCTGGGCGGGGGACGATCCGACCCGTGAGGGGCTGCTCGATACGCCGCGGCGTGTTGCACGTGCGTGGAAGGAATATTGCGCGGGCTATGGCGACGATCCCGCCAGGCATCTCGAACGCGTGTTCGAGGAAGTCGGCGGTTATGACGAGATCGTGCTGCTCAAGGACATTCCGTTCCAGTCGCATTGCGAGCACCACATGGCGCCGATCATCGGCAAGGCGCACATCGCGTACCTGCCGAAGAACCATGTCGTCGGCATCTCGAAGCTCGCGCGCGTGCTGCACGGCTTTGCGCGGCGGTTGCAGGTGCAGGAGCGGCTGACCGCGGAGGTCGCGGATTGCATCTGGGACAATCTGAAGCCGCAGGGCGTCGCGGTGGTGATCGAGGCGACTCATGCCTGCATGGCCGCGCGCGGGGTGCGGACTCCGGGGGTGACGATGGTCACGAGCCGGATGATGGGCGTGTTCCGCGACGATGAGCGCAGCCGCAAGGAAGTGCTGTCGCTGATGGGCGCGCGCGCATGAGCCGAACCGTCCTGGTGACGGGCGGGGCGAAGCGGCTGGGCGCGGCGATCGCCCGGCGGCTGGCGGCGGACGGGCATGCGGTGGTCGTGCATCAGGGGCATTCGCCTGGCGAGGCGGCGGCACTGGTCGACGAGATCGTCGCGACCGGCGGACGCGCGGCGGCGGTCGAGGGGGATCTGGGTGATCTCGGTGCGATCGGCGACCTGTTCGCGGCGGCGCGGGCTGCGATCGGGGGGGCGATCGACGGGCTTGTGAACTGCGCGTCGAAGTTCGAGTTCGACCGGCCGCCGGCGGTCGATCCGGCGCTGTTTGCGGAGCTGGCCGCGATCAACTGCGGGGCGCCGGTGCTGCTGGCCTCGGCGCTGGCGTCGCAGGAGGACGTGCGCGATGGCGCGATCGTGAATCTGCTCGACCAGAAGGTGGCGAATCTCAATCCCGACTTCTTCTCCTATAGCTGCGGCAAGATCGCGCTGGAGGGGGCGACGGTGATGCTGGCGCAGGCGCTGGGGCCGCGGATCAGCGTCAATGCGGTGGCACCGGGGCTGACGCTGCCAAGCGGCGACCAGACCGATGCCGAGTTTGCGGCGGTGGCGAGCGACAATCTGCTGAAGCGGCCGGTCGGTGCGCAAGCGGTGGCGGACGCGGTCGCGTGGCTGCTTGGCGCACAGGGCGTGACCGGGCAAACGGTGTTCGTCGATTGCGGGCAGCGGTTTCTGGCGCGTGATGGCGACGTGATGTTTGAGGGGCGGCATGGCTGAGTTCACGACGATCCTCGACGGGCTCGAGGTGATGATGCGGCTGGGGATTCATCCGCACGAGGTGGCGCCGCAGCGCGTGGTCGTCTCGGTCGAGATGACAGTCGTGTATCCGGGGCGGCTCGGCGAGGATGCGATCGGCGAGGTGCTCGATTACGACTTCGTCCGCGAGGGGATCCTTGCGATGGCGGCGGAGCGACCGTTCGCGTTGCAGGAGACATTGTGCGAGGCGATCGCGACGCTGTGCCTCGGTGACTCGCGTGTGCGGCGGGTCGAGGTCGAGACGATGAAGACCGATATCTACCCCGACGCCGCGATCGGGTGCCGTATAGTGCGAGAACGCGCTATCGAGTCGAAGCGATAGTCCCACGATCGGGCGCATTTGGTTACCGAGAGCGGCGCCGATCCTGAAGCCGGTTCGTTCCCTCCCCATACCCCTTATCCGGAGACTTATGGTGAACATTCTCGTCGTTCTCACCTCGCATGCCGATCTCGGCGATACCGGCCGCAAGACCGGCTTCTGGCTCGAGGAACTTGCCGCACCCTATTACGTGTTCAAGGACGCGGGCGTTGCCATCACGCTCGCCTCGCCGGCGGGTGGCCAACCGCCGCTCGATCCGAGCAGCGCGAAGCCCGACGCGCAGACCGACGCGACGCGCCGGTTCGAGGCGGATGCCGAGGCCAGCGCGGCGCTTGCCGATACGCGGAAACTGTCCGAGATGAAGATCGCCGATTTCGACGCGGTGTTCTATCCGGGCGGACACGGCCCGCTCTGGGATCTCGCCAACGATAAGGCATCGATCGCGCTGATCGAGACGACGATCGCCGCGGGCAAGCCCGTCGCGCTGGTCTGTCATGCGCCCGGCGTGCTCCGCGACGTGAAGGCGGCCGATGGGTCGCCGCTCGTCAAGGGGAAGACGGTCACCGGCTTCACCAATACCGAAGAGGCGGCCGTTGGGCTCAGCGATATCGTGCCGTTCCTCGTCGAGGATATGCTCACGCAGCAGGGTGGCCGCTATTCGAAGACCGCGGACTGGGGCGTACACGTCGTCGAGGACGGATTGCTGATCACCGGGCAGAACCCCGCCTCGTCAGAAGACGCGGCAAAGATGCTGCTGGCGAAGCTCGCCTGAGAGAACGGCCACCGGCGTGACCGGTGGCCGCCCTTCCTGGCGTCAGGCGCGGTTGGCGGCGCTGAGGACGGCGCGGACCGAGGCGGTCGCGATGTCGGTGTCCATGCCGACGCCGAAGACCGTCTTGCCCTGCGCGGTCCGGCATTCGACATAGGCCGCGGCCTGCGCGTCGGCGCCGTGACCGATCGCGTGCTCGTTATAATCCACGACGTCGAGCGTGGGACCGGTCGACTCGGCGATCGCCGCAATCACGCCAGAGATCAGCCCATTGCCTCGGCCCGAGATCGACCGCTCCTCGCCATCGATCGCAACGCGGCCGATGAAGACGCGCTGGCCCGCCGTGCCGCTTTCCTCGTAATCACGCAGTTCGACGCGGTCGTTCGCCTGCGGCATGTATGTCCGCTCGAACAGGCCCCAGATGTCCGCCGCGTTCAGTTCGCGGCTCGTCTCGTCGGCATAGGCCTGCACATGACGGCTGAAATCGGCCTGGAGCCGCTTGGGCAGCTTCAGCCCCTTATCCTGCTCGATCACCCAGGCGACGCCGCCCTTGCCCGACTGCGAATTGACGCGGATCACCGCCTCGTAGCTGCGGCCGAGATCGGCGGGATCGATCGGGAGGTAGGGGACTTCCCACAGCGTGTCGTTCTTCGCCTCCTGCGCGGCGAACCCCTTCTTGATCGCGTCCTGATGAGACCCCGAAAACGCGGTGAAGACGAGATCGCCGGCATAGGGCGTGCGCGGGTGGACGGGGATGTTGGTGCAGTAGTTGACCGTGTTCACGACGCCGTCGATGTCCGACAGGTCGAGCTTCGGGTCGACGCCTTGCGTGTACATGTTGAGCGCGACGGTCACGAGATCGCAATTGCCGGTGCGCTCGCCATTGCCGAGCAGGCAGCCCTCGACGCGGTCCGCCCCCGCCATCATGCCGAGTTCGGCAGCGGCGACGCCGGTGCCGCGGTCGTTGTGCGTGTGCAGGCTGATCGCGACCGAGTCACGATTGCGGATGTGGCGGCCGAACCATTCGATCTGGTCGGCATAGATGTTCGGCGTCGCGCACTCGACGGTGGCGGGCAGGTTGAAGATGATCGGATTTTCCGGCGTCGGCATCAGGACGTCCATCACCGCCTCGCAGACCTCGAGGCTGAACTCGAGCTCGGCGGTCGAGAAGGTCTCTGGGCTGTATTCGAACTGCCAGCGGACGTTGGGTTGTTTCGCTGCTTCGTCGCGCAGCACCTTGGCGCCGTCGATCGCGATCTGCTTCACCTGCGCGCGGTCCATGCCGAACACGATCTTGCGCCAGGCGGGGCTGACCGCATTGTAGAGATGGACGATCGCGGTCTTCGCGCCGACGAGGCTGGCGAAGCTCGTCTCGATCAGGTCGCGGCGCGATTGCGTCAGCACCTGGATCGACACGTCGTCGGGGATTCGGCCGGTCTTCACCAGGCCGGAGATGAAGTCGAATTCGGTCGCGCCGGCGCTCGGGAAGCCGACCTCGATCTCCTTCAGGCCGACCTTGCAAAGCAGGTCGAAGAAGCGAGTCTTCTTCTCGGCATCCATCGGGTCGATCAGCGCCTGATTGCCGTCGCGAAGATCGGTCGACAGCCAGCGCGGCGGCTTGACGATCGTCTTCGACGGCCATTGGCGGTCGGGCAGGTCGATTTGCGGGAAGGGTCGGTATTTTGTCGATGGGTCGCGCAGCATGGCTCGTGTCTCTCGTGATCGGGAGCGTTCGGGTCAGCCCTTAGGCGCGAGGCGCGGGGGCTGGCCACCACGCAAACGATCGGCGCGCCTAAGGGCGCGTAAGTCGAAGCAGCAGGATGCGACCGTGAGACATTGCGTCTTCCCTATCGCGCGGACACGGTAAATGTCCAGCGCGATAGGGTGCGCATAGGTATTATTGCGCAGCGAAGGCCGCGTTGATCGTCAGGTCGACCTTGTCGGACACGACGGGGGCATAGGCGCCGATGTTGAAATCGCTGCGCTTGATCGAGGTCGTCGCACGGAAGCCGAAGTTCAGCTTCTTGTTCATCGGGTTCGCGCCCGCGCCGACGAACGTCGCCTGGAGCACGACCGGCTTGGTGACGCCCTTGAGCGTGAGGTTACCCGTGATGGTCGCCTTGTCGCCGGTCGCGACGACCTTGGTCGAGACGAACTTGGCCGTCGGATAGGTCGCGGCGTCGAAGAAGTCCTTCGACTTCAGATGACCGGTAAACGGTGCCGAGGTGACCGAAAGCTGGTCGATCGCGAAGTTGACCTCGACCTTGGTCGCGTTCGGCTTGGAGGGATCGATCGTGATGCTGCCGCCCGACGCGCCGAACTGCCCTTCGAGCATCGAGAAGCCCATGTGGTTGACCTGCCACGTGACCTGCGTGTGGTTCGGGTCGACCGCATAGGTGCCGGCGGCGACACGTGCCTTGACGGGGGCGCCGGGAACGGCGGCGGTCTGGGCCAAGACTGGCGCGGCGGTGAGGGCGAGGATCGTGGCTAGGACTAGGCGCATGCGGGGTCTCCTTTTTGATGCGCGATGCTGGCCGAGCGGCTGCGCTGCGTCAAACGGCGTTATGCCAACGCTGTGTTTCGGATTTGGGTCGGTGGAGCCCATGCGGTTCCCCTGCGGATGCGGGGGCTCAGCTAAACCACGATCACCGCCCGAGACCCTGGGCCCCCGCCTTCGCGGGGGAACAAGGGGGGGGCGGGGAGGCGGGATTGGCGAGCGGGAGAGTTTGTGGAGTGGCGCGCTTACCCCCAAAACGCCACCACCCCGGCGAAGGCCGGGGCCCAATTGGGGGGCGTCGGTAACGGAGGATCGTTCTCCGTTACTACAACCTTTCCAATTGGACCCCGGCCTTCGCCGGGGTGGAGTGAGGGTGTTGGGGCAACCGAAGCGCACTTTCCGCGCCCGCCCGTCGGCCACGGCGAAGCCGCGCCCTGTGGGCGGGCTCCGTCGTGCCGGCCGCGCTCACGCGCTATCGCGCGTTCGCGTCAGTTCTTCGCCTTGTCGACCAAAGCGTTCTTCCCGATCCACGGCATCATGCCGCGCAGTTCGCTGCCGATTTTCTCGATCGGATGCGCCAACGCCTGCTTGCGCGCCGCCTTCAGCTCGGGCTGGCCGGCGCGGTTGTCGAGGATGAAGTTCTTCACGAAGCGGCCCGACTGGATGTCGGCCAGCACGCGCTTCATCTCAGCCTTGGTCTCCGAGGTGATGATCCGCGGGCCCGTGGTGATGTCGCCATATTCCGCAGTGTTCGAGATCGAGTAGCGCATGTTGGCGATCCCGCCCTCATAGAGCAGGTCGACGATCAGCTTGGTCTCGTGCAGGCACTCGAAATAGGCCATTTCGGGCGCATAGCCGGCTTCGGTCAGCGTCTCGAACCCGGCCTGGATCAGGTGCGTGATGCCGCCGCAGAGCACGGCCTGCTCGCCGAACAGATCGGTTTCGCATTCCTCGCGGAAGTTGGTCTCGATGATGCCCGAGCGACCGCCGCCGACGCCCGACGCATAGGCGAGCGCGATGTCGTGCGCGTTGCCCGATTTGTCCTGGTCGATCGCGATCAGGCAGGGGACGCCGCCGCCGCGGACATATTCGCTGCGCACGGTGTGGCCGGGGCCCTTGGGCGCGATCATGATCACGTCGAGATCGGCGCGCGGCTCGATCAGGCCGAAATGGACGTTGAGGCCGTGCGCGAACGCGATCGTCGCACCTTGCTTGAGGTTGTCGTGCAGGTCGGTCGCGTAGATCGCGGCCTGATGCTCGTCGGGGGCGAGGATCATGACGATGTCGGCCCAGGCCGCCGCTTCGGCGTTCGACTTGACCGCGAAGCCGGCCTCGATCGCCTTCTTGGCGGTGGGCGAGCCTTCGCGCAGCGCGATCGCGACGTCCTTGACGCCCGAATCGCGGAGGTTCTGCGCGTGGGCATGGCCCTGCGAGCCGTAACCGACGATCGCGATCTTCTTGTCGGTGATCAGGTTCAGGTCGGCGTCGCGATCGTAATAGACACGCATTGGGGGAGTCCTTTCTTGAAGCGTTGCATTGGGAAGCGTCGACGCCCGCACATCCGTCATACCAGCGAACGCTGGTATCTCATGCGGCTCTTGGGGACAGGAGCCGCGGGGAGACCCCAGCGTTCGCTGGGGTGACGGAGTGGGGGCGACGGGCTTCGGTGAAAATCGTGGTCGGGTGTTAATTCAGGCCGGCTCTTTGCCGCGGGCGATCGCGACGATACCGGTGCGGGCGACTTCGATCAGGCCGACTTCGCCCATGAGTTCGACGAACTTGTCGATCTTGTCGATCCCGCCGGTCACCTCGAACACGAAGCTCGACGTCGTCGCATCGACCACGCGCGCGCGATAGACGTCGGCGAGGCGGAGTGCCTCGATCCGGTGGTCGCCGGTGCCGCGGACCTTGACCAGCGCCAGCTCGCGTTCGACGTGCGCGCCCTGTGCGGTCAGGTCGGTGACCTTGTGAACGGGGACGAGCCGGTCGAGCTGCGCGAGGATCTGCTCCATCGTCGCGGGCGACGCGCTGGTGACGATCGTGATGCGGCTGACCGCCTTGTCGGCGGTGATCTCCGACACGGTCAGGCTCTCGATATTATAGCCACGCGCGGTGAACAGGCCGGCGATCCGGGCGAGGATGCCCGGTTCGTTGTCGACGATCACGGCGAGCGTGTGCCGCTCGGCCTTTTCTTGGGAAATATGCATGGTTCAGTCTCCCCCCCTACCGCTTGCGGGAGGGGGTAGGGGGTGGGCGCGCGGATGACCGCAAGCGATGCCGGTCGGGGTTGAGCGCGAGCCCACCCCCGGCCCCTCCCGCATGCGGGAGGGGGGAAGAAGTGACGGCGCCATCAAACCAGCGCCTTCGCTTCGTCGTCCATCGTGCCCGACACTTCGTTCGCCTGCAGGATCATGTCGGTATGCGCCGCTCCGCTCGGAATCATCGGGAAGCAGTTGGTCAGCTGCGACACGCGGCAATCGACGATCACCGGGCCGTCATAGGCCAGCATCTCCGCGATCCCGCTGTCGAGCTGGTCGCGAGTCTCGATCAGGATGCCTTTCCAGCCGTAAGCCTCGCCCAGCTTCACAAAATCGGGCAGCGAGTCCGAATAGCTCTCGGCATAGCGGCTCTCATAGGTGAGCTCCTGCCACTGGCGGACCATGCCCATATACTGGTTGTTGAGGATGAAGATCTTCACCGGCAACCGGTATTGGGTGGCGGTCGCCAGCTCCTGGATGTTCATCTGGATCGACGCCTCGCCGGCGATGTCGATCACCAGCGCGTTCGGGTTGCCGAGCTGCGCACCGATCGCGGCGGGCAGGCCGTACCCCATCGTGCCGAGACCGCCGCTGGTCAGCCACTTGTTCGGCTTTTCGAAGCCGAAATGCTGGGCGGCCCACATCTGGTGCTGGCCGACCTCGGTCGTGATGATCGGGTTGCGCGCGTGCGTCGCGTCGAACAGCGCCCGGATCGCGCGCTGCGGCATGATCTCGTTCGGGTCGTTCTCGGGGAAGTCGAGGCACTTGACCGCACGCCAGCCGGCGATCCGCCGCTGCCAGTCGGTCGTGTCGGGCTTGGGATGCTGGCGGCTTTTCCAGATCCGCACCATGTCCTCGAGCGCATGGCCGACATCCGCGATGATCCCGAGATCGACGCGCACCGTCTTGTTCACCGACGAGCGATCGATGTCGATATGCACCTTGCGCGAATTCGGGCTGAACGCGTCGAGCCGGCCGGTCACGCGGTCGTCGAACCGGCTGCCGAGCGCGACGACGAGGTCGGCCTGGTTCATCGCCATGTTGGCCTCATACGTGCCGTGCATCCCGAGCATCCCGAGCCACTGCTCGCCGCTCGCGGGATAGGCGCCGAGGCCCATCAGCGTCGACGTCACCGGTGCGCCGGTGATGCGAACGAGTTCGCACAGCAGCTGGCTCGCGGCCGGCCCTGAGTTGATGATGCCGCCGCCGGTATACAGGATCGGGCGTTCGGCCGCGGCGAGCATGTCGACGAGCTGCTCGATCTGGCTCTGGTCGGCCTTCACCTGCGGGCGATAGGTTTTGTGCTGGATCGGGCCGGGCTTGGTGTAGCGCGCGGTGGCGACCTGCACGTCCTTGGGAATGTCGACGACCACCGGCCCCGGGCGACCCGAGGTGGCGATGTGGAACGCCTCGTGGATCACGGCACCCAGGCGGGCGGGGTCCTTCACGAGGTAATTGTGCTTCGAGCAATGGCGCGTGATGCCGACGGTATCGGCCTCCTGGAACGCGTCGGTCCCGATCAGCGCGGTCGGCACCTGGCCGGTGATCACGACCATCGGGATCGAATCCATCAGCGCATCGGTGATCCCGGTGACCGCGTTGGTCGCGCCGGGGCCGGAGGTGACGAGCACCACGCCGGGCTTGCCGGTCGAGCGGGCATAGCCCTCCGCCGCATGCGTCGCGGCCTGTTCGTGGCGCACCAGGATGTGCTTGATCCGGCCGCTGCGGAACAGCGCGTCGTAGATCGGCAGCACGGCGCCACCCGGATAGCCGAACACGACCTCCACGCCGAGATCGCACAGCGCCTCGATCAGGATATCGGCTCCACTCTTCTCGGTCATCACGTCAAAATCCTTTCGAATGCGCCGCCTTTAGCGCCTCGTGGAGGGGGCGGCTACCGATATAAAAGATGCGTGTCAAACATCATTTGAGCAATATAGTTTCAAATTGCTGCAGGCGCGTCGGAAAATCGAGCGCGTCCGTGCGCGTCCAGGCGGCCGGGGGCTGGTGTCGGAGCCAGGTATATTGCCGCTTGGCATAGCGCCGCGTGGCGAGCGATCCGGCCGCGATTGCGTCGGCTATTGACGTTTCCCCGCGGACCAACGCGGCGATCTCGGGAACGCCGATCGCGCGGCGGATTGGCGCGTCCTGCGGGATGTCGGTGCGGGCCAGAAGCGCGGCGACTTCCGCCTGGCTGGTTTCGGCCATCTCGGCGAAGCGCTGGTCGATGCGCGCGTTCAGCCAGTCGCGGTCGGGGATGAGGATCAGCGCGCGGACGTCGAGGCGGTCGCCGATGCCGCCCACCCGTTCGGTCTGCCAGTCGGCGAGCGTGCGGCCGGTGCCGCGGACCACCTCCAGCGCGCGCGCGACGCGCGTGGTGTCGGCGGCGTTGAGCCGCGCGGCGGCGGGCGGGTCGAGCTGCGCAAGCGCGGCATGCGCCTCGGCGACGGGGAGCGCGCGGATCTGCTCGCGAAGCGCCGGGTCGATCGCGGGGACGGGGGCGATGCCGTCGAGCAACGTGCGGACGTAGAGACCCGTGCCGCCGACCAGGATCGGCAGCCTGCCCTCCGCGAGCGTGGCGTCGATCGCGCGCGTCGCCTCGGCGGCCCAACGTGCGGCGGAGTAGGTCGCGTCGGCGGCGTCGACATGGCCGAACAGGCGGTGCGGGGCGCTGGCCTCCTCCTCGGCTGAGGGGCGCGCGGTCAGAATGCGGAGATCGGCATAGACCTGCGCGGAGTCGGCGTTGATGACGACGCCGTCGTGGCGCGCGGCGATGGCGAGCGCGAGCGCGGACTTGCCGCTCGCGGTCGGCCCTGCGATGAGCGCGACCTTCGGGAGATTATTCATGTTCACGGCAACGCTTATAGCCTCGGGCACGCTGACCGCAGGCGATATTTCGACCGCGATGGACCGGCTGCGCGATGCCGGATGCGCACCGGGCGCGAGCGGCTGGATCGACGAGGGCGATGCCGCCGACCTGATCTTCGGGATGGCACCGGATGCGGCGCGCAGCGCGCTTGAGGGGGCGTTCGCGCAGACCGATGTGGTCGTGCAATCGAGTCTCACGCGCACCAAGACGCTGCTCGTCGCCGACATGGATTCGACGATGATCACCGTCGAGTGCATCGACGAGCTGGCAGATTATGCGGGCATCAAGCCGCAGATCGCGGAGATCACCGAACGTGCGATGCGCGGCGAGCTCGATTTCGAGGCGGCGCTCGATGCGCGCGTGGCGTTGCTCAAGGGACTGGCGGAGAGCGACATCGAACGGTGTCTGGCCGAGCGCGTGACGATCATGCCGGGCGCCAAGCCGCTTGTGCGGACGATGCGGGCGCGCGGGGCGCTGGCGGTGCTGGTGTCGGGCGGGTTCACGCGGTTCGCGGAGCCGGTGGCCAAGGCGATCGGCTTCGATCGCGCGATCGCCAATGTGCTCGAGATCGAGGGCGGCGTGCTGACGGGGACGGTGACGAAGCCGGTCGTCGGGTCGGCGACGAAGCTGACGACGCTCAACGCGGCGATCGCGGAGCGGGGAATCGCGGTGGAGGAGTCGCTCGCGGTGGGCGATGGCGCGAACGATCTGGCGATGATCGAGGCGGCCGGGCTGGGGGTCGCCTATCACGCGAAACCGATCGTCGCGGCGGCGGCGGCGGCGCGGGTGGATCATGGCGACCTGACCGCGCTGCTTTATGCGCAGGGTATCGCGCGGCGGAACTGGATTGTGGACTAGCTACCCGTACGATCCTCCCCCGCCAGGGGGAGGTGGCGCCGAAGGCGACGGAGGGGGCGGACACGAAACAGCTGTTGCCCTTTCCTCCCCCTCCGTCTGGCAAGAGCCAGCCACCTCCCCCTGGCGGGGGAGGATCAGGTTTGGCCGCAGTCGGGTTACGCCTTGGCCAGCGGCGTACCGCTCGCTGCGCAGACATAGGTCGCGAGTTCCTCACGCAACGGCAGGCCCTTGATCGGGCGCAGCGGGCCGTCATGCGTGATGTTGGTCTCTACCAGCGCACGGTTCGGGCCGACGCCGAGGACGTGGAACAGGCGGTTGGCGCAATCGGTCTCGGTCCGCGCATAGGCGATCCTGCCGTCATGTTCCTGGCGCAGGATCGCGATGATCGTGCCGCTAGCCGCCTTGCGCTCGCGCAGCAGGAAATGGCGCGAGGTGGGGTCGGACGGGGTGGGGATCAGCCTACCCTTTACCGTCAACTGCTCGGGCTTGGGGACTGCGACGTCGGTGTCGGCGAGGTTGCGCAGCGAGACGCCGTTATCCGCCAGCGTGTCGGTATTGGTCGTTGCAGGCTGCTGGCCAGAACAGGCGGCCAACAGCGTTGCGCCGGCAAGTGCCAGCGCCAAGGTCTTCGAAATCATGCATCTAGCTCCCGGTCGATGTCGAAACGAAACGACCGGTCCGGCTATTTGATCCCTGCGGCGGCGTATCCGGCATTGGCCACGGGGGCCTCGGGCGTGCTCAGCGCGCTTTCTTGTCGGTGGTCCGGTCCGGACGCGCCGGGGTTTTGGCCGGCACGCAGATGCGGCGCGTCGGTTGGCAGGCGATGCCCACCGTCGAGCAGGCGCCCACGTTCCCGCCGGTCGGGCAGGCGCGACATTGCTGCTTGATATCGGTGCAGGTCGGCGACGCGGACACCAGGGCCAAGGTCAGGAACAGCATGCGGACATCCTCGTCAGGAGCAGTCGGTTACGCGACCATGCGCCGGTCCTGGCGCTTGCAGGTCAGGGGGCAACGATCACGCAGGGAACGCGTGCCGCCGAGCAGGCGCGCGTCGCGTCTGCCTTGGAGGCGAACCCGCCCGCCTGTAGCCGGGTCACGCCGCCAGCCTTGGGGTAGAAGGGCTGGGCGCCGCGAAGCTTGCCGCGCACCGTGTTCCACAGCGTCTCGGCATTGTTCTGATCGCGGAATGCGCCGAGCTGGACGCGCCAGTTGCCGGTGGCTTTGACGGGGGCAGGCTTGGGGGCGGGCTTTGCCGCAACGGCTTTCGCAGGGGCCGGCTTTGCGGGGGTTGGCTTCGCTGGCGCAGGCGTGACGGTTGGCGGCACACGTGTCGGCCGCGGCGTCTCGGCGATCCGTGAGGGGGGTACGTCGATCCGTCCGCTCGCCTGTCCGCCTGCCTTCGCCGCCGTCTCGCGCGGCGGCGTGGCCGAGCTTGCCTGCAAGGCATAGCGCTGCGCGAGTGCGGTGCCCTTTTCGCGATCGGTGGGCGAGATATACTGGTCCATCTGCGCCAGCGTCTGCGCGGCGGATTGCAGGCCGGACGCCGAGGCGCGGGTCATCAGCGCATAGGCGCGGGGGAAATCGCGCGGGATGCCGTCGCCGTTGAACAGCATCGTGCCGAGCACGAGCTGCGTGCGCGGTTCGCCGCGTGCCGCGGACTTTTCGAGCCAGGGCAGTGCATCGGTCTTCTTGCCCGCCTGGAACAGCGCGAGGCCGTAATTGTCGCCGGCCTGGAGATGGCCTTGCAAGGCGGCCTTGCGGAACCAGCTTTCGGCGAGCGCGGGATCGAGCGGAACGCCGCGGCCGAGCTTATAGGCTTGCGCGAGGTTGAACTGCGCATCGGGATCGCCGGCGATCGCGAGCGGGCGCCATTCGGTGATCGCACGCGGGAAGTCGCCCTTGGCCCAGGCGTCGACGCCGGCCTTGACGTCGGCCAGTGCGGGCGTGGCGACGAGCGCCCCCGCCACCGCGATCGCACCCAGGAAAAGCTTGCCAACCGTCATCATTCCAACCCCATCGCGCCCGCCGCCATCAACTCGTCCACACCATGCCGTCGTTCGTCGCGCAAGGCAAAGGTCACGGCTTGCGCAAGAACAGACGCGGGCATCGCGACGCCGTCCAGCCGCGACACCACCGCGCGCGCATCATGAAGCGCCGTTAACCGGTTCTTAGACCACCGCATGGCACATATGCATCGATTGCCAGGGGGTTGGGGACTTATGCGCGTTCTAGCGTTCGCATCGCAGAAGGGGGGATCGGGGAAGACGACCCTGACGGGTCATCTCGCCGTCCAGGCGGAGCGGGCGGGGCATGGCCCGGTGGTGCTGATCGACATCGATCCGCAGGGCTCGCTGTCCGACTGGTGGAACGAGCGCACCGCCGAGGAGCCGGCGTTCGCGCAGACCACCGTCTCGCGGCTCGCGGCGGATCTCGAAATCCTCCGGCAACAGGGCTTCAAGCTGGCGATGATCGATACGCCGCCAGCAATCACCATGGCGATCCAGAGCGTGATCCAGGTCGCCGAGCTGATCGTCGTGCCGACCCGGCCGTCGCCGCATGACCTGCGTGCCGTCGGTGCCACCGTCGACATGTGCGCGCGTGCCGGCAAGCCGCTGATCTTCGTTGTCAACGCGGCGACGCCCAAGGCGCGGATCACCGCCGATGCGACGCTGGCCTTGTCGCAGCACGGCACCGTCGCACCGGTGATCGTCCACCAGCGCACCGACTTCGCGTCGTCGATGATCGATGGCCGCACCGTCATGGAGCTGGACGCGAGGAGCAAGTCGACCGCCGAGATCGAGGCGCTGTGGACCTATGTCTGCGACCGGCTCGAGAAGAATTTTCGCCGGACCGTGTTCAGCGTGCCGACCGCGGTCGGGCAGCGTCCTGCCGCCGGTGGGTTCGGCCGCCGGGTGGTCGGCTGACGTCATGGCGCAGCCCAAACGCACCGTGTCGCTGACCTCCTCGCTGCTGGCGCGAAAGGGCACCGCGCGCCCGGCGATGCGACCGCAGGACCTGACCGTGCCGTCGACCGATGCGCTCGACGATCTCGGCTGGAACGACTTGGGCACGGCGCCGCCGCCGGTGCTGGTCGAACGCGCCGCGCTCAAGGTCGAGATCGAGCGCCCGGTGGAGATCGCCCCCGTGTCGGCGGCGACCGCGGCACGGATCGGGCGCGAGAGCCAAGCCAAGGCCAAGGGCGCGAAGGTGGCGTTCACCTTGCGGCTCGAGACCGAGCGGCATCTCCGGCTGCGGCTGGCGAGCGCGGTCACCGGCCGGTCTGCGCAATATCTCGTCACGCAGGCGCTCGATGCCTTTCTGAACAGCTTGCCGGAGGTCGATGCGCTGGTTGCGCAGCTACCGCCGGCCAAACGCAAATGTTGACACAGGGATACTCCGCGATGAACACGCGCGCACTTCTCCTCGGCGGTATCTCCGCCCTCCTCCTCGGCGGGACGATGGTCGGCTGCGCCGCCAATGGCGGAAGCCTCGCCTCGGCCGGCGACCGCAGCGGCGTGGCGGCGGCCAAGGGCGCGGCGACCAATGCGGGCAAGGCGCAGACTGCGCTGGCCCGGCGCGATGGCGGTGCGGCGATCGGCTACGCAGAAGGCGCGGTGGCGCTGATGCCGCAGTCGGCGGAATATCGCATGCTGCTCGGCCAGAGCTATCTGCAGGGGGGGCGGTTCGCGTCCGCCTCGCAGGCGTTCGCCGATACGCTCGCGCTGTCGCCGACCAGCGGCAAGGCGGCGCTGAACCTCGCGCTGTCGCAGGTCGCGACCGGCGACTGGCAGGCGGCACGACAGACGCTGGCGACTCAGGCGGCGATTATCCCGGCGCTCGATCGCGGGCTCGCGCTGTCGCTGGCCGGCGACACCGCGGGCGGGATTGCGCTGCTGACCGAGGTCGCGCGGTCGCCCGAGACGAGCGTGAAGGTGCGGCAGAATCTCGCGCTGAGCTTCGCCCTGGCGGCCCGCTGGCAGGAGGCGCGCGTGGTCGCGGCGGCGGACATGGCGCCGGGGGATGTCGATGCGCGGCTCGAGCAATGGGCGCTGTTCGCGCAGCCGGCCGCCGCGTCGGACCAGGTGGCGAGCCTGCTCGGCGTGCGGGCCGCGGCGGATTCGGGGCAGCCGGTGGCGCTGGCGCTGAATCCGGCGCGGGTCGCACCGGGTGTTCCGGCGCAGGCTATGGCGTCGGCGGATCCGGTCGAGGCTGTCGACGCGGGTCGTGTCGAGGTCGCCTCGGTGCCGGCCGCGGGCTTTTCGAAGGTCACGTTCGGACCGCGACAGGAGGTCGTCCAGGCGCTGCCGGCGATGATGCTTCGCCCGGCTGGGGGGGCGATCAAGCTCGCAGCGGCGTCCGCGCCGGCGGCTGCCTATCCGGTGAAGCCGCAGGCGACCGGCAGCTGGTACGTGCAGCTCGGCGCGTTCGAGAGCGCGGGCGTGGCGAAGGATGCGTGGGGCCGCGCGTCACGCCGGTTCGCGGTGCTCGCCGGCCATGCGCCGAACGGGATGGCGTTCAAGGCCAAGGGCGAGGATTTCTACCGCCTGTCCGTCGGCGGGTTCAGCCGTTCGGCGGCGGACTCGATGTGCCGTCAGTATCGCGCGAAGGGCGGGGCGTGCTTCGTTCGCCAAGGCGCGGGCGACATGATGGCGCAGTGGTTGCGTAAGCCGGGCGTGCAGGTCGCTTCGCGGTAAGAAGGGGCGGCGGACAGACGGTCCAGCCGCTGGATAGCCACCACCCCGGCGAAGGCCGGGGCCCAGTTGGGGAACGTCGTTGATTGAGGGGGCGCTCCGTTACGCCGACCTTTCCAACTGGGCCCCGGCCTTCGCCGGGGTGGTTCGGGTGCTTGGTCGAGCCCGCCTCACCGAACCTCCCGGCCACCTTTCCACAACCGCAGCACGCGGCCCTGCACGGGCAGTCCGTCGAACGGCGTATTGCCCGCCTCGGCCTTGAAGTCGTCGCCGACGATCTGCCACGGCGCCTGGCCGTCGAACAGCATCAGATCGGCGGGCTTGCCCACCTCCAGCGTCCCCGTATCGAGTCCCAGCACCCGCGCCGGGTTGCACGCCAGCAGCGCGAACAGGCGCTGCAGCGTCAGATGCTCGTCGCGCACCAGCATCAGCGCGAGTGGCAGCAGCGTTTCCGCGCCCGCCATGCCGCTGGTCGCATCGGTGAACGGTAGCCTTTTCTCTTCCGGCCCGCGTGGTTCGTGGCCCGAGCACAGCACGTCGATCGTCCCGTCGGCGATAGCCGCGAGCGCCGCACGCCGGTCGCTCTCCGCGCGCAACGGTGGTGACAGCAGCGCGAACGAGCGGAAATCGCTGACCGCGATCTCCGACAGATGCAGATGCGCGGGCGTGATCCCGCAGGTCACGGCAACGCCGCGGCGCTTGGCCGCGCGGATCAGGTTGAACCCGGCCGCGGTCGTCACCTGGCGGATGTGCAGCCGCGCGCCGGTATCCTCGGCGAGCATCAGGTCGCGCGCGATCGCCAGCGCCTCGGCGACCGCGGGGGCGGCGGGCAGGCCGAGCCGGGTCGCGGTCTCGCCCTCGGTCGCGACCGCGCCGGCGGTGAGCCCGCCATCCTCGGCATGCGTGACGACGGTCACGTCGAGATCGCGCGCATAGGCGAGCACGCGCCGCATCACGCCGCTGTCGGCGATCCAGTGCCGTCCGGTGCCGACCGCCTTGGCGCCCGCCGACAGGCAGATCGCCATTTCGGCAAGGTCGTGGCCTTCGAGGCCGCGCGTGGCGGCGGCGATCGGGTGGATCCAGAGGTCGGGCTTGCCGATCAGCGCGGCGCGCTGGACGATGCCGGGATCGTCGAGGACGGGCGACTGGTCGGGCATCAGGCCGATCCGGACGATGCCGCCCGCGCGGAACGCGGCGCGATCGACCTTGGCCACGCCGAGATCGACGATTCCGGGCGCGACGGTCTTGCCGCCGCAGTCGACGATCTCGGCGTCGGCGGGGATGTCGACGATCCCGGTTGCGACGATCGCGCCGTCGCGGACCAGCAGATTGCCCGTCGTCACGCCGCCGACCGGGCAGGCGAGCGTGGCGTTGGTGAGCGCGAGGATCATGCCCAACCCTCCACGCCGCGCGCTCTTCGCGTCAGCACGTCGAGGCACGCCATCCGGACCGCGACGCCCATCTCGACCTGTTCGGTGATCGCCGAGCGCGCATGATCGGCGACCGCCGAGTCGATCTCGACGCCGCGGTTCATCGGGCCGGGGTGCATCACCAGCGCATCGGGCGCGGCCTTTGCAAGGCGATCGAGCGTCAGCCCGTAGCGCAGCCGGTATTCGCGCGTGGAGGGGACGTACGCGCCGTCCATTCGCTCGTTCTGCAAGCGCAGCATCATGACCACGTCCGCGCCCTCCAGCGCCTTGTCGAAATCGGTAAACGCAGTGACGCCCATCCGCTCGATCATCGCCGGCATCAGCGTCGACGGCGCGCAGACGCGCACCTCGGCGGCGAGTGCGGTGAGCGCGAGGATGTTCGAGCGCGCGACGCGGCTGTGCAGCAGGTCGCCGCAGATGACGACACGCTGGCCCGCGATCGCGCCCTTGCGCCGCCGGATCGTCAGCGCATCGAGCAGCGCCTGGGTGGGATGCTCGTGCCGCCCGTCGCCTGCGTTGAGCACCGGGCAGCCGACCTTGTCCGCGATCAGCCGCACCGCGCCCGACGACATGTGGCGGATGACGATGACGTCGGCGCGCATCGCGTTGAGCGTCATCGCGGTGTCGATCAGCGTTTCGCCCTTTTTCACGCTCGATTGCGCGGCGTGCATGTTGACGACGTCGGCGCCCAGCCGCTTGCCGGCGATCTCGAACGAGAGGAGCGTTCGGGTGCTGTTCTCGAAGAAGGCGTTGATCTGCGTCAGGCCGGCGAGCCGCTTGTCGGGCGTCGCATGCGTGCGGTTCGCCTCGACCCAGGTCTCCGCCTCGTCGAGCAGGAACGCGATCTCGTGCGGCTGGAGCCCGTCGATACCGGTGAGGTGCCGGTGCGGGAAAACGGCGCCGCCTTCGATGAGGGCGGCGGGGCGGTGATCTGAGGTTCGCATTAAAAGCGCGGAATAGTGGCGGCGGGGGCGGGGGGCAAGGGAAACGGGCAGGCCGCTGACCGATCTCGTTTCTCCCCCGCCAGGGGGAGGTGGCGCCGAAGGCGTCGGAGGGGGAGGACACGGACCGAAAGGTGGTCGCTTACCTCCCCCTCCGTCAGGCAAGAGCCTGCCACCTCCCCCTGGCGGGGGAGGATTGGGGGGCGGGTCAGATCTGCGCGGTCACCAGCGCATCGATCGCGCCCTGGAGGATGTAGGCGGCGGCCATCTTGTCGACCAGTTCGGCGCGCTTGGCGCGGCTGGCGTCCTGTTCGATCAGCGTGCGCGTGACCGCGACAGTCGACCAGCGCTCGTCCTGCAACAGGATCGGCAGCCCCATGTCCTTGAGATTCTGCGCGAACGCGCGCGTCGATTGCGAGCGCGGGCTTTCGCTGCCGTCGAGGTTGATCGGCAGGCCGATGACGAGCCCGACGACCTTCTGCGCGGTGATGATCTCGGCGAGCGCGGCCTTGTCCTTCTGGAACTTGGTGCGGCGGATCAGCAGCGCAGGGCTCGCGAACGACCAGCCCGCATCGCACAAAGCGGTGCCGATCGTCTTGGTGCCGACGTCGAGGCCGATCAGCCGGCCGCCATCGGGGAGCGCGTCGCGGAACTGGGCGGCGGAGAGCGTGATCATTGCGCGAAGGCCTTCAGGCGGCGGTTGGCGTCGGCGCGGACGTTCGCCCAGAACAGGCTATAGTCGTAGACGTGGTAGTTGTTACCCGGCAGCACGTACGGCCCGAGGTTCGGGCCGTCGCCGATCAGCAGGAAGCCGCGGTCGGCGCAGCGCGCGTGCACGCTGCCGACCGCCATCGTCGCGGTCGCGAGATCGGCGGCGGGGACCAATGTGCCGAGGTTGGCGGTCGCGGGCGCGGCGGCGTCGGCGGTGCCGGTCAGCGGGTTGGTGCAGACGATCGGCGTGCCCTTGCGCGGGCGACCGTCGAACCCGATCGTCGCGTCATAGGCGTCGACGATCAGCGATGGGTCGGCGGGCTCGGCGAAACTCTCCCAGGACAGGATGCAGCCGGTCTGATCGGCGGTGCGGCATTCTGGCAGGCCCATGCGCGGCAGGTCGGTGGTGCGCGAGACGGGCCAGCCGACGACATAGGCCGCCACGATCCGTGCGCGCAGCTTCGGGTCGGTCGCGATCCGGTCGCGCAGCAGGCGGGTGAGGTGCGCGCCGCCCTGGCTGTGGCCGGCGAGGATGATCGGGCGGGTCGGGCCGACTTCCTTGAGGAAGCGGTCGAACGCCGCCGACACGTCGCCGTACGCGAGCGCGAGCGCGCGTTCGCTTTCGGCGGCGCTGGTCAGGAACGCGCCGAACGTCGCCTGGCGATAGCGCGGCGCCCAGATGTCGCCGGCTTCGTTGAACGCGCTCGCCTGGCCGCGGAGGAACAGCTCGGCGCGCGCGTTGGTCTCCGGATCGTCGATCGGCGCGTTCCAATGGTCGCGGTTGATGTACGATGTCGGGTGGATGAAGAAGATCGCCGCGCCCGTGCCGCGCGGGCCGGGCGTATAGCCGGGGGGCGTCCAGAGCGCGGGGTTGCCGGGCGCGTCGGGGCGGGCGAGCCACATGATCTTGCGCGCATAGATGTTGCGCGGGGCTTCGCGCTGCGCCTCGAAGGTGGCGCGCGGGACCATCGCCATGCGGATCATGTCGGTCCCGAACAAGCGGTAGGCGAGCAGCGCGGCGATCGCGAGAACGATCATCACGGCGACGAAATAGAGGAACTTGCGGGCCAAGCGGGACCTTCCGTGCAGGCGGTGCGGCCCCCGTGCCGCAAGCCGGGGGCGGTTGCAACGGGGGCGTTCTTGTTCGTCGAGGCAAGCTGTTCCCCCGCGGAGGCGGGGGGCCAGGATCTTGAGCGGCGGCGCCCGCAATCCTGGCCCCCCGCCTCCGCGGGGGAACTAGAAGGGCGATCAATCCTCCCCCGCCAGGGGGCGGTGGCGCCGAAGGCGACGGAGGGGGAGGACACGGAACATCGGTTTCCCTTTCCTCCCCCTCCGTCAGGCTGACGCCTGCCACCTCCCCCTGGCGGGGGAGGATTAGATCTCGCACGGGAAACATATTGCGCCTGCGCGCCGCGCGGTGCTAGCCGAGCGGCATGTCCGTAGATACTGCAACCGTGAAGCGGATCGCGAGCCTTGCGCGCATCGCGATCACCGACGAGGACGCCGCCCGCATGGCGCCGGAACTCGGAAACATCCTTGGCTGGATCGAGATGCTGGGCGAGGTCGATACGACCGGCGTCGAGCCGATGACCGCCGTCATCCCCAACACGCTGCGGCTGCGCGACGACGTCGTCAACGCCGATCCGCTCACCGGCGGCAATATCCGCGAGCAGATCCTGGCCAACGCGCCCGTAGCTGAACACGGCTTCTTCGCCGTGCCCAAGGTGATCGAATAATGACCGACCTTACCGATCTCGGCATCGCCGGCATCCGCGACGGCGTGCGCGACGGCAGCTTCTCGGCGCGCGACGTCGCCGATGCGTTCATCGTCAAGGTGAGCCAGGCCAAGGCGCTCAACGCGTTCCTGGTCGAGACGCCCGAGCACGCGATCGCCGCCGCCACCGCCGCCGATACCGCACGCGCCGCCGGCGAGACGCTCAAGCCGCTGGCCGGCGTGCCGATCGGCATGAAGGACCTGTTCTGCACCAAGGGCGTCACAACGACCGCGGCGAGCCATATCCTCGAAGGCTTCACGCCGACCTATGAGTCGACCGTCTCGCAGAACCTCTGGGATGCGGGCGCGGGGATGCTCGGCAAGCTGAACATGGACCAGTTCGCGATGGGCTCGTCGAACGAGACCTCCGCGTTCGGCAACGTGATCAGCCCCTGGAAGCGCAACGACGGCGGTAACGCTTCGCTCGCCCCCGGCGGCTCGTCGGGCGGTTCGTCGTCGGCAGTGGCAGCACGGCTCTGCCCAGGCGCGACCGGTACCGACACCGGAGGCTCGATCCGCCAGCCCGCCGCCTTCACGGGCATCAGCGGCATCAAGCCGACCTATGGCCGCTGCTCGCGCTGGGGGACGATCGCGTTCGCCTCGTCGCTCGACCAGGCCGGGCCGATGGCACGCGACGTGCGCGACTGCGCGATCCTGCTCGAGGCGATGGCCGGGTTCGATTCGAAGGATGGCACCTCGCTCCAGCTCGACGTGCCGAAATGGGAAGCGGGTCTGTCGGCCAGCCTCGCGGGCCTGCGCGTCGGTATCCCCAAGGAATACCGCGTCGAGGGGATGCCCGAGGAGATCGAGGCGCTCTGGCAGAAGGGCATCGACTGGCTGAAGGATGCCGGCGCGACGATCGTCGAGGTCTCGCTCCCGCACACCAAATACGCGCTGCCCGCCTATTACATTATCGCGCCTGCCGAGGCGTCGTCGAACCTCGCGCGCTATGACGGCGTGCGCTACGGCATCCGCGACCTGCCCGCGGGCTCGGGCCTGCAGGACATGTACGCCGCGACGCGCGCCGACGGCTTCGGTCCCGAGGTGAAGCGCCGCATCATGATCGGCACCTATGTGCTGTCGGCCGGCTACTACGACGCGTACTATACGCAGGCGCAGAAGATCCGGACGCTGATCGCGCGCGATTTCGAAAAGGCGTGGGAGACGTGCGACGTCCTGCTCACGCCGACCGCCCCTTCCGCGGCGTTCGCGCTCGGCGAGAAGTCGGCCGATCCGATCGCGATGTATCTGAACGACGTCTTCACCGTGCCGTCGTCGCTGGCGGGTCTGCCGGCGATGTCGGTGCCGGGTGGTCTCGACAAGCAGGGCCTGCCGCTGGGCTTGCAGATCATCGGCAAGCCGCTCGACGAACAAGGTGTGCTGAACGCAGGGCTCGCAATCGAACAGCGGGCAGGATTTACGGCACGGCCAGAGGCTTGGTGGTAACATGAGCGACTACAGAATCCAGGGCGAAACCGGCGAGTGGGAGGTCGTGATCGGCCTCGAAGTCCATGCGCAGGTGACGTCGAACGCCAAGCTATTCTCGGGCGCGGCGACCGCGTTTGGGGCTGAGCCCAACACGCAGGTTTCGCTAGTCGATGCGGCGATGCCGGGCATGCTGCCGGTGCCGAACCGCGAGTGCATCCGCCAGGCGGTACGCACCGGCATGGCGATCGACGCGCAGATCAATAAGTGGTCGCGGTTCGACCGGAAGAATTACTTCTACGCCGATCTGCCGCAGGGGTATCAGATCAGCCAGCTCTATCATCCGATCGTCGGCGAAGGCGCGATCGACATCAGCCTCGACGAGAAGAACCCCGATGCCGCGGGCAAGCGGATCGGCGTCGAGCGCATCCATGTCGAGCAGGACGCGGGCAAGCTGATGCACGACCAGCATCCGACCCAGTCCTATGTCGATCTCAACCGTTCGGGCGTCGCGCTGATGGAGATCGTGTCGAAGCCCGATCTCGCATCGCCGGCGGAAACGGGCGCGTACCTGCGTAAGTTGCGGTCGATCCTGCGCTATGTCGGATCGTGCGACGGCAACATGGAAGAGGGCTCGATGCGCGCCGACGTCAATGTCAGCGTGCGCAAGCCCGGCGACGAGCTCGGCACGCGGACCGAGACGAAGAACGTCAATTCGGTGCGCTTCGTGATGGCGGTGGTCGAGCAGGAGGCCAAGCGCCAGGTCGAGGTGCTCGAGGCTGGCGGCAAGATCCAGCAGGAGACGCGGCTCTACGATCCCGATCGCAACGAGACGCGCTCGATGCGGTCGAAGGAAGACGCGCATGATTACCGCTACTTCCCCGATCCCGACCTGTTGCCGCTGGTGCTCGACGATGCGTTCCTCGAGGAATGCCGGGCGTCGCTGCCCGAACTGCCTGATGCGAAGCGGGCACGGTATGAGGCGCTCGGGATCACGGCGTATCAGGCGACGGTGTTGACCGCCGAGGTCGAGGCGGCGCGCTGGTTCGATGCGCTGCTCGATGCGGGCGTGAAGCCGGCGGCGGCGGCGAACTGGACGACGTCGGAGCTGTTCGGTGCGCTCAATCGGACGGGCAAGGATATCGCCAACTCGCCGGTATCGCCTGCGCAGGCGGCGGAACTGCTTGGGCTGATCGCCGATGGTACGCTGTCGGGGAGCCTTGCCAAGCAGGTGTTCGAGGTGATGCTCGAGACCGGCGACGGCGCGGCGAAGGTCGTCGAGGATCGCGGGTTGAAGCAGACCAGCGATACGGGCGCGATCGAGAAGGTCATCGCCGACGTGATGGCCGCGAATGCGGACAAGGTCGCCGATTATCGCGGCGGCAAGGACAAGCTGTTCGGGTTCTTCGTCGGGCAGACGATGAAGGCCATGGGCGGCAAGGCCAACCCGGCGGTGGTGAATGAGGTGCTGAAGAGCGCGCTCGGGGAGTCGGTGGCGCCGTAACGCCGTTCCCGTTCTCCCGCGAAGGCGGGAGTCCAGGGTAACC
Source organism: Sphingomonas sp. Leaf28 (assembly GCF_001421685.1). Taxonomy (NCBI): domain Bacteria; kingdom Pseudomonadati; phylum Pseudomonadota; class Alphaproteobacteria; order Sphingomonadales; family Sphingomonadaceae; genus Sphingomonas; species Sphingomonas sp. Leaf28. The sequence continues at coordinate 459,863 of NZ_LMKX01000001.1, read as the reverse complement.
GCGCGCAACGCTGCTGGATTCCTGGGCCCCCGCGTTCGCGGGGGAACTAGAGCGTTAGGGGAAGCGTCAACAATCCCACCACCCCGGCGAAGGCCGGGGCCCAGTTGGGAGACGTTGCTGATCAGGCGCTGCGTCCCGTTACCTCGCCCCCCCAACTGGACCCCGGCCTTCGCCGGGGTGGTGGCAAATGTGAGGGTAGGGCGAGAGCATGAGTCTGGCTCCCGTTACACGCCCACTTTCTGCGGATGATGCGGGACCAGGATCAGGACATTCTCCTCGACTCGCCACGATGCGAGGCGCGACAGGAAGTTCATCCCCAGCACGTTGGTGTCTCCGAACGCGGGCGACACCACCGCCTGCAGGTCGCGCGCGATGATCTCGCCGAGCTTCAATTCGCGGATCCGGCCCGACTGCGCGGGAATCGCGCCATTGGCGGTCTGGAGCACGATCGGCACGACGCTCGATTGCGCATCGATCCCCGCCGCGTCCGCCGTCTTCGCCGACAGCGCGGTGATCGTTGCGCCGCTGTCGATCAACAGACGGCGCTCGACGCCGTCGATCCGCGCCCGCGCCCAGAAATGGCCGTCCGCCGCCATGCGGATACGGACCTCGCCGCCGACGACCTGCTGGTCCTCGATCCGCAGCAGTTTGGCAATCTTGCCGAGATACGGATCGAACTGGCTGCGCTGACCGATCGCCACGAAGAGCAGGCCGACCAGCACCAGCGTCATCGCGAGATTGACGAGCGTCCGGACGATCGGGATCCGCTGCGCGACGACGAACACCAGTACTGCGACCCCAAGCGCCACGTACAGCGTCTGATGCTGGGCAAGGTCGGGGAGCAGCCCCGAAAGCGGGGTGCTGGCGGGCGTGGAAATGGGCGGATCCTGCAAGAAGGGGGTGGACAGCCTATGCTATCCACCCCCGCATTTATGGTTGCTGACCGGCGCGACTTACTGCGCGTCGCCGTCCTGGTTTTTCGTCACGCCACCGGTGCCGCCGACGCCGTCCGGCATGCCGGTATCAGTAAACGTCTCGGGCTCGTCACCGCCTTCGCCGCGCTCGACCGCGTCCGAGCGCGACTGCACCGCCTGTTCGATGTCGCTGCGCGGGTCCGCGTCACGATCCTCGGGACGCGTTTCGGGATTGGTGCCTGCATGCGGATCGGTCATCGTCACACCTCCGGCTGGATGGGAGCGGGATCGGTCGAGGGGCCGCTCGGATCGGGATAATCCACGTCGGGTGCGGGCGGATTGAACTCCGGCGGGGGCGTCGTCGGCTCGGCGGGCGACGAGGGCGTCGGGAATTCTGCAGGGGGTTGGGTAGCCATGATGCTCTCTCCTTCTGCTGCATCAACGCGTGCGATCACGTGTAGTTGCCTTGCGTGCTTGCCCCGGCATACAACGTTGGTATAGACGCGCCCGCTACGGCGATGTCCTGTGCGGGCGTGGCGGAACTGGTAGACGCAGCAGGTTTAGGTCCTGCCATCGCAAGATGTGGGGGTTCGAGTCCCTTCGCCCGCACCACTCCGCCGCTCGGGCGGGGCGACACCCAGACGAATTTTTCCCGAATGCTCTTTTAGACAAAGGCCGGACATGCAGACTGTCGAGACGTTGAACGAGGGCCTCAAGCGCGCCTACACCCTCACCATCACTGCGAAGGATATCGATGCGAAGGTCGATGTCGAGCTGAAGCGCCTCGCGCCGCAGATGAAGATGCCGGGCTTCCGTCCGGGCAAGGTGCCGGCGAACCTCATCCGCAAGATGCACGGCCCGGCGCTGACGCAGGACGCGGTGAACGCGGCGATCCAGGAGGGCGTCCAGACGCTCGTCGCCGAAAAGCAGCTGCGCCCCGCGATGCAGCCTTCGGTCGAGCTGGAAGACGGCTACGACATCGGCAAGGATGCGGTCGTCAAGGTTGAGCTGGAAGTCCTCCCGCAGGTGCCGGCACCCGCGATCGACGGCCTGAAGCTCGAGCGCCTGACCGTGCCCGTCGCCGACGAGGCGGTCACCGAGCAGCTCCAGAAGTTCGCCGACCAGCAGAAGAAGTGGGACGACGCCGCTGACGATTACGTCGCCGCGATGGGCGATCTTGTCACCGTCGATTTCGTCGGCAAGACCGCCGACGGCGTCGCGTTCGACGGCGGCACCGGCACCGACATGGGCGTCGAGCTCGGCGCAGGGCGTCTGATCCCCGGCTTCGAGGACCAGCTCGTTGGCGTGAAGACCGGCGACGACAAGGTCCTCAACGTGACCTTCCCCGAGGAGTATCAGGAGAAGTCGCTCGCGGGCCAGCCGGCCACGTTCGACATCACCGTCAAATCGGTGAAGACCGCGGGCGAGAGCGCGATCGACGAGGATCTGGCCAAGTCGCTGGGTCTCGAGAGCCTTGAGCAGCTCACGGGCCTGCTCAAGGGTCAGATCGAGCAGGAGCATAACGGGCTCACGCGCACGCACATGAAGCGCAAGCTGCTCGACCAGCTCGCCGAAGGTCACGACTTCGAGGTTCCGCCGTCGATGGTGGAAGCCGAGTTCAACCAGATCTGGCAGCAGCTCCAGCACGAAGCCACGCACGAAGCCGATCCCGAGGCCGCGATGGCCGAGATGGAAGGCGAGCGCGACGATTACCGCAAGATCGCCGAGCGTCGCGTGCGCCTGGGGCTCCTCCTGTCCGAGATCGGCCAGGCGAACGGCGTCGAGGTTTCCAACCAGGAAATGCAGCGTCTGCTCGCCCAGGCTGCGCAGCAGTATCCGGCCGAGCAGCGTCAGCAGTTCATGCAGTATGTGCAGTCCGAGCCGATGGCCGCTGCCCAGCTGCGCGCGCCGCTGTACGAGGACAAGGTCGTCGACTTCCTGTTCGAGAAGGCCGAGATCACCGATCGCGAAGCGACCCGCGAGGAGCTGGAAGCTGCGATCGAGAGCGAGGACGGTTTCGCGAGCGGCACGCACGTGCATGACCACGACAACCACAAGCCCAAGAAGAAGGCTGCCGCCAAGAAGGCCAAGCCTGCGTCCGACGACGCTGCTGCGGACGACACCGTGACGGACGAGGCTTCAGACGAGGCCAAGCCCGCCAAGAAGGCGCCTGCCAAGAAGAAGGCGGCACCGGTCGAGGCCGAGACCGCGGTGACCGAGTCGTCGCCGGTCGCGGCCGAGAATGCCGAGGGCACCGAAGCTGCCGACGCACCGGTGAAGAAGCCGCGCGCCAAGAAGGCGCCGACCAAGACCGAGGCGTAACGCCGATCGAGTGCCTCGTCGTCGAGGCACTCGACCCGTTTTCGGGCCACCTCCCCGGCGGAGGCCGGGGTCCAGTTGGAAAGGCTACTATAACGGCGCGTAAAGCTCCGTTATGGACCTTCCCCGACTGGACCCCGGCCTCCGCCGGGGATTTGCGTTTCAGGGGGTTCGGTGGCCGAAAATAGCATCTGCAAGGCAGCCTCCGGCACGATAGGGCAGGGCATGACCGAACCCAGAATCGCCGTCCTGCTGCCCTGCTACAACGAAGCGGCGGCGATCGCGCAGACGGTGGCGGGGTTCCGCGCCGCGCTGCCGGGCGCCACCATCTACGTGTACGACAACAACAGCGCCGACCGGACGGTGGAGGTCGCGCGCGCGGCGGGTGCCGTGGTGCGGACCGAGCGGATCCAGGGCAAGGGTGCGGTCGTGCGCCGGATGTTCGCGGATATCGACGCCGACATCTACGTGATGGCCGATGGCGACGCGACCTATGACGCGGCGTCCGCACCGGCGCTGGTCGCGCGCGTGCTCGACGAACAGCTCGACATGGTCGTCGGTTCGCGGATCAGCCAGGTCCAGGAGAGCTATCGCCGCGGGCACCGGTTCGGCAACGCACTGCTGACGGGGATGCTCGCGCGACTGTTCGGGCGCAGCTTCACCGATATCCTGTCGGGCTACCGCGTATTCTCGCGGCGGTTCGTGAAGAGCTTCCCCTCGCTGTCGGCGGGGTTCGAGATCGAGACAGAAATCAGCGTCCATGCGCTAGAGCTCAAGATGCCGATCGGCGAGGTCGAGACGCCCTATTATGCGCGGCCCGAGGGATCCGAGTCGAAGCTCAGCACCTATGGCGATGGGTGGCGGATCCTGCGCACGATCATGACGCTGTACCGGATCGAGCGGCCCTTGTGGTTCTTCGGGGTGATCGGCGGCGCGTTTGCGGTGCTCGCGCTGGTCCTCGGTATCCCGTTGGTACTTACCTATATCGAAATCCACCAGGTGCCGCGCTTTCCGACCGCGATCCTGATCACCGGCCTGGGGATCTTCGCCGCGCTGAACGTCTTTACGGGGCTGATCCTCGATACGGTTGTCCGGGGCCGTCGCGAGGTGCGGCGGCTGGCGTATCTCGCCTATCCGGCACCTGGAGTCTGACGCGGATCACATACCCTGTAATCCTCCCCCGCCAGGGGGAGGTGGCTGGCGTTAGCCAGACGGAGGGGGAGGTACGCGAAACCGCTGTTCCGTGTCCGCCCCCTCCGTCACCTTCGGCGCCACCTCCCCCTGGCGGGGGAGGATCGTCGCACTTCCGCTGGCCCCTCCGTCTCGCCGAAGGAGCGAGGGGTAGGTGGTTCTCCTGACGGGTAGCAGGGCTTGAACTCCCCGTTGCGAGCGCCGATGTTGGCGGTTCACTGGGGCATAAGAGAGATTTCCATGCACAATCCGTTCGAGACCGGCGACTTTGCTAGCCCATTGGCCAGCGCCGGGCTCGGCCTGCAGCAGACGCAAGCAGGCCTGGTTCCCATCGTTATCGAGCAGTCGAACCGCGGCGAGCGCTCGTTCGACATCTTCTCGCGCCTGCTCCGCGAGCGCATAATCTTCGTGACCGGTGGCGTCGAGGACGGCATGGCCTCGCTGATCACCGCACAGCTGCTCTTCCTCGAGTCCGAGAACCCGAAGAAGGACATCTTCATGTACATCAACTCGCCGGGCGGTGTCGTCACGGCGGGCATGGCGATCCACGACACGATGCGGTACATTCGCCCGCGCGTCGGCACGGTGTGCATCGGCCAGGCCGCCTCGATGGGCAGCTTCCTGCTCGCAAGCGGTGAGCCTGGCATGCGAGTCGCGATGACCAACGCCCGCATCATGATCCATCAGCCATCGGGTGGTGCACAGGGCATGGCCAGCGACATCGAGATCCAGGCGCGCGAGATCCTGCGGATCCGCAAGCGCATGAACGAACTGTACGCGCAATATACCGGCCAGCCGATCGAAGAAATCGAGCGCCGGATGGACCGCGATACGTTCCTCGAAGCGAACGAAGCGAAGGATTTTGGCCTGGTCGACGAGGTGTTCGACAAGCGTCCCGCCCCTGCGGACGACACGGCGAAACCTGCGTAAAGCCCGCTCAAGCGGGGCCGGCATGGGGCGAATCGTAAATCCCGCCGGTTTATTTGATTGTAGGAACTCCGGGGTACGTTACGGTAGCGGCCCCGGAAACGGCACGTGCACCGACATGCGCGAGAGGTGATTGAATGACGAAGCTGAGCGGTGGCGACTCGAAGAGCACCCTCTATTGCTCGTTCTGCGGCAAGTCGCAGCACGAGGTCCGCAAGTTGATCGCCGGGCCGACGGTCTTCATCTGCGACGAGTGCGTCGAGCTATGCAACGACATCATCCGTGAGGAGACGAAGTCGGCGCTGGTGTCCAAGAAGGACGGCGGCGTGCCGACTCCGCAGGAGATCTGCGACGTCCTCGACGATTACGTGATCGGCCAGAAGCGCGCCAAGCGCGTCCTGTCGGTGGCGGTGCACAATCACTACAAGCGGCTCAATCACGGCGCCAAGGGTGCCGATGTCGAGCTGTCCAAGTCGAACATCCTGCTCGTCGGGCCGACGGGTTGCGGCAAGACTTTGCTCGCGCAGACGCTCGCCCGCATCCTCGACGTGCCGTTCACGATGGCCGATGCGACGACGCTGACCGAAGCCGGCTATGTCGGCGAGGACGTCGAGAACATCATCCTCAAGCTGCTCCAGGCGTCGGACTACAACGTCGAGCGGGCGCAGCGCGGAATCGTCTATATCGACGAGATCGACAAGATCAGCCGCAAGGCCGAGAACCCCTCGATCACGCGCGACGTGTCGGGCGAGGGCGTGCAGCAGGCGCTGCTCAAGCTGATGGAGGGCACCACCGCGAGCGTTCCTCCGCAGGGTGGTCGCAAGCATCCGCAGCAGGAGTTCCTGCAGGTGGATACGACGAACATCCTGTTCATCTGTGGCGGTGCATTTTCGGGTCTCGAGAAGATCATCGGCGATCGTCTGCAGGGCAAGTCGATCGGCTTTGGCGCGTATGTTGCCGGGCCGGACGAGCGCAAGACGGGCGAGACGCTGAAGTCGGTCGAGCCTGAGGATCTGCTCAAGTTCGGGCTCATCCCCGAGTTCGTGGGGCGCCTGCCGGTGATCGCGACGCTCGAGGATCTCGACGTCGACGCGCTGGTGAAGATCCTGAAGGAGCCGAAGAACGCGCTGGTCAAGCAGTACCAGAAGCTGTTCGAGATGGAGGACGTCGCGCTCGGCTTCACCGACGACGCGTTGGTCTCGGTCGCCAAGAAGGGCATCGAACGCAAGACCGGCGCGCGCGGGCTTCGTTCGATCCTCGAGAGCATCCTGCTCGACACGATGTTCGACCTGCCCGGCATGGACGGCGTCGACGAGGTGATGATCGACAAGGACGTGATCGAGGGCCGCAAGGAACCGATCCGCGTCTATGCCGAGAAGAAGAAGACCGGCGACGCGGCGTAAGGCTCGGCCGGTTCGAGATTGAGAAAGGGCGCCGAGCGATCGGCGCCCTTTTTCGTTCGGGGTGAAACTCGCCGCTTAAACCCCCTCCCGTCATCCTGACGAAAGTCGGGATCCAGAGTACCGAGAGCGGGCCTGTGTGGCTCTGGGTCCTGACTTTCGTCAGGATGACAGTGGGGGGTGTTGGCGCGCACATATTTTGGCGTCCTCCGTGCCGATGAGAGCAAGACCGGCGACCTGGCGTGACGGCCTGTCGGTTCGAGTTTGGGGAAAAGCACTGGGCGACCCGCGCCGCGTTTCGTTTGGGGAGCGAGCCGATTCGTAAAAACCCCTCCGTCATCCCGACGAAAGTCAGGATCCAGGGTACCGAGCGCCGGCCTGTGTGGCCCTGGGTCCTGACTTTCGTCAGGATGACCGAGTGGGGGACGTGGTGGCGCCCTACATTCTCCATCGCGTTGGGAAGGGTGGGGCCGGGTTGGCCGCTAGGGTTGCGTGGTAAGCAGCCGGATCCGCTCATCATCCTTCGGGCGCCCGAACAGCCTAAGCATCTCGGCCAGTTCGTCACGACGCGGCACATAGATGGTTGCCTCTTCCACCCCGATCGGCACGCGCGTCCGCGGAAGCACCTCCGTCCACCCCGCCGAAGTCGCGACATGAAACCCCGCCATGATCTCGACCATTAGTGGCGGCGCCGTCCACCGGCCGAACACCGCCGACCGGAACATCAAGCTGGCCGACTCCCTCGCCGGAACGACTCCCAGTCGCGCCATCACGCGCCGAGCATCCTCGACGCTCGTCACCACGTCGACGTCGGCGACCGTGATCGGCACCACCCCGTGAAGCGCGACCGCCGCGCTGGAAATCACCCACCACGGATCGCGCGCCTCGCGCATCGCGTGCGCCACCATGACGAGCGTTTGGCAAAGATCGGGGGGCAACATCGGGCCAATCTACCCGAACCCGGCCCCTGCACAATCGCCCGCACTCGGACCCTTATCGGCCGTCACGCATTCGTTGGGTAAGTGAAACGAGGGAGCTTGCATGACGATCGAAGTGGCCGACCGACCGAACGCAGACGTGGTGGAGACGATGCCCGACCGTCTGGCGCTTCCGATCTGGACGCTCGTCGCGCCGGGGCTGGGGCTCGTCGCGATCCTCGTCGGGCTGGCCAAGATGGGCGCGCTCGGCACGGCAGCCGCGGTGATCGTGCTGATTGGCAGCGTGCTGGCGGCGGTGCATCATGCCGAGGTGATCGCGCACAAGGTCGGCGAGCCGTTCGGCACGCTCGTCCTCGCGATCGCGGTCACGGTGATCGAGGTGTCGCTGATCGTCTCGCTGATGCTGTCGAATGCGGGCGATGCCACCACGCTGGCACGCGACACGGTGTTCGCGGCGATCATGATCATCCTCAATTTCATCATCGGCCTTTGCCTGCTGGCGGGCGCGGTGCGGCATCACGAGCAGCGCTTCACGTTGAAGGGCATGACCGCCGCGCTCGGCGTACTCGCCGCGATGGCGGTGCTATCGCTGATCCTGCCGAACTACACCTCGTCGACCTCGGGTCCGACCTATGCGGCGTCGCAGCTGATGTTCGTCGCGGTCGTCTCGCTGATCCTCTACGGGACGTTCGTGTTGGTGCAGACGGTGCGCCACCGCGATTATTTCCTGCCCTCGACCGACGACAAGGACGATCATGCCGCGCCGCCGTCGCGTCGTGCGACGGGAATCGCGTTCGCCGCGCTGCTGGTGGCGCTCGTCTCGGTGGTGCTGCTCGCCAAGACCTTGTCGCCGACGATCGAGGCGGCGGTACTCGGGGCCGGCCTGCCGCTGACCGTGGTCGGCGTGGTGATCGCCGCGCTGGTGCTCGCGCCCGAGAGCCTGGCCGCGTACAAGTCGGCGCGGCGCAACCGGTTGCAGACGAGCCTCAACCTCGCGCTCGGCTCCGCGCTGGCGACGATCGGGCTGACGATCCCGAGCGTGGCGATCGTGTCGCTCGTCCTCGATCTGCCGATCGCGCTGGGGATCGACGCCAAGAGCATGACGCTGCTCGCGCTGTCGCTGTTCGTCGCCACGCTGTCGCTCGGCACCGGGCGGACGACGGTGTTGCAGGGCGTCGTCCATCTCGTGATCTTTGCGGCCTATCTGTTCACGACCGTGGTGCCGTGACTCGTCAGGGGCGCTGCGTCGCCAAATAGGCGATGACGTCGGCGCGGTCCTTCGAGTCGGCAAGCCCCGCAAACGCCATCGTCGTGCCGGGGACCATCCGGCGCGGGTTGGCGAGCCATTGGTCCATCCGCGCCGCGTCCCATGTTCCGCCGAGTGCCTTCAGGCCGGCGGTATAGGCGAAGCGCGGGCGGCGCTCGCCGACGGGGCCGCCGAGTACGCCGTAGAGATTGGGGCCATCGGTATCGCCCGCATAGCGCCCGATCGTATGGCATGCGGTGCAGCGGCGGAAGACGCGCTCGCCGCGCGCGATCTGGCTTGTCGAGGCCGCGTCCGGCGCTGACCCGCATCCCGCGAGTGCCAACGCGAGCAAGGACAAGCCCGCGGCGTTCATGGTCTTTGGCGTGCCGCCAAGGCGAGGCCTGCGGCGATCTGCATCACCGCATAGAGGCGACGACGGCCGGGGCGGTCGACGAAGGGCGACACCAGTTTTTCCGTGCCTAGCGCATCGTCTTTCCAGAGATCGACGTGGCGGCGCGGCTGGAGCAGCCCGATCAGCCCGTCGCCGACCATGAAGATCGCGGCCATCTCCGCAGCACGCGCTGGCCAGATGTTCTCCTGCGCACGCAAGAGCCCTGGGTCACGCGTGTTGGCTTTTGAGATTCCTGGACCCCCGCGTTCGCGGGGGAACGGCGGCGTGGTCATTGTGGCTTGCCCTTTGCGGCTTGCGCGGCTTTCCAGGCGGCCACGTCTTCGAGCGCGATACTGCGGCGGAGGACCAGCGCGTCCGGGTCGATCACGACATGCGCACCCGCCGGGACCGACAGGCTCGCCTTCCCGCCGGTCATCGGCACCGTCCGCGTCCTGCCGTCGACCTGTACCTCGACCGGCAGCGGGAACGCACCATTGCCCGGCACCCTCCACGCCAACGTCAGCATGGTTCCGGTCCGGGTCTCGACCAGCTCGGGCAGCGCCGCCTGGCGGAGATAGACGTCGAAGAACCAGCCATAGTCCTTCCCCGTCACCTTGCGGACGAGCGCTTCATAGTCCTTCGTCGATCCGAACCGCGGTTTGAAATTCCCCGGCTTGGGATCCGCGCGGCCGTATACCGCCAGCCGCGTGACGTCGAAAAACGCCTTGTCCCCGATCAAGGCGCGCAGCGTGTGCAGCATCCACGAGCCCTTATAGTAGATGTCCTGACCCGCGCCGCCCTTGTCGAGTTCGTACACCTCTTCCTCGGTGGTGATGCGCTGTTGCGTGATCGGCTTCAGGTTCATGATCGAGGTCCGCTCGCCCTGCATCATCGCCGCATAGCGCGCACGCCCCTCGCGCCACTGGCCGTAGAGCGGCTGCATGTACGTGCCATAGCCCTCGTGCAGCCAGTAATCGTCCCAGTTCGCCGCGGTCAGCTGGTTGCCGAACCACTCATGCGCGAACTCGTGCTGGAACAGCCAGTCGAACCCTTCCGGCGCCTTGGCATAGTCGTTGCCATAGGCGTTGATCGTCTGGTGCTCCATGCCCTTGTGCGGCGTTTCGACGACGCCGAGCTTTTCGTCGCCGAACGGGTAGGGGCCGATCATGCTCTCGAAGAAGTCGAGCGTCGGCGCGAACTCGGCGAACAGCGTCTCGGCCTGCGCCTTCTCGCCGGGGAGGTACCAGTAATGCATCGGGATGCTGCTGCCGAAGCGGCTCTTGTAGGTGCCGCTGATCTCCTCATACGGCCCGACGTTCAGCGCGATGCCATAGGTGTTGGGATGCTTGGCGCGCCAGCTCCAGGTCGTTCGGCCGTCGGCCAGCGTATCGACCCCGAGCAGTACGCCGTTCGACGGCGCCTTGAGCCCTTTCGGCACGGTGATGTGGAGCGTGACCAGCGCGGGCTCGCCGGTCGGGAAATCGAGGCACGGCCAGAACAGGTCGCAGCCATAGCCCTCCGCGGTCGTCGCAAACCAGGTGCGGCCGTCGGGCGTCTTCGACCAGACCATGCCGTCGTCCCACGGCGCCTTCACCGCAACATGCGGCGTGCCGCCATAGGTGATCGTCGCGGTGACCTTGCCGCCGGCCGCGACCGGCTTGGGGAGCGTGATCGTCAATCGCCCCTCGGGATTGGTCCAGGCTGACGGTGCGAGCGGCACGCCGTCGATCGTGATCGCACTGACGGGTAGGTTGCGGTCGAGGTCGATCGGCAGGCGGCTGATTGGCGCCTTTGCGGTGAAGACCAATGTGGCGACGCCGTTCAGGCTTTCCGTCTCGGGAAGCACCTCGAACGCAAGATCCGCGCTGTCGAAGGTGAGCGCGGTCTGCTCGGCGGTCAGCACGCCGCCGGACCGCTGCGTCTGCGCGGTGATCGCCGGTTCGCCCTTCTTCGGGAGCGGGGCGGCGGCAAGAAGCGCGGTGGCGCTGGCGGCGAGTAGAAGACGCGAAATCATCCGTTCACTCTCGCGCCGGACGCCGTCTGTTACAACCCCGTGGCCCCGGGCAGCGTGATGCCGCGGAGGCCTAAGGTCAGGGTTACGTGCGCGATGTTCGCGGCTCCGGTCGCCCGCGCTTGCGCGAAACGGCCAGACTTGGCGCGAAGCGACACCGCTTAACCGCACCAACCAATTGATGGACGCTTCATCCTCACCATATAAGACTCAATAATGCCCTCCATGCAGGCACCCACCGGAGCGTTCATGACCCAGTACCCCGTCCTTCCCCTTCGCGACATCGTCGTCTTCCCGCACATGATCGTGCCGCTGTTCGTCGGTCGCGATAAGTCCGTTGCCGCGCTTGAAGCGGCGATGGCGGCGGACAAGGAGATCTATCTCGTCGCGCAGGTCGATCCGGCCGAGGACGATCCCTCGCGCGACGACCTGTACTCGATGGGCGTCACCGCCACCGTCCTGCAGCTGTTGAAGCTGCCCGACGGCACCGTTCGCGTGCTCGTCGAGGGCAAGCAGCGCGCGACGCTTGAGACGCTGGACGAGAGCGGCGAGTTCCTGACCGCGACGGTCGAGCCGGTTGCCGATGCCGAGGTCGAGGGCGCCGAGGTAACCGCACTGATGCGCTCGGTCGTCGACCAGTTCGAGAATTACGCCAAGCTCAACCGCAAGCTCGCGTCCGAGACCGCGGTGCAGATGTCGGAGATCGAGGACGCATCGAAGCTGTCCGACGCGGTCGTCGCAAACATCGCGATCAAGGTCGCCGAGAAGCAGGCGATGCTGCTCGAGACCAACCCGTCCAAGCGCCTCGAAATGGCGATGACGGCGATGGAGGGCGAGCTGGGCGTCCTGCAGGTCGAGAAGAAGATCAAGAGCCGCGTCAAGCGCCAGATGGAGAAGACGCAGCGCGAATATTACCTCAACGAGCAGTTGAAGGCGATCCAGCGTGAGCTCGGCAACGAGGATGGTGAGGGCGAAGGCGACGAGATCGCCGAGCTGACGCAGAAGATCGCGACGCTCAAGATGAGCAAGGAAGCGCGCGGCAAGGCGACCGCCGAGCTGAAGAAGCTGAAGACGATGGCACCGATGAGCGCCGAGGCGACCGTCGTGCGCAACTATCTCGACGTGCTTCTCGGGCTCCCCTGGGGCAAGAAGTCGAAGATCAAGAAGGACATCGCCGCCGCGCAGGTGACGCTGGACGAGGATCATTACGCGCTCGAGAAGGTCAAGGACCGGATCGTCGAGTATCTTGCGGTGCAGGCGCGCACCAACAAGCTGAAGGGGCCGATCCTGTGCCTCGTCGGCCCTCCCGGTGTCGGCAAGACCTCGCTCGGCAAGTCGATCGCCAAGGCGACGGGGCGCGAGTTCATCCGCCAGTCGCTCGGCGGCGTGCGCGACGAGGCCGAGATCCGCGGTCATCGCCGCACCTATATCGGCTCGTTGCCGGGCAAGATCGTGACGAACCTGAAAAAGGCCGGCACGTCGAACCCGCTGTTCCTGCTCGACGAGATCGACAAGCTCGGCCAGGATTTCCGCGGCGATCCGGCGTCGGCGTTGCTCGAGGTGCTCGACCCGGAGCAGAACGGCAAGTTCCAGGACCATTATCTCGAGGTCGATATCGACCTGTCGGACGTGATGTTCGTGTGCACCGCGAACTCGCTCAACCTGCCGCAGGCGCTGCTCGATCGCATGGAGATCATCCGTCTCGAGGGGTATACCGAGGACGAGAAGGTCGAGATCGCCGAGCGCCATCTGGTCGAGAAGCAGATCGAGGCGCACGGGCTGAAGCCGGGCGAGTTCACGCTGACGCAGGCGGGGCTTCGTACGCTCATCCAGCAGTATACGCGCGAGGCCGGCGTCCGCACGCTCGAGCGCGAGATCGCCAAGCTGTGCCGCAAGGCACTGCGCCAGATTCTTGAGAACAAGACGACCAGCGTCACGATCACGCCCGAGAATGTCGGTGAGTATGCCGGCGTGCAGAAATATCGTCACGGCCTTGGCGAAACCGAGAACCAGATCGGTGCGGTCACCGGGCTCGCCTGGACCGAGGTCGGCGGCGAGTTGCTGACGATCGAGAGCGTGACGGTCGCGGGCAAGGGCCAGGCCAAGCTCACCGGCAAGCTCGGCGACGTGATGAAGGAATCGATCGAGACCGCATTCAGCTTCGTCAAGGCGCGCGCGCCGAGCTACGGGATCAAGCCGAGCCTGTTCGCGCGCAAGGATATCCATATCCATCTGCCCGAGGGTGCGGTGCCGAAGGACGGCCCGTCGGCGGGGATCGGGATGGTCACGTCGATCGTCTCGACGCTGACCGGCGTGCCGATCCGGCGCGAGGTGGCGATGACCGGCGAGGTCACGCTGCGCGGCCGCGTGCTGCCGATCGGTGGCCTCAAGGAGAAGCTGCTGGCGGCGCTGCGCGGGGGGATCGAGACGGTGCTGATCCCGGCGGAGAACGAGAAGGACCTCGCGGAGATCCCGGCGAACATCAAGGAAGGGCTGAAGATTATCCCCGTTTCGCATGTCGACGAAGTGCTGCGACTTGCGCTGACCGAGCCGCTCGAGGCGATCGAGTGGACCGATGCGGACGAGCTTGCGGCACTGCCGCCGGCACCGATCGCACCCGTCGGGGGCAGCCTGCACCACTAATCCATGTTTGGATTCTCTGCGGTGATGCGGCGGTTTCGTTTGACAGCAGACGAGGCCGCCGCATTATTGCGCGCTGACTGCGGCCGTGATTCTATCGCGGCCGAATTGTGACTTTCTCGGGGGATTTTATGAACAAGCAGGAGCTGATCGCGACGGTCGCCGACACGTCGGGGCTCGTCAAGGCCGACGCGGTGAAGGCGGTCGAGGCGGTGTTCGACGCGATCGAGGCATCGCTGAAGAAGGGCGAGGAGGTTCGCCTGGTCGGCTTCGGCACGTTCTCGATCTCCAAGCGCAAGGCGTCGACGGGCCGCAACCCGCGCACCGGCGAGCCGATGACGATCAAGGCCTCGACCCAGCCGAAGTTCAAGGCCGGCAAGGGCCTCAAGGACGCGGTCAACTAAAGCCGTCTTTGATTCTCTTCCGTTAGGGGGGGGTCGAAAGGGCTGGACAGGCAGGCGCAGTCTGCCTAAAGGCCCGCTTCCGAACGAGTTTCGGGCGCGTAGCTCAGCGGTAGAGCACACCCTTCACACGGGTGGGGTCACAGGTTCAATCCCTGTCGCGCCCACCAGATTTACGCCGGTCTTCTCCTTGAGAAGGCCGGCGTTTCTGTATGTGGCGACCATCCGACGTCGCGATGCTCGCGCACGCGGTAATCCAAATACTCTGTCATCCTGACGAAAATCAGGATCCAGAGCCACGCAGGATCAAGGCTGATTACCCTGGATCCTGACTTTCGTCAGGATGACGGTTCGCGGGTGATAGCTAACGGACGACAGCGGGCGGCAGCGATTTGGTACGTGTCGCAGATCATGACACTTTCTTCATTAGGCTCGTTCGTTCGATCGAACTAAACGCCGCCGCGTGGTCCAGTCCCGACTCCTAGACATCGCGATCAGCGAATTCGGCGCCAAGGGCCTCGAAGGCGCCAGCACGCGCGGGATTGCCGCGGCGGCGGGCACCGCGATGTCGTCGATCACCTATCATTACGGCGGCAAGGAGGGCTTGTACCTCGCCGCGGCCGACCGGATCGCCGAGCGCATGGCCGCGGTGATGGGCGAGCCGATCGAGCTGTCGCCCGAGATCGCCACCGACGACGCTGCGGGCGCGCGCGTACGGATCCACCGCATTCTCGGGCGACTGGCAGACAAGATGGCGAGCGCCGACAGCGCCGACTGGACGCTGTTCGTGCTGCGCGAACAGATGAAGCCGAGCGAGGCGTTCGAGCGGATCTATGGCGGCGTGATGGGCCAGATGGTCCGCCAGCTCGGCGACCTGGTCTGCATTGTCACCGGACACCGCAACGTCCGCACGGCGCGGATCGCGACGATCACGCTGCTCGGGCAGGTGGTGGCGCTGCGATCGAGCCGCGCGACCTGCCTCAAACTGCTTGAGCGCGACACGCTCGAGCCTTCCGACATTCTCGATATCAAAGCGCGAATCGACGCCAATATCGACGCCATTCTCGATTCGATGCGTGCTGAAGAACAGGGCCAGGCATGACCGACCAGACGAACCATTCCGACCACGACCATGACGACGAGGACCGCAAGCGCGATCCGAACGGCGAGGACCAGCAGTCCGATACCGACCAGCAGGACGAGTCCGAGGAGTCCGACGACGACAAGAAGCCGTCGGTCTTCCAGAAGCCGCTGTTCTGGATCATCCTCGTCATCGTCGTCAGCGCGCTGATCATCGGCGGCGTGTTCTACTGGCTGCACGCGCGGCAGTTCGAATCGACCGACGACGCGTTCGTCGACACGCACATCGTCCGACTCGCACCACAGGTCGCGGGCACGCTGGTGCAGGTCGCCGATATCGACAACCGCCATGTCGAGGCTGGCCGCCTGCTCGCGGTGATCAAGGCGTCGGGTCGCGACGCACAGGTCGCCGAGGCGCAGGCCAACGAGCAACAGTCGCGCGCGCAGTTCGCGCAGGCGCAGGCGCAGGTCACCGCCGCCGAGGCGCAGCGCCAGCAGGCCGCGGCGCAAGCCCGCGTGCCGATGGCGGCCGCCGTCAAGGCGCAGCAGGACCTCGCGCGCTACGAGGCGTTGCTGCGGCTCGATCCGAGCGCGGTCGCAGGCCAGCAGCTCGACCAGGCGCGTGCCACCGCCCGCCAGACCGCGGCGGATGCCGCGCAGGCCCGTGAGCAGATCGATACCGCGACCGCGCAAATCACGGTCGCGCGGAAACAGGTCGGCGCGGCGAAGTCCGTGATCGATGCCAAGCGCGCGCTGGTCGACCAGGCAAACGTCAGCATCAGCGACCTCCGCCTGACCGCGCCGGTCGCGGGGCAGGTAGTCAACCGCTCGGTCAACATCGGCTCCTATGTCGCCCCCGGCACGCAGCTGATGGCGATCGTCCCCGACGCGATGTGGGTGACCGCGAACTTCAAGGAAACGCAGCTCACGCTCATGAAGATCGGCCAGCCCGTCGACATCAAGGTCGACGCGTATCCGGGCGTCGAGTTCAAGGGCCATGTCGATTCGATCCAGCGCGGCGCGGGCCAGGCGTTTGCCTTGCTGCCCCCGCAGAACGCGACCGGCAACTACGTGAAGGTCGTCCAGCGCGTCCCCGTGCGGATCGTGTTCGACGTCAAGAACGGCCCCGATCCGAAGCGCTATCCGATCGGCCCCGGCATGTCGGTGGTGCCGACCGTCAAGGTCCGCTGAAGTGGCAAAGGCCGCTAAGGTCGATGCGGGCGGCGGCCACACCTGGTCGCCGAGCCGGTCGGCGGCGGGCAAGTACAGCCCGTGGCTGATCGTCGCGATCATCTCGATCCCGACCTTCATGGAGGTGCTCGACACCTCGATCGCCAACGTCGCGCTCGATCATATCTCGGGCGGGCTGTCGATCACCACCGATCAGGCGACGTGGGTGCTGACCAGCTACCTCGTTGCCAACGCGATCGTCATCCCGATCTCGGGCTGGCTGTCCGACGCGATCGGGCGGAAACGCTATTTCCTGCTCTCGATCGCGCTGTTCACCTTCGCCTCGCTGCTGTGCGGCCTTGCGCCGAACATCGGGACGCTCGTCGTCGCGCGCGTGCTGCAAGGGATAGGCGGCGGTGGCCTGGCACCGGTCGAGCAATCGATCCTCGCAGATACCTTCCCACCCAAGCAACGCGGCATGGCGTTCGCGGCATTCGCGATTGTCGTGGTCGTCGGCCCCGTACTTGGGCCCACGCTCGGCGGGTACATCGTCGAATATTCGAGCTGGCACTGGGTGTTCCTGATCAACGTGCCCGTCGGCATCCTCGCCTGGTTCCTCGTTGAGGCGCTGGTCGACGAGCCCGACCAGGTGAAGAAGGACCGCGACGAGCGCTTCAAGCACGGCCTGACGATCGACTATGTCGGCGTCGCGCTGGTCGCGCTGGGGCTGGGCTTCCTCGAGCTCACCTTCGATCGTGGCGAGCGCGAGGACTGGTTCGCCAGCGGGTTCATCGTCATGTCGGCGATCATCGCTGCGGTGTCGCTGATCAGCCTCGTCGTCTGGGAATTGAACCACAAGGACCCGGTGATTGACCTCAAGCTGCTGAAGAACCGCAACTTCGCGCTGACGATCGGCGTGATGGGCGTCACCGGCATGATCCTGTTCGGCACGACCCAGCTGATTCCGCAGATGCTGCAACAGGTGCTCGGCTACAGCTCGCTCGACGCCGGGCTCGCGCTCACCGCGGGCGGTCTGGCGACGCTTGTCATGGTGCCGTTCGCGGGGCGGTTGAGCGGGCTCGTCGACGTTCGCCTGCTGCTGTTCCCGGCGTTGCTCGTCCAGGCGTTCGCGCTGTGGAACATGAGCCATCTGAGCGCCGACATCGCGTTTTCGGATGCGGCGTTCGCGCGGCTGTTCCAGGCGATGGCGCTGCCGTTCCTGTTCGTGCCGATCAACGCGATCGCCTATGTCGGGCTCAAGCAGACGCAGACCGCGCAGGCGTCGAGCCTGCTCAACGTCTCGCGCAATCTCGGCGGAACGATCGGCATCTGCTTTGCGCAGACGCAGCTTGCGGGCGGGCTGCAGCGGCACCAGTCCGAATTGACGCAGACGCTCAACCCGCTCGATCCGAACTATAACGACTGGATGCAGAAGGCGGCGGGTGCGTTTGCGGGGCAGGGCGATCCGTCCACCACGCCGCTCGCGGTGCTCTACAGCCAGATGCAGCGGCAGGCGACGATGCTCGCCTTCCTCGACGTGTTCCGCGCGATGATGGTGGTCGTGCTGTGCGTCGCACCACTGGTATTATTCATGCGCTCCGGCAAGACCGGCGGCGCCCCCTCGGGAGGGATGCATTGATGCGTGCGCGGTTCATGGTGGTTGCGGTCGCAGCCCTGCTCGCGGGGTGCACCGTTGGCCCGAATTACGTCGCGCCCGAGATGGCGGTGCCGCCGGCGTTCGTCGGCCCGCAAGCCACGGTCGGTGCGACCGTCGATCCGGCGCGCTGGTGGTCCGCATTCGGCGATCCGCAGCTCGACGGCCTCGTCGAGCGCGCGCTGAAGGGCAATCCCGACATCGCGATCGCCACCTCGCGCGTGCGCCAGGCGCGATTGCAGGAGATCGTCGCGCGGTCGCAGGGCTTGCCGAGCGTCAACGCGAACGCCAGCCCAAGCCATGTCGAGTTCAGCAAGAATGCGGGCCTCTCGCAGATCGCGCGCGCGTTCAGCGGCGGCACGGGGGCGGGCGGGACCGGCTCGACCGGCGGGATCGCATTGCCCGGCAGCGGGATTACGACCTATTCGGTCGGGTTCGACGCGAGCTGGGAGCTCGACCTGTTCGGCGGCGTCCGGCGCAGTACCGAGGGCGCGCGGGCACGGACGGAAGCTGCGGTCTGGTCGAAGCGCGACGCTGCGGTGACGCTGGCGGCCGAAGTCGCACAGGCCTATTTCGCGTTGCGACTCGACCAGGTGCAGATCGCGACGATCGAGAGCGAGATCGCCAACCAGCGCCGCGCGCTGACGATCGCGGGCAATATCGCCAAGGTCGGCCTCGTTCCGCCGATCGACGTGACGCGCCAGCGCGCCTCGATCACCTCGACCGAGGCCCGCGCCGAACCGGTTCGCGCCGATGTCGATGTGCGGATGCACGCCTTGGCGATCCTGCTCGGTGAGCCGCCCGCGACGTTGATGGCCGAACTCGCCGCGCCGTCGGTTGCGCCGCTGGGCGTGCCGACGATTCCCGCGGGGTTGCCGTCGGAGCTGTTGCGTCGCCGCCCGGACGTCCGCGCGGCGGAGCGCGAGCTCGCGGCTTCGACCGCGGATATCGGCGTCGCGGTGGCGGACATGTATCCCAAGTTCAGCCTGACCGGCATGGGCCAGCTGATCTCGACCGCGCTCGGCAATCTGTTCTCGGGCGACAGCCTGCAATTGACTGCGACCGGTGCGGCGCAGTTCCCGCTGCTCGACTGGGGCCGCCGCAAGGCGACCGTCAAGTCGCGCGAGGAAGACCGCGAGCAGGCATATCTGCGCTATCGCTCGACTGTGTTGCAGGCGTTGCGCGACGTCGAGGATCCGCTCGCGCAGATCGCCGCCGAACGCCGCCGGAACGCGGCGTTGCAGCGCGCGGTCGTCGATGCGCAGAGCAGCGCGCAGGCCGCGCAATCACAGTATCGGACCGGGTTCGTCGCGCAGGATACCGTTCTGAACACGCAGACCGACGTGCTGGCCGCGCGCGAGCAGCTGGTAGCGAGCGATGCGCAACTGCGGCAGCTGACCGTGGCCTTGTTCAAGGCGCTCGGCGGGGGCTGGGACCAGGCGGAGTGACGGGGTCGACCTCGGGCGTAGCGTCCACCCGACTCGGCGCGCCAACCTGCATTAAATTATCGTCACGTCCGTTCCGACATATCGCTGCAACATATCGGCGCGAAAGAGAGTGCGTCGCCGCCCCTCTCCCCCTGTGGTCGGCGACCTGACCGGGTCTCCCCTGTCCCGGTCTTCTCCCTGAACTACGGGGCGACCATCGAGGTCGCCCCGCCTTTTTTGCTTAGAGATCGCGCGCGCTGAGTGTGCCGTGCGGCGACACGCGCTTCGTCAGCAAAGCGCGTCCGGCGCTGCTCGTCGATCCGTCGACTTGCTCCGACGAAACCTGTCTTTCCCCAACACACGTCATCCCAGCGAACGCTGGGATATCCCTCGTGGTGCGCGACATGAGCCTCACGGGGATATCCCAGCTTTCGCTGGGATGACGGTATTTTGGGTAGCTGAATGAAAGCCGTCGTCCCGGATCGCTCCGGGACGACGTCAGTCGTTTACGCGGCCAGCTTGCGCAGCACGTACTGGAGGATGCCGCCGTTGAGGAAATATTCCAGCTCGTTGACGGTATCGATCCGGCACTTGGTCTCGAACGTCTCGCTCGTGCCGTCTGCACGGGTCATCTTGACCGTCACGTCCTGACGCGGGCGGATGCTCGCCACGTCGAGGATCGTGAACGTCTCCGAGCCGTCGAGGCCGAGCGTCTTGCGATCGGTGCCCTCGGCGAACTGGAGCGGCAGCACGCCCATGCCGACCAGGTTCGAGCGGTGGATACGCTCGAAGCTCTCGGTGATGACCGCGCGGACGCCGAGCAGGTTGGTGCCCTTCGCCGCCCAGTCGCGCGACGAGCCGGTGCCATATTCCTTGCCGGCGACGATCACGAGCGGCGTGCCGTCCTGCTTGAAGCGCATCGCGGCGTCGTAGATCGCCATGACCTCGCCGTCATACTTCGACATGCCGCCTTCGACGCCGGGGACCATCTCGTTCTTGATGCGGATATTGGCGAAGGTGCCGCGCATCATCACGTCATGGTTGCCGCGACGCGCGCCATAGCTGTTGAAGTCGGCCTTGCTGACCTGATGCTCCTGGAGGAAGCGGCCGGCCGGGCTGTCCGCCTTGATCGAGCCTGCGGGCGAAATGTGATCGGTGGTGATCGAATCGCCGAGGATCGCGAGCGGCTTGGCGTCGATGATGTCCTGCACCGGCGACGGCGTCATGCTGAGGCCCTCGAAATAGGGCGGGTTGGCGACATAGGTCGACCCTGCGCGCCAGGCGTAGGTGTCCGAGCCCGTGACGTCGATCCCGCGCCACTTCGAATCGCCTGCATAGACGTCGCCGTAGCGCGCGCCGAACATCGACGCGTCGATGTTAGCGTCCATCGTGCTGCGGACTTCCTCGTTGGTCGGCCAGATGTCACGCAGATACACGTCCTGGCCGTCGGACCCCTGACCCAGCGGCGTCTCGATCATGTCGGTCGTGACGGTGCCCTTGATCGCATAGGCGACGACGAGCGGCGGCGAGGCCAGGAAGTTGGCGCGGACGTCCGGCGAGACGCGGCCCTCGAAGTTGCGGTTGCCCGAGAGCACCGACGCCGCGACGAGGTCGTTCTCGTTGATCGCCGACGAGATCGCCGGCGCCAGCGGGCCCGAATTGCCGATGCAGGTCGTGCAGCCATAGCCGACGAGGTTGAAGCCGAGCGCGTTCAGGTCCGCGGTAAGCCCGGCCTTGTCGAGATAGTCGGTGACGACCTGCGAACCCGGCGCGAGCGACGTCTTCACCCAAGGCTTCGACTTCAGGCCCAGAGCGTTCGCCTTGCGCGCGACGAGGCCGGCGGCGACCAGCACCGACGGGTTCGACGTGTTGGTGCAGCTGGTGATCGCGGCGATCACGACGTCGCCGTCGCCGATGTCGTGCTCACGACCCTCGACCGCGACGCGCGCGGGCTGCTCCTTGTGGTACAGCTTGTGGAGGTCGCTGTTGAACACCTCGTCGACCTTGTTGAGGCTGACGCGGTCCTGCGGGCGCTTCGGGCCGGCGAGCGATGCGACGACCGAACCCATGTCGAGCTCGAGCGTGTCCGTGAAGACGGGATCTTCGGCATTCTCGTCGCGCCAGAAGCCGTTGGCCTTGGCGTACGCCTCGACCAGCTCGACATTCTCGTCCGAGCGCGCGGTGAGGCGCATGTAATCGAGCGTCTTGTCGTCGATCGGGAAGAAGCCGCAGGTGGCGCCATATTCGGGCGCCATGTTGGCGATCGTCGCGCGATCGGCGAGCGTCATCGACGACAGGCCTGGGCCGAAGAACTCGACGAAGCGGCCGACCACGCCCTTGGCGCGCAGCATCTGCGTCACGGTGAGCACCAGATCGGTGGCGGTGATGCCCTCGTTCAGCTTGCCGAGCAGCTTGAAGCCGACGACTTCGGGGATCAGCATCGAGACGGGCTGGCCGAGCATCGCGGCCTCGGCCTCGATCCCGCCGACGCCCCAGCCGAGCACGCCGAGACCGTTGATCATCGTCGTGTGGCTGTCGGTGCCGACCAGCGTGTCGGGATAGGCAATCATGGTGCCGTCGCCGTGGTCGCCCGACGAGGCCGACGACCAGACGGCCTGGCCGATATATTCGAGGTTCACCTGGTGGCAGATGCCGGTGCCGGGGGGGACGACCTGGAAATTGTCGAGCGCCTTGCTGCCCCATTTCAGGAACTCGTAGCGCTCGATGTTGCGCTCGTACTCGAGATCGACGTTATCTTCGAACGCCTTGGGCGTGCCGAACTCGTCGACCATAACCGAGTGATCGATGACGAGGTGGACGGGGACCTGCGGGTTGATCTTCTCGGGGTTGCCGCCGAGCTTGGTCATCGCATCGCGCATCGCGGCGAGATCGACGACGCACGGTACGCCCGTGAAATCCTGCATCAGCACGCGCGCCGGGCGATACTGGATCTCGCGGTCGCTGCGACGCTCCTTCTGCCAGTCGACGATCGCCTGGATGTCGTCGCGCGTGACGGTGACGCCGTCCTCGAAGCGCAGCAGGTTCTCGAGCAGCACCTTCATCGAGAAGGGCAGGCGGCTGATGTCGCCGAGCTGTTCCGACGCCTTGGCGAGGCTGTAATAGTCATACGACTTGCCGCCGGTGGAGAGGCTCGTGCGGGTCTTTAGGGTGTCCTGGCCGATGGCAGTCATAGGGGTCCTTCCCGTGGGCGTCGGGCCACCGGGCGCCGAGGGGAAAGCGGCCATATAGGCCACGCGGGCGCACCGGGAACCGAGCGAAAAATGCTGTTACCGAGGGGGCCTTAGCAAGGGGGAGCGGATCGGGGAAGGGCGCGGGTGGCCCGGCGGACCGGATAACTGCGATTGCGGCCGGCCGGGACGGCGCAGGTCGACCAAATCCGCCTGTCGCGGCCGCCGGAAGCGGGTAAGACGGACGGATGACGAACCTCGATCCCGACCTTCGCACTGCCCGACCCGCAGCCGCCCGGCTCTTTGTCGGCACCTATGCCGGCGGTGGCGGCGAGGGGCTGTATCCGCTCCACCGCGACGCCGATGGCGGGCAATGGGCGATGTATGCGGCGGACGAAGCGGCGCAGAACTGCTCGTTCGGCGTCTATGCCGAGCGGACCGGTCTTCATTATCTCGTCGACGAGGATGGCGGATCGGTCGGGGTGTTCCGCAACGGTGGCGGCGCATCCGAGGGCTGGGCGTGTCTTGCGCGGACTCCGGCTGGCGGTGCTGCGCCCTGCCACATCGCGCTCGACCGCAGCGAATCCTGGTTCGCCGTCGCCAATTACGCGGGGGGCAGCATCATGGTGCAGCGGCTCGATCCGCAGACGGGGTTGCCGGTCGATGCGCCAATCGTACGCGCCAATGCCGGGTCGGGGCCGAATCCCGATCGGCAGGAGGCGCCGCACGCGCATTGGGTCGGGTTCAGTCCGGACAATCGCTGGCTGTATGCGACCGATCTGGGCACCGACCAGGTGCTGGCCTTTGCCTTCGATGCGGGAAACGCCACGCTCGGCCCGCCGATCCTTGCGTTCGACGCGCCGCCGGGATCGGGGCCACGCCATCTGCTGTTGCATCCGAATCGGCCGGGGTTGGCCTATCTCGCCTGCGAATTGACGAGCGAACTGATCCTGCTCGATGTCGCGGGTCCGGCGTTCGTCGCGCGGACGAGGATGTCGACGCTTCCTGCCGGCGCGGCGGCTGGGTCGATCGTGGCGCATATCGCCGCCAACGCGGCGGGCGACCGCGTCTATGTTTCGAACCGGGGCGACGACAGCATCGCCGTCTTCGCGCTCGATGATCGCGGCGAACCGCGGCTGATGGAGCATGTCGGCAGCGGCGGTGCGTCGCCGCGCTTCTTCCTGCTGCTCGAGGACGAGAAGCAGATGGTCGTCGCGCATGAACGCGATCACCGCGTGACCCGGCTCGATATCGGGCCGGACGGTACGCTGTCGCCTACCGACACCGGAATCGTGGTTCCCGGCGCGGCCTTCGTGCTCGACGCGCGGCCTCGGTCGCGCGTCGAGCCGCCGGTCGGTTAGCTCACGCTGGCGATCAGCAGCGTCAGTTCTTCACGAACCGGGTTCCGCCCGATCCGGCTAGGCCGAATGGCGCGGCGCTTGCCCGGATAGGCGGCGCGGACGGCTTCGCACAGGTCACTGACGGGGACGCGGATGCACGCCCCTTCGTCGCAAACGAGTCGCGGCCTGCCGGCGGCGGTGCCGCACACCGGCCCCTCGCCGGCGAACGCCGGTGCGGTAGTAAGGAAGAGACATGCGGCTGCAATCCGCAAAACGGGTGTAGTATTCTTCATAGGTCTGGCCCCCCACAGGCGTTTGAACTTGGTAAGTGGATCGTTAGGCTCAAAAAGTTTCGGTATCGTTTCGATCGCGGGCCGGTCGGCACGAAAGCTGCGGAAAATCCGCGACCCCCGAGCCCCTGGCCGATTGTAAGGGTCAACTATTGGCCCCTCTCGATCGCTCCGCGTAAGATTAAAACCAACATGGTCTTGATGGAGATGCTGTCCGGCAAATGGTTAGTTGCCGAAGGGTGCCGGATCACGTCTGCGATACTGTCATAGGCGACGACAGTTGAAGCATCGGAAGACTTTAAATCGCGCTGGGGGGCGGGGTGATGACGGGGCTGCTGAAGGGGGAAGCGCGAATACTGCCGTTGTCGCGGACCGCGGCATCCGCACTTCGCACGCTGGCGATCACGTCGGAAGGGCTCGAGGCGCTGTTCGACCGCTTCGGTGACGGCCCGTTTCGCGATGCATTCGAACGGCTGGTGCAGCAGATCTATCGGCTCCGCGGGCGTGTGATCGTCACGGGCATGGGCAAGAGCGGGATCATCGGCCGCAAACTGACCGCGACGCTCACCTCGACCGGCACCCCCTCGATGTTCCTGCATCCCGCCGAAGCGGGGCACGGCGATCTCGGCATGATCACCGACAAGGATCTGGTGCTGATGATCACGCTCTCAGGCGAGAGCGCCGAGCTTGCCCCGATTATCACTTATTGCAAGCGGTTCGGTATTCCGACCTCGGCGATCACCTCGCGTGCGCAGAGCATGGCGGGGCGCGCGGCCGATGTGCTGCTCAACCTGCCCGCCGTCCGCGAGGCTTGCCCGATCCAGCTGACGCCGACCACCTCGACGATGCTGCAACTCGTGCTGGGCGACGCGTTGGCAATGGCGCTGGTCGATCTGCGGGGATTTTCGGCGGACGACTTCTACAAATTCCACCCCAATGGCCGGCTCGGCGCGCAGTTGCTCAAGGTGCAGGACCTGATGTCGACCGGCGCGGACGTGCCCAAGGTCCGCCGTGACGCGACGCTGCTCGATGCCACCACCGAAATGACCCGCGCTCGGTTTGGCGGAACCGCGGTCGTGGACGCAGACGACCGTTTGGTCGGCGCCTTTACCGATGGCGATCTGCGGCGGACGATCACCGGTGGCGGCAACATGGGCGCGCGGGTGGGGGCGTGGATGACGCCCAACCCGATCGAGATCGCCCCGAACGAGCTCGCGTCCGAGGCGCTTCGCAGGATGCAGGCAAACAGCGTGACGATGATGTTCGTCGTCGAAGCGGGCTATCTCCTCGGCGTCATCCACATGCACGATACGTTGCGCGCGGGGATCGCCTGACTATCCTGGTCGCCATTCCGGCCCGCGGCGGCTCCTCGCGGCTGCCGATGAAGCCGCTGCGGACGATCGCCGGTCTCAGCCTGCTCCATCGGACGATCGGGCTCGCCCGCCGTGCGATCGCGCAGCTCGACGATGTCGCGCTCGTGGTTGCGACGGATACGCCGGAGATCGCGGCGCATGCCCGCGCGATCGGGTGCGACGCGGTGATGACGCGGGGGGCGATCACGTCGGGATCGGGACGCGCGCTCGCCGCCGCGCTGGCCGCACGGCCGCGGGGGAGGGGCCGGCCCGGAATCGTCGTCAATCTTCAGGGCGATGCGCCGTTTCAATCGCCCGGCTCGGTGGCCGCGGTCGTATCCGCGCTGTCGGCGGGCAGCGCGGATATCGCGACTTCGGTGGTGCGGCTCGACTGGTCCGCGCTCGATGCGCTGCGCGTGCACAAGCGCACCGCGCCGTTTAGCGGCACGACCTGCGTCCGGACGGCCGCGGGGCGCGCGATGTGGTTCTCGAAGCAGATCCTGCCCGCGATCCGCGACGAAGCGACGGTGCGGTCGCAATCGACGGCGCTCTCTCCGGTGTGGCGCCATACCGGGCTCTACGCGTACCGGCTCGCGGCGCTGCAGGCGTTCGAGGCTGCGGCGCCGAGTGATCTCGAACGTTATGAAGGGCTTGAGCAGCTGCGGTTGCTCGAGCTTGGGCTGACGATCGACGCGGTCGAGATCGCGCCCGCGCGGTTCGACATATCGGGGATCGATACCGAGGCCGATATCGTCCGGGCGGAGGCGCTGATCGCGGCGCATGGCGACCCGCTGGACGATCCATGATGGCGCGCGTCTTCGTCGTCCGGCATGGCAATACGTTCGCCGCGGGCGATGCACCGCGGCGGATCGGCGGTCGTACCGATCTGCCGCTGGTGGTCCACGGCCGGGATCAGGCGCGCGCGCTCGGCCAGGATTTCGCCCGGCGCGGGATCGTCTTCGACCGCGTGGTCTGCGGTCCCTTGCAGCGGACCCGACAGACCGCGGACATCCTGTTGGCGGCGGCGGGGCAGAAGTGCGCGGTGACGATCGCCGAATGGCTCCGCGAGATCGACCATGGTCCCGACGAGGATCGCTGCGAGGCGGCGGTCGTTGCGCGGCTCGGCCAGCGGGCGCTGGATGCGTGGAAGACGGATGCGATCCCGCCCGCCGGCTGGCGGGTCGATGCCGATATGCGGCGTACCGCCTGGCGCGAGGCGCTGGCGAAGGCCGTCGGCACGCTGCTGATCGTCACCAGCAACGGCAGCGCGCGGTTCGCGCTGCCCGACGCCGCACCGCTGCGCACCGGTGCCTATGGAACGATCGCGGTCGCGGCGCATGCCCCGCCGGTGGCGATCGCGTGGGACGTTCGTCCGTAGCGCGGCTACCCCTTCACGACCGCGTCGATCGCGACCAGCTTGGCCAACAGCGGCGCGATCCACTCGAGCGGCAGCATGATCGCGCCGTCCGACGGTGCGTTGGCCGGATCGTCATGCGCTTCGGCGAAGACCGCGGCGACCCCCGCCGCGACGGCGGCGCGTGCGAGCACTGGCGCGAAGCTGCGGTCGCCCCCGGAGGAATCGCCAAGGCCACCGGGCGCCTGTACCGAATGAGTCGCGTCGAACATCACCGGATAGCCCGTCCGCGCCATGATCGGCAGCGCGCGCATGTCCGACACGAGCGTGTTGTAGCCAAAGCTGGCGCCGCGATCGCACAGGACGATTCCGGTGTTGCCGGTCGACTCGATCTTCGCCGCGACCGCGGTCATGTCCCACGGGGCGAGGAACTGGCCCTTCTTGACGTTGATCACGCGTCCCGTTCGCCCCGCCGCGAGCAGCAGGTCGGTCTGCCGGCACAGGAAGGCGGGGATCTGGAGGATGTCGACGACGTCCGCCACCGCGGCGACCTGATCGACCGCGTGGACGTCGGTGAGCACCGGGCAGCCAAACGCGTCGCGAACATCGCCGAGGATGCGGAGTCCCTCGTCCAGGCCAATGCCGCGCCGGCCGAGCCCCGAGGTTCGATTCGCCTTGTCGTACGACGCCTTGAACACGAACGGTACGCCGGCGGTTCGCGTCGCGCCGGCCAGATGCTCGGCGAGCCGCAAGCTGTGGTCGCGGGATTCGATCTGGCACGGTCCGCTGACGAAGACGAACGGAAGGTCCGCCGCGAACGTCACCCCGCCGACGGTCACACGCCGGGTCGGAAGCGCTGCGGTCATCACGAGGGCGCTTTCACGAAGCGCCGCAGCATCTGCCCGCGCCAAAGCCAGCAACCTGCATGGTAGTTGAAGAAAAACCAACCAAAGCCGAGGCATGCGATCAGTGTCGGAAGCGCCATCGGGTCCCCCTGTTCGCGCATTCTTCGGTAAAGTGCAGTATCGGCAGCCCAACGGACCCGTTCGCTGCCGCCCCCGGCAATGCCATATCCATTGTCGTGCAATTGGCAGCTGCGATTGCGATTATATTTGCGGTGGTCCAGGAAGTGGCAATAGTTGCGCTCGGGCGGTATCTGGTCGGTCGGCATACGGGAAGTAGGCGGCGATCGTGACGACATTCAAGCGTAAAGTCTTTTACCTAGGTGGGTTTGACCCACGCGGCGTGCGATTTTATTACAATCTCGCCAAGGAACAGCTTCGCCGCTATGCCGACAAGACCGGCGAGACCGTCACCGTCTCGCCGCGCAGCACGGGGTCGCCGATCCGCAGCGACTGGACGGTGCGCAACGACACCGCGGACGTGACCACCGACTATAGCGTCCTGCGGTGGGAGGACATCGTCCGGCAGGCGTGGATCCGCAATCCTGTGCAGCTCGGGATCCGTGCCGCGCGCGTGTACCGCGATCACGCACGGCTGTACGATTTCGCGACTGTCAGGGCGCTGGCGATCGGCCCGCTGGTAACGATGCTGTATCCGCCGATCCTGAGCCTGGTGTTGCCGCTGCTGCTTGCGCTGCCGGTGGTCCTGGTCGCGCTGGTCTGGCTGCCATGGTGGCTCGCGCTGGGACTTGGCCTCGTCATAGGCGGCGCGGGTGCGATTCCGGTGCTCGACGCGATCCGCGCGCCGTGGCTGCTGCGGTTCGCCGTGTTCAACGGTGAGTTCGGCGACGGCGAGGGCAGCCCCGCGCTCCAGGCACGCCTCGATGCGTTCGCCGACGAGATCGCACGCGATCTGCACGCTGATCATCACGAGGTGCTGCTGGTAAGCCACAGCAACGGCTCGATTCTCGCGATGCTGTTGATGGCGCGGCTGCTCGAACGCCATGGCGGTACGCTGCCGGCGAATTTCGTGCTCGTCACCTATGGCCACTGCATTCCGCTGATCGCCTGCCGACGCGATGCGACGGGGTTCCACGCAAGGCTCCGCTATCTGTCGGCGCAGGATTTCCGCTGGATCGACATCGGCTCGCCACCCGACGGGGCGGCGTTCTTCGGCGCGAACCCGCTGCTGCTGGTCGGCCCGGCGCCACGCCCGCGGATCGACCTGCTCAGCCCGCGCTTCCACCGCTTCTACACGCCCGAAACCTATCACAAGGGCTGGCGCAACAAATACGAGATCCACTTCGATTACCTGCGCGTCGGCGATCGGGTGAGCCCGCTCGACCTGCCGAGCCTCACCGCCTCCGCGCGCGGGATCGAGGCCTCGATCCTTGCTTTCCGGGCGATCGCATGACGGTCCGCTTCACGCCGCCCTATCCGCCGCCGCACGCCACCCGATCCTCGCTGCTCAAACGTTTCCTGCGTGGCTGGAATTCGTGGATCCATGCGCTGTTCGACAAGAGCTACACGATGAAGATGGGCGAGATGCATCTGCCCGCGCTGTCCTTTTACATCGCCAACGAGCTGCCGCTGGTCCGCCGCATCCTCGAGACCGATGCGGAGATATTTCCCAAGCACGCCTTTCTCCACGACCTGCTGGATCCGCTGATCGGCAATTCGGTGTTCTCGTCGAACGGGCAGGACTGGCACGACCAGCGGGCGATGGTGAACCCGGCGTTCAGCCATACCGCGCTGAAGCGGGTGTTCCCGATGATGGCCGCGGCGGTCGACGATCTGCTCGCGACGCTGCGCGCGCGCGATCTATCGCAGCCGGTCGCGATCGACCCGCTGGCGACGCATGTCGCGGCTGACGTGATCTTCAGGACGATGTTCTCGCGTGCGCTGGATGCGGATGGCGCGCGCGAGATCTTCGATGCGTTCCACGACTATCAGAAACAGGCGCAGCGCCATTCGATGCTGCGGCTCTATCGCCTGCCGGGGCTCGGCTATCAGGGCCGGGCGCGTCGCGCCGCGGCACGGATCCACGCGGTGTTCGCGGGGATCGTCGCCGCGCGCTATGCCGCGACGCACGACCGGGGCGAGGATATCCTCCAGTCGCTGATCGATGCGCGCCATCCGCAGACCGGCGCTGCGTTCACCGAGCGGGAGGTGATGGAGCAGATCTCGACGATCTTCCTCGCCGGGCACGAGACTGCGGCGAGCGCGATCACCTGGGCGCTGTACCTGCTCGCGCGCGACCCTGCCTTGCAGGACGCGATCCGCGCCGAGGCGGGCAATGCGCCGCTTACCTACGAGTCGTTGAAGGGGCTGACCGTCACGCGCAACGTCTTCCGCGAGACGTTGCGGCTGTATCCGCCGCTCAGCTTCCTCGTGCGCAGCGTCACCTGTCCGGTCGACATGCGCGACAAGCATCTCGAGCCCGGCGCGATGCTGGTCGTCTCGCCGTGGCTCGTCCAGCGCAACCGCGACAATTTCCCCGAACCGCACGGCTTCGATCCCGATCGGTTCGACGATCCGGCGCAGGCGCAGGCCTGTCGCCACGCCTATCTGCCGTTCGGCAAGGGCCCGCGCGTCTGCATCGGCGCGGGGTTCGCGCAGCAGGAGGC
This sequence comes from Sphingomonas sp. Leaf28, assembly GCF_001421685.1. NCBI lineage: Bacteria > Pseudomonadati > Pseudomonadota > Alphaproteobacteria > Sphingomonadales > Sphingomonadaceae > Sphingomonas > Sphingomonas sp. Leaf28. The sequence goes on along the minus strand of NZ_LMKX01000001.1, from coordinate 429,101 downwards.
GCTGCTGACGCTGGCGGGGATCGTCGCCAGCTTCGATCTGGCAACGATCCCCGGCGACGATCCCGAGCCGATCAGCCGGCTGACGCTGCGCGCGGGCAACGGCGTGCGGCTGCGGCTGACCCGGCGGTAGCCCGCCTCAATCCGCCGCGATCGGGCCCTTGGGCGGATCGGGCCGGCGGGTGAACCAGACCAGCACGATCAGCGCGAGGCACAGCCACGACGACAGCCGGAACAGGTCGGTCGAGGCGAGCAGATAGGCTTGCCCGACCATCTGCCGGGTGATGACGGCCGCCGCCTGCACGTCGGTCAGCCCCATCCGCGCAAGCCCCTCGCGCGCCATCTGATAGGGCGACGCCGCGCCGACCGCGTCCGACAACCGGCTCTGGTGCAGCGTCTCGCGCCGGTCCCAGGCGGTGGTGATCAGCGATGCGGCGAAGCTGCCCGCGGTGATCCGGACGAAGTTCGAGATGCCGGTCGCCGACGGGAGCCGTTCGGCCGGGATGCGATCGAACGAGATCGTCAGCATCGACAGGAAGAAGGTGCTCATCGCGATCCCCTGCACCAGCATCGGCAGCATCAGATCGTAGAAGCTCGCATAAGTCGTGTAGCCCGAGCGGAGGTAATAGGAATAGCCGAACGCCGCGAACGCCACGCTGGCGAGGATGCGCGCGTCGAACCTGCCCGCGAGCTTGGCGACGAACGGCGTCAGGACCACCGCGACCACGCCGCTGGGCGCCGCGACCAGCCCGGCCCAGGTCGCGGTATAGCCCATCTGCGTCTGCAGCCAGAGCGGCAGCAGCAGCGTGTTGGCGAAGAACACCGCATAGCCGAGGCAGAAGGCGGTGGTGCCGATCGCGAAGTTGCGGTTCTTGAACAGCGACAGGTTCACCGCGGGGTTGGCGTCGGTCAGCTCCCAGATCAGCCAGCCGACAAAGCCGATCGCGGCGACGATCGTCGCGATAACGATCCGGTCGGCGGCGAACCAGTCGTCGTTCTTGCCGAGATCGAGCACGATCTGGAGCGCGCCGACCCACACCACCAGCAGGATCAGCCCGACCTGGTCGATCGGCAGCTTGCGCGTCGGCGTGTCGCGCTTGCCGAGCTTGTTCCAGCACACGAAGCCGCAGAACATCCCGAACGGCACGTTGATCAGGAAGATCCAGCTCCAGTGATAATTGTCGGAGATGTAGCCGCCGAGGATCGGCCCCATGATCGGCGCGACCAAAGTCGTCATCGACCAGATCGCCAGCGCGGTGCCGCGCTTGTGCGCGGGGAAGATCGCGATCAGCAGCGCCTGGCTGCCCGGGATCATCGGCCCGGACACCGCGCCCTGCAGCACGCGAAAGCCGATCAGCGAGGGCAGGTCCCACGCGATGCCGCACAGGAACGAGGCGATCGTGAACAGGACGACCGAGGTGCAGAACGTCTTCACCACGCCGAACCGGCCCATCAGCCACCCGGTGAGCGGCACCGCGACGCCATTGGCGACCGCGAAGGCGGTGACGATCCAGGTCGAATTGTCGCTGCTGACTCCGAGATTGCCCGCGATCGTCGGCAGCGACACGTTGGCGATCGTGGTGTCGAGCACCTGCATGAACGTGCCGAGCGCCAGCGCGAACGCGGTCAGCGCGAGCGATCCGCCGACGAGCGGGGCGGGGCCGGTGGTGGAGGGGGCGGCCATCAGCTGGCGGTCCGGTTAGAGTAACCACCCCGGCGAAGGCCGGGGCCCAATTGGGGAACGCCGCTGACGAAAGACGGCGTGCGGTTACGACCACCTCTCCAACTGGGCCCCGGCCTCCGCCGGGGTGGTGCGGAATGCGGGCGGGCGGCCAGCAACAAGATTGTTTCCCCGCGAAGGCGGGGACCCAGACTGGGCTCCCGCCTCCGCGGGAGAACAAGCAGGGGGACGCCGACAACGGCCCGACATGACGGGAGGGAACGCCCCGCGATCATCACCGGTTCGCCGTAATGATCTGGCGGATCTTCGCCTCGACGGCGGCGTCGCCGGTGCCCGTCGCAAGTCCCTTATACGCAGCCTTGGCGGGCCGGCCGACCATCGTGCCGGACGTGTCTGCGGTCTCGACCGTCGCGGTCACCGACAGCCCGACGCGCAGCGGGTTGCGGCGCAGCTCGCCCTTGTCCAGCGCGATCCGCACCGGCACGCGCTGCGTGATCTTGATCCAGTTGCCGCTCGCATTCTGCGGTGGCAGCAGTGCGAATGCATTGCCGCTGCCAGCCCCCAGGCCGACGACATGACCGTGATAGACCAGATCGTCGCCATACATGTCCGCGGTCACCGTCGCCGCCTGCCCGATCCGCAGATCGCGCAGCTGCGTCTCGCGGAAGTTCGCATCGACCCACACCCGGTCGAGCGGCACGACCGCCATCAGCGGCATGCCCGCCGAGACCTGCTGCCCGAGCTGCACCGTCCGCTGCGCGACGACGCCGTCGATCGGCGCGACGACATGCATGTGGCTGCGCGTGATCGCCGCGCGACGATAGGCCGCGATCGCCGCCATCACCGCGGGGTTGTTCGACACGGTGGTGCCCGCGACGCCGCTGCGCGACTGCGCCTGCTGGCTGCGCGCGAGCTGCAGCGTGGCCGCGGCCACCTTCACCTGATCCGCCGCATGGCTCAGCTCCTCGCCCGAGATCGCGCCCTCGGCCGCCGCACCGCGCCTGCGCGAAAGGTCGTTGCGCGCGCGCGCCAGCTCGGCCTCGGCCTGCACGACCGCGGCACCGGTCTCGCTCACCTTCGAAAAGTCCGACCGGGTCGAGCGTACCGCGCGGGCGAGCTCCGCCTCTGCCGACGCGACGCCGACGTCCGCGGTTGCCGCGTCGAGGTCGATCAGCGGCTGGCCGGCTTTCACGACCTGCGTGTTGTCGGCATGGATCGCGGTCACCTGGCCCGGATCGCGCGCGGTGATCGCGACGACGTCGCCTGCGATATAAGCGTCATCGGTTTCCTGCTCAGGTGCTGCGAGCAGGAAATGGAACACCGCCCACACGATCGCGCCGATCGCGACGATCACGCCGAGGATCGTCAGCGCGCGCTTGCGACCCTGCGGATTGCCGGCGGGTGCGGGGGCAGGGGTCTGCGTATCGGTCATCGTGTCATATCCTGAAAATCAAAGCCGCCGCCCAGTGCCAACACGAGCTGGACCCGCTGTTGCGCGGCATCCGCGGCAAGATCGGCATCGGCCTGTTCGGCCGCGAGCAACCGCACGTCGTTGTCGACAAGGTCGAGCCGGCTATCGAGCCCGCTCGACACGCGGATCGCGTTCAACCGCCCGGTCTCGGCATAGCCGCGCACGACCTCGGCTTGCCGCGCGCGATCGGCGGCCAGCGCGCCGATCCGCGCCACCGCGTCCGCCGCCTCGCGCACCGCGCCGACCACGCGGTCGTTGTAGCTCGACGTGGCGAGGTCCAACGCAGCGGTCGCGCCCGCCAGATCCGCCTTCAGCCGCCCATTGTCGAACAGCGGCAGATGGATCGCGGGTCCGACGCCGACCGTCCCCGCATCGAGCGACAGCAGGTTGCCGAGCCCGACCGCCTGGAACCCCGCCAGCGCGGCGAGATTGACGTTGGGGTAGAAGGCACGCCGCGCGACCTGACGGCCTGCCGCCGCCGCCTCGATCCGCGCCTGTGCCGCCGCGATGTCGACGCGGCGCGCGAGCAGGTCGGCGGGCACGGTGGCGGACAACGGCAACACCGCATCGAGCTTCAACGCAGTCGCGCGGATCGTCGCGGGATAGTCCACGCCCCGGCCTGCGAGCGCTGCGAGTGCGTTCCTGGCGAGCACTTGCCCGGCCTGCGCGCGAAGCAACGCCTGGCGCGCCTGTGCGAGCAACGTCGTCGCCGCCTGCGCATCGAGCTTGCTGCCGAGCTTGTTGCGGATACGGACGTTGACCAGCCGCAGCGTAGTCTCACGCGTCGCGATCGTCCGCGTGGCGATCCCCGCCTGCGCCTCGGCGCGTTCGAGATCGATATAGGTCTGGACCACCGCGCCCGCGAGCGCGAGCCGCGCCGCCGCCACATCGAGCGCCGCCGCACGCACTGATGCGCGCGCGCCCGCGATCGCCGCCTTTTGTCGGCCGAATAGATCGAGGTTCCACGACAGGTTCGCCGCCGCGGTGCCGACGAACCGGGTCGTCCCGGCATAGGGCGGCGGGATCGTGTAGCGCCCGCTCAACCGCGCGACCTGGGCCTGCGTGTCGAGCGTGACGTCGGGCCCTAAGTCCGCCTGGTTGGTCGAAAGCACCGCCTGCGCCTGCGTGACCCTCGCCAGCGCGGCATCGAGCGACGGATTGCCCGCCACCGCATCCGCGACCAGCCGGTCGAGCTGCGGATCGCCGAACCCCCGCCACCAGTCCGCGGCGATCGCGGTCGGGCGGGGATCCGTCAGGCCAAGCGCCGGCGCCGCGATCGGCGTTACCGTCGTCTGCGAGGCGGGCACGGCACAGCCGGCGAGCAATCCCGTCGCGACCAATGCGGCCATCGTCGTCGCGGCATACGGTTTCATGCGGATCATGCCCCTCGGTCCTCGATCGCCGCCGATTCGAGAGTCCCGCGCAGCTTCTGCATCAGTGCGATCAACGTCTCGACGTCGCTGCGATCCCAGTCCGCCAGCACGCGGTTCCAATAGTCGACCGCCAGATCGCGACACTCCAGCGTCACCGCCGTGCCCGCGGGGGTTAGCATCAACTTGACGACGCGCCGATCGTCGGTCGCGCGGGTGCGGGTGAGCCAGCCCTGTTGTTCGAGCGTATCGACGAGCCGGGTCGTCGCCCCCGGATCATGCGCGAGATCGCGGGCCAGATCCGCGCTGGTGCTCGCCCGTCCGAACCAGATCGACACCATCGCCGACCACTGCGTCATGGTCGGTCCGGCCTCGGCGAACAGCGGCTCGAGCGCGCCCTGTACGCCTTGGTGCAGACGCCGGGCGAGAAACCCCAGCGAGCAGTCGGGGCCGAATGCCTCTTTCGTGTAAAAGTCCATATCGCTGCATTGGCAATGATTGCCTAGGCAGTCAATATCGAGCGGGGTTCCGGTAAGGATCACACGCTTGCGCACCCTTCCGCCACAGCTATGGTATCGGCGGGGGTGTAGCGCTGGCCGGCAACCGTCTCACCGGCCTGATCGGACACGCGGGGGCGGGAAGGCCTGACTATCGGAGCGTTCCGGACCGGCCGGAACCGCGCGCGTGCGAGCTCGACCGCCTCATCATCTGCGCCACCAAGAGGCCATCCGAACTATGACCGTCGAGACCATGTTTATCGATTCCGGCGTCGTCGTCGCCGGCAAGATCGTCCTGACGGGGTGGACGGTGGGCGAGGACGATCCGGTGACCTTCCGCCTGGAGACCAGCGATGGTCGCGTCGGCGAGGCCGGGGTAGAATGCTGCGTCCGGTTCGACCGCGCCGACGTCGCCGAGCTTTACGGCCATGCGGCGATCGACGTCGGCTGCGCGATCGGTATCGCGGTCGAGCCGTTCGCGGGGCTTGATCTGGTCGGGGCGACGCTCACGCTGACGGTACTCGATGCCGCGGGCGACATCGTCCACGCCCAGGCCTTTGCGATGGCGAGGCTGGTGGTGGGGCCTGATGGGGTCGCTGCCGACCAGCGCTGGCCGATCGACCTTGTCATTGGCGGCGCGCTGTTCGCGCCCGCCGTCGCGCGCGCGCTGCAATGGGGACTGGACGGCGGTTGCGCGGTCGAAACGCCGCATATCTTCCTCGATAGCTGGGCGCGGGTCGGTGGCGGCGTGATCGTCAGCGGCTGGATCGAGAATGCCGCCACGCGGCAGCTCGTCGTCCTCACCGACACGCTCGACGCGGCACGCGCGGGCAGCGATCTGGCGACCTTCGACCGTCCCGACGTCGCCGACGCGATGCGACGCCGCGGGGCGGCGGTCGAGACCTCGCATCACGGGTTCCTGACGACCTTGCCGTTGGTGGATCGCGAGAGTGCGCGGCTGTTCGTGCTGGCCGACGATGGTGGCAGGATGCGCCCGCTCGGCGCGCTCGCGCTGGCCGCCGATCGGATCGACAGCGTCGAGAACGCCTTGAACAATTTCACCACCCATTTCGGCGGCGGCGCGCTGCCGTCGCCCGCGGTGATGGTGCGGCATGTCAGGCCGTTGCTGACGGGCCAGTCTGCCCCGGCCGTCACGCATGAGGTGCTGCGCCTGCGCGAACCGACCGCGCCGCCGCGGCTGTCGGTGATCGTGCCGCTATACGCGCGGCCGTTCCTGCTGCGCGCGATCCTCGCCAACCAGGCCGCCTATCCGGCGGGCACCGAGTTCATCTATGTCAGCGACGATCCACGCCAGCATCTGGTCGTCCGCAATTACCTGATCGATCGACGCGGCCTGATCGATCGACCGACGACCCTGGTCATCAACGGCGGCAATTACGGGTTTTCGGTCGCCAACGCGATCGGCGCCAGAGTCGCGACCGCGCCGCTGCTGCTGTTCCAGAACTCCGACGTGTGGATCGAGGACGGGCAGGCCCTGACGGTCGCCGCTGCCGAACTGGACCAAGGCCGGTTCGGGATCGTCGGGTTCCGGCTGCTATACGAGGACGATACGCTGCAACATGACGGGATGGTCTTGCGCAGGGGACGCCACGTGCATGACCTGTTCGCCGCCGAACATCTGGGCAAGGGATTGCCGCCCGAGCCGATCGCGGCGGACGCGGCGATGACGATCGGCGTACCCGCGGTCACCGGGGCGATGATGATGATCGCGCGGGACTGGTATGATGCGCTAGGCGGGTTCGATCCGGGCTATGTCCGCGGCGATTTCGAGGATGCGGATTTGTGCCTGCGGTCCGTCGCGGGCGGTCGTCCGGTCGGTCTGGTCCGGACCGGCGGGATGCGGCATCTCGAACGCCAGTCGCTCGTCCACAGCGGCGGCGATGCGCTGCGCAGCGCGATCACCTATCTGAACTGCATCCGCTTCAATGCGCGCTGGCACGAGGATCTGGCAGCGTGACGATGCGTGTATTGATCCTCGCGCACGGGCATCCCGCCTTCTCCACCGGCGGCGGCGAACAGGCCGCGCACGCGCTGTATGCACGCCTGCTGGAACGCGACGACGTTGCACCGGTGCTGGTCGCGCGCGCACCGCGCAGCGCGATCGGTCACGATGCGTCGTTCGGGGCGTTTCAGGCCAGCCCGACAGAGATCCTCGCCGATCCCCCCGAGCAGGACCATTTCTCGCTGGAAAGCACGCAGTTCGCGGTGCTGGAGGCGATGGTCGAGCAATTGCTCGAGCGCTTCCGCCCCGACCTCGTCCATATCGAGCATCTCGCCTATTGGAGCATCGACATCGTCGAGCTTCTCGCGCGGGCGGGCGTGCCGATCGTCCTGACGCTGCACGAATTCCTGCTGATCTGTCACCATGACGGGCAGATGATCAAGACCGGCGGCCGGCTGTGCAGCGCCGAGTCGCCGGCGGCGTGCGCGGCCTGTTTCCCGCACCACAGCGCGGGCGAATTCTATCTGCGCAAGCGGATGATCCTCCAGCGTCTCGCCCCCATCGCCAGGTTCGTGTCGCCCAGCGCGTTCCTCGCCGACCGCTTCGTCGCCTGGGGTCTCGACCGCGCGCGCATCACGGTGATCGACAACCCGCTGTCGCCCGATGTGATCGCTCAAGGAAACGCGCCCGATCGCGGGGTGGCGGACGACGCCGATCGGCCGGCGATCCGGGTCGGGTTCTTCGGACAGGTCAATCCCTACAAGGGGTTGGACGTGCTGCTTGGCGCGGTGTCGCAGATCCCGAAGCCGCTTCGCGCGTCGCTGTCGGTCGGGATCCACGGCGCGAACTTCGACGCGCAGGGGAGCGATTTCCGGGCGAAGATTGCCGCATTGCTTGAGGCGAACGCCGACGTGGTGGCCAATGAGGGGCGCTACGCCAATGGCGATGTCGTCGCGTTGATGCGCCAATATGACTGGATCGTGGTGCCCTCGATCTGGTGGGAGAACTCCCCCGTCGTGATCCAGGAGGCACTGGTCGCGCGCCGGCCGATCCTGTGCAGCGCGATCGGCGGCATGGCGGAGCGGGTCGCGGACGGCGGCGTCGGCGTCACGTTCCAGCCGGGCAGTGCGGTCGATCTCGCGCGGACTCTCGTCGCGATCATCACCGGGCGGATCGTCGCGCCCGATATGACGGCGGCCTATGCGCCCGACGCCGAGCAAGCGCGCGTGACGCACTATGTTTCGGTGTTTGCGACGGCACTCGCTGCAGGACACGCGCTGGCGGAATAAAGCGGGCGTTCGTGCGGAACGCCACGTTCCAATCCTCCCCTGCCAGGGGGAGGTGGCGGACGGAGGGGGCGGTAAGCGACGTCCAACGTTGCTCTGAAGGTGGCACGCGACGTCCAGCGTTGCGCTGTCCTCCCCCTCCGGCGCCTTCGGCGCCACCTCCCGCTGGCGGGGGAGGATGGGTATTCATCTCGACCGGACACGCAAAAAGGGCCGGGATCGCTCCCGGCCCTTTTCGATTTCAGCAGCAGGACAGGAATGAGTCCCGTCCTCGTCGGTCGCGGTTGCCCGCGCCGGCCGGCCTGTCGCCACACGTGGCTAGCGTTCGCTAGCCACGTGCGGCTCGGGCTTAGGCGCCAGCCACTTCGGTCGTGTCGACCTTGATGCCTGCACCCATGGTCGACGAGATCGCGACCTTCTTGACGTACTTGCCCTTGGCGCCGGTCGGCTTGGCCTTGACCACCGCGTCGACCAGTGCGTCGAAGTTCGCGCGCAGATCTTCCGCCGGGAACGACGCCTTGCCGATGCCCGAATGGATGATGCCGGCCTTCTCGACGCGGTATTCGATCTGACCGCCCTTGGCAGCTTCGACCGCGGCGGCGACGTTCATCGTCACCGTGCCGAGCTTCGGGTTCGGCATCAGGCCCTTGGGACCCAGCACCTTACCGAGGCGACCGACGATACCCATCATGTCCGGGGTCGCGATGCATCGATCGAAATCGATCGTGCCACCCTGGATGGTTTCCATCAGGTCTTCCGCGCCGACGACGTCTGCACCAGCGGCGAGGGCCTCTTCAGCCTTTGCGCCGCGGGCGAACACGCCGACGCGGACGGTCTTGCCGGTGCCCTTGGGCAGCGTGACGACGCCGCGGACCATCTGGTCTGCGTGACGCGGATCAACGCCCAGGTTCAGCGCGACTTCGATCGTCTCGTCGAACTTCGACGTGGCGCCCGACCGTGCGAGACCGATGGCCTCGTCGATGCCGTGCAGCTTGACGAGGTCGACCGTGATGGCCTTCTGCTTCTTGCTCAGCTTAGCCATGATATCAGCCCTCCACCACTTCGAGGCCCATTGCGCGGGCGCTGCCTTCGATGATCTTCGTCGCAGCGTCGATATCGTTGGCGTTGAGGTCCTTCATCTTCGTCGTGGCGATCTCGCTCAGCTGCGAGCGCTTGATCTTGCCAGCGACGACCTTGCCCGGCTCCTTCGAACCCGACTTGAGACCAGCGGCCTCCTTGATCAGGTACGATGCCGGCGGGGTCTTGGTCTCGAACGAGAACGAGCGATCCGCATAGACCGTGATGACGGTCGGGATCGGCATGCCCTTCTTCAGTTCGCTCGTGCCGGCGTTGAACGCCTTGCAGAACTCCATGATGTTCACGCCGCGCTGACCCAGCGCAGGCCCGATCGGCGGCGCGGGCTTTGCCTCGCCTGCAGGCACCTGCAGCTTGATGTATCCGGTAATCTTTTTAGCCATGTCACTCTCTTTATGTGAGCCTAGCGGTGATGGCGGCCATCTCGCGACAGCCTCCCGCAATTCCAACAGTGAAGGTGGAAGCCGGCGCGCATAGCCGAAAACGCGCGGAGCGGCAACACCCTGCTGCGCCCCTCTCGCCTGGTGATACCCGCTTATTGATACCCGCCTAGTGATACCCAATCGTCACACGCTGTCGCACAAATTAAAACTGTAGCGAAACGGTCACCCGACTGTCGCCGCGCCGCCATAGGTGCCGCCCCGGGGAGTGATGATCGACCGATCTCGCTAGGGGTTTTCAAGAATGACGATGTTTTCTCGTACCGCCGCACGGCTGTTGTGTGGCGCTGTCGGCTTGGTGGCGGTCGGGTTCGTACCGGCCGCCGTATCGGCGCAATCGCTGGTCGCCAAGGACGCCGAGCCCGGCTCGCCCGCGCCGGTCGCCGCGCCCGAGCCCGTGCCGGCCGCCGGTCAGGACGACACTATCGTCGTCACCGGCACTGCCACCCGCTCGGTCGCGCAGATCAGTGGCGTCGACATGCAGAAGATCCTCCCCGGCGTCAGCCCGCTCAAGGCGTTGCAGACGCTGCCGGGCGTGACGTTCCTGACCGCCGATCCATGGGGCAACAATGAACAGAACATCTCGCTGTTCGTGCACGGCTTCAACGCGCAGCAGCTTGGCTACACGCTCGACGGCCTGCCGCTGGGCGACCAGAATTACGGCAATTACAACGGCCTGTCGCCGCAACGTGCGATCATCTCGGAGAATGTCTCGCGCGTGACGCTGGCCAGCGGCGCGGGCGATCTGGGCACCGCATCGACCAGTAACCTCGGCGGCACGATCGACACCTTCTCGAGCGATCCGCGCAAGGCGCTTGGCGTGCAGATCGACCAGACGCTCGGCAGCCATTCGACCTCGCGACTGTTCGCGCGGATCGACAGCGGCACGTTCGGCAACGGCAACAGCTTCTATATCTCGGGTTCGCGGCAGAAGGCGAAGGCGTGGGATTTCGACGGCATCCAAGGCGGGTATCAGGCCAATGCGAAGTTCGTCCATGACGATTCCAACGGCAAGCTGACGCTCTACGCGGCCTATTCGGACAAGACCGAGCCGAACGAAGACTCGACCGTCATCACCACCGCGACGCAAGGTACTGCACCGTATGTCCGTCCGTTCAAGTTCCCCGACTTCCAGGGGATGCTCAACTATCTGAACTCGGGCGCGTACAAGGCCGACGGCTCCAACTACAGCAACTATTACGGCGTCGCCGCGCGGACCGATTATCTCGGCTATGTCAAATATGACTGGAACGTCAGCGACCGCGTGACCTTCTCGAACCAGGCCTATTACCATCATAATGACGGCGTCGGCATCATCGGCGGCCCGATCGACGTCGCCGGCCTGCCCAAGTTGTTCTCCTTCTATTATCCCGGCCAGAACCTGACGACGGTGTTCGGCGGATCGGGGCTGGCGACGCGGACGACCGAATATCGCATCGCCCGCGGTGGCCTCGTGTCGACCGTCGGCATCGATCTCGGCGCGCATCACATCGAGTTCGGCGCGTGGTACGAGCATCAGAGCTCGTCGGCCTATCGCCGCTGGTATCCGTTCCCCGTCAACGACCCGACCACGCCGTATCAGCGTCCGCGCGACTCGCTGACGCCGCTGATCACGCAATATCACAGCGAAGTGCGCGTCGACGAATATCAGGCGCACATCCAGGACAGCTGGAAGCTGCTGCCGACCCTCACGCTTCAGGGCGGCGTCAAGAGCACGTTCCAGAACGCGTCGCAGCGCGTACCGACCCAGCCGATCCCGGGATCGTTCACCGGCTCGGTCGCGCTGCCGGTCGGCAAGATCGACACGCACAAATACTTCCTGCCGCAGCTTGGTGCGCTGTGGGATGCGTCCGACACCGAGCAGGTGTTCGTCAACGTCCAGAAGAACATCCGCCAGTTCCAGACCAGTGCCGCCGCCGGCCTGTCGCCGTTCGCGCTCGGCAGCCAGGCCGCGTTCGATCTGTTCAAGGACAATGTCGAGCCCGAGACGAGTTGGACGTACGAGGCGGGCCTGCGCTCGCATCACGCGCTCAACCTTGGCCCGATCACCGGGTTCGAGGGCCAGATCAGCGTGTATCACGTCGATTTCAGCAACCGCCTGCTCGGCATCAGCCCGACGCCGGTGGTCACTGCGGTGGTCAGCGGCGCGGCGATCCTCCAGAATGTCGGCGCGGTGAAGACGGACGGCGTCGATGTCGCGGGTACGATCCGGTTCGGTCCGCACTTCTCGTTCTATGACGCGCTGTCGTACAACAATTCGCGCTACAAACAGGACTATGTCAGCGGTACGACGACGGTCGGCACTGCGGGCAAGAAGGTGCCCGGCAGCCCCGACTGGCTCAACAAGTTCACCGCATCGGCCAATTACGACATCTTCGACGCGCAGCTCATCGGCGACTACATCGGCAAGCGGTACGCGACCTACACCAACGACCTTTCGGTAAAGTCCTACTTCACGCTGTCGGGCCGGATCGCCGCGCGCGTGCCCTTGTCGGACGGCCAGATCGTCAAGACCGCGACGGTCAGCCTCAACGTGACGAACATCACCAACAAGCGCGCCGCTTCGACGCTCAGCATCGGCGCGGCGAGCGGCACGTTCAACCAGTTCCCGGTCGCCCCGCGCCAGGTGTTCGGCACGATCAGCGTCGGCTTCTGATCTCTGTCGAGTCCTCCCTTGCGTTGGGAGGACTCGACATTGCGGTGCTGCCGCGGCGGGTCGATCACGACGTCGCGGACGCGTACCGGTCATGGGGGCATGCGCCGGCAGGTATCGATCAATCCCGATCCAATAATCTCCGAGTGCGAGCCATATTGTCGGCTAGCATTCACCGCGATCGGATCGAGCATCCGACGATATCGGGGGGATCATGCTCAAACCTTTTCGCACGCTGCTTGCCGCGTTGTGCCTGTCGCTGCTCGCCGCCGCGCCTGCCTTTGCGCAGGAGAAGACCGGTGCGAAGCCCGGCTTCGTGTTGAAGCCGGGCACGGCGCGAATCGTGCTGATGCGGCCGTCGATCCGGGTCGGCGCGCAGTCGACTGGCGGGATGTTCGAACCCAATGCCGACTGGACCGATCAGGCGAAGGAAAACCTCGCCGCCGCGCTCGCCACCGCGCAGACCGGGCTCGGCAACAGCGTTGTCGCCTATGCAGAGCCGGTCGGTGCGGACTCGGCGCGGGTGGCGGAATATCAGGAGCTGTTCGACGCGGTCGCGTCGTCGGTGATCGAGTATCAGTTCTTCGCGGGCAATCGCCTCCCGACCAAGAAGCGCAAGGACCAGTTCGAATGGGGACTCGGCCGCGAGGTCGGCGCGCTGCCCGGCCTGATCAATGCGGACTATGCGCTGTTCATCACCACCGAGGATCATTTCGGCTCGACCGGGCGCAAGGTCTTGCAGGTCTTTGCCGCGATGGCGCGCGTCGGCGTCACCGCGGGTGTGCACAAGGGGTTTGCCGGGCTCGTCGACCTGCGCACCGGCGACCTCGTCTGGTTGAACGCCGACATGCAGATGGGTGGCGACGTCCGCGATCCGGCGGGCGCGGGCAAGCGTGTCCGGCAGCTGCTCGAAGGCTTTCCGGGCAAGCCGGTGGAGGCGCCCGTCTCCGGCACCCCCGCCGCGGTCCGCTGACATGCGCGCTCTCGTGGCAGCGCTGCTCGGCGCGACGGTTTTCGCGAGCGGCGCGGCGGGCATGGCGACTGGGGCCGGCGACACGGGGCGGCTTGCGCTGCCGACCTATTCGCAGGCCTATGCCCCGACCACGGTCGATGAACGCGGGGCCTGGATGGAGGCGGACGAGGACGAGCGACGGTTGCGCGAATCCCCATCGGTTATCAGGGATCTAGCGCTCAACGCCTATGTTCGCGGGGTGCTGTGTCGCACCGTCGGGGACGATCGCTGCCGGTCGGTGCGGATCTATATCGAGCGGGTTCCCGCGTTCAACGCGTCGATGGCGCCCAACGGGACGATGATCGTCTGGTCGGGGCTGCTGCTCCGCGTACGGAACGAGGCCGAGCTCGGCGCCATCCTGGGCCATGAATTCGGCCATTTCGAGCTGCGGCATAGCGTGCTGGGGTTCAGGAACCAGCGCAGCGGCACCGATCTGATGGCGTGGGCCTCGATCCTCATCCGCAACAGCGGCGACATCCAATACGCGGCGATCGGCCAGATCTACGCCTTCAATCGCGCGCAGGAGCGCGAGGCCGACCTGATCGGCTTCCGGTATCTCGCGCAGTCTTGCTATCCGGGCTCGGCCGCGGCCGACGTGTGGGACCATATCATGGGCGAGTCCGACGCGACGGCGCTGGGACGCAGGGGCAGGGCGCAGCATAAATATGTCGCGGGCTTCTTCGCCTCCCACCCGACCGAACTCGCACGGGCCACCTATCTGCGCACTGCATCGCTTGCCGTCGCCGAGGCCAAGCCGGTCGTCGTCGATACGCATCAGGCCGCTATGGCGGCATGGTTGCCGATCTTCCTCAACGACCAGATCAAGCTCAACGATTTCGGCGGCAGCGAATATATCCTGGCCAACCTCGCCGCGGGCAGCGGCTGGACGACGCCGCTGCTCTACGCGCGCGGCGAGCTGTACCGTGAACGCGGCAATCCCCGCGATCTCGTCAGCGCGGCGCAATTCTACCAGGAGGCGATCGGTCGCGGCGATGCTCCGGCCGAAGCGTATCGCGGGCTCGGCCTCGCGCTGCTGCGCAACCAGCAGGCCGCCGAAGGGCAGGCCGCGCTCGCCACCTATCTCCGCCTGAAGCCGGCCGCGCCCGACGCCGCGCTCATCGCCACCCTGGTCTCGCAATGAGGAAGATCATGTCCATCACGTATCGCACTGGGCTTTCGGCCCTGGCCGTGTTCGCGCTCGCCGCCCCCGCCATGGCCGGCAACACGCTCATTCCACCCGGTTTGCGCGTCGCCGTCGCCAAGTCCGCGATGACGGTGGTGCCGAGCATCGAATGGAACAAGCTGGGCGCACGTCCGGGGCGCAACTCGGAGAGCTGGACGCAGGACGGCGACGATTTGAACGATCTCACCTTCTACGGCGGGATCGAGGCCGGCCGGCCGCTGTTCCGCGAGATCGACAAGAAGAACCAGCCGCTGCCGAAGGTGTCGGCGACGATGCTGATCACCGATATCCCGGTGCTGCTCGAGAACAGCTACCGCGTCGCGCTGGGGGCGGCGTCGTTCAAGGTCGACCTCGTCGAGCCGTTGGCCTTTGCCGGCAACAAGGGGGTGCGCTTCACCTACAGCTTTTCGAAGCAGAACGAAACGCTCCAGCGCCGCGGCGAGGCGCGCGGCGCGGTGATCGGGGGCAAGCTGTACCTGATCACCTATGAGGCGCCGGGCCTCTATTATTATGATCGCAGCGCTGCGGCGTTTCGGGCGGTGGCGGAGAGCGTGAGGCTGTAACGGGCCGGGTCGGGGTGAGGGGGCCTGGCGTGGTGCTGCGCACCTACTAAAACCCTATTGCAGCGGTCTTCGGACGCGCCGGCAGAACCGTGCACTCTGTAGCCAACTGCGGACTACTCGGCGCGCATCCCGCCTCCCGTCATCCTGACGAAAGTCAGGATCTCGAGCAGCTAGGAACGGTGTCAGAGGTGCAGGTATTCACTGGGCCGCGTCTCGTGCGACAAAACGCGACGCGGGAGTAAATCCCGCGTCGTCGGCCGGGCCGTTGGCCCGCCGGCCGGTCGAGGCCGTCTCAGGATCAGCTCGTGCTGATCCTGTGCGGCCGCAAGTCACGCTTTGCGCGTTACTTGCTTCTTTCGACCTGCTCGAACTCGAGCTCGACTGGCGTCGCGCGACCGAAGATCGACACCGACACCTTGACTCGGCTGCGGTCGAAATCGAGTTCCTCGACCAGGCCGTTGAAGGTCGCGAACGGACCGTCGAGAACCTTGACCTGATCGCCGATCTCGTAGTCGACCTTGACCTTCTGCTTGGGGGCCGCGGCGGCCTCTTCCTTGCTGTTGAGCATCCGCGTGGCTTCCGCCTCGCTGATCGCCTGCGGCTTGCCCATGCTGCCGAGGAAGCCGGTGACCTTGGGCGTGTTCTTGACGAGGTGATACACGTCGTCGTTCATGTTCAGCTTGGCGAGCACATAGCCCGGCATGAACTTGCGCTCGACCGCGATCTTCTTGCCGCGGCGGGCCTCGGTCGTGGTTTCGGTCGGGACTTCGATCTGCTCGACGAGCTGTTCGAGACCCATGCGGGTCGCCTCGGCCATGATCGAGTCGCGGACCTTGCCCTCGAAGCCCGAATAGGCGTGAATGATGTACCAGCGCGCCATGACGGAACCTTGCTTACTGAGCGAGTTTGAGGAGGGCGGAGACGATCGCTTGCAGGATCGAGTCGACGCCCAGGAAGAACAGCGCGAGGATCGTCGTCATGATCACCACCATCACGCCGGTCATCACCGTTTCGCGACGCGTCGGCCACGTGACCTTCGCGGTCTCGTTGCGGACCTGCTGGATGAATTCGAGAGGGGACGTTTTCGCCACGATGTTCTTCGAACCCGCTGATTGAGAAAATTGAGATGCGAGGCATAAACCATCTGACCGCTCCCTGTGAAGGGCAGCGGCGCCGGTCCGTCCTCGCTGTCGGAAGCGCGGCAGATAGCTTTGGCGGGTGACGAAAGCAAGTGCGCGGGTCGGCGGAGGGCCAAGGCGTCGCGCAGCGATCGCGCGCGGACGAAAAAAAAGGCCGGTACGAAACCGGCCATATAAGGTTTTAGGAGAGGATGCCTGAAAGGCGTGATCTTTGTGCGTTGCAGCACGGCAATGTGCAATTGCGTAAGTTGCATTATAGATTGCGTTTCCTGCAACCGTAAGACGCGCATCGCACCACGGCTACATGCCTGGCGGGATCGGTACGCGAAAGACACGCTGCCTTTAACCGGCGGCCCACACATTGGTTCGGCCTCGCCCCCCTCGATAACGGTCGAAATATCTTGCCCGTCGCGCGCCCGTTCCAAGGCGTTCGTCCTAAGATACCGTAAGATCCTTGTCGGTGGCCGGTCGTGACCCGCGTTCCCGGCAGGGGCGAGCCGGCTTGAGAGCGTGAGGTACAGGTGGCCCAGATCATACCCCAGATGGAAACACCGCCAGGACCCGCGACGGTCGCCGCGGAGCGCTATGCAGGCCCGGCAACAGGGTCGTCATTACCGCGCGTGCCCGGCGCGGGCAGAGCAGCATGGCGCGCTGGGGACGGCGTCGCGTCGCAATCCCGGCAGCCGGTCAAAGGACTTTAATCGATGGTTCCTGAACTCTTCGGCGGTGTATCCTCGCGCGTCGTGATGACCGAACTGGCGCGGCTCGAAGTCGCGATGGCGGGCGGCAATCTGGCGGAGCGCGCCAGTCTCTCCGACGCCAGGGGGCAGACCCGGCACGTCCTCGACGCGATCAACCGGCTGCTCGATCGTACGCTCGAGCCCGTCACGGCGCTAGACGACGCGATCGCGGGCATGAGTGCGGATCACGACCGGGGCGATATCGACGCCGTGCTGCCCGCGGACTCGTTCCAGGGCAGCTTCGCCGTCACCGCGAAGCGCGTGAACGCGATGGTCGCCGGGCATATCGCGGTGAAGAAGAAGGCGATGGCCTGTGTGAAGGCGTTCAGCGAAGGCGATTTCGAGGCCGCGCTGGAGCCATTCCCCGGCAAGAAGGCGTTCATCAACGACACCATCGAGACGCTGCGCGGCAACCTGAAGGGGCTGATCGCCGAGATGCGGCACATGTCGGCCGAGCATGACAAGGGCGACATCGACGTCTTTGTCGCCGCGCAGAAGTTCAAGGGCGATTTCGGCGTGATGGCGCAGGGCGTGAACGACATGGTCGCCAGCCACATCGCGGTGAAGAAGAAGGCGATGGCCTGCATAAAGGCGTTCGGCGAAGGCAATTTCGACGCACCGCTCGAACAGTTTCCCGGCAAGAAGGCGTTCATCAACGACACCGTCGAGACGCTGCGCCAGAATCTGCGCGACATCACGCAGGAGATCCAGCGGCTGATCGCGGCCTCGACGATGGGCAATCTGGGCGAGCGCGGCGACGACGCGCGGTTCGTCGGCGACTTTGCCGCGCTCGTTTCCGGCATCAACGCGATGCTCGATGCGATCCTGCTGCCGATCGTCGAGGGCAATCGCGTGCTCGACCTGATCAGCGCGGGCGACCTCAGGGAGCGCGTCGAGATCCAGTGTGACGGCGACCACCGACGCATGCGCGATTCGATCAATGCGCTGGTCGACAGCCTGCGCTCCGTGGTCGGCGAAGTGCACGGGGCGGCCGACAGCGTCTCGAGCGGCAGCCAGCAATTGTCGGCGAATTCGGAGCAGGTGTCGCAGGGCGCGACCGAACAGGCGGCGGCGACCGAGCAGGCCTCGGCCTCGATGGAAGAGATGGCGGCCAATATCCGCCAGAATGCCGATCATGCCGCGCAGACCGAGAAGATGGCCCGCCAGTCGGCGCGCGATGCCGAGGCCAGCGGGGTGGCGGTCGACAAGGCGGTCGGCGCGATGCGCACGATCGCCGACAAGATCGGCATCGTCCAGGAGATCGCCCGCCAGACCGACCTGCTGGCGCTGAACGCCGCGGTCGAGGCGGCGCGTGCGGGCGAGCATGGCCGCGGCTTTGCGGTCGTCGCCTCCGAGGTGCGCAAGCTTGCCGAACGCAGCCAGAGCGCGGCGGCGGAGATCAGCCTGGTCTCGTCGGAAACCGTCAAGGCGGCGGCCGATGCGGGCCAGATGCTGTCGCGACTGGTGCCCGACATCCGCCGGACCGCCGAACTCGTGCTCGAGATCAGCTCGGCGTGCCGCGAAGCCGAGCGACAGTAGTGCAGCATGCTGTCGCGACTGGTGCCCGACATCCGCCGGACCGCCGAACTCGTGCTCGAGATCAGCTCGGCGTGCCGCGAGCAGGATATCGGCGCGTCGCAGATCAACGAGGCGATCCAGCAGCTGACCAGGTCACGCAGCAGAATGCCAACGCGTCCGAGCAGATCTCGTCGACGTCGGAGGAACTCGCGCGGCAGGCCGGTGAGCTTCAGGGCAGCATCGCCTATTTCCGCCTGCAGGACGAGCCCGTGGCGCGGCAAGGCGGGGCGGCACCGGCCGCCCAGCGGACGGTCGTCGCCAAGCCGCTCGCCTATACCTCGGCGGCCAGGCCGAAGCCCAAGTCGAAGGCGCGGATGAGGCCGCATTCCATTGCCGACCACAAGGCGCGACTGGCCGGCTTCGCGATCGACCTCAGCCAAGGCGGCCCGGACGCGGAGGATGCCGATTTCGGCAGCAAGACAGCCTGACGCCGCCCGACCGGCATGACTGCCGGCGCCGCACGTCTGTTCATAGAAAGGAACGTAAATGTTATCCGGTATCTTCGACCGTGTATCGTCCGAGATCCTCACCGCCGAATTCGCGCGGCTCGGCACGGCGATGGCAAACGGCAATTATGCGGAACGCGCCGATCTGACGCTCGCCGGCGGGCAGACCCAGTCGGTTCTCGGGGCGCTGAACGCATTTCTCGACACGGCGCTGACCCCGGTCGCCGCGCTGAACGTCGGCATCGGCACGATGGCCGCGGCGCATGATATGGGGGACATCGACGTCGTCCTGCCCGTCGAACGCTTCCATGGCGACTGCGCGTTCATGGCGCGGCGCGTCAACGCCATGGTCGCCGCCCATATCGCGGTGAAGAAAAAGGCGATGGCCTGCGTCAAGGAGATCAGCGAGGGGCGTTTCGAGGCACCGCTCGAGCAGTTTCCCGGCAAGAAGGCGTTCATCAACGAGACGATCGAGGCACTGCGCGGCAATCTCAAGGGCCTGATCGTCGAGCTGAACCACATGTCGGCCGAGCATGAGAAGGGCGACATCGACGTCATCGTCGCCGCCGACACTTTCAAGGGCGACTTCGGCGTGGTGGCGCGCGGCGTGAACGAGATGGTCGCCAGCCATATCGCGGTAAAGAAGAAGGCGATGGCCTGCATCAAGGAATTCGGCGAAGGCAATTTCGAGGCCACGCTCGAGCCATTCCCCGGCAAGAAGGCGTTCATCAACGACACCGTCGAGACGCTGCGCGGCAATCTGCAGGGCCTGATCGCCGAGATGCACCACATGTCGTCCGAGCACGACAAGGGCGACATCGACGTCTTCGTGCCCGCGCACAAGTTCAAGGGCGACTTCGGCGTGATGGCGCAGGGCGTGAACGACATGGTTGCCAGCCACATCGCAGTGAAGAAGAAGGCGATGGCGTGCATCAAGGCGTTCGGCGAAGGCGATTTCGACGCGCCGCTCGAACAGTTTCCCGGCAAGAAGGCGTTTATCAACGACACCGTCGAGACACTGCGGCACAATCTGCGCGCCATCACGCAGGAGATCCAGCGGCTGATCATGGCCTCGACCGCGGGCCATCTGAGCGAGCGCGGCGACGCCACGCGGTTCGTCGGCGACTTTGCGGCGCTCGTTTCGGGGATCAACGGCATGCTCGATGCGATCCTGCTCCCGATCGTCGAGGGTAATCGCGTGCTCAACCTGGTCAGCGCAGGCGACCTCAGGGAGCGCGTCGAGATCCCGTGCGATGGCGATCACCGGCGGATGAAGGACTCGGTGAACGCGCTGGTCGACAATCTGCGCACCGGCGCCAGCCTGGCCGACAGGATCGCCGATGGCGACCTGACCGTCAGCCACACGCCGCTCTCCGACCGGGACATGCTCGGCCAGGCGCTCGTCCGCATGGTCGATCGCCTGCGCGACGTGGTGGGCAACGCCAACGCGGCCGCGACCAACGTCTCGTCGGGCAGCCAGGAATTGTCGGCAAGTTCGGAACAATTGTCGCAAGGCGCGACCGAACAGGCGGCGGCGACCGAACAGGCCTCCGCCTCGATCCAGGAGATGGCGGCCAATATCCGCCAGAACGCGGAAAATGCCGCACAGACCGAGAAGATGGCCCGCCAGTCGGCGCGCGATGCCGAGGTCAGCGGGGTGGCGGTCGACAAGGCGGTCGATGCGATGCGTACGATCGCCGACAAGATCGGCATCGTCCAGGAGATTTCCCGCCAGACCGACCTGCTGGCGCTGAACGCCGCGGTCGAGGCGGCACGCGCGGGCGAGCATGGTCGCGGCTTTGCGGTCGTCGCCTCCGAGGTGCGCAAGCTCGCCGAACGCAGCCAGAGTGCGGCGGCGGAGATCAGTCTGGTCTCGTCGGAAACCGTCAAGGCGGCGGCCGATGCGGGCCAGATGCTGTCGCGACTGGTGCCCGACATCCGCCGGACCGCCGAACTCGTGCTCGANCCTCTAGCGACTAGAGGGTGCATATAGGCTGTCAGATCGATTCTATCGAGGTGGCGAATATGGAGATCAGCCTGGTCTCGTCGGAAACCGTCAAGGCGGCGGCCGATGCGGGCCAGATGCTGTCGCGACTGGTGCCCGACATCCGCCGGACCGCCGAACTCGTGCTCGAGATCAGCTCGGCGTGCCGCGAGCAGGATATCGGCGCGTCGCAGATCACCGAGGCGATCCAGCAACTCGACCAGGTCACGCAGCAGAATGCCAACGCGTCCGAGCAGATCTCGTCGACCTCGGAGGAACTCGCAACGCAGGCCGAAGAGCTGCAAGCCAGCATCGCCTATTTCCGTGTCGGCGACGAGGCCTCCGCACCGCTGCCCGAAATTCCGTCAGCAACGGCGCGTCGGCGTGCCCCGGCGCCTGCGGCCAAGCCCGTGGAGAGCATAGCAAGGAAGGTCGCGCACCGCCCGAAACCCGCAAGCGGCGCCAGGTCCAACGCGATCGCCGGTCGGCTCTCACAGCGCAAGGGCTTCGCCCTGGACCTGAGTCTGGGCGGCCCCGACCCGGACGATGCCGATTTCGGCGGCAAGGCGGTCTGAGCGGTAGGGCGGTCTGAGCGGTAGGGAGGGGCTTCAGGTCGTACCTTCCGACGTCGCCGGAATCACGGTAGTGCTCGGTTTCGGCATAGGATTATGCGCCGAACGCCGGGCACTCGCGTAAAAGCCAGTGAGGCGGGGCAAGCCTCAGACGAGGCCGGGCGTCGACGACGAGTCGCCAGACTTATTATCGCTGATGTCGTACCGCGATCGCGACTCGATCCCCGAAAATCCCGGTCGGGCGATCATGCGCCCGTTACGGGGCGTTGTGGCAGGAGTGCTCGGATTCGAACCGAGGGCCTTCGGTTTTGGAGACCGACGCTCTAACCAACTGAGCTACACTCCTAGGCGGTCGCGCCCTTTACCCAGCCATTTCGGGGAGGGCAAGCGCTCTTTCGCCATCGTTCGTCCGCGTGGTGACTATTAGTCGCAATTTCCTGGTCGCGTGCGATGGCCATTAATCTCACGATCGGCGCAGGGTAACGAATCCTGATGGCCGCTCGCCTGGGCGCCGTCCGCCCGGGCGGGGCGGTGGTTCGTCGACGTGGAAAGGTCGTTGGAGGCTGTCGCCGCCGGTTGACCGACGCCCTATCCTGGCATATAGGCGCGCCCTGTTCTTCGGGAGTCTTTCCCGCCGGGCATGCTTGAACATTGCTGGATGCATTCCAGGGCCTGAGGAGCGGTTTCGCTTCCTAGGGTCCTTTTTGTATTCTCAGGCGCCTCAATGGCTCCAGCAAAGTAACCACTTGAAAGGTGAAGGCTTCAATGCCGACGATCAACCAGCTGGTCCGCAAGGGCCGCGATCCGCAGAAGGCCAAGTCGAAGGTCCCTGCGATGGAAGCAAATCCGCAGAAGCGTGGCGTTTGCACGCGCGTCTACACGACGACCCCGAAGAAGCCGAACTCGGCTCTGCGCAAGGTGGCCAAGGTTCGCCTGACCAACCAGCGCGAAGTCATCAGCTACATCCCGGGCGAGGGCCACAATCTTCAGGAGCATTCGGTTGTCCTGATCCGTGGCGGTCGTGTCCGCGATCTTCCCGGTGTTCGCTATCACGTACTGCGCGGCGTGCTCGATACACAGGGTGTGAAGGACCGGCGTCAGTCGCGTTCCAAGTACGGCGCCAAGCGTCCGAAGTAAGCCGGTCGATGCCAACCGACGCAAGTCGGCACTGGTATGATTCGATCATCAAGGCTGAAGTTTAGAAGGAATATAAAATGGCACGTCGTCGTCGTCCCGAAAAGCGGGTCATCCTGCCTGATCCCAAGTTCGGGGATGAGGTTCTGTCGAAGTTCATGAACAGCGTCATGCTGGACGGCAAGAAGTCCGTCGCAGAGCTGATCGTGTACGGTGCATTCGAAACCGTCGAGCAGCGCGCCAAGCGCGACCCGATCGGCGTTTTCCACGATGCGCTGAACAACGTGAAGCCGGGCATCGAAGTCCGTTCGCGTCGCGTCGGTGGTGCAACCTACCAGGTTCCCGTCGAAGTGCGTCCCGAGCGTGCACAGGCGCTGGCGATCCGCTGGCTGATCGGTGCGGCACGTTCGCGCAGCGAGAACACGATGGCCGCACGGCTGTCGGGCGAGCTGATGGATGCCGCCAACAACCGCGGTAACGCGGTCAAGAAGCGCGAAGACACGCACCGGATGGCCGAAGCCAACCGTGCATTCTCGCACTACCGCTGGTAAAAGCGGGCTTCGAAGCCTAGCATTGGTAACCGCGGTCGCGGGCGGTCTTTCGCCCGTAACGCAAACACCTATATATTGGGGAGCCGGCACGTTCGGCTCCCCATATCCTTAAGGAAGCACGATCATGGCCCGCAGCCATCCGCTCGACCGTTACCGCAACATCGGCATCATGGCGCACATCGACGCCGGCAAGACGACGACGACCGAGCGCATCCTCTATTACACCGGCAAGTCCTACAAGATCGGCGAAGTGCACGAAGGCACCGCGACGATGGATTGGATGGAGCAGGAGCAGGAGCGCGGGATCACGATCACGTCGGCTGCAACCACCTGCAAGTGGCGCGCCGAAGAAGGTAAGGGCGAAGAGCACCTTATCAACATCATCGACACCCCGGGCCACGTCGATTTCACGATCGAAGTCGAGCGTTCGCTGCGCGTCCTCGACGGCGCGGTCGCGTGCTTTGACGGCGTTGCCGGCGTCGAGCCGCAGTCCGAGACCGTGTGGCGTCAGGCCGACAAGTACGGCGTGCCGCGCATGTGCTTCGTCAACAAGCTCGATCGCACCGGCGCCGATTTCTACTTCTGCGTCAATTCGATCATCGATCGTCTCGGTGCGCGTCCGGCGGTCCTGTACCTGCCGATCGGCATGGAAGGCGGCTTCAAGGGCCTCGTCGACCTCGTCGAGAACCGCGCGATCATCTGGCTCGAAGAGAGCCTCGGCGCGAAGTTCGAATATGCCGAGATCCCCGAGGACATGGTCGAGAAGGCTGCGAAGTATCGCAGCGAGCTGATCGAGATGGCCGTCGAGCAGGACGATGCTCTGATGGAAGCCTATCTCGAGGGTAACGAGCCGAGCGTCGCCGACCTTAAGAAGCTGATCCGTAAGGGTACGCTTAGCATGGCCTTCGTGCCGGTGGTCTGCGGTTCGGCGTTCAAGAATAAGGGCGTTCAGCCCCTGCTCGACGCCGTGGTCGACTATCTGCCTTCGCCGCTCGACGTTCCTGCTATTCAGGGTCTGAAGCTCGACGGCGTGACGCCGGACGAGCGTCCTTCGTCGGACGAGGTTCCGTTCTCGGCGCTGGCGTTCAAGATCATGAACGATCCGTTCGTCGGCACGCTGACCTTTGCCCGCATTTATTCGGGCAAGCTGGAGACCGCGTCGCAGGTCACCAATTCGGTCAAGGACAAGAAGGAAAAGGTCGGCCGCATGCTGCTTATGCATGCGAACAGCCGTGAGGACATCCAGGAAGCCTTCGCTGGCGACATCGTCGCGCTCGCGGGCCTCAAGGACACCACGACGGGCGACACGCTCTGCGCGATGAACGCACCGATCATCCTCGAGCGGATGGAATTCCCCGAGCCCGTGATCGAGCTGTCGGTGGAGCCGAAGACCAAGGCCGACCAGGAGAAGATGGGCGTCGCGCTCAATCGTCTCGCACGCGAGGATCCCTCGTTCCGCGTGTCGTCGGACCCCGAGTCGGGCCAGACCATCATCAAGGGCATGGGCGAGCTCCATCTCGAGATCCTGGTCGACCGCATGAAGCGTGAGTTCAAGGTCGAGGCCAATGTCGGCGCTCCTCAGGTCGCGTATCGCGAATATCTGAAGAAGCCGGTCGACGTCGACTACACGCACAAGAAGCAGTCGGGCGGCACCGGCCAGTTCGGTCGCGTGAAGGTCAAGGTCACGCCAGGCGAGCGCGGTTCGGGCATCACGTTCAAGGACGAGATCAAGGGCGGCAACATTCCGAAGGAATATCTGCCCGCGATCGAGAAGGGCTTCCGCGAAACCGCCGCTTCGGGGTCGCTGGTCGGCTTCCCGATCATCGATTTCGAGATCGTGCTGTATGACGGCGCGTATCACGACGTCGACTCGTCGGCACTGGCGTTCGAAATCTGTGCACGTGGCGCAATGCGCGAAGTGGCACAGAAGTCGGGCATCACGCTGCTCGAGCCGGTCATGAAGGTTGAGGTTGTTACCCCGGAGGATTATCTGGGTGACGTCATCGGCGACATGAACAGCCGTCGTGGCCAGATCCAGGGCACCGACAGCCGCGGCAACGCGCAGACGGTCGAGGCGATGGTGCCGCTGGCCAACATGTTCGGCTATGTGAATTCGCTCCGCTCGTTCACGCAGGGCCGTGCGCAGTACTCGATGCAGTTCTCGCATTACGACGAAGTGCCGCAGAACGTCGCCGACGAAGTGAAGGCGAAGCTGGCCTAAGGCGCACGGAGCCAGGGCAACCTGGCTCCGAGACGCCGAAAGGCCGGCCGGCTTCGGTCAACGACCGAAGTCCGACGACGCGGAATTTACTTCCGCGTCGGCCTCTCCGTAAGGCAGGGGCTGGCGCAACGCTTTAACAGCCGCTATTGGGCCGCGTTCGCGCGGTTCCCGGGGTGGCACCGGAATACGAATCAGAAGGTAGGAAACAATGGCCAAGGCAAAATTTGAGCGGAACAAGCCGCATCTCAACATCGGCACCATCGGTCACGTCGATCATGGCAAGACGTCGCTCACCGCTGCGATCACGAAGGTTCTGGCAGAGACGACCGGCGGTACCGCTGTCGACTTCGCCAACATCGACAAGGCTCCCGAGGAGCGCGAGCGCGGCATCACGATCTCGACCGCACACGTCGAGTACGAGACGGCCAACCGTCACTACGCGCACGTCGATTGCCCGGGTCACGCCGATTATGTGAAGAACATGATCACCGGCGCAGCCCAGATGGACGGCGCGATCCTCGTCGTTTCGGCGACCGATGGCCCGATGCCACAGACCCGTGAGCACATCCTGCTCGCACGCCAGGTCGGCGTGCCCGCAATGGTCGTGTTCATGAACAAGGTCGATCTGGTCGACGACGAGGAAATCCTCGAGCTCGTCGAGATGGAAATCCGCGAGCTGCTCAGCTCGTACGACTTCCCGGGCGACGACATCCCCGTCATCAAGGGTTCGGCAACCTGCGCGCTGTCGGGTTCGAACCAGAAGCTCGGCGCCGACGCCGTCACCGAGCTGATGCAGGCTGTCGACGACTACATCCCGCAGCCCGAGCGTCCGCTCGACAAGCCGTTCATGATGCCGATCGAGGACGTGTTCTCGATCTCGGGTCGTGGTACGGTTGTCACCGGCCGCGTCGAGACCGGCATCGTCAAGGTTGGTGAGGAAGTCGAGATCGTCGGTATCCACCCGACCGTTCGCAAGACCACGGTCACGGGCGTCGAGATGTTCCGCAAGCTGCTCGACCAGGGCCAGGCTGGCGATAACGTCGGCGCGCTGATCCGCGGCGTTGCACGCGACGAAGTCGAGCGTGGCCAGGTGCTCTGCAAGCCGGGCACGATCAAGCCGCACACCGACTTCAACTCGGAAGTGTACGTGCTGTCGAAGGAAGAGGGTGGCCGTCACACGCCGTTCTTCGCCAACTACCGCCCGCAGTTCTACTTCCGTACGACGGACGTGACCGGCACCGTCGAGCTGCCTGAGGGCACCGAGATGGTTATGCCAGGCGACAACGTGTCGCTCGGCATCAAGCTGATCGCACCCATCGCCATGGACGTGGGCCAGCGCTTCACGATCCGCGAAGGCGGCCGTACCGTCGGTGCAGGCGTCGTGAGCCAAATCGACAAGTAAGCATCTTCTCCTTCGGGAGTTAATCGAAAAGAGCCCGGCTTCTCACGAGAGAGGCCGGGCTTTTTCGTGTTTGAAGCGGGGCGGATAGTCAGACCATGCCGGCACCGACCGCTACGCCAGCTTGCCAGCATCCTTCGTAGTCTTAGGCGACGCGAACCGAACCGTGCTTATTGAGAGGCTCGTGAGCGTGCGGAAGCGCTCGGAGTACCCACCCAGGGTCTGCTTCCCACCCGAGCGCTGCCGTCCTTCCGACTGCTGGCGCGTTGTGGCATAAGGTCGATGGAGAACGCATCATGGCATCCATCAAGATATCCCTGCCCGATTCGGTGCACGACTATGTGCAGGCGCGGGTCGATCGTGGACAATACGCCAGCGCCAGCGAATATGTTCGGGATCTGATCAGTCGTGATCAGGGGGGCGTCGAGAATGAACAGCGCTGGTTACGTGAGTTAGACCTGTCGGTATCCGATACGCTTGCGGAGATGAAGGCGGGCGGGGGCGTCGACCTGGATACGGCGTGTGATGCTGCATGCGCCGACATCGGTGGGCTGGCCAGGTCGTCTCGCGCTTGAAGGTCGTTCTGTCGTCGCGTGCCGCGGACGATCTCAAGCAAATCTCCGGCTTCATCGCTTGCGACAACCCGGTCCGTGCCGTCTCTTTCGTTGGCGAACTGCGCGAGGTCGCATTGCGACTCGCTGACATTCCTCTCGGCTACCCCTTGGTCCCTCGCTACGAAGCGCACGGTATCCGCCGACGATCATGGAAAGGGTACGGGATACTGTACTCTGCCTTACCTGACCGTGTGTTCGTCCATCGCATCCTCGGCCCCGGTCAGGATCATGACCGCGCGTTGAGCTTGATTTGATTTGCTTGGGGTGGGGAGGGGCGGGCACTATCTGCGCGCGTATGTCGCACCCGGTCTGCGAAAACCCGCAACCCCGGTTGCATTTCGCCCGACTCTCCCGTAATGGCCCGCCTTCGGTTTAAACATCAACCAGCAAGAGCCCGGAAACGGGCCCGCTCTTTCGCATCGGTAGGGACTATGGACAGCAATATCCGCATTCGTCTGAAGGCGTTCGATCACCGTGTGCTCGATCAGGCCACTGGCGACATCGCCGACACCGCACGCCGCACCGGCGCGCTCATCCGCGGTCCGATTCCCCTTCCGACGCGCATCGAAAAATTCACCGTGAACCGCGGCCCGCACATCGATAAGAAGTCGCGCGAGCAGTTCGAGGTGCGTACGTACAAGCGTATGCTGGATATCGTCCAGCCGACGCCGCAGACGGTCGATGCGCTGATGAAGCTGGACCTCGCCGCTGGCGTTGACGTCGAGATCAAGCTCGCTTAAGGGCGAGCGCGGCGAGGTTGACCGGTAGCGGTCCCGCGCCGTTCGACATTGGGATACCGCCGTCGGTGCAAACCGACGGGGCAGCGTCCCCCGTCACGTTCCTGCGTTTGCAGGAACACCAGCCCGGGACGGGGCGCGTTTCGTATTTACCGGGTTGATCCGACTCCATTCAGGGCATTTGCCGGGGATGGGGTCAGGTGGATGCATCATGGAGCTTGCTCCGGACATGGTCCGCAAGCCCCCGAGGAATAGTCCGACGGGGCCTCTGTCTAGGAAGGGACAAGATCATGCGTACTGGCGTGATCGCGAAGAAGATGGGGATGACCCGCCTGTTCCAGGAAGATGGTCGGCACGTGCCGGTCACCGTTCTGGCACTCGAAGGCAATCAGGTCGTTTCCGTTCGCGAAATGGATCGTGACGGCTATACGGCCGTCCAGCTTGGTGCAGGCGTTGCCAAGTCGAAGAATGTTGCAAAGCCGCAGCGCGGCCATTTCGGCAAGGCCGAAGTGGAGCCCAAGGCTGTCGTCCATGAGTTCCGTGTGAACGCAGACGGCCTGCTCGACGTTGGCGCCGAGATTTCCGCCGACCACTACGTCGCAGGCCAGATCGTCGATATCCAGGGCAAGACCCAGGGTAAGGGCTTCCAGGGCGGCATGAAGCGTTGGGGCTTCGGCGGTCTGCGGGCAACCCACGGCGTGTCGGTCTCGCACCGTTCGCTCGGTTCGACCGGTCAGCGTCAGGATCCGGGCAAGGTCTTCAAGAACAAGAAGATGGCCGGCCACATGGGCGACAAGTATCGCACCCAGCAGAACCTCGAGATCGTATCGACAGACGTCGAGCGTGGTCTCCTGTTCGTGAAGGGTTCGGTTCCTGGCTCCAAGGGCGGCTGGCTCTTCGTCAAGGACTCGGTGAAGGTCGCGCGCCACGCCGACGCACCGTTCCCCGCCGGTCTCAAGACCACCAACAGCAACACTGCAGCAGACACGCCGGCCGAAACGACCGACGCACCTGCAGCCGACGGCCAGGAGGGCTGAGCGTGAAGATCAAGGTTTCATCTTTCGCCGGTACCGACGCTGCGGACATCGAGCTCAACGACGAGGTCTTCGGCCTCGATCCGCGCGCCGACATCCTGCACCGTGTCGTCACCTGGCAGCTCGAGAAGCGTCGCGAGACGGCTCGCGGTACCCGTGAGCGCGCAGACGTCGCTCGCACCGGCAAGAAGTTCGGTCGCCAGAAGGGCGGCGGTACGGCGCGTCACGGCGATCGTCGCGCACCTGTGTTCATCGGTGGTGGTAAGGCTCACGGCGCTCGCGTCCGTGACTTTAACCCGTCGCTGAACAAGAAGGTTCGCTCGCTCGGTCTGCGCATGGCGCTCAGCAGCCACGCCAAGGCGGGTTCGCTGGTCATCATGGACAGCCTGGCTGTTGAGGGTGGCAAGACCAAGACGCTGCTCGGCGATCTCGCCAAGCTCGGCTTCGGCAAGCGTGCGCTCGTCATCGACGGCGACATGGTCGACACCAGCTTCGCATTCGCTGCGGGCAACCTGTACGAAGTGAACGTGATGCCGGCAGCCGGCGCCAACGTTTACGACATCCTGAAGCATGACACGCTGGTGCTGACGCGCGCCGCTGTCGAAAAGCTGGAGGCGCGCTTCCATGGCTAAGAAGCAGAAGGCGGGCATCGATAATCGTCATTACGACGTTATCCTGGCCCCGCACATCACCGAGAAGACGACGACCCTGTCGGAGCACAACGCGGTGGTGTTCAAGGTGTCCAACGACGCCACGAAGCCCGAGATCAAGGCGGCCGTCGAGGCGCTGTTCGACGTGAACGTCGTCGGCGTGAACACGCTCGTCCAGAAGGGCAAGACCAAGAAGTGGAAGGGCACGAACTACTCGCGCTCGGACATGAAAAAGGCAATCGTGACGTTGAAGGACGGTCAGTCCATCGACGTGACGACGGGGATCTGAGGCCATGGCACTCAAGCATTATAATCCGACATCGCCGGCACGCCGCGGTCTCATCCTGGTCGACAAGTCGTCGCTCTGGAAGGGTCGCCCCGTCAAGGCGCTGACCGAAGGCAAGCACAAGACCGGCGGTCGTAACAACAAGGGCCATGTGACCTCGCGCGGCATCGCCGGCGGTCACAAGCAGAAGTACCGCTACATCGACTTTAAGCGTCGCAAGTGGGACGTCGAAGGCACCGTCGAGCGGATCGAGTATGATCCCAACCGCACCGCGTTCATCGCCCTGGTCAAGTACCCGGACGAAGAGCTCGCCTATATCCTGGCGCCGCAGCGTCTGGCGATCGGCGACAAGGTGATCGCGGCCAAGAAGACCGACGTGAAGCCAGGCAATGCCATGGAACTCGGTCAGATGCCGGTCGGCACCATCGTCCACAATGTGGAGATGAAGCCGATGAAGGGTGGCCAGATCGCCCGTTCGGCCGGCACGTATGTGCAGGTCGTCGGTCGCGACAAGGGCATGGTGATGGTCCGCCTGAACTCGGGCGAGCAGCGCTACATCCGCAGCGATTGCATGGCGACGGTTGGCGCGGTTTCGAACCCCGACAACCAGAACCAGAACCTGGGCAAGGCCGGTCGTTCGCGCTGGATGGGTATCCGTCCGCTGACGCGCGGCGTCGCCAAGAACCCGGTCGACCATCCGCACGGCGGTGGTGAAGGCCGTACCTCGGGTGGCCGTCATCCGGTTACGCCTTGGGGCAAGCCGACGAAGGGTGCGCGTACGCGTCACAACAAATCGACCGACAAGATGATCATCCGGTCGCGTCATTCGACGAAGAGGAAGGGCTAACATGGCTCGTTCAGTCTGGAAGGGCCCCTTCGTGGACCTTCATCTGCTCAAGAAGGCAGAAACCGCCCAGGACACCAACGCGCGTTCGCCGATCAAGACCTGGTCGCGTCGCTCGACGATCCTGCCGTCGTTCGTGGGCCTCACGTTCAACGTGTATAACGGCCGCAAGTTCGTGCCGGTCTCG
Source organism: Sphingomonas sp. Leaf28 (assembly GCF_001421685.1). Taxonomy (NCBI): domain Bacteria; kingdom Pseudomonadati; phylum Pseudomonadota; class Alphaproteobacteria; order Sphingomonadales; family Sphingomonadaceae; genus Sphingomonas; species Sphingomonas sp. Leaf28. The sequence goes on along the minus strand of NZ_LMKX01000001.1, from coordinate 397,774 downwards.
GTCAACGAGGACATGGTCGGGATGAAGCTGGGCGAGTTCGCGCCCACGCGCTACTTCCCCGGCCACTCCGCCGACAAGAAGGGCAAGCGCTGATGTCTAAGCAAGTCAGCCCGCGCAAGGTCGCGGACAACGAGGCGCTTTCGGTCGGTACGCAGATCCGCGGTTCCGCACAGAAGCTCGGCCTCGTCGCTGCGCTCATCCGTGGCAAGAAGGTCGGCGATGCGATGAACATCCTCGCCTTCTCGACCAAGGGCATGGCGATCGAAGCCCGCAAGGTGCTGGCCTCGGCCATCGCCAATGCGGAGAACAACCACAACCTCGACGTCGACTCGCTGGTCGTCGCCGAGGCATCGGTTGGCAAGTCGATCACGATGAAGCGCTTCGCTACCCGCGGCCGCGGCAAGTCGACCCGCATCCTCAAGCCATTCAGCCGTCTGCGCATCGTCGTGCGCGAGCAGGAAGAAGCATAATGGGTCAGAAGAGCAACCCCATCGGTCTGCGTCTGCAGATCAACCGTACCTGGGATAGCCGCTGGTACGCCGAAGGCGCCGACTATGGTCGGCTCCTGCTCGAGGATCTCAAGATCCGTGCATTCATCATGAAGACGCTGCCGCAGGCCGCGATCTCCAAGGTGGTCATCGAGCGTCCGGCCAAGCTGGCCCGCATCTCCATCTTCGCTGCCCGCCCTGGCGTGATCATCGGCAAGAAGGGTGCGGACATCGAGAAGCTGCGTTCGACGATCGGCAAGATGACGTCGTCGACCGTGTCGCTGAACATCGTCGAGATCCGCAAGCCGGAAGTCGATGCGCGTCTCGTCGCGCAGGGCATCGCCGATCAGCTCGAGCGTCGTATCGCTTTCCGTCGCGCCATGAAGCGTGCGGTTCAGTCGGCGATGCGTCTCGGTGCCGAAGGCATCCGCGTGAACTGCGGCGGCCGTCTTGGCGGCGCCGAGATCGCACGGTCGGAGAGCTATCGTGAGGGTCGGGTTCCGTTGCACACGCTGCGCGCGAACATCGATTATGCCGAGGCTACGGCGCACACGTCTTACGGCGTTTGCGGCGTGAAGGTCTGGGTCTTCAAGGGCGAGATTCTCGGCAACGATCCGACGTCGTACGACCGCATCATGATGGAGGCTCAGACCTCCGGCGTGCGGCCGCAGCGCGACGATCGTCGCTAAGGGGCAGGAACAGACATGCTGCAACCAAAAAAGACCAAGTTCCGGAAGGCCTTCAAGGGCAAGATTTCGGGCGACGCCAAGAGTGGCTTCTCGCTCAATTTCGGTTCCTACGGCCTGAAGGCCATGGAGCCCGACCGGATCACCGCACGCCAGATCGAGGCGGCACGCCGCGCGATCACGCGTCACATGAAGCGCCAGGGGCGTTTGTGGATCCGCATTTTCCCAGATCTTCCGGTCTCGGGAAAGCCAGCCGAAGTCCGCATGGGTAAGGGCAAGGGCGCGCCGGAATATTGGGCCGCTCGAGTCAAGCCGGGTCGGATCCTGTTCGAGCTCGACGGTGTCGACGGCAAGATCGCCGCCGAGGCGTTCGAGCGGGCGGCCATGAAGCTGCCGATCAAGGTAAAGGTCGTTGCCCGCCTGGGCGACACCTCGCATCTGGGAGGCGAGTAAGATCATGGCTCGTATCGACGACATGAAGACCAAGAGCGACGACCAGCTGTCGGAGTCGCTCGGCGAACTGAAGCGCGAGCAGTTCAACCTGCGTTTCCAGGCCGCCACGAACCAGCTCGAAAAGCCGAGCCGCGTTCGTGAGGTCCGCCGCGACATCGCTCGCATCAAGACCCTGCAGGCTCAGCGCACCAGCGCTGAAGCCGCGAAGTAAGGAACACATCATGCCGAAGCGCGTGCTGACCGGTCTGGTCGTGTCCGACAAGGGCGACAAGACGGTGGTCGTGAACGTCGAGCGTAAGGTGAAGCACCCGCTCTACGGGAAGATCATCCGTCGCTCGAAGAAGTATCATGCTCATGACGAGAGCAACGAGTTCAAGCAGGGCGAGACCGTGCGGATCGAAGAGACCGCACCAATCTCCAAGCTGAAGACCTGGAAGGTGATCGAGCGGGTCAACACCCACGCGACGCCGGAACGGGCTTCGGCCGAGGGCTGAATCAAACATGAGGGCAGGGGGGCAACTCCCTGCGCTCTTGTTTTCGTAAACGGGAACGGCTAAGCGGCCGCTCCTCCCCGCTGCGGATTCGTCCGCGGCGGGGTGATTTTTTAGGCGGGGTTCGGTCGGTATCGACCCCAGAGACAGAGAAGGGATACGGATCCATGATCCAGATGCAGTCCAATCTCGACGTCGCTGACAACAGCGGCGCGAAGCGGGTGCAGTGCATCAAGGTGCTTGGGGGTTCCAAGCGTCGTGTTGCAGGCGTTGGCGACATCATCGTCGTCAGCATCAAGGAAGCGCAGCCACGTGGCCGTGTGAAGAAGGGCGACGTTCACCGCGCGGTGATCGTGCGTACCGCCAAGGATATCCGCCGTGCAGACGGTACGGTCATCCGCTTCGACGGCAATGCCGCGGTGCTGGTCAACAAGAACGAGGAGCCGATCGGCACCCGTATCTTTGGCCCAGTCGTTCGCGAGCTGCGCGGCAAGAAGCACATGAAGATCATTAGCCTCGCGCCGGAGGTGCTGTAATGGCGTCGCAGCGTATCAAGAAGGGTGACAAGGTCATCGTCCTTTCCGGCAAGGACAAGGGCAAGACCGGCGAAGTCACCATGTCGATGCCGAAGGCCGACAAGGTCGTCGTCTCGGGCGTCAACATCGCCGTGCGCCACACCAAGCCGACTCAGGGTGACCCGCAGGGTGGCCTGATCCGCAAGGAAGCACCGATGCACGTTTCGAAGGTCGCGCACGTGACCGCCGACGGCAAGCCGACCCGCGTCCGCTTCGAGGAGCAGGACGGCAAGAAGGTCCGCGTGGCTGTCAAGACCGGGGAGAAGATCAATGGTTGATCAGAACACTGGCGCTGAGCAGGCCGGCACCGAGGTCGTCTACACGGCGCGCATGCGTAAGCTGTACGACGAGACCATCATCAAGGCGATGGTCGAGAAGTTCGGCTACAAGAACGTCATGGAGATCCCGCGGCTCGACAAGATCGTGCTGAACATGGGTGTCGGCGAAGCCACGCAGGACAAGAAGAAGGTCGACCAGGCTGCTTCCGAAATGGAGCTGATCGCCGGCCAGAAGCCTGTCGTGACGAAGGCCAAGAAGTCGATCGCACAGTTCAAGCTGCGTGAAGGCATGCCGATCGGCGTGAAGGTCACCCTTCGCCGCGAGCGCATGTACGAGTTTCTCGACCGTTTCATCACGATCGCTCTTCCCCGCGTCCGCGATTTCCGCGGGCTCAACCCGAAGAGCTTCGATGGCCGTGGCAACTATGCCTGCGGTATCAAGGAGCAGATCGTGTTCCCAGAAATCAGCTATGACCGGGTCGACAAGGTCCGCGGCATGGATGTGATCGTGACGACGACCGCAAAGACCGACGACGAGGCTCGCGAGCTTCTGCGTCTGTTCGGTTTCCCGTTCCCGATCGAAGACGACGCTGCCGACGAGAAGAAGGCAGCTTAACTACCAACCGCCGCCCCTGACCTCGTGTCACGGGCGGCGCTTCAGGAAAGAAAGAACTTAAGTCGATGGCGAAACTGAGTTCAGTCAACAAGAACGAGCGCCGCAAGCGCATGGTCAAGCAGTATGCCCCGAAGTACGCGGCACTGAAGGCGATCGCAGCGGACAAGACGCTCGACGATGGTGAGCGTCTGATCGCTCGCCTCAAGATGGCGGCACTGCCGCGCAACGCGAACCCGACCCGCATCCGTAACCGGTGCGAGCTGACCGGTCGCCCGCGCGCTTATTACCGCAAGTTCCGGCTCTGCCGTATTCAGCTGCGCGATCTGGCCAACAAGGGCCTGATCCCCGGCGTCACGAAGTCGAGCTGGTAAGGACTAAATCATGGCAGTGACCGATCCCCTGGGTGATTTGCTCACCCGCATCCGTAATGGCCAGCGCGCGAAGAAGGACTCCGTCCTGACTCCGGCGTCGAAGCTGCGCGTCCGCGTGCTCGACGTTCTGCAGCGCGAAGGCTATATCCGTGGCTATAGCGAAGAGCAGATGGGCCCCGCGGCCGGCCTTCGCATCGAGCTGAAGTATTTCGAGGGCCAGCCTGCGATCAAGCATGTCGCGCGCGTCTCGAAGCCCGGCCGTCGCGTCTATTCTGGCTCGCAGGAACTCCCGCGCGTCCGTAACGGCCTCGGCATCACCATCGTCTCGACGCCCCGCGGCGTGCTTTCGGATTCCGAAGCACGCGAGCAGAACGTCGGCGGCGAAGTCCTCGCGGAGGTGTTCTGATGAGCCGTATTGGTAAGAAGCCGGTTTCGGTACCGGCCGGCATCACGCCGAGCATCGCGAACAAGCAGCTGACCGTGAAGGGCCCCAAGGGCACGCTCACGATGCCGCTGCGCGAAGAGATCAGCTACACGATCGAAGACGGCGGCATCTCGGTGCAGCCGGCCAACGATACCAAGCGCGCGCGCGCGTTCTGGGGCATGCAGCGTACGATGGTGCAGAACCTGATTACGGGCGTGTCGGAAGGCTTCACCAAGAAGCTGCTGATCACCGGCGTCGGCTACCGTGCCGCTGCCCAGGGTCGTAACCTCAAGCTGCAGCTCGGCTACAGCCATGACGTGAACATCGACGTGCCGGAAGGCATCGAGGTGAAGACCCCGGACAACACCACGGTCGAGATCTCGGGTTCCGACAAGCAGAAGGTCGGCCAGCTGGCCGCCGAAATCCGTCAGTGGCGCAAGCCCGAGCCTTACAAGGGCAAGGGTATCAAGTACGACGGCGAGTTCATCTTCCGTAAGGAAGGGAAGAAGAAGTAATGACCAAGGGTCTCTCTCTTTTCGCAAAGCGGCGTCGCCGCAATCGTACCGCGCTCCGCGCACGTGCAGGCACCCGTCCGCGGTTGTCGGTGCATCGCTCGGGCAAGCACATCTACGCCCAGGTGATCGACGATGCCGCTGGCACGACGGTCGCTTCGGCCTCGACGCTGGAAAAGGACGTGCGCGGCACGTCCGGCGCCAACATCGACGCGGCGACTTCGGTCGGCAAGCGCGTCGCCGAGGCTGCCAAGGCAGCGGGCGTGACTCAGGTCGTGTTCGATCGCGGCGGCTTCCTCTACCACGGTCGCGTGAAGGCTCTTGCCGATGCCGCGCGCGAAGCCGGATTGGAGTTCTAAGACATGGCTGACGAAAACAACACGCCGGCAGTGATCGCACCCGAGACGACCGCACAGGACGTCACGGCTCAGAACGTACCGCAGAGCACCGGATACCAGGGCAACAACGGCGGTGGCCGTGGTCGTCCGGGTGGCGGCGGCGGTGGCGGTCGTGGTGGCCCCGGTGGCGGTCGCAGCGGTGGCCCGGGTGGCAACCGCGGTGGTCGTGACGGCGGTCGCGGTGGTCGTGACAATCGTGGCGGTCGTCCTGGTCAGGACGATGGCGGCGAAGAGCTGATCGAGAAGCTGGTGCACATCAACCGCGTCTCGAAGACGGTCAAGGGCGGCAAGCGCTTCGGCTTTGCAGCACTCGTCGTCGTGGGCGACGGCAAGGGCCGTGCAGGCTTCGGTCATGGCAAGGCACGCGAAGTGCCGGAAGCCATCTCGAAGGCGACGGCTGCTGCCAAGAAGAAGATGGTTCGCGTTCCGCTCAAGGACGGTCGCACGCTGCATCATGACGGCAACGGTCACTTCGGTGCCGGCAAGGTCACGCTGCGGTCGGCGCCTCAGGGTACGGGCATCATCGCCGGTGGCCCGATGCGCGCCGTCTTCGAGTCGCTGGGCGTTGCAGACGTCGTGACCAAGTCGGTCGGCACGTCGAACCCCTACAACATGATCCGCGCAACGTTCGAAGCCCTTGGTGAGCAGACCTCGCCCAAGGCTGTCGCACAGCGTCGCGGCAAGAAGATCGCCGACCTGCTCGGCCACGGTGGGTCGAAGACCCCCGAGGCAGACGCAGCTGCGATCACGGAGTAAGCGATCATGGCTACCATCAAGATCACGCAGACCGGTTCGCCGATCCGCCGCGAGAAGGACCAGCGCGCGACGCTGGTCGGTCTCGGCCTCAACAAGATGCACAAGACCCGCGAGCTGGAAGACAGCCCAGAGGTCCGCGGCATGATCCGCAAGGTGCAGCACATGGTGTCGGTCGAAGGCTGAGCCTTCACGACCCACGTGACAAATACGGGAAAGGGGGCTAACGGCCCCCTTTCTTATTCCAGAATCCATTTCCACAGCGCGTAACAAGCGAAAGCGAGTGCATTACCATGAAGCTCAACGAACTCCGCGATAACGAAGGTGCCCGTAAGTCCAAGATGCGCGTCGGACGCGGCATCGGCTCGGGCAAGGGCAAGACCGGCGGCCGCGGCCAGAAGGGCCAGAAGAGCCGCGAGGGCGTGTCCATCGCCGGCTTCGAAGGCGGCCAGATGCCGCTCCACATGCGTCTGCCTAAGCGCGGCTTCAACAACATCTTCCGCAAGGACTTCGCAGAGGTCAACCTCGGCGCGATCCAGCTCGCGGTCGATGCCGGCAAGATCGAGGCGAACGCCACGCTCGACCACAACGCGCTGAAGGCCGCTGGCCTGGCACGCGGCGGCAAGGACGGCGTCCGCCTCCTCGCCAAGGGCGAGCTGACCACGGTTCTCTCGTTCACCGTCGACGGCGCGTCGAAGGGCGCGATCGAAGCGGTCGAGAAGATCGGCGGCAAGGTCGAGGTGATCCACTTCGTCCCCGCAGCCGAGAAGGCTGCCGCCAAGAAGGGCGTGAAGTACAAGGAGCGTGCGGCGCACAAGGCGTCGTTCAAGGCCTGACCTTGATGGGGGAGGGGGCGCCGGGTGCGCTTCCTCCCTATTTTCGTTCGTGCTGCCTAGAATTCCGCCCGCCCCATACCGTTCGTCCCGAGTAGACGTCGAGCTTGTCGAGACGGCGTATCGAGGGATTGGCCCACTCGGGTCTAGTACCTCGATACGAGTTCTCGGCTACGCTCGACCTCTACTCGGCACGAACGGCACTTGTGGGTACTAACGGTAGCTCGAGGGAATCGGTGGTAAGCGTGGTCCTCCACCTCGCCATATCCCACCTAGGCATTAGACAAGCGCGCTCCTGCGCCTATATGAGCGGCGGGGGCGGTCACAACGCATCCCGCCTTCTTTGTTTCCAGGACGATCACACGCATGGCATCCGCAGCCGACCAGATGGCGCAAAGCATCAGCCTTTCGAAATTCGCGAAGGCGACCGACCTCAAGAAGCGGTTGTGGTTCACGATCGGCGCGCTGATCATTTTCCGCCTGCTCAGCTACGTACCGCTGCCGGGTGTCGACCCGACCGCGCTCGGCCTGCTCTCGCAGCAGACGCAGGGCGGCGTGCTCGATTTCTTCAACACCTTCTCGGGTGGTTCGCTCAGCCGCATGTCGCTGATCGCGCTCGGCGTGATGCCCTACATCACCGCCTCGATCGTGGTGCAGCTCGCGACCTCGCTGTCGCCGACGCTCGCCGCCATCAAGAAGGACGGCGAATCGGGCCGCAAGCGCCTCAACCAGTACACGCGCTACGGCACCGTCGGCCTGACCGCGGTGCAGGGCTATTTCATCGCCGTAGGGCTTGAGACGCTCGGCGCGGCCCAGGGCATCCAGGCGGTCATCGAGCCCGGCATGATGTTCCGTGTCGCGGCCGTCATCTCGCTGATCGGCGGTACGATGTTCCTGATGTGGCTCGGCGAGCAGATCACCAGCCGCGGCATCGGCAACGGCGTCTCGCTGATCATCATGGCCGGCATCGTCGCGCATTTGCCGGTCACGCTCGTCAACCTGCTCGAAGGCGGCCGGTCTGGTTCGCTCGATCCGATCAAGCTGATCGGCATCGTCGTCGCGGTGGTGCTTCTGATCCTCTTCATCTGCTTCATGGAGCGCGCGCAGCGCCGCATCCTGATCCAGTATCCCAAGCGCCAGACGCAGCGCGGCATGCAGGCCGATCGCAGCCATCTGCCGCTGAAGATCAACACCGCCGGCGTCATCCCGCCGATCTTCGCGTCGTCGCTGCTGCTCATGCCGCTGACGATCTCGCAGTTCGCGGGCCAGCGCGTCGCGGGTGCGTCGAAGTGGGGCGATTTCATCATCACCCTCAACCAGTATCTGCAGCACGGCTCGCCCGTGTACATGCTGCTGTACGGCGCCGGCATCATCTTCTTCTCGTTCTTCTACACCGCGGTCGTCTTCAACCCCGAGGAAACCGCCGACAATCTGAAGCGCAATGGCGGGTTCATCCCCGGCATCCGCCCGGGCAAGAACACCGAGAACTATTTCGATTACGTGCTGACTCGCATCACGGTCATCGGTGCGGCGTATCTGACGATCATCTGCCTGTTGCCCGAATATCTGGTGACCGCGTTGCAGATCCCGTTCTACCTCGGCGGCACCAGCCTGCTGATCGTCGTAAACGTGACGATGGACACGGTGACGCAGATCCAGTCGCATCTGCTGGCGCACCAGTATGGCGATCTGATCAAGAAGGCGAAGCTCAAGGGCAATCGACTTCGTTAAGTTGCGGGGCTAACCCGGTTTAATTCCTGCACGAACGAGGGGAGTGCGTTTCGTGAATATCATCCTTCTTGGACCGCCTGGCGCGGGCAAGGGCACCCAGGCCGCCACGCTCGTCAGCGAGCGCGGCATGGTGCAACTTTCGACCGGCGACATGCTGCGTGCAGCGGTCGCCGCCGGAACCCCGGTCGGGCTTCAGGCGAAGTCGGTGATGGAATCGGGCGGTCTCGTTTCGGACGAGATCGTGTCGGGCATCATCGGTGAACGCCTCGACCAGCCGGATACCGAGAACGGCGTCATCTTCGACGGCTATCCGCGGACTGCGGCGCAGGCCGAGGCGCTCGACGGACTGCTAGCCGATCGCGGCCGGACGCTCGATTACGTCATCGAACTGGGTGTCGACGAGGCTGCGCTGATCGACCGTGTCGTCGGCCGCTACACCTGCGCCAAGTGCGGTGCGGGCTATCATGATCGCTACAAGAAGCCGGCGGTCGCGGGCGTCTGCGACGTGTGCGGCTCGACCGAGTTCAAGCGTCGTCCCGACGACAATGCGGAGACCGTCCACAACCGCATGTCGGAATATCGCGCGAAGACGGCGCCGATCCTGCCGATCTACGATGCGCGGGGGCTGGTCCACCGCGTCGACGGCATGGCCGACATCGCGCATGTCGGTGCGGCGATCGCGGCGATCCTCGACCGCAAGTGAGCGTGCTCCCCCGCGAAGGCGAGGGCCCTGACTGGGCCCCCGGCTTTGCAGGGGAACAAGACGTCTGGGTCGGCGATCTAAGTCGACCTGACGCCTACTCGTCGGGTTAACGCCTCCGCCTGCTAGCGTCCCACCCCCATTCCGTCATCCCGGCGAACGCCGGGACCCACGGATACGGCGGACCAGGCGAGGGCGTACAATCACCACCTGCTCCGCAACCATGGGTCCCGGCGTTCGCCGGGATGACCTAGGGAGGGGGTTATGCGTATCGCTACGCCGCCCTGGCGCACGATCTGGCATCAAGCGGGACTTCGTCGCGTGCTTGCCATTGCGCTCATCACCAAACTCACACCAACATGACGCAATTGTCACCCGTCGGTCATCGCCCTGACCCCCGCCAGATCCTAGAAAGACCTCGTGGCCAGCAACGGCCGCGCGACTTTCCAGAGATCGGTGCCCGTCACTCCCGGGGGTACCGTGGGGGCCGGTGGGAAGACTTCTTTCCGCCGGCCTTTCCGTTTATGAGGGCAGGAGATAGTGACCGATTTCGGTGGCAGGGAAGGTGATAGCGCGTTGAGCCGCAAGATTTTAATCGTCGAGGACGACGCCTCGACGTCCGCCTATCTTGCCAAGGGCCTTGCCGAAGCCGGCCACGCTATCGAAGCGTGCGCCGACGGCCGCGATGGCCTGTTCCTCGCCAGCGAGGGCATCTTCGATCTCATCATCGCCGATCGGATGCTGCCCGGCCTCGACGGCCTGTCGATGGTCAGCGCGATCCGCGCCGCGGGCATCGCCACCCCGGTCCTGATCCTCTCCGCGCTCGCCGCCGTCGACGACCGCGTCGACGGGCTGAAGGCGGGCGCCGACGACTATCTCTGCAAGCCCTTCTCGTTCGCCGAACTCTCTGCGCGAATCGAGGCGCTCGTCCGCCGCTCCGATCGCGCTGCGACCGAGCCGCAAAAGACCAAGCTGTCGGTCGGCGATCTCGAAATCGACCTGCTCGCCCGCGCCGTGTCGCGCGCCGGTCGTTCGATCCCGCTCGGCGCGCGCGAATTCAACCTGCTTGAGTTCCTCGCCCGCCATGCCGGCCAGGTCGTCACGCGCACGATGATGCTCGAGAAGATCTGGAATTATCATTTCGACCCGGGCTCGAACGTCGTCGACGTGCATATCGGCCGCCTCCGTCGCAAGCTCGAGGACGGGTTCCCGACGCCGATTCTCCACACCGTCCGCGGTGCCGGATATCGCCTCGCCGTTGAGAACTGATTTGGCGGCGTGATTCGCCTTTCGGTCACGGCGCGGATCGCGCTTCTCTCGATCTCGCTCGCGCTGGTGTCCAACCTCGCGCTGGTTGGTTTCGTCTGGAAGACCACCAGCGCCGACGCGATCTACGCGATCCGGCGGGAGACGACCGAACAATCCGAAGCCTTGCGTGCGGTGTGGCGCAATGGCGGCCTCCCCGCGGTCCGGCAGGCGATCGATAGCGCGGTCGTACCCGGTGACGTGTCGCTGGTGCTCGCGGTGATCGATCCGAAGGGGCGCGCGGTCGTCGGCATCTCGCCCGCGCGACTCGCCGTGCCGCTGCGCGTCACGCAGTTCCGGATCGCGCGGCTTGGCTCGGACGAACTCTGGTCCGCGCGCGAGACGGGCTATGCGCTGCACCCGCTCGGCGATTACTGGCTCCTCACTGGCCGCAACCTCGACCTGATCGCGGCGGAAGAGCGCGCGATCGAGCGCGCGCTGGCGGTCGCGGTGTTCCTGTCGCTGGCGCTCGGCGTGTTCGGCGGGCTCGTGCTGACCCGCTATGTCGGGCGCCGTCTCGACGGCATCGCCAAGGCGATCGAGGCCGCGGGCGAGGGTGACCTTTCCCGCCGCGTCGATATGGTAGCCGGAGGGGGGGATGCCTTTGATCGCCTTGCTGCGCGGCTCAACGTCATGCTCGGCAAGCTCGAAGGCGTGATGGCCGAGCTGCGGATCGTCACCGACAGCCTGGCGCACGACCTTCGTTCGCCATTGGCCCGCCTGCGCACCAAGACCGAGCAGGCGGTGCTGATCTCCGACCCGGACGCGCGCGAGGCCGCGCTGGGCGGGCTGCTCGTCGAGACCGATCTCGTCATGCGGATGCTCACGATGGTCATCGAGATCAGCCGCTCGGGCTCGGTCTCGCGCGATCGCTTCATCGAGGTTTCGCCGGCCAATCTTCTTGAGGAGATCGGCGAACTCTACGCTCCCGTCGCCGAGGACGCGGGCCTCGTTTTCACGATCGCGATCGACGACCGGCCGCCGCCGATGAAGCTGCACCGCGAGCTTATCAGCCAGGCGATCACCAACCTGATCGACAACGCGCTACGCCACGGCGCCGGCGGTGGCGAGGTTACGCTGCGGATCGTCCACCGCACCGACGGCGTCGCGATCCAGGTCGAGGACCGCGGCCCCGGCATCGCTGCCGCCGACCGTGCGCAGGCGCTTAAACGATTCGGCCGCCTCGACAGCGCGCGCTCCACCCCTGGTGCGGGCCTCGGCATGGCGCTGATCGAAGCGGTCGCGCGGCTCCACGACGGTCATTTCGAGCTGGCGGACAACGCGCCGGGCCTGGTCGCGCGGATCGTCCTCCCAGCCTGATCCTTCCCTTGGGGGGGCGATCTTGCGCGGCAATCGGTTGACCGCAATCGTCGGTGCGGCGATGCCGTGCACATGACGACCTTAGCCTCCAACCGCCGCATCCTCGCCGCCAGCCTGGTCGGTACTGCGGTCGAGTTCTACGATTTCTACATCTACGCGACCGCCGCCGCGCTTGTGTTCGGCCCGCTGTTCTTCGCCGGGCAATCGGACTCGGCGCAGTTGCTGCTGAGCTATGCGACCTTCGGGCTCGCCTTCGTCGCGCGCCCGGTCGGCGCGATCGTGTTCGGGCATTTCGGCGACCGGGTAGGGCGCAAGTCCACGCTCGTCGCGTCCTTGTTGCTGATGGGAGGATCGACCGTCGGGATCGCGTTCCTGCCCACTTATGCGCAGGTCGGCTGGATCGCGCCGGCGTTGCTCTGCCTGATGCGGCTGGGGCAGGGGCTCGGGCTCGGGGGCGAATGGGGCGGGGCGGCGTTGCTGGCGGTCGAGAACGCGCCGCCGCACCGCAAGAATACCTGGGGGATGTTTCCACCGCTCGGTGCGCCGGTTGGGTTCCTTGCCGCCAACGGGCTGTTCCTGGTCATCGGCCTCGTGCTCGACGAGGCGCAGTTCGTCGCCTGGGGCTGGCGTATCCCGTTCCTGTTGAGTGCGATCCTCGTCGGGCTCGGCCTGTGGGTCCGGTTGAAGCTGACCGAAACGCCGGCGTTCCTCGAGGCCGAAGCGACCGAAGCGCTGCCCAAGGTGCCGATCGCGACGTTGCTGACGCAGCATCTGCGTGCGACGCTGGCGGGGACATTCGGCGTCATCGCGTGTTTCGCGCTGTTCTATCTCGCGACCGCGTTCGCGCTTGGCTACGGGACCAAGACGCTGGGCTATTCGCGCGAGGCGTTCCTCGCCGTCGAACTCGTCGCGATCTGGTTCCTGGCGGGCGGCGTGATCGTTGCGAGCGTGCTGGCGGACCGCCACTCCGCCGCGCTGATGCTGGCGATCGGGTTTGCCGGGTGCATCGGCGTCGGTGCGCTGATGGGGCCGATGCTGGGCTCGGGATCGCTGTTCACGGTGTGGTTGTGGCTGTCGGGCGCGCTGTTCGTGATGGGGTTCGCCTATGGGCCGCTTGGCGGATGGCTGCCGAGCCTTTTTCCCGCGGGCGTGCGCTACACCGGCGTGTCGATGACGTTCAACCTGGGCGGCGTACTGGGCGGTGCTCTCGCGCCGATCGTGGCGGAGGCGCTGGCGCCGCATGGCCTGTGGCTGGTCGGCGGGTATCTGATGGCGGCAGGCGTGCTGAGCCTGGGCGGGTTGCTGATCCTCGGCCGCACCGGCCAACAATAGTATGTTCGCCCGCGAAGGCGGGAGCCCGGTCTGGGCTCCCGCCTTTGCGGGAGAGCACGCTTCTACGCCGATACTGGCCGTAAAAGAGTCAGCCGCGCCTTGCCGTGGACGCGAGTCGCGTCGACCTCAAAGCCCGCGAGTTCGACGACTTCGGCCTTTGCCGTCTCCAGGCTGATCCACGTCGCGGGCCCGACCCAACCCAACCGCGACAGCTTGTCGAGCGCAACCAGCCCGGCGCCGGTATTGTACGGCGGATCCATCAGGATCACGTCGAGCGGTGCAGGCGCGGGCCCGAGCGCCATCACCGAGGTTGCTCGGACGTCGCCGCGAATCTCGAGCTTGGCGAGATTGGCCTTGAGTGCATCGACGGCCAGCTTGTCCGATTCGACGAACATGCACGTCCCCGCGCCGCGCGACAGGGCCTCGATGCCCAGCGCGCCCGAGCCCGCGAACAGATCGGCGACCGCGAGCCCCTCGAAACTGCCGACCCGGCTGGTCAGCATCGAGAACAACGTCTCGCGCATCCGGTCGGCGGTAGGACGGGTGGAGTCCCCCTTGGGCGCGACGATCGGGCGTCCGCGCCATTGGCCTGCGATGATCCGCATCAGCGTTTCCCTCCACGCGGTGCACGGGGCGGATGACCGCGCCCTCCCGACGGACCCTTGCCGGGTGCGGTGGGACGCGTGCCGCGGTCAGGCCGGGCGGGCGCATCGCGCATCGGCCGCGGCTCTGCGCCGGGACGACCGGCAGCACTGCGCGCGGCGCGCTTGTCGAGCGAACTCCGCCCACGCGAATCGTCGGCCTGCGGGCGGAAGCCGCGGGGCTGTTCCTGACGTTGCGGCGTATCGGCGCGGCGCGGCATGGTCACCCCGCCACCGCCTACCCGCGACGGCGCGGCGCGGTCGCGCGGCTGCTTGGCAGCGCGGAAATGCTTGATCTTCGGGCTGGTGCTGAGCTCCTCGCCGCGATCCGCGCGCTCCTGGCGGGCATAGGGCTTGGACGTCTCGCCACTCGTTGGTCGAACGTGATGCGTCCCCGTCGGCCGGGCGGCGTTCCGCGCATCCGGCCGCGCCCAAGGATCGTTGACATCACCGCGCTGCATCGCCGCGGTCGGGCGGATCCGCTCGGGCCGTGCAGGCCGCGACGGGCGCTCGGTCGGCGCGTTGGTGCTGGCGAAACCCGAACTCGCAGGCGCGCTGTACGGCGTGCGGGCAGGCGTACGCGCTCCACCGGGCGCAGGCCGCGTGCCGAACGCCAGTCGCCCCGTCGACGCGGAATGCCCCGTCGATGCGGGACGGGCGGCGTTGGCGCCGCGCTGGCTCGACCGCGCACCGATCCCGGCCCCTGCGCCGGCACTCGCGCTGATCCCGATATTGGCGCGCGCACCCGGACCCTCGGGCCGCCCCTTCGCCAGCTCCTTCTGGAACGCGACGACGTCATGCTGGAGCACTTCGCCGATCTGTCCCGGCGGCAGGTCGCCAAGCACGAACGGGCCGTAGCGAGTCCGGATCAGGCGCGAGACCTGCAACCCCAGATGCTCGAGCACGCGGCGAACTTCGCGGTTCTTGCCCTCGGTCAGAATCATCTCGATCCACACATTGGCACCGGTCCGACGCTCGATATTCGCGTTGATCGAGCCATAGCGGACGCCCTCGATCTCGATCCCCTCGATCAGCTCCTCGAGCTGCGGCTGCGTGATGTTGCCATAGGCGCGTGCGCGATAGGCGCGCTCGACACCCGTCGCGGGCAGTTCGAGCTGCCGCTTGAGCCCACCATCGGTGGTCATCAGCAACAGCCCTTCGGTGTTGAGATCGAGGCGACCGACCGGCACAAGCCGCGGCAGATCCTGCGGCAGGCGATCATAGATCGTCGTGCGTCCGGCCGGATCGCGTTCCGTGACCAGCAGCCCGGTCGGCTTGTGGTAGAGGAACAGCCGCGCCGCGCTGGGCGCCTCGACGGGATCGCCGTCCACCGTCACGCCGGCGAGGTTGCGCAGGATCGTCGCGGGCGTATCGAGCGTGGTACCGTTGAGCGCGACGCGGCCCTCGGCGATCATCCGCTCGATATCGCGGCGCGAGGCGATCCCTGCGCGGGCGAGCAGCTTGGCGATACGGTCGCCTTTTACCGGAGTGGCGGGGGGTGCAGGCGCGTCGTTCGACGGGCTGGCAGTCGGGTTATCGTCTTTTGAAGTCGTCATGGCGGGGCTGATACTATGGATCGGCCGCCAGCGCGAAAATATTTGCGACCGTTCGTGCAGCGGCGCGTTAGGACCCGAGAGCGTAACGACCATTTCGCGTGCGACCGGGGGCCTTTCGGTAATGTTGTTCGGTAAAAAGAAGCGGCAGATCGTCCGGCTCCTCGTGGTCGAGGACGAACCCCTGGTGGCGTTCGACACCGAATATTTCCTGGCAGAGGCAAAATTCACGATCGTCGCGACGATCGACCGGGTGGCCGACGCGCTGCCGATCCTCGCCAGCGACACGGTGATCGATCTCGTGCTGGTCGATGTGAACCTGGCAGACGGTTCGGGGATCGACGTGGCCCGCGCGGCGCAGGCGCGCGGCGTACCGGTGATGTTCGTGACGGGCAGTTGCCCGGTCGAAGCGACCACGCTCGCCGCCGGGTGCCTGTCGAAGCCCTATGCACCGCGCGACCTGATCGCCGCGATCGAGGCGATCGAGGCCACGCGCGGCGGCATTGCGCCGAAGCGCGTGCCCTTCGGGTTCAAGCTGTTCGACGCGAAAGTCTGAGGTTTCCGACGGTCCATCGCCTGACGGGTAGCGCGTTTGCGATTTCCCGTTAGGGTTCGCGCGAGCGAGTGGGAGCGTAGGTGTAATGGATCGAACCGAAGACAAGCGGTGGAGCGATGGGTTCCGGCCGTATGTCGAGAAGGCGCCGCTGGCCGCGCTCGCGCTCGGCATCTCATCGGGATTCCCGTATGCGATGATTGGCGCGACGCTCACGACGCGGCTGGCGGCGAGCGGTATCGACAAGAAGACGGTCACGGCGTTCAGCCTCGCCTTCCTCGTATATAATCTGAAATTCCTCTGGGCGTGGGTGGTCGATGGCGTCCGCTTGCCGGTGATCGGGCGGCTCGGCCAGCGCGTGTCGTGGCTGATCGTCACCGCCGCGCTGGTGGTCGCCGCGGTCGTCAATCTCGCCCTGGTCGATCCTGCGGCAAGCATCGCCGCCACCGCGACCGCTGCGATTCTGGTCGGCGCGGCGGGCTCGACCTTCGACATCGTCATCGACGCATTCCGCATCGAGACGCTTGAGCCGCGCCAGCTGGGCGTCGGCTCGGGGATGAGCCAATATGGCTGGCGGATCGGATCGGCGGGCGCCGGCGCCCTTGCGCTCGTCGTCGCGGAACGCGCGGGCTGGAGCACCGCCTATCTGGCCTGCGCCATCTTCGCGCTGCCCGCGGTGCTGGCCGGACTGGCGCTGGGCGAGCCCCAGCGCCGCCGCCCGCCGATCGAGCGTCGCGGGCTTGCCGAGGGGTTCCGGGCGATTTCGGGTCCGTTCGTCCAGTTCTTTTCGCGCGAAGGGGCGTTCGTCGTCCTGGCGTTCATCCTGATCTTCAAGGTCGGCGATACGCTCGCCAACCTGACGCTGCGGCTGTTGTTCGACGATCTCGGCTTCACCGGCGACGAGATTGCGTTCTACGATGTCGGGATCGGCTTCTTCGCGTATCTCGTCGGGATCTTCATCGGCGGCATCCTGTATGCGCGGATGGGGATGAAGCGCTCGGTGCTGCTGTCGCTCGTCCTGATGGGCGTGTCGAATCTGTCCTTCGCGGCGCTTGCGGCGGCAGGGCACTCGAACTTCGGGATGGCCGCGGCGATCGGCTTCGAAAACGCTGCCAGTGGGTTCGGCGGCGTCGTCGTAATCGCGTATTTCTCCGCCTTGTGCGATCTCCGCTTCACTGCGGCACAGTTCGCGCTGATCTCCGCCGCGGCGAGCATCGTCGGGCGGATCGTGACGGGCACCACGGCTGGCGCCTTGATCGAGGCCATCGGCTATGTCGACTTCTACCTGCTGACGACCGTGCTCGCGCTGCCCGGCGTCGTGCTGTTCTGGTGGATGAGCCGGTCGGGGATGATCGACCGCTCGATCGGCAGTGCGGGCGTCGAGGGGGAAGGCGACGCCCGCGCCGGGGACTCCGTCTAGGCCGCGCCTACATCGTGACCGGTCGTCCTTCGTCGGCAAACGCGGCAGCGAGCGCCGCGGCGCTGGCGAGGACGCCGTCGACTTGGCGGACACCGAGCAGATCGGCCATCAGATAGCGGGCGCTCTCGGGCGCGGTCTCGACCCGGGCGAGGATCGACAGCATCGCCGATTCCGCGGGCGTCATCCGGGCGCAGCAGCAGGGCGCGATCGCGATCGTCCCTGCCGAGGTGGCCGCAAGGTCCGCCATCAACGCGCGCAACAGCACCAGCGGGCGGCGGAAGCTCTGTCCGAACGCGGTGAACATCGTGTGCGCCGCACGTGCATCGGCAAGGCCGTTCGCCCCCATGCGCCGCATCGCGAACAGCGCGATTCGCGCGTTTTCACAAGGCGGTAGCGGATGCGGCAACAGCGTCGTCGCGCTGGCGAGCGCTTGGGCCGAGGCGGGCGTCGAACTGGGGCGGGTATCGGTCATTCACGCGACTCCGTGGTGGTGCCCACAAACTCGCCTGTTGGTTATTGATAGTCAATAGCAATAAGAGCTCAGTCCGGCGGCTGGTCGTTCGCGGCGAGCACTTCACCCGCAAGGTAGAGCGATCCCGCGATCAGCACGAGATTGGGCTGGTCGCTCCCGGCCGCGATCCGGTCGAGCGCGTCCGCCGGGGAGGGCGCGGTGTCCGCGGTCGTCCCGCAG
This sequence comes from Sphingomonas sp. Leaf28, assembly GCF_001421685.1. Classification (NCBI taxonomy): domain Bacteria; kingdom Pseudomonadati; phylum Pseudomonadota; class Alphaproteobacteria; order Sphingomonadales; family Sphingomonadaceae; genus Sphingomonas; species Sphingomonas sp. Leaf28. The sequence continues at coordinate 379,650 of NZ_LMKX01000001.1, read as the reverse complement.
CCCCGCGCGATCACGGCGAGTGCCCCGGGTGCATAGTGCGCGTGGCCCGGCACCGGGATCGCGATGACGTGCCCGATCGAGGGCGAGAGGATCCGGATCACCGCGTCCGCATCCTTGTTGGCGAGCATCCCCAGGATCAGCGTCACCGGGCGGCGCTTCGCCAGCGTCCGCAGCGCGCGCGCGACGGGTTGCGCCGCGTTGGGATTGTGCGCGCCGTCCAGCCAGAGCTCGCTGCCACGCGGCAGCCGCGCGAGCAGGGGTCCGTCGGACAGGCGCTGCATCCGCGCCGGCCAGTGCGCCCAGTCGGCGGCGGCACGCATCGCGGCTTCGGGGACGTGCAGCGCGCCCTGATGCCGCAGCATCGCGATCGCCAGCGCGAGGTTGCGCGACTGGTGCGCGCCGACCAGCCGGGGGCGGTTGCTGACGAGCGAGAAACCCTGGTCCGCATAGCGCATCGTCGACCGCGCGGTCTCGCTGGACCACGCCGCGCCGCGCGCAACGACGGGCGCGCCGGCCGCCGCGGCGACCGCGGCGATCTTCGCGCGCAACGGCTTTGGGTAGTCCATCGTGACGAGCGGCACGCCAGGTTTTGCGATGCCCGCCTTCTCGCCGGCGATGTCCAGCCGCGTGTCGCCAAGGAACGACTGGTGATCGATCCCGAGCGCGGCGATGCCGGTGACGACGGGGTTGGGAATGACGTTGGTCGCATCGAGCCGCCCGCCGAGACCGACCTCGACGATCGTGGCGGCGGCGGGCGTGCGCGCGAAGGCGAGGAACGCGGCGGCGGTCGTGACCTCGAAGAAGCTCGCCTGCAGGTCGGCTGCGTGGTCGAGAACCTCTTCGAGCAAGGCGGCGAGCAGGTCGTCTTCGATGAGCGATCCGGCAAGGCGGATACGTTCGTTGAAACGGACGAGGTGCGGCGAGGAATAGACGTGGACGCTGTGCCCGGCGGCTTCGATCGCGGCGCGCAGGAACGCGCAGGTCGAGCCCTTGCCGTTCGTCCCGGCGACGTGGAAGACCGGGGGGAGCGATAGATGCGGATCGCCGAGGCGGCTCAGGAGCGCAGTGATCCGCTCCAGGCCGAGGATGTCAGCGCCGGGCGACAGCGCGGTCAGCCGGTCGAGCTGGGCCTGTACGGCGGGCGAGGAGGAAACGGCGTGGTCGGGCATTCTAGCTCCCTCTCCCCTCCGGGGAGAGGGCTGGGGTGAGGGGCTGTTCCAGGCGCAGCATTGCTGGGCTGCCCCTCACCCCGACCCTCTCCCCGAAAGGGGAGAGGGGGCAGAGATTACGCCGCTTCGCGTGCGCTCAGATAGCCGATGACGGTGCCGAGCTGTTCGCGCAGATCCCTCCGGTGAACGACCATGTCGATCATCCCGTGCTCGAGATAATATTCCGACGTCTGGAAATCCTCGGGCAGCTTCTCGCGGATCGTGCTCTCGATAACGCGGCGGCCGGTGAAGGCGAGCGTCGCCTTGGGCTCGGCGATCTGCACGTCGCCGAGCATCGCATAGGCCGCCATCACGCCGCCCGAGGTCGGATCGGTCAGCACGACGATGTACGGCAGCCCCGCATCGTGGAGCATTTGGATCGCGACGGTGCTGCGTGGCATCTGCATGAGGCTGAGGATGCCCTCCTGCATGCGCGCGCCGCCGCTCGCGGTGAAGATCACGTAGGGTACGCGGTCCTCGATCGCCGCCTCGACGCCGCGCACGAACGCCTCGCCGACCGCGAGCCCCATCGAGCCGCCCATAAAGCCGAAATCCTGCACGCCGACGACGACGCGGTGGCCGTCGATCGCGCCGCGGGCGTTGATCAGCGCGTCCTGCTCGCTGTTGTCGGTGCGTGCGGCCTTGAGGCGATCGGTGTAGCGTTTCTGGTCGCGGAACTTGAGCGGATCCTCGGGCACTTTCGGCGCGGGGAGTTCGCTGCAGCTGCCCTCGTCGAACAGCTGTGCGAAGCGGACCTTCGGCCCGATGCGGTCGTGATGATCGCATTTCGGGCAGACGTAGAGATTGTCCTCCAATTCCTTGGTGAACACCATCTGCCCGCAGCCCTTGCACTTGTGCCAGAGATTCTCGGGCGTCTCGCGCTTCGCGACGAAGGGCAGGACGTTGCGGACGCTGTTGAGCCAGCTCATACGGGAACCTTTCGGGCCGAGGCGACGGCGTCGGCGAGAGATTTGATATAGGCGCGGACGGGCTCGGCGGCAGCGGTGCCGTGCTGCGCGACGAGTTCGACGATCGCCGAGCCGACGACGACGCCGTCGGCGACGCGCGCGACGTTGGCGGCCTGTTCGGGCGTACGGATGCCGAAGCCGACCGCGACCGGGATGTCGGTCTGCGCCTTGAGCCGCGCGACGGCGTCTTCGATCGAGCCTTGCTGCGCTTGCTGGAGCCCGGTGATCCCGGCAACCGAGACGTAATAGAGGAACCCGCTCGCGCCATCGAGCACGGTCGGCAAGCGTGCGGCATCGGTCGTCGGCGTGGCGAGGCGGATCAGGTCGATCCCCGCGGCGCGCAACTGCGGCCCGAGCGCATCGTCCTCCTCGGGCGGGACGTCGACGCAGATCACGCCATCGACGCCGGCCTGCGCTGCCGCGTCGGCGAACCAGTCGGCGCCGCGGCGGAGCATCGGGTTGCCATAGCCCATCAGCACCAGCGGCGTGTCCGGATGCCGCGCGCGGAACGCGGTGGCGATCGCGAGAATGTCCGCCGTGCGCGTGCCCTGCGCGAGGCTACGGATATTGGCGGCCTGGATCGCGGGGCCGTCGGCCATCGGATCGGTGAACGGCATGCCGAGCTCGATCGCGTCCGCCCCGCCTGCGACGAGCGCGTCGAGGATCGGGCCGGTGGCCTCGGTGGTCGGATCGCCCGCGGTAACGAAGGCGACGAGCGCAGCGCGCCCTTGCGCGGCGGTCCGGGCGAAGGTGGCGGCGAGGCGGCTCATATCGCCACTCCCAGCGCTTCGGCGACGGTGAAGATGTCCTTGTCGCCGCGGCCGCACAGGTTGGCCAGGATGATCTGGTCCTGCCGCATCTCGCGCGCCTTCTTGGTCACGGTGGCGATCGCATGCGATGGTTCGAGCGCGGGGATGATGCCCTCGGTCCGGCACAGCAGCTGGAACGCGTCGAGCGCCTCGGTGTCGGTGGCGCTGTCATATTGGACGCGGCCGATGTCGCGTAGCCACGCATGCTCGGGGCCGATGCCGGGATAGTCGAGCCCGGCCGAGATCGAATGCGCCTCGGTGATCTGACCGTCCTCGTCCTGCAGCAGATAGGTCTTATTGCCGTGGAGCACGCCGGGGAAGCCGCCCGCAAGGCTCGCCGCATGCTGCTTGTCGAGCCCGTGGCCCGCCGCTTCGACGCCGAGCATCTGCACATCGGGATCGTCGAGGAAGGGGTGGAACAGCCCGATCGCGTTCGATCCGCCACCGATCGCCGCGACCAGCAGGTCGGGCAGGCGACCGGTCCGCTCCAGCATCTGCGCGCGTGCCTCGGTGCCGATCACGCTCTGGAAGTCGCGGACCATCTCGGGATAGGGGTGGGGCCCCGCGGCGGTGCCGATGATGTAGAAAGTGTCGTGGACGTTGGCGACCCAGTCGCGCATGCCCTCGTTCATCGCGTCCTTCAACGTGTGTGCGCCCGACGTCACCGGGCGGACCTCGGCGCCGAGCAGCTTCATGCGGAACACGTTGGGCGCCTGACGCTCGACGTCCTTGGCGCCCATGTAGATCACGCACGGCAAGCCGAAGCGCGCGCAGACGGTTGCAGTCGCGACGCCGTGCTGGCCCGCGCCAGTCTCGGCGATGATCCGCGTCTTGCCCATCCGGATCGCGAGCAGGATCTGGCCGATGCAGTTGTTGATCTTGTGCGCGCCGGTATGATTCAGCTCATCACGCTTGAACCAGATTTGCGCACCCATGCCGGGTTCGGCGGACTCGCGCAAAGCCTCGGTCAGCCGTTCGGCGTAATAAAGCGGGCTCGGGCGGCCGACATAATGTTCGAGCAGGTCGTCGAACTGCGCCTTGAACGCAGGGTCGGCCTTGGCGGCACGGTACGCCTCGTCGAGTTCGAGGACGAGCGGCATCAGCGTCTCGGCGACATAGCGTCCGCCGAAGTCGCCGAAATGGCCACGCTCGTCGGGCTGGGCGCGGTAGGAGTTGGGGGCGAGGGGAGCGTTCATGACTGGGCGTTTAGCACTTCCGAAATCGCTGTCACCCCTTCGGTTTCCGATACCTACCCCCCCCGGCGAAGGCCGTGGCCCAAGTGGGAAGGTTTTGGTGACGGAGGGAAGGGCCAGTCACGGCCGTCTCCCAATTGGGCCCCGGTCTTCGCCGGGGTGGCGCTAGCGCGCGGCGACTGCGCTCAGGAACGCCGCGATCTTGGTTTCGTCCTTGGTGCCGGGTGCGGTTTCGACGCCGGAGGACACGTCGACCAGCTCTGCCCCCGTCCGCCGGATCGCCTCCGCGACGTTCGCCGGATCGAGCCCGCCCGACAGCGCCCAGGGCAGGGGGTGCTTGAACCCGTCGAGCAGGTCCCAGTCGAACCGGAGCCCCATCCCGCCGGGCAGTGCGGCCGAATCGGGCGTCTTCGCGTCGTAGAGAATCCGGTCGGCGACCCCGGCAAACCCATGCGCGGCATCCAGGTCGCCGCGCGTGCGCACCGCCACCGCCACCCAGGTCTCGATCCCGAACTTCGCGCGGATCGCGGCGGCGCGCGCGGGCGTCACCTTGTGGAGCTGCAGCACGTCGAGCGCCGCCGACTCGACCGCCTGTTCGAGCATCTCGTCCTCCGGATCGACGAACACGCCGACCTTGGCGACGTGAGCCGGCACGCGCGCGGCCAGTTCTGCGGCCTTCGCGAACGTCACGTGGCGCGGCGAGGCGGGGAAGAACACGAACCCGACATGGCTCGCCCCATGCCGGATCGCGGCGTCGAGCGTGGCGGGGGTGGAGAGGCCGCAGATCTTGGCGGTGGTCATGATGTTCCTTTGATGCTCTCTGCGAAGCCGGCGCAACCTTTCCCTGCAACCCATCCGTCATCCTGACGAAAGTCAGGATCCAGAGTAATAAACGCCAACCTTTATAGCCCTGGATCCTGACTTTCGTCAGGATGACGGAAGGGGGGGATGATTGCGCGGGGTCAGCCCGTCAGGACGGCGCGCCTCTACAGCGTCGCGCCGATCGCGCGGGCGGCGGTGTCGGGGTCTTCGGCCTGCGTGATCGGACGGCCGACCACCAGGATCGAGGCCCCCGCGTCGAGCGCCTGGCGCGGCGTGACGACTCGTTTCTGGTCGCCGATCTGTCCGTCGGGCAGCCGTACACCGGGCACCACGAAGAATCCCTTGGGCCAGATCGCCTTGGCCGCGGCGACCTCCGCACCCGAGCACACGATGCCGTCGACTCCGGCCTCACGCGCGAGTTCGGTCAGCCGCGAGACCTGGTCGTGCGCGCTGCCGGTAATGCCGGTCGCGGCGAGATCGGACGCGTCGAGACTGGTCAGCATCGTCACCGCGATCACCTTGGTGCCGATCGGTGCCGCTGCCTTGGCGTCCTCGAGCATCGCCCGCCCGCCGCTCGCATGCACCGTCAGGATCGCCGGTTTCAGCGTTCCGAGCGCCTGCACCGCCTTGGCGACGGTATTAGGGATGTCGTGGAGCTTGAGATCGAGGAAGATCGGCAGGCCGAGCTCGGCCATCGCATGGACGCCGGGCTGGCCGTGCGCCGAGAAGAATTCGAGCCCGAGCTTGATACCGCCGACATGATGGCGGACGCGCGCCGCGATCGCCTTGGCGCGCGCCAGATCGGGCGTGTCGAGCGCGACGTAGATCCGGCTGCTCATGACGCGACCCCCGCCGGTGCGACGACAGGCGTGACGGGCACCGTCATCGGCGACGTCACCGATGGTTCGGCAGGCACGACCGCAACCGTCTCGGGCCGCGGCGTCCGCAGTTCGACCAGTTCGCGCTCGCACGTCGACAGTCTTTGCCGCAGCCGCCACCGGATCGCGTGATTGTACAGCATCGTCGGCACGAAGCCGATCAGGAAGGTGACGAACAGCAGCAGCGGCAGGTTCACATCGGCGATCAGGCCGCCCCAGAGCTGGATCTGCACGGCATTCCAGTTCGAGATCGTGAAGACTGCGGCGATAAACGCCAACAGACACCAGAACAGGATTTTCAGGAACTGCATGCGGCCACCTCTATCGTCTCCCCCGATGCCGAAGCGCCGATTGGTGTGCCAGAGCTACCGCCAAGCGGCCGGTTTGGCCAGTCTTGTGCAGAACAAGCGCAGCGTCAGCCAATTTCGGTCCTGATCTGCGCGATCAGCGGGAGGATCGCGGTCAGCCGCGGCTCCTCCTCGTCGAGGATCGCGAGGAACGCCGCGCGCTTGATCGCCGCGACCCGCCCGGGCTTCATCCGCACGGTCTGCGGTAGCGTGGAGACGGTGATGTCGATCATCCGCTCCGCCCCGTGCAGCCGCCCCCAGAGATAGTCGTTCTCGCGATAGGCGCGGCTGAAGAACGCGCCGAACGTGCCGAACTGAATCCCCTTCAGCGTCGCCTCCGCGCCCCCCGACCGGATCGCGGTCGCATCGTCGGGCGCGATCCGGTCGACCTTGATCGGATCGAACTCGTCGAGGCCCTCGCCCTGCAACAGCGGCAGCGTCGCGGTGTCGAAATAGGGGAAGCCGAGATAGGCGAGCAGCAATGCGCGCCGCGCGGGCTTGGCCAGCGCGGCGAACGCGTCCGCCAGTCGCTGGTCGGTCTCCGCATCGAGCTGTTCGAGCGCGAACGTTTCGCCGAGCGTTTCGAGCACCGCGGTCGCATCGCCCTTCATCGCGCGCACCGCGTCGTGCATCCCGGCGTGCATCTCGCCACGCAGCCGATCGAGATAGGGCGACAGCGATTCGTAGATCGCATTGCGCATCGGGGCGAGTTCAGGCTCGTCGGCGGCGGTTTCCACCTCCGACAGGCGCCGTGCCATCAGCCGCAGCCGGCGGATGCGAAAGCCGATGTCGAACGTCCGCAGGAAGGCGATCGACGCGGGACTGGCGCCGCCTGCAAACCCCGATCCGAGACCGTCCGCGCCCGTCGCCACGACCCGCGCGACGATCGCGGCGCGGATCTGCACCAGCCGCCGCGGGCTGTGATGCCGCCCCGCCTCGTAGAGAAGCGCCGCGATCGTCTCGATCACCGCACTGCGTTTGAGATGCCCATAAGCGACGAAGCCATAGCCCGAACTCGCCGCGGCAGCCTTCTGTGCGCGCCGGCGCCACGCGATCAGCCGCGGCGCGGTCGGCCGGTCGAGGAACAGCGTGTGGCCGAACAGCGATTCGACATCGGCCTCTACCTCGGGACGGATCGCGGTGACGATCCCGCGCATCCGGTCGATCCGGGCAGAGCGTTCGGCGATCGCCTCCAGATTGTCGCGGATCGGTTGCTGGCGCGGAATGTCGCTGATCGCGCCGATGATCGTCTGGAAGAATCCGGGCGTGCCTTCGGCGCGGTTAAGCCGCAATTTGATGCCGGGGGAGGGGTCGATATAGATAAAGCGCCGATCGATCTGGCGGCGCGCAGGGCGGTCCTTCAGCGCGTCGAGCGCGGGGCGGAACGGCGCGTTGGCGAGCACCGACCCATCGATCAATACTGCGCCTTCGGCCGCGTTCGCCGCGGTATGGCGGGGCAGCACGCGCGCCAGGAATCCGCTGCGTCCCGGCCACGCGATCCTGCGCTGCGCCAGGACACCGTCCAGTTCGGCGACCGTGAACGGCGGGAACGCGCCCGGAAAGCTCGACGTCGCGCGCGCTGCGAAGGCCAGTTCCGCAGGCGGCGCCAGCGTGTCGCAGGCGCTGCCATTGTCGGTGAAGTCGACCACGAGCCGGTGCTCGGTCTCGACCACTTCGGCGGGCGAATTGAGCTGCAGCCGCTCGGGATGCCCCGAAAAATCGGTCACCGTCACGAACAGGTCGAGCGGCTGGCCCGGCGGTAAAAGCCGCGGTCCGCGCTCGCTCGCCGCCATCGCGTCGAACGCGTCGAGCAGCAGGTTGGTGAAGGTCTTCCCCCCGAACGGCGGCTCGAACCAGCGCGAGCGGATGAAATGCGACAGCTTGGTGCGCACCTCCTCGCGAGTCGGATCGTCGAGCGCGTCGACCTTGTCGGTGCTGCGTCCCGCCGCCATCCACGCCAGCGGCATCGCCCAGGCCTTCGAGAAGCGCGATTTGGGTGCCGCCTCGGTATCGATCAGCGCCTCGACATCGGCGGACGTCATCCACAGGTCGGTCAGCGGATCGAGGCTCTGGCCGGTCGCGATCGCCTGCGCGAGGAAGATGCCGTTGATCCCGCCCGCGCTCGCACCCGCGACGATGTCGGCGAGGACGCGAACCCGGATCGCCGCGTGCGTCTCGATCTCCTGGAGCAGCGCGTGATACACGCCTTGGCTGCCGCCCTTCGGGGCCTCGCCATCATGGAACGCCCGGCTGGCGCAGACCAGCCGCCAGATCTCCTTGGTGATCCCGTGCATGTAGACCGCCAGGCTGATCCCGCCGTAACAGACGAGCGCAAGGCGCAGCTCCTTCTCGCGCATTCTACATCCCGTCCTGCATCGTCGTTGCGGCGATTATGCGGTTTCCTCGACCATCGGCTCGAGCATAGCCCAGATCGGCAGATGATCCGATGCCTTGCGCGCCGCCGGGCTCGTATGCACGCCGCATTCGACCACGCCGAGCTCGCGCGACACCATGATCCGGTCGAGCCGCGCGATCGCGCGCCGTGAGTGAAAACTCGGCCCCGTCTCGGCAAATGCATAGTCGCGCCCGAAATCGCGCAGGCAGCCCGAGCCCGCGCTCCATTCGTTAAGATCGCCCATCATCACGGTCGGATGCCGTTCCGCGCAGGTGTCGACATGCGTCATCACCGCCGCCGCCTGCTTGCGTCGCCACAGTCCCGACAGGTCGAGATGCATGCCCAGCACGCGGATCGTGCCGCCCGGCAGCCTTACGTCCGCCATCACCGCGCCGCGCGGCTCGAGCGCGGGCAGATGGATCGCGGTGCACCCCAGGATCTCGGCCGATTTGCGGACGAGGATGACATTGCCGTGCCAGCCCATGCTGAGCGAGCGCAGGCCGAAATCGACCGGGACCCAGTCGCTATGCTCTTCGAGAAGATGGTGCGGCAGGACGCACGCCTTCGCGCCGAACCGACGATCGGCCTCCTGCAACGCGATGACGTCCGCGTCGATCTCGCGCAACACCTCGACCACGCGCTCGGGGTTGCGCCGACGGTCGAGCCCGATGCCCTTGTGGATATTGTAGCTGGCGACCTTGATCATGCGTGCGGCCTATAACGCCGCGGGGCGATCCCGGTTGCGGCCGGGCCGTTTATGGCCGGTCATTCGCTGTCGATCGAGCCAACACGTCTCAGTTGGCGTAGCATTTCTGCATGTTGACCATGCGGCCGCGGCCATCGGTGTGCGTCGCGTCGCCGGGAAAGTCGCGCATCGTCGCGCCGAGCTTGGTCAGATCGTCGGGCGACAGCCAGCCCTGGATCTTGCCCTGCTCTACCGCCCAGCAATCGGCGGCGGCCTCGCCCGGACCGAAGATCTGGTGTGCGCATTCATGCGTGTACCAGAACAACTGCTGCGCGCGCGGCAGGTTGAGGACGCGCGGGTGGAGGATGATCCGGCCCTTATAGGCAGCGGCGATATCGTCGATCGGCTGGATCATCGTATCGACCGGGCCACAGGTCGCGCGGTAGCCGGCGAGCAACAGCGCGCCGGGCAGGATCAGCCGCTGGGCAGCGGCGGGTTGCGGGACAAGGGCGAGCAGCGACGCCGCAGCGCCGGCGAGGATATTTTTGAACATGGAGATCCTGGCCCCGCGAGACGCGAGGACGAGCAAGAGTGTCACGCGACGATCGGTCGCGGGCTGGTCAGTGGCGCGGCGGGCGATGCCGGCGGGCGCCGCTACCCAAAATACAGGTACAGGAGGCCGACCCAGATCAGCGCCGACACGAGTGCCGCGGCCGCATTCAGGCGTGGTGAATGATCCCGGCCGTACAGTCCGGGGTTCGGGGCGAGGCTCAAGGCAAGGGGGCTCGGATGCATGGTCTGTCTCCGCCGATATCGGTCAAATCGCGTCATTCGGTGCGCTCGCCGGCAGCGGCGCAGGGAATGTTTCCGAACTCTTTGGCCTGGTACGACTTAGCGCATCCAAAAAAGCGGGGTGGTGGCGAATTTCGCTCAACCGAGCCTAACCTATGTTGGTCGTACTTGATATACGCATGAAAGGCGATAAGGATACATCAACTAAAGATATAAACCTAGGATAAGTTTCGTATTTTCGGATACTATTGGCCCGGATGAACGAAGTGACAAACATATGTCTGAATTTCTAGATACTGGCGCCTGGTCGACCGGCGGTACGAAAATCGCTCCACCGCAAGCACCATCCCTGTCCGCACTCGATCTGCGCGACGGCTATATGGAGGCATTGGGGCGTTCCGACTCCGCGGCGCGCGTTCGCGAACGGATCGTGCACTATCCCGGCGCCGTCCGGATCCCGGCAAGCGACGTCGAGCTCTACATCGTCCGCAATTTCCTATCGCTTGCGGAATGCGCGGCGTTGGTCGCGCTGATCGATGCCGATCGGGTGCCGTCGCCGGTCGTCGCCGACGACCCCGTGCCGTCCTATCGCACGAGCGAAACCTGCTATCTCTACCCCGGCCCCGATGCGGTGGCGGTGGTGGAAAGCAAGCTCGACGAGCTTACCGGGATCGAATCGGTCTTTGGTGAGCCGCTGCAGGGACAACGCTATGCGGTCGGGCAGGAGTTTAAGCCGCATCACGATTTCTTCGACACCACCCAGCATTACTGGCGAAATCAGGTGCCGATCGGCGGGCAACGGACGTGGTCGGCGATGACGTTCCTCAACGAACCCACCGAAGGCGGGCGCACGAACTTCCCGACCGCCAACGTGGTGATAGCGCCCAAGGCGGGCAATCTGGTGATCTGGAACAACATGGATGTGCTGGGCCGGCCAAATCCGGGCTCGCTGCATCAGGGCATGCCGGTCGAGCAGGGCGTCAAATACGTGCTGACCAAATGGTATCGCGAGCGGCCCTGGGGCTAATGACGATCCGCGGCTGAGCGCCGGAGTCTATCCGCTCGCTCCGTCTAGTTCGCGGCACCCGTCGGGATCGCGAAGACGCTGCGTAACGGCTTGGTCTCGGGCAGGATGTAGACGATCCCGACGGTGCCGGTGAAGAGCGGCTTGACCACGCCATCATAGAAGCCCGGCGGGACGTTGACGCAGCCATAGGAGATCCGGTTGTCGCTAGGCGTCGGCGAGGCGAGCCGTCCGGCACGATTGTCGACCCGACGGCCGACGATCACCCGGTGGAGCGACAGCGCGGCGTCATAGTCGATCCACAATATGTCCTGCTCGAAATCATGGCCGAGCGAGGCCTTGAACCGGCCCGCGGGGGTGGTACGTTCCGCGGGCAAGATAGTGGCGAGCTTGCGCTGGCCGATCCCGGGCACGCTCGCATCGCCGTGCGCCATGCCGAGCAACGCGGGCGCCGTCCCGCGCAACCCGCCGCTGCCGTCGAACGCGAAGACGACGGCGTTGACCTTGTCGATGACGAGGAACGGCAGGCTCTGGTTGTCGTGCGACGTCGCCACCCAATCGGCGGTAGCGCGCGCGTCGTCGGAGACGGTCTGGGTCCCGAATCGTGCAGGCGTTGACGCAGGTGCCGGCGTCGCCGTGGGTGCAGACTGGGCGGCGCCCTGGGACGTCGTTGCCAAGGCAACGAGTCCTACTGCCAACGCCCTGCGCCAGAACCTGCCGATCATATCAATGCCGTGCCTGCTTGCGGGGATAGTTGGGCACCGCCGGCGCATTGGGCGGGGTCGGCTGCACGAACGGACGATCGGGTACGGGCTGCAGGGTTTGCGGCGGGACGGGAGTTTCGAAAACGGGTTGCACCGTCTCTGGCGTACCCGGGTTCTCGACGATGACCGTTCCCGGACGGACGGGCGGCGGGAACAAGACGCCGCCCTCGACCACATCGACCGGCGGCGGCGACGATACCCGCAGGGGAACGGGCGGCACCTCAAGGAACGGACGCGCCGCGGTCGGCAGGTTCGGCACGGGTGTCGGCGTGACCACGATGGGCGTCGTCGGTGTCGGCGTTGGGGTTGGCGACGGTGACGGTGACGGTGCCGGCGAGGGAGCCGGTGCAGGAGCCGGTGCAGGAGCCGGTGCCGGAGCGGGCGCTGGTGCCGGAGCGGGCGCTGGTGCCGGAGCGGGCGCTGGTGCCGGAGCAGGCGCTGGTGCCGGAGCGGGCGCTGGTGCCGGAGCGGGCGCTGGTGCCGGGGCGGGCGCTGGTGCCGGAGCAGGCGCTGGAGCCGGGGCGGGCGCTGGTGCCGGAGCGGGCGATGGTGTGGGGGCGGGTGATGGTGACGGAGCCGGCGCGGGTGCCGGTGCCGGAGCTGGAGCAGCGGTGATCGTCCCGGTCGTGCGGAACCCGGCGACGCAGCATGAGCTTGCCAGCGCATATTGGTCGGCGTTCGCGCCGGTCAGCGTGTAACCGCTATAGCTGACCCCGATCCCGGAGCCGGCATCGGTGCTGTCGAACGTCGCGGTCGCATTGGTGCCGGCGACCAGCGACACGCCCGTCGGGCTGCCCGAGGTGGACGTCGTGTTGAACCCGCTCAGTACCGCCGCATTGGTGCCGTCGGCCACCTTCTGTGCGGTCGGGAACAGCAGCATGCGCTGCGTGATCGCCGCGCCTTCGGTCAGGACGAACTCGGTCGAGAAGTCGGTCGGCGTCGTGTACGAGACGGGGTTGTAGTTGATCGACACCGGCGCCGCGGTCACCGTGGTCGGCGGCGACAGCGCGGAGAACACGATCGTGCCGCCGTTGACGCCCGGTCCGGTGCCGTCCGACCCTGCGATCAGCGTCAGCCCGACCGGCAGGCCCAGGCTCTGCGCGGGGATCGTCGTGCCGCGCGTCAGCGTGACCGCCGCGTCGATCATCACGTCATGCCCTGCGCACAAGGCGATGTTGCCGTCGGTCGTCGTGATCGCGTGAAACACCTGCACGTTGCGGCCGGCGTTCAGCAGGATGCTGCCGTTGGTCGTCGTCAGATCGGCGTTGACGTTCACGTCGCGGCCGCAGCACGCGACGATATTGCCGTTGGTCGCGGTGATCGGCGCGTTGATGTTGACGTCGCGGAACGCGTTCATCGTCAGCGTCGTCGGCACGCCCGACGCGGTCCACGCGACCGCGTCGTTGACGAAGATATCGCCATTCCCCGTCGTCGTGTCACCCGCGGCGGGGATCGTGCTGATCGTGATGCTGGTCGTCACCAGCTGTGCCGACAGCGTCGAGCCCGAGATGTTGCCGCCTGCACCGATCACGTAATCCTGCGGATCGATCAGCCACATGCCGGTCGCACCCGACGGTGCGAAGGTCGAGACCTGCGTGCCGTCGGCGACGTTGACGGTGGCGGCAGACGTCTCGACGAAGCCGCCATTGCCGCCCACGGGGGCGCTGGCGTCGAGCGTGCCGGCGAGGCTGAGCGTGCCGGTCTTCATGTCGCCGAGCAGCAGGATCGTGCCGCCGCGGTTCTGCAACGTGCGCGCCTCGACGATGCCGGTGTTGTTGACCGCGGTGTGGAGCAGGTCGCCCGCGCCTTGCGCGGTCATCACGACCTTGCCGCCGTCCGCGCGGATCAGCCCGCCATTGCGGACCAGCGCGCCGACCGCGCCCTTGTCGACCGCGACGTTGAGCAGCCCGTCGCCGGCCACGTCGAGCGTGATGGCCTCGCCGCCCGCCAGCACGACCGTGCCGAAATTCGCCTTGATCGTGCCGCCATTCCCGACGTTCGCACCGAGCAGCGCGACATAGCCGTTCTTGGCGTTGATCGTGCCGTCATTCTGGACGCTCGCGCTGCTCGTGCCCGCAAAACTGGTCTTGCCGGCGAGGAAATCGGCATCGGAGATATTCAGCGTCGACGCGACAAGCCCGCCGACGTTCACGTTCGCGGTCTGACCGAACAGGATGCCGTTGGCGTTGACCAGGAATACCTTGCCGGTCGCCGACAGGTTGCCGAGGATCACCGACGGGTCCGTACCGAGCACGCGGTTCAGCGCGACCGAGCTGCTGGTCGGCTGGTCGAACACGACGCTCTTGCCCTTACCGATCGAAAAGGACTGCCAGTTGATCGCCGCGCGGTCGCTGGTCTGCGTCACGGTCAGCGACTTGCCGCCGGTCGCGATGCTCGCCTGGCCCGCCACGACCTCGCCGCCGGTCGGCAGCGTCTGCGCCTCGACCGGACGTGTCGCCGCGGTGCCGGCCAGGCTGAACCCGATCAGCCAGGCGAACCGCGCAAGCCCGGTGGTGCCGAACAGGCCGCCACGCCGCGTCCGCGAGATGGCGGGGACGGTAGGCGCCGATGCGGCCGCGGGGCGGCGGGTATTTCTGATCGATGACGGGATGGCGGTCATGGGCGGTATCCTCGGTAGCGGCGTCGGGCCGCAGAATTTGGGCTGGCCAGCAGAGTCTGGCAGCGCGGTCAGAAGCTTTTCGAAACCTGGAACCAAGCGCGGCCCGACTTGTCGGGCGCGGACGTCGCATCGGCATCGCCAAGCTTGCGCGCATAGGTCGCGCGGACCGTGAAGTCGTAGGGTGCGCTCCACGCCAGGCCGGCGCCATAGGCGCTGCGCTTCGCGTGGTTCGAGCCGGTGAAATACGGATGCTTGACGTAATCGACCTCGCCGACATCGACGAGCCCGAACAGCTGGAGCGCACCCGGCACGATCTGCGGCAAGGCCACCCGCGCCTCGGCGGTCGCGACATAGCCCTGGTCGCCGTAAGCCTCGCCCTCGGGATAAGCGCGCACCGCATAGGCACCGCCCAGCTCCATCCGCTCGGAGATGTCGAGGTTGCTGAACGCGATCTGCCCGCGCGCCGAGGCGAACAGCGACAGCGGGCCGGCGATCGTCTGCAACCGCGCGAAGCTAAACTGCAGCTTCCCGTAGCTGCCGTCGGTGCGCGCGGTCAGCGCATCGATCGACCGCTCATAGGCGCCGCGGATGTCGAGATTGCCGACCGAATAGCTCAGCGAATAGGCGCTCCAGCCGCCGCCGAGCAGCGTGTCGTGCTCGTCGCCGCTCAGCCCTGCGGTGATGACCTGCGCACGGCGATAGCTGGTCGTGTCGACGATGCCGATCCGATCGTCGAACCATTTCACGTCGCCGCCGACGGTCACGTACAGATTGTTGTTGCGCGAGCGGATCAGCGGATAGCTCGCATAGACGCTGGCGACATCGGCATTGCCGCTGCCGTCGAGGCTGTCGAATTCCTTGCCGAGTGAATATTCGAGATGCGCATAGGCGACGCCCAGCGTGACCTGTCCGATAGGCGCCTGATAGGCTGCGCGGCCATAGGCGAGGCCGGTGAACGAGGTCAGCGCGCGCAGGCTGAGCACGTCGCCGGAGCCCGTCGGGTTGTTCCAGTTCACCACGCCGCCGACGCGATAGGCCCCGGTGTAGCGGTTGCCGGCGTTGTCGGCGTCGACGCTGCCGGTG
Organism: Sphingomonas sp. Leaf28; assembly: GCF_001421685.1. NCBI lineage: Bacteria > Pseudomonadati > Pseudomonadota > Alphaproteobacteria > Sphingomonadales > Sphingomonadaceae > Sphingomonas > Sphingomonas sp. Leaf28. Next base: position 364,062 of record NZ_LMKX01000001.1, on the reverse strand, counting down.
ATGCTGCGGCCTGGCGCGACGTTGACGAGCAGGTCGGATGTCCCGACCGCGGTGCCGGGGCTGAGCGTCGAGCCGACGCGTACGCCCGGCAGGTCCGACAGCATCAGCAGGCGGCGCTCGAGCGGCGCGGCTGCGACCGGATCGCCGACGTCGAGCCCGGTGAGAATTCCGTTCACGACACGATCGGACAATCGCGACCCATTCTTCACGCCAACCGCGCCGAAACGCCCCTCGACGACCGCGAGTGTTACGGTGCCGCTCTGTACGTCCTGTTCGGGAAGATAGGCCTGCGCGACGAAATAGCCGCGGCTGGCATAATAGGCCGTGATCCGTGCAGCGAGCGTCTTGAGGTCGGCCAGGTCGAGCTCGCTGTTCGGCGTAAATCCGGACGTAGCGACCAGGTCGGCCTCGGGAAACAGAGTCGCGCCGCTCACGCGAAGCGAGCGGACGAGCGTCTTGGGGCCGCCGGTTGCCGGAATCGCGACCGGCGTCTTGCGTTCGAACCCGAGCTCGGGCGCGGGCTTCTCGACGAGCGGGGTCGGCGGAATCTGCTGGAGCTGCCCGCCGGCACCGATGGGAACCTGCGCCTCCGCAGCCTGGGCCGAAACCATCAGGGCAGCCGGGCTCACAGCCGCAAGCGCGGCCGCCCATAGGGTCGACTTGAACATGAACACCTCGAAAGTCACCGCGGATGGAAGGCACGAGTCTCCCATCCGCAGCAGCGGGAGCCGTTCGAAGGGGGGTAGTGCGCCCGAAGCGAGGACGAAGCCTTAACGGATCGCAGCGGCCCGATCTGCGTCGAGCTGCACCGCCATCAAATCAGATGGTCGAAGCGTGAATACCAAGCCCAAACCCGGCGTTTGGAGTCGCGCGGGATGGACTGATGTTCGGCTCTTAACCTATGTAAGTCTTCTGAAATTAATACAAGATAGAAACATGCTGACGTTGTGAAAAAATCACACGTCAGCGGATATTTAACCAACTTATTACCATATGTTACAGAGTAGCCCGCCGGACTGGATTCGCATGCGTGCGGTTTCACGGGTGAAACTGGATACTATCTTATGCCGTTCCGATTATTTGCTCGGTGAAGACTCGCGTCGAGCCAGGCTGTTTCGAACCCGGTACAGACGGCATCATGGTTGCATCGAGCGGGCAATAGTTCGGCTAGGGGGCAGGGGGCGCCGGTATCCGCACTTGCTGTCCCGCATGCAGATAATCCGCCGAGAAGCCGGCGATGTCGCGAAGGCCGTGCCAGTCCGCGAACCGGACGTGACGCCAGCTTCGCTCGACCAGCCCGGCGGTGTGGAGCGTCTTGAGCATCCGGTTGACATGGACCGCGGTCAATCCGGTCGCCTGCCCGATCTGCTCCTGCGACATCGGCAGTTCATAGCCGTCATCGGGGGTGCGACCGGCGGCGTCGCTGCGCACCGCGAACTCGCACAGGAAATGCGCGACGCGGCGCAGGCCGTCGCGCGCGCCGATATTAACCATCCATTCGCGCGTGATCGCGTGGCGGATCGCCTGATGGACCCCCAAAGCCTGCGCGATTGCCGGGCGGCGCGCGGCGATCTGTCGCACTACCGCCAGGGGAACGGTCGCGACGTCCACGGCGGTCAGCGCGCGCGTGTCGTGATCCACCGTCCGCAAGTAGAGATGCTCGAGCCCGATACTATCCCCGGTGATTGCCAGCGAGACGATCTGAGACTTTCCCTCGCCATCATCCTTCTGACCGTAGCAATATCCGTCGAGCACGATCGACAAGGCATCGCCCCGGTCGCCCTGCCGCATCAGATAGCCCGCGGCTGGATAGATCTTCCGGGCGAACGGCAATTGGAACAGGTGATTCCGGTCGTCCTCATCTAGCGAGGCGCCGGTGGCAAGTGTGTCGAAGAAACGGGCAAGTGTCGTATCGATGTCGCAGTGTCTCTAAAACCGAGCATGTTGGACTGACGGTTTAGATCGACGCCGCCACGCATATCCCGCCGAATTAGAGGCAGATACTGGAAGAAACAGTACGGCATCGCGGCTGTATTGGGAAGGTAAGTTGTAAATATGTGCTTCGGCGGTAACGCTATGAATAGTTTGCGTTTCCGTTTAGGTAAATGGCCGATGCGGGCATGATCGCCAGCGGATCTTGCGATCCGTCGGCTTGAAATCCCGCGCCGTACCGCGACACGATCTGGCTCGATCATGTCGCGGTACGGCCGTGATCAGCTCGAGCGCGCCTGCCGTCCGTCGATCGCGATCGTACCGGCGCGCGCCTGCATGGGCACCGTCACCGTTGCGGTCGCTGCAGCATTGTCGTTCACCACGGCCACCCGCGTGGTCTTCGCCAGCGCGGCGTTGGCGCCGGTCCAGTTGTGGATGGTGACCGCGATTGTCTTCCACCAAGGCTTGAAGCTGCCCTCGGGCTTGGCAAAGTCGATCGACAGACCGGTCGGTGTGATCGTGCAGCGCACCGTCTGGCGGAAATAGCCGCGGCGCGTGTAGGCGAGGCTCCGGCCATCGTCCTCGTAGAGTGTCCCCATGCAGTCCGCGCCGGGATAGACGTCGAGGCGCAGCGGACCGTTCGGGGTTTCGCTCGTGCTTTGGACCAGCGGCTGGCGGGGCAGGATGGTGCCCGCGCGCACGAACACCGGCAGGTGATCGAGCCGCGGCGTCTCGGTCACGCGGTCGCCGAGCGTGCGCGCGGTGGGTACGGCCTGCGTCGCCGACTGGATCGGCCCGGCGGCGGCGGGTTCGGGCGTGCCGACGCGCTGTCCGGTCCAATAGTCGTACCAGCCACCCGCGGGCAGGCAGACGTCATAGGTCTGCGGCGATTCAGGCTTGGGCGGCGGCGCGATCAGCAGCGACTTGCCCAAGGTGAACGCTATCGACTGGTCGCACGACGCGCTTGCAGCTGCCGGATAGTCGTAGAAGACCGGGCGCATGATCGGATCGCCCAGCCGCGCATTCTGATCCGCCAGCGCGTAGAAATACGGCATCAGCCGATAGCGCTCCTCGATGAAGCGGCGGCGGATCGCGAGATGGTCGGGGCCGTCGACCCAAGGCTCGACGCGCGGCGTGCCGGTCGCCGAATGGTTGCGGAACACCGGCGTGAACGCGCCGATTTCGGTCCAGCGCGTGAGCAGGTCGGGGCTGGGTCCGCCCGCAAACCCGCTGACGTCGGCGGCGCTGTAGCCGAAGCCCGACAGGCCGAGGTTGATGATCTGCTGCACCGACAGCTTCAGATGATCCCAGGTCGCGCTGTTGTCGCCGGTCCAGGTCACCGCGTAACGCTGCCCGCCGGCGTAGCTGGCGCGCGTCATCACGAACGGGCGCTCGTCGGGGCGCAGCTTGAGCAGGCCGTCATAGGTCGCGCGCGTGTTGAGCATGCCGTAGACGTTGTGCGCCTCGCGGTGATCGGTGATTCGGCCTGCGAAATCGTCGCTGTCGATCCGGTGGCGCGTGTCGAGCGGCATCGTCTTGGTCGGCGTCTCGAAGATCGCCGGCTCGTTCATGTCGTTCCAGAAGCCTGCGATCCCCGCGTCGAGGAACCCCTTATACTGCTCGCCCCACCAGGTCCGTGCGGTGGTCTTGGTGAAGTCTGGGAACACCGACGGGCCGGGCCAGACCGGCGCGACATAGGGGGTGCCGTCCGCGTTCTTGATGAACGCATCTGCCTTCATGCCACTCTGGTACGGCGCATAGCCCTGCTCGACCGCGGCGATGTGCAGATCGGTGATCGCGACGAGCTTGATCCCGTCCGCCTTCATCTCGGACGCCAGCTTGGGCAGATCGGGGAAGGTCTTGGCGTCGGTCGTGAACGGGCGGTTGCGATCCTGATAGCCGATGTCGAGCCAGATCACGTCGGTCGGCACGCGATCGCTGCGCAGGCGGGCGGCGATCTGGCGGACCTCGTCGGCGCTGCCATAGCTGTAGCGCGACTGCTGGTAGCCGAGCGCCCATTTCGGCGCGAGCGGGGCGTGGCCGGTCAGGTCGGCATAGCGCCGCGTGACCTCCGCCATCGAGGGGCCGGCGATGAAGTAATAGTCGATCGGGCCGTCGGGGCCGCCGAACGAGAGCGTCTCGGCATCGCGGTGGCCGAAATCGAACCAAGTGCGATAAGTGTTGTCGAGCAGGATGCCGTAGCTGCCGCCCGCACCGCCGCTGCCGATGAAGAACGGGATCGACTTGTAGATCGGATCGTCTGCGCTGCTGAACCCGAACGCATCGGTGTTCCAGTCGACAAAGCCGTGGCCGCGGCGGTCGAGCCCCTGCGTCTTGTCGCCAAGGCCGTAGAAATGCTCGGCGATCGGCAGCGTCTTGGCGATCGTGAACGCCTTGCCGTCGGTGCTGACGGGGGCGGCATCGGCGGAGATAATCTTGCCGTCGAGCGTCTCGAAAATGATCGCGCCGCCCGCACCGACGCGGACGCGGACGCTGGCGGTCGTAAAGCCGTCCGTGGCTGCGGTCACCCTGGTCGTCTGCTTGCGGGTCGCAGCCGTCACCGCCCAGCTCGCATCCTCGGCGAACGCGCCGTTCTTGGCTACGCGGACGCGGACGAGGCCGTCGGTCATCGCGGTGATCCGCAGGGTCGTTGCGCCGGCACGAACCTCGACGCCGTCGCTGCGCGGGGTGAGCGTGGGGGCGGGGAGCGTGGTCGTCTGCGCCTGGACGGGGACGCTGCACAGGCCGGCGGTGGCGGCGAGCAGGAGGGCGATATGTTTCATGCAAAATCCTTGAGGTCCGCGGGGCGGAGACGAGAGGCGTGCGACCCGAAATTCATCGCGCATCGGGTCAGGAAATCGTCGATCCGGGTCATGTCGACCGGGTCGATGTCCGCACCGGGCGGGATCAGCCGCGCAGGTTCGGGGAAGGTGCCGTAGCCCGCGAACAGGCAGTGCCAGCTGATCGCGGAATAATAGCGGGCAAGCCCGGCGCGATCGATCGACGCGACCATGTCGGCACCGGTGAACCAGGCGGACATCAGCATCTTCAGGTCGTCCGACAGGACCTCGACGCCGCGCGCTTGCGCCCAATAGCCCGTCGGATCGTCGTGACGCTGATTCAGCCGGTAATGCGCGACGATGTAATCGCGGACCCCGTCATAGCGTGCGGCGATCCGCGTGTTGAACGCGCTGCGCACCGCATCCGTCGCGCTGCCTGCGTCCACCCCGTCGAGGAACGCCTCGACCGTCGCGATCACCAGATGCAGCGCGGTCGCCTCGAGCGGTTCGAGGAAACCCTGCGCCAGCCCGATCGCGAGCGCGTTGTGCGACCAGCTGTCGTGCACGCGACCGACGCGCATCTTCAGGTGGCGGGCTTCGCCGGCCTCGGTCCCGACATGCGCGCGCAGCTCGGCCTCGGCCTGCGCTTCGGTCAGGTGGCGGCTGGAATAGACATAGCCGTTGCCGGCGCGACTGGTCAGCGGGATGTGCCACGCCCAGCCTGCCGACAGCGCGGTGGCGCGAGTCTGGCTGGGGATCGGCGCGCCGGGGGTGTGCGCGGTCGGCATCACCACCGCGCGGTCGTTGAACAGTGCGTCGGCATAGCTGACGAACGGGACGTCGAGCGCCGCGAAGATCGTGCTGCGAAACCCGCTGGCGTCGACGAAGAAATCCCCGGAGATCCGCCCGCCGTCGGTATCGATCAGCGCCGTGATCTGGCCGGTCGGGGTGCGCTCGACGCTGGCGATCCGGCACTGGAGATGGTCGACCCCGAGCGTCTCGGTTGCATGCGTGGCAAGGAAAGCACCGACCTTGTACGCGTCGAAATGATAGCCGTAGCTCACCTCGAACGGGAAGCTTGCGGCGGGCTGCGGCGCGCAGTGCGCGGCGGCGAGGCGGGCGGGGAGCAGGAACCGGTCGGGATGCGCCTCGACATCGCGGCCCGTCCGGAGCGCGCGCGCGTTGTAGAAGAACTGCGACGCGGTGTGGCTGTCGAGCGCGGTGGGGAAGGGGTGGAAATAGCGCTCGTACCCGGCACGGTCCGACCAGCCCTCGAACCCGATCCCGAGCTTGTAGGTCGCGTCGCACGCGGGCATCCACGCGTCCTCGGCAATGCCCAGCGTGTCGAAGAAGTGCTTCAGCTGCGGCGTCGATCCTTCGCCGACGCCGACGATGCCGATCTCCGGGCTCTCGACCAGCGTGACCCGCATGCCGCGCGCACGCCAGCGATGCGCGATCAGGCACGCGGTCATCCACCCGGCGGTGCCGCCGCCGAGGATGACGATGTGCTGGCCGAGCCCGTCGATCACCGCCGCAGCACCAGCCCCGACAGCGGCGGCAGGCTGGTCGTGTCTGCGCCCTCGGTCGCGAACAGACAGTCGCCATAGGTCGCGATCCCGATCGGCCAGTCGCGCGGCTGCTCGCCCAGATTGAACGCGCAGAGCAGGGTCTCGTCGTCGCACACGCGCTCGAACGCGATCACCGCGTCGTCGCTGTGGACGATCCGCAGGCTGCCCGTTCGCAGCGCGGGATGCGCTTTCCGCGCGGCGATGAGTGTCCGCGTCCAGTGCAGCAGCGACGTAGCGTCCGCTTCCTGCACGTCGACCGCGATGGCCCGGTGATCCTCGCCGAACGGCAGCCAGGGCTGCGTGCTGCCGAATCCGAGATCCGCCGCTGCGCCGATCCACGGCATCGGCGTGCGCGCGCCGTCGCGCGACAGCGTGAGCGGCCAGTTGGCGATCGCCTCGGGATCGAGCAGGTCGGCAAACGCGATGTCGACCTGCGTGAGCCCCAGTTCCTCGCCTTGGTACAGGAAGATGTTGCCGCGCAGCGCGACCAGCAGCAGCATCTTCATTCGCGCGAACGCCTCGCGCCGGTCGGGCGTCGTCCAGCGCGAGATCGCGCGTGGGGCGTCGTGGTTCTCGAACGCCCAACTCGGCCAGCCGAGCCCCGGCGTATCGGGCCAGTTGCCGACCGCATCGACGATCAGGTCGGGCGTCAGCCGGTCCGCGTAGAGGAAGTCGAATCCGTATGCGCTGTTCAGCCGCCCGTTGCCGCCGGTGAACAGCTTCATCTCGCGGTCGCTGTCGTCGCCGCCGACTTCGGCGACGGTGAACCCGGTGCCATGCGCGTCGAGCAGCGCGCGGATCCGCTCGATGAAGCCGACGATGTCCGGATGGCTCTGGTTGTGCAGCTTCAGCTGGAAATCGAACGAGCGCGTGCGCGCGCGGTTGGTCGTGGGCGCGGGCGGATTGTCGGTCAGCGCGGGGTCGTGCATCGCGAAGTTGATCGCATCGAGGCGGAAGCCGTCGACACCGCGATCCAGCCAGAACTTCGCCGTGCCGATCAACGCGTCCTGCACCGCAGGATTGTGGCCGTTGAGCTGCGGCTGGTCCTTCAGGAAATTGTGCAGGTAATATTGCCCGCGTCGCGCGTCCCACGTCCAGGCCGGGCCGCCGAATACCGACTGCCAGTTCGACGGCGGCGTGCCGTCGGGCTTGGCATCCGCCCAGACATACCAGTCCGCCTTGTCGCTGCTTCGCGATGCGCGGCTCTGACGGAACCAGTCATGCTCCTCCGACGTGTGCGAATAGACCTGGTCGATGATGATCTTGAGGCCCAGCGCATGCGCGCGTGCGATCAGCGCGTCGAAATCGTCGAGCGTGCCGAAGATCGGATCGACGTCACGGTAATCCGACACGTCATAGCCGAAATCCTTCATCGGCGAGGTGAAGAACGGCGACAGCCACACCGCATCGACGCCGAGCGCGGCGACATAGTCGAGATGCGCGGTGATGCCGTTCAGGTCGCCGATCCCGTCGCCATTCGTATCGGCGAAACTGCGCGGATAGATCTGGTAGATCGTGGCGCCCTTCCACCAGGGCGTCGTCGGTGTCTGGGTAGCGGTCATCGGTCTCGATCGTAGAAGGGGGGCGTCGGCGGGGGTCATGCCGCAAGGCTCGGCGCGGCGGCGCAATGCTGGGCGACGAACGCCGCATGGTCCTGCATCTGGTGCGCCTCGCGCGCGTTCAGCTTGTCGATCGTGTCCATGAATTCGCCCAGGTCCGCGGTCGATATCGCGTCTGACAGGGGGTGATGGCCGTCCGGCACGATGCCTTGCCCGGCCAGCACCTGCAGCCAGCCGACTTCGGTGAACAGCTCCTCATGCTCGCGTACGATGTGACCATTGCCGCGCCACAACGCGATCTTCGCGGCCAGCGTATCGGGCACGGCCATGTCGCGGCACTGGCGCCAGAACGGCGTGTCGTCACGCTCGGTCGCGTTGTAGTGAAGGATGATGAAGTCGCGGATGCGCTCGTATTCGAAGTCGCTCTGGCGGTTGAACTCGGTGCGATCGGCCTCGGCGATGACTCGCCCCGGCAGCAGCTTGAGCAGTCGCGCGATCGCCGACTGGATCAGGTGGATGCTGGTCGATTCGAGCGGCTCCATGAACCCCGCCGCCAATCCCAGCGCGACGACATTGTGGTTCCACATCCGCTTGCGACGACCGGTGCGGAACGTGATCGTGCGCGGATCGGCCATCGCCGGCGTGTCGAGCCCGCGCAGCAGCGTGGCGGTCGCCTCGTCCTCGCTCATATGCGCGCTCGAATAGACGACGCCGTTGCCGGTCCGGTGCTGCAACGGGATCCGCCACTGCCAGCCGGCAGCGTGCGCGGTCGAGCGCGTGTACGGCGTGAACTTTTCGCCGCGCGCCGACGGCACGGCGATCGCGCGATCGCACGGCAGCCAGTGCGTCCAGTCCTCATACCCCGTGCCGAGCGCCTCCTCGATCAGCAGCCCGCGAAACCCGGTGCAATCGATATACAGGTCGGCAGCGACGGTCGTGCCATTCTCGAGCACCAGCCTGGACACATCGCCGCTATCGCCATCGCGAGTCACGCGGACGATCTTCCCCTCGATCCGGTTGACGCCGCGCGTCTCGGAATAGCGCCGTAGGTAGCGCGCGTAGAGGCCCGCATCGAAATGATAGGCGTACGGCATCGACGGCAGCGTGCGGGCGGTGCGCGCAGGTCCGCGTTGCATGCGATTGGCGAGCGCGGCATGCGTATTGAGCGAATAGGCGCCGAGGTCGCCGGCAAGCCCGAGCGACCGCGCGCGCAACCAATATTGGTGGAACGGCAACAGCCCGACGTCGCGGCCGACATCGCCGAATGCGTGCATGTAGCGATGGCCCGGCTTTAACCAGTCGACGAACTCGATCCCCAGCTTGAACGTGCCGCCGGTCGCGCGGAGGAACGCGTCCTCGTCGAGCCCCAGCGCGTCGTTGAACAGGTGGATCTGCGGGATCGTCGCCTCGCCGACACCGACCGTGCCGATCGCATCGGACTCGATCAGGTCGATCTCGTATCCCGTCTCTAGGAAGCGCGCGAACGTCGCCGCCGCCATCCAACCGGCGGTACCGCCGCCGGCTATCACGATACGCAAAGGGTGATTGGCCATCGTCTGCGTCCCCGCCTCGAAACCGTCAGGTGCCGCCATTGCGGAGCAAGCGCGGGGCGGCGTCGACCGCCCCGCTATCGGCATCAGAACTTGTAGGTGATGCCGACATAGTAATCGCGGCCATAGCGCTGGTAATCGATAACCTGGCGCGGATCGTCGTTCTGGTACGTCACAAACGGCCGGTCGGTCAGGTTCTTCGCCTGCGCCAGGATCGAGAAGTTCGCGAGCGGCCCCGACTGGAACTCATAGCCGATCTGCGCATCCAGGATGCCCTCCGACCGCGCGGTGCGGTAGGTCGGGTTGGCCGACAGACCCGCGACCTCGGCGAGGAAGCTTGACCGGTAGCGATAGTTCGCGCGCGCCTGGAAGCCCCATTTCTCGAAATAGATCGTGCCGCTGGCGGTGTATTTGGACAGGCCGGGCAGCGTGATCGCCTCGGTCGGGTTGCTGCCATATTTGATCGTCGACTGCGTGTAGTTGCCGCTCGCGAACATGCCGAACCCGTCGAGCGCCGACGTGATCGCCTTGAACGGCAGCGACAAGGTCGCCTCGACGCCGAGCACTTCGCCGCGACCGGTATTGGCGGGCGAGGAGACGTTGCCGGTCGTCTGGCCCGCCGCGATCACCTGCGCCTGCTGCGCCGCGGTCAGTGCGGGGAGCAGCGCGGAGAAGTCATAGGGCAGCGAGTTGTTCGGGTCGACGAAGTCGGTCAGGTGCTTGAAATAGCCGGACAGCGCGACATAGCCGCCCCCTGCGAAATACTTCTCGAACGACAGATCGACGTTGGTCGACTGATAGGGCTTCAGGTTGACGTTGCCGCCGGTCGAGGTGAACACCGGGAACAGCCCGGCAGGCGTCTGGCCGATATTGGTCAGGTTGATCGCGACGTCCTGCGTGACGCGCTCCTGATCGAGACGCGGGCGCACCATCGTCTGCGACGCGCCGACCTTGACGAAGCCCAGCGGCACCAGTTCGACCGACATCGTCGCGGAGGGCAGGAAGTTGGTGTACTTCACCGACTGCGTCACGGGGGCGATCGTCACCGCGCCGCCGACGACGCTGGCGATCTGCCCGGTCGAGCTCTGGTCCGAATGCACCACCTGCGCACCGATCGAGCCCTTGAGCGGCTTGTCGCCGACCAGGCCGTCGATCGTGACCTTGGCATAGCCGGTCCAGATCTTCTCGAGCACGACATTGTCGCGGACGAGCGCCGAGGGACGGCCGTCGAACGCCGAGGTCAACGACTGGTTGTAGAGGTACAGCGGATCGAGCGTCAGCATCTGGGGGATGCCGAGATAGTCGAGTGCCACGTTCGAGCCGAGCAGCGCCTCGCTGGGGACGTTGCCGCTGAGCGGCGTTCCGCTGGCGACGGTGCAGTTGGTGCCGCCGCCGCTCGGGCAGAGGAAGTACGACGTGTACGCGCTGGTCTTCTTGCGCTGGCTGTAGTTGGCGCCAGCTTCCCAGCCCTTGACGACGCTGTCCGAAAACTCGCCGTTCAGGCTGGCGCGCAGCGACTTCAGATCGTCCTTGAAGCTAGGCCTGTTGAGGAAGCCCGTCTGGACCACCGGCTGATTGCCGTTGTTGCCCCACCCTTGCGGATCGGTCAGCTTGAAGATGTTGGTGTTGGTGTAGTCGAGCATCGGCGCGAAGGTGTAGGTGCCGTTGCCGTTCTGCTTGACGGTGACGGTGTCCGCCGCGCCGCTCTTGGCAAAGCCGGTGCCTGTGTTCGTCTCGAGCAGGAAGTCGGTGCGGTCCGCGCGGCTCCAGCTCGCATCGACGTTGAGGTGGATCGTATCGGTCAGCTTGAGGTCGTTGTTCCAGCCGAACGAGTAATTGTCCGCCTTGCGCTGGTTATAGTCGTTGCGCTGCACCGCGAAGACGTTGCTGAACGTCGCACCCGTGGCAAAGCCGTTGCTGACGGTCACCCCGGACACCGTCGTGCCGTTGGGCGACGTCGGCGTCGTCAGCTGGCCGGCCAGCGGGAATTCGATGCCGCGCAGGATCTGCGTTTCTTCGAAATGCGAATACAGCGCGTCGAAGGTCGAATGGAACGTGTCGGACGGCTGCCACTCGATCGTGGCGACGCCGCCATAGCGCTTCAGCTTGTTCGACTGGACATAGGGCTTGGCGCCGTTGACGAGGTACGGGTCGCTCGCGGTGCCGGTGCCGCTATAGCCCCACGCGTTGTAGCGCTCGTTCTGCGACGGCGTCTGCGTTGCGGATACGCCGATCGCGATGCCCAGCGTGTCGTTGGCGAACTTGTCGACATAGGTCGCCGACGCACGATAGCCGTAGCGCGTGCCGTCGGGATTGAGCTTGTCGATGCCGTTCATCTGCGCGCGTGCGCTGACCGCGATGACCCGGTGTGCCTGGTCGAGCGGACGCAGCATGCGCAGGTCGACCGTGCCGGCGACGCCCGCCGCAATCAGCGACGCGTCGGCCGACTTGTAGACGTTGACGGTCTTGAAGAATTCCGACGGATACTGGTCGAACTCGACGCCGCGATTGTCACCGGTCGTCACCTGTTCGCGGCCGTTGAGCAACGTGGTCGAGAAATCGGGGCCGAGCCCGCGGATCGACAGGCGCTGGTCGCGGCCTTCAAGCCGCTGCGCAGTCACGCCAGGCAGACGCGCAAGCGAATCTGCGATCGACACGTCGGGCAGCTTGCCGATGTCCTCGGCCGACACCGAGTCGACGATCAGGACCGACTGGCGCTTGATCTTGGCGGAGGATTCGAGGCCGGCACGGATGCCGGTGACGACGATCTCGCCGCCGCCCGGTGCGTCGTCCTGCGTCGCTGCTTCGGGTGCCGGTGCGTCCTGCGGGGTGGCCGGCACCGCGTCGGCGGGCTGCGGCGTCGGTTCGGCGGCGGTGGTCACCGCATCGACCTGTGCAGCTGCGGTCGGGTTGGCGTTCGCGGTCCCCGGCGTTACGCTCGACGGCGCGACCTGCGCGAAGACAGCTTGGCCGGGCAGGATCAGCGCGGCGGCGAGCGCGGTGGCGCTGACGCGAAGTGCTAGGCGCGTGTGCGTCGTCGGGCCGAACGTCGCGAGAGCGCGGTATGATTTGAAACTGCTCATGAAATCCCCTTCGGCGAGACGGGTCCCGCGCATCCTCAACGCTGTTTGTCAGTGTCCTCGACGTCGTTCAGGCGCGTCGATTGTCCTGGGGATGCTGTATCGCCCTCGGGGTCGTAACAGAAGAAACCAGCATACGTATTCACAGCGATGTCAGCGTCGTACGCGCCAGCGGTGCGCGTGACGTGGGCGCGCGCGCTCTCAGTCGTCGAACAGGAACAGGTTTAGCGTCAGCCGCCCCGCCAGCGGATCCGTATGCAGCGCGACCTCGGGGGGCAGATAGGCGCAGTGCAGCGTGTTCCCCGCATAGACGATCGCGCGATTGAAGACGGCGGGCTGCACCGCGATCCGTTCGTACAACGGCGTGTCGCCGGCGATATAGCCCGCGTCAGGCAGACCGTGCGTGCGCACGTCGGTGTCGAGCGCTGCCCTGTAGCGGTCGAGCCGCGACGCATCGACGGTCTCATACCCCGTCGCGCGCTGCCGGTAGAAGGCGGTGCCACCCTGTTCGCCGTGGCCGAGGAACAGCAGTACCGCGATGCGGCGTGCCTCGACTCCATCGAAATGCGGCAGCCGCTGGATCGGCGCGAGGTCGGCGGGGGCGGTGGTGACCAGCGAATAATAGCTTTCCGATACCGCCGGCGCGGGGTCGAGCGCGAAATGCTCGGCGAGCAGCGGCGCGATCCGCCGGCGCATCGTCTCCGCCAGGCGAGCCGGCACCGCCGCGCGCACGCCGGGATAATGCGGCCCGATGCTGGTCATGCGCAGGCTTGCGGCATCCTCACGCAACGCTTCCGGGTCCGGCCAGAAATCGTCGATGGCGATCAGCGGGCGTCGCTCGGTGCCCTGGTAGTGGATCGTGAGTTTTGCGGCGTGGGTCATCGGTGTACCCATGCCGCTGCCGCCGGGCGAGGCAAGGGGGAAACACATGGCGCCGTCCCGTCCGCTCGTGACAAGCGCGCAGCATCGCGTGCCGCCGCGGTTCCAGCGTTGCGGCGGTGGCGAGCGCGGCCTAGATGTCAGAGGCTTAGCTACAATCGAGGCAGCCTTGACCGATACGACCGACACTGCTGCCCAGACCCCCCCGATCCTGACCGCCGATGCCGAGCGCATCGCGGCGCAGGTGCTGGGTCACGACGTCGGCACCGATCCGTTCGTCGCGGCGGTGCGGGCGACGCGGATGCCGATGATCATCACGAATCCGCGCTTGCCGGACAATCCGGTGGTGTTTGCCAACGACGCGTTCTGCCGGTTGAGCGGTTATACGCGCGAAGAGATTCTCGGGCGCAACTGCCGGTTTCTCCAGGGGCCGGAAACCGATCCCGCGACGGTGGCCACGATCCGCGACGCCGTGCGCCAGGTCCAGTCGCTCGAGATCGACATCCGCAACCACCGCAAGGACGGCGAACTGTTCTGGAACCGGCTGTTGCTGGCACCGGTCTACGATACCGAGGGCGTGCTCGCCTATTTCTTCGCGAGCCAGGTCGATGTGACGATCGAGCGCGACAAGATGCGCGGGCTCGAGACCAGCAATGCATCGCTGATGGCCGAGCTGACCGATCGACTGAGGCTGCAAAAGGAGCAGGAGCGCGAATTGTCGTTCACGCTCCGGGCGGCGCGGTTCGGCACCTGGACGCTCGACATCGTCAGCCACCAGTTGATCGCGTCGGAAACCTGCAAGGAGATCTTCGGCCGCCCGATCGACCAGCCCTTCACTTATGAAGATCGGTTGCAGGCGATCCATCCCGACGACCGTGAGAAGAGCGCATCGGAAGCGCGCCGCTGCATCGCCGAAGGCAATGATTATGACGTCGTCTACCGGATCCGGCGCCCGGATGGCGAAGTGCGCTGGATCGCGTCGCGCGGCCAGCCCTTCTACAACGCCAAGGGCGAGGCGTTGCGGATCGCGGGCGTCTCGACCGATATTACCGAGCATCAGCGCAACGAGGTCATGCGCGCCGGGCTCGTCGAGCTGGGGGACGTGTTCCGCGATATCGACGAGCCCGACGACATCGCGTTTGCGGCGGCGCGGATCATCGGCAGCACGCTGGAGGCCAGTCGCGCGGGCTTTGGCGAGATCGACCTGTCCGCCGAGACGGTGACGATCGTCCGCGACTGGAGCGCACCGCAGGTAGCCCCTCTGGCCGGTACCTTCGCGCTGCGCAGCTATGGGTCGTACATCGACGATCTAAAGCGCGGCGAGGAGGTGTGCGTCGAGGATGCGCGGACCGATCCCAGAACCGTCACGACCGCAGCGGCGCTCGAGTCGCTCGACGCGCGCGCGATCATCAACATGCCGGTCATGGAAAACGGCGCGCTCGTCGCGATGCTGTATATCGGCTCGGCCAGCGCGCGGCGGTGGCGGGCGGACGAAGTCGTGTTCATCCGCGAAGTCGCCGAACGGACCCGGATCGCGACGCAGCGGCGTCGATCGGAACGGGCGCTGAGCACGCTGGCCGCCTCGCTCGAACAGCAGGTCGCGGCGCGCACGAGCGAGCTCCAGACCGCCGAAGACGCGCTGCGCCAGTCGCAGAAGATGGAGGCGGTCGGCCAGCTGACCGGCGGCGTGGCGCATGATTTCAACAATCTGCTCACCGTGATTCGTTCGGCCACGGATCTTCTCAAACGCCCCGATCTCAGCCCCGAACGGCGCGAGCGGTATATCGACGCGATCTCCGATACCGCCGATCGCGCGGCCAAGCTGACCGGCCAGCTGCTCGCCTTCGCACGCCGTCAGGCGCTCCAGCCCGAGGTGATCGACGTCGGTCAGTCCCTGCGCGTCATTTCCGACATGCTCGGCACGCTGACCGGATCGCGGATCGTCATCTCGATCGATCTCCCCGAATCGCCGTGCTTTACCAGCGTCGACCCCAGCCAGCTCGATACCGCGCTCGTCAACATGGCGATCAACGCGCGCGATGCGATGGACGGGGCCGGGCGGATCGATATCACGGTGCGCTCGACCGGGCTGATCCCGATGGTCCGCTCGCACCCCGCGGTCGAGGGCCGCTACGTCGCGATCGCGATATCCGACAGCGGCTCGGGGATCGAACCCGACGCGCTCGAGCGCATTTTCGAGCCGTTCTTCACCACCAAGATGGTGGGGCAGGGGACCGGGTTGGGCCTCAGCCAGGTGTTCGGATTCGCCAAGCAATCGGGCGGTGACATCACCGTCGAGAGCGAGGTCGGGCGCGGCACGGTCTTCACGCTCTATCTGCCCCAGGTCGATCAGGCGGCACCGGCCGAGGTCGACGCTGCGGGCGAGGGCCTTGCCGATGGGCACGGTACCTGCGTCCTGGTGGTCGAGGACAATGCCGAAGTGGGCACCTTCACGACCCAGTCGCTCGCCGAGCTCGGCTACAGCACGGTGTGGGCGGCGGACGCGCAGGAGGCGCTCGCCGAACTCGCGGCCGATGCGACCCGGTTCGACATCGTCTTTTCGGACGTGATGATGCCGGGCATGAACGGCATCGAACTCGGCAAGGCGATCCGCGAGTCCCATCCGACGCTGCCGGTGGTGCTGACCTCGGGCTATAGCAGCGTGCTGGCGCAGGACGGCACGCACGGGTTCGAACTGCTGCACAAGCCCTATTCGGTCGAGCAGCTTTCGCGGATCCTCAGCCGGGCTGCGGGCTAATCGTCGGCGGAGATGCGGTGAACCGTCCCTAATCCGGATCGTTCGCGGATCGTAATGACGCCCGCGACGTTACCGACACGCTGCATCCCCGAACGAAGCTTTTATAATCGAAGCTTTTTCGGTCCGTTAACATCCAAGGAGACGATCTATGAACACCGACACGCTCGCAGGCGCCGCAACCGATTTCGGCGGCAAGGCCAAGGAAACGCTCGGCACCGCAACCGGCGATACAGCGCTGAAGAGCGAAGGCGTCGCGGATCAGCTGAGCGGCACGGTTCAGAAGACCGTCGGCCAGGCCAAGGACGTCGTCGAAGAGAACGTCCGCCCGCTGGTCGACTATGTCCGCCAGTTCTCCAAGGAGCGTCCGTTCGCGGCAGCTGCGGTCGCCGGCGTGCTCGGCATCGCGCTGATCAACACGCTTCGCGGCAAGTGATCGTGCGGCCGGCGGGGGATGCCCCTCGCCGGCCCGTTCGATAATGTAAAGACCGGTGATACCGGGTGCCAGCGAGGCGCCGGACAATCGCCCTACCGCCGCGGAAAGAGGCCGCACCGGATGGACTATAGCGACTACGACACAGAATTGGACGAACCCCGCCACCCGCGCGCCGACGAGGACTGGGACGGCGTATGGGATTCGGATGACCGCACCCGCGAGCGGCCTTACGCGGCCGGACTTGCAATCGCGCTGGTCGTTGCCGCTGCCACCTTCGCGATATTGCGCACCGGATGGCGTCGCATGCCGTCTGGCCCCGACTCCGTAGTGCCCTCCGCGGCCGACATCTTCGTCCGGCCACCACCACCGCGCTGATCGCCGTTATTTCCCCGGGTTTGCATCCCGCGCCGCGAGTTCGCGATAGCGGTCGAGGATCGCGCTGGCCACGCCGTTGGTCCAGCCAAACCCGTCCTGCACCGGATACTCGCCGCCACCGCCGGGCGTGCGCTGCTCGATATTGTACTTCTCGAGCATTTTGCCGGTCTCCGCATAGGCCGCGCCGACCGTGCCGATCCAGCGGCGCGCAATGTCCTTGGCAAGTGCTGGTTCGCCATTGGCGTCGAGCCCGGCGATTGCGACCCATTGCAGCGGCGCCCAGCCATTGGGCTCATCCCATTGCTGCCCGGTCTTGAGCGTCGTGGTGCGCAACCCGCCCTCTGCGACCAGCGATCGGCGCACCGTCTTTGCAACCGCCTTTGCCTGCGCAGGCGAGGCAAGCCCGACGAAAAGCGGGTGCAGCATCGCGGCGTTGACGCTCCCGGTCGGCTTGCCGGTCGACAGGTCCCAGTCCGCATAGCGCGCGGTCGTCGCTTGCCAGAGATAGCGGTCGATCGTGGCACGGCGCTGCGTCGCGCGCGTCGTGAACGCGGACGCGCACGCCCCGTCGCCTGCAGTGCGGCAGCGCGCGGCGATCGCGCGCTCCATCGCGAACATCAGGCTGTTGAGATCGACGGGGACGATGTCGGTGGTGTGGATCGTCGTCAGCGACTGCGTATCGCGTAGCCAGCGCGAGCTGAAATCCCATCCGCTTTCCGCGCCGGCGCGCAGATCGCGCTGCGTCGCCCCGGCGGGACGGGGGGCGGCCTTGGCGGCGGTCGTGACGTCCTCGGCAAAGGATTCGTCGCGCGGCGTGTCGCGGTCGTCATAATAGCGGTTGAGCACGCTGCCGTCGGGCATCCGCACCACGCGCAGGCACGCGAGCCTGCCGGCTGCACAGGTTTCGCCTTTCATCCAGAAGGCGTGTTCGGTGCGCAAAGCCGCCAGCCGCCGCTTCGCGATTGCGGGGTCGGTGTTGGTCGAAAGATCGAGCATCAGCGCGTAATAAGGCGGCTGCGACCGGCTGAGATAATAGGTCCGCGTGCCGTTCGGAATATGCCCATACCGCTCGATCAGGCTCGTGAAATCGTCGAGCATCGATTCCACCAGCAGTTGCTGGCCATCGGCCTTCAGCCCCAGCATCGTGAAATAGCTGTCCCAGTAATAGATTTCGCGAAAGCGCCCGCCGGGCACGACATAGCGGGCAGGAAGCGGCAGCGCGGAGCTGCCCACAACGGGTATGACCGGCTCGCGTACCAGTTGCGGCCAAAGCGCGCGGACATGCGTCCGGAGATCGCCCGAGCCGCGATCATTCTCGCCCGGCACGACGAAATTGGCGAGCACGAACGCCTTCAAGGCGGGGCCGTAAGGCTTGGTCCGCGCATAGGCTGCCATGATCGTGTCGGCGGAACGCTTGGGCACGGCATCGACGAACGTCTTGCCGTCCGCGAACACGTGCTGCTGTTGCACTGCGCGGAACAGCGCGCCGTACACGTCCGCGGGTGACCGCGCGGTTGCAGCCTCCGCCGCAACCTTCGGTGGGGGTACCGTCTGCGCCGGGGCCATCGCCGCGACCGAGGTGAGGGCAGCAAAACGGCAAAGAGTCTTCATCACGTCGCGATCATCCCGGTAGAGCAATCGATCCCGCCAATGCAGCGCGAACGATCGGCAAGGCGCATATCAGAAGTCGGTCGGGGCGCCGAACCGGATCGACCGACCGCTGGCCGCGGTGGCGTGATGAGATCCGGATCGGGCCGGTACGCCAGCACGAACGCGATCACCGTTTCGGCCGGCATCTCGCACGGACGCAGCACCGGCCCGTCCGCTAGCCGATAGAGATTGAAGCTTACCCGTCCGGTCCCGCCAAGCTGCTCGCCCCATAGCCAGCATCGCCGGCGATCCGCCGCCATGTCCAGCGTCACGCCCCAGCGATGCCCCGCATATCGGCCTTCGCTATAGCCGATCGGCAGCCGATCAAGGGCGGCTAGAAACTGGTCCACGGCGCTGTGCCTCCAGTCTCAGAGCGTGTCGAGCACACCGCCATCGACGCGCATCGCGGCGCCCGTGGTGGCGGAGGCGAGCGGCGAGGCGAGGTAGACAACCAGGTTCGCGACCTCCTCTACGGTTGCGGCGCGGCGGATGATCGAACTTGGGCGGTGAGTCTGCACGAACGCCGCGGCAACCTCGTCGATCGGTTTGCCCGTCTTTGCGCGTTCGTCCTCTAGCATCGCCTCGACGCCTTCGGACAGCGTCGGCCCCGGCAGCACCGAGTTGACGGTGACGCCGGTGCCCGCCATCCGCTTGGCGAGACCGCGGGCCAGCGCGACATCGGCCGTCTTGCTGACGCCGTAGTGGATCATCTCCACGGGCACGTTGAACGCGCTTTCGGACGACAGCAGCAGCAGGCGACCCCAGCCGTTCGCCGCCATCCCCGGCAGATAGGCGCGCGCCAGCCGCACGCCGGCCATCACGTTGACCTGCCAGTGCCGATCCCAGGTCGCGTCGTCGACGTCGAAGAAATCGGCGGGATGGAAGATTCCGAGATTGCTGACGACGATATCGGCGTTGGGCACCGCAGCGACGAGCGCGTCATGGCCCTCGACGTTGCCCAGGTCGGCTGCCACCCCGCGGGCATCGCCGCCGAGCTTTTCGACCGCCGCATCGACCTTCGCCTGGGTGCGGCCATTGACGATGACGGTCCCGCCCGCCTGCGCGAGCCCCTGCGCGATCCCGAAACCGATGCCTTCGGTGGAGCCGGTGACGAGTGCGGTCTTGCCGGAAAGATCGATGAGCATGGCGAACTCCTGCTACATGCGCGCGCGTCATGCGCGCGCAACTTGGCAACCAAATCCCCGAACATGACGAAAGTGTCCGCGCGTGCCGCGCCAGCGCAGGGTTTAGGCCGGTGTGAGTTCGACCATCACCACGTCATGATCGCGCATCGGCAGGTCCAGCGTCGCCGTCCCGTCGGCATGGACACGCACCGTGCTGGTCATCAGCGGATCCTGCGTCGTCGTCTGCAGCCGTGCGAGCTGTGCCTTGGTCAGTACTGTCGGACGGCCCATCTCGAGATACGCGGTATAGGCGTCGTTCTGGCGAAAGCCCGTGCGGCGTACCGTCACGCGGTACGATCCGGGCGTCAGGCCGCCGACCTTCATATCGATCGGCGCCGCGCGCGCGGGAACGCGGACCTTGGAGAAGAACGGGCGATTGCTCACCGGCTGGTCGGGCAAAACGTCGCGCCACGCGAGCAGCTGGATCGTCCGCCCCTTGATCGCCGCGATGCTCTGGTCGTCGCCAGTCGGCAGCTCGCGGTCGCCCAGTTCGGCGAGGTATTTATACGCGAACCAGGTCGCCTTGCGCACGCCCTGCGGCGTCATCAGCCCGAAGCCGCCCTCGAACGGTTTGGTCTGCGGGCCGGGTTCCTCGAACAGATCGCTGAACGTCCAGTAGCTCATGCCCTGCGCGATGCCTTCGGTCCGCTTCAGCTTGCCCAGGATATACGCCGCGCCGAGATAATCGTCGTGGATCGGATCGCGGGGATTGTAGCTGGTGCTCCACTCGGTGAAGAACAGCGGCAGCCCGGGCCGACCGGCGGCATCGATCTGCGCGCGCACCGCACGCACGTCCTTCACCACCGCATCGGGATCGCGTGACAGCTTGTTGTCGCCTTCGCCCTTCTCGTCGAGAAAACCGCCCTCGACGCCGTAGGTGTGCGTGCTGACGAAATCGACCGGCAACGCCTGCGCCTTCGCATAGGCCAGGAATTCGGGGACCCAGGCTGCCCCCGCGGTCGAGGGGCCGCCGACGCGCAACGCGGGGTCGATCGCCTTGATCGTGCGCACGGTGCGCCCGTAATAGTCGAAATAGGCGGCCTGGTCGCCATCCTGCCAGAAGCCGGCGAGATTGGGTTCGTTCCAGAATTCGAAATACCAGCTGCGAACTTCCTTCGCGCCGTAGCGGTCGACAAGGTGCCGTGTGAACGCGTCGACCAGCGCGGTCCATTTTTCGGGCTGCGGATGCGACGTATTGCCCTTCCAATAGAAGATCGTCTGGTCGGACGTCTTCATCGCATCGGGGGTGAAGCCGAGCTCGATGAACGGCTTGAGGCCCAGCGAAAGCAGGCGATCGTACAGGGTGTCGATCTTGCGCCAGTCATAGACGGGCGCGCCGTTCACCTCGCGGTACACGCCCAGCTGGTCGGCGAACACGTTGTGGAAGCGGATATAGCGAAAGCGGAGTTCCTTCTGGACGGTGGCGAGTTGCGCCAGGCTGTCCTCGCGCTGCAGCGTGCCGGGGAAATCGGCACCGACCGACAGTTCCGCCATCCGGTCGCGCGGCGTTGTCCGGGCCGACGCGTCGATCGCAATCGTCCGCGCATCGGCCGCCCAAACCGGGACGGTCACAATTGCGCTCAACGCTAGTGCTGCGGCATATCCGCATTTTGGTATCGACACCGTCATCCTCCCGCTCTTATCCATGTCTCTTGAGCGATAGCGCTACCAAGTGCAACGCGGAGGATGTCGACCATGCCGTGGGGACCAGCAGGACCGGAGCACCGCGCGCCCGCGCCACCGCATGGCCCTGCGGTCGACCGGCGTAGCGTCCTGATCGGCGGGCTGGCGATGTTCGGCGCCGCAGGACCCGTAATGGCGGCGGCTCCGGCGGTCGTGCCGCGGATCACACGGATGTCGCCGGCGCTCGATCGGATCATCGCGCCCGATGCGGTGATCGAGACGATCGCCATCGGGATCCGCTGGGCAGAGGGACCCGTGTGGGTGGAGGCAGGGGGGTATCTGCTCTTCTCCGATCCGCCTGCCAATATCGTCCGGCAGTGGCGCAGCGGCGGGCCTGCGACGCCGTTCCTCGATCCCTCGGGGGCCGTCGGATCCGACCCGGCCCGTGTCCGCGAGCCCGGCGCCAACGGCCTCGCGCTCGACCGGGAGGGCGGGCTGCTGATCGCCAACAGCGGCGGTCGCTCGATCGACCGAGTCAATCTCGCCACCCGCCGCCGCACCGTGCTGGTCGACCGGTACCGCGGCCGACGGTTCAACAGTCCCAACGATCTGCACGTCGCGCGGAGCGGCGCGATCTACTTCACCGATCCGCCTTATGGGCTGGTCGGCGGCGATGCGTCGCCGGACAAGGAGATGGCCTTCAACGGCGTCTATCGCTGGACCCCGGGCGGCGGCGTCGACCTGCTCGACGACAGCCTCACCCGCCCCAACGGGATCGCGCTCTCGCTCGACGAAACCCGGCTCTACGTCTCGGTCTCGGACGAGGCGGCACCGCGCATCATGGTCTATGATCTGGAGTCCCGCACGCCCAGCCTCTGGCTCGATCTCAAACCGATGCACGCGCGCGGCGGCGCTGGCCTGCCCGACGGCATGAAGGTCGCGCGCGACGGCACGATGGTCTGCTCGGTGCCGGGCGGAATGATGATCCTGACGCCCGATGCCGAACCGCTCGGGCTGATTTCCACCGGAGCCCCGATCGCCAACTGCGCATTCGGCGAGCAGGGGCGCGTGCTGTACCTGACCGCGAACGACCGTGTTCTCCGCCTGCCGTTGCGCGCCGGCTGGCAGGGCTGAGTTCAGCGGCGAACCGGCAGCTTGGTGCCCAGCAGCACCAGTCGGCCACCCGTGATGCCGAACCAGTGCGGTACCCCTGCCGGGATCAGCATGACATCGCCGGGTTTGAGCGTCCGGGTCGTGCCGCCGATGATGCGGTCGCCCTCGGTCAGGTCCGGCTTGACGGGTTTTGCAGCCTCGAGCGTTCCGCCAGAGATCAACGTCCCCGCACCGGCGATGACGATCGCATATTCGGCCTGATCGGGATGCACGGCCGGGCGCCCCGGCGTCTTCCAATATTCGAGCGCGGCGACCGTCTCGCCGTCGCGCACCAACGGCTGCCACGCAAAGCCTTGCCCCGGTTTCATCGCCTTCGCCATCGCCGCAACCTGCGCCGTCACATCGGCACCCGACGCGAACGCGGTCGGATCCGTCGTCTGCGCCATCGCGGCGGTCGAACCGAACGCCAGCAGCGTCACAAGCACCCGCGCGATCATGCTCGGCCGTCCAGGCGGATGGTCCGCCCCTCGCGCGCGGATCGATAGATCGCCTCGACGATCCGCATGTCGCGCAGGCCTTCTTCGCCCGAAACGATCGGCTCGCGGCCGCTGCTGACGCAATTCGCGAGATGATCGAGCTGGCCCGCGAACTGCGTCTTGCCTGGGCCGCCGGGCGGCAGGATCGCGCGCTCGCGGCCGTCCTTCCCGACCCACATCTGGTTGCCGTCATAGCGCGTTGCCGGTTCCAGCTCGATCCGGCCGGCGTCGCCCATCAACAGGATGCGGTTCTGGTTGGCGCTGTACATCGACTGGCACCCTGCCAGCGCGCCCGAGGGGAATTCCAGCGTCCAGTCGAGCATGTCCTCGACCTCGGTAAAGCGCGGGTCGCGGCGGTCGGTGGATTCGCGCGCGGTCACCGCGATCGGCTCTTCGCCGATCATGTAGCGTGCGGCCTGAAGGCTATAGATGCCCATGTCCATCAGCGATCCGCCCCCGGACAGTGCCCGCTTCAACCGCCATTTCGCCGGGTTGCCCTGCACGAAGCCGTGCTCGGACCGGACGTAGCGGATCTTGCCCGCGGCACCCGTACGCGCCAGCCGCATCGCCTCCAGATTATAGGCCTCGAAATGGCAGCGATAGCCGATCATCAGCTTGCGGTTCGCAGCCTTGCACGCCGCGATCATCGCCTCGCATTCCGCGACCGAGACGGCCATCGGCTTTTCGCACAGCACATGCTTGCCGGCCTTCGCCGCGCGGATCGTGTACGCGGCGTGCAACGCGTTCGGCAGGCAGACATAGACGATGTCGACGTCGGGATTGTCGCGGATCGAATCGAACGTTTCGTAGGAATAGATCGCGCTATCCGGCAGGCCGTGCGCCGCCGCGACGCGCCGCGCCTTGATGGGGTCCCCGCTGACGACCGCCGCCAGCCGGCTGTGCGCGCAATTGGCGAATTGTGGGATGATGACGTCGAGCCCGTAAGACCCGAGCCCGACGATCGCATAGCCGAGCTTGCGATCGGGCCGGGTCGCGCCGAACGCCGCCGCACTGCCGGCACCGATCACGAGCGCGGCGGCAGAGAGAATGAGGTCGCGTCGTGCAATGGTCATGGAGCTTGGCCCGGCATGAGAGTGGCAGAAATCCGGTAATCCGGTGTCAGAACCGTGCGCGCACGCCGATCCGATAGAACCGACCCAGTGTATCGTAGAGCGCGGGGTTTACGTCGAGCCCCGTATTGGTCTGCGGCGAAGGTTCGGGATCGTGATCGAACAGGTTGTCGACCTTGAAGAACATGCTGACCTGCTTGGTAACGTTCAAGGCACCGCCTACATCGAAGTAGAACGCTCCCTTCATCCTGTTGTAATCGATCGTCGGATTGTTGGCGGTCGACGCCGGGCAGTTGCCGGCCTGGCAGACCACATATTGATGACCGATCACGCCCTCGCTGAACCAGCGCTGTTGCAGCGTGATGCTGAATCGGTCGTTGTCATAGCTTTCGGTTGCAAGCCATTTCCAGTCGGGGGTCGCGCCGGAATTCGCGCCTGCCGTATCGACCGGAATCGTGCCGGGCAGGCCAGGATCGGTCACGAACTTGATGACGTGGGTGGCCAGCGCCCGGACCGAGAAGGTGCCGTCCATCCCCAGCGGCTGGCGCCATTGATAGCTGCCCTCGATGTCGAAGCCCTTGGTCTTGATCGATGCCAGGTTGAAGGACTGTACGTTGACGAAGTTCGGTCCGGCGGTGTTCTGCAGATTGAACGCGCTGCAGGTATCCGTATTGCCCTGAAAGCACAGGTTAACGATCTGCGCCGCCGACAGGCTGGACACGACGTCGTTCACCTTGATGTCGTAATAGTCGAACGACAGGCTGAGCCCCGGCAACCATTTCGGCCGCGACAACACGATGCCCGCCTCGGTGCTGCGCGCGATCTCGGGACGCAGCGCCGAATTGCCGATGGTGTTCTGGATGATCAGCACCTGCGTATTGCGGAACGGATCGGTGAAGTTGGGGACCGTCGTCGTGGTCGGTGCCGCAAACAGCTCCGACAGGTTCGGCGCACGCACGTCACGCGACGTCACCGCGCGCAGGCGGAACCCGTCGAGCGGCGTCTCCCATGTCCCGCCGACCTTCCACGCGTAGACGACACCCGAGGTTGAATAGCGGGTGGCGCGTCCGGCCCCGTTGATGTTCGCGCGCCCCAGCGTTTCGGAATTGAGGATCGGAAGGTTGAGCTCGAGGAAGCTCTCAAGCACGGTGTATCGGCCCGTCCCGTTCTTGTAATTGCCGGCGTACCAGTTGCTGCCGACGGTGGAGTTCAGGTTCGGATCGCTTGGATACAGCGCCGAATTCGGGCTGATGCTCGATACACCCGCGCCGTAGGGATCGGCGTTCACGCGGTAGAATTCGCGGCGCCATTCGATGCCGGCTGCCAGCGCGACGGGGCCTGCCCACAGCGTGATCGGTTCACCCGAGATGCTGCCGGCGGCGGCATCCTGCGTCTGCTTGGTATGCTGGAATGGACCGGCTTCCGGCGTGATGTAGGCCAAGGCGCCGGCAGACGGCGTAGCGCCGCCGAAGATGTTGATCGGTTGACAGCCGGCGGCACGTGCGACCGCATCGGCGCAGACGATCTGGCCGTTGATACGCGTGGCGTTGATCGCCTGGTTGTAACGGCCGGTCAGGCTGACGTTATCGACGTTGATGTCGGTGATGTTGGTGCCGTGCTCGTACGATGCATCATAGGTCCAGCTCGTCCCGATCAGATCGGCCTTGCCCTTCAGGCCCCCGACGAAGCGATATTGGCGGCGGTCGGTGTTGACCTGGATGTTGGGCAGGATCGCGTTGCTCAGGCCGTACTGGAACGTGGTGATGCCGTTCGCGGCACAGGCGGCCGAGATCGAGGCGGGCAGATAGGGGTTCGCGCACTGGATCGTCAGGCCGGTCTTGGAGGCGCCTGGGTTGGGCTGATTGTGCGTCTTCACCTGCGCGACGTTGGCGGTCATGTAGACCTCCATATCGGGCGCGACGTCATAGCTGATGCGGGTATAGCCGTTGAGGCGCTGGATCGCGGATTGCAGCGATGTGCCAGAGCCGACATGACCCGACTGGTCGCCGCCGACGCAGAAACCGACATAGCATCCCGTGACCGTCCCCGCCGCGTTCTTCGCGGGAACGCCGTTGGACCCGTATTGGAACGCGAACGGCTGGCCGTTGGCGTCGAACGCCGTGCCTTGCAGCGGCCCCGCGCTGATCAGGCCGTATTTGGTGTATTGATAGGCCTGGCCGTGGTCGCGGTACAGGAACTGGGGCGAGCCATTGTTGCGGATGCCCGTGTCGACCAAGGTCGTCGCCCGGTACCAGTCCCGGCTGCCTGCAAGGTCTTCGCCGAAATTGCCGGGTCCGACACCTTGTTCCTTGGCATATTCGCCGCTCAGGATGACGTGCAGCTTGTCGTTCGCGAAGCTCTTGCCGACCGCGGCCTGCACCAACAACTGGCCATCGTCGCCATAGGTGGTCACGCCCGTCTGGACGTTCGCCTTGAACCCGGTGAACTTCGTGTCGGTGATGAAGTTGATCACGCCGCCGACCGCATCCGACCCATAGGATGCGGACGCGCCGCCGGTGACGATGTCGACCCGCTTGATGAGGAGTTGGGGGAACTGGCTGATGTCGGGAACGCCCGTCACATTGGCGCCGACGACGCGCTGGCCGTCGAGCAGGGTCAGCGTCCGGATCGTGCCGAGACCACGCAGCGAGAACGAGCTCAGCCCTTGCGCACCGCTCGACGTGCTGAACGTCCCCGTGCTGGCGCCGGTCGAGCCCTGGAGCGACGGCAACTGCGCCACCGTCGTGAAGATGTTGGGTTGCGCGTTCTTGAGGATCTGTTCCTCGCCGATCACTGTCGTCGGCGTCGGCGCGTTGAAGCCGCTCGACGTGATGCGCGTACCGGTGACGACGATGTCGCTGACGGAGGCGGGCGCCGGCGTGCCCGCGGCCTGATCGCTGACCGGGGCAGGGGGCGGGGTAGCGGTTTGGGCCGAGACTGGCGCGCAGGCTAGGACCGCCGCGAGCGCAATAAGGCTGATAGCGATACCATCCATCCGTCCGAAAATCCGCGGGTCGCGTATGGCCATCGTCATCCGTCCATCCCCCATGCGCATGGTACGAGCCGGTTCTCCGGCCTTGTCCGTCCATCGTGTCGGCAGCGGTCTACGGCATTGCAGCCCGCGCGGCATCTACGACCAAGGTCGCACTTCGCCCCGTATCGCCGCGTGCGGCCGTCCTCTGCGGTCGCGCGGGCTAGGACGACTGCGACAAAGGTCGTAATGGCCAAGCCCCCGTCGCCGCCCGATAGCGGTGGCGCGGAGCAGTCGATGAGGGTGCGTGGTGCAAGCAGAACGACAGATTTCCGGAAACGCGCGCGGCATCGTCGTCATGGGCGTGAGCGGCAGCGGCAAATCGACGCTGGCGGCCTATCTGGCCGAGCAGCTCCACTGCCCCTTGCTGGAAGGCGATACGTTCCATGCGCCGGCGAGCATCGCCAAGATGCAGTCGGGTCACCCACTCGACGATGCGGACCGGTGGCCCTGGCTCGATCGGCTCGGGAGAGCGCTCGGCGAAGCGGCGCTGGGCGCGCAGGCCGACCATGACGGCCTTGCGGTGGCCGCGTGTTCTGCGCTCAAACGCAGTTATCGCGAGCGTCTGGCCGCGGCTTCCGCTGTGCCGTTGTCGTTCGTGTTGCTCGATACGATGCCCGCCGAAATTGCGCGCAGACTTGCGACGCGGTCGGGGCATTACATGCCGGCAAGTCTGCTCGACAGCCAGCTCGCAACGCTCGAGCGGCCGACAGCGGACGAAAACGCGCTGATGCTCGATGCGGGCCGGACCCCGGATGCGCTCGGCAGCGACGTGCTGACGTGGCTGGGGATCACCATCCCTGGGTCGGCGCAGCCGCCCGGCTGACGCGGCGCACCGGCACGCGTCAGGGCATGAGGCGCTTGCGGCCCTGCGACAAATGCCAGCGCATCGCCAGCGCTGCCCCGTCCGCATCCTCCGCGCGGATCGCCTCGACGATCGCGTCATGCTCCTCCATCATCGCACCGATCACCTCCGGCGGACGCGAGCGGGAGATGTCGACGCCGGCGCGTAGGATCCGCATCACCTCTTCGTGGAGATGGTCGAACACCAGCAGGAACGCGGCGTTCGCAGTAGCTTCAACGATCGTGCGGTGGAGAATCCAGTCCTCGTCATGCGCCGGCGCATTCGACAGCAGCGCACCGCGCAGGGCTTCCAGCGCACGCTCGATCGCCTCGAGTTGATGATGCGACCGGCGTAATGCGGCCAGCCGTGCCGCTTCCGCCTCCAGCACGAACCGCACCTCGTAGGTGCCGAGCGTCGTCGCCAGTGCATCCATCGGCATGTGCGTGCCGAGGCGCTCCGACGGGCGCCGCTTGACGTACGACCCCGCGCCGCGCCGCGCCTGTGTGATCCCGTCCGACGCGAGCCTCGCCAGGGCTTCGCGGACTATGGTTCGGGACATACTGAACATCGTCGCAAGTTGCGCTTCGGACGGGAGGCGATCGCCGACCGCCAACTTGTCGTCGGTGATGATCCGGACGATCGCCGTATAGGCGCGATCCGCGAGCCGTAATTCGGTCATGAGCGGCTCCTGGCTGCGTCAGACGACATGGCTGAGCGCCATCACCAGCGCGAGGCCGACGACCGAGATCGCCGTCTCGAGCAGCGACCAGGTGCGGAACGTGTCCGCGGTGCTGGTGCCGACATAGCTTTTCACCAGCCAGAAACCGGGATCGTTCACATGGCTGAAGAACACCGACCCCGCGCCGATCGCCAGCACGACGAGTTCGGGTGATACGCCCGAGCTTGCCACGACGCCGGGCATGATCCCGACCGCGGTGATCGTCGCCACCGTCGCCGAGCCCGCGGCGAGCCGGATCGCGACCGCCACCAGCCAGCCGAGCAGCAGCGGCGATATCGCGTACATCATCACCGTCCGCGCGAGCAGGTCGGACAGGCCGGCGGTGACCAGCACCTGTTTCAACGCGCCGCCTGCGCCGATCGCGAGCAGGATCGCGCCGGCCGCGCCCATCGTCTCATGCCAGACGGCCTCCTGGATCGCCGACTCGCGTAGCCGTCGACCGAACAGCACCGGCAGCGCGAGGAGATTGGTCAGGAGCAGCGCGACGACCGGATTGCTCGCCGCAACCAGCCCCGGCGCGCCCTTCCAGGCCGGGACCATCTGGCCGAGCTCGCCGGTGGCGATCAGCACGACCGGCAGCATCACGATCACCAGCGACAGCATCCGCGAGGGCGTCGCGATTCCGAGGCCGGTGTCGCGCAGGACGGGCGATGCCAGCCGCACGCCGCGGGTCGTGAACTTCGCCAGCACAGGGCCGGCGACGATCGCGGTCGGGATCGCGATGAGGATTCCGTACAGCATCGTCAGCCCGAGATTGGCGCCCAGCGCCTCGACCGCGAGCAGCGGGCCGGGATGCGGCGGGACGAGCGCGTGCACGACGCCGAGCCCTGCGAGCGCGGGCATGATCAGCCGCAGCTTGGCCTGGTCGCGCGCGGCATCGCTCGTGCCTGCGGACATCGCCGACATTTCCTCCGCCGCCGCCACGACGATCGGCAGCAGCAGGACGAGCCCGGTTTCGAAGAACAGCGGCAAGCCGATGACGATCGCGATGCCGAGCGTCGCCCAGGGTGCGGCGCGCGTGCCGGTCAGGTTCAGCGCGCCCTTGGCGAGCGACGCGGCGGCGCCCGACAGATGCAGCATCGCGCCGAGCGACAGCCCCAGCGCGACGACCAGCCCGGTGCCGCCGACGATGTCGCCGACGCCCTTCTGCACCGCCTTGGCGACGTCCGGCAGCGGCAGCCCGGCCAATAAGCCGACGGTGAACGCGCCGCACAACAGGCCGATGAACGGATGCAATCGCCCGCGGACGATCATCAGCACGGCAAGCAGGATTCCCGACAGCGCGGCAACGATCAGCCTCAGATCGCCGCCGATCATCGGCGCCTATCCCCGGTTCGTACGCGGCGCTTGCATGGTGGCGACATCGACATCCTTCCCCGCGATCTGACGGCGTGTTCGCCTGTCGAGTAGAGTCAATCTGTAGGACAGCTATTCGCGAACTGCCATCAGAAAAGGCTTGATAGCGCTATAAAGAGCGGAGCATAGTATAAACCTGTCCAACCGAATCTGTAAAAAGCAGAGTGGCGGATCGGGAGCTTGGACCTTGCTGTCGCGGCGTCAGACCGCGGAGCGAAAAGCTGCGGCACAAGAGCCGAAACAGTGGAGGATGATCATGGAAGCGACTGTTCGGGATGCTTACCGACCCCTGCGCGCACCTGCCGATACGGCCGCCGGGACGCGCGCCCCGGAGCTGACCCCGACGCAGATCAAGGTTCTGCGCGGCGTGCATTCGGGGTTGCTCAACAAGCAGATCGCCTATGATCTCGGCATCGCCGAAGCGACGGTCAAGGCGCACATGACCGCGCTGATGCGCAAGCTGAACGTGCGCAATCGCACGCAGGTGGCGATCGTCGCGCAGACGCTGGTGCTGCGCTCCGCCTGAACGGTCCCGGCGACCGGGCCAGCGACCGCTACATCGAGTTTCCGCAATCACGGCCCGCAAGCGGGGGACAGGATCACCATGACCATGAAATGGCTGCTGGGCGGCGCGGCATTGCTGCCGCTGCTGTCCCCCGTCGCGGCGTTCGCGAAGACGAGTTCGGTCTATCTCACCCGCCCCGACGATCCGCGTGCGGTGACCGTCAAGGGCGTCGGCGACGGTCGCGCCGACGACAGCGTCGCGCTGCAACAGGCGATCGACTCGGCGGCGGCGGGTGGACAGGGGGGCGGGCAGGGCGGCGTCGTGTTCCTGCCGTCGGGCCGGTACCGGATCAGCCGCACGATCTTCGTCCGGTCGGCGGTCCGAATCTTCGGGATCGGGCCGACCCGTCCCGAGATTGTCCTGGGCGATAACAGCGCGGGCTACGCATCGGGCGTTGCGGCGATGCTGAGCTTTACCGGCGAGGATCAATACAAGGTCGGCAAGGCGCCGGTTCCGCCTCCTACCAGCGTACCGTTCGATCCCGCGATCTTTGATGCGACCTCAAGCACCTTCTATTCCGCGCTGTCGAACATCGATTTCCGGATCGGCGAGGGCAATGCGGGCGCGGTCGCGGTGCGCTTCCGCGTCGCGCAGCACGGCTATCTGCGGCATGTCGATTTCCACATCGGCTCGGGGCTTGCCGGGGTCTACCAGGCGGGCAACGAGTTCGAGGATCTGCGGTTCTTCGGCGGTCGCTACGGGATCATGTCCGAAAAGACCTCGCCCGCCTGGCAGTTCACGCTGATCGATTCCGAATTCCAGGGCCAGCGCGAGGCCGCGATCCGCGAGCATGAGGTCGACCTGACTCTGGTCAACGTCGCGATCCGCGATACACCGGTCGGCATCGAGATCGACCGCGGCTATTCGGATTCGCTGTGGGGCAAGAACGTGCGGTTCGCGAATGTCTCGCGGGCGGGCGTGATCGTCTCGGCGGAGAACAGCGTCTTCACGCAGATCGGTTTCGACAATGCCACCGCGGTCGATACGCCGACCTTCGTCCGGTTCCGCGAGAGCGGCAAGACCGTGGCAGGGGCCGGGCGGCGCTACCGCGTGGCGGATTTCTCCTATGGATTGAAACTGCCGGGGCTCGGCAAGATCGGAGACTATGCGACCGATGTGACGATGGCGCCGATGGCACGCGTTCCTGCGCGCGCGGCGCCGGCGATCCGCGCGCTGCCGCCGGTCAAGGACTGGGCGAATGTCCGCGATCTGGGCGTGAAGGGCGACGACACGACCGACGACACCGCCGCGCTGCAACGCGCGATCGATACGCACCGCGTGCTCTATTTCCCCACCGGCCGCTACCGCGTGTCCGACACGGTGAAACTGCGCGCCGACAGCGTGCTGATCGCGCTCCACCCCGGGCTGACGCATCTTTACCTCGTCGACCAGACGCCGGGTTATGCGGGTGTCGGCGCGCCCAAGGCGCTGGTCGAGAGCGCGCGCGGGGGCAATGCGATCGTCTCCGGGCTCGGCCTGTGGACCGGCGGCGTCAATCCGCGGGCGACCGCGCTGCTGTGGCGTGCGGGCGAGACGTCGATGGTCAACGACGTCAAGATCCAGGGCGGCGGCGGCACCGCGCTGACCAAGGGAAGCCCGATCGGCTTCGGCGATCCGCGGGCGCGCTTCGACGGCCAGTCGCCGAGCATCTGGGTGACGGATGGCGGCGGGGGGACGTTTGCGGCGATCTGGTCGCCCAACACCCTGGCGTCGGCGGGCTTCCACGTATCGAACACCAAGACGCCGGGGCATGTGTACCAGCTGTCCGCCGAGCATCATTATCGCGCGGAAATCGTCCTCGACCATGTCGAGAATTGGGAGTTTCTCGCGCCGCAGACCGAGCAGGAGGTGCGCGACGGGGTCGACGCGATCTCGACCGAGATCCGGGATTCGCGCAACATCCTGTTCGCCAATTACCACGCGTATCGCGTCACGCGGTCGATCAAGCCGATGGACGCCGCGGTGAAGCTGTACGGGTCGGGCGACATTCGATTCCGCAACGTGCACGTGAATGCGGAAAGCGGGTTTGCGAGTTGCGACGCGAAAGGCTGCGGCACGTATCTGCGCGCGAGCAAATATCCGTTCGAAAACGCGATCAAGGACATGACTCGGCGGCAGGAGGTGCGCGAGCGCGAGTTTGCGCGGCTCGACGTGCCGCCGCCGCTCGCGAACGCTGCGCCCCTGTCCCCGCCGCCGGTGTCGCCGGGGATCAGGACACTCGCGGACGGCTTCTATTCGATCGGCGGGGGGTGTTGGTGGGGGAAGGACTTCTACTTCATCGACCGGCATTTCCAGCGGATCTATCGCTGGACCGACACGGGCGGGCTCTCGATCGTCGCGGATGCGCCGAGCGATGCGGTCAGCCTTGCGGTCGATCGATCGGGACATCTGCTCGTGCTGTCGTCGGCCGGGCGCGATGCGACCGTCTACAGCCTCGATCCTGCCAGGCCGGACTCGATCCGGGTCATTGCGCCGACCCCCGTCTCGGGGACGCCCGCGGCGACTTTGCTTCCCGGCAACGTGTGGGCGAACGGCGAATTCGCCGACCGGATCGATCCCATGACCTACCACTATCCGACGATGGCCGAGCTGTTCGCGACCAAGATGGGCGAGGCCAAGCCGCAGGAATATCGATCGCTCGACGGATCGCTGGCGCTGCCCGCGTTTCGCGTCTGGAACCAGGGGCCCGACGATCACCAGGGCTGGCGCTGGTCCGATACGCTCGACGCCTATGGGCTGGTGTCGGCCGCGCCGGGTGCGCGCGTCGTCCTGACCAACGCGTCCGAGAACCGGACCTATGACGGTCTCGTCGGCGACCAGGGGCGAGTCACCGACCTGAAGGTCATCGCCGAGCGTGGCGGCGAGAGCGCGGTCCGCGACGGCAGTGGGCGGCTGTATGTCGCGAACGGGCAGGTGTTCGTCTATGCCGCCGATGGCACGCCGCTACGCCGTATCGACATGCCCGACCGCCCGTTGCAGCTCGTCATCGGCGGCGAGGACGGGCGGACGCTGTATGTGCTGACGCATCACGCTTTGTATGCGGTGGCGATCTGAACAGCGCCAGCGGCACGGCCTCGCCCATCCGGCGATACCCGGCTTCGGACGGGTGGAGGTGATCACCCGAATCGACTGCGGGGTCGAGCCGGATGGGCTGTGCCGGATCGCGCATCACGCGGTCGAAATCGATCACCGCGTCGAACACGCCCGACGTGCGGACGAACGCGTTGACGGCCTGGCGATCGGCTTCGGTCGCGGGGCCGGGGTGATAATAGTCGTTGCCGCCAAACGGCATGATCGTCGCGCCGATCACCTTGATGCCGTGCGCGTGCGCGCGCGCGACGAGTTCGGTGTAGCCGGTGGTGATCTGCGTCACGAGCGCGGTATGCGCCGCCGGTGTCGCCGGGGCCTCGCGCGTTAGGACGCCGAGGTCGTTGACGCCTTCCAGCAGGATCGCCCAGCGGACGCCGCTGCGCGCGATGACGTCGCGATCGAACCGCGCCATGAGGTTGGGGCCCAGCCCGTCGAGCAGGATCCGGTTGCCGCCGATCCCGGCATTGACGACGCCGATGCCGCGCGATGGTGGCGCTTGGCGCAACCGCTCGGCGAGGACATCGGTCCAGCGCGTGTTCCGGTTCGGCTTGACCCCGTATCCGTCGGTGATCGAGTCCCCGATCGCGACGATCGTCGCGGCGGTCGCCGGGCCCGAGACTTCGAGATCGGCGAGCGCGTACCAGTGCGTGGCCTGCGCGGCGCCCGCCAGATCGGCGTCGGCGACGTGATCGCCCGCGAGCGTGTAGCTGATCGCGCGCGCGCCTGGATGGCCGGTCTGCGGCGCGGCGGCTTCGGGCAGATACAGGCTGATGGCGAGATCGGCGCCGGCTGCGACCGGCAGCGCGACGGGATCGGAATAGAGTTCGGCACCCGCGGGGATGACGGCGTCGGCGCGGCCCGAGAAGGTCAGCCGCATCCCGCCGGCGATCTGGCTGGTCGCAGGCGCTACGCTCCGGGCGACATGACCGGCGCCGATCACCAGAGGCCGGGTCCCGAACGCGTTGGACAGCCGGACGCGGATGCGAGTCCCGCCTGCAGAGATCCGGATCACCTGGCGCAGCGTGATCGCGCGCGCGCGATCCGCGGGCAGCGCGTTGTCGCCGTCCGCGATCATCTGCGACGATCCCCAGCTTGCGATCCAGGTGTGTGCGGTATCCCGTGCCTCCGCGCTGGCGCTCAGCAGGCAGGCGCCCAGAAGGGCTATGGTCCAGCGGCTCATCGGCGGTGTCCTTGGCCGTCGGCGACGGCGTTCGAGGGGGCCCGCTTCGGGGCGGAGGCTAGCGCGGCGGCGATCGCGGCGCGCATGGGCTTGGCGACGAACCGGTCGTCATAGGGGCAGGGGCGGCGCCGCGCCGTGTCGGGGCGGGGCTCGAACCCCTCGATCCAGCTGTAGCGGTCAGACAGTCCCCATAGCAGCACGTCGCGGACCGAGGGGTAGGACAGCATCAGATCGAGATAGCCGCGCGTGAAATCCGCCACCGCGCGATCGCGTGCACCGATGTCGGCCGGGAGTTTATTGTCGCGAACGTCCAGTTCGGTGATGACGAGGCCGTACCCCATCGCGGTCACCGCATCGAGGAAGCGACGCCATTCGCCCTCGAGCGCAGCCGTTGCAGCCCGCGTGTCGGGGCCCTGCGTGACGAGGTGCGACTGGACCCCGAGCGAGTCGACGGGGACGCCACGGCGCTTGAAGCCTTCGAGCAATGCCAGCACGCCGGCGCGGTGCTTCGCGTTGCCGGGTTCCCAGCTCATATAGTCGTTATAGACGAGCTCGGCGTGGGGGGCGGCGGTGCGCGCGGTGTGGAAGGCGAGGTCGAGCGTGGCTTCGGGACCGCCCAGCGCGCGCGACAGCGCGGTCTGGTACAGCGTCGAGTCCGCCGGGTTCACCGCCTCGTTGACGACGTCGTAGCTGCCGATCCGGGTGCCGTAGCGCGCGCAGACGGTGGTGATATGCTCGACGAGCAGCCGCGCCGCCGCCTGTGCGGGGTTGGCGCCGAAATCATGCTTCTCTTCCCAGCGCGGCATCCATTTAGGCTGATGCCATAGCAGGTTGTGGCCGCGTACGGGCAGGCGCTTCGCCGCCGCCCAGGCCATGATCGCGTCCATATGGGTGAAGTCGAAGCTGGTCGCGCTGGGCCGGATCGCCTGCCACTTCATCTCGTTTTCGGGCACCAGCAGGCCGCAGTCGCGCACGAGCAGCGCGGCATAGGCCGGGTTGGCGAACGATCCGCGATCCGCGCCCGGGCGGCCCCATGCGACGCAGGACCCGAGGCGCATGCCCTTGCTCGCGGCGATCGCCTGCAGACCGGGCACGCTGCCGGCCTGCGCGAGCGCGCCCCCGGCGGTGCCCGCCGCGACGGCGAGCCCGCCCAGCATCGTCAGCCCGTCGCGTCGCGTGATCTCCACCGAACTCTCCCTCTTCATAGTCGTCATCGTGGCTGTTCAGCGGCGGACGTCGAACCCGCCTTCACGGAACGTCGCCAGGTCGCGCGGCGTCGTTTCGCTCTGGTCGCCGGGGGTGGCGTGCTTGAGCACCGCCAGCGCGAGCCCGGTCTGCGCGGCGCGCTCCGCCCCCTCGCCAAGGTCTGCGAGGACGCCCGCGGCGAAGGCGTCGCCGGTGCCGATCCGGTCGACGATCCCCGACACCTCTACCGCGTCGGTCTCGATGACGTCGGTCGGCGTGTCGATCCGCGCGCGCAAGGTGTTGCAGCCCGCGTCGCGGACCTCGCGCGACATCGAGGCGATGTGGCGGAGGTTGGGGAAGCGGTCGAACGCCGCCAACGCGGCGTCGCGTCGGCCTTGCGGGGTGGTTCCGTCCATCGGCCGCCGCAGCAGCAGCGCGATGTCGCGGTGATTGCCGAACAACAGATCGGCGCGGTCGACGAGCGGAAGGAGGATGGCGGCCGGATCGGCGCACCATTTCGCCCACATGCTCGCGCGGTAATTGCCGTCGAACGATACGGGCACGCCGACCGCGCGCGCCGCGGTCATCGCCGCGAGACAGACGTCGGCCATCGCCGGACCGATCGCCGGGTTGATCCCCGACAGATGCAGTCGCGCGGCGCCCCCCAGCAGCGCGTGCCAGTCATAGGCGGTCGCCGGGGTCGTCGCGAACAGACTGTGCTGACGGTCGTAGACGATCGCCGAGGCGCGCAGCCCTGCGCCGGGCGCCAGATAATAGAGGCCCAGCCGTCCATCCCCGCGCAGGATTCGCGAGACGTCGACGCCCGTCCGGCGCAACGCATCGATCGCCGCGTCGCCGACGACGTCGTCGGGAACCGCGGAGATGACTCCGCTGCCGATACCGAGGCGCGCCAGCGCGACCGCGACATTGGCCTCCGCGCCGCCGAAATTCGCGTCCAGCCGCGCCTCCCGGAACAATGGGCCATGCCCCGGCGGCGAGAGCCTGAGCAGCAGTTCGCCGAAACAGAGTATCGGTCCATCGGTGCGTGTCATCGATCAGCCTTTCGCTCGGTCGCCGTGCATCCATCGGGCCGGCGGATCATTGCGGGTTGCCGGGTGCGTAGGGAAAATGCTGCGCCTTGTACCAGGCCAGGTCGTGCGCGGGGGCGGCAGTGCCCGCGGGAAGCGGCAGGCCGTTGACCGACATCCAATAGGCGAGGCTGGCATCGCGCCACCACTGCGCCTCGCGCTGCTGGACCGCGAGATAGGTCGCGGTCTTCGCCCAGCGCGCCGAGTCTATCGAGGGCTTCAGCGCATCCCATTGGCGGCGCATGCTCGCGACATAGCCCACCCCCTGGTCATAGTCGTCGACCAGCTCCGCCCACAGCGTGCGACCCGAGGCCATCCGGCGATCCCATGCGACATGGTGGAACCAGAGAAGGTCGCGTTCGGGGGTGGTCGCCGGGTTTGCCAACTGGCGTGCCAGAGCGGGGCTGTACTGCGCGATCGCGTCGCTGCCGGTCTTCGTCCGGTCGAAGCCGATGCCTGCTTTGTCGGCGCGGTGGTAATAGACCGGGTTCCATTCGGGGCGCTTGAGATTGGCCACCCACGGCCCCGGACCATAATGATGGCCGGTCGCCATGACGTGCGCGAGCCCGAGCGGCGTCATGTAATCGACCACCGCCTCGCGCGAGCCCATCATCATCGCGACCAACGGATCGACGATCGCGGGGACGGGCGCGAACGTCATCGCCGCCCATTCGCGCGCGACGGGGGCGGCGCCGAGCGTCGGGTCCCAGGCCATCCGGCCGAACGCGTACCAGTTCGCCTGGTTGAAGGTGGAGCCTGCCCAATCGCGGTCGCGACCGATATTGGCGACGCCCGCCATCCCGGTCAGCGTGTGACCCTCGGCTGCCCCATCGACGACCGTTGCGACGGTCTCGCCCGGTGTCTGCATCGTCTCGCTGCCGAGCGTCTCGGCGAACATCGGCCCGAGATAGGCGAGGTGAGTTGCAAAGCCGAGATATTCCTTGGTGATCTGGAATTCGATCATCAGCGGCGTCTTGGGCATCGCGCCGAACAGCGGGTGAAACGGCTCGCGCGGCTGGAAGTCGATCGCGCCGTTCTTGACCTGGACGATGACGTTCTTAGCGAATTTGCCGTCGAGCGGTTTGAACTCGGTATAGGCCTGTTTCGCGCGATCCTCGGGGTCGGTCTCGGCATAGACGAACGCGCGCCACATCACGATGCCGCCATGCGGCGCGACTGCGGCGGCGAGCATGTTGGCGCCGTCGGCATGG
Source organism: Sphingomonas sp. Leaf28 (assembly GCF_001421685.1). Classification (NCBI taxonomy): domain Bacteria; kingdom Pseudomonadati; phylum Pseudomonadota; class Alphaproteobacteria; order Sphingomonadales; family Sphingomonadaceae; genus Sphingomonas; species Sphingomonas sp. Leaf28. The sequence continues at coordinate 325,683 of NZ_LMKX01000001.1, read as the reverse complement.
CTGCGGTGATAGTCGCGTGGGCCGGGCTGGCCCTCGCTGTTCGCCTTGACCAGGAAGCCGCCGAAGTCGGGGACGCTGCGATAGATCTCGTCGGTCTTCGCCTTCCACCATGCCGCCACCTGCGGGTCGAGCGGGTCGGCGGTCTTCAGCCCGCCAAGCTCGATCGGGGCGGAGAAGCGCGCCGACAGATATACCTTGATTCCGTACGGCCGGAACACATCGGCCAGCGCCGCGGCCTTGGCGATGTACGGCGCGGTGAGGCTGTCCGCCTTCGCGTTGACGTTGTTGAGGACGGTGCCGTTGATCCCGATCGAAGCATTGGCGCGCGCGTAATCGGTGTAGCGCGGGTCGCGGAAATCGGGGAGCGTCCACCAGTCCCAGAGCGACGCGCCGGCATAGCCGCGCTCGACCACGCCATCCAAATTGTCCCAATGGTTGAGCACGCGCAGCTTGACGCGCGGGGTCGATGTTAGGTCGATCCGGTCGAGGCTGCCACCGGTCTGGAGGTGACGCAGCAGCGCGAAGCTGCCGTAGAGTACGCCGCGATCGGTGTTGCCGGTGACGAGCAGGGTGCGGCGGTTGCCCAGCGTGACGTAGCCGACCCGGTAGCCCTCGTCGCCGAGCGCGGCGAGCGGAAGGCGGAGTGCGGCGACGTCGCGATCGGTGGCGGTGGCGAGCAGGATCGTCGGGGCTTTGGTGGCGAAGAAATTCGAGCGCCGCAATTCTTCGCCGGCGGCGCGGAGGGTGGGCGTATCGCCGCGTGCCTCGATCTTCAGCGCACTGCTTGTTGTCGCGGGGGTGCGATACCGTAGCCAGAGGTCGTAGCCGTCCTCGGCATGCGCCGGTCCGGTCAAACCAATTACCGCTGCACACAGCAGCGCGAACTTACCGATCGATCGACCGAATGCCGTCATAATCCTCTCCCGCCGTTCCGCGCCACATTGACAGGATCGCGGATGATCAGCCATGTTATCGCTATCACGACGACGGCTTCGACAGCAATGCCGCGTTTAACATTAGGAGAGAATGGTGTCCGGCACGAAGACGATGACGACCGCGCCGGCCATCACGCCGACCCGCCGCGACCTTTTTGCGCTGTTCGGATCGGTGTCCGTCGCGGGGCTAATCCCCGGTGTCGCGCAGGCCGCCGCCGCGCTCCCGATCTACCGTGATGCGCGCGCACCGGTCGACCTGCGCGTGCGTGACCTGATGGCGCGGATGACGCTGGAGGAAAAAGTTGGCCAGACCATTTCGCTCTGGGCGACCAAGGCGGACGTGATGACTCCGGGCGGGCTCGATTTCGACCCGGCGCGCGCGACCGCGGCGTATCCGGCAGGGTTCGGGCAGGTGACTCGGCCCTCCGACAAGCGCGGCGGCCCGTCGGTCGCGGCGGTCGCGGGCGGTACGGGCGCGCAGTGGCGCGGGTCGGCCTCCACGATCGCGTTCGTCAACGCGGTTCAGCGCTGGGCGCGGGGCACGCGGCTGGGCATTCCGGTGATCTTCCACGAGGAATCGCTGCACGGTTACATGGCGCCCGATGCGACGATGTTCCCGCAGGCGATCGGCATGGCGGGCGCGTTCGATCGCGACCTGATGCGGCGCGCGCAGGCGATCATCGGCCGCGAAGTCCGCGCGCATGGCAGCCACCTTTCGCTGTCGCCGGTCGTCGACATCGCGCGCGATCCGCGCTGGGGGCGGATCGAGGAGACGTTCGGCGAGGACCCGTATCTGTGCGGCGAGATGGGCGTCGCCGCGGTCGAGGGGCTGCAGGGCGACAGCAGGACGCTGGCCCCCGGCAAGGTGTTCGCGACGTTGAAGCACATGACGGGGCACGGTCAGCCGCAGGCGGGCAACAATATCGGGCCGGCACCGATTGGCGAGCGTGAACTGCGCGAAAGCTTCTTCCCGCCGTTCCGCGCGGTCGTGACCCGCACCGGGATCGGCGCGGTGATGCCCTCCTATAACGAGATCGACGGCGTGCCGAGCCATGCGAACCACTGGTTGCTCGGCGACGTGCTGCGCGGCGAATGGGGGTTTTCGGGCGCGATCGTCAGCGATTACGGCGCGATCGAGGAACTCGACACGATCCACCACATCGCGCCCGACGTGGCCGGCGCGGCGCGGCTGGCGCTGGCGGCGGGGGTCGACAGCGCGTTGCCCGACGGGATCGCGTATCGGACGCTGCCCGCGCAGGTGCGCGCGGGGACGGTGCCGATCGCTGCGGTCGACACCGCGTGCGCGCGGATGCTGGCGCTGAAGTTCCGCGCGGGGCTGTTCGAGGAGTCGGCGGTCGATCCGCGCGTCGCGGCTCGATTGACCGGCAATGCCGAGGCGCGGGGCGTTGCGCTGGAGGGCGCGCGGAAGGCGCTGTGCCTGCTGACCAATGACGGCACGTTGCCGCTGTCGCCCAAGGGCAGGATCGCGGTGATCGGCCCCAACGCGGCGATCGCGCGGCTCGGCGGCTATTCCGCGCCGCCGCGGCAGAGCGTCACGCTGCTCGACGGCGTGCGCGCGCTGGTCGGCAATGCGGCCACCATCGTCCATGCGCAGGGCGTGTTCATCACGCAGAGCGACGACCGGTCGCAGGACGCCGTCCTGCTCGCCGATCCGGCCAAGAACCGCGCGCTGATCGCCGAGGCGGTCGAGGTCGCGCGTGGTGCCGACACGATCATCCTGGCGATCGGCGATACCGAGCAGACCAGTCGCGAGGGGTTCTCGGCGAACCATCTCGGCGATCGCACCACGCTCGATCTGATCGGCGAGCAGAATGCGTTGTTCGAGGCGCTGCATGCGCTTGGCAAGCCGATCGTGGTGACCGCGATCAACGGGCGGCCGCCGAGCTGGCCGACCGTGATGGCGAAGGCGAATGCGGTGCTGGAATGCTGGTATCCGGGGCAGGAGGGCGGCACGGCGATGGCCGAGGCGCTGTTCGGGCGGATCAATCCGGGCGCCAAGCTGCCCGTGACCGTGGTGCGCGAAGTCGGGCAGGTGCCGTTCTATTACAACCGCAAGCCGTCGACTCAGCGCGGCTATCTGTTCGCGGAGACGGCGCCGCTGTTCCCGTTCGGCCACGGGCTCAGCTACACGCGCTTCGAGATCAGCGCGCCGCGGCTGTCGGCGGCGAAGATCGGTGTCGCGGGCAGCGTCGGCGTCGAGGTCGACGTCGCCAATGTCGGGCAGCGCGCCGGCGACGAGGTCGTGCAGGTCTATGTCCGCGATCAGGTCTCGTCGGTGGCGCGGCCGCTGCTGGAATTGAAGGGGTTCGAACGCGTGACGCTGGCGCCGGGCGAGCGGCGGACGCTGCGCTTCACGCTGGGCCCCGACGCGTTCGCGCTGTGGGACGTGGACATGCGCGAGGTCGTCGAGCCCGGGCTGTTCACGATCATGGCCGGCCCCGATTCGGCGCATCTGAAAACTGCCACCCTCGAAATCGCCTGAAGGACCCGCGATGCCCAAGATCGTTTCCGCCCGCGTCATCGTCACCTGCCCGGGGCGTAATTTCGTCACGCTGAAGATCACCTGCGACGACGGTACCACCGGCGTCGGCGACGCGACGCTGAACGGTCGCGAGCTGAGCGTCGCGAGCTATCTGACCGATCACGTCGTGCCGTGCCTGATCGGCCGCGACGCGCACCGGATCGAGGATGTCTGGCAGTATCTCTACAAGGGCGCCTATTGGCGGCGCGGGCCCGTGACGATGGCGGCGATCGCCGCGGTCGACACCGCGCTGTGGGACATCAAGGGCAAGCTTGCGGGGATGCCGGTCTATCAGTTGCTGGGCGGCGCGGCGCGCGATGCCTGCATGGTCTATGCGCACGCCAACGGCACGACGATCGAGGACACGATCGCGGTCGCCAAGGCCGAGCAGGCCAAGGGCTACAAGGCGATCCGCCTGCAATGCGGCGTGCCCGGCCTCGCCTCGACCTATGGCGTCGCCAAGCACGGTGCGCGCTACGAGCCCGCCGATGCCGACCTGCCGAGCGAAAGCGTGTGGTCGACCGAGAAATATCTGCGCGTCGTCCCTGAGTTGTTCAAGGCGGCGCGCGAGGCGATGGGGTGGGACGTCCACCTGCTCCACGACATCCACCACCGGTTGACCCCGATCGAGGCGGGGCGGCTCGGCAAGGCGCTCGAGCCGTATAACCTGTTCTGGATCGAGGATCCGACGCCGGCCGAGAATCAGGAGGCGTTCAAGCTGATCCGCCACCACACGACGACGCCGATCGCGGTGGGCGAGGTGTTCAATTCGATCTGGGACGCCAAGGACCTGATCCAGAACCAGCTGATCGACTATATCCGCGCGACCGTGGTGCATGCGGGCGGAATCACGCATCTGCGCCGGATCGCCTCGCTCGCCGACCTGTACCAAGTGCGGACCGGCTGCCATGGCGCGACCGACCTGTCGCCGGTGGCGATGGCGGCGGCGCTGCATTTCGGGCTGTCGGTGCCCAATTTCGGCGTGCAGGAGCATATGCCGCATACCGACGAGACCGATGCGGTCTTCCCGCATGCGTACAGCTTCGACGACGGCATGATGCATCCGGGCGACTCGCCGGGGCTGGGCGTCGACATCGACGAGGATCTCGCCGCGACCTACGACTATAAGCGCGCCTATCTCCCGGTCGCGCGTCTCGAGGACGGCACGCTGTGCAACTGGTGACCGGAGCCGCCGCCGCGCCCGAAAAGCCGCGCGGGAAAGTCCGCTGGATCGTCTGTGCGCTGCTCTTCGCGGCGGTGGCGCTCAGCTATATCGACCGCCTCGTGCTGCCCGTGCTGAAACCCGAACTCCAGGCGCGCTACGCTTGGAGCGAGCAGGGCTATGCCGATCTCGCCATCGCATTCCAGGCCGCCTACGGCATCGCCTATGTGCTGTTCGGCCGGTTCGTCGACCGGGTCGGCGCCAAGATCGGCTATGCGGTCGCGGTGACCCTGTGGACGATCGGCCATGTCGCGCACGCGCTGTTCACCAGCGCCGGCATGATGATCTTCGCGCGCATCCCGCTCGCGATCGGCGAGGCCGGCGCGTTTCCCGCCGCGCTCGCTGCGGCCAATGAATGGTTTCCGCAACGCGAACGCGCTCTGGCGATCGGCATCTTCAACGCGGGCTCGAACGTCGGGGCGATCCTCACGCCGCTGATCGTGCCGGTGATCGCGGTGACGTTCGGCTGGCGTATGGCGTTCATCGCGACCGGCGCGCTGACGGTGATCTGGCTGGTCGCGTGGCTCGCTTTCTACCGCACGCCGCGTAAGCACCGCCGCGTCACGCCCGAGGAACTGGCCTGGATCGAGGCCGACCCGGTACCCGCCGCCAAGCCCGTCCGCTGGCGCACGCTGCTGCGGTTGCGGCAGACATGGGCGTATATGCTCGGGCGGTTCCTGATCGATCCGGTCTGGTGGACGTTCCTGTTCTGGCTGCCCGATTTCTTCAACCGGCAGTACGGCGTGAAGATGCTCGATTTCGGGCCGCCGCTGGTCGCGGTCTATGTGCTGGCCGATGTCGGATCGATCGCGGGCGGCTGGTTCTCGTCGCGACTGCTTAGCAAGGGCGCGACGCCGAACCGCGCGCGCAAGACCGCGTTGTTCGTGTGCGCGTTGTTCGCGCTGCCGATCATCTTCGCCGCGCAGGCCCCTGGGCTATGGTGGGCGGTCGCGGCGATCGGGCTGGCGTGCGCGTGTCACCAGGGCTTCTCCGCCAACGTCTATGCGATCCCCGGCGATCTGTTTCCGCGCGGCATGGGCGGGTCGGTGATCGGTCTGGGCGGGCTGGCCGGCGCATGCGGTGGCATGCTGATGGCCAAGTTCGCAGGGACTATTCTGGCCGGGGTCGGCAGCTATGGACCGATTTTCGCGGTTGCCGGTTGCGCCTATCTCGTCGCATTGCTGGTGATCCACCTGCTCGTCCCGCACTACACCCCCGTCGATCCGGAACGCCTTGCATGACCCAGCCGCTACGCCTGCACCCCGACCGCCTTTTCCCCGCCGATGGCCGGACGCGCGACATTGCGCGCGCGCTGCATGCGGGCGTGAAGGACCTGCCGATCGTCAGTCCGCACGGCCATACCGACCCGGCCTGGTTCGCGCGCGACGAGGCGTTCAGCGATCCGGCCTCGCTGCTGATCGTGCCCGATCACTACGTGTTTCGCATGCTCTACAGCCAGGGCGTGCCGCTCGACGCGCTGGGCGTGCCGACGGTCGATGGCAGCCCCACGGAAAGCGATCCGCGGAAAATCTGGCGGATCTTCGCCGACAACTATCACCTGTTTCGCGGCACGCCATCGCGGATGTGGCTCGACTGGGTGTTCGCCGAGGCGTTCGGGATCGACGTGCGCCTCGAACCCGCGACCGCGGACCTGTATTTCGACACGATCGATGCTGCGCTCAAGACCCCCGCATTCCGCCCCCGCGCGCTGTTCGACCGGTTCGGGATCGAGCTGATCGCGACCACGGAGAGCCCGCTCGACCCGCTCGAGCACCATGCCGCGATCCGCGCGAGTGGGTGGCAGGGGCGGGTCGTCACCGCCTATCGCCCCGACCCGGTCGTCGATCCCGACACGCCGGGCTTCGCCGCCAACGTCCGCCGCTTCGGCGAGACCGCGAACGAAGACGTCGGCAGCTATGCGGGCTATCTGGCCGCGCACCGCTTCCACCGCGCGCGGTTCCGCGCGGCGGGCGCGACCTCAACCGATCACGGGCATCCGTCGGCAGCGACCGCGGACCTGACGCGTGCCGAGGCCGAGGCGCTCTATGCGCGCGTGATGGCGGACCCGAAGCCTGCGGAGGCGGAACTCTTCCGCGCGCAGACGCTGACCGAGATGGCGGCGATGTCGGTCGAGGACGGGATGGTGATGCAGCTTCACCCCGCCGTATCGCGCAGCCACAATGCGCAGGTGCTCGCACGCTTCGGCCGCGACAAGGGCGGCGACATCCCGCTGCCCGGCGAGTTCGTCCGCGCGCTGAAGCCTTTGCTCGACCGGTTCGGTAACGATCCCCGGCTGACGCTGATCCTGTTCACGCTCGACGAGGATACCTATTCCCGCGAACTGGCGCCGCTTGCCGGGCATTATCCGGCGTTGCGGCTGGGGCCGCCGTGGTGGTTCCATGACAGCCCCGAAGGGATGCGGCGGTTCCGCGAGCGCGCGACGGAGACCGCGGGCTTCTACAACACGGTCGGGTTCAACGACGATACGCGGGCGTTCCTCTCAATCCCGGCGCGGCACGATGTCGCGCGGCGGATGGACTGCGGGTTTCTCGCGCAGCTGGTGGTCGAGCACCGGCTGGAGGAGGACGAGGCGCATGAGGTCGCGCGCGCGCTCGCCTATGATCTCGTCAAGCAGGCGTATCGGCTGTGAGATTGTCGCAGGAAACGCTCGACCGGCTGCCCGCGGGCGTCGTCCGGCCCGGCTATGACCGGTCGCGCGTGACCCGCGGCGTGGTGCATCTGGGCATTGGCGCGTTCCACCGCGCGCATCAGGCGGCGGTGTTCGAGCAGGCGCTGGCCGCGGGCGACCTGCGCTGGGGAATCACCGGCGTGTCGCTGCGATCTGCCGGCGTGCGCGATCAGCTCGCGCCGCAGAACGGACTCTATACGCTCGTGGTGCGCGACGGCGCGGGCGAGCGGTTGCAGGTGATCGGCGCTGTGATGGACGTGCTGGTCGCGCCCGAGGATCCGGCCGCGGTCGTTGCGGCCCTCGCGTCGGTGGACACGCATATCGTCACGCTGACGATCACCGAGAAGGGGTATAAGCTCGATTCCGCGACGGGGCTGTTGCAGGGCGGCGACGCTGACGTCGCGCACGACCTGGCCTCGCTCGATGCCCCGCGGACCGCGCCCGGGTTTCTGGTGGCCGGGCTGGCGGCACGGCACGCGGCGGGTCTCGGTCCGCTGACGATCCTGTCGTGCGACAATCTGCCGCATAACGGTACGCTCCTGCGCGATGCAGTGCTGGCGATGGCGGGGGCGCACGACCCGGCCTTGCGCGACTGGATCGCCGCGGCGGTGACGTTTCCGCAGACGATGGTCGACCGGATCGTGCCGGCCACGACGGCGGACGACATCGCTGCGACGCGCGCGACGCTGGGTGTCGAGGATCAGGCGATGGTGAAGGCGGAGCCGTTCACCCAGTGGGTGATCGAGGATCGCTTTGCGGGCGAACGGCCCGATCTGGCGGCGTTCGGTGTCCAGCTGACCGATGCGGTGGCGCCGTGGGAGGATGCGAAGCTGCGGCTGCTCAACGGCGCGCATTCGGGGATCGCGTATCTGGGCGGACTGGCCGGGCTCGACTTCGTGCACGAGATGGTCGCGCGGCCCGAGGGACGGGCGTTTGTGGAGGCGTTGTGGGACGAGAGTGCAGCGACGCTCGATCCGCCTGCCGGGCTCGATATCGCGCAGTATCGTGGGGCGTTGATGGCGCGGTTCGCCAACCCGGCGCTCCAGCATCGCACGCGGCAGATCGCGATGGACGGGTCGCAGAAATTGCCGCAGCGGCTGTTGGCGCCGATGGCGGAGCGTTGCGCGGCGGGGCTGCCGGTCGATGCGCTCGCGCTGGCGGTGGCGGCGTGGATGCGGTGGCAGTCGGGCGTTACCGATGCGGGGGAGGTCTTCGCGATCGACGATCCGATGAGCGACCGGCTGGGAAAAGCGGTCCGCGATGCGGTGACGACGCAGGAGCGTGTCGACGGGCTGTTCGGACTGTTGTCGTTTAGGCCCGACTCGGAGCTGCGCGTGTTGATAGCTGCCAAGCTGGCGGCGCTGGAAAGTTCGGGGGCCATGACGGCGATCGACGGGCTGCGCAGGGCGTAGCGCCGTCGATCGGCGACACGAAAATGGGCCGGGGTTACCGGCCCATTCGCTTAGTTGCTGTCGGAGTTGTCGTCTTCGTGATCGATGATCAGATAGGCGACGCCCGCGAGAATGCCTGCGCCGATGACGATCGGAACGATGCTCGACTCCTGGAGGCCGGCAAGCTTGCTCGACTTCGAAGTAGCCGTGCCGGTGCGGACCGACGATGCGACCGACAGCGACTGCGCGGGGTTCACAGCAGGCGCTGCGTTGGCTGCGACCGGCAGTGCGGTCATCGCAACGGCGGAAACGCCGAGAATCCAAGATTTAATCATAAGTCACTCTCTCATGTATCAGCCGAAGCGGCTGCCCCTACTGCAACGGTTCGGAGTCGCGGCCGTTCCCACCGTCGAGTCCGCCATGCCGGGCAATCCGTAGGGGAAAGCGGGTAAGTGGCTGTATTGCCTGCGAGGATTTGCTGCATTGCGGAATGAAATATTTTCCGCCGCCGGAAATAGGTTGCGGGTCAAGTGCCGGCTTCGTGGGTGGCAAGTCCCGGTTTGGCGGGATCGATCGCGTCATGCGCTCGATCATCATGGTAGCGGACGGTCCATTGGGGATGTCCGGTCGGGCCCAGGACGATATCCGGCAGGCCGACCGGATCGCTGCCGGTCTCGACCCAGCCCGCGCCGTGGCACGCATCGCAGGTCGTGCGACGGCAGCGGAAGCTGACGAGATCGATCTCGGTGTTCCATTGCCCGCGGCCGCGACAGACGGGACATAGCGCGTCGAGCGTGCCGGTCCGCGACTGGAGCGGGATCGTGTCGAACGCGTTCGGACTGTCGGGACCGTCGCAAAAGACGATATTGCTGGCGTGGGGCATGCAACCTACTTGAGCGAGAGGGGCCACCGGCGAGGCACCGCCGGATGGCAATCCATCGCATCCATAGCAGCATTGCCCGGCAAAGCGCGTGGGATCGACCCGCCGCAATGCCGGACCAAGGTCATTCCTGTTATGCGGCGGACGCGATCGGCGCAGGCGTCTGCTGGTGCTGGACCACGCGCCATTCCTCATGTTCGAGCCGGCGCATCGTCGTCGTGCAATAGGCGACATAGCCATCGGCGCCCTCGCGCTGCGCCTCGGCCTTGTAGGCGATCGCGATCAGCCCCTCTTGCGGGCGCATGATCTGCTGCTCGCTGAACGTGACGCTCGACCAGCGCGGCGTCTTCGAGACCGTCTCGATCGCCTGTGCGCCAGTTAGGACGAAGGGCTGCTCCGGCAGCACCATGACGCACTCGTCATCGATGAGTGCGTGATACTGGTCGGCGTCGCCCGTCCAGAGGCTCTCTTCGAAATTCCAAACCCGATTGTCGTCCATCAAACGTCTCCTGTGTCGTCTAAGGAGCGTCAGGGACTAGAATTCGTTCCTCGAACAGGACGAAAACACGCGTCAATGTAACGTAGGATAGCTGCGCGGTGTCGCCGAGACGTATCGGGGCGGCACACGGTGTCCGCAACGGCATAGCGCGGGGCTTATGCACGCAAAATGCCGCCGGCACGCGAAGGGCGTCGGACGACAAGCGGGGGCGGATCGATCGATCCTGCCCCCGTCATCATATTCCCAGCGAGCGGCGAACCGCTCAGCTGCGGGACTTAATTGTCGCGTTCGGCCCGCTTGCGGTCTGCCTTGCGAGCGCGGCTCACGGCAGCGGCATGCTCACGTGCGCGCTTCTCCGAGGGCTTCTCGTAGTGACGGCGCAACTTCATTTCACGATAGACGCCTTCGCGCTGCAGCTTCTTCTTGAGAGCGCGGAGGGCTTGATCGACATTGTTGTCGCGAACGATGATCTGCATGGTAGAAAGGCTTTCGACGCGCAGCGGCGCAATGGTGAGTTGCCGTCGCTTTATGGCGCAGTGGCAAGGAAGCCAACCCCGGAAATGCATCGGAAGGCGCAGATTGCGCTTCCGGGCACGATCCGGCGCCTTCAATCCGGTAATTTCAGTGTGACCGGTCCCGCAATGGGCGGTCGCAGCCGATACTCGCCGGATCCCGAGTCGCCGATGCGAATCGGCTCGGGCGATGGTTCCTCCCGGCTCTGCGTAGTTCCCGAGGGGCACGGGGCCGATCGCGATCGGGTAGACCGACCACAACTTTCCGAACTCCGATCCGCCGGTCGCCGCAGCGCGGGCGGAGCTTTCCTGCGAGGACGTTGCGATGATCGTCGACGAGCGAACTTCACCGGGCGCGGGCCATGCGGTGATCCTGTGCCACCCCGATCCGGCGAGCTTCAATCACGCGATCGCACGGACCTACCGCGACACGGTCGTCGCGGCCGGGCAGCGCGTCGTCCTGCGCGACCTGTATGCGATCGGGTTCGACCCCGTGCTGCCCGCGGCGGAGCGCCCGACTCTGCCGAGCCCGGCCTGTCGCCAGGACGTGTTGGACGAGATCGCCGCGATCGACGGGTGCGACGTGTTCGTGCTGATCTACCCGATCTGGTTCGGGAGCGCGCCGGCGATGCTCAAGGGCTATGTCGAGCGGGTGTTCGGCGCGGGGGTGAAACCTGAGCCGATGCAGGGCCGGGTACGGACCGACCTGCTCGGGGGACGGCGCCTGCTAAGCTTCTCGACGTCGGCGGCCAGCAAGACTTGGCTCGACGAACAGGGGCAGGGTCAGGGGCTGAACGCTGTCTTCGACCAATATGTCGTCCACGCCTTCGGGATGCGATCGCAGGAGCATCGGCGATTTACCCAGATCGTGCCGGGCCTGACCCCGTCTGCCGCCAGCCTCCACCTCCAGGATGTCGCCGCGCAGGCGCGCCGGACCTGCGCGCAGATCGCGTTCGGCGACGAGGCGCTGTTGGCCGATCCGGGACTCGTCGCGCGCATCGCATGCTGAACCGCATGCCCATCGAAGGAAACCATATGCCCTACACACCGCGCTCCGCCGCCGATTGCGCGTCACGGCTGCGAAACCGGACATGAGCGATGCTGCAACGCTTGCGCCGACCAAGACGCGGCCGCTGTCGCCCGACATGCTGCGCCGGATGGACGCCTATTGGCGCGCCGCAAACTATCTGTCGGTCGGCCAGATCTATCTGCGCGACAACGCGCTGCTCGAACGGCCGCTGACGATCGCCGACGTGAAGCCGCGGCTGCTCGGTCATTGGGGGACGACGCCGGGGCTGAACTTCCTCTACGTCCATCTCAACCGCCTGATCGTCGAGCATGACCTCGACATGATCAACATCATCGGGCCGGGTCATGGCGGGCCGGGGCTGGTGGCGAACACCTATCTGGAGGGCTCGTACACCGAACGCTATCCGGCGATCGAGCGGAGCCGCAGCGGCATGCACCGGCTGTTCCGGCAATTCTCATGGCCGGGCGGGATCCCGAGCCATGTCGCGCCCGAGACGCCGGGATCGATCCATGAGGGCGGCGAGCTCGGCTATTCGCTGGCGCATGCTTACGGCGCGGCGTTCGACAATCCGGACCTGCTGGTCGCGTGCGTGATCGGCGACGGCGAGGCGGAGACGGGCGCGCTGGCGGCGAGCTGGCATTCGAACAAGTTCCTCAACCCCGAGCGCGACGGCGCGGTGCTGCCGATCCTGCACCTCAACGGCTTCAAGATCGCCAACCCGACGATCCTCGCGCGGATCGACGGGCATGAGCTCGATGCGTTGCTGCGCGGCTATGGGCATGAGCCCTATTATGTCGGGGGCAGCGACCCCGCCGCCGTCCACCAGCAGCTCGCCACCGCGCTCGACAAGGCGCTGGCGAAGATCCACGCGATCCAGGCCGCGGCGCGCATGCCGGGCGCGACGCCGGCGCGGCCGCGCTGGCCGATGATCGTGTTCCGCACGCCAAAGGGGTGGACCGGGCCGAAGATCGTCGACGGCAAGCCGGTCGAGGGCACGTGGCGCGCACATCAGGTGCCGATCGCGGACTTCAAGGATCCCGAGCATCTGCGCCAGCTCGAGGACTGGATGCGCAGCTATCGCCCCGAGGAGCTGTTCGACGCGTCGGGCAAGTTCCTCGCGGACTATGCGTCGCTCGCGCCGACCGGGCACCGGCGGATGGGATCGAATCCGCATGCCAATGGCGGCGAGCTGATGGTGCCGCTGTCGCTGCCCGATTTCCGGGCGTATGCGGTGCCGGTCGAAGCGCCGGGCCAAATGAAGGCGGAGGCGACGCGCGTGCTGGGGCGTTATCTGCGCGACGTGATGAAGCTCAACCTCGCGAGCGTGAATTTCCGCCTGTTCGGGCCCGACGAGACCGCGTCGAACCGGCTTGCCGACGTGTACGACGTGTCGGGCAAGGTCTGGATGGCGGAGATCGAGCCGGTCGACGAGCATCTCGGCCCCGACGGCCGGGTGATGGAGGTGCTGAGCGAGCATCTGTGCCAGGGCTGGCTCGAGGGGTATCTGCTGACCGGGCGGCACGGGCTGTTCTCGTGCTACGAGGCGTTCGTCCACATCGTTGATTCGATGGTCAACCAGCATGCGAAATGGCTGAAGGTCACGCGCGGCATCCCGTGGCGGCGGCCGATCGCGTCGCTCAACTATCTGCTGACCTCGCATGTCTGGCGGCAGGATCATAACGGGCTGTCGCACCAGGATCCGGGGTTCATCGATCACGTCGCGAACAAAACCGCCGACGTCGCGCGGATCTATCTGCCGCCCGATGCGAACTGTCTGCTGTCGGTGGGCGATCACTGTCTGCGCAGCCGCGGCTATGTGAACGTGATCGTCGTGGGCAAGCAGCCCGAATGGCAGTGGCTCGGGATCGACGCGGCGGTGCGGCACTGTACCGCGGGCGCAGGGATCTGGGACTGGGCGGGCGACGATGCCGACCCCGACGTGGTGATGGCGTGTGCGGGCGACGTGCCGACGCTCGAGACGCTGGCGGCGGTGACGATGCTGCGTGCCTATGTGCCCGACATCCGTATCCGGGTGGTCAACGTAGTCGACCTGATGAGCTTGCAGCCGCGATCCGAACATCTCCACGGGCTCGACGAGCGCGAGTTCGATGCGCTGTTCACGACCGACACGCCCGTGATCTTCGCGTTCCACGGCTATCCGGCGATGATCCACAAGCTGACCTATCGACGCGCCAACCATGCGAACATCCATGTCCGCGGCTATAAGGAGATGGGCACGACGACGACGCCGTTCGACATGGTAGTGCTGAACGATCTCGATCGCTATCGGCTGGCGCTCGATGCGATCGAACGGATTCCGCGGCTGCGCGATCATGTTCCGCGCGAGACCGCGCGCTATTGGACGACCATGGAGCGGCACAAGCTGCATATCGCCGAAGAGGGTGACGATCTGCCGGAGGTGCGTGACTGGCAATGGTCGCGCTAGTGGCGGGCGCGGTCGTTCTGGCGCTCAACAGCGGGTCGTCGTCGCTGAAATACGGGCTGTACGCGGTCGAGGATGCGGTGGTCCTGCTGGTTGGCGGGACGATCGAGACGACCGACGACCATGGCCATGTCTTCGACGCGATCGAGAAGACGGTGCAGGGTTGGCCGGCACCGACGGTGATCGGCCACCGGATCGTCCATGGCGGGCCGCATCGCGACGCGCATTGCCGGATCGACGATGCGGTGATGGCGGATCTGGCGACGGCGTGCGCGTTCGCGCCGTTGCACGGGCCGGCGTCGCTGGCGCTGATCCGCGTGGCGGGCGCGCGCTATCCGGGGGTGCCGCAGGTCGCGTGTTTCGATACCGCGTTCCATGCGGGGATGCCCGATCTCGCCACGACGCTGCCGATCCCGCGCGCCTACCGCGCGAGCGGGATCCGCCGCTATGGCTTCCACGGGTTGTCGTGCGAGTCGATCGTGCGCCAGCTCGGCAGCGAGTTGCCCGCGCGGCTGGTGATCGCGCATCTCGGCAATGGCGCGAGCGTGACGGCGGTGCGCGATGGCCGGTCGATCGACACCAGCATGGGACTGACCCCGACCGGCGGCGTGATGATGGCGACGCGGACGGGCGATCTCGATCCGGGCGTGCTGCTGCACCTGTTGCGCGAAACCGGGCTCGACGCGCCCGCGCTGGCGACGCTGGTCGATCATGCATCGGGCATGGCCGGGGTGTCCGGCGTGTCCGGGGACATGCGGATCCTGCGCGCCGCCGCGACCGATGAGTCGGACCTGGCGATCCGCATGTTCGAGCGGTCGGTGTGCAAGCAGATCGCCGCGATGATCGCGGCGCTCGGGGGGGCGGACATGCTCGTGCTGACCGGCGGGATCGGGGAGCATGATGCGCCGACCGCGCGCGCGATCCGGGCGGGGCTGGCATGGGTGCCGGGGTTGGAAATCCGGATACTGCCCTCGCAGGAAGATGTGCAGATCGCGCGTCACGCCGCCACGCTCGCCTGACGAAACCCGGGGATTACGTGTTTCCCGATGCCCGACTCTATGGCCCACTCGCGATAGTGTCTTGATGTGGATCAGCTCTCCAGACCCCGCATGGTGCGGCAGCGGGCGCGGACCAGCGGGGAATTTGTGATGAACGCCATCCAGACCGAGATGCTCTACATCCAGCGCCGCCTCGCTGCCACGCGCGCGATGGCCGATGCCGCGGCGGGGCCGTGCGCGCGTGCTGCACATGAGACGCTCGCGCGGCTGTACGCCGCTCGGCTCAGCGCACTCGCTGCTGCGGTGCCGTGCCTGATCACCGAGCCGCCGGTCGCGACCCCGCGGCGTGCGGTCTTGCCGGTCTTGGCACTGGCGTTGGGACGCGGGGCGCCGCGGCCTCGTTTGACGCTTAAGCTCGCCAGCTGATTTAGCCTTCGGACCTGCGACCCGCGATCGATCCGGCGATCGCGGTGAGGAGGGGGGCGTCGCCCGCGGCACGGTCGAGCAGGCGGTCGCCATTGCGTTCGGCCGCGTGGACCAGCGCGGGCGCGGGGGCGGTGCCGAGCAGGATCGCGCCGCCGCGCCACCCCGATCGCCGCATCGCGTGGAGCGTGTCCATGCCGCTGCCGCCGATATCGACGACGATGCACGCGACCGCGCGCGAGCGGGGATCCGCGAGCAGCGCCGCGCCGGTCGCATAGGAGCGCACGTCATAGGCTTCGGAGAGCAGCATGATCTGGCGCGCGCGACGGAGCGCGGGATCGCCGTCGACCAGCGAGACGGCGATGCCGTCATGCGGCGGGATGGGGTGGCTTGTCATCGGGCGTCCTTGTCGGACCCCTGGATGCCATGCGCGTCGGCATGCGTCTGTACGTAGTAGGCGAGGGGGTCAGCCCGGCTCGGCAGGGCCGCCCAACCCGGCCGCAAATGCGATGCGCAGGACGTCCGACAGGCTGCGCGCGGCCAGCTTGTCCATCAGGTTGGCGCGGTGGACCTCGACGGTGCGCGTGGCGATGTCGAGGTCGAACGCGATCAGCTTGTTCGGGCGGCCGAGCACCATGCCGTCGAGCACGTCGCGTTCGCGCGGGGTGAGCGCGGCGAGCCTGATGCGCGCATCGACCGCGGCGAGCTGTTCCCGGTTCGTCCGTGCGGCGTGTGCGAGCGCGGTCTCGATCGCGGCGAGCAGGGCGGTGCGTTCGAACGGCTTTTCGAGAAACTCGATCGCGCCCGCCTTGATCGCGCGGACCGCCAGCGTCACGTCGCCGTGCCCGGTCAGCATGATCACCGGCAGCGTGATGCCCGACTGGGCGAGCCGCGCCTGCACCTCCAGTCCGTCGAGATCGGGCATCCGGACGTCGAGCAGCACGCAGCCGCGAGTCTCGCGCGTGGCTGACTTCAGGAACTGCGTGCCGCTGGGATAGGTCTCGACCGCATAGCCGCTCTTGCGCAGGAGGAAGCCGATCGACTGGCGGATCGCCTCGTCGTCGTCGACGATATGGACGATGCGGGTCGGATCGGTCACCGGCGTTGCCCTTGGTCGGCTGTTTCAGAGGAATCCGGGCGGGCGGCGAGCGGCACGGTGAAGTGGAAGGCGGTGCCGCCGGTGGCGATTCCCTCCGCCCAGATCCGTCCGCCATGTGCCTCGACGATCGTCCGGCAAATCGACAGGCCGAGCCCCATGCCGTCCTCCTTGGTGGTCGCGAACGCCTCGAACAGGCGCGCGCGCACCGCGGCGTCGATCCCGGTGCCGGTGTCGGCGACGGTGATCTGCATGCAGCCGTCGCGTTCGGGCGCGGTGGCGATCGTCAGCACCTTGTCGGGCGAGGCCGCCATCGACTGGATCGCGTTGCGGATCAGGTTGACGAGCACCTGCTGGATCTGGATGCGATCGACCAGCACCATCGCGCCGCCCGGTGCGACATGGGTGGCGACGGTGATCCCCGCCTCGCGCGCGCCGAGCAGGCCGAGGCTGGTCGCCTCCTCGACGAGCAGGTCGAGCCGTTCGTCGCGGAACCCGGTATCGCCGCCGTCGACGAACGCGCGGACCCGCCGGACGATCGCGCCTGCGCGCAACGACTGCGCCGCCGCCAGCTCCAGCGCCTCGGCGATCTCCGAAAGCAACGCGTCGGGGCTGTCGCCGATCATCGCCCGCGCCGCCTCCAGATAATTGGCGATCGCGGTCAGCGGCTGGTTGATCTCGTGCGCCAGCGTCGACGCCATCGTCCCCATCGCGCTGACCCGCGAGACATGGACGAGCTCGGACTGCAGCTCCTGCAGGCGGCGTTCCGTCGCACGGCGGTTGGTCAGATCGCGGATGAACCCGGTGAAGATCCGTTCGCCCGCGATCGACGCTTCGCCGACCGCGAGCTCGATCGGGAAGGTCTCGCCGCCGTTGCGCATCGCGTGCTCGAGCCGGACGTTGCCGATCACGTGGCGCTCGCCCGTCTCGCGGTAGGTGCGCAGATGCCGGTCGTGATCGCGCGCCTCGGTCTGCGGCATCAGCATCGCGACGTTCTGGCCGATGACGTCGCTCGCCGCATAGCCGAAGACGAGTTCGGCCGCGGCGCTGAACGACGAGACGATGCCGTTTTCGTTCATCACGATCATCGCATCGGGAACGGTGTTCAGGATGGAGCGGAGATGATGTTCGCGCCGCACGATCGCGGCCTCGGCGGCCTTGTCCTGCGTGATGTCGCGGATGACCTTGCCGAACCCGCGCAGCGCGCCCGCGTCGTCGTGGAGCGCGGTGATCGTGACGTGCGCGAGGAATTCGGAGCCGTCCTTGCGGACCCGCCAGCTCTCCTCCTCGATCCGTCCGCAGGCGTGCGCGCGTGCGAGGTCGGCGTGCGGCCTGCCCGCGGCGATATCGTCGGCGGGATAGAAGATCGCGAAGTCGCGGCCGATGATCTCCGCCTCCGCCCAGCCCTTGATCCGCTCGGCGCCGCGGTTCCAGATCGTCACCCGGCCCTGCGGATCGAGCATGTAGATCGCATAGGTCGTGGCGCCATCGATCAGCAGCCCGAGTTCCTCCGCCAGCGTCGCATCGCCGCGCGCGACGGATTCTGGCGTCTCGTGGCCCTCCCCAGATTGGGACGCGATCACGCGGGCGGTACGATTGCTCGTGGCGCGAAGCGGCAAGTCATTGAGCGATGGGCCCTGTTCGGCGAACGGTTCCGATTCGCCGGGAGTCGAGGTATCGACAGCCGACATCGCAACATGACTCATGTTAGGCGAATTAGCCACTATACGCCAATACTCCTTCGACTGCCGTTATCGCGAACAATATTGTACCGCCAGTCCCAAGTCTTGGATTTATTACTGCGAGCGTTCCCAGATACTTGCGGATTGCGCAGCGTGTCATCGCTCAATGCGACAACAAAGTGCAGCGCCGGCTGCGCAGCAACAGGTCTCGCGTCACGCCGCCGAATGCCCATTCGCGGATCCGGCTGTGGCCATAGGCGCCCGCGACGACGAGGTCCGCCTCGACCTCGTCGGCGAGGGCGGCGAGCGTGTCGATGCTGGTCCCCTTCATCCGCGCGACGACCTTGTCCGCATCGACGCCGTGGCGCGCGAGCCAGGCGGCGGCATCGTCGATCGGTGCGCGTGCGTCGATCGGGTCGATCGCGACTTCGGCGATCACGACGCGGTCGGCGGCGCGGAGCATCGGCAGCGCATCGCTGATCGCGCGGCGGCATTCGCGCGTGTCGGTCCACGCGACCATGATGGTCGAGAAGGTCGCGGTCGCGGGACCGTCGGGAACGACGAGCACCGGGCGGCCCGCGCGCAGGATCAGGTCCCCGGTATCGGCATGCGTCGCGAGATCGGCAAAGCCAGGCCCGGCGGTGGTGATGATCAGATCGGCGGCGCGCGCCTGCTCCGCGACGACGTGCGCGAGGTTGGCGAGCGTCGGGAGCGACCGCCATTCGAGACTGTGCCGCGCGAGCCGTTCGTGCGCGTGGAACTCGGTCTCGGCGCGGGCGAGTTCGTCGGCGACGATCTCGCGCTCGATCACCGCATATTCGCCGCCGAGATAGCCGTCGCACGTCGCGATCGGGATCGGCCGGCAGGCCGCGATCCCGATCACCGCGGCGTCATACTGGTCGGCGAGCGCGGCGGCGACATCGAGCAGCGCGGCATTGGGGCGGCCACCGTCGAGGTGCACCATCAGGGTCGAATAGGTCATGCGTGGTCTCCCTCCTTGCCGCCTTGTCGGCGTTCGGGCGCGAGCGGAAAAGGATCGGGAATTACGCAAGGGGGCGATCTGCGTAGTTCCCGACACTGTCGGCGGACGACTGCGCGGATAGGGTTGCGGGCCTCGGTACGGGACTGCCCGCGCCGCGCTTTGGGAGAGTGTCATGTCGCACGACGCAAGACTGCAAAAGGCCGTGCTCGCCGAACTGAACTGGGATCCCAGCGTCCCCGCCGGGCATATCGGCGTGACCGCGAACAACGGCGTCGTCACGCTGAGCGGCCATGCGGGCAGCTATGCGGCCAAATACGCCGCCGAACGCGCCGCGGCGCGCGTCGACGGCGTCAAGGCGGTGGTCGAAGCCATCGAGGTGCAGCTCGAGGATCGCTTCAAGCGCGGCGACGAGGCCATCGCCAGCGCGATCGTCGAGCGGCTGTCCTGGGATACGACGATCCCGCACGACAGCGTGAAGGCGCAGGTCGAGGATGGCTGGGTCAGCCTGCGCGGCGAGGTGCGGTGGCATTTCGAGAAGGACGCCGCCGAAGCGGCGGTGCGGCCGCTGGCGGGCGTGGTCGGCGTGATCAACCACATCACGCTGAAACCGCGCGTCGACGTGACCGATGTCAGCAACGATATCCGGACCGCGCTGCACCGCTCGTGGTTCTTCGATGGCGACACGATCAAGGTGTCGGTGGATGGGGGCACGGTGCGGCTGACGGGGTCGGTCGATTCGCCGCACGACCGGATGGTCGCCGAGCGCACTGCCTGGGCCGCGCCGGGTGCGGTGAAGGTCGAGAACATGCTCGAGATCGTCTGAGGTGCGCGCGCTGTCGTCGCACCGCGAACGCCATGTCGCCGACCGGATCGGCTGGCTACGCGCCGCGGTGCTCGGCGCCAATGACGGGATCGTCTCGACCGCCAGCCTGATCATCGGCGTCGCGGCGGCGTCGGTGCAGGCGGCCGGCCAAACGAGCGCCATCGTCATCGCCGGAACCGCCGGGCTGGTCGCGGGCGCGATGTCGATGGCGGCGGGCGAATATGTCTCGGTCAGCGCGCAGGCGGATACCGAGAGCGCCGAACTCGCGCGCGAACGGCGCGAACTGATCGACGATCCCCGCGGCGAGCTGGCCGAGTTGGCGGCGATCTACGTCGCGCGCGGGGTGCATCCGGACACCGCCACCGCGGTCGCCACGCAGCTGATGGCGAGCGACGCGCTCGGCGCGCATGCCCGCGACGAGCTCGACATCACGCCGGGTGCACGCGCGCGACCGGTGCAGGCGGCGTTCGCGTCGGCGGCCAGCTTCACGGTCGGCGCGGCGTTGCCGTTGCTCACCGTGTTCGTCGTGCCGGCGGGATCGCTGATCTGGGCGGTCGGCGCAGGATCGCTGCTGTTCCTGGCGTTGCTGGGCGCGGTCGGCGCGAAGACCGGCGGCGCGACCGTCTGGCGCGGGACGGCACGCGTCACCTTCTGGGGCGCGTTCGCGATGGCGGCGACCGCGGCGATCGGTCACCTGATCGGCGGCGCGGTGTGATCCGCGCCGTTTAGCGCAGATCCCCGGCCGGTGACTTTGCGACGACGCCGCGGTGCATGACGAAGGTCACGTGCTCGAGCTGCGTGACGTCGGTCAGCGGCGAGGTCGCGACGGCGATGATATCGGCGGTCTTGCCGGGCGCGAGCGTGCCGATGTCGCTGCGGCCGAGCAGGTCCGCGGCGCCGACGGTCGCCGCGGCGATCGCCTGGGTCGGGGTGAGGCCGTTCTTGACCATCACCGCGAACTCGGTCGCGTTGTCGCCGTGCTTCGACACGCCGGTATCGGTTCCGAACGCGATCTTGACCCCGGCGGCGTAGGCGCGGCGGTGGCTGGCGGCCATCGCGGCGGCGGCTTCCTCCGCCTTGACGATCGTCGCCGGCGGCAGCGCGCCGCCGCGCGCCTGCGCGAGTGCGGCGACCGGTGCGATCTCGGTCGGCACGAGATAGGCGCCCTTGGTCTTGAACAGCCGGATCGTATCGTCGTCAAGGAACGTGCCGTGCTCGATCGAATCGACGCCCGCCTCCAGCGCCGCCCTGGTCCCCTCGGCCGCATGGCTGTGCGCGGCGACCTTGCGGCCCAGCGCATGCGCGGTCTCGATGATCGCGCGCATTTCCTCAGGGGTCATCGCGCGGCCCAGCCCGCCGCTGACGTTGGAGAGCACGCCGCCGGTCGCGGCGAACTTGATGACGCGGGCGCCCATCGCCACCTGCGCGCGCACCGCGCGGCGACAATCGTCGGGGCCGTCGCACAAATTCACTTCCTTGGCATGGACCATCTCGGCGAACTCCTCGGCAAGGCCGTTGCCGCCATCGCCATGCCCGCCGGTGACCGAGATCATCTCGCCGGCGTTGGTGATGCTCGGCCCCTCGACCGTGCCGGCGTCGATCGCATCGCGCAGCGCGCGGATGCCGCGCGGGTCGCCGCCGAGATCGCGGACCGAGGTGAAGCCGGCGGTGAGCGTCGTCCGGGCGTTGGCGACCGCGGTCATCTCGTCGTCGAACCGGTCGCGGTTGAGCGCCTCGAGCCGCGCGCGCAGAGGATCGCCGCCGATACCCCAGAGATGGACGTGCATGTCGACCAGCCCCGGCAGCACGAACGCATTGCGCAGATCGACCAGCGTCGCGCCCGTTTCGGGGGCGACGAAGCCATCGCGCAGCGCGACGACCTTGCCGTCGCGAACGATGATCGTGGTGTTGCCGCGCGGCGCCTGGCCGGGCCGATCGAGCAATGTTCCGGCGTGGATATAGGTGATCGTCGCGGGCTTGGCCTGGCCCAGCGCCGGCATAGCAACGGTCATCGACGCGGTCATCGCAGCAGCGGCCAACAGACCGATCACACGTGCCTTCATGGTTATTCTCTCCCCCGTTTGCGCCATGTTTGCCGAAGCGCGACGCGGCCGCAAGGGGCGCGGGGAAGGTTAGTGACCGTCCAGACGGATGTCTCGACGAATAGTATGACAATTTATGGTACGGGCCGCATCAGCGCGCCATTGCCAGCTTGGTATCCTCCAGCGCGAGATCGACCAGCGTCCGCATCGCCGTGCTGGCCGCGTTCGCGTCGCCCGCGGCGATCGCTTCATAGACCAGCATGTGATCGGGGAGCGGGTTGCGGGGGAGGGCGCGCCCGCGTTGCTTGAACTGCGTAGTCCAGTTGACCGCGGCGCCGATACTGGCGCTCAACACGATCAGCGCATCGTTGCGCGTCGCGGTCAGCACCGCGTCGTGAAACTCGCGATCCGCCGCGCGGCCGGCTTCGGTGGCCAGCGTCAGCCGGCGCATCGCCGCGAGCGAATCCTTCATGACCTTCAGATCGCTGCGCTCGCGACGTTCCGCGGCGAGCGCGGCGGCGGCGGGCTCGACGATCGCGCGCAGTTCGAACAGCCCGCGCACGAAGGTGATGTCGGGTTCGCCCGCAAATGCCCAGGCGAGCACGTCGGGATCGAGCAGGTTCCAGCGGCTGCGCGGCAGGACTCGCGTGCCGATCTTCGGGCGGCTTTCGACCAGCCCCTTGGCGGTCAGGACCTGGACCGCCTCGCGGTAGGCGCTGCGCGAGACGTCGAGCGTTTTGGAGAACTCGACCTCGCCCGACAGCGTGTCGCCGGGGGCATATTCTCCCGACAGGATCGCGGTGCCGAGCTTGTGCGCGACCGCGCCGTGCAGCCGCCGGCCGGTGCCGCGGGGAACGCGCGCGATCGGCGTTTCGTCTTCGCCATTGCCCTCAATAATATCGATGTCCGTCATAGCGCGTGCTCCCTGAACTCGGCGTAACAGCCCCTGCGCAATCAAGGAACGACAAAGATTGCCAAAGCCCGGGCGCGCTTATATGTCGGAGTATACAGGCGCGGGGGCGACGGCGGCCCTGCTGCCTGACCGAAGGATCAAAGGCGAACCGTAACGACGGCGCGCTGCGGAGGAGAGACTGATGACCTTGCGCTTGTTGCAGCATGTTGGCGTCGACGGCGCGCGATCGGTGATCGCGGCCACCGAGACGGGGGCGGCGTTCGTCATCGGCGTCGACAGCGTTCGCGCGCTGGCGGAGCGCGCGATTGCCGCGGGCAGCGATCTGGCCGCCGCGGTCGCCGCGTGCGGGACGGGGGCGAGCGTCGATATTGCTGCCGAGCTTGCCGCGGGGCGGCTGACCTCGCCGATCGATCATGGCGATCCGGCGCATCTGATCATGACGGGCACCGGCCTCACGCATCTCGGCTCGGCCGAGGGGCGCGACAAGATGCACCGCGCCGCCGCGGACGCCGAGAAGCAGACCGATTCGATGCGGATGTTCCTCGAAGGCGTCGAAGGCGGGAAGCCGGCGGAGGGCGCGCGCGGGCAGCAGCCCGAATGGTTCTACAAGGGCGATGGGTCGGGGCTGGTCGCGCCGGGGGCGGCGCTGACGATGCCCGATTTCGCGCAGGACGGCGGCGAGGAGCCCGAGCTGGCCGGCATCTATCTGATCGGTCCGGACGGCACGCCGTTCCGCGTTGGCGTGTGCCTCGCCAACGAGTTCAGCGATCACGTGACCGAGCGGCACAATTATCTGTGGTTGGCGCATTCGAAGCTGCGCCAGGCGTCGCTCGGGCCCGAATTGCTGGTCGGCACGCCGCCTGCACATATCGAGGGTATGAGCCGGATCCACCGCGACGGCGAGGTCCTGTGGGAAAAGCCGTTCCTGTCGGGTGAGGCCAACATGTCGCACAGCATCGCCAATCTCGAGGCGCATCATTTTAAATACGACCTGTTCCGGCGTCCCGGCGACGTGCACGTCCATTTCTTCGGCACCGCGACGTTGTCGTTCGCCGATGGCGTGGCGACGCGCGAGGGCGATGTGTTCGAGATCGAGGCGGCACCGTTCACGCTGCCGCTGCGCAACACGCTGACCAAGGCTGCGCCGCAGCCGGTCGCCGTGAAGGCGCTGTGAGCATGGCCGCTATCCGCATCGCGGTCGTCGGCATGGGCAAGATCGCGCGCGACCAGCATCTGCCGTCGATCGCGCGCAACGCCGATTTCGACCTCGTCGCGAGCGTCAGCCCGCGCGATCCGGGCGTCGACGGCATCGCCAATTTCACGTCGCTCGACGCGCTGCTCGCCGAGGGGCCGGCGATCGACGCGATCGCGCTCTGCACGCCTCCGCAGGTGCGGTACGAGCTGGCGTCGATGGCGCTCGCCAGACGCGTGCACGTATTCCTCGAAAAGCCGCCCGGCGCGACTTTGGCCGAAGTCGATGCGCTCGAAGCGCAGGCCGCCGAAACGGGAACGACGCTGTTCGCCGGTTGGCATTCGCGGTTTGCGGCAGGCGTCGCGCCCGCCAAGGCATGGCTTGCCGACAAGCGGATCGAGCGCGTGTCGATCGTGTGGCGCGAGGATGTGCGCGTCTGGCATCCGGGGCAGGCGTGGATCTGGGAGCCGGGTGGGCTCGGCGTGTTCGATCCGGGGATCAACGCGCTGTCGATCGCGACCGAGATCCTGCCGCAGCCCTTCTTCCTGACGTCCGCTACGCTGTCGACGCCCGCCAACCGCGCCGCGCCGATCGCCGCCGATCTGGCGTTCCGGACCGCCGCTGGCGCGCCGGTGACGATGGATCTCGACTGGCGGCAGACCGGCCCGCAAAGCTGGGACATCGTCGTCGAGACCGATGCGGGCACGCTGAGCCTCGCCAAGGGCGGCGCGGTGCTGACGCTGCCGAGCGGCACGGTGCACAACGACGATGAGGAATATCCCGGCCTCTACACGCGCTTCGCCGCGCTGGTCCGCGATGGCCGCAGCGACGTCGACACGACCCCGTTCACACTCGTCGCCGACGCATTCCTGCGCGGCACCCGCAATTCGGTGGAGGCCTTCGATGATTGAGCCAAGAATGACCCGAACTCTGAAGGGCCTGGCGGGTGCGTTGCTGTTGTCGAGCGCGGGTATCGCCACCGCGCAGACCGCCGCCCCGGCTCCCGCGAC
Organism: Sphingomonas sp. Leaf28; assembly: GCF_001421685.1. Taxonomy (NCBI): domain Bacteria; kingdom Pseudomonadati; phylum Pseudomonadota; class Alphaproteobacteria; order Sphingomonadales; family Sphingomonadaceae; genus Sphingomonas; species Sphingomonas sp. Leaf28. The sequence continues at coordinate 300,379 of NZ_LMKX01000001.1, read as the reverse complement.
GACGCTGACGGTGCATGCCGACACGCCGGGGCCGACCTATGATCGGCACATCTTCACGCAGTTCGCCGAGCATCTCGGCAACGGCGTCTATGGCGGGCTGTGGGTTGGGCCGAACTCGAAGATTCCCAATGTCCGCGGCTTCCGCACCGACGTCGTCACCGCGTTGCGCGGGATCGCGGTGCCTGCGGTGCGCTGGCCCGGCGGGTGCTTTGCGGACGAATATCACTGGCGCGAGGGGGTCGGCCCCAGGGGCAAGCGCCCGGTCAAGATCAACACCAACTGGGGCGGCGTTACCGAGCCCAATGCGGTCGGCACGCACGAGTTCATGGACCTCGTCGAACAGCTCGGCGCGCAGGCCTATATCTCGGGCAATGTCGGCAACGGCACGCCGCAGGAAATGGCGGAGTGGGTCGAATACATGACCTCGCCCGCGGGGACTTTGGCCGACGAGCGCGCGAAGAACGGCCACAAGGCGCCCTGGGCGGTGCCGTTCTTCGGGATCGGCAACGAGCTATGGGGCTGTGGCGGCAACATGCGTGCACCCTATGCCGCCGACGTGACGCGCCGCTATGCCACCTTCATCAAGGCGCCGGCGGGCACCAAGGTCACCAAGATCGCAAGCGGCGCGAACTCGGCCGACTATGCCTGGACCGAGACGATGATGCGCGAGGCCGGCGATCAGGTCGATGCGCTGTCGATGCATTACTACACGGTCGCGGCACCCTGGGAGCACAAGCTGTCGTCGACCGTGTTCGGCGAGGAGGAGTGGGCGCACGTGCTCGCCGAGACGCTGCGGATGGACGAGATGCTGACCAAGCACAGCGCGGCGATGGACAAATATGATCCGCAGAAGAAGGTGTGGCTGGCGGTCGACGAATGGGGCACCTGGTATGCGCCCGATCCGGGGACCAATCCGGGGTTCCTGCGCCAGCAGAACACGCTGCGCGACGCAATGGTGACCGCGGTCAACCTCAACATCTTCGCCAAGCATGCCGATCGCGTGAAGATGACCGCGATCGCGCAGATGGTGAACGTGCTGCAGGCGATGATCCTGACCGACGGCGCCAAGATGGTGCTGACGCCGACCTATCACGTGTTCGCGATGTACAAGCCGTACATGGACGGCACCGTGCTGCCGATCGACATTGCCTCGCCCTGGTACAACAAGAACCAGTGGACGATGCCCGCGGTCAGCGCGTCGGCGGTGCGCGGGAAGGACGGCATCGTGCGGATCGCGCTGGCCAACCTCGATCCGAACAAGGCCACCAGCGTCTCCGCGACGCTGCCCGGCGTGACCGCGCAGGGCGTCACCGGGCAGGTGCTGACCGCATCGACGATGACCGCGCATAACAGCTTCGAGACGCCCAATGTCGTCGCGCCGACGGCGTTCGACGGCGCCCGGTTGAGCGGCGGAACGCTGGCGGTGACGCTGCCGCCGATGTCGGTGGTGATGCTCGAACTGAAATGACGGGGAAGCGCCCGCCGGACTAGCCGGCGGGCGCTTGGCTAGCCTATGGGCGTGCCGGCTTGAGAAGCTCGTGCATCGCCATCCAGCGCGTGAATTCGTCGAACCACCCGGTGCTCGTGGTCGGTTTGGGGTACATGCCGAAGCCGTGGCCGCCCTGTTCGAACAGGTGGAACTCGACCGGACGCTTCGCCGCGCGCCAGCTTTCGATCAGCCCGAACCCGCCGGTGCCGAAGAACGGATCATCGGCGGCCAGCGCGACGAACATCGGCGGTGCATCGGCGGGGACCGTCATCGCCGCCAGCGGCCCGTAGATGTTGCCGATGAATGCGGGCTTGGCATCGCCGCCGGCGACCGTCGTCGCCATCGTCAGCATCGCGCCGGCGGAAAACCCGACCATGCCGATCCGCGCGGGGTCGATATGCCATTCGCCCGACCGGCGACGCACCAGCGCGAAGGCCGCGCGCGCATCGGCGATCTGCGGCGCGAGGCCGGCGATCATCGCATCGGGGCGAAGCCGCGGCGGTCGCGCGCCGGGGGCGAACATCTCGGCCATCGACCGCTCGAACGCGGGCATCGCGACGGGGGTCGGGTTCAGCCGATATTTGAGGACGAACGCCGCCACGCCCCTGGCGGCGAGCGCGCGCGCGACGTCCCATCCTTCGTTCTGCATCGACAGCGTCTTGAACCCGCCGCCCGGCGCGACGATCACCGCGGTACCCGTCGCGGTGGCGGCATCGGGCAGGAACGGCGTCAGCGTGGCGAGCGTGACGTTGCGCGTGAACACGCTGCCATATTGACTGTGCCACGCTTCGGGCGCGGTCGCGTCGGGCAGTTTACCGGTGTCGAGCGCGATCGCATCGGGCTGTGCAGGCGCCGCGATCGGCACCATCTTGTCGTTTTGCGCGGAGACTGGCGCCGCCAGCAGCAGCGCGGCGGCAATCCCGATCCAGCCCGGGCGGGCGCGCGCACCCCGACCGGTCGCGGTGACTCTCGGCGCACGAATCATGCTCGCTCTCCCCTGTGTTATATTGTTGATGCGGACAATAAAGAGAGCGCTACCATTGTCCAATACTAAGCGTATCCGGGTCCAAACTCTTCCAGAATGAATGTGATTTCGGGATCCTGCTCTACGAGACCTCCACCAGAATCAAGAAGCGTGAAGAAATGGATGCATCTGCGCGTGGATGGTCCCGATCCGCATGCAATGAGGCCTTACTGACCTAGGTGTGGAAGGCGGGGGGCATGTATTACCGTCAAGTATCGGACGAGGTTCGTGCTGTTCCCGCCGATGGGGATAGTATCGCTATCGTCGGTATGGCGTGCCGCTATCCTGGCGGCTGTGACGATCCGGCGGGTTTGTGGCAGATTCTCGAACGGGGTGGTTCGGCGGTACGGCCGGTGCCGGCTGGGCGCTGGCCGGAAACGCCCATCGCGATGAAGGACGCTGTGGGCCGGTTCGGCGGCTTCCTCGATGCGTCGTTTCCCGAACATTTCGATGCTGCGTTTTTCGATATGTCCCCGGCCGAAGCACGCGCGCTCGATCCGCAGCAGCGGCTGCTGCTCGAGGTCGGCTGGCGCGCGCTTGAAGCCGCGGGGATCGTCGCGGATCCAGAGGCCGGACGCGACATCGGCGTGTTCGTCGCGATCAGCACGGCCGATCATCAGGGGCGCGGGTTGTGGTATCCCGGCGCTGGTACCGATTCCTTTACCGCGACCGGGGCATCGTTCGCGGCGGCGGCAGGGCGGCTGTCCTACAGCTTCGGTCTGACCGGGCCGAGCCTCGCGGTCGATACCGCCTGCTCCTCCTCGCTCGTCGCGCTGCATCTCGCGCGCCAGGCGATCCGCAACGGAGAGTGCGAGGCGGCGCTGGTGCTTGGCGTCAATGCCTTGCTGCGGCCCAATCTGTTCGCGTGTCTCGAAGCGATGAACCTGCTCGCGCCCGACGGCGTCTGCCGTGCATTCGATGCGGCCGCCAGCGGCTATGTCCGCGCCGAGGGAGCGGGGGCGCTCGTGCTCAAGCCGCTCGACGCGGCGCGACGCGATGCGAACGCCGTCCTGGCGCTCTATCGTGGATCGGCGATCAACCAGGATGGCCGCACGGCAACGCTGACCGCGCCGAGCAGCGTTGCCCATCTCCTGGTACAGCGTCGCGCGATCGGTCCGCTTGAGCAGGAACCCCTCGATCGCCAGCACCGCCTCGCCTTGCGCGGTGCACGCCAGAAGCTCGGCCTTGACCACTTCGCCGCCCACCTCGACCCGGCTATGGCAGAAGAGCGGCTGGTCCAGGCTGCCGTACAGGGCGACCCGAGCCATGTGCAGCGGGATCAGCACGCTATCGCCGTCGAGCAGATGGCCGGCGGATCGCTCGCATGCCGGCAGGACGGTCTGCAGCATCGAATCGATCAGTCCCGGATGGATCGCCTCGCCATCGATCGGCTGTGGTGCGACGATCCGGCACAGCGCCTCGCCATCCCCCTTGGCGATCTCGCGGATGCACTGGAAGTTCTCGCCGGTCTTGTAGCCGAGCGTCTCGATCAGCGCGTAAAACTCCGCGGGTGCCATCTGCGCGGTGCAACGGCGGCGGATCGCGTCCAGGTCGACCCGATCGGGCCTGCCCGGCATCGCCGTCATGCGGCCTTCCGAATGGACGGTCCACACGTCTCCCGGTGCGTCGACCGCCTGGCTGGCCACGGTGTACACCGGCGCGGGGTCCCCCGTCATGCCAAGCTGGACCAGTCGCGGCGCGGCCGCCTCGATGACGAGGGGCGCGGTAAAAGACACATCCTCCAGTCCGCGACCATGCCCCGCTGCGGCAAAAGCCATCGACAGATGCGCGGCGGCAGGGGAGATGATCACACCGAAGATCTGGTGCTCCACCAAAAACAACGGCGCCTCCGCGGTGAACAGCGCCTGATAAAGCGCAGCCCCGCTCGGCAACAAGCGCGAATGGATGCGCTGGCCGAGATACGGATGCGCATGACCCGCGCTCACGATCGGCGCATGGCGTCCGGCATCAACGATCGGCGCGCGATAATAGCGCGTCCGCTGGAAGGGATAGGTCGGCACCGCCACTCGCGCGCGATGGCGGTGATAGACCGCTTTCCAGTCGATATCGACGCCGCTGGCGTAAAGCCGCGCGAGGCTTTGCAGGGTCGAGCGGCGGTCATCGTCCGCCCCCCGCACGAGCGTACCCAGGAACTGGCGCCCTTCCGGATCGATCGATTGCTGCGCGAGCCCGGCCAGCACGGGCGCCGGGCCATATTCGAGAAACTGCGACACGCCGTCTTCGGCCAGCGCGGCGGCGGCGGCGGCAAAGCGCACCGTTGCACCAATCTGCCCTGTCCAATAGTCGGCGCACGCCATCTCGTCGGGGCCTGCGCGGCGGCCCGTGACGGTCGAGACGATCGGCATGCTCGCGCTCCCGAACGGGCGCGCGGCGACGCCTGCAAAGTCCGCGACCATCGGCTGCATCAGCGTCGAATGAAACGCATGCGACACGCGCAGCGGCTGCGCGCGGATGCCGCGCTGCTCCAACTCCGCGAGCAGCACGCGCACCGCCTCGGCCGGGCCGGAAACGACGACATCGTCGGGCGTATTGACCGCGGCCAGCGAAATATCCGTGCTGGACGTGAGGAACTGCGTGATCTTCTCCTCGCTGGCGAAGACCGCCGCCATCGCGCCGCCGTCGGGAAGTGCCTGCATCAGCCGGCCCCGCGCGCATACCATCTCGATCGCGGCGTCGAACGAGAGGATGCCGGCGACGTGCGCCGCGGCGAATTCGCCGATGCTGTGACCGCACACGACCTGCGGCACGACGCCCCAGGATTCCAACAGCCGATACAGCGCCAGCTCGACCGCAAAGAGCGCCGGCTGCGCAAACCCCGTCTGCTGAAGTTCGGCATCGCTCGCGCCATCGCCATAGAGCAGATCGACCAGCCGCCGTCCGAGGCGATCGGCGAGCCGCTTGAGGACCACCATGCCCCCGCCTTCGCCGCGGCCATACCGAAGCGGCAGCGGGGATTGCGGGAGTGATCAAGGCGGTGCTGGCGATCCGCCATCGCACGCTGCCGCCCAGCCTCCATTTCGACACGCCCAATCGCCACATCGACTGGGCCCGATCGACGCTGTCCGTCGTCGCGACGGCAACAGCTTGGCCCGAAACCGATCATGATCCGGCAGTCGGCGTCAGTTCGTTCGGGCTCAGCGGCACCAACGCACATGTGATCGTCACCGCCGCGCCCGTATCCGAGCGGGCGCCCCCCTCGCCTCGCCTCCCCTATCGGCTCGACGCGGCGGGCGGATCGCCACGCGGCGTCACCGACGGCATCGAGGCGCTGCTCGAGGAGGAGTTGCGCGCCGAATTATGGGGCGATCCCGATTTCTTCTACGAGCGCGACTATTGCCTGTTCCGCGACGCAAAGGCCGGGCTCTACGCCCCCACCCTCGCCGCCGGTCTCGCTGCGTTCGATGCCACGCGGGAGTCCGTTGGGGGCGGTGAGCCCGTTGCTGCGACCATCATGATTGACCGCGGACCCGGCGAGGACGCCGTGGATGAGGTCGCCATCGCGCACCGCGTCGCTCAGTCGCCTGAGCACGACGAGCCCGCAGCCTTCGCCACGGCCATAGCCGGTGGCGGCATCGTCGAACGCCCGGCTGCGACCGTCTGCCGCCAGCGCCTTGACCTTGCACAGTGCGACGCTGCTGTCGGGGGACAGCATCAGGCTGACGCCCCCGGCCAGCGCGACGTCGCAGTCCCGCTGGCGCAGCGCCGTGATTGCCGCATCGAGTGCGACCAGCGACGAGGAACAGGCGGTGTCGAGCGTGATGCATGGGCCGCGCAAATCGTAGAAATAGGACAGGCGCCCCGCGGCGGTGCTGAACATCACCCCGGTACCCGAATAGGCCGTGATACGCGCAGGATCGCCCGAATGGACGTGCGCCTGGATGTAATCATAGTTCGACAGGCCGATAAACACGCCGGTGCGGCTGCCCGCGAGTCGACGCACGTCGATCGCGGCGTCTTCGAACGCTTCCCAGCTGACTTCGAGCAGCAGGCGTTGCTGCGGGTCGAGCGCTTCGGCTTCGGCCGGCGTGATCCGGAAGAAGGCGGGGTCGAAGCTGCGGACGTCGTCGATCAGCGCGGCTTCGCGGACGTAGATGTGGCCCGGCGCATCGGGGTCCGCGCTCCACCAGCGATCGAGATCTAACCGGTCCACGGGTATCTCTGCCACGGCATCACCGCCGCGTTCGAGCAGGGTCCAGAATCGTTCGGGATCATTGGCGCCGCCGGGAAAGCGGCAGCCCATGCCGACGATGGCGATCGGCCGCTCCAGCGCGCGCGCCGCCTGATCCGCCGTCAGCGCCCTTATGTGCGCCGACGCTTTCCGCAACGCTTCGACGTAGTGATCGCGGCTCGCAGCATCCATGGCGACACAGCCCCTCCCCTGAGACAAGGATCGATTCGGTGATCGGGCCGGCGCTTGACCGGGTTGCGAAAGGTGAAAGCGGGCTAAAGGCGCGATCGTCAGCCGCGCTCCGATCAAGCCCGTGGGCTCTTCCTAGGCGGTGAGCCGTCCCACCCTGGCCAGCGCGGTCGACGCTGCTGGCCAGGGGCAGGGGGGCATTAGTTCGCCGTCTTGGTCGCGGTGCCGGCGTTCTTGGGCGCGTCGAAAGACGGCATGATGTCCCGCACGCTCGTCATCATGCTCGTGCCGGTGGTCGCCAGCTTGTACGAGTTGATCCGCAGGCCGATGGCGGCGAGGCCGGCGAGGAGCGGGGAGAGTGGTGCGAGAACCGCGATCGCGACACCGGTACCGACCAAGGTTCCGAGACCTGCGCCGATATTCCCCGCGATGATGTTGCTGGTGCCCGGAATCAGGACTTCCCCGGCAACCAGAGCAGTCCGCGCCAGGGCTGTGTTACCGTCCATTGTTTGCGTGCTAGCCATTTGCTGTCCTTTCAATAGGATAAACGCGACATCTAACGATTCCAGCAACCGTAGCGGCTACTGATGACTTCGTATCATCGCGCTTCGAAGATGGCAGCATGAGTCGCAGTCAAAATAGATCGAAACGCCGCAGATATGGATGAACCAAATCAGCAAGTACTTGTGCATGCGAAGCAAGTGCTACGTCTACCGTGCAAAATCGTACTCACTTGAATGTGACGGTGCCGAGCGGGCCTTCTGCGACCAATGCGGCCCTGTAGTCTGCCCCGCACCACGTCATTACCGACCAGCGCCGTGCTGCCGAATCGTCATCCGGGTCACGTATCGTCTCGGCGCCGCCAAGCAATGCGCTGCATTCCAACAATGTCGGGGAGCGGGCGAGGCCTTCGCCCCGTGCCTTGAGATAGGCCTCCTTGCGGGTCCAGGCGCTCAGGAAGAGCTCCAGCCGATCGTCCGGCGTGCAATCCGTGAACACGCGATATTCGGCCGGGCTGAGAACGATCGCCGCGACCCCGTCGAGATCGTGCATCGGACGGACATGCTCGATATCGATACCGATGGCGCGCTGCCGGGTAACCGCGACGAGCGCATGCTGCCCCGAATGCGCCACGTTGAACTGAACGCCGGTCAGGTGGCAGGGATCGCCCAGCTGGGGTTTGCCGAATGTGCCGGTGCAGAGCGGCACCCGGTCCGCGGGGAGGCCGACATATCCTGCGAGGATATGGCGCAGCGCCGCGCGCGCGATCGTGAACGCCGTGCGGTCGCGCTCGAAGACGAACCGTGCAGCGCGCGCACGCTCCGCCGCGTCGAGCACGTCCGCTGCCGCAACGACATCCGCACTGCCTGCGTCGAGCGATATCGTCCAGACGTCGATGGCGGAGAGTGCTTGTCCCGCCGCATCGGCGAGGATCGCGGCGCCAGGGGCTGGTGGTCGGAACGGCGTTGCGGATCGAAGCATACGCGGTCGCACCTTTCAGTCCCCGCCCCGCGATAGGACGTCCTGCCGATGATGCCGCCAAGCTACAGGCGGCTGCATCGTGGAGTCTAGCCTGCCGGCACGGTATCGGCCCTGATTCATGCGGTGCCTACACCGTGCCGCTACCCCGGGTCACGATCGACGCGAACCATGGCGGCGAGTGCGAGTACGGCCCGACTGTGCGATCGACCCACCGACTGTTTCGTGAGAATTGAGGTAACGGCTTTCGGGTAGCCGTTCGCACTTGAGAGCGCGCGCCCTACGCTGGACGGGGGGCTGCACGTAGCAACCGCTCGGTAATTCATCGTTTAAGGAGAATGGTGGACGCACTTGGGCTCGAACCAAGGACCCGCTGATTAAGAGTCAGCTGCTCTACCAACTGAGCTATGCGTCCATTCCGGGGCGGTTTTTAGTGGCGCCCTGGTGTGGCGCCCCGCTGCTGGAGGCGCGCTGTTAGCAGACTCATCGGGGGCCGCAACCCCTTTTTCGTCGATCCGAGTCCATTTTCGTCAAACTCGGCATATTTTTGCAGATTAAACCGATTTTCGAGTCACCAGCCGACCGTCTTGCGGTTCTGCCGGTCGATCGACATCAGGATGCCCAGGCACAGCAGCACGGTCATCTGCGCCGAGCTGCCGAAGCTGACCAGCGGTAGCGGGATGCCGACGACGGGGGCGAGGCCCATCACCATCATCAGGTTGATCGCGACGTAGAAGAAGATCGTCGTCGACAGCCCCGCCGCGGTCAGCCGGCCAAAGCGGGTCTGTGCGCGCTGGCCGACCTCGATGCCCCAGCGGATCACCAGCAGGAAGGCGAGGATGAGCAGGCAGCCGCCGACCAGCCCCCATTCCTCCGCCATCGTCGCGAAGACGAAGTCGGTATGGCCTTCGGGGAGGTAATCGAGATGGCTCTGCGTGCCCTGGAGGAAGCCCTTGCCCCAGATCCCGCCAGACCCGATCGCGATCTTCGACTGGCTGATGTGATAGCCGGTGCCGAGCGGATCGCTTTCGGGATCAAGGAAGATCAGGATGCGGTTGCGCTGATAGTCGTGGAGCAGGAAGTTGATCGACAGCGGGATCGCGATCGCCGCAGTGATCGCGCCGCCGACGAACAGCCGCAGCGGGATGCCGGCGAGGAACATGACGGTCGCGCCGCCCGAGCAGATCATCAGCGCGGTGCCCAGATCGGGCTGCTTCATGACGATCGCCGCGGGGACGCCGATCAGCAGCGCGGCAGGCCAGACGCCGCCGAACCGCCGCGTCTCGCCGGGCGGGAGCATGTCGTAGAATTTCGCGGCTGCCAGCACGATCGCAGGCTTCATGAATTCGGAGGGCTGCAAGCGGATGAACCCGAGATCGAGCCAGCGCTGCGAGCCGCCCGAAACCTTGCCGAGAATCTCGACCGCGATCAGCGACAGCACGATGAGCGCATAGGCGGGGAGCGCCACCGCCTTCCAGCTGCGCTCGGGGATGTAGGAAAGGCCGATCGCGCCGGCGAGCAGCACGAAGAAGCGGATTCCCTGCGACAGCGCCCAAGGCCGCAACGAGCCGCCCGCGGCGGAATAGAGCACGACCTGCCCGAAACAGCCGATCGCGACGACCAGCAGGATCACGAGCCAGGGCAGCTTTGCGAGCGGTTCGGGGACGATCCGGTTCATCGGCGGCTGGTCATGGCTGGCGGTCCCTCGAATCGTCTTCGGCCACGCTCGCGCCGGGGGCGGTGAGCGCTTCCTGCGTCGCGTTGGCCAGGTCGGTGGCGTTCGCGACCGCGGGCGCGTCGCTCGGCACGATCGCGTCGGTCTTGGTGGCGATCGCCGCGGGCGGCGCGGATTGCGCCTTGCGATAGGTCTCCGCGGTCGCGGCCATGCGCGTGCGGATGTCGCCGCCCCAGGTCGGTTCGACCTCGGCGAGCGATTTCAGCGCACGCTCGCGGTCGAGCATATAGGTCATGATGTCGCGGCCGATCATCGGCGTGTCGAGGTTGCGCACGGTATGGCCGTTATGCTCGAGCACGACCGCGAGCGCATAGCGCGGGTTGTCGGCGGGGGCGAAACCGATGAACAGCGCGTGATCGCGCATCTTGAACGGCAGCTGCCCGTTCTTGAGCACGCCCGAGCGCCGCTCCGCCATCGTGATGCGGCGGACCTGCGCGGTGCCGGTCTTGCCCGCGATCGCGACGCCGGGGATGAGCAGTTTCGCCGCACCGCCGGTGCCGCCCTGGTTGATCACCCCGAACATCGCGTCGCGGACGCGCGCGAGGTGCTCGGAATCGATCGCGAGGGCAGGGGAGTCGCGGTGGACATGGTCGGCCAGGATGCTCGGCTGTAACGCGCGCCCCGACGCCAGCCGCGCGGCCATCACCGCGAGCTGCAAGGGATTGGCGAGCACATAACCCTGGCCGATCGATGCATTCAGCGAATCCGCGACGGTCCAGTCATGCTTGTACTTCTTCAGCTTCCACGCCGGATCGGGGACCGTGCCGTAGCGCTGCGTCGAGAAGGGCAGGTCGAACTTCTGTCCGAGCCCCAGCGTGCGTGCGACGGGCGCAATCGCGTTGTAGCCGACCCGCCGCGCCATCTCGTAGAAATAGATGTCGCAGCTCTGCATGATCGCGTTCTTGAGATCGAGCGGACCGTGGCCGCTTTTCTTGTGGCAATGGAACACGCTGGTGCCGAGCCGCATCGCGCCCGAACAGTTCACGCGGGTCATTGGATCGACGCCGGCGTTCATCAGCGCGAGCCCGTTCATCGGCTTGACGGTCGAGCCCGGCGGATACAGCCCCTGCGTCACCTTGTTCATCAAGGGCACGTGGTCGTCGTCGCTCAGCATCTGCCATTCGAGATGGCTGATCCCGTCCGAAAAGCTGTTCGGATCATAGGCAGGCATCGACACCATCGCGAGCATCTCGCCGGTGCGGCAGTCGATCACGACGACCGACCCGGAATTGGTGCCAAGCCGCCGCGCGGCATATTCCTGAAGCCCCACGTCGATCGTGAGGCGCGCAGTCTTGCCCGGCACGTCGGGCTTGGTCGCGAGTTCGGCGACCAGCTTGCCGCGCGCGGTGACCTCGACTCGCTTGGCGCCGGCGACACCGCGCAGCTCGGTCTCGAGCATCTTTTCGAGCCCGTCCTTGCCGAGCTTGAAGCCGGGCGTGACGAGCAGCGGGTCGCGCGTCTTCTTGTACTGCTCGGCATTGGGCACGCCGACATAGCCGGTCAGGTGCGCGACCGCGGCGCCCGCGGGATAGCTGCGCGCGAAGCCGCGGGTGGGCGCGACGCCGGGCAGTTCGGGCAGGCGGACGCTGACCGCGGCAAACCGCTCCCAGTCGAGATTCTCGGCGACCTGGACGGGCTGGAAGCCGGCGGCGTGCTCGAGGTCGATCGCGATCCGTTCGACTTCCTCGGGCGGCAGCTGGAGGATGCGGCCGAGCAGCGGCAGCACGCGCTCCTTGTCGCGCAGCCGGTCGGGGATGATGTCGACGCGAAAATCGGTGCGGTTGTTGGCGATCGGCACGCCGTGGCGATCGACGATCCAGCCGCGCCGCGGGGGCAGCAGCGTCATGTTCACGCGGTTGCTCTCGGACAGCATCGTGTAGCGCTCGTTCTGCGCGACCGACAGCCAGGCCATCCGCCCCGCGAGCAGCAACCCGACGCCGCCTTGCGCCGCGCCCAGCATCCAGGCGCGGCGCGAGAAGCTGTACGCCTGCGACATCTCGGTGACGATCCGCGGCGTGTTCCTCATTCGGCACCGCGCTTGTTCTGGATCGCCGCGACGATGCGCGCGGCCAGCGGGAAGGTGAGGATGGTGACCGCGATCTGCGCGATCAGGATCGTGTCGACATGCGCACCGACCGGGACCGCGATGAACCGGCCGACGATGATGCACAGCGCGATCAGACCACTCGCGATCAGCCAGTCCTGCCAATGGTCCCGAAAGGCGAGACGCTGCTCGAGCATGTCGATCGCGACGAACGCGAGCGACCACATCAGCACCGCGCTGCCGAGCGGCTGGCCGCTGACCAGATCGTCGAAAAAGCCGAGCGGTGCGGCTGCCCAGGGCCGGAACGCGAACCGTGCGAGCAGTCGCCACGCCAGCAGCATGACGAACCCGAACGGGGGAAGGAGCGGGATCGTCGCGACCACCGGGATGATCGTGATCAGCGATCCCGCCATCACCGTCGCCCACGGAATTGCGCGCGCGCGGCTGGCGGGCAGCTTGGTCTCGAACGGCTTGTAATCGACGCTGTCGACGACGCGGGGGCGGCTCATCGCTCGGCGCTCACTGTTGTGCGATCGGGCGGGGCGGGGGGACGGGCATGAACACGTTCTCGACCAGCGCGAAATCGAGCGTGTCTGGATCGGCGAAGGTCCGTGCCATCACCGAATCGGAGCCCGCCTTGGCGACGCGGGCGACGGGTACGCCGGGGCCGTAGATGCCGCCGGTGCCGGTCGTCACGAACAGATCGCCCGCGTTGAAGCGCACGTTGGTCGCGTTGACCGAGCGGATGTCGACCATCCCGTCGCCGCGCCCGGCGGCGATCGCTGGCAGGCCGTCGCGCGTGCGGCGGACGGGGACGATGCTGTCGCCGTCACTGAGTAGCAGCACGCGCGCGGCGTTGGGCCCGGTCTCGACGACGCGGCCGATCAGACCGTCGGGGCCGCGCACCGGCATGCCGGGCTTCACGCCGTTCCATCGGCCAGCGTTGAGCAACGCGTAACGCCGACCGCTCGACGCGCTCGAGCTGACCAGCCGGGCGGTCACGACGGGTTCTGCCGCGCGGTCGCGGATCGCGAGCAGGCTGCGCAGTCGGCGATTGTCATAGGCGATCGTCCGCGCGCGCATCAGCAGCGCCCGCGTCCGGTCGCGGTCTGCCCGCAGCGCGACATTCTCCTGCTTCACGAAGAAATACTGGCCGATTGCCTCGGGGATGCCGGCGATGCCCGAGCCGACCGTCGCAAGCCCCGTCGACACCGGTGCCGTCACGCCTGCGACCCCCATCCGCAGCGCGGAGAAGGCGGGCGGATTGAAGGTCGACGCGACAAGCAGCACCAGGCCCACCACCGCACCAGCGACGGCGAGCACATAGCCCATGAACACACCATATTGCCGGCGCCGGGAAAACCCCGTGCGCCGGTCGCGGGCTGGCGCCATGCGCCTGTCCCCCTGTCTCGGGCGCCGCCGAAGCGCGGAGGGATATCCCCCCGCGACTCGGACGACGCGATTTCGTGTCCGCGTGTCTTAAAGCAAAACCAACCTGTTAGCCGCTCATCAGCACGCCGCGGAACAACGGATCCTCGAGCGCGCGGCCGGTACCGAGCGCGACGCAGGTCAGCGGGTCCTCGGCGACCGTCACCGGCAGCCCGGTCTCGTCGCGCAGCACCTCGTCGAGCCCCTGCAGCAGCGCGCCGCCGCCGGTCAGCACGATGCCCTGATCGACGATGTCCGCGGCGAGCTCGGGCGCGGTGTTCTCGAGTGCGACGCGGACGCCCTCGACGATCGTCGCGACCGGCTCGCTGAGCGCCTCCGCGATCTGGCCCTGGTTGATCTGGATCTCTTTCGGCACGCCGTTGACGAGATCACGGCCCTTGATCTGGATGATCATGCCGATGCCGTCGACCGGCGGCTTGGCGATGCCGACTTCCTTCTTGATCCGCTCCGCGGTCGCTTCGCCGATCAGCAGGTTATGGTTGCGGCGGACATAGGAGACGATCGCCTCGTCCATCTTGTCACCGCCGACGCGCACCGACGTCGTGTAGGCGAGGCCGCGCAGCGAGAGCACCGCGACTTCGGTCGTGCCGCCGCCGATGTCGACGACCATCGAGCCGATCGGCTCGGTGACGGGCATGTCCGCGCCGATCGCCGCCGCCATCGGCTCCTCGATCAGCCAGACCTGCGACGCGCCCGCGTTCGACGCGGCATCGCGGATCGCGCGGCGTTCGACCTTGGTGGAGCCCGACGGCACGCAGATTACGATCTCGGGCCAGCGCGCGAACTTGCGCGGCCCGTGCACCTTTTGGATGAAATACTTGATCATCTGCTCGGCGACGTCGATGTCCGCGATCACGCCGTCGCGCAAAGGCCGGATCGCCTCGATGTTGCCCGGCGTCTTGCCCATCATCATCTTGGCGTCGTCACCGACCGCCTTGACGCGCTTGATCCCGTTGATCGTCTCGACGGCGACCACCGACGGCTCGTTCAGGACGATGCCGCGGCCACGGACGTAGACGACGGTGTTCGCGGTGCCGAGGTCGATCGCCATGTCGTGCGACATGAACTTGAAGAAACGCGAGTAGAAGGCCATTCAATCAGGGTCCCGTAATCCTGGCCGCCGGACGGGCGGCATTTCGCACACATCATCTCGCGGGACCCGCCGGTGGTTTCGAGCACCGGGTGCCTAAATAAGCGGGCGTTTGCGGGTCGCGGGATGCCGTCGCTTGGTCTAGACGGAAACCCATGTCAATACGGCGCCTCCCCGAGCATCTGGTCAATCGCATCGCCGCCGGTGAAGTGGTGGAAAGACCCGCCAGCGCGTTGAAGGAGTTGGTCGAAAACGCGATCGATGCAGGCGCGGGGCGGATCGCAATTCTCCTCGTCGAAGGGGGGACGTCGCGGATCGAAGTCGCCGACGATGGCTGCGGGATGGCGCCGGCCGACATGGCGCTCGCGCTGGAGCGGCATGCAACCTCGAAGCTGCCCGACGAATATATCGAATCGGTCGTAACGCTCGGTTTTCGCGGCGAGGCGTTGCCCTCGATCGCGAGCGTCGCAAGGCTGACGATCGAAAGCCGGATCCGCGGCGCCGAAGGCTGGGCACGGACCGTCGACAATGGCCAGGTCACGCGCGAAGGCCCCGCCGCGCTCCCGCCCGGCACGCGCGTCGTGGTCGAGGACCTGTTCGCGCGCGTCCCCGCCCGCCGCAAGTTTCTACGCTCCCCCCGCGCGGAATATGCCGCCTGCCTCGACGTCGTCCGCCGGCTCGCGATGGCCCGGCCCGACATCGGCTTCACGCTCGAGCATGATGGTCGCCGCGCGCTGTCGGCGGTTCAGGTCGAGGATCGGCCCGGCAGGGTGGCGACGCTCACCGACCGCGCGCTGGCCGACAATGCGGTGGCGATCGATCTGGAGCGCGAGGGCGTCGTGCTGGGCGGCGTCGCGAGTCTGCCGACCTACAATCGCGGCATCGCCGACCACCAATATCTGTTCGTCAACGGCCGGCCGGTGAAGGACCGCTTGCTGATGGGCGCGATCCGCGGCGCCTATGCCGAGATGCTCCCGCGCGACCGGCACGCCGTCGTCGCGCTGTTCCTCGACATCCCGACCGACCAGGTCGACGTCAATGTCCACCCCGCCAAGACCGAAGTCCGCTTCCGTGACCCCGCCATGGTGAGAGGCCTGATCGTCTCGGGCCTCCGCCGCGCGCTCGATGCGGCGGGCCATCGCAGCCAGCGCGCGTCCGAATCCGCGCTCGCGATGTGGCAACAAGAAAATTCCTCTCCCCCCGGGGGAGAGGAAGGGGCCCGTCCGCAAAGCGGATGGGAAGGTGAGAGCACGCCCCAAAGGCTACCGCTCGAAAACCGCCACTACGGCGCCGTCAACGACGCGCGCGCCACCTTCTTCGCCGCGCCCCCGCAAGCGCGCGCCGAACCCGCCTGGACACCCCCACCGCAAACCGCATCCTTCCCGATGGGCGTCGCCCGCGGCCAGGTCGCCAAGACCTATATCGTTGCAGAAGCCGAAGACGGGCTCGTCCTCGTCGACCAGCACGCCGCGCACGAACGCCTCGTCCTCGAACGCATGCGCGTGGCATTGATCGGCGGCACGATCGCCAGCCAGGCGTTGCTGATCCCCGAAGTCGTCGAACTGGACGAATCCGCCTGCGACCGCCTCGAAGCGCGCACCGAGGAACTGTCGGAATTCGGCCTCGACCTCGAACGCTTCGGCCCGCACGCGATGCTGGTGCGCGCGACGCCCGCGTTGCTCGGCCAGAGCGATCCCAAGGGCCTCGTCACCGACCTCGCCGACGAACTCGCCGCGTTCGACGAGGCCTTGTCGTTGAAGGAGCGTCTCGACGCGGTGGCGGGGACGATGGCGTGCCACGGCTCGGTCCGCGCCGGCCGCATATTGTCGGTCCCCGAAATGAACGCGTTGCTCCGCGAGATGGAGATCACGCCGCACTCCGGCCAATGCAACCACGGCCGCCCGACTTGGGTGAAGCTCGCACACGGCGACATCGAGAAGCTGTTCGGGCGGAAGTGAGGAGAAAGACGGCGTTTGGCGTCGACGGGCAGTTGGCGTGAGGCGTGGCCGTCGCTGACGGATCGACGGTCCTATAGCGCTGCACGCCCGACATGGCCTTTGTTGCCGGTTCGGGGCATGGGTCGGATATGGATGCTCTCTCGTTATTCGGTCTAGCCGCGGTCTCGTTCACCTTGCTATGCTATGCCAAGGAAGCCGGTTCGCACTGGTGGACGCTCGGCTTCGCGTTTGGGTGCGTGCTGGGGTCTATCTACGGGTTCCTCCAGGGTGCCTGGCCGTTCGGGGTGGTCGAGATGATCTGGACGATCGTCTCGTTCCGTCGTTGGCTCAAGATGCGTCGCACGCCTGCCCACTGAGCGGAACCGCTCGCTTGACAGCGCGTTGGCGCGCGCTTATTCGAACTCTCCCCGACACGACGGTTCCGGCGGCGCTTGTTTGCGTTCGTCGCTATCGTGCGTTCGGATCATCGCTAGGAGATGGGCTTCGTGCAGCCATGCCGAAGCCCGTGGAGCAGGAGAACCAAGTTCATGGCACGTATCGCGGGTGTTAATATCCCGACCAACAAGCGCGTGGTGATCGCGCTGACCTATATCCACGGCATCGGTTCGACCAAGGCCAAGGAAATCATCACGAAGCTCGGTATCGCCGATACGGCGCGAGTCCAGGACCTGACCGACCAGGAAGTCCTGCACATCCGCGAGACGATCGACGCCGATCACACCGTCGAGGGCGATCTGCGCCGCCAGACCTCGATGAACATCAAGCGCCTGATGGATCTCGCCTGCTATCGCGGCCTGCGTCATCGCAAGGGCCTCCCGGTCCGCGGCCAGCGTACGCATACCAATGCGCGCACCCGCAAGGGCAAGGCCAAGCCGATCGCCGGCAAGAAGAAGTAATCCACTTTTTCAATGGATTACTCCGCCGGCGCTGGTCCCAACGGGCCGCCCGGCGTCACGCAGATACAGGTCAGGAAATACACCATGGCACGCGAACCTCAGCGCATTAAGCGGCGCGAGCGCAAGAACATCACCTCTGGCGTCGCTCACGTGAATGCCAGCTTCAACAACACCATGATCACGATCACCGATGCCCAAGGCAACGCGATCTCGTGGTCGTCGGCGGGCGCAATGGGCTTCAAGGGCTCGCGCAAGTCGACTCCGTACGCGGCGCAGGTCGCAGCGGAAGACGCCGGCAAGAAGGCCGCCGAGCACGGCGTCCGCACGATCGAAGTCGAGGTCAAGGGCCCCGGCTCGGGTCGCGAATCGGCACTGCGCGCACTGCAGGCTGTCGGTTTCCAGATCACGTCGATCCGTGACGTGACCTCGATCCCGCACAACGGCGTGCGTCCTTCGAAGCGTCGCCGCGTCTGATTCTCCGCCTCCCGTGCGCGGTTGATCGCGCCGCACGGGTGTATTTTCATGGTCGGCGGACACACCCGTTCGCCGGCCCCCAAATTAGGGGAAGCAAGTGTCTGTCAACGCAAAGAACTGGCAGGAACTCAAGAAGCCCAGCGGCCTGGAGAAAAAGGCCGGTGGCGACACCAAGCGCAAGGCGACCTTCATCGCCGAGCCGCTCGAGCGGGGCTTCGGCCTGACGCTCGGCAACGCGCTGCGTCGCGTGTTGCTCTCGTCGCTGCAGGGCGCGGCCGTCACCTCGATCAAGATCGAGAACGTGCTGCATGAGTTCTCGTCTCTGGCAGGCGTCCGCGAGGACGTGACCGACATCGTCCTCAACGTGAAGCAGATCGCGATCCGCATGCAGGGCGAGGGGCCCAAGCGCCTCCAGCTCTCGGCAACGGGTCCGGGTGAAGTCAAGGCCGGCGACATTGCCGTCTCGGGCGACATCGAGATCATGAACAAGGATCTCGTGATCTGCCACCTCGATGAGGGTGCGACGCTCAACATGGAGCTGACCGCCGACATCGGTAAGGGTTACGTGCCCGCGACCGCAAACCGCCCGGCCGACGCGCCGATCGGTCTGATCCCGGTCGATGCGCTGTACTCGCCGGTACGGCAGGTGTCGTACAAGGTCGACCCGACCCGCGTTGGTCAGGACCTGGATTACGACAAGCTGACGCTGACGATCGAAACCGACGGCACGATCACCCCGGAAGACGCAGTCGGCTATGCCGGTCGCATCCTCCAGGACCAGCTCGCGCTGTTCGTCCACTTCGACGATTCGTCGGTGACGCGTTCGTCGGCCCCGATCGGCCAGGCAGCACCCGCTGCCGGTGGTGCGGAGCCCGCAGGCGACACGCAGCAGATCAACCGTTACCTTCTCAAGAAGGTCGACGAGTTGGAGCTGTCGGTGCGTTCGGCGAACTGCCTCAAGAACGACAACATCATCTATATCGGCGATCTGGTCGGCAAGACCGAAGCCGAGATGCTGCGTACGCCTAACTTCGGCCGCAAGTCCTTGAACGAGATCAAGGAAGTGCTGTCGTCGATGGGTCTTCGCCTGGGGATGGAAATCCCGGGCTGGCCACCTGAGAACATCGAAGAGATGGCCAAGAAGCTCGAGCAGGAAATCATGGGGTAAGCGACATCGGGCCCATGCCGTCACTCCAGCGAAAACTGGGGTATTGCGGTACGGGTCCGGTCCGTTCCTCATGGAGATCCCAGCGTTCGCTGGGATGACGATTATCCAGGTGGGCTCCTCGTCCCCACCAGCTCCCGGGTACCTCATACGGCCCCTGAACGAACGAAAAGGTATTAAACATGCGCCATCGCGTAGGCGGCCGTAAGCTTCAGCGGACCTCGGCCCACCGTCTTGCTCTGTTCCGCAACATGAGCGCCGCGCTCATCAAGCACGAGCAGATCACCACCACCGTCGCCAAGGCGAAGGAACTGCGTCCTTACATCGAGAAGCTGATCACGCTCGCGAAGAAGGGCGGCCTGTCCAACCGTCGTCTCGCGCACGGTCGGTTGCTCGACGACGCACAGCTGATCAAGCTGTTCGACGTTCTGGCGACCCGTTATGCGGATCGCAACGGCGGTTACACCCGCGTCATCAAGGCTGGTATCCGCATGTCGGACGCCTCGCCGATGGCCGTCATCGAGTTCGTCGACCGCGACGTCTCGGCGAAGGGCCAGGATTCGGGTCCGGTGATGTCGGACGAGGATTACAACGAAGCAGCATAATCCCCGCCTCTCGTTAGTCGAATTGCAGGCCGCGTTTCCCATCCGGGAAGCGCGGCCTCTTTCGTTACGGGTCCCATCCGGCTATGCGCCCGACATGGAGCACCCAGACAGCATTCTCATCGTCGATTTCGGCAGCCAGGTAACCCAGCTGATCGCCCGCCGCGTGCGTGAAGCCGGCGTCTATAGCGAGATCGCCCCCTTCCAGTCGGCCGAGGCCGCCTTTGACCGGATGCAGCCCAAGGGCATCATCCTCTCGGGTGGTCCCGCCTCGGTCACCGCGGAGAATTCCCCACGCGTGCCGCAGCGCTTCTTCGAGGCGGGTATCCCGATCCTCGGCATCTGTTACGGCCAGCAGGTCATGTCGGCCCAGCTGGGCGGCAACGTGATCGTCTCGGGTGATGGCGGCGAGTTCGGCAGCGCGTTCATCGAGGTCAAGTCGGCTTGCGCGCTGTTCGACGGACTGTGGGCCGAGGGCGAACGCCACCAGGTCTGGATGAGCCACGGCGACAAGGTCGACGCGATCCCGCCGGGGTTCACCCCCGTCGCGACCTCGACCGGCGCGCCCTATGCGATCGTCGCCGACGAGGCCCGGCGCTTTTACGGCGTGCAGTTCCACCCCGAGGTCGTCCACACGCCGGACGGTGGCAAGCTGATCGCGAACTTCGCGCGGCACGTCTGCGGGCTCAGTGGCGACTGGACGATGGCCGAGTTCCGCGAGACCAAGATCGCCGAGATCCGCGCGCAGGTCGGCACGGGCCGGGTCATCTGCGGCCTGTCGGGCGGCGTCGACTCGGCGGTCGCGGCGGTCCTGATCCACGAGGCGATCGGCGAGCAGCTCACCTGCGTCTATGTCGATCACGGCCTGATGCGCGCGGGCGAGAGCGAGCAGGTGGTCAGCCTGTTCCGCGGCGCCTACCACATCCCGCTGATCCATGTGAACGTCGAGGAGCTGTTCCTCAGCGGCCTCGCCGGAATCACCGACCCCGAGCTGAAGCGCAAGTTCATCGGCAAGACCTTCATCGACGTGTTCGATACCGAGGCGAAGAAGCTTGGCGGCGCGGAGTTCCTTGCGCAGGGGACGCTGTATCCCGACGTGATCGAGAGCGTCAGCTTCACCGGCGGGCCGTCGGTAACGATCAAGAGCCACCACAATGTCGGCGGTCTGCCCGAGCGCATGAACATGAAGCTCGTCGAGCCCCTGCGCGAGCTGTTCAAGGACGAGGTTCGCGCGCTGGGTCGCGAGCTGGGGCTGCCGGAGATCTTCGTCGGCCGCCACCCGTTCCCTGGACCCGGCCTTGCGATCCGCATCCCTGGCGAAGTGACCAAGGAACGCTGCGACATCCTGCGGAAAGCGGATGCGATCTATCTCGAGGAGATCCGCGCGGCGGGTCTCTACGACACGATCTGGCAGGCGTTCGCGGTGCTCCTGCCGGTGCGCAGCGTCGGGGTGATGGGGGACGGTCGCACCTATGACAACGTGCTGGCCTTGCGCGCGGTGACGTCGACCGACGGCATGACCGCGCAGGCGTTCCAGTTCCCCGGCGACTTCCTGCCGCGCGTCGCAACGCGGATCATCAACGAGGTGAAGGGCATCAACCGGGTCACCTACGACTACACCTCGAAGCCCCCCGGCACGATCGAGTGGGAATAAGCGGGTAAGGGAGACGGGCATCTGATCCTCCCCCGCAAGGGGGAGGTGGCGCCGACGGCGACGGAGGGGGAGGATACGAAACCAATGGTAGCGCCGACCGCCCCCTCCGTCAGGCTGCGCCTGCCACCTCCCCCTGGCGGGGGGGGGGCGTTAGGTTTCCGCGTCAGATCCTTGATCGGCGCACTGGGCATCGCCGCGACCGCTCCGCTGCTGCTCGGCGCGGCGGATCCGCCTGCCTGGACTCGGCCGCAGGCGCCGTTCCCTATTGCCGGTCCGATCACCTATGTCGGTAGCGAAGGGATCGCTGCCTATCTGATCAAGACGCCCGCAGGCGCGATCCTGATCGACGGGACGCTTGCCGAGAATGCGGGGATGATCGGGCGCAACATCGTCGCGGCCGGTGTTCGCCTGCGCGACGTGAAGCTGATCCTTGTCACGCATGCGCATTTCGATCATGCGGCGGGCGTGGCCGCGCTCAAGCGCGCGACCGGCGCGCGGGTCGTCGCGGGCGTCGGCGACGTCCGCGCGCTCGAAACCGGGATACCACCCGGCGAGACGAACTATGGCGTCATTCGCTTTCCCGCGGTCCCGGTCGATCGCGGCGTTCGCGATCGTGACACGGTGACGCTCGGCACCGTCACGATGACCGCGCGCACGACGCCGGGGCACACCCCCGGCTGCACGACCTGGACGATGCGGATCCCCGCGCGGCCGCGCGCGCTCGACGTCGTCTTCCCGTGCAGCGTCAGCGTCGCGGGCAATCGTCTGATCGGCAATCGCGCCTATCCGGGCATCGTCGGCGACTATCGCCGCAGTATCGCGATGCTCGGTACGCTGCACGCCGACATCGTCCTGCCGTCGCATCCCGAACTCGCCGACGTGATCGCACGCGGCCGGCGCCGCGCGGCGGGCGACACGACCGCGTTCGTCGATTCGACGCTGCTGCCCGGGATCGTCGCGAAAGCCAAAGCCGGGTTCGACGCCGATTTCGCCAAGCAGGCGCGCTAGAACGCTATGTTGGTCCTGTGCGGTATAGTGGTGATCGTCGCGGGCTTCCTGCTTCGGTTCAATCCGCTGCTCGTGGTCGCGGTCGCCGCGCTGGCCACGGGCCTTGCCGCGGGGATCGCGCCGCTCGCGATTCTCGCGGCGTTCGGCAAGGCGTTCAACGACAACCGCTATGTCACGGTGATCTACCTCGTGCTGCCGGTGATCGGGATGCTCGAACGCCACGGATTGCAGGAACGCGCGCGGCTCGCGATCGGCAAGCTCAGGGGCGCGACGGTCGGGCGGCTGCTGATCGGCTACCTGCTATTTCGCCAGTTGACCGCAGCCCTCGGCCTGACGTCGATCGCCGGCCCGGCGCAGAGCGTCCGCCCGCTCGTCGCGCCGATGGCCGAAGCCGCCGCCGAGGCGCAGGGCCTTCCGCCGGGCGGCGACCGCATACCGGCGATGGCCGCGGCGACCGACAATATCGGGCTGTTCTTCGGTGAGGACATCTTCATCGCGATCGGCTCGATCCTGCTGATGAAGGGCGTGCTCGAGGGCTATGGCATCGTCATCCAGCCGCTGCATCTTTCGGTGTGGGCGATCCCGACTGCAATCGCCGCGTTCGTGATCCACGGGTTCCGCCTCTGGCTGCTCGATCGCCGACTGGCGCGCGCGGCGTGATCGGCACCGGCTTCATCTACGCGGTGGCGGGGCTGATGTTCGCGGCGTTCGCAGTGCTGAGCGCGACCGATCGCACCAATCCCAAGCGCCTTGGCAATGCGGCGTTCTATGCGGTGCTGGCGGTCAGCTTCCTGCTTGGCGGGCGACTGGGTGACGTCGGCAATGGCGTCCTCGTCCTGGCGCTCGTCGCGATCGCAGGCTCGGGCGCGATAGGGCGGGGCGGGCGGGCCACAACCTCGCTCGACGCGCGGCGGGACGACGCCGCACGGCTCGGCAACCGGATATTCCTCCCCGCGCTGATCATCCCGGCCGCGGCGTTGGGCGGCACCGTGCTGTTCCGCGCGGTCCCGAGCCTCGTCGATCCCAAGCAGGCGACGCTCGTCGCGCTAACCTGCGGCGTCCTGATCGCGCTGATTGCGATGCAGGCCTGGTTCCGCCCGCGTGTCGCCACGCCGCTCGCGGAAGGTTTACGGGTGATGGATGCCATCGGCTGGGCGGCAGTGTTGCCGCAGATGCTGGCGAGCCTCGGCGCGGTCTTCGCGCTGGCGGGCGTGGGGGACGTCGTCGGCGGGTTGGCGGGCCATGCGATCCCGGATAACAGCTTGATCGGCGCGGTCCTTGCCTACACGCTCGGCATGGCGCTGTTCACGATGATCATGGGCAATGCGTTCGCGGCGTTCCCGGTAATGGCGGCGGCGATCGGGATCCCGCTACTCGTCCGGCACTATGGCGGCGACCCCGCCGTCGTTGCGGCGATCGGCATGCTCAGCGGGTTCTGCGGCACGCTGATGACGCCGATGGCGGCGAACTTCAATCTCGTCCCCGCCGCGCTGCTCGACCTCAAGGACAAGAACGCGGTCATCCGCGCGCAGGTGCCGACCGCGCTGCCACTGCTCGCGGTCAATATCGGCCTGCTCTACTGGCTGGGCTTTCGCTGAGGCGTCAGCCCAGTTTCCAGTCCCAGCCAAGCGGATCGCCGTCCATGACCTCGACGCCGGCTGCCGCCAGTTCGTCGCGGATCGCGTCGGAGCGCGGGAAATCCTTCGCCGCACGCGCCGCCCGCCGCTCGTCGAGGCGATCCGCGATCGTCGCTTCGTCGAGCGTCGCCGATATCGGGCGGACGCGCAGGTCTTCGCGGCGGATCGTCGCCAGATCGAGGCCCAGCACCGCGTCGAAATCGACGAGCGCCGCCAGCCGGTCCGCCGGCGCGACGCGCTTGTCGCCGAGCATCTCGTCGAGGATCGGCAGCGCGCGCGGCGTCGACAGATCGTCCGACACTGCGGCGTCTAGCCGGTCGCGATAGGCAAACGCGCTACCCGACGGGCCGCCCGCGGGCCGGCTGCGCAACGCATCGACCGTGATCGCCAGTCGCTTCAGGCGAGTTTGCGCCGCGGCGAGATTCTCCCATGAGAATTCCAGCTCGCTGCGATACTGCGCCTGAAGGCACATCAGCCGGTAGGCGAGTGGGTGGAAGCCCCGGTCGACCAGCGTTTTGAGCGTGGTGAACTTACCGCCCGACTTGGACATCTTGCCTGAGCGTTCGACCAGGAAGTTGTTGTGCATCCACAGCGTCGCGCCGGTATCGCCGCAGTCGCAATGCGCCTGATTCTGCGCGATCTCGTTGGGATGGTGGATCTCGCGGTGATCGATCCCGCCGGTGTGGATGTCGAACGTCGCGCCGAGATACTTCTTGCTCATCACCGAGCATTCGAGATGCCAGCCGGGCGCACCGCGACCCCAGGGTGAATCCCATTCCATCTGCCGGTTCTCGCCCGGCGCGGACGTCCGCCAGATCGCAAAGTCCTGCGGGTGGCGCTTGCCCTCGACCGGATCGATCCGGCTCTCACCCGTGTCGTCCTGCGACCGGGCGAGGCGACCATAATCGGGCACCGTCGTCGTGTCGAAATACAGGCCGTCGGGCAGGACATAGCAATGCCGCTCGGCGATCGCCTCGGCAAACGCGATCATCTCGGGGATGTGATCGGTAGCGAGCGGAAAGCGGGTGGGGGCGCGGATGTTCAGGTCGGCGAGGTTCTGCTTGAACGCGTCGGTATAGTGTTTCGCGATCGCCCAGATATCCTGCCCGCTGGCGCGCGCGGCCGCCTCCATCTTGTCGTCGCCGACATCCGCATCCGACGTCAGATGCCCGACATCGGTGATGTTGATGATGTGGGTGAGCGGATAGCCCTTCCACGTCAGGACGCGGCTCAGCGTGTCGGTGAACACATAGGCGCGCAGATTGCCGATATGCGCATAGTTGTAGACCGTGGGCCCGCATGAATAGATGCCGACATCGGCCGGATCGATCGGCCGGAAGGTCTCGAGTTCGCGCGAGAGACTGTTGTAAAGCGTGAGGGGCGTGCGGGTCATCCGCTGCTCCTAGCCGCACGTCACGCCACTCGCAAACGCGGCGATTCTGCGGGGCCGCGGAGGGCGCAGGGTTGAAACCGGACCGATGCGCTGTTAGGGGGCACGGTTCATACGGCGCGGACCTGTTCGCGACGGCTAAACCCATTCGACCGGAGCTCAACGGATTTATGCAGATCATCGTACGCGACAACAACGTCGACCAGGCCCTCCGCGCGCTGAAGAAGAAGCTGCAGCGCGAAGGCGTGTATCGCGAGATGAAGTTGCGCCGTCACTACGAGAAGCCGTCCGAGAAGCGCGCACGTGAGCGCGCCGCCGCGATCCGTCGCTCGCGCAAGATGGACCGCAAGCGCGCAGAGCGCGACGGCGCCCGCTAAGGAATGACCGGTCCCGCGGATCGATCGTCATCGCACGATCGGCGCGGGATCCTTTGAGGTTCGGGGTTGCGATGTTCGCAGCCCCGGAATGATCCAGTCGCAAGACTTTACAAACGGCACGCGCGGCGCTCCGGCGTGACCAGATGACCGGGGCCTTATCCGATGTCGACCGTCACCGCCGTGCCGCTGCAGCCCACCAAGCGCAGCTATCTTGTCTATCTCTGGGTCGGGATCGCGCTCGCGTTGATCGCGGCTGTCGCACTGGCGCGGCAGGGCGACGATCCGCTGGCGCGCAACGCGCGGGCGCGCGGCGTCGTGGTGACCGCGTCCGGTCTGCAGTACAAGGTGATCGCGCCGGGCAAGCCGGGCGCCGCCAAGCCGACCGACGCCGACGTCGCGCTCGTCAACTACGAGGGCAAGCTGCTGAACGGCACGACGTTCGACAAGTCGCAGCAGCCGACCCCGATGCCCGTCACCGGCGTCGTTCCGGGTTTCTCGGAAGCGCTCAAGCTGATGCCGAAGGGCGCGAAGTATCGCTTCTGGATGAAGCCGTCGCTCGGCTATGGCGACAAGGCGACCGGGCCGATCCCGGCGAACTCAACGCTGATCTTCGACGTCGAGCTGCTCGACTTCCTGCCGCAGAGCGTCGTCCAGCAGATGCAGGCGCAGGCCCAGATGCAGCAGCGCGGCATGCCGGGCGGCGCACCGGGTGCACCGGGCGCAGTTCCCGTCCGTCCCTGACCGCGAACGGCCCGGTACGGTCCCGCGGTCGCGTAGGATGAAGATCGGTGCGGGGCCTGTTAGGGTCTTCTAGGGTCGGCCGCGATATGCGGCCGAACGCGACGGGAGCTGTGATGATCTCGGGTAAATTTCTGCTCGGCCGGGGCCGGCACGAACTCAGCGACGAAGAACAGCGCGTCCTTGAGGACAGCATCGGATCGGTGCGGCAGGTCGCCGCGCGCAAGCAGATCGTCCGCGCCGGCGTGATCATCGACACGAGCACGCTGCTGCTCGAAGGGTTTGTGTGCCGCTACATGGACGATCGCAACGGTCAGCGACAGCTGGTCGCGGTCCACGTCCCCGGCGATTTCGTCGATCTTCACGCGTTTCCGATGCGTCGCCTCGATCACGACATCGCCACGCTCGGCCCGGTCAAGATCGCCTGTTACGATCACCAGACGCTCGAGACGATCACCGAACGCTATCCGCATCTCACGCGCAAGCTGTGGTTCAGTACGCTGCTCGACGCGGCGATGCACCGCGAGTGGATTTTCCGGCTTGGCCGCCTTGGCGCGGAGGGCCGCGTCGCACATCTGTTCTGCGAGCTTAACGAACGGCTGGAAATGGTCGGGCTGGCGGCCGATGGGCGTTACATGCTGCCGATGACGCAGCCGGACATTGCCGAGGCCAGTGGGTTGACCGGGGTGCATGTCAACCGCGTGCTGCGCTCGCTTCGCGAGAAGAACTTGCTGACATTTAAGGCAAATGAGGTGTGCATCCTGGATCGTAAGGCGCTCGCAGCCGTTGCCGAGTTCGAACCACAATATCTGTACGGTTCCAACGGCTCCTGACTGCGACGCGGCAATTGGCCACGGGAAGCAGGGCGCGACCGGGAGTGTGATCATGTTAAGGCCCGAAACCATCGCAGGCGTCGCCGCGGCGCAAGACGGCGTTGTCACGCTCGACGGACGCGACGGACTGGCGATCACGATGACGCCAGAGGCGGCGGCGGAAACGGGCCGGCGATTGATCGCGGCCGCCGCGTTGGCGGCGCTTCAATCGACTGAGGAACCGCCGCTGGAGTGAGCGGCCGAGTAGTGGGTCGGGAGTGCGTGGCGACCTAAATACCCCGCACGCCTTCCTCTGTGTGACTTTATCTCTATGCTACCCGGGACATCGACCGGGAGATCCATGTGAAGTTTCTATACCTCGCCGCGAGCGCCGTCGCGCTGATGGCGTCTACCTCTGTCGTCGCGCAGACTGCGCCGGCCGCTACGCCTGCCGCCAATCCTTTGCTCGCCGACTGGACCGGCCCGATGGGCGGGGTGCCTCCCTGGGACAAGGTTCGCCCCGAGCTGTTCCCGCAGGCGTTCGAGACGACGCTCGCCGAACGCGCCGCCGACTATCGCAAGATCGCCGACAATCCGGCCAAGCCGACGTTTGCCAATACGATCGTGCCGATGCAGCTGGCGGGCAAGCGCTATGGTCGGGTGATGACGCTGTTCGGCGTGATGACGGGCAACATGAACACGCCCGCCTATCAGAAGCTCGACCGCGAATGGTCGCCCAAATTCTCGGCCGCCTCGGACGCGATCACCTTCGATAAGCCGCTGTTCGCGCGCGTTCAGGCGATCTACGACACGCGCAATACGAGCGGGCTGACCGCGAAGCAGATCCGGCTCGTCACTCGGATCTACGACAGCTCTGTGCGGCAGGGCGCCAAGCTGAACGACGCGCAAAAGGCGCAGTTGTCGCAATATAACCAGCAGCTCGCGACTGCCTTCTCGACCTTTGGCGAGAAGCTGCTGGCCGATGAGAGCAAGGCGATCTCAGTCACCGACGCGGCGCAGCTGGCCGGGTTGCCCGACAGCGTTAAGGCGGTCGCCAAGGCCGCCGCTGCCGAGCGGAAGCTGCCGGGCTTTGCGATCGTCAACACGCGCTCAGCGGTCGATCCGGTGCTGACCTACGCGACTGATCGTGCGCTCCGCGAGAAGGTATGGCGCGCGTTCGTCAACCGCGGCGACAATGGCGATGCGAACGACACGAACGCGACGATCGCGCAGATCGTCAAGCTGCGTGCCGACCGCGCGCATCTGCTAGGGTTCAAAACGCATGCCGATTGGCGGATGCAGGACACGATGGCCAAGACGCCCGCCGCGGCGATGGATCTGATGATGCGCGTCTGGCCCGCCGCCCGCGCCCGTGTCGCCGAGGAAGTCGCCGACATGCAGAAGGTCGCCGGCACGTCGCTGACGATCGAACCCTGGGATTACCGCTTCTACCAGGAGAAGGTGCGTAAAAGCCGGTACGATCTCGATCAGGCACAGCTGAAGCCGTATTTCGAGCTTAGTAACATCATCCAGGGATCGCTCTACGCCGCCAACCGGCTGTACGGGCTGAATTTCAAGGAGATCACCGGCACC
Organism: Sphingomonas sp. Leaf28; assembly: GCF_001421685.1. Taxonomy (NCBI): domain Bacteria; kingdom Pseudomonadati; phylum Pseudomonadota; class Alphaproteobacteria; order Sphingomonadales; family Sphingomonadaceae; genus Sphingomonas; species Sphingomonas sp. Leaf28. Next base: position 271,387 of record NZ_LMKX01000001.1, on the reverse strand, counting down.
GTTCCCGTGTTCGAGCCGAACATGCGTGTGTGGAGCGTGACCGACAAGGCCGGCAAGGATGTCGGGCTGTTCTACCGCGACGACTTCGCGCGGACCGGCAAGCGGTCGGGCGCGTGGGCGAACACCTATCGTGGCCAGCGCGGTCTTGCCCCGGCACAGCTGGTGCTGTCGTCGAACAACAACAATTTCGCCAAGGGCGCGCCCGGCGAGCCGATCCTGATCAGCCTCGACGATGCGCAGACGCTGTTCCACGAATTCGGCCACGCGATCCACGCGATGCTGCAGAACGTCGAATATCCCGGGCTCGCCGGCACACCGCGCGATTTCGTGGAGTATCCGAGCCAGGTGAACGAGCATTGGCTGCTGACTCGTGACGTGCTCGACAAATATGCGCGGCATTACCAGACCAAGGCCGCCATGCCGCAGGACCTGCTCGACAAGATCGAGAAATCGCGCACCTTTAACCAGGGGTTTGCGACCACCGAATACCTCTCGTCGGCGATCGTCGACATGAAGATCCACACGGTACCAGACGGCGTGATAGACCCGGACAAGTTTGAAGCCGCGACGCTGGCCGAAATCGGCATGCCGAAGCAGCTGGTGATGCGTCACCGCGTGCCGCAGTTCCAGCATCTGTTCGCGTCGGACAGCTATTCTGCGGGCTATTACAGCTATCTCTGGTCGGAGACGATGGACGCCGACACGTTCGCGGCGTTCGAGGAGGCGGGCAGTCCGTGGGACAAGCCGACTGCCGACAAGTTCGCGCGCGTGCTGCTGTCGACGGGTAACGAGACCGATCGGGCCGAGGCCTATCGCGCCTTCCGCGGTCGCGACCCCGATGTGAACGCGCTGCTCAAGAAGCGCGGGTTCGCCCCCACTCCAGCGACGCAGGACGTGAAGTAATGGCTCCCGATCAGAAGACACGCCTGAAAGCGATCATCGGCGGATCGACCGGCAACCTCGTCGAGTGGTTCGACTGGTACGTCTATTCCGCGTTCACGCTGTATTTCGCACCGCATTTCTTCCCGTCGACGGATCGCACCGCGCAGCTGCTCAGCGCGGCGGCGATCTTTGCGGTGGGCTTCCTGATGCGGCCGATCGGCGCGTGGATCATGGGGGTCTATTCGGATCGCCACGGCCGCAAGGCGGGGCTGACGGTCGCGGTCACGCTCATGTGCGCAGGCTCGCTGATCATCGCGTGTACGCCGGGATACGAGACGATCGGCGTGTTCGCGCCGATCATGCTGGTGATCGCGCGCCTGATGCAGGGGCTGTCGGTCGGTGGCGAATATGGCGCGTCGGCGACGTATCTGACCGAGATGGCGGGCAAGGATCGCCGCGGCTTCTTCTCGTCGTTCCAATATGTCACGCTGATTTCTGGGCAGCTGCTCGCGATCTGCGTGCTGCTGGTGCTGCAGTCGACGATGAGCGAGGCGGCGCTCGATTCCTGGGGCTGGCGCATTCCGTTCGCGATCGGGGCTGTGCTGGCCGTGGTCGTGTTCTACATCCGCCGCGGGCTCGCCGAGACGCAGAGCTTCGAGAACGCCAAGTCCGAGGCGGGCGACGGCAAGCCGAAGTCGGGCTTCCTCCAGCTCGTCACCAAGCATCCGCGCGAGACGATGACGGTGATGCTGCTGACCGCGGGCGGTACGCTCGCCTTCTATGCCTACTCGATCTACATGCAGAAGTTCCTGGTCAACACCAGCGGGTTCAGCCGCGAAGTGGCGAGCCAGATCAACGCGGCCACGCTGTTCGTGTTCATGCTGCTGCAACCGGTCGCGGGTGGTCTGTCGGACCGGGTCGGGCGGAAACCGCTGATGATCGCGTTCGGCATCGCCGGGGTGCTGTTCACCTATCCGATCTTCACCGCGCTCGAGACCGCGACCAATCCGATCTATGCCGGCCTGCTGGTGATGGCGGCGCTGGTAATCGTGACGGGCTATACGTCGATCAACGCGGTCGTGAAGGCGGAGCTGTTCCCGGCGCATATCCGCGCGCTGGGCGTCGCCTTGCCCTATGCGCTCGCCAACACGCTGTTCGGCGGCACCGCGGAGGTCGTCGCGCTGAAGTTCAAGGACGCCGGCTTCGAACGCGGCTTCTACTGGTATGTGACCGCGATGATCGCAGTGTCGCTGGTCGTGTATCTGATGATGAAGGATACGCGGACGAACAGCCAGATCGTCGAGGACTAACGCTCCTGCTCCCTCTCCCCGCCGGGGAGAGGGAGCAGACAGACCTAACGCGGCAGATCGATGATCGCGTCTAGGCCGCCGCCCGACCGGTTGACCAGCCGGATCTCGCCGCCGGCCTCGCGCACGATCGCCTGCGCCAAGGCCAGCCCCAGCCCGATCCCGCCCGTCTCGCGGTTGCGCGAACTTTCCAGCCGCGTGAATGCGTCGAACACATCGCCCATGCGGTCCTCGGGGATCCCGGGACCCTGGTCCGCCACAACGATTGCGACCGAGCGCGCACCCGCCTCCACCCGCACCTCCGCCGCGACGCCGTATTTCACCGCATTCTCGATCAGGTTGCGCACCGCGCGTCGCATCAGCGACGGCCGCAACCGCATACGCAACCGGTCCGCCTCGACGAAGCTCACCTCGCAGCCGAGATCACGGAAATCCTCGACCACCGCATCGACCAGTGCGGCGAGGTCGACATCGGTCATCGGTTCGCTCGGCCGCCCCAGCCGTGCCAGCGAGAGGATGTCGTCGAGCGTCCGGTTCATCTCCGCCACCGTGTCGATCATCTTCGCGCGATCCATGTCGTCCTCGACCGACTCGATCCGCACGCGCAACGCGGCGAGTGGCGTGCGCAGGTCATGCCCGATCGCGCCGAGCATCCGGTCCTTCTCGTCGAGCATCGCCGTCACGCGCAGCCGGAGCGCATTGAATGCGGTGATCAGCGCCGCGACGTCGTCGGGGCCGGCAAGCGGCATCGGTACGCCGGGATCCCCGGGCCGGAACCGTTCCGCCGCCTCGCGCAGATCGCGCAACGGACGCGACAATCGGCGCAGGATCCACAGGATCGGCAACAGCACGATGATGTAGAGGATCGCGGTCTGGCTCAGCAACGCCAGCAGCAGGCGCGGCCCGGGTTGCGGCCATGGCGCGGTGATCGTCAGCCAGCCGCGGCCCGGCTGCTCGACCGCAATCAACAGCGCCGCTCCATCGCGGTCGCTGCGGCGGAGTCCGGCGCGGCGGCGATCGTCGCGCGCTGTATCGCTCTCGGGCGCCGCGGGACGGAGTCCGGTATCGATCTTGCCGACGAGCACCCCCTGGTCCGCGAGCTGGCGCCGCAGTTCGGCGGCGACCTCGGGATGATGCTCATAGCCGGTCGGCGGAATCGGATCGGCGGCAAGGCGGCGCACCCGGCCGCGATCGGCGGTGAGCGGCCGACCCGCATGCGCCTCTCGGTCCAGCGCATCGGCGATCCGCATCGCGACGGGGCGGGTCGCCTGGGCGAGGCGGAATTCGAGCCGGTCGCGCAGGATCAGCCCGAAGTTGATCGCCTGCGCGACGAACAGCGCCAGCGCGATCAACAACGCCATCTGGCCGGCGAGGCTGCGCGGCCATGGCCGGCTCACGCTTGCCTGCTCACAGCCGCGTGACTTCCGCGGCCAGCGTATAGCCGCCGCCCCATACCGTCTTGATCAGCTCCGGCGTCTTCGCATCCGCCTCGATCTTGCGCCGCAACCGGCTGACCTGATTGTCGATCGCGCGATCGAACGCCGCCGCCTCGCGCCCCTGCGTCAGGTCGAGCAACTGATCACGCGTGAGCACTTGGCGCGGCCGCGTGACGAGCGCCAACAGCAGATTATATTCGCCCGTCGACAACGGCACCGACACGCCCTCGCGGTCGACCAGCGCGCGCTCGCCCGATTTCAGCACCCAGCCGGCAAAGGCATAGGCGTTCGCCTCGGGTGCGTGCTGGCGCGCACCGCCCGCGGTCGCACGACGCAGGATCACCTTCACGCGCGTCGCCAGTTCGCGCGGCGAGAACGGCTTCACAACATAATCGTCGGCACCCATTTCGAGCCCGATGATCCGGTCGGTCTCCTCGGTGCGCGCGGTCAGCAGGATCACCGGCACGTCGCTGGTCGCGGCGATATGCCGGCACAGTGACAGCCCGTCCTCGCCCGGCATCATGATGTCGAGGATGACGAGATCGATCGCATAGGCCGTCAGCCGGGTCCGCGCGCTCTCCGCATCGCCCGCCTGCGTGACGCGGAACCCCTGTTTGGTGAGGTACGCGGCCAATGGCTCACGGATCGAGCGCTCGTCATCGACGAGCAGCAGATGCGGCATGTCTCCCATCGGGGCAGTGTCTAGCATGGCGGCTGTCCAGGGGAAGCATCGGGGTTCGTCCGATGCTTCCCCGTCTTCGAGTTATCGGGCAGGCGTGGGCGCGGGAGTCTGCACGGGCGGGGTGACGCCCTGGCGGCGCTCGCGTCGGTCGACATGGCGCATCTCGGCGGCATTCGCGCGCTCGGTCGCATCGATCATGCCGTCGTGATTGGCGTCGACCCGGTCGAACCGCTTGAGCGCGCGTGCCTCGAACTCCTCGCGCGTGACGCTGCCGTCGCCGTTCGGATCCATCCGCCGGCCCATCCCGTCATGCTTGCCGCCACCCGGTGGCGGAACGGGGACATCGCGGCCGCTTGCCACCATCCGGTCGTGCAGCGCGGCACGATAGGCGCGCATCTCGCCGCCGGTGATCCGGCCGTCACGGTCGGTATCCATCTGCGCGAAGCGGGCGTCGGCCTGCGCGATCGCTTCGGCGCGCGTCGCGACACCGTCGCGGTTCGCGTCCTGACGGATCGGCGCGCGCGGGGTCGCGGGGGCGGGATTGGTCTGGGCGGCGCTTGCCACGGAGGCAATCGCGCTAGCAGCGAAGAGGAGGGGTAGGACGATCTTGCGCATGTCGGTCTCCGGCGGAGGGGTAAGAATTCCCATCGAATGCCGCTGGTCTACGCCGCGCTTGTCGCAGGGTTTTGCCGCCAAGTAGCCAATATGTCGCAAGATATGTCGGGTTCAGGCGAAGATCGCGACGCTCTGCATCTGTTCGGCGACGGGCGTGCCGTCCGCGTTCCAGATCGCCATCTGCTGGCTCGAGCTTCCCTCGCGCGTATAGTCGGTGGTCGCACGGAGCAGCCACCAGCCGTCGCGCGTTACCGGCCGGGGCCCGAGGATGTTGAGCAGCCACGTCATCGAACTGAGCGGGGCAGGTCCGCCCAGCAGCTTGAGCGCGGCGGGCGGCAAGCAATCGGCGATCGCGATCAGCTCGACCGTCGGATCGAGCCCCGCGCGGTCCGCCAGTCGCGCCCAGCGCAGCCATTCGGACGGCCCGACGCCGTCGTCGCGGCGATCGAGCAGGTCGAAGTTGCGCGAAAAGGCGACCGCGCTGTGACCGCGAAACGTCTGCGTGTCCGGCCCCGGCATCGGAAACTCCGGCGCGCCGCCGGTCTGGTGATCGACGCGCGAGGCGACCGGGCCCATGAACACGAACGTCGCCCGCAGCCCGAGCCCGGCCGCGCTCTTGACGTCGACCTGAACGAACGCGGCGTTGCGCCCGCGCCGAAGCCGCTGTGCGCGGATCGTGATCTCGCCCGAAAGCGGCCCGATAAACGACACCTGCGCGGATCGCAGCGGGGGGAGGTCGGTGTCCGAGTTCTGCGCGGCATGCAGCGCGAGCGCGGCGGAAAAGCCGCCATAGGCGGTGCGGCCCTGCGACCAATTCTCCGGCACCGTCCCGCGCCAGCCGCCCTCGGTCGGCACCAAGGCGTCGATCGCCTGTTTCAGACTGGTCATTATGATCCTTTGATCCTTCGTCGTCCTGACATTCGTCAGGATGACGGGGGTGTAGACGCGAGGGTGTCACGCAGTTCGCGTTTGAGGACCTTGCCGATCGCGCTGCGCGGCAGCTCGTCGGCGACGTGGAGCGCGGACAAGCGCTGCGTCTTGCCGAGTTGCGCGTTTGCCCACGCCAGGATCGTCGCCGCGTCGTCGGTCGCACCCGCTCGCGGCACGTAGAACCCGACCGGCGTCTCGCCCCACGCCTCGGACGGCACCCCGATCACCGCGCAGTCCGCAACCGCCGGGTGCTGCGCCAGCACCGCCTCGAGATCCGACGGATAGACGTTGAACCCGCCCGAGATGATCAGGTCCTTCTTGCGATCCATCAGCGTCAGGAACCCGTCCGCATCGAACCGGCCGACGTCGCCGTGGCGGATGTAGCGGTTGCCGTCCGCATCGTGCCATTCGGCATCGTGCGTCGCCTGTGAGCGGCCGTGATAGCCGTTCATCATCGCCGGGCTGCGACCGACGACTTCGCCCATCTCGCCTGGCGCCACCTCGAAACCGTCGTCGTCGATCAGGCGGATCTCGTGGCCGGGCATCGGCTGGCCGACGGTGTGCAGCTTGGTCGGATTGGCGGTGGCGTTCAGCGCGCAGCTCGCGCCGCCCTCAGTCATGCCGTAGAATTCGACGAGCATGCCCGGCCAACGCGCGACGACGTCGGCCTTCAGCGCGGCGGAGAAGGGCGCGCTGGTGCTGGTCTTGAAGCGGAACGCCGACAGGTCGAAGTCGTCGAAATCGGGGAGTGCCATGATCCGCTGATACTGCACCGGCACCAGCATCGTGTGCGTCGCACGGTAGCGCTGCGCCAGTTCGAGATACGCGCGCGCGTCGAATTTCCCCATCAGCACGACGGTGCCGCCCCAGCCGAGAGTCGGCAGGAAGCTGACCAAAGTCGTGTTCGAATAGAGCGGCGTGGCGATCATCGTGACCGCGGTGTCGAACCCGGCGGCGGTATTGCGCGCGATATGCGCCCAGCGCATCGCGTGGCTCTGGACGATGCCCTTGGGCGTGCCGGTGGTGCCCGACGAGTAGATGATGTTGAACGGATCGTCCGGAGTAATCGCGACGGGGATGGGCTTGGCGCCATCGGGAGCGAGCCATTGACCAAAAGCTTGTTCTCCCGCGAAGGCGGGGGCCCAGGCTGGGCTCCCGCCTTCGCGGGAGAACAAGACCACGCGCGCGGTAAGATGCTGGCCTTCCAGCGCGCGCGTATTCTCGACATCGAGGAACACGATCGGCGCGCCGCTATCGGCGATCATCGCCGCGATCGCCGCCGGCGTGGCGGACGGCGCGATCGGCGTCGCGACGCAACCGGCGCGTACCGTACCAAGGAATGCGGCGGCATAGTCGGTCGTCGGCGCGGCGACGATTGCCACCGCCGTGCCCGGCGCCACGCCATCGCGTTGCAGTGCCGCCGCGACCCGGTCCATCATCGCATCGAGCATCCGATAGTCGATGCCACCCTTGGCGTCGGCTACCGCGACACGGTCGCCGCGTTCGAGCGCGTGGGCGCGGATCAAATCGGGCAGGGTGGCGAAGCCCGTGGCGAGCATGTCTGCGGCGGTCGTCATCGCTGCATCGCTAGGCGAACGCCACGGGCAATGCCATACGGTATATTCGAAAAACGAAGCCGAGGAGATGCCGATGCTGTTCTACGATAGCGCACTGCCCGCCCCCAACCCGCGCCGCGTCCGCATCTTCCTCGCCGAAAAGCATGTCCGAGTGCCGATGGCGCAGATCTCGATCCCCAAGGCCGAGCACAAGTCGGATGCGTTCCTGTCGGTCAACGCGCTCGGCCAGACGCCCGCGCTGGCGTTCGACGATGGCCGCGTGCTGACCGAAAGCGTCGCGATCTGCCGCTATTTCGAGATGCTTCACCCCGAACCGCCGATGTTCGGGCACGGCGCACACAACATCGCCGAGATCGACATGTGGACCCGGCGGATCGAATTGCGGCTGATGACCCCGCTGTCGATGGTCTGGCAGCATACGCATCCCTGGACCGCGCGAATCGTGAGGCCACAATATACCGAATTCGGCGAGAGCCAGCGGCCGCGTGTGCTGGCAGCGATGGCAGAGTTCGATTCGGCACTCGACGGTCGCGACTGGCTCGATGGCGAACGCTACACGATTGCCGACATCGTCCTGCTGACGACGATCGATTTTGCGACGTTTGTGGGTGTGTCGATGCCCGAGGCGCTGACGCATTTGCGCGCTTGGCATGCGCGGGCTTCTGCGCGGCCGAGCGCTGCCGCGTAGTTGAGTTCCGGTCTGAATAGGTCTGCTCGACCGTCGGCCATGGCGGCGAGGGGCTTGTCGACGCCAGGCAACGGTCGAGCAGACGTTTTCAGGGTAAGTCGGCATTGCACGTAAAAGACGCTTTGCAACGCCGCGAATCTATGCGAGGGAGCCCGCATACCCGGTATTCAGATTGCCCGGATGGTCCGCTGACCCAGAGAATGCGGACAAGTTCCCGGCCACGACGTTGGAGAGGGGATAAGGCGGAAGAGCGACCCGAACGAGGACGCATCTTCCGCCGTCCTTCTCACGATCCCCGATCATACCATTAAATTCACGAAACTGAGCTGTACGGCGGCAATTGCGGTGCATCATGATCTGTGATCGATGCAGCTTTCGCTTGTCTGGTACGTCCCGCGTGTCCTAGCGTAAGGCCTGTTTCGATTTCGAGGTATCGCCGGTGGCCATAGCGTATCAGTCCCATCCCGAGATCGCCGACACGCTGGCGATGAAGCGACGGGGCCTGACGCTCGCGCTGCTCACCTTCACGTACTTCTTCAGCTATATGGACCGCCAGATCCTCGCGATCCTGCTCGAGCGGATCAAGGCGGACCTGGTGTTGACTGATACGCAACTCGGATTGCTGTCCGGTCTCGTCTTCGCGATCTTCTACGCGACGCTCGGCATTCCCGTCGCCCGGCTGGCGGATCGGACGAATCGGCGCAACATCATCGCCGCGAGTCTGACGATCTGGAGCGCGATGACCGCGCTGTGCGGGCTCGCGCAGAACTTCACGCAGCTGATGCTGTTCCGGATCGGCGTCGGCATCGGCGAGGCCGGATCGAGCCCGCCGAGCCATTCGATCATCGCCGATCTCTATCCCCCCGAAAAGCGCGCGAGCGCGATGGCGGTGTATTCGCTCGGCGTGGTGCTCGGGGCGGGCTTCGGGACGCTGATCGGCGGCGTCGTGGCGCATTCCTACGGGTGGCGGATCGCGATGATGACCGTCGGGCTGCCGGGGATCGCGCTCGCCATCCTGGTCCGGCTGTTCATGGTCGAACCGCGCCGCGGGCTGTCCGATGCCGCCCGCGCGGCCGAGGCGACGCCGATGCCGAGCGTCGGCCAGGGCTTCGCGTCGATGTGGGCGAGCGCGCCGGCACGGCATCTGGTGGTCGGCGTGACGCTCACCTCGATGATCGGCTATGCGCTGACGGGGTGGGGGCCAAGCTATATGCAGCGGTCGCTGGGCGTGTCGATGCTCGACATCTCGCGCTTTATCGCGTTGCCGGGGGCGTTGTTCGGCGCGGTATCGGCGCTGGCCGGTGGCAAGATCGCGGACACTCTCGCCAAGCGCCACGGGCTGCATGTGCAGGCTTGGGTGGTGCTGGCGATGAAGGGGCTCTCGCTGCCATTCGCGCTCGCTTTCTACCTGATCGACGCGCCCGCGATCGCGATCGGCAGCTATTTCGTGTCGCTGATCTTCGCGAATTCGTACCTAGGGCCGAGCTTTGCGCTGATCCAGCATTTAGCGCCGTTGCAGATCCGCGCGATGTGGGCGGCGATCACGTTGCTCGTCATCAACCTGGTCGGGCTGGGGCTCGGGCCGACGATGGTCGGCTGGCTTAGCGACCTGCTGAAGCCCGGGTTTGGTGAGGATTCGCTGCGCTACGCGCTCGTGATTATCGCGCTGATGACGCCTTGGGCTCTGTTCCATTACTGGCGCGCTGGGGTTCTGCTGAAGCGGGCGGAGGATGCGGTCAGATAAGCGCGCCGTCGTCGTGGCGACCTTGGGGCGGTATCGCGAGGTCGGCGTTCGGAACCCTGGATCCTGACTTTCGTCAGGATGACGGAAAAAAAGGGGGGGGCGCTGCGAGACGGGGCGCTATGCGTCAGTGCGGCGTAGCGGCTGGCCCGTCCAGTATCCACGCGAGCGCGGTCGCGCGGTCGTCGAACACCGCCATGTCGTCGCGGACCGAGGCGATCCGCTTGACCTGCAGGCGTGCGAGCTTGCCTTCGGTGTAGAGCGCCACCTTGCGTGACTTCAGCGGCATCGACACCGCGACGCGTTGCAGCATCGCAATCACCTCCTGCGGCTGGATCGCAGACTTCGAAAAGTTGCACAGCAGCAGGTGGCGCTTGCCGGTGGCCAATACGCGGCGCGCCTCGCGGTCCAGGTCGCGCAGGAAATCCTCGACATGCGGGATCGTCCAGAAGCCCGATGCCTCGACCTCGATGATGCCCGTGTCGAGATCGGTCGTGATACTATGCATGGCGCCCTCCGTGGAGCGCCGGGATCGGCGGCAAGCCGTTAACGCGAGGTAACCAATCCGATCCGGCTGCGAACGTGCGCCGATCCGGGTCGGTCGCGCTCTACGCCTTGGCCACCTGATCGTCGAACAGCCCGAACATCAGCGTCGAGGCATACATCGCCACCGCGCGCTCGCGCGGCATCGTCGAGGCCCATTTGCGCATGTCGAACGCCGCATTCTGGAGCGCCATCAACGCCTGCGCTGCGATCAGCGCATCGACCGCGCGGATCGAACCTTCGCCGATCCCGTCCATCATCATGCCCGCATAGCGGCGCGCGATGCCGTTCGACCGATCGACCATCGCGTTGCGCACGCCAATCGGCAGCCCGCTGAGTGCAGTGGTGCGCAACAGCGGCCCGCGCTCGGCGAACTGCACGTCGAGCAGAGTCGCGACCGTGCTCGACAGCTTGTGCCAGTAACTCCCGCCCTCGGCCTCGCCGCGGCTCTGCGCATCGGCGATCGTGTCGAAGCTGCGCTGGTAGCAGGCGATGACCAGGTCATCCTTCGCATCGAGATGATGGTAGAAGCTACCCTTGGTCACGTTCAGCTCGGATGCGATCTTCTGCACCGATGCGCCGCGATAGCCGAGTTCGTTGATCAGCCGGGTGGCGGCCAGCAGGAACGCCTCGCGCCCCGGCTCAGCCTCGTCATGGCTGAGGTCGAGCAGCGTCGGCGACCATTTGGCGTTTTTACCCGCGATGCCGTGTGCGAACACGTCCATCAGCCGCTCCTCGACGCGGCCATATTGGTCGGGCTCGTACCGGGTCAGCCAGATCGGCAGCCAGAAGGTGTTCTCGAGCAAGACGTGCGCCCGCGCGCCGTTGAGATCGGTCTGCGCGCGCGACGACGCCGGTCCCCAGAGCAGCCGCGTCCGCCGGAACACCTCGCGCCAGCCCGCCATCAGCCTGCCGCGCATCGGTTCCTCGGTGGCGCGCAGATCGGACAGGACCGCGAACGCCTTCTCCTCGCCGCGCTGGATCCGGTTCAGCCGATCCATGTTGAGCGCGAGATAGCGGCGGACGCGTGCCTCGGGCGTAGCCTCTTCCATCGCCACATCGAGCATCGCGATCAGGGATTCGAGCGTGTTCTCGAACGCCGCCGCCGCGAGGTCTTCCTTGCGCTTGAAATAATAGGTAACGCTCGTCGTGTTGAGCCCGACGCGCCGCGCCACGTCCGCGAACGTCATGCCCTTGGCACTCTGCTCGTTGATCGCTTCTGCCGCCGCGGCGAGGATCGCATCACGCTTCGCACGGAAGCGCTTGGTACCCTGTTCGCTCTCGTCGCTGGCCTCTGCCGGAACCTTCATCGAAACACCCTAACAGCTTCGATTTGAAGATACAGTGCTTTTTAGGCGCTTTCAGGGCGGACTTGAAAACATGCTTTCGGGGGCCCTCCACACGCTTTACCGAATACGCGGTATGGTTTAACCCGCCTCCAGAGCGATGACGAATGGAGAGCCCGCATGGATTTCAGCCTCACCGAACGAGAGACGTATTTCCGGGATCGGGTGCGCGATTTCATCGACCAGAACATCCGCCCGCGCCAGGCCGATTACGACGCGCAGGAGCATGAGGGAGCGCGCTGGAAGGTGCTCCCGGTGATCGAGGAGATGAAGGAGAAGGCCAAGGCGGCAGGCCTCTGGAATTTCTTCATGCCGCCGCATTCCGGGCAGACGCATGTCGACGATTCGTTCGAGTTCGAGGGCACCCAGCTCACCAATCTCGAATATGCGTTATGTGCCGAGGAGATGGGCAAGATCGGTTGGGCGAGCGAATGCTTCAACTGTTCCGCGCCCGATACCGGCAACATGGAGGTGTTCCACCGCTATGGCACGCGCGCGCAGAAGGAGGCGTATCTGGGGCCGCTGATGCGTGGCGAGATCCGGTCGGCGTTCCTGATGACCGAGCCGGCGGTGGCGTCGTCGGATGCGACCAACATCGAGACGTCGATGGTCCGCGACGGCGATCACTACGTCATCAACGGGACGAAATGGTGGTCGAGCGGGGTCGGCGATCCGCGCTGCAAGATCGCGATCGTCATGGGCAAGACGTCGTTCGAGGGATCGCGCCATCAGCAGCAGAGCCAGATCCTCGTGCCGCTCGATACGCCCGGCGTGACGATCAAGCGGATGCTGTCGGTCTATGGCTATGACCACGCGCCGCACGGGCATGGCGAAGTCGTGCTCGAGAATGTCCGCGTGCCGGTCGAGAACGTGCTGCTGGGCGAGGGCCGAGGGTTCGAGATCGCGCAAGGTCGGCTCGGGCCGGGCCGCATCCATCACTGCATGCGCACGATCGGCGTCGCCGAAACCGCGATCGAGGCGATGGCCAAGCGGCTGCTGACCCGCGTCGCGTTCGGCAAGCGGATCGCCGACTTCTCGGTCTGGGAAGAGCGTATCGCCACTGCACGGATCGACATCGAGATGACTCGCCTGCTGTGCCTGAAGGCCGCGGACATGATGGACAAGGCGGGCAACAAGGCCGCGCAACTCGAAATCTCGATGATCAAGGTGGCGGCGCCCAACATGGCGCTCCGGATTCTTGACGACGCGATCCAGGCGCATGGCGGTGGCGGCGTGTCGGGGGATTTCCGGCTGGCGCACGACTGGGCGGCGATGCGGACGCTGCGCTTCGCCGATGGTCCGGATGAGGTCCACAACCGCTCGATCGCGCGCAATGAGTTCGGGAAATACGGGGACTTTCGAAAGGGTGGCGTGTCGAGCGGGGATGTCGGGGTGAGCCGCTGATTTCCCAGTAGACCTGGGCCAAATTTCTCCCCTCCACGCCCGTCACCCCAGCGTAAGCTGGGGTATCCCGCTTGGCTGATGCCGCGCCCCGGAACGGGGAGATCCCAGCTTTCGCTGGGATGACGGGTTGGGCGGGCGACCACAAAGAAACGAAAGGCAGACATGAAAGCCGCCGTCCTTTTCGAAGCCAACACCCCGCTCAGCATCGAGGACGTGACCGTCTCGAAGCCCGGCCCGCGCGAAGTCCTGATCCGGACGATGGCGGTCGGCGTCTGCCGCTCCGACCTGCATTTTGTCGACGGCGCCTATCCGCACGCGATGCCGACGATTCCCGGCCATGAAGCGTGCGGCGTCGTCGAGGCGGTCGGCGACGAGGTCGGCATGGTCAAGGTCGGCGATCATGTCGTGACCTGCCTGTCGGCGTTCTGCGGCCACTGCGAATTCTGCGTCACCGGCCGCATGGCGCTGTGCATCGACAGTTCGGTGCGCCGTCCCAAGGGCGCGCCGCCTCGGCTTATGCTCGGCGACCGGCCGATCGCGCAGATGCTCAACCTGTCGGCCTATGCCGAGATGATGCTGGTCCACGAACATGCGTGCGTCGCGATCGACCGCGACATGCCGATGGACCGCGCCGCGCTGCTCGGCTGCGCGATCACCACCGGCGCAGGGGCGGTGTTCAACACCACCGACGTGACGCCGGGCGAGACGGTGTGCGTGGTCGGCTGCGGCGGGATCGGCCTCGCGGCGGTCAACGCGGCCAAGATCGCGGGCGCGGGCAAGATCATCGCGCTCGATCCCGTTCCCGAGAAGCGCGCGATGGCGGAGAAGCTCGGCGCGACGCACAGCTTCGATGCGTTGTCGGATACGGCGGCGGACGAGGTCGTCGCGCTTACCAAGGGCGGCGTGCACCACGCGATCGAGGCGGTCGGGCGCGCGCAATCAGCGGCGACCGCGGTCAAGGTGTTGCGCCGCGGCGGCACTGCGACGATCCTCGGCATGATGCCGCTCGGCGAAAAGGTCGGGCTGTCGGCGATGGACCTGCTGTCGGGCAAGAGGTTACAGGGCGGCTTCATGGGCTCGAACCGGTTTCCGGTCGATATCCCGCGGCTCGTCGACTTCTACATGCGCGGGCTGCTCGATCTCGACACGATCATCGCCGACCGGATGCCGCTCGAGCGGATCAATGATGCGTTTGACGAGTTGCGGCGTGGCGATACGACGCGCAGCGTGATCACCTTCTCGTGACGAGCGACGCAGCCACCAGCATGGTCGGCACGATCGCGGTCGGCGACAAGGACCGGCTCGACTTGGATGCGCTGGGCGCGTGGATGACGGTCAACGTCCCGGGCTTTGCCGGGCCGCTGACCTACGCGAAGTTCGCGGGCGGCCAGTCGAACCCGACCTATCGCCTCGACACGCCGGATCGCGCCTATGTCCTGCGGCGCAAGCCGTTCGGCCCGATCCTGCCCTCCGCGCACGCGGTCGACCGCGAATACCGGGTGATCGCGGGGCTTCACCCGACCGGCTTCCCCGTCCCGAAACCCTATGGGCTGTGCGAAGACCCGGGCGTCATCGGCGCGGCGTTCTACGTCATGGAGATGGTCGAGGGGCGGACGATCTGGGACGGCGCGATGCCGCATGCCACGCCTGCCGAGCGTACTGCGCATTACGAGGCGATGGTCGACACGCTCGCCGCGCTCCACACCACCGACTACGCGGCGGCGGGGCTTGGCGATTACGGCAAGCCCGGCAATTATTTCGAGCGTCAGGTCGGCCGCTGGACCAAGCAATATCGCGCTGCAGAGACCGAGCGCATGGAGTCGGTCGAGCGGTTGATCGCGTGGCTGCCGCGCACGCTGCCCGAGCAGACGCGGACCTCGATCGTCCATGGCGACTACCGCATCGACAACATGATCTTCGCGCCTGCGGAGCCGAAGGTGATTGCCGTGCTCGACTGGGAGCTGTCGACGCTCGGCGATCCGCTTGCGGACTTCTCGTACCTGCTGATGAGCTGGGTGACCGAGCCCGAGGGGCGCTCGGGCGTGCTTGGGATGACCGGGCCGGAGACGGGAATCCCGACGATCGAGCAGGTTGTCGAACGCTATTGCGCCGCGACCGGGCGCGACGGCGTGCCCGACCTGAACTGGTATTTCGCGTACAACCTCTTCCGGCTGACCGGCATCGTCCAGGGCATCAAGAAGCGCATCATCGACGGCACCGCGTCGAGCGCGCAGGCGGAGACGACGGTGGCGAAGATCCACGGGTTGGCGGATGCGGCCTGGGGCTTTGCGGTGAAGGCGGGGGCGTAATTCCTCTCCCGCTGGCGGGAGGGGCTAGGGGAGGGGCTGACCTGGCCTCTGTGTGAAACGTTGCGGAAAGATCGGGCCCTCCCCCGACCCCTCCCGCAAGCGGGAGGGGAGCAAAAGAAGATGTCGCAGTTCGACCTGACTGGAACGGTAGCGATCGTCACTGGATCGTCGCGGGGCATCGGCCTCGCCTCCGCGCGCGAACTCGCCAAGCATGGCGCGAAGGTCGTGATCTCCAGCCGCAAGCAGGACGCGTGCGACACTGTCGCCGCAGAACTCAACGCTAAGCATGGCGACGGCACCGCGCTCGCGATCGCGGCCAACATCTCCGACAAGGCGGGTTTGCGGAGCCTGGTCGACCAGACGCGCGCGCGGTTTGGGCGGATCGACACGCTGGTCTGCAACGCCGCCTCGAACCCCTATTACGGTCCACAGGCGGGAATCGCCGATGAGCAGTTCCGGAAGATTCTCGACAACAACATCGTCTCGAACCACTGGCTGATCCAGATGGTCGCGCCCGAGATGATCGCGCGGCGGAGCGGTAGCATCGTCATCATCTCGTCGATCGGCGGCCTGCGCGGTTCACCGGTGATCGGCGCCTATTGCATCAGCAAGGCCGCCGACATGCAGCTCGCGCGCAATCTCGCGGTCGAGTTCGGCCCTGCGAACGTCCGCGTGAACTGCATCGCGCCCGGCCTGATCAAGACCGACTTCGCGCGCGCGCTGTGGGAGGATCCCGATCGTATCGAGGCCGCCAACACGCGCGTGCCGCTGCGGCGGATCGGCGAGCCCGAGGAGATCGCGGGCGCGGTCGTCTTCCTCGCCTCGTCTGCGAGCGCGTTCATGACCGGCCAGACGATGGTCATCGACGGCGGCGTCACGATCTAACCGGAGAACCTCCATGCGTTTCGAGAACAAGTCGATCATCGTCACCGGCGCAGGCTCGGGCATCGGCCGCGCGGCCGCGCTGCTGTTCGCGGCCGAGGGCGGCCATGTCGTCGTCGCCGACAGGACCGAAGGGGCCGACGACACCGCGCATCTGATCGCGCAAGCCGGCGGCATCGCAAAGGCGATCCGCATCGACGTCGGGGTCGAGGAGGACGTGATCCGCGCGGTGACGCTCGCATGCGACAGTTTCGGCGGGCTCGACGTGATGTTCGCCAATGCGGGCATCTCCGGCGGGATGGCGAACCTGTTCGATACCGACGTCGCGCTGATCACTGAGGTGCTGCGCGTCAACCTGATCGGCCCGTTCCTTGCGATCAAGCACGCCGCACCGCGTATCGCCGAGCGGGGGAAGGGCGCGATCGTCCTGACCGCCAGCGTCGCCGGGATCCGCTCGGGCGCCGGCTCGCCCGCCTATTCGGCGTCGAAGGCGGGGGTGATCAATCTGGCCGCGGTCTCTGCGCAGCAGCTCACCGGCTCCAACGTCCGCGTCAACGCGATCTGCCCGGGGCTGACCGAGACCGGCATGACCAAGCCCGTATTCGATTATGCGCGCGAGGCGAACAAGATGGACCGCGTCGGCCGCCTCAACCCGCTCCAGCGCGGTGCACAGCCCGAGGAACTCGCCAAGGTCGCGCTGTTCCTCGCCTCCGACGATGCCAGCTACGTCAATGGTCAGGCGATCGCGGTCGATGGCGGGCTATCGTCGAGCCATCCGGTGACGCGCCAGGAATATGGCAGGACCGCGGCCTGATGGCGCGAGAAGCCCCCCTGTCGACACCGGACGGGCGGTATATCGTCGTTCGTGGGCGGTTGTGGCGCAAGGCGAACCCGGGATTGTCGGATCCGGAACGGGAGTCCTTCGTGCATGATCTGATGGATGCGCGCCGTGCGGTTGGCCAGGCTCGACGCAGCGGCGATGAGTCCGCCGAGCACGCCGCGCATGCGGCGGTCGACATAGCGAAGCGCAAACTCGGCGAAAGAGGTCCGGTATGGTGGACGGACGGCGCCCCCGATCTGAACCGGCATATGGCGCGGACGACACCCTATGCGGCGTGGTTCGCGACAATAAACGCGTCGTGAAGATTTGGGGCCGCCTGGCGTAACTCTCTACAGTCCGGCGATATTAACTGTCACTCATTGGCAAATATCACGCCTCGTCACAGCTACAATCGCCTTAACCCACGGCAATGGGCGGAACACGCGGCGCTGCAAAGCGTCCTTGGTCCCATGGAAATCCAGCACTCATCTCTATTCCCCTGGCGCCACAAGGATCAGGACACGCACGTCGCGCTGCTCCGCGATCACATTGCCGAGGCCAGTTTCCCGTGCGTCGGCGCCAAGGCCGCAGTCGCCAAGGGGACGCTCGAGGTGCTGTCGTGCAACCGGATCGACAGCGCGTGGGATGATGTGCGGATCCATGACGGTCTGCTGACCTTCGCCGCCGCGTACCGCGAGGATCCTGCGTTGTTCCGAAGCTTTGCCGTCGTGTTCGACGAACCCGTCACGTTCGACGAACCGACGTTCGAGCGACATCTTTGGAACCGTATCCAGTCGCTGTCCGACAAGGATGTCTGGCGCGGCCAGGATTATGATGCGCGGGTCAGCGCGGATCCCGACAGCCCGCATTTCTCGCTGAGCTTTGGCGGCGAGGCATTTTTCGTGGTCGGGCTTCACCCCAATGCGAGCCGCCCGGCGCGGCAGTTCGCGCGTCCGACGATGGTCTTCAATCTCCACGACCAGTTCACGATCCTGCGGGCGCAGGGCCGGTATGAGACTATGCGCGAAAAGATCATGGTGCGCGACGAGGCGATCGCGGGGTCGCGCAACCCGATGCTCACGCGACACGGCGAACTGAGCGAGGCCCGGCAGTATAGCGGGCGCTCGGTGGACGAAGTCTGGCGTTGCCCGTTTTCCTATCAGGGGTCATCGCAATGAGCGGCATGATGCAGGCACAGATGATTCATGAGATTCCCGAGCGGAGCGGCGCCGCGTTCCGGCTGGCGCGCGGCGAGATCCTGACGGTGATCGATCCGCGCGGCGAGCAGGTCGCCGATCTGCTCGCCTTCGCGGCGGACGATCTGGACGAGGTCATCTCGTCAGGTCGTACGCTCGATTATGCCGAGACGATCTACCTGACTACGGGGCACATCCTCTATTCGAACCGGTCTCAGCCAATGCTCGAGATCGTCGCGGACGATGTCGGGCGGCATGATTTCCTGCTCACGCCGTGCTCCTACGATACGTTTCACCACTTCTATCCGACGCTGCCGCCGCACCGGGGCTGTTTCGGCAATCTGGCCGCGGCGCTCGAGCCGTACGGCGTGATGCCCGACCGTATACCTACCGCGTTCAACTGCTTCATGAATGTGCCGATCGACGCCGAGACGGGGAAGCTTCGCGTGCTGCCGCCGATCAGCAAGGCGGGCGACCAGATCGTGTTCCGCGCCGCGATGGACCTGGTGATCGGCTTGACGGCGTGCTCGGCGCCAGACTCGAATGGCGGTACGTTCAAGCCGATCCACTATGCGATCGGCCCGAACCCGCGGCTCGACTAGACACCGATCTGGCGCGGGTTCGGGCTACCGTACGCTTGCGTAACGACTTTGTGGGGACCATTTGGGGGCCGCGGGCGTTTGACGTCCGACCCTATTCACGAAGGAGACTCCTGATGGCTTTCGAACTTCCGCCGCTGCCTTACGCCTATGACGCGCTCGAGCCGGTGATCGACCAGGAGACGATGAAGTTTCATCACGACAAGCATCACGCCGCCTATACCAACAAGCTGAACGAGGGCGTCGAAAAGGACCCCACGCTGGCCGGCAAGACGATCGAGGACATCCTCGGCATGATCTCGTCGCAGCCGCCGCTGGTCCGTAACAATGGCGGCGGCTTCTGGAACCACGACTTCTTCTGGAAGACGATGGCGGCCAAGAGCGGCCAGGCACCATCGGGCAAGCTGGCCGAAGCAATCGAGCGCGATTTCGGTGGTCTCGACAAGCTGAAGGACGAGTTCAACACCAAGGGTGCGGGCCAGTTCGGGTCGGGCTGGGCATGGCTGATCGCCGACGAGAGCGGCAAGCTGAAGGTCACGAGCACGCCGAACCAGGACAATCCGCTCATGGACGACGCCAAGGAGCCGGGCACGCCGTTGCTGGGCAACGACGTGTGGGAGCATGCCTATTACTTGACGTACAAGAACGACCGTCCGGGCTATCTGAAGGCCTGGTGGGACATCGTGAACTGGGACGTCGTCGGAGAGCGCTACGCAAAGGTCGCGGGCTGACTGTAAGTTCCCCTCCCGCTTGCGGGAGGGGCTAGGGGAGGGGTCGACGTACGTACTGGCGTCCAGTCTGTTGGTCAGGCCCTCCCAAGACCCCTCCCGAGCGGGAGGGGAGAAGTAACTTCACCCTTCGGGCGGCAGGTCGGTCACGGCTTTGTCGCCCGTTTGCAATCCGTGCTTGAGCAGCATCGGGATGTTCGCGAACGCGAAGATCAGTGTCAGCGGGATCGCACCCCACAGCTTGAAACCAACCCAGAAATTCCAGCCGGCGTCCTTGCCCCATGCCGCCAGCGTGTAGCGCCAGACGAATTCGTTCAGCAGCGCCATGAAGACGAAGAACACGACCCAGTTGCGCGTCAGCTTGTGCCAGCCTTCCGCGGTAAGGCCGGGATACGCGCTCTCCAGCAACGACTGTAGCAGCGGACGCCCGGTGAGCAGCCCGAACAGCAGGATTGCGGCGAACATTGTGTAGATGATCGTCGGCTTCATCTGGATGAAGCGCTGGTCATGGAAATAGATCGTCAGCCCGCCGAACACGATGATCAGCGCGCCCGACATCCACAGCATCGGCGAGATGTGCCCCGCCTTCACTTTCGATACGATCATCGCGGCGACCGTGGCGACGATGAACGCGGTGGTGGCGGCGATGACGCGCGCGATCGGTACGCCCGGCGTGAGGAAGTTCACCGCGAAGAACACCGCGAGCGGGCCATAGTCGATCGCCATGCGGAGACCGGGGGACAGGGGGGATTTGGTCACTATGTCTTCCAAGAAAAACGGTAAATCCCGTTTGCGCCGAGCCTAGTCGAACGACATTGCCACAAGCTGACCAGTCCTTCGACTACGCTTAGGACGAACGGGAGGGTCGCACGCGGGCTTCGCGTTACTTTCGAACGCTCTCCACGCCAGCGATGATCCGGCTCACCTCGTTCGCGTCGAACGGCCGCAGGTCGGTCATGCCTTCGCCGATGCCGATCGCATGGATGGGAAGGCCGTATTTCTCCGCCGCCGCGACCAGCACGCCGCCGCGCGCGGTGCCGTCGAGCTTGGTCATCACCAGGCCGGTGACGCCGGCCACCTCCTTGAAGACCTCGATCTGCTGGAGCGCGTTCTGGCCGGTGGTCGCGTCGAGCACGAGGACGATGTCGTGCGGGCTCTCGGGATTGATGCGGCCCAGCACGCGGCGAATCTTGGCCAGCTCGTCCATCAGTTCGCGCTTGTTCTGGAGGCGGCCCGCGGTGTCGACGATCAGCACGTCGATGCCCGTCTCGGTCG
Source organism: Sphingomonas sp. Leaf28 (assembly GCF_001421685.1). Taxonomy (NCBI): domain Bacteria; kingdom Pseudomonadati; phylum Pseudomonadota; class Alphaproteobacteria; order Sphingomonadales; family Sphingomonadaceae; genus Sphingomonas; species Sphingomonas sp. Leaf28. The sequence goes on along the minus strand of NZ_LMKX01000001.1, from coordinate 250,427 downwards.
CCTTCTTGACCGCATCCCATACCACGCCAGCGGCGTCGCCGCCCTCGGGGCCGGTCACGATCGGCACACCGACGCGCTCGGCCCAGGTGCGCAGCTGGCCGATCGCGGCGGCGCGGAACGTGTCGCCCGCGGCCAGCATCACGCCGTAATCCTGCTCCATCAGCAGATGCGCGAGCTTGGCGATCGTGGTGGTCTTTCCCGAGCCGTTGACGCCGATGACCAGGATGACCTGCGGGCGCGGAAACGCGTCGATCTCAATCGGCTTGGCGACCGTGGCGAGGACCTTCTCGACCTCCTCGGCGACGATGACGCGGATGCCGAGCTCTTCCATGTTGCGCTCGAAACTGCCCTCCGACAGGCGATGGCGGATCCGGCCGGCGGTCTCGGGGCCGAGATCGGAGGCGATCAGCGCCTCCTCGATATCGTCGAGCGTCGAGTCGTCGAGCCGTGCGCCGCCGAGGCCGGCGAGGTTGCCGACGAGCCGGTCGGACGTGCGCTTGAAGCCGCCGATCAGCTTGTCGTGCCAGGTTGGGGTGGTGCTCATGTCAGTTCCCGTGTTGCGCGGAGGCGGTCATTGGTCGCGCCGGTGATCGTGATGCGGACGATGTCGCCGGGTATGGCGGGTTCGTCCAGTAAGACTTCGGCGAAATTGCCGATATGCCCGCGATCGCCGGGGCGCTCGACGAGCAGGTCCTGGCGGGTGCCGACCAGCGTCTGCAGCCAGCGCGCGCGCGCCGTCTCGCCTGCTTGTCGAAGGATCGCGGCACGTGCGCGGCGTATTTCCGGATCGACCTGCGGCATCCGCGCGGCGGGGGTGCCGGCGCGGGGCGAATAGGGGAAGATGTGCGGGTGGACGATCTGGCAGTCGTCGATCAGCGCGCGCGTGTTGGCGAACATCGCTTCGTCCTCGGTCGGGAAGCCGGCGATCAGGTCCGCGCCGATCGCAATCTCGGTCCGTGCGGTCTTGAGGCGGTCGACCAGTGCGACGCTCTCGGCGCGCGAATGCCGCCGCTTCATCCGCTTGAGGATCATGTCGTCACCCGCCTGGAGCGAGAGGTGGACATGCGGCAGGATCCGTCGCTCGGTCGTCAGCAGCGCGAACAGCCGATCGTCGATCTCGATGCCGTCGAGCGACGACAAGCGCAGGCGTTCCAGCGCAGGCACGTGGAGAAGGATGCGTTCGACGAGGTGGCCAAGCGTCGGCGCGCCGGGCAGGTCGGGACCGTAGCTGGTCAGGTCGACGCCGGTGAGGACGATCTCGCGGTGGCCTGCATCGACGAGCCCGGCGATCCGCTCGACGACCGCACCCGCTGGCACCGACCGGCTCGGGCCACGACCGAACGGGATCGCGCAGAAGGTGCAGCGGTGGTCGCAGCCATTCTGCACCTCGACGAACGCGCGAGCATGGGCGGAGAAGCTTGCGGCGAGATGCGGTGCGGTTTCGCGGACCTGCATGATGTCGCTGACCAGCACCGGGGCGGGGGCGTCCCACGCCGCACTGGTCAGCTTGTCTGCGTTGCCGATGACCCGGTCGACTTCGGGCATCGCTGCGAAGCTGCCGGGGTCGATCTGCGCTGCGCACCCGGTGACGACGATCTGCGCCTCGGGGCGGTCGCGTTTCGCGCGGCGGATCGCGACGCGCGTCGCCTTCACCGCGGCGTTGGTGACCGCGCAACTGTTGACCACGACCATGTCCCGCCCGGCGACGAGCGCGCGGATGGTCTCGCTTTCGGCGATGTTGAGGCGGCAGCCGAGGGTTATGACCTCTGGCGCGGGGGCGGGTGACATGCGCGCGATCTAGGAGCCGGCGGGTGCGAAGTCCACGCCTTGCGTTCGGGGGTGGGTGCGGACGGTCAGCTGGCCAGTCGTGGCGCGATGCCGCGCGGCGGCGGCGAGTCGCGGTCCGGCCGCTGCGCCAACAGCCGCTTTTCCGCGAGCAACCGCCGCACCTGCGCCGCGCCGAGCGGCCGCCCGTAGAAATAGCCTTGGCCCTTGGCGCAGCCGATGCCGCGCAGACGATCCTCGACCGCGGCATCCTCGATGCCTTCCGCGGTCGTCGGCAGGTTGAGGCTGTCGCCCAGCCGGACGATCGTGTTGACGATCGCCATGCTCTCGGGATTGTCGAGGATCGAGGTGACGAAGCTCTTGTCGATCTTAATCCGGTCGAACGGCAGCGCGCGCAGATGCGCGAGGCTCGAATAGCCGGTACCGAAATCGTCGAGCGCGAGGCGGATGCCCTGATTCTTCAGGCTGCCGACGATCGACTGCGCGAGCGGGAGGTTGTCGAACAGCGCGCTTTCGGTGATCTCGATTTCCAGCCGGCTGGCGGGAAACCCCGTCTCGACCAGCGTCTTGATGATCTTCTGTGCGAGCCATGCGTCGCGCAGTTGCAGCGGCGAGACATTGACCGACAGGCTGAGCCCCGCGTCCCAGTCGCGCGCGGCGGCGAACGCCTGGCGCATGATCGATAGCGACAGCTCGCCGATCACGCCGATCTCCTCGGCGATCGGAATGAATATATCGGGCGCGATCGAGCCTCTGGTCGGATGGTCCCAGCGGGCGAGCACTTCGAACCCGGTGATGCGGCCGGTGGTCAGGTCGATCTGCTGCTCGAAATAGGGAACGATCTCCTGCGCAGGAATCGCGTTGCGCAGGCCCGCCTCAAGTTCGCCGCGCAGTTTCAGCGAGCGTTCCATGGAATTGTCGAACCAGGCATGGCGCCCACGCCCGCCGGTCTTGGCGGCGTGGAGCGCGATATCGGCATTGCGCAACAGCGAGTCGACCGAGGTGCAGTCGACGTCCGACCGGGCGATACCGATCGACACGCCCATATGGATATCGACGCCGTTGGTACGGAATGGGAGCGCGAGGCCCGCCACCAAGCGCTCCGCGATGCGGTCGGCGACGCTCCGATGTGCGGAATCGAACACGAACGCGCAGGCGAACTCGTCCGCCCCGAGCCGCGCGAGCAGGCTGGTGCTCGGTGCGATCGCCGCGATCGTCTCGGCGACATAGGCGAGCAGCAGGTCGCCGATCGCATAGCCGTGCAGGTCGTTGACGCTCTTGAAATGGTCGATGTCGATCGTCAGCATGGCCATCGCCTTGCCGCGGCGGCGCGTACTGGCGAAGAGTGTCGCGCCTTCCTCGGACAGGCTGCGGCGGTTGAGGAACCCGGTCAGCGGATCGCGCTGCGCGAGCGCCTGGGCGCGGCGACCGGCCTCGGTCAGGTCGCTCAGTTCGACCGCCAGCGCGCGATAGCGGAACCAGCCGAACAGGATCAGCGAGACGTTGAGCAGCATGGTCGCGATCAGCGTGCGGTCGATGGCGGCGCCGCTGCCGTGCAGATGCGCCAGCGCCTTGACCAGCACCGTACCGCCGGTGCCGACGAACAGCAGGATCGCGGCACCCGTGGCGGCACCGGTCATGAATTCCCGACTGATGTTGCGGGGCGCACGCGTCGCCGCCGGCTTTGCGATCATGAGGGGTGTCCGGTCCTTGATTGGTATGTGGTGTGCCATGCGAGAGGTGTAGGAGTTGTTAAGGCGGCGTTGCGGCGCGACGGGGCGTGGCTGGCGCGCGATTGGTTGCACGAGATCGGCTGCGGACTCGGGTCCGGGGAAGGATTGCCACGCATCGAACGCTCGCTCGGATGTTCTGCTGCCATGAACGACCCGGGCCTATCTTGCATCTGGTGCGGCATTCCAGTAGTGGGCGACCCACGTTCCGTTACGGGGCGCATATGACGAGCATCCAAGGATGCACGCTGGCCGGCGAGGTTTCGCCCGCCGGCGCTTTTGCGTTTGGTGACGGTAATTGGGAGTATTTCGATGTTCGAAAGCCTAAGCGATCGACTTGGCGGAGTCTTCGACCGCCTTCGCGGCCGGGGTGCGCTGACCGAGGCAGACGTGCGCGCAGCGATGCGCGAGGTACGCGTCGCGCTGCTCGAAGCCGACGTCGCGCTGCCCGTCGCGCGCGAATTCGTCGAGAAGGCGACCGAGAAGGCCGTCGGCCAGAACGTGCTCCGCTCGGTCACGCCGGGGCAGCAGGTCGTCAAGATCGTCAGCGACGCGCTGGTCGAGATGCTCGGCGCCGAGGCGTCCGAGCTCGAACTGGGCGTCACGCCGCCCGCCGTGATCATGATGGTCGGGCTTCAGGGCTCGGGCAAGACGACCACCACCGCGAAGATCGCCAAGCGGCTCGCGGCGGGGCAATCTGCGATCGGCGGCAACGGGCGCGAGCGCAAGAAGGTGCTGATGGCGTCGCTCGACGTCAATCGCCCGAACGCGCAGGAGCAGCTCGCGACGCTCGGCACGCAGATCGACGTCGCGACTCTGCCGATCGTGCAGGGTCAGCAGCCGGTCGACATCGCGCGGCGCGCGATGCAGGCGGCCAAGCTGCAGGGCTATGACGTCCTGATGCTCGACACCGCGGGTCGACTCCATGTCGACCAGGCGCTGATGGACGAGATGAAGGCGGTTGCCGACGTCGCGAACCCGGCCGAGATCCTGCTCGTCGTCGACTCGCTGACCGGGCAGGACGCGGTCAACGTCGCGCAGAACTTCTCCGACCAGGTGCCGCTGACCGGCATCGTGCTGACCCGGATGGACGGCGATGCGCGCGGCGGTGCGGCACTGTCGATGCGTGCGGTGACCGGCAAGCCGATCAAGTTTGCGGGCACTGGCGAGAAGCTCGACGCGCTCGAGGCGTTTCATCCGGAGCGCGTCGCCGGCCGCATCCTCGGCATGGGCGACGTCGTCAGCCTGGTCGAGCGCGCTGCGGAGTCGATCCAGGCCGAAGACGCCGAGCGGATGGCCGCCAAGATGGCCAAGGGTCAGTTCGACATGAACGACCTGCGCGCCCAGCTGGCGCAGATGCAGCGGATGGGCGGGCTCGGCGCGCTGGCGGGGATGATCCCCGGCATGAAGAAGGCGCAGGGCGCGGTAGCCTCGGTCGGCGGCGAGAAGGTCCTCGTCCATATGGACGCGATGATCGGATCGATGACGATCAAGGAGCGCAACAAGCCCGAGTTGATCAACGCCAAGCGCAAGATCCGCATCGCCAAGGGCTCCGGCACCACGGTGCAGGAGGTCAACAAGCTGCTCAAGATGCACCTCGAAATGTCGACCGCCATGAAGAAGATCAAGAAGATGGGCGGCATGAAGGGCATGATGGCGATGCTCGGAAAAGGTGGTCTTGGGGGCGGCTTGGGCGGGATCGGTAATGCGATCGGCGGGCCGCAGATGGGCGACATGCTCAACAAGGCCGGTGCAGGCGGGCTTCCGGGGGGCAATGCCGGCGGTGGCCTGCCGGGCCTGGGCGGCAAGATGCCGCAGCTGCCCGCCAGCTTCGACGATTTTCTGAAGAAGAAATAACCCTCCGCGCCCCACCGTCATCCCAGCGAACGCTGGGATCTCCCGGTGAGAGTGCGGAACCTACCAACCCAAAGACCCCAGCTCTCGCTGGGGTGAAGTTTAGATCCAGAAGGAAAATATCATGGCAATCAACATTCGTCTCGCACGTGGCGGCTCCAAGAAGCGTCCGTATTACAAGATCGTCGTCGCCGATGCGCGCAGCCCGCGTGACGGCCGCTTCATCGAGAAGATCGGCAACTACAACCCGCTCCTCGCCAAGGACAACGAGCAGCGCGTGCAGCTCGACGCCGACCGCGCGAAGCATTGGCTGAGCGTCGGCGCGCAGCCGACCGACCGCGTCGCACGCTTCCTCGACCAGGCGGGCGTTCTCGAGCGTTCGGCGCGCAACAACCCGAACAAGGGCAAGCCCGGCGAGAAGGCCACCGAGCGCGCCGAAGAGCGTGCGACCAAGGCGGCTGAAGCTGCCGAGGCCGAAGCGGCCGCAAAGGCGGCTCCTGCCGAGGCAGAGGCTCCTGCCGCTGAGACCGAAGAAGCCGCTTCGTAAGATCGTCTTCCTCGTCATCCCAGCGAAGGCTGGGATCCAGAGCCAGGGACGGCAACGTCCTTGGCTCTGGATCCTGGGTCTAGCCCAGGATGACAGCTTAGGGTGGGCGATGCCCGCACCCGAATGGCGGTTCATGCGTTCTTTGTCGGTCTGTCACCCACAAGGAGCGCATGATGACCCCCGATCCAGATCCAAGAACAGCCCCCGCACCCGAGGACATCGAAGATGCCAGCAATGAAGGCGTCTCCGCCGAAGACCCCGCCGAAGGCGCCGACGACAGCCCCGGACCCGACACCGGCTCCGCGCAAGGATAGCGTGACGCTCGCCGTCGTGATCGGCGCGCACGGCATCGGCGGCGAGGTGCGGTTGAAGGTCTTCGCCGAGAACATGTCCGGCTATAAGAGCTTCAACGACGGTGCGCTGACGCTGAAGTCGGCGCGGGCTGGCAACAACGGCACGATCGCGCGCTTCGCCGAGGTCGCCGATCGCAACGCGGCCGAGGCGATGCGTGGGACGGAACTTACCGTACCGCGGTCGTCGCTGCCGCCGCTTGAAGACGGCGAATATTATCATACCGACGTGATCGGGCTCGCGGTTGTCTCGACCGATGGCGAGGCCATCGGGCGGGTCGTGGCGATCGACAATTTCGGCGCGGGCGATGTGATCGAGATCGAACGGACTGCTGTGGATGGGAAGCCCGGCAAGCGATTCATGGTGCCGATGCGTGTCGAGGCGGTGCCCGAATGGGATTCCGAACGACTCGTGGTCGAGACATCCTTCACCGTCGAGTGAATGCTTCGTAAGGCGGGTTAGCCCTCCTTGCATTATCGCCGGATCGGGCGCTGCTCCGACAGCATGTTGCGGATCGTCGTCGCGGCCACCCCGGCCTCGCCCATCGCGTGGCTGATCTGGTCGAGCCCCTTCACGACGTCGCCCGCCGCGAACAAGCCGGGGATCGACGTGCGCTGATGGTCGTCGACCTCGAGACACCCTTCGTCCGTCGCGCGTGCGCCGGCAGCGACGGCGAGTTCCGAGCGGATCACCGAACCTAGCGCCGGATAGACGCTGTCGAACGACATCCGCCCCTCGACCGTGTCGAGCGCGAGCTGGTCGCCTTCGATCGCATAGTTGCCGCAGGGGCCGCCGACGCGGACGATCCCGGCGTCGTCGAGCGCCGCCTCGCAGGCCGGATCGAGATCGTGTTCGCCGTCTGGCGCGATCAGCGTGACGTCCTTGGTGTAGCCGCGCAGGAACAGCGCCTCGCGCATGCCGTGGTCGCCGGTGCCGATCACGCCGACGCGCTTGTCCGTCACCTCATAGCCGTCGCAGATCGGGCAATAGCGGAACAGGCCGGCCTCGAGCGCGGCGTCATGGACTGCGTTGGGCATGGCGGGGCGGTTGTTCACCACGCCGGTCGCGAGCAGGACACTGCGCGCGCGCGCGCGGCGGTTGCCCAGGCGGACGGTGAAGCCGTCATCCTCCACCTCGATCGCGTCGACGCGGACGCCTTCGCGGACTGCGCCATAGGTTTCGGCCTGCGCGAGCATGCGGGCGAGCAGATCGGTGCCGCGAATGCCCTCGGGATAGCCGCCGTGGTTGTGCGTGCAGGGGATCAGCGCGGCGCGGCTGCTGCCGCAGTCGAACAGCCGGATCGAGAGGTGGAACCGCGCGAGATAGATCGCCGCGGTGAGGCCCGCGGGCCCGGCGCCGATGATGATGCAATCGTCCATTCCGGTATAAGCGCGGCGCGGCCAATCCGTTCCGGCGGCGAAACGCTCGATCGCTATCGCAAGCCGGGCGCGGGAGTGATAGCGGCGTGCGGCATGAGCTATTGTGATTGGTCGGACGGCGATCTCCACGCCTATGCGTCGCACACCGTGGACGGGCCGCACCGGTACGTCGCGCAGGTCGCCGAGCCTGGCGTCGCGCGGTGCGGGGTGGAGGCGGAATATATCGAGGACTCGGCCGACGCCTTTTATGCACGCCTGAAATGGCTGAAGGCGCAGGGCTGCGCATTTCCGGCGGACGTCTTCCCCCAGGTCCTTGCCGCCGCGCAGGAGGACGCGCGTCTGGCGCGACTCGCGGCGGGCGAGCTGCCCTGGGCGGCGACGATCGTGACCTTGTACCCGGAGATGTTCCCGGGGCCGCTGGGCACTTCGCTTGCTGGGCGGGCGCTGGGGGAGGGGCGGTGGTCATGCCAGCCCGTCCAGCTGCGCGACTTCGCGACCGACAAGCACAAGTCGGTGGACGACACGCCGGCGGGGGGCGGCGCCGGGATGGTGCTCCGCGCGGACGTGGTCGCAGCGGCGATCGACAGCGTTGCCGATGGGCGGCCGGTGCTGGCGATGACGCCGCGGGGCAAGCCGCTGACGCAGGAGCGCGTGCGCGAGCTGGCACGGGGCCCCGGGGTCACGATCCTGTGCGGGCGGTTCGAGGGGTTCGACGAGCGGCTGTTCGAGGCGCGCGCCATCGAGGAGGTGTCGATCGGCGACTATATCCTGTCGGGGGGCGAGATGGGCGCGCTGGTGCTGCTCGATGCTTGCATTCGGCTGCTCCCCGGCGTAATGGGCGCGGCTTCTAGTGGGGATGACGAGAGCTTCGAAACGGGGCTCCTCGAATATCCGCATTATACCCGACCTCAGATATGGGAAGGGCGCGCGATCCCGCAGGTGCTGCGATCGGGGGATCACGCGAAGATCGCTGCATGGCGCAAACGCCGCGCGGAGATCGATACACGGTCACGGCGACCGGACCTTTGGGAGCGCCATGAGGGCGTTCGGGTCCAGTCGCCCTCTGGCGCGCGGCGACACGAGGACGAGACATGAACCTGTTGCAGACGATCGAAGCCGAGAACATCGCGAAGTTCCTGGCCAACAAGACGATCCCCGATTTCCGCCCCGGCGATACGCTGAAGGTCGGCGTGAAGGTCGTCGAAGGCGAGCGCACGCGTATTCAGAACTATGAGGGCGTGTGCATCGCGCGCTCGAACAAGGGCATGGGTTCGAACTTCACGGTTCGGAAGATGAGCTTCGGTGAGGGCGTCGAGCGCGTTTTCCCGCTCTACTCGCCGAACGTCGATTCGATCGAAGTCGTCCGCAAGGGCGCCGTGCGTCGCGCCAAGCTGTATTACCTGCGTGGCCGCACCGGCAAGGCAGCGCGTATCGCCGAGCGTCGCGACATGCGCCCCGCCAAGGGCACTGCCGCCGCCGAGTAATCGCGCGGCCCGGGTTTCCGGGTTGAGGTTGGAAAAGGGCGCGGGGGCGATGGTCCCCGCGCCCTTTTTCGTTCCGCGCGGGGCGGGGGAGAGGCGTTGCTCGCATGGCGTTGGATTGCGGCGGTTTATTCGGTTCCGGCGGGTGTGCGGCCGGAGTGAAGTATAGGAAGTATAGACGCACGTGCAGCATTTCGCCGCGGGGGCGGCGCGGGACTGAGCGTGCGGTATCGTGGGCGAGGGGGCGGGTGCCGGCATGCGGGGACGGTGCGCTCGAGGGGCGGTGTAGGACAGCGATTCGTGTTTCGGGGCGTGGCGGTGGTCTGTGCGCCTTCCCGTTCGGAAGGGCGGTTCTCTCGATCGGAGCTGTCAGCACTGGCTACCGCCATCACGGTCGCGCCCTTGTTCTCCCGCGAAGGCGGGAGCCCAGTCTGGGTCCCCGCCTTCGCGGGGAAACACGCACGTTCGGGAGGACTCATCGTTCCTTGTGGATGCGGCGTAGCCTAGAGTGGGTTCACGCGAAGGCGCTAAGGCGCGAAGAGGAGGCAGCAGGGGCGGGAGCCAGGCCGGCGACTTCTCTTCGCGCCTTCGCGCCTTCGCGTGAACACCCCCTTCTCTCGTCATCCTGACGAAAGTCAGGACCCAGAGCCACAGGATGCAGCGCTTGGAACCCTGGGTCCTGACTTTCGTCAGGATGACGGGGTGTGGGGAGGGCGGCGTCATGCTCGCCATCGCCAACGCTGCCAGTCCAAGGTGGGCAGCCGGGGGGTGTGCGCGCTCCAATCGGCTCGCACGCCGCCGTCAGCGCGTCTCGACCGCCCGTCAGGCGTCGCGCCACGTTCCGGGTGCCAGATCGGCCAGCGTCCACTCGCCGATGCTCCAGCGGACGAGCCGCAGCGTCGGGTGGCCGATCGCCGCGGTCATGCGGCGGACCTGGCGGTTGCGGCCTTCGCGGATCGTGATGCGCAGCCAGCAATCGGGGATGCTCGCGCGGACGCGGATCGGCGGGACGCGCGGCCAGAGATCGGGCGCGGCGATCCGTTCGACGTCGGCGGGGCGGGTGGGGCCGTCCTTCAGCACGACGCCCTCCCGCAACCGGTCGAGCGCGGCCTCGTCGGCCTCGCCCTCGACCTGCACGAGATAGGTCTTGGCCAGCTTGAACTTGGGATCCGCGATCCGCGCCTGGAGGCGACCGTCGTCGGTCAGCAGCAACAGCCCCTCGCTGTCCCGATCGAGCCGCCCCGCCGGATAGACGCCGGGCACATCGACGAACTGCGACAGCGTCGCGCGCGGCGTCGGCGAGCCCGCGTCGGTGAACTGGCTGAGGACGTCGTAGGGTTTGTTGAAGAGGATCAGGCGGGGCATGGCGGGGCTTTAGAGGGATTATCGGTCCGGTTCGACCGCAATTTCTCCCCTGCAAGGGGAGGTGGTAGCGCGGAGCGCTGACGGAGGGGTGACCCGCTCCCGAGAGGGCGACAGCCGTCCGTCGCTTCGCGCCACGTCCCCTTACAGGGGAGGATCGGGGGGGCATTCACGAACGTCGCATCCAAACGATCCTCCCCCGCCAGGGGGAGGTGGCTGGCATTTGCCAGACGGAGGGGGGAGGTAAGGGAGAACCGCTGTTCCGTATCCTCCCCCTCCGGCGCCTTCGGCGCCACCTCCCCCTGGCGGGGGAGGATCACTAAACTAAAGGCTTATCCGTCTCTTGCTACTCCTGAAGCACGGTCTATGATCCGTGATTGTAGAGGGAAATGAAGATGGCAAGGGCGGAAAGTATATAATGGCGATCGCATTTAATCGGTCGCGGGACGCCTTGGCTTAAATTCGGCGGAATAGTAGCCGTTGCCTTGTAGTCCACTACGCCTGCCAAAGCCTATATGACGATCGGGAAAGTTTGTCCCCCAGCATATCCAATATCGTTGTCAAAGATTGGGAAAACGATCAAACCGTCAGCTTCGCGGCGCATCTCGTGGCTGAAAAAATGCATATCACGAAAGATGATATTGAGAGCAGGTTTCTGGAAATTGAAACGAAGCTATTAGAAGACTTCTATAGCTTTGTTCAAAGTTACAGCGGTGATTTATGGTTGCACTGGAATATGGTAAATATTCATTACGGCTTCGAGACACTCGCTCATCGATACTACGTTCTTACAGGTCGGAATGCGCCATCTATTGATATCGGCAACCGGATCAACATCGCCGCTATATTGTTTGGACTTTACGGGGAGAATTACGTCGGCACTCCTCATATGCAGAAGCTCATGGAGGTTAACGGCGGCATTCGTCGGGATTTCGTTCTGGGCAAAGATGAAGTTGAGCTATTTCGCCAGAAAGAGTACGCGCGGCTTCACGCGTCCACGGTATGCAAAGTCAAATTCTTCTCTGATGTTGTCGAACTGACGTTGGATAAGAAGCTAAAGACTACTAGGTCGACCACGTTGGTAAAAATGGAGCGCAGTGTTGATGGGGTTGCTGCTAAAACGGTTGGCTTGGCATCATCAGCATATGCAGTAATTGACATTGGCGGAAAGGCTATAGATTATCTTGCCCATCATGGATGGTTCAGCGTATTCGGTATCGCCGCGAATGCAGCAACATGAATGGGCGAAATCTGGCCCGTGATACGAAAGCTGTTAATGCGCGCTGAGCGCCACACGACTGATGTAATTGCTATTTATTGCCCAGAATGAGGGGTAGCAGTTATATTACCCTTATAAAAAAGACCGCGGTGTTTCCACCGCGGCCCTTTTTGTTCGATCAGAAATTCCGCAACCCTTACTGGTCGAGGAAGCTCCGCATTTTCCGGCTGCGCGACGGATGCTTCAGCTTGCGCAGCGCCTTCGCCTCGATCTGGCGGATGCGCTCGCGGGTCACCGAGAATTGCTGGCCGACCTCTTCCAACGTGTGATCGGTGTTCATGCCGATGCCGAAGCGCATGCGCAGCACGCGTTCTTCACGCGGGGTGAGGCTCGCCAGAACGCGCGTGACGGTTTCCTTGAGGTTCGCCTGGATCGCGGCGTCCACCGGGATGATCGCGTTCTTGTCCTCGATGAAGTCGCCGAGATGCGAATCCTCCTCGTCGCCGATCGGCGTTTCGAGGCTGATCGGCTCCTTGGCGATCTTCATCACCTTGCGGACCTTCTCGAGCGGCATGGAGAGGCGCTCGGCCATCTCCTCCGGGGTCGGCTCGCGGCCCTGCTCGTGGAGGAACTGGCGGCTGGTGCGGACCAGCTTGTTGATCGTCTCGATCATGTGGACCGGGATGCGGATCGTGCGGGCCTGGTCGGCGATCGAGCGGGTGATCGCCTGGCGGATCCACCAGGTGGCGTAGGTGCTGAACTTGTAGCCGCGGCGATACTCGAACTTGTCGACCGCCTTCATCAGCCCGATATTGCCCTCCTGGATGAGATCCAGGAACTGAAGACCGCGGTTCGTGTATTTCTTGGCGATCGAGATCACGAGACGCAGGTTCGCCTCGACCATCTCCTTCTTGGCGATACGCGCCTCGCGCTCGCCCTTCTGGACCATGTTGACGATCCGGCGGAACTCGGTGAGCGCCATGCCGGTCTGCTGCGTGATGTCGGCGATCTCGGCGCGGATGCGCTCGACCGCCTCGCTCTCGTTGGCGACGAACGCGGTCCACTTCTTGTCGACCTTGTTGACCGTCGCCAGCCAGTTCTCGTCGATCTCGTGCCCGATATAGCGATCGAGGAAGTCCTTGCGCGGCACCTTGTGGCGCTCGGCGAGGCGCAGCATCTGGCCGCCCAGCGCGGTCAGGCGACGGTTATAGGCATAGAGCTGATCGACGAGATATTCGATCTTGGCGTTGTGGAACTGGACGCTCTCGACCTCCGCCGTGAGTTCCTCGCGCAGCTTCTGGTATTTGCGCTCGTCGGCGGCGGAGAACTCGCCGCCGATGCCCATCGCGTCGACGCGGCTCTGCTGGATCTTGCTGAACTTCTTGTAGAGCGCGGTGATGTTGGCGAACCGCTCGAGCGCGATCGGTTTCAGCTGCTCTTCCATCTGCGCGAGGCTGAGGGTGTTGTCCTCCTCCTCGTCGTCCGACGCACGCGGCGTGCGGCGCTCGCCGTCCTCGTCCTCGTCGGCGGACGGCTCTTCGGGCTCGGCCTCTTCCTTGAACGAGGGGCCGGCGTTCTTTTCGCTGATCTCGCCGTCGTCGGCTTCGCCGTCCTCGGCCATCGCCTCGGGCGCGGGGTCCTTCGAGAGCATCGCGTCAAGATCCATGATCTCGCGCAGCTGCATCGTGCCCTCGTTGAGCGCGGTCGACCAGTCGATGATCGCGTTGAAGGTGATCGGCGATTCGCACAGGCCGAGGATCATGGTGTCGCGACCCGCCTCGATCCGCTTGGCGATGGCGATCTCGCCCTCGCGGCTGAGCAGTTCGACCGCGCCCATTTCGCGCAGGTACATGCGGACCGGATCGTCGGTGCGATCGACGGTCTCCTTCTTCTTCTCGATCGCGGGGCCGGTATCGGCATCCGCGTCGGTGCTCTCCGCCTCGTCCTCGTCGTCCTTGGCGGGTTCGGTCTCGCCGTCTTCGCCGGCTTCGTCGTTCTCGACGATGTTGATGCCCATCTCGCTCAGCGCGGCGCTGATGTCCTCGATCTGGTCGGACGACATCTCGCCCTGCGGCAGCGCTTCGTTGAGCTGCTCATAGGTGATGTAGCCGCGCTTCTTGGCGCGCGCGATGACCTTCTTGATCGACGCATCGTTCATGTCGATCAGCGGCGCATCGCCGGTTTCGTTCGTCTCGGCGGGTTCCGCCATGTTCGCCTTAGCCATCAATCGCCCTCGGTACCCAACGCTCGGGCGTCTTCGTTCGACTGTACAAGATTTGCAAGTCGGACTTCCAACGCCTGTTTCTCTCTTACCATAGCCACTTGTCGTTCGAACGCATCTTCGGTGAAGTGCGTCTGCATCGCCGCGGTCGCCTGTTTCAGCGCCGCGTCGACTTCCGGGCGTGCGACCATGATCGCGATCGCCTCGTCTAGGTCGGCGCGGACGCGGGCTGGATCGGCCGTGGTCTGCGTGAACGAGTAGGGCATCGTATCGGCTCTCAACAGGTCACTCGCGACTGAATTGAAACCGGACCTCGCCAATATGGTGAGAAGTCGCCCGCTATCAAGCTTCTGGTCCTCAAGTGCAACATCCACGACCGCTTCGAACAACCGGCCGAGCGCACCGTCGATGAGTTGCAGGGGGCCGAGCACCTCCATGTGCCGCGCGATCTCAACGGGATGGCGGATCAGACCGGCGAGGACGGCCTTGGCCAGCACGCGGTCGATTCCGGTCGCGAGAAACGCTTTTGCGTCCTCGGTGACGGCGGCGGCGGGGGGCTTCCAGCCGCCTTTGGGGCGTTCTCCGCGGGGGACGAAGGGCGCGCGGACGGGTTTGAAGTGCTTGTAGAAGCGGTCCTTGAACTCGGACTGGTATTCCTGCTTCACCGATGCGTCGGCGATGCCCTCGGCAAGCTCGTGCAGGCGGCGCTTGAGGCCGGCGCGCTGTTCGGGGGTGTCGAGTGCCTCGGCGGCGACTTCGGAGGCCCAGAGGCGCTCGACGAGCGGTTCGGGGGTCTTGAGCAGCGCCTCGAACGCGCCGGGGCCGCCCGAGCGGACGAGATCGTCGGGATCTTGGCCTTGCGGGAGCGTGACGAAGGCGAGGCTGCGGCCGGGGGCAAGCAGCGGGAGCGCGCGGTGGGCGGCTCTCAGCGCGGCCTTCTGGCCGGCGCCATCGCCGTCAAAGCAGAGGAGGGGGACGTCGACCATCCGCCACAGGCGTTCAAGCTGTGCCTCGGTGAGCGCAGTGCCGAGCGGGGCGACCGCTTCGCCGAACCCGGCCTGGGCGAGGGCGATGACGTCCATATAGCCTTCGACCACGAGGACGCGGCCCGATTTGCGCGAGGCGGGGGCGGCGCGATCGAGATTGTAGAGCGTGCGACCCTTGTCGAAGAGCGGGGTATCCGGGGAGTTCAAATACTTCGGCTCGCCGCCGTCGAGCACGCGGCCGCCGAACGCGATCGTCCGGCCGCGGGGGTCGCGGATCGGGATCATCAGGCGGCCGCGGAACCGGTCGTACGGGTCCTTGCCTTCGACGCTGATGAGCATGCCGGATTCGACGAGCAGCTGGTCGCCGTAGGTTTTCAGCGCGGCTTTCAGCTTGCCGCGGCTGTCGGGGGCGAACCCCATGCCGAACGCGCGGGCGGTCTCGGGCGTGATCCCGCGGCGGTCGAGCAGCGCGCGGGCGTCCGAGCCGGGGAGGCCGTGGAGTTGCTCGGTGAACCAGTCGGCGGCGTCGGCCATGACCTCGTGCAGGCCCTTGGCGCGTTCGGCTTTCGCGGCGGACTGGCGGTCCATCGCGGGCATGTCCATCCCGGCGGCCTGGGCGAGTTCCTTGACGGCATCCATGAACGGCAGGCCGCGCTGGTCGGTCATCCACTTGATCGCGTCGCCATGGGCGGAGCAGCCGAAGCAGTGGTAGAAGCCCTTGTCGTCGTTGACGTAGAAGCTGGGCGTCTTCTCGTTGTGGAACGGGCAGCAGCCCTTGTGCTCGCGACCCGCCTTGGTGAGCTTGGTGGTCTTGCCGACCAGCGCGGACAAGGAGGTGCGGCCGCGGAGTTCGTCGAGGAATTGTGGGGTCAGGGCCATGGGGTGGCTTTGGTGGGGGTGTTTGCGGCGATGCCCTCCCCCGACCCCTCCCGCGAGCGGGAGGGGAGGAGAAGAGTTGCGCTCGCCTCGGCTGCGACGGTGTCCCCCTTCCGCTTGCGGGAGGGGTTAGGGGAGGGGCGTTCCGCAAGGACGCGCGCGATCTCGGCCACCACGCCTTCCAGCCGCTCCAGCACGTCGTTGTTCCAGAACCGGATCACTCGGTAGCCTTGGTTTTCGATGAAGCGCGTCCTTCGCGCATCGTCGTCGGATTGCCAGTCATGCTGCCCGCCATCGACCTCGATCACGAGCTTTGTAGCGCGTGAGACGAAATCACAGATGAACGGGCCGATCGGGACCTGGCGATTGAACCTCGTGCCCGCCGTTCGGCGCGCGGCGAGATGTTGCCATAGCGCGCTTTCGGCGCGGGTGGGGGTGGCGCGGAGGGCTCGGATGCGGGTGCGTTGTTCCAATGCTCCGTCTCCTTTGTGGCGCTGCCCTCCCCCGACCCCTCCCGCAGGCGGGAGGGGAGTAGTTAGTTTAGCGCCGCCTTTACCAGCCCGCTCGCCTTGCTCATGTCGAGCTCGCTCGCGTGGCGGGCCTTCAGTTCGGCCATCACGCGGCCCATGTCCTTCATGCCGGTCGCGCCGAGTTCGTCCTTGATCTTGAGGATCGCCGCGGTCGTTTCCGCCTCGTTCAGCTGCGCAGGCAGGAAGCGTTCGATCACGGCGACCTCGGCCGACTCCGCGTCGGCGAGTTCCTGCCGGCCGCCGTTCGAAAACATCTCGATCGACTCGCGGCGCTGCTTGACCATCTTCTGGAGCACCTCGACCACCAGCGCGTCGTCGCTCTCGGGGGCCTTGCCGGTGCGCGCTTCGATGTCGCGGTTCTTGATCGCGGCCTGGATCAACGAGATAGCGTTGCGGCTCTGCTTGTCGCCGGCCTTCATGGCGGTCAGCTGCGCAGCCTTGATGTCGTCGCGAATCATGTACTGGTCTTTCAGGCGGTTCGGGATAGCGCGACGGGATAGCGCGTCCGCCGCCCGTTTAACAGATTGACGCTGCGGCACGCCGGCCTTAGCGGACACCACTTAGCGACATCGTCAACGTAAAGAGAGTGCCCAGCCTGATGGCCGACGCCCAGCCTACACCCATGTCTTCGGCAAAGCCTGCCGGCGCCACCGGCGTGCTCGTCCTCGCCAATGGCGACGTGATCTGGGGTCGCGGGTTCGGCGCTGAGGGCCAGGCGGTCGGCGAAGTGTGCTTCCACACCGCGATGACCGGCTATCAGGAGGTGCTGACCGATCCGTCCTTCGCCGGGCAGATGATCTGCTTCACCTTCCCGCATATCGGCAACGTCGGTGCGAACCCCGACGATATCGAGGCGGACGACCCGCACGCGCTCGGCATCATCGTCCGCGAGGACGTGACCGAGCCATCGAGCTTCCGCGCAGTCGAGGGGCTCGATGGCTGGATGAAGCGGCATGCGCGGATCGGCCTGTCGGGGATCGACACGCGCGCGCTGACGCGGCGGATCCGCGTGGTGGGGGCGCCCAATGGGGTGATCGCGCATTCGGCGAACGGCGAGTTCGACGTGGCCGCGCTGCTGGCGATGGCGCAGGGCTGGCCGGGGCTGGAGGGCATGGACCTCGCCAAGGACGTCTCGACCGAGATGCATTATGGCTGGGGCGAGGATGCGCCTGGCGGCACGTGGCGGCTTGGGTTCGGCTATGGGGCTTCGCAGGCGGAGGGCGGCGAACCTGCTCCCCTCCCGCTTGCGGRAGGGGAGCAGAAGGCCCGCCCCCATGTCGTCGCGATCGATTACGGCTCGAAGCGCAACATCTTCCGCAACCTCGTCGCGGCCGGCGCGAAGGTGTCCGTCGTGCCCGCCACCGCGAGCTTCGAGCAGGTGATGGCGCTCGCCCCCGACGGCATCTTCCTGTCGAACGGCCCCGGCGATCCCGCCGCGACCGGCGAATACGCGGTGCCGGTCATCCGCCAGTTGCTGGAGACGGGCAAGCCGCTGTTCGGCATCTGCCTCGGCCACCAGCTGCTCGGCCTCGCGGTCGGCGCGACCACGACCAAGATGTTCCAAGGCCACCGCGGCGCCAACCATCCGGTCAAGCGGCTCTCCGACGGTGCAGTCGAGATCACCAGCATGAACCATGGCTTCGCGGTCGAGCGCGACAGCCTGCCGGCCAACGTCCGCGAGACGCATGTGTCGCTGTTCGACGGGTCGAATGCGGGGCTGGAGCTGACCGACAAGCCGGCCTTCTCGGTGCAGTATCATCCGGAAGCGAGCCCGGGGCCGCAGGATAGCCTGTATCTGTTCGAGCGGTTCGTGGGGTCGCTGGGCAGTAGGAATGTATGAGAAAGGTCACCTCCCGCGTTTTCTGGGGTGCTTAATGCCTCTCGCGGGGGCGCTTATGGTTGTTACGTGTACCTTCCGAGATTTCTTTGACGCGAGTTCGAACCAATCAGCCTCGGAATGCGAGACGATGATGGTGAATCCGGTAATGAGCAAGGTCGCTGAACTGCCAGATGACACCATCCTCAGGTCGAAGTCTGTGATCGTTGAGCATGAGTTACGGGGTAACCGAGAACAAACGGAGCCGCTGGCTACGTACCTTCGTGCACATGGCAAAGCCGTCAGGGTTGATACCTTAGAGGTCGGGACGAATCTGGTAATTCGGGATCGAGTACAGTCGTTTCGTAAATTAGCTGCCATGCGCTTGAAGGCGTTGTGTAATTTTGCCGCCGCGAACCACCTGAACTACGATAGCTGGTGGGTGTCCGGTGACCGATACTCTCATTACGTGAGCCAATAATGCCAAAACGCACCGACATCTCATCGATCCTCGTCATCGGCGCAGGACCCATCGTCATCGGCCAGGCGTGCGAGTTCGATTATTCGGGCACGCAGGCGATCAAGGCGTTGAAGGAGGAGGGCTATCGTATCGTCCTCGTCAATTCGAACCCCGCCACGATCATGACCGATCCCGAGCTGGCCGACGCGACCTATGTCGAGCCGATCACCCCCGCGGTCGTCGCCAAGATCATCGAGAAGGAGATCGCCGAGCATGGTGGTTCCTGGGCGATCCTGCCGACGATGGGCGGGCAGACCGCGCTGAACACCGCGCTCGCGCTGTTCCATGACGGCACGCTGGAGAAGTTCGGCGTGACGATGATCGGTGCGGATGCCGATGCGATCGACATGGCGGAGGATCGGCTGAAGTTCCGCGACGCGATGGACCGGATCGGCCTCGAGAGCGCGCGCTCGGTGATCGCACATACTGTCGAGGAAGCACTCGAAGGCCTTGAGAAGACGGGGCTTCCCTCGATCATCCGGCCGAGCTTCACGATGGGCGGCTCTGGCGGCGGGATCGCGTATAACCGCGAGGAGTTCATCGCGATCGTCCGCAACGGGCTCGATTTGTCGCCGACCACCGAGGTGCTGATCGAGGAATCGCTGCTCGGCTGGAAAGAGTATGAGATGGAGGTGGTGCGCGATCGCAACGACAACGCGATCATCATCTGCTCGATCGAGAATGTCGATCCGATGGGCGTCCATACCGGCGACTCGATCACGGTCGCGCCGGCGCTGACGCTGACCGACAAGGAATACCAGATCATGCGCAACGCATCGATCGCGGTGTTGCGCGAGATCGGTGTCGAAACAGGCGGTTCGAACGTACAGTTCGCAGTGAATCCGAAGGACGGCCGGCTGATCGTCATCGAGATGAACCCGCGCGTGTCGCGCTCGTCCGCGCTCGCGTCGAAGGCGACGGGCTTCCCGATCGCCAAGGTCGCGGCCAAGCTCGCGGTCGGCTACACGCTCGACGAGATCGAGAACGATATTACCGGCGCGACTCCCGCGAGCTTCGAGCCGACGATCGATTACGTCGTCACCAAGATTCCGCGGTTCGCGTTCGAGAAGTTCAAGGGCGCGTCGAGCACGCTGGGCACCGCGATGAAGTCGGTCGGCGAGGTGATGGCGATCGGTCGCAACATCCATGAATCGATGCAGAAGGCGTTGCGCGGGCTCGAGACGGGGCTGAGCGGTTTCAACCAGGTCGATCATCTGGTCGGCGCGCCGCGCGCGGAGATCGAGGCGGCGCTCGCGCTTGCGACGCCCGACCGGCTGCTGGTCGCGGCGCAGGCGTTGCGCGAAGGCTTCACCGTCGCCGAGGTGCATGCGATCGCGAAGTATGATCCGTGGTTCCTGGAGCGGATCGCCGAGATCATCGCGGCCGAGGCTGAGGTGATGAAGGACGGGCTGCCGATCGACGCGACGGGGATGCGCCGTCTGAAGAGCATGGGGTTCAGCGACAAGCGGCTTGCGTGGCTGGCGCTGCAATCGGTCAATCTGCGCGGCATGAACCGCGGGATCGCGCGCAGCTCGGGGCTGATCCACGAGGTCGTCAAGGCGATGACCGGTGGCGTGACCGAAGAGGAGGTGCGCGCGCACCGCGTGAAGCTGGGCGTGCGGCCGGTGTTCAAGCGGATCGATACGTGCGCGGCCGAGTTCGATGCCAAGACGCCGTATATGTACTCGACCTACGAGGCGCCGAGCTTCGGTGAGCCCGAGAACGAGTCCGAGCCGACCGATCGCAAGAAGATCGTGATCCTCGGCGGCGGGCCGAACCGGATCGGGCAGGGGATCGAGTTCGATTATTGCTGCTGCCATGCGTGCTTCGCGCTCGCCGATGCGGGCTATGAGACGATCATGGTCAACTGCAACCCGGAGACCGTGTCGACCGATTACGACACCAGCGACCGGCTGTATTTCGAGCCGTTGACCGCCGAGGACGTGCTGGAGATCCTGCATGTCGAGCAGCAGAACGGGACGCTGGTGGGCGTGATCGTGCAGTTTGGCGGGCAGACCCCGCTGAACCTCGCGCGCGCCTTGGAAGCCGCCGGGATCCCGATCCTGGGGACGACGCCGGATGCGATCGATCTGGCGGAGGACCGCGAGCGGTTCGCGGCGCTGATCACCAAGCTCGGGCTGCGCCAGCCTGCCAATGGGCTTGCGCGCAGCCGTGACGAGGCGGTCGCGGCGGCCGAGCGGATCGGCTATCCGGTGCTGATGCGGCCGAGCTATGTGCTCGGCGGGCGGGCGATGGAGATCGTCGATACGCTGGGGCAGCTCGAACATTATATCGCGACCGCGGTGCAGGTGTCGGGCGACTCGCCGGTGCTGATCGACCAGTATCTGCGCGATGCGATCGAGGTCGATGTCGATGCGATCTGCGACGGGACCGACGTCGTCGTCGCGGGCGTGTTGCAGCATATCGAGGAGGCGGGGGTCCATTCGGGCGATAGCGCCTGCTCGATCCCGCCTTATTCGCTGTCCGCGGAGATCATCGCCGAGATCGAACGGCAGACGGTGGCGCTTGCGCATGCGCTGTCGGTCGTCGGCCTGATGAACATCCAGTTCGCGGTGAAGGACGGGCTGGTCTACCTCATCGAGGTGAACCCGCGCGCGTCGCGCACCGTGCCGTTCGTCGCCAAGGCGATCGGTGCGCCGATCGCCAAGATCGCCGCGCGCGTGATGGCGGGCGAGCAGCTGAAGGACCTTCCCAAGATCGACCGGCATATCGACTATTATGCGGTGAAGGAGGCGGTGTTCCCCTTCAACAAGTTCCCCGGCGTCGATCCGGTCCTGTCACCCGAAATGAAGTCCACCGGCGAAGTCATGGGAATCGATCCCGATTTCACGATCGCGTTCGCCAAGGCACAGCTCGGGGCGGGGACGATCCTGCCGACCAAGGGTAACGTCTTCGTCAGCGTCAAGGACGGCGACAAGGCGATGATCGTCGAGGCGGTGAAGGCCTTGGTCGATACCGGCTTTGCGATCGTCGCGACCGGCGGCACTGCCGATCACCTCGCGCGCGCGGGTCTTCCGGTGGAGAAGGTCAACAAGGTCGCGCAAGGCCGGCCGCATATCGTCGACCGCATCAAGGACGGCGATATCGCGCTGATCTTCAACACGACGGAAGGGTGGCAGAGCCTGAAGGACTCGCAGCCGATCCGTGCGTCGGCGCTCGGGCAGCGCATTCCGTACTTCACGACCGCGCCCGCTTCGCTCGAGGCGGCCAAGGCGATCGCCAAGCTTTCGACGCACAGCCTTGAAGTACGGCCCTTGCAATCCTATTATTCGCAGTCGCACAACTGATCCCGACATGAGCGTGATGTGTGGGCGGGGCTGGTACAGGGCCCCGCGCGGGGAAATGGATTTGGGGACGAGATAATGGCGACCGTCGAAAAGATGCCGATGCTTCAGGAAGGCTATGAGACGCTGACCGCGGATCTCAAGCGCCTGAAGGCCGAACGTCCGACGATCGTCGACGCGATCGAAGAGGCGCGCGCGCATGGCGATCTGAGCGAGAACGCGGAATATCACGCCGCGAAGGAGCGCCAGGGCCAGGTCGAGGCATCGATCTCCGACATCGAGGACAAGCTCTCGCGCGCGCAGATCATCGATCCGAAGGACCTGTCGGGCGACAAGGTCGTGTTCGGTGCGACGGTGACGTTGCTCGACGAGAACGACAAGCCGATCAAATATCAGATCGTCGGCCAGACCGAGGCGAACGCCAAGACCGGCCGCATCTCGTACAACTCGCCGCTGGGCCGCGGGCTGATCGGGCGCAAGCTCGACGAAGAGGTCGAGGTCACGGTGCCCGCCGGCGAGCGCTACTACGTCGTCTCCAAGATCGAGTTCATCTGAACCCCATGCGTTTTTTCGAGACGCGGGCGACGGCGATCATCACGATCGTGACGGTCATCGTCTCGGGATTTCTAGTACTGAGCGGGTCGCTCCCGTACTGGGCGGTGAACGCAGGGTTTATCCCGTTGCGGATGACCGAGGTCGGTATTCCGAGCGATCATATGTTCGTGATCCCCGCCTGGGCGACGCCGCTGACCGCGACGTTGATCCATGGCGGCTGGGCCCACATCGCGCTGAACCTCGTGATGCTGGTCTATTGCGGGCAGTTCGTCGAGCGCGCGCTGGGGACGGTCGGGTTGGTCGTGCTGTATGTTCTGGGCGCGTATGCGGCGGCGGCGGGGCACTGGGCGTTTGGGCCCGAATCCGTTTCGCCGATGATCGGCGCCAGCGGTGCGATCTCGGCAGTCGTTGGCGCTTATGCGCTGCTCTATGGCGAGCGCCGCGCCAAGGCGATCGGGCCGGTGCCGGCTGGCGTCGTGCATGTCGTCTGGCTTGCGGCCGCCTGGATCGGGATCCAGTTGCTGATGGGGCTGGCCGGGTTTGGTTCGTCGGTTGGCGCCAACGGGCCGATCGCGATCGGCGCGCATATTGGCGGGTTCCTGGCGGGGCTGGTTTTGGCTCGGCCGCTACTGCTTTGGCGGTACCGGCAGGCCTGAGCGTTCAGGCGCGGGCGCCGTTTGCCCCGATACGCTCGTCATCCTGACGAACGTCAGGACCCAGGATTACAGGCGATGCCGCTCTTGGCTCTGGGTCCTGACTTTCGTCAGGATGACGGGGGGAGGGGTGGTCACGCGTGCGTCGATCGCACGATTCGGGTTTTACGCGGCAGTCTGGCCGGGCAGCGTTGGCTCGAGCATGCGCTGCAGCGGCACGACCACGAACTTCATCTCGGCATCGTCCACCGTGCGCTGCGCTGCAGCACGCCAGGCCTTTTCGGCGGTCGCATAGTCGGGGAAGACGCCGACGAATTCGATCCGGTTCAGATCGTTGAAATCCAGGGTGCGCGGGTCGCTGACGCGGCCGCCGAATACGAGGTGGAGCTTGCTCATGCGCTGCTTGTCCTTGGGAGGGAGGTTGCAGGTGCCCTAGCGTGTTCGACCCGCGCTTTGAACCCTTTGCCGGTGTCTTTTAGACAGCCGGCTTCTGCGAAACGGCCTTCGCACCTGCGGTACCCGCGGTGGTCAGTGCCTTGACGATGCCGTCGAGCAACCCGCGTGCCTGGCCGCGCGCATTGTCCTTGGTGAGCCCGAGTTCGCCCAGTTCGGACTGGCCCGCAGCCTTGGCAGCGGCGGTCGCAGCGACGACGGTCTCGCTCAGACGCTTGCCGACGGGTGCGAGCAATTCCTTCTCACGCGCCGAGCGCGGGATGAGCGCACCGGCGATCGCGCCGACGGCGAGGCCGCCGACGAGGATGCCGAGGGGGTTCGATTCGAGATTGTTGACGACGCGCTTGGTCTTCTCGCGCGAGACTTCGAGGACCTCGGAGGCCTTGTCGCCAGCGTCGTGATACACCTTCGACGCGGTCTCGCGTACGGTGTCGAGACCTTCGCGGACGCGGTTTTCGGTGTCGTGAATGGTGGTCTTTGCGTCGGTCATGGGACGGTCCTTCTAATGGCAAGCTGCTCGTCTTTAAACGCGAGCCGGGACTTCATGGTTTCAAGGCTTTCAGCGGCCGCGGCGAAACAGGCCGACGATCCGGTGACGGGCGAGGAACAGCCCGGCGACCGCGGCAAAGCCCGCGGTCGGGCCGGGATTTCGCCGCACTGTCTCGACACCCGCGGTCAGGGCGGCGGTGCCGACATCGGCGACATCGCGGCTGGCGTTGAGCGCGAGCTTCCGGGGATTGAGCCGATCCTGCAACTGCCCGAGCGTCATCATGACGCGCTGGCGGGCAAGGGCGGACTCGATCTCTGCGGCGGCGACTTTGGCGGATGTCATGATACGGGCTCGCTCTTGGTCTGAAGCTTCGACTTGCCGATCATCGCGAGGATGCCGGCCAAAGCCAGCACCGCCACGACGACGATCGCGGTCGACCATCCAGGCCCCATCACGGTTGCCAGCGTCAAGATCGCACCGACCAGCAGTGCGATCAGCGCGGCCAGCGCCAACACGCCGGCGACGGCGAAGAACATCGCCGCCGACTTGTACGCGCCCGCCGTCTCACCGAACTTCGCCTTGTAGACTGCCACTTCGGCAGTCGCGAGGCTGCGCGTTTCGCTCGCCAGACGGCTGACGATCGCGGACAGGCTCTCCTCCTCGCCGGTCAGCGTCGCCGGCTCGGACAGGATCGGCTTGGTCAAGGCCTCAGACCTTCGGGTTCGCGTCGACACCCGACTGCACCAGTCGCGCGACGACGAACCCGATGGCAGCAGCTGCGCCGACTGCGATCGCGGGCGACTTGCGGACGAGTTCGCGTGCGTCGTCGAACAGCTCGTCAATATCCTTCGCCTTCACCTGATCGGCAAAGCCGGACACGCTGTCGGCCGCGTTGCGCGCATAGCCGCCATATTGCGACCCGAGCTTTTCGTCGACCTGGCCAGCGGCGTCGGTCAGCAGTTGGGCGATCTGCTCGAGTGCGCCGCTTGCACGCGCCTTGCCGTCCTCGGCGAAGGTGCGCGCCTTGTCGGCGGCCTGTGCGCCGTACTTGCTGGCGCCGTCCTTGATCGCCTGCTTGGCATCCGTGGTCTTGCCCGACAGGGTATTGGCCTCGGACTCGACGGTCTTGGCGAGCTCGTTGCCGACCTGGGTCGTGGTCGTTTTCAGGTCGTTGACGGTATCGTTTACGCTGGAGTCGGCCATGACGGTCCCTTTCAGAATTGTTACGCCCTCAACACCGCCGTCGAAGCGGGGTTCCCGATTCGTCGCGCGATTGCACGACACTGTCCCGGGCCGGACGCCGGGCCCGGCTGTGGGGCAGTCGCGCGATTGCCCGGAATGGCGCGAGGCGATAGAGGCAGCGCGAACGACCCCGCCCCGGGATTTGTAGGAGCATCGTTACGTGACCGCAATCATCGACCTTCATGCACGCCAGATCCTCGACAGCCGGGGCAATCCCACGGTCGAAGTCGACGTTCTTCTCGAAGACGGCAGCTTTGGTCGTGCGGCGGTGCCGTCGGGCGCCTCGACCGGCGCACATGAGGCAGTCGAGCGTCGCGATGGCGACAAGACCCGCTGGGGCGGCAAGGGCGTCGACGGCGCGGTCGACGCGGTCAACGACGAGATCACCGACACCGTGCTCGGCATGGACGCGGAGGACCAGTCGGACCTCGACCGTGCGATGATCGAGCTCGACGGGACCGAGAACAAGGGCCGGCTGGGCGCGAACGCGATCCTCGGCGTCAGCCTCGCGGTCGCCAAGGCCGCGGCCGAAGCGCGCGGCCTGCCGCTGTACCGCTATATCGGTGGCGTGCAGGCGCATCTGCTGCCGGTGCCGATGATGAACATTATCAACGGCGGCGAGCATGCCGACAACCCAATCGATTTCCAGGAATTCATGATCGTGCCGGTCGGCGCGTCGAACATCCTCGAGGCGGTGCGCTGCGGCTCGGAGATCTTCCACACGCTCAAGAAGGGCCTGAGCGAGAAGGGCCTGTCGACCAGCGTCGGCGACGAGGGCGGTTTCGCGCCGAACATCGGCAGCACGACCGAGGCGCTCGACTTCATCATGTCGAGCATCGAGAAGGCCGGCTACACGCCCGGCGAGGACGTGATGCTCGCGCTCGATTGCGCCGCGACTGAGTTCTACAAGAACGGCAAGTACGACATTTCGGGCGAGGGCAAGATCCTCGAGAGCGCCGAGATGGCTGAATATCTTGGCGACCTGACGCGCCGCTATCCGATCTTCTCGATCGAGGACGGCATGGGCGAGGACGATTGGGAGGGCTGGAAGACGCTCACCGACCTGATCGGCGACAAGGTGCAGCTGGTCGGCGACGATCTGTTCGTGACCAATCCGAAGCGTCTCAAGCGCGGCATCGACGGCGGCTATGCGAATTCGCTGCTGGTGAAGGTGAACCAGATCGGCACGCTGACCGAGACTTTGGAAGCCGTATCGATGGCGCAGCGCGCCAAGTACACCGCGGTGATGTCGCATCGCTCGGGCGAGACCGAGGATTCGACGATCGCCGACCTCGCGGTCGCGACCAACTGCGGCCAGATCAAGACGGGCAGCCTGGCGCGGTCGGACCGGTTGGCCAAGTACAACCAGCTGATCCGCATCGAGGAAGAGCTGGGCGACGCGGCGCGCTACGCGGGCCGCGACATCCTGATCGGCGGCTGATACGCTCACTCCCGCGGAGGACGACATGGCACGCGTGACGACGAAGACCAGCAAGCTGCGGAAGACGATGCGCAAGGCTGCCTGGCCTGCGCTGGGGCTGACGCTGATGGCCTTTTTCGGCGCGTATGCCGTGCTCGGCCCGAACGGGATGTTTGCGTATGGCGATTACAAGCGCCAGCTGGCGAAGCGCGAGCAGGACTATGCCGCGCTCGATCGCCGGCGCGAGGTGTTGAAGAACCGGGTGGCGTTGCTCAACCCGGATCACGCGAACCCCGATATGGTCGACGAGATGGTCCGCAAGGAACTGAACGTCGCGCATCCGGACGAGGTTATCGTCCCGCTGGGGAACTAAACGTCCCGTCATCCTGACTTCCGTCAGGATGACGGGAGGCGAATTACCGACCCAGGAACGTCAGCAGGTCGTTCGTGAAGCGGTCGCTCTCCGTGATCGTCAGGCCGTGCGGCGCGCCGTCATATTCGACGAGCTGCGAGCCCGCGATACCCTTTGCCGCGGCGCGGCCGGTGGCGTCGATCGGCACGGTCTTGTCACTCGTGCCGTGAACCACCAGCGTGGGCACGCGGAACGCCGCCAGGTCGCCGCGGAAGTCGGTGTGGCCGAACGCTTCTGCACAGCGCAGCGTCGGATGGAGCCCTGCCTGCATCGCCAGGCCCCAGGCCCAGTCGACGACCTCGTCGCTGACCGGCGAGGTGATGAACCCGACGCCGAGGAATTGCTGGAGGAAGGTCTTGAAGAAGGCCGGGCGATCGTCTTCGATCCCCGCGCCGATCCCGGCCAGCGTCTCTTCGTCGACGCCATCGGGATTGTCGTCGGTCTTGAGCATGTACGGCACGACCGACGAGATCAGCCCCGCGGCGACCACGCCCTTGCCGTCGTAGCGGCTCATGTAGCGCGCGATTTCGCCGCCACCCATCGAGAAGCCGACGATCGTCGCGTCGGTGTTCGCGCCGGTGGCTTCCATCACGTCGGCCAGATCGTCGGTGAGCGTGTCATAGTCGTAACCGCTCCAGGGCTGGCCCGAGCGGCCGAACCCGCGGCGGTCATAGGCGATCGCGCGGAAGCCGGCCTGCGCGAGCGCCATAGCCTGCGCGTCCCAGCTGTCGGCGTTGAGCGGCCAGCCATGGGTGAGGATGACCGGGCGTCCAGTGCCCCAGTCCTTGACGTAAATATCTGTACCGTCGCGCGTTTTTACATAGGGCATCGCTATTCTCCGGTCTGTTCTGGCAGATGCAAGGTCAACGGCTCACCGCGAGGGCCGTTCCGCACGCTGGCGTACCGAGCCGTCGACTGGCAGCATGGCGCCGGACGACTCAGAATTGGAGACAGGATGCGGATCGGACTTCTGACGACGGCGATGGGCGCGGCGCTCGCGCTCAGCGCGTGTGGGCCCGCGCAGACCACGTCTAATACGCAGGCGGTTGCGCCTGCACCGACGCCGGTCGCGGCAAGCGACTGGGCCGGGTTCCGCGACGGCTTTATCGACGGCTGGTTCAAGATCGATCCGGCGAACGCGGTCTATCAGGGGAAGCACGACTATGACGGTGGGCTCGGCGACTGGAGTGCCGCGGGGCTGAAGCGGCAGGCCGACTTCCTGCATAGCGTGATCGACAAGGCGGGGGCGTTCAAGGAGCTGAAGCCGACCGAGGCGTTCGAGCGCGACTATCTGGTGCAGGTCGCCAAGGGCAAGCTGTTCTGGCTGGAGGACGCGGATCAGCCGCATCGCAACCCGGCCTGGTATGTCAGCGCCGGCCTCGATCCGAACGTCTATATCGCGCGCAACTATGCCGATGCGCCGACCCGGATGAAGGCGCTGACCGCGTTCCTGCAGAAGATCCCGGCGGCGACGGGCAACATCAAGGCGAACCTCAAGACGCCGATGCCGCTGAGCTTCGTCAATTATGGCGCTGCGGCGTTCAACGGCTTTGCGGACTATTATACGGGCGACGCGGTGAAGGCGTTCGCGAGCGTCAAGGATGACGCGGCGCAGAAGCAGCTGAGCGATGCGGCGCAGGCGGCGTCGAAGGCGATGCGCGATCTGGGTACGTGGACCGAAGGGCAGCGCGCGACCGCGACGCAGGATTTCGCGCTCGGGGCCGACAAGTTCGCGCGGATGGTGTCGATGACCGAGGGCGTCGATACGCCGCTCGACCAGCTCGAGGCGGCGGGTGTCGCCGATCTGAAGCGCAACCAGGCGGCGCTCGCGCAGGCGTGCGGCGTGTTCGCCAAGGGACAGACGATCCTCGCGTGCATGGACAAGATGAACGCGAACAAGCCGGTCGGTGGCCCGGTCGCGGAGGCGCGGCGGCAGATCCCGAGCTTGCGCAAGTTCGTGGTCGATCACGACCTGCTGACGATCCCGGGGACCGAGCAGGCGCTGGTCGAGGAATCACCGCCCTATAACCGGCAGAACTCGGCGTATATCGATCCACCCGGACCGTTCGAGACGGGCGTGCCGTCGATCTACTATATCTCGCCGCCCGATCCGAGCTGGACCAAGGCGGTGCAGGACGCGTTCGTGCCCGGCAAGAACGACCTGCTGTTCACCTCGGTGCACGAGGTCATGCCGGGGCATTTCGTCCAGTTCCTGCACGCGAACCGGTCGCCGTCGCTCTTCGGGCGGCTGTTTGTCGGCTATGCGTTTGCCGAAGGCTGGGCGCATTATGCCGAGGAGATGATGTGGGAGGCGGGGCTCAACAACGGGGACCCGGAGACGCATGTCGGGCAGATCTCGAACGCGTTGCTGCGCGATTGCCGGTATCTGTCGGCGATCCGCATGCATGCCAAGGGGATGACGCAGGAGCAGTCGTTCCGGATGTTCGTCGACGAATGCTATCAGGACGAGGGCAATGCGCGGCAGCAAGCGGCGCGCGGGACGTATGATCCGGCGTATCTGAACTACACGATGGGCAAGCTGATGATCCGCAAGCTGCGCGCCGACTGGACCGCGAGCCGGGGTGGGCGCAAGGCGTGGAAGGCGTTTCACGACCAGTTACTGAGCTATGGCGGCCCGCCGATCCCGCTGGTCCGCAAGGCGATGATGGGGGAGGCGAAGGCCAGCGCTGCTTTCTGATTGGTGCTTGCACCACCCCGGCGAAGGCCGGGGCCCAATTGGGGGACGGTGCTAACGAAGCGCATCGCTTCGTTATATCCGACGTTCCAATTGGGCCCCGGCCTTCGCCGGGGAGGATGGTTTTGAATTAGATCGCTGCAAAGCTTGTGTCCCCGCGAAGGCGGGGACACAGACTGGGCACCCGCCTTCGCGGGTGAACATTCTTCTGCTCCCTCTTCCCGCCGGGGAGAGGGAGAAGCGGTCACCGCGTCTGTTGCGCGGGCTGCACGTCCTGCGTTTCCTCGGTCGGCGGGTTGCGGATCGAGGGGCGGAGGCGGCTTAGGCTGCATAGGCCGGCCACCAGCGCGAGGCCCGCGGCTACGAGCGGCGGCGTCGTGCCCGCGCCCACGCCCATCGCCAGCAGCGCTGCGACCAGCGTCGCGCCGGTGGTCTGCCCTACCAGCCGCACCGTCGAGACCAGCCCGCCCGCCGCCGCCGCGCGTTCGCGCGGGGCCGATCCGATGATCAGACGCGCGTTCGGCGCCATGAACATCCCGAACCCCGATCCGCACAGCGCCATCCGCCACGCAATGTCGAAATAGCCCGGATCGGCCGGCATGAACGCAAGCAGCAGCAACGCGCAGATCGACACGCCCATCCCGATCCCGCCGAGCAACCCCGCCGGATAGCGATCCGACAGCCACCCCGACAGCGGCGCGACGACCATGTTCGCGAGCGGCCACGGCGCGATCGCCGCACCCACCTCCGCCGCGCTGAAGCCGTAGGCATGCGTCAACCGGAACGGCGTCGACAGCAGCAGCGTCATCTGCGCGATGAACGCGGTGTACGCGCCGATCGCGGACAGCGCGAGCACCGGCCGAGCGAGCAGGTCGATCGGCAGGATCGGACTGGCCTCGCCGCGCTCGCGCCGGACGAACACCCAGCCGATCGCGATCCCGGTGAGCACGATCGCGGCGGAGACGATCGGGCTGTCGCCGTGCACCGCGCTCTCCGCGCCGCCGATGACGAGCCCGATCATCGCTGCGCACATCACTGCGCCGAGCACGTCGAACGGTGCGTCCTGCGGGCGCGGCTCGGGCAGCGCGCGGCCGAGCGCGAGGCTCAGCAGCGCGAACGGCACCGCGCTGGCGAACACCCACGGCCAGGGTGCGATCGCCAGCACGAGCCCGCCGATCGTCGGCGCGAGCGCGGCCGAACTGGAGACGACGACGCCGTTGATACCGAGCCCGCGGCCGAGCTGCCTGGCCGGATAGATCGACCGGATCAATGCGGACGAAACGCTGAGCGCCGCCGCCGCGCCCAGCGCCTGCGCGGCGCGGACGACGAGCAGGAACGGGAGGCTCTTGGCGAAGAAGCAGAGCAGGGTGGCGAGCGTGAAGATGAGCTGGCCATATTGATACATGCGTTTGAGGCCGATCCGCCCGCCGAGCCCGGAAAAGGGAAGCAGCGCCATCGCGAGGATCAGCTGGTACACCGTGACGACGGTGACCACCGCGCTGCTGCCGACGTCCAGGTCGCGCGCGATCGTCGGCAGCGCGACGGTGGCGATGCCGCCGTCGATGATCGTCAGCGCGGTGCCCGCCGAGATCGCGGCGATGGCGATGAAACGGCGGGGTTTGGGCAGGCCGTCGGCGGCCGATATCTGGTCCGGTTGCATTGCGCCCCGCGATAGACCCCGGCATGTAGCACGCCAAGCAAATCAGGGAGATACGGTGATGCGGGTTCTGGCTTCGATGCTGGCGGCGACGATACTCAGCGGGGGCGCCGGGCTTGCGAGCGGCACCGCGCTTGCCCAAGTCGCACCGATGACACAGACGAACACCGCCACTGACCCCTATATCTGGCTCGAGGACAAGGATGGCGCCAAGCCGCTCGCCTGGGTCGAGGCGGAGAATGCGAAGACGCTCCCGCGGCTCCAGAACGATCCGCGCTACAAGACCTTCCATGCCGAGGCGCTCGCGATCGCGTCGGCGAAGGACCGTATCCCGATGCCGAACCAGATGTTCGGGCGGATCTACAATTTCTGGCGCGATGCCGATCATCCGCACGGGCTGTGGCGCTGGACGAGCGCGGCGGACTATGCGTCGGCCACGCCGCACTGGACGACCGCGCTCGACCTCGACGCGCTGGGCAAGGCCGAGGGCAAGCAGTGGGTCTGGAAGGGTTCGACCTGTCTCGAGCCCGAGCAGCGGCTGTGCCTGGTCGCGCTGTCGGAAGGCGGTGAGGACGCGGTGACCTATCGCGAATTCGATCTGCAGACGGGTGCGTTCGTCGCGAACGGGTTCACGCTGCCCAAGTCGAAGCAGGATGCGACCTGGGTCGACAAGGATACGTTGCTGGTCGCGCGCGACTGGGGGGCAGGGACGACGACGCAGTCGGGCTATGCGTTCGTGATGAAGCAGCTGAAGCGGGGGCAGCCGCTCAGCGCTGCGACCGAGGTGTATCGGGGGGCTGCGACCGACCAGGGCGGTACGGCGGCGAACGTGCTGACGGACGAGAAGGGCAACCGCCTGATCGTGATCCAGCGCCGGAAAACCTTCTTCGGGGCGGACAAGCTGGTGTGGACGCCGGCCGGTGCGCGACCGCTCGCCTTGCCCGACCGGACGTTCCCGGCGGGGATGATCGACGGGCAGGTGATCTTCTCGACGAGCGACCCCTGGGGCAAGATCCCCGAGGGCGCGATTGCGTCGGCACCGCTTGCCGAGGTGGAAAAGGGGGCGATCAACCCGACGATCGTGTTCGCGCCGGGGCCGCGCCAGTCGGTCGACGGCATGGGGCTGACGAAATCGAAGCTGCTGCTGGTGGTGTCGGACAATGTCCGCGGCCGCGCGTCGGTCTATACGCACGGCGCAGGCGGCTGGACCGCCAAGCCGATCGCACTGCCCGACAACGCCTCGATCGACGTCGCGAGCACGACCGATCGTAGCGACGACGCGTATCTGACGGTGACGGGGTTCCTGACGCCGACCTCGCTCTATGCGCTCGATGCGGCGTCCGGCGCTGCACCCAAGCCGATCAAGACGCTGCCGCCGAAGTTCGATGCGTCGAACGACGTGGTCGAGCAGTTCGAGGCGACCTCGACCGACGGGACGAAGGTGCCGTATTTCGTCGTCCACAAGAAGGGCATCGCGCTCGACGGGACCACGCCGACGATCATGACGGCGTATGGCGGCTTCGAGGTGTCGATGACGCCGAGCTATTCGGGCAGCACCGGCAAGCTGTGGCTGGAACGCGGCGGCAGCTACGTGCTCGCCAACATCCGCGGCGGCGGCGAGTTCGGGCCGAAGTGGCACGACGCGGGCCGCAAGACGAAGCGGCAGGTGATCTATGACGACTTTGCCGCGGTCGCCAAGGACCTGTTCGCGCGCAAGCTGACGAGCCCGGCGAAACTCGGCATCTATGGCGGGTCGAATGGCGGGCTGCTGATGGGCGTCGAGTTCAACCAGCATCCAGAGCTCTGGAAGGCGGTGACGATCCAGGTGCCGCTGCTCGACATGATCCGCTACGAGGGGATCGCGGCGGGCGCGTCCTGGGTCGACGAATATGGATCCGTGAGCGTGCCCGAGGAGAAGGCGTTCCTCGAGAAGATCTCGCCCTATCAGAACATCAAGAAGGGCGTCGCTTATCCGGAGCCGTATATCTGGACGACGACCAAGGACGACCGCGTCGGGCCGCAGCATGCGCGCAAGTTCGCCGCGCGGTTGAAGGAATATGGCCTGCCGTATCTATATTATGAGGATACCGCGGGCGGCCATTCGGGCGATGCCGATATCGAGCAGGGTGCCCGGTTGCAGGCGTTGCAGATGACCTACTTCACGCAGAAGCTGGTCGGGCCGGCGAAGTAGGCCTTTGCCGTCATCCTGGACTTGATCCGGGATCCAGAGCCACAAGGCTTAACGCCTGTGGCTCTGGATCCTGACTTTCGTCAGGATGACGGAATAGACCTCAGCGGCAGCGGACCTGGCTGTTGCTCTGGTCCACCGCACGCCCGGCAAGGCCACCCGCGGCCGCGCCCAGCAGCGAGCCGACGATCCGCGAACGGCCGCCGTCGATTACGTTGCCGAGGATACCGCCGCCCGCGGCACCGATGATCAACCCGGTCGTGCCGTCGTTGCGCTTGCAGTAATAGCGGCCATCCTGCCCGGCATAGACGCGGTCGTTGGTCGCCAGCGTGCGCTCCTGATAGTTCGGCCCTGCGCGATAATAGCGCGAGGGGTCGTAATTGCCCTCGTCGCGCTCGTCGGGATAGGCTTCCTGATACCCGCCGCTGCGATCGGGCGCCTGGCGATACCCGCCCTGGGGTGCATAGCCGCCGCGATTGCCGCGCACCGACTGGTAGCGATCGAATTCGGTACGGAAAATCTGCAGTTCGCTGTCGAGCCGCGCCTGGGCGGCGGCGAAGCGCGCATCGTCGGCACTGCTCTGTGCGACGGCTGGGGTGGCGACGGACAGGCAGGTGGCGGCGATCATCGCAGCCGTGCCGAGAAAACGCTTCATGATCAGGATCCTTTCAGGGTGTCACGACGAGGGCGGGCGGCAATATGCGACTGCCGCCCGCCCGATATCAACGGTCTATCTCAGCGGCAGATCTGCACGCGGCGATGGTTGCGCCACTCGGTGCGGCAGCGACGGCTGTTGTTCCAGTTGCGACGGTCGTTGCCGCGACCGCGATAGCGCCGGTCGTCACGGCGATCGCCACGATGATCGTTGCCGCGGAAACCGTGACGGTCGCCGCGATGATCGCCACGCGGGCCACCGTGATGATCGCCGCGGGGACCGCCACGGGGGCCATTGTCGTGCTGGCTATAGCCGCGAGCGCGCTGCGCTTCGGCGGGTGCGGCGGCGCCGAGGCCGAGAGTCGCAAAGGCGAGCCCTGCGGCGATGAGATGCGTAAACTTCATGGGACGTCCTCTCGAACCCGAGTATCGGGGTGCCACGCTGATACGGCTGTCGAGAGACATGGTTCCTGAACGCGATTGTCGGCTCCCGTACAGGTACGCCGACGCGGGGGTACTAGGGCGTCAGCGTCACGAAGCTGTCCATCACGCGCTTGCGGCCCGATTGTTCGAAGTCGATCTCGAGCTTGTTGCCCTCGATCTCGGCGATGCTGCCATAGCCGAACTTCTGGTGGAACACGCGCATCCCGAGCGACAGGTCGTCGCGACCCTTGTTGCCGAGGCTGATCGCGCTCGCGCGGCTTTCGACGACGCGGGCGGGTTTGGTGGAGAAGCCGCCGCCGGGCGTGGCCGCGCGTTGCCAGCCGGGGCCGCGGCCGGTGCCGCGCGCGACGTCGGCGAACGGGTCGGCGCGGTCGGACCAGTTGGCCTGCCACAGGCTCGCACCGCCCGACATCGTCGTCTCGGTGTCGGTGTGCTCGGCGGGCAGCTCGGCGACGAAGCGCGAGGGGATCGACGAATTCCACTGGCCGTAGATGCGGCGATTGGCGGCGTGGAGGATCACCGCCAGCCGCCGCGCGCGCGTGATCGCGACATAGGCGAGGCGACGTTCCTCCTCGAGGCTCTTCACGCCGCCCTCGTCGAGCGACCGCTGCGACGGGAACAGCCCTTCCTCCCAGCCGACGCAGAACACGGTGTCGTATTCGAGGCCCTTGGCGGCGTGGATCGTCATGATCGTGACCTGCGGATCCTGCGCACCGCCCTCATTGTCCATGACCAGAGAGACATGTTCGAGGAATGCACCGAGCGAGTCATATTCCTCCATCGCGCGGACGAGTTCGCTCAGATTCTCGAGCCGACCGGTCGCCTCGACCGATTTCTCGGCCTGGTACATCGCGGTGTAGCCGCTTTCGTCGAGCAATTGGCGCGCGAGTTCGGCGTGCGGCAGGCTGGTCGCCATGTCGCGCCAGCGCGCGATGTCGCCGACGAGGCGGCCGAGCGACTTCTTCGCAGCCCCGGTCAGCTCGTCGGTGTCGAGGATGCGGGCCGCAGCCGTCGTGAGCGGCGTACCAGTGGCGCGCGCGAGCTGGTGGATCCGCGCGAGCGCCTTGTCGCCGAGGCCGCGCTTGGGGACGTTGACGATGCGTTCGAAGGCGAGGTCGTCCGCGGGCTGGTTGACGACGCGGAGATAGGCGAGCGCGTCGCGGATCTCGGCGCGTTCGTAGAAGCGGAAGCCGCCGACGATCTTGTACGGCATGCCGATCGCGATGAAGCGATCCTCGAACTCGCGCGTCTGGTGCTGCGCGCGGACCAGGATCGCGACCTCGTCGAGCGATTTGCCCGAGCGGCGCACCGACTCGATCTCCTCGCCGACGCGGCGCGCTTCCTCGGGGCCGTCCCAGACGCCGATGACCTTGACCTTCTCGCCGACGTCGAGCTCGGTCCAGAGCTGCTTGCCGAGGCGGCCGCCATTGTTGGCGATCACGCCCGACGCCGCGCCGAGGATGTGCGGCGTGCTGCGGTAATTCTGTTCGAGGCGGATGACTTTCGCGCCCGGAAAGTCGCGCTCGAACTTCAGGATATTCTCGACTTGCGCGCCGCGCCACGAATAGATCGACTGGTCGTCGTCGCCGACGCAGGCGATGTTCTTGCGCTCCTGCGCGAGCAGCCGCAGCCAGAGATATTGCGACGAGTTGGTGTCCTGATACTCGTCGACCATGATGTATTTGAAGCGCTGCTGATACTGCGCGAGCACGTCGCGGTGCGTCTTCAGGATGACGAGCATGTGGAGCAGCAGGTCGCCGAAGTCGCATGCGTTAAGCGCGCGCAGCCGGGTCTGATATTGCTCGTAGAGTTCGCCGCCGCGGCCGTTGGCGTAGCGCTCGCTCTCGCCCGCATCGATATCGGCGGGGACGAGGCCCTTGTTCTTCCACTGGTCGATCAGCCCGGCAAGGCTGCGCGTCGGGAAACGCTTCTCGTCGATGTCCGCGGCGAGGATGAGTTGCTTGAGCAACCGCAGCTGGTCGTCGGTATCGAGGATGGTAAAGTTCGATTGCAGCCCGACGAGCTCGGCATGGCGGCGCAGCATCTTGGCGGCGATCGCGTGGAAGGTGCCGAGCCACGGCATCCCCTCGACCGCGTCGCCGACGAGTCGCCCGACCCGCTCGCGCATCTCGCGCGCGGCCTTGTTGGTGAAGGTGACCGAGAGAATCTCCGACGGCCAGGCCTTCTTGGTGAAGATCAGGTGTGCGAGTCGCGCGGTCAGCGCCGCGGTCTTGCCGGTGCCTGCGCCGGCGATGATCAGGACGGGTCCGTCGGTTGTCAGCACCGCCTCGCGCTGCGGCGGATTGAGGCCGCGGAGATAGGGGGGCTCGGCTTGCGGCGCGGACGTTTGGGCGATCTGGTTCACCGGTGAACAGGTAGGGAACGGGGCGCGGTGGGGCAACCTTTGAAACGTCGCCGAACCGTCGCGTGGGCGTCATGATCCGCGACTAGGGGATGCGCAGCGACGTGGTTCGTCGTCGGAGACTCCGCACGCAGAACGGCGTCCCGATGCGCAAGCGCCGTCGCCCGCAGGCCGATGCCTGCGGACCGCAGGACCAAACGAGGACCATCATCATGAAGATTTTCATCAGCGTCGCTTCGGCGGCGATCGTCGGCGCGTGCCTGTTCTCGACGGCCGCATCGGCCAGTTCCGTGCGTGAGCCCGTGTCCGTGCGCGTCTCGCATGCGGGGCTCGACCTGACCAGCGCCGCGGGGCGGACCCTGTTCCAGCGCCGGCTGCAATCGGCGATCGCCAGGGCGTGTGAGCCGCGCACGAGCGGTCTCGATGCGTTCGCCGACGCGCATCGCTGCCGCCAGGAGATGACCGCCGATGCCAGCGTCAAGATGGCCGCCCTGCTGCGTCGCGACGGCACGCAGCTGGCCAGCATCAACGCGACGCGCTGACCTGTCGCGCTAGCCACGAAGGTCGGCTTCGACCGACCCTCGCCCGCAAGGGGGGGGTGGCTGGCGCTTGCCAGACGGAGGGGGAGGGGAGCGTAACCTCGGTTGCGTGTCCGCCCCCTCCGTCGCCTTCGGCGCCACCTCCCCCTGGCGGGGAAGGATCGTTATGCGGGCGTCCCGAATCAGGCGTGTCGATCGCTTGATTTACATCTGTCATAAGATTGTCATCGTAAGGGCCGACTGCACCTCCATGGCTACTTCCACATTTGCACCCGACGCGCTGACGGCTGATCCGAGTGCTATCGCCTCGGCACCGCGTACTGGCCCCAAGCTCGATCACGCGCTGCACCCGGCGGGGCGGTGGATATTCCTCGCCGTGCTGATCGGCGGGCTGGCCTATGCGGGCTTCAGCATCGCGTTCGATACCGCGCAGGTCGGCGAGAGCCTGGCGGGCGGCGCGTTCGCGTTCCTCGCGCTCGCGCTGCTGATCGCGCTCGGGTTCGAGTTCGTGAACGGCTTCCACGATACCGCCAACGCGGTGGCGACCGTCATCTACACGCATTCGATGCCCGCGCCGCTCGCGGTGGTGTGGTCGGGGTTCTTTAACTTCCTCGGCGTGATGCTGTCGTCGGGTGCAGTGGCGTATTCGATCGTCACGCTGTTGCCGGTCGACCTGATCCTCAACGTCGGCAGCGTCGGCGGGTTCGCGATGATCTTCGCGCTGCTGCTCGCGGCGATCGTGTGGAACCTCGCGACCTGGGCGGTCGGTCTGCCGAATTCGTCGAGCCATGCGCTGATCGGCTCGATCCTCGGCGTCGGCCTCGCCAACCAGCTCATCCGCGGCGGCGCGGACGGGACGTCGGGCGTCGACATGGCGCAGGTCTGGAAAGTGCTGTCCGCGCTCGCGTTCAGCCCGATCGTCGGCTTCGTCGGCGCGCTCCTGCTGCTGCTCGTGATGAAGCGGTTCCTGCGCGACAAGGCGCTGTACGAGGCGCCCGAGGGCCAGACGCCGCCGCCGCGCGGCATCCGTGCGCTGCTGATCGGCACGTGCACCGCGGTCAGCTTCGCGCATGGCAGCAATGACGGGCAGAAGGGGATGGGGCTGATCATGCTCATCCTGATCGGCTGCGCGCCGACCGCCTATGCACTCAACCGGACGATGCCAGAGAGCGCGACGCCCGCGTTCGTGCAGACCGCGCAGGCCGCCTCCGCCGCCTATCGCGCGCACGCCAATGGCGCGCCGGCTGGCGTCGGCGCAGCACGCGCGCAGGTCACGCAGGCGCTGAAGACCAAGCAGGTTTCGGATCCGGTCATCTATGGTGCGCTGGCGACCCTGTCGGACGACGTGTCGAGCCGGATCGCGGGTTATGGGTCGCTCGGCAAGGTGCCCGCTGCGGCGACGCCGAACCTGCGCAACGACATGTACCTCGTGCTCGACACGACCAAGCTGATCGCCGCCGACACGTCCGCGCAAAGCCGCTTCACCGCGCAGGAGATCACGACGCTCAAGAGCTACAACAGCGGGCTCGAACAGGGCACGCGCTACATCCCGACCTGGGTGAAGGTGACCGTCGCGCTGGCGCTGGGGCTGGGGACGATGGTCGGGTGGAAGCGGATCGTCGTCACGGTGGGCGAGCGGATCGGCAAGACGCACCTGACCTACGGGATGGGCGCGTCGGCCGAGCTCGTCGCGGCGTCGACGATCCTGCTGGCGGTCAATTTCGGGATGCCGGTGTCGACCACGCACATCCTGTCGTCGGGCGTCGCGGGCGCGAGCGTCGCCAACGGTGCCGGGCTGCAGCGTCGTACGGTCATGAACATGGCGCTGGCCTGGGTGATGACGCTGCCGGTGGCGATGCTGCTGTCGGGCGGGTTGTACTGGCTGCTGCTGACGCTGGCGCACTCGCTGGGGTATTGAGCGCCTCGCGTCATCCTCCATCCGTTCCGTCATCCTGACACCTTCTCGTCATCCTGACGAAAGTCAGGACCCAGGGTAACAGGCGGGGCGTGCGTGGCTCTGGGTCCTGACTTTCGTCAGGATGACGGGTGTGGGTTGGGGCAGGGTGTCTTAGCCAACTGACCCCGCGCCGCACGGGAACCGCGTCCCCGCGCTACGGGTTGCCCGCACCATGCAAATACGATGCTCGATCTGCGGGAACTGGGACTGGATCGCGCGCGAGGCCTGGTCCGAATGTAGCCATTGCCGCCTGCTGGTACGCGATGTGAACGAGGTCGGCGCGGTCGCATGCGACATCGTCGCCCGGCTCGAAAGCGGCACCGTCGATCTGGAGCGCGACCCGGCGGACCGCTGGACGCTTGACCCGGCGGGACTGCGCAACGCCGCGTGGCGCTTCGGCTTCGAGGTCGAGCCGATTGCCGTCGCGCCCGACACCGTCCGCTTTCCGCCGGATGACTCTCCCGCCCGCGCGCGCTCGACCCCTGCGGCATCGGTGTCGCACCAGATCGGGCTCGGGATCATGGCGCGCCCCGCCGATGCGGCCGACATCACCGCGATCGCCACCGAGTTTCGAGACGACTTCAGCCGGATCGTCGTGCTGCTCGACGGCACGGCGGACGACGCCGCTGCGCTGGCCGCGCGGCTTCCGTGGATCTCCGTCCTCCACCACCCCCTCGCCGGCGATTTCGCCGCGCAACGCAACCGTCTTCAGGATGCGATGCAGACCCGATGGGCGTTGCAGATCGATACCGACGAGCGGCCCGATGCCGCCTTGCTCGGCGCGCTCGGCTGGCTGGTTGCGGCGGCGGACCGTGACGGCCTGCGCTCGCTCGGACTGCCGCGCCGCAACCTCGTCGACGGCGTGCAGTCCGCCTCCTATCCCGACATCCAGTACCGCCTCAATCGCAGCGACATCCGGTTCGCCGGTCGCGTCCATGAGCGGCCGGTCGTGCCGTTCGTCGAGAGTTCGCTGGCACTGACGGGGGCGCTCGAACACCGGCTCGACGGTGCGCGCGTGCGCGAGCGGACCCGGATCTACGAGGCGATGTCGACCGGCGCAGGGCGGCCCGAGGACGAGGCGCTGCTGCTCGCGCCGTTCGATTCCGCGGCGGTGCGATAGACTGCGATCGTCTCCGCGGCGAGCGTGTCTCGCGTGAACATGCCCGACGCGCGGCGGCTCGCCTCGGCATGGTGCGTTCGCAGCCCCGTATCCTCGATCAGCCGCTGGACCTGCGTCGCGAGATCGTCGCCGGTGCAGCGCCTGGCGAGCAGACCCGCACCGCTTGCGCCGATGAACAGCCGCGCGCTCGGATCCTCCGCGCACGCCACGACGGGGCGGCCGAACATCATCGCCTCTTGATAGACCAGCCCGAAGCTCTCGTAGCGCGACGGCGCGACGATCACGTGCGCGGCCTCCATGAGGTCGTGAAGCATGGCTTCCTCGACGCGGTGGTGGCAGGTCAGCCGCGCGCGCGCCGATCCGGGGATCGCGCCGACATCGTCCGCATGCACGCCGACGATCGTCAGGCGGAAGTCGCGCATCCCGGCATCGGCACGGCGCGAGAGGATCCGGTGCGCCATGATCAGCGCGTCGAACCCCTTGCGATGCTCGTCGCGGCCGACGAACAGCAACTGGATCGGCTCGCCGGTCGGATAGGGTGCCGCAGCGCCGCGCGCGACGATCTCGGGGGGCAGGCTGAGCCCGATCACCGCGTGTCGGCCATCCTCGCCGGGTGCTGCAACACCGTACAGCGCCGCGACCTTCTCGCCGTGAAGCTGCGTGTTCGAGATCAGCGCCTTGCTGCGGCGCGCGGCGATCCGCTCCACCAGCATCGCGGCACGACGATCGATCCGGTCGCGCAGGCTGGTCACGGTCGCCGCCGACGTCGCCGCCGGAGTCGAGTTGCGCGTCACCAGCGGTGCCGGACCGGCGAGCGCGATCGCGAGCCCGGGCGCATACCAGTTGGTCGCCTCGACCACGTCGAAGGGCGCGCGGCGATGTTCGCGCGCGACCGCGCGGCGGAACGCGATCGGCGCGACGAGATGGCCGATCGCGACGACCTTGCGCAGCCGAGCGGCGAGCGATCCTTTGCGCAGCCCGCATCCAATCACCGAAACCCGACCGTCGCGGCTGTCCTCGCGCCGGTCCATCGCAAATACGGTCACGTCGTTGCCGGCATCCGCCAGCGACTGCGCAATCTCGCGCGCCGCGCGCGTAAGTCCACTCTTTTCAGGGGGATAGGCCCAGGAGAGCAGTGCGATCCTCATATCGGGTGGCAACAGGCGCGGCCGCGCGCCGGAACGAACGTAGTAACTTGCGTCAATACAAGGGTTTTAACTGGCATTCGCCCGGAACTCACAACCGCGCGGACGGTTCCTTGGCTGAATTTTAGATGAACGGGGGAAGGGTGTTCGTACTTCATATCGCGTTGCAGGGGTGCTTACGCGCAACCGACGTTGAATACGGGATCACCGCCGACACCGGAGGCCATATCCGGTATCTGCTCGATCTGGTCGCTGCCAGCGGGCGCAATCCGGCGATCGACCGGATGGAAATCGTCACCCGCGCCTTCCACCATGTCGCCTATGCCGAATGCTATGCCGAGCCGGTCGAGACGATCGACGGCACCACGCGGATCGTCCGCCTGCTGTCCGCCTCCGACGCGTATCTGGTCAAGGAAGAGCTGTGGACCGAGCATGACAGCCTGGTCGAGGCGCTCGTCGCGCACATCGCCACGCTCGACCGCGCGCCCGATGTGATGCACGCGCACTACGCCGATGCCGGGCTGATCGCGGCGCGCGTGTCGGCGCGTACCGGCATCCCCTATGTCTTTACCGCGCATTCGCTGGGCCGGGTCAAGCTGGCCGCGTTCGATCGCGACTGCGCCGAGACCGCCGGGCTCGATCGCCGCATCGCGATCGAGGAGGAGGCGATTGCGGGCGCCGCCGCGATCATCGCCTCGTCGCGCGACGAGGCCGAGGTGCAATATGCCGATTACGCAGCCTACGACCCCGGCCGGATCCGCGTGTTCGCGCCCGGCAGCGACCTGAAGCAGTTCGCGAACTGCGCCACCGACGCGCATGTCGATGCGCTGATCAACCGGTTCCTCGACGATCCCGACAAGCCCGTGATCCTCGCGATCGCGCGCCCCGTGACCAAGAAGAACCTCGCCGCGCTGGTGCATGCCTATGGTCGCTCACCCGCGTTGCAGGCGGCGGCGAACCTCGTGATCCTGGCGGGCACACGCGACGACAGCACGACGCTCGAACCCGAGATCCGCGACAACATCGCCGAACTGCTCCAGCTGATCGACCGCTATGACCTGTACGGCAAGGTCGCCTATCCCAAGCACCACCGCCCCGACGACATCGCCGCGGTCTATGCGCATGCCCGCACCCGGCGCGGCGTCTTCGTCAACCCCGCGCTCAACGAGCCGTTCGGGCTGACGTTGCTCGAGGCGGCGGCGAGCGGGCTGCCCGTGGTCGCGACCGACAGCGGCGGGCCGAACGACATCGTCGAGACGTGCGGCAACGGCATCCTCGTCGACCCGCGATCGCCGAGCGCGATCACCGATGCGATCCTTGGCATCCTCGACGATCCGGCGCTCTGGTCGCGCTATTCGGCGGCGGGGTCGGTCGCGATCCGCGCCTATGACTGGGATCGCCACGTCCAGCTTTATGTCGGGCTACTCGAGGAGGTCGTCCGGACGCCCGAGGTCGTCGAGCGCGACCCCGCAGTGTTGCTCGTGTCCGACATCGACGGGACGCTGATCGGCTGCGCGCAGGGCGTCGACGCCTTCGCGGCGTGGCACGCGGCACAGACCGACGTGGCGTTCGCGATCGCCACCGGGCGCAGCTTCCACAGCGCGATGGCGGTGCTCGGCCAGCATGACGCGCCACGCCCGGAGATCCTGATCACCTCGGTCGGCTCGGAGATCTATTACCGCGCGGTGCAGGGCGCGGTGTATGATCGCGACACCGAATGGGACGGGATCATCGCCGCGGGCTGGGACCGCGATGCGGTCGCGGCGCTGGTCGGGCGTTATGCCGGGCTGACTCCGCAAAGCCCGCTCGAACAGCGCCGGTTCAAGCTCAGCTATTTCGCGGACGGCGACATGGCGGCGGCCGAACGCGTGCGCGCGTTGCTTGCGGAGCACGGGCATAGCTGCTCGATCATCCAGAGCCATGGCCGCTATCTCGACATCCTGCCGCACGCCGCATCGAAGGGGACCGCGGTCGAGCATGTCCGCCGCCGCCTCGGCCTCGAACCGCGCCAGGTGATCGTCGCGGGCGACAGCGGCAACGATATCGAG
The DNA here is from genome assembly GCF_001421685.1 of Sphingomonas sp. Leaf28. Classification (NCBI taxonomy): domain Bacteria; kingdom Pseudomonadati; phylum Pseudomonadota; class Alphaproteobacteria; order Sphingomonadales; family Sphingomonadaceae; genus Sphingomonas; species Sphingomonas sp. Leaf28. The sequence continues at coordinate 206,431 of NZ_LMKX01000001.1, read as the reverse complement.
ATGCTGCGCTCGTCGCGGCACGCGATCATTGTCGGCAATTATTCGGACGGCTTGGGCTCGCGTGCGGACCTCGCGCACGGCTATGTCGCGATCGGCCATCATGCGCGCGGCGTGATCGAGGGCGTGGCGTATTTCCGTGAGGCCGCAGCGTTCGAGCCCGTCAGGCGGCGTGTCTCGTGAGCGTCAGCGTCCTCACCCTGGTGCGCGGCCGTCGCGAGCATCTCGTGAACCTGATCGCGGGGCTGAACGCTTCGCTGCGCCAGCCCGACGAGCTGGTGATCGCGTATATGCAGCCCGAGGCGCATGCGGACCTCCCCGCGACACGTTTCCCGATCCGCGAGGTGTTCGTCGCGGGCGACGAGATGCCGCTGGCGGCGGCGCGTAACCGTGCCGCGGCGGCCGCGTTGGGCGATCAGCTCATCTTCCTCGATGTCGATTGCGTGCCGTCACCGACTTTGGTCGGGCGCTACGCCGAAACCGCGTTCCAGCCCGGCGGGATCCGGTTGGGAGAGGTGTTGTATCTCCCCGCGGGGGCCGTCGCCGACGGGATCGATTTCGCCGCGCTAGACCGGATCGGCAAGCGTCATCCCGACAAGCCGGCGATCGCGCGCGACGACATTCGTCCGACGCCGAGCCATGGCGAACTCTGGGGCCTGTCGTTCGCGATCGCCGCGGCGGACTGGAGGCGGGCAGGCGGGATGGACGAGCGCTATATCGGCTATGGCGGCGAGGAAACCGACTTTGCCGCGCGGCTGGAGCAGGCGGGCGTCGCGATGTGGTGGGTCGGCGGCGCGCGCGCCTATCACCAGCATCACGTCGTCCACACGCCAGCGTTCCAGCATTTCGACGCGATTGTCCGCAACGCGCGGCTGTTTCGCGCGACCTGGGGCCGGTGGTGCATGCAATATTGGCTCGGGCAGTTCAGCGAGCGCGGCCTGATCGCCTGGGACGACGAGGCGATCACCATCCTGCGACAGCCGACCGCGGAGGAGATCGCCGGTTCAAAGATGTCGCCGGAGACCTTGTTCAGCTAGTCCGCCGCCCACAGCGAGACCGCCAGCCCCTCCAGATAATCCGCCGCCACCTTCGCCGCATCGTCGTCATAGAGCCCGGCCAGCGCCGCCGGATCGAGCGCCTTGGCCGCGTCGAGGATGCCACGCCACGGCGCCAGCGCGCCCGGCCATGTCGGCAGCGCGACCGCCGCGCCCAGTTCGGCCAGCCGCTCGGCTTTGCGAGTCTGCTCGCCGAAATAGCGCCATTCGGGTGCGCAGACATAGGGCCGCCCGACACGCGCAATCTCGTGCACCGTGTTGTCGCCAGCCGATGCGATGACCACGTCCGCCGCGGCGATGTGATCGGTCACGCCGGGGACCCAGCCCAGCTCGACCAGGTTGCCGAAATCGGTCTCATGCCCTTCGCGGTGCACCGGACCCAGCACCAGCCACAGCGCGTCGGGCACCGCACGCGCGGCCATCGTCAGCGGTGCGTAGGGCGTGCCCGCGCCGCCGCCGCCGGTCAGCACGACGACGATCTCCTGGTCCGGATCGAGGCCCAGCTTCGCGCGCGCCTCGGCCTTGGTCGGCACCGGATCGACCGTCGTGCACAGCCCGCCGGCATAGCAGGTGTTCGCGCGCACCCAGTCGGGGGTGTCGCCCTGCTCGAGCGCCGCGCCGAACGGCGCGAGCAACCCGACGCTCGCCTGATACGCGCCCAGATGCCCCTGATCGAGCCGGTCGCCGTGCATCCGGATGCTGATCGCTGGCACGCTGGCGATCCGCGCGAGCAGCGTGATCTCGGCGGACACGTCGACCACGAACAGCGCCGGATCGACATCGTCGAGATGGTCGATGATCGTCCGCATCGTCGCCCGCGTCTTCGCCACGCCGAGCGGGACGCAGTGCATCACCTCGGGCGTCGCCTGCGCGAACAGGCCGGGGGTCGGCACCGGCGCACCGATCATGTCGGGTAGTGCTGCGATCGTGATCGGCCGCTCGAACCCGTCGAACAGCGACGGCTTGGCGGTCAGGATCGTCACCGCGCGCTCGGCCGGGAGTTCGCGGATGATCGCCATCGCGCGGTTCGCATGGCCGCGGCCCTGATGGTGGATAAAGAAGGTGATCGGCTGGCTCATGCGGCGGTCTGTACCGAAGCCTGCGGCGAAGGCGATTGATGTCGATCAGCATGGTCGGCGCTCAGCCCGAACTCGGCCTCGACCGCGGGATCGAGCCAGGCGGCGATGTGCTCGGCGTCGGCCGGCGCCAGATCGGGATAGGGCGTCGGCACATAGGGTGCATAGCCTTGCCCCTTGTAGCTGGTGATCGGCACGTAGGACTCGTGGCGCGCGAACCCCGTCGCCTCCGCCAGCGCTGCCACGAACGCCGCCGGATCGCGCGTGAACGCATCATAGCCGAGCAACGCGACGTTGTGCGCGCGGTTCGTCAGCGACGACCAGTGGCGCAGCTTGGCGGTCCGCTTGGCGATGCAGTTGGCGAAGCGCTCGCCCGTCTCGGGATCGCGTTCGTGCAGCATCTCGTTGCCATACATCGGGTGGCCCGGCTCGATATGGCCGAAATGATCGTCCCAATAGCTGTGCCAGTGGCTGCGGATGAACGCGTCGAACGGCTTGGCCTTCAGCTCGGGGTGCGCGTGCCAGGGCTGGCGGTGGAGGCTTCGCGCCCAGTCATATGCGTTGCGCGCGACGACCAGCACCAGCGTGTCCTTCACGAACAGCGTCTGCGGCGGCACGAACCAATGCTTGAAGCCGAACGCCTCGGTGATCTCGGCACCCGGCATGTTCGCCTCGATCGCGCGTGTGACGAGGTTGGTCCCGCTGCACCGCTGGCCATAGATCTGCACGCGCGTGATCGGCACGTCGCCGCGTGTCAGGATCCGCAACCCGGGCAGGGGTTGCTGCCAGTTCAAGGGCTTGGCGGGCGAAGGGAAGGGGATCGACATGGTAGGACGCCGCTAGCGCCGCACGCGCCTGCGCACAATCACATCGTATAGGCAACGGGGGGTCACAACCCGATCGCGAGCCGCAGCGTGATCGTGCGCGGTCGGATCGGCACCGTCTGCGTGGTCGTCGACAGCGTGAACGGATTGCCGAACCCGAAGCTGTTGCCGCGGCCGTCGAGCACATTGTCGACCGCGATCGACCATTGGCGCCGCCCGTCGTTGAGCGTCGCGCCCGCGTCGAGCGTGGCATAGTCGCCCGCCGGTCGGTCGAGCAGCGGATCGAAGCTCAGCCGGGTCTGGCCGATATAGCGCGCGGTCACATACCCGCTCGCAGGCTTCCCGATCAGCGCGAACCGCCGCGAGAGACCCAGCCGGGCGGAATAATCGGGAACGACGGGCAGGCGGCGATCGTCCTCCGGACCGCGATCATTGGCCGGTGACGTCAGCCGCGCGCGCTGGATCGTCGTGCCGAAGTCGATCCCGTAGGGCGCCGCGTCGAACCGCCCGCCAAACTCGATGCCGTAATTCGTGGCGTTCCCCGCATCCACCGTCCCCAGCAGCCCGTCCGATCCGACCACGTCGCTGCGAAGATGCTCCCAGGTCGAGCCGAAGATCGCGCCGTTGAGCGTCAGCCGGTCGCCCATCCCGCGGATCCGCCAGCCCAGTTCGATGCTCTGCAACTCGTCGCCGGGAATCCGCCGCTCGGTGTCGACCGAAGCGCGCGTCACGCCGGCGGGACGGATCGCACTGGCGTAGCGCAGCCAGATCAGTCCGACATCGTCGCGGTGCCAGCTCAGCGTGCCGCTCGGCGTGACGCCCAGCTTGGTGGTGCTCTGTTCGTCGGGGCCGCGCTGCTCTATGTCGTTGACCGTCACGAAGCCGCGCAGGCCGATCTTCAGGTCGAGTGCGGACGACAGGCGTTGTGTCCCCTCGGCGAACATCGCCGCCTCGAACACCGCCTCCTTGTCGTCGCGCGCGAGCGAGCTGGTCGAGTCCGATTCGAAGCGTCCCTTGAGACGCGTGGTCGCGTGCAGGACGGACGCGCCGACGATCCAGGGATGGCGCGCGGTCGGGTCGCTGAGCCGGACCTCCTGCGTGACCAGCCGGATCGCGCGATCCTCTACATAGGCAACCGGCGCGGTCCTTCCGAGCGCGGCCGCCATGATGCTCGCATCATAGGTGCTGCCGAACTCGTGCGAGACGATCGCGGTGGTCGACTGCGCGTCCAGGCTGCCGATCGGCCCGTGGATATCGAGCGATCCCGACAGGAAGTCGTTGTCCTGCGGCTCGGCGATCGCGGTCGCGCGCGACAGGCCCCTGGTCGCATATTGGCTGTCGCGGGCGTTGATCCACTGGCCGATGCCGCTCGCGGTCGCGGTCCAGCCGCCTCCGATCGCCCAGCGCAATGCGGCACGGCCACCGCTGCGGCCGGTGCGGTTCACGTCACGCGTGCCGCGGCCGGTATCGTCGATCCAGCCGGGCATCGTCTCGGTCCATCCCGACGCGCGGAGTGCCAGCGCGCCGGTGACGATCGGCAGGTTCAGCGTGCCTTCGAACGCGCCGCCGAACGCGCCGTTGTTGGTTGCGGTCACGTCGCCGGCGATCCGGCCCGACACCTCGTCGAGATCGGGCGCGGTGGTGACGATCCGGATGACTCCGCCCAGCGCGCCGGTGCCGTAGAGCGTGCCCTGCGGACCGCGCAGGATCTCGACCCGGTCGATATCGACCATCCGCAGATCGGGATCGGGCGACGAATAGCCGATCCGCGCGTCGTCGAGATACAGGCTGACGAGCGACTGGCTGGTGCCGTTGAACGCGCTGTCGGCGACGCCGCGCAGGAACACGCGGTCGCGGCCCGGACCAAGATTGGTCGAGAACGCGCCGTCGGTGGTCGCGAGCAGGTCGACCAGCCCGCGCTTGCCGGCGAGGTGGTCGAGCGCCGGGCCGCCGAGGATGCTGATCGACGCGGGTAGGTCGGAGAGGCGTTCGTCGCGCTTGCTGGCGGTGACGATGATGTCGCCGCCCTCGACGATCGGCGGCGGGGTGCGGGGCAAGCGGACCCGGATCGGTGCGACGGGCAGGGGCTCGATCCGCCACGTCGTCGCATCGACGCGGACCGCGCGCAGGCGAGTTCCTGCCAGCACCCGCTGCAGCGCCTGCGCGACGTCGCGCGCGCGGACGGTCTTCCGCGTTGACGTAGCAGGCAGGATCCCCGCCATGCCGATCGAAATACCCGTCTGACGCGCCAGTGAATCGAGTGCCGATCGCAGCGACCCGGCGGGTATGGTGATTTCGCGCGCCGGGTTGGCGCCCGTCTTCTCAGCGCTGGCTGGAGCGCTCGATATGGACGACGCCATCAGCGCGACGCAGGCGCAGTGGCAGCACCGCGCGAAGCTGATCGAGAAGCCGCGAGCCGTCGCCAATCGTCAAAACCCCGGAAAAACGTAATCCGGCGGCGGACGGATCGACCACCAACGGGGTGCGAGCATATCGCGATATGTCGGCGACAACCAGCGGCAACGGTGCGCCGTCATAATCGAGGCGGCCGTCGGTCCAGTCCGCCACCGATGTCGGCGCGACGGCGCGGCGCTCCGCGATCCCGGCGGCGGGGTCGATGTCGATGCGTTGCCCCGCGACGAGCGTCGTCGGCGCGCTGCCATCGGCGGTCTGCGGCGCGACGCTGACGCTGCCCTGCGCCACGGCGACCGAAATCCTGCCGCCCGCGCTGACCACCGCAAAGCGGGTACCGATGTCGCGGACGTCATAGCCGCCCGCGCGGACGATCAGCGTGCGCGACGGATCGTGCCGCACGGAGAAGCTCGCGGCGCCGTCCGCGACTTCGATGAGCGGCGTGCGGCCCCCCGAAACCGAGACGCGCGACCCGCGATCGAGCTGCATCGCGCTGCCATCCGCGAGCGTGACCGCGCGCGTCTCGCCGGGGCCGGTCGCATAGGTCTGCACGCCGCTGTCGCCAGGGGTGACCGCCGGCGCGACCAGCAGCAACGCGAGGCCGGCCGCGAGCGCGCCGCCGGTGCCCGCCGCCATCCACCGCCACCTCGTCGGGCGTGCTGCCACCGCCGGCTGGGCGTCGGCGACGCCGTCGTCGTCGTCGTTCGCCGGCAGCAACGCCGCGATCGCGGGGGCGGCCGCACCGATCTCGGCATCGAGCAGCGCGATCGAGTCATAGGCGGTGCGATGCGACGGATCGGCTGCGAGCCAGTCGCCGAAGCCGGCCCAATCCATGTCGGGCGAATCGATCCGCGCGTGCCAGGTGGCGGCGGTATCGATCGGGTCCTGGGTCGTTGCGTCCATCACGGCACCCTCGTTCCGAGCGGATGCCCCCCGCTCGTGTCATGGACGCCGCCAATCGCCTGGCACCGCAGTCCGGCGTAAAAATCAATCATCGAGCGCCTTTCTGAGATGGCGCAGCGCCACGGCGATATGTTTCTCCACCGCGCTGCGGCTGATGCCGAACTCGGCGGCGACCTCCGCGTGCGACAGCCCGTCGATCTTGTGGCGGCGAAACACGCGCATCGCACCCTCGGGCGGGCCGGCGAGCACGGCGGCAAGCTGCGCCATCCGCTGCCGCCCGGCGACCGCATCGAACGCCGATGGCGTATCGTCAACGCTTTCGCCGCCGATCACCGAGACCGTCGCCTCGACATAGCCGCCGTCGCGCCGCACCCGCCGGCCGCTCGCGCGCACGCGGTCGAGCACGATGTTCATGCCGATGCGGTGGAGATAGGCGAGCGGGTTAGCGATCGGACCCGCTACCGGGGTCGCGATGTGCAGCCAGATGTCCTGCACCACGTCCTCGGCCTCGGCGACGCTGCCCGTCCGCCCGGTGAAGAAGCGGACGAGTTGCGGCCGGTGGGTCGCAAGCACGGCGGAAAGCCCGGCAGGCTGGCCAGCTTGGGCGGGGTCGGCGTCGGCTACGGCACATCTCCGGCAATCATGCCACTCTCGAAGCCGAGCCTTGTGCACCCGTCAAAACCGGAAGTCGCCCCCGAAATCGCGCCGGACGATCAACCTCCTTTGGTAACGCCTCGGTCAGCCCAGCCGCACGCCCGTGACCATGCGCCAGATCAGGAGCATCGCGACCGCCACGAGCAGCACCAGGCCCGCAAGCAACGACAGGTAGAAGAGCGGCGCGCGCCACGGCGACGCGGGCGACTCTGCGACTTGGTGCTGCACCGGCGCCGGGATGCGCGGGCGCTCGGTGGCGGCATGGGCTATGCGTGGTGCGATCGCGGTCATCGTCCCGTTCCTTGCTGGTATCGCGGCTGCGGATGCTGCGTTGCATAGAGCGAGAGCAACGCGTCGAAATGATCGTCCATCGTTCGGATCGGACGGTCGTGGCGGCGCGACGGCCCGACCTCGGCCGATCCGGCGACCGTCAGGATCGCCTCGGCCGCGTCCTGCGCATCGCCAGAGCGGTACACCGCGCCGTCGTTGGCGCAGGCGAGGTCGGCGGCGCCGCCGCGGTCGGGCGCGATCACCGTCAGCCCCGACGCGATCGCCTCCGCGGCGACGAAGCAGAAGGTCTCCGCCTCGCAGCCATGGATCAGCGCATCGGCGCTCGCCATCAGCCGCGCCAGCGCCGCGCGGTCGCCGACGGGATCGAGCAACCGGACGTGCGGATTGTCGCCGATCGCGTCGATCACGCGGCGCTGGCGCGCGCCACCACCGATGATCAGCAGCCCGACCGGCAAGTGCGTGCCCGCGATCGCCGCCGCCTGCGCGACCATGTCCCAGCGTTTCTCCGGGGCATGCCGGCCGACGCCGATCAGCAACAGCGCATCCTCGCCCAGCCCGCACAGCGCGAGCATCTCGCGCCGCAGGTCGGCATCGCGCAGCCGGGGCGAGAACTGGCCCGGCTCGACCCCCATCGGATCGGTCATCACCTTGCGCAGGCCACCCTCGCGCAGTCGCTCGGTCAGGCTGGCGCTGGCGCTGACGACATGGTCGAACTGCGCATCGAGCCGGCGCAGATGCCGCCAATACCAGTCGAACGCGCGGTCAATCGCCTGGGTGGAGGCGACGTTGCCGAACCAGCGATAGGCATAGGCCGACAGCGGATCGGCATGCGCGATCAGCGACAGCCGCGCGCGCGATCCCGATCGCGCGCGCCAGTCCGCGACCATCGACGCGCTGCGCCACGGCGACGAGACCTCGACGACATCGGCATCCTCCTCGTCGAGCACCGCGTGCAGCGCCGCGCGGTCCGCGAAATAGCGATAGGACCGGTCGAGCGGAAACCGCGGCGAGCGCAGCCAGCGGACGCGCGCATTCGGGCCACGCTGCTCCTCGCGGTCCTCCTCGCCGGGCGCGATCACGACGATCTCATGTCCCCGCGCGGCGAGCGCGACCAGCTTGCGATCGATATAGGTCCGCACGCCGCCGCCGGTCGGCGTGTAGAACGCACAGACGTCGACGATCTTCATGGCGCCACCGGCTCGGCAAGCAGATCGGCGTAGCGCGAGACGGTGCGACGCTCGGCCAGCGTGCGCAGCGTCCGGTCGATGCTGGTCAGCAGCGTGTCCTTGGTGACGTCGCCGGGATGCACCGCGACCCGCATCGTCGGGATCCAGTCGGGCATCGCGCGCGCCGCGGCCGCGACGGCGAGCGAGCTGGCGGTCCGCGCCGCGGACCGGCTGGCCCAGGTCACGACCGGGCCACGCGCGACGATCCGCCCGGTGGTCGGTTGCCAGACCCGGAAATGATCTTCGGCCAAGGCGATGCCGCACGCCTTGAGCGCCGCGTGCGCGCCGGGGCCGTAGAGCCAGGCGGGGGCGATGAACCCCGCGATCGGCCGTCCGATCGCCTGTTCGACCATGTCGCGGCCGGCGCGCATGCGAAGCTCCGCCTCGATCGCGTCGAGCCCGAGGAACTCGCCTTCGCCGGCGGTCATGTAGCGTGCCTTGAGGGCCGTGGCGGTGCCGCGATGCGCGGTCGAGTCGCGGTGGAACCAGCCGTGCAGGAACATCTCGACGCCCGCATCCGCCCAGTCGCGCAGCCGCCGCTCGAACGCCGGTGCGCGGTCGAGTCGCGCCGCGCCCCAGTGATCGGGCACCACCAGCATCGCGAACCGCGCGCCCCCCAGGATCCGGTCGATCCGCTCGGCAAGCATCGCGATCGGCACGGCGAAGGTCGGCGCTACGTCATGGATGGCGACCACGAGCCGCTTCTCGGGCAGGCGCTGTTCGGGGGCCGGCAGGTCCGGGCCGTCGCGCCCGGTCGGCGTCCTCTGGATGGGATCGGCAAAGTCGGTTCGCGCCATCGTCTCGCTCTCGTTCGTCATCGGATCGCTCGTGACGGGACGGCACCGCCAGCCTGCCTCCGCAGTCCCATCCGATGCTTGCCAGAAAATTATTTCACCGCGGCGTCAGCCATGGCTGCGGCGCGGCGATGGCGGCGGCGTCGTTCGGGCATGATCCCACCTGGTATCCCCGTTTCGACGCCCGCCACCGCGCGGATCCAGAGCGGGCCGAGATCCCGCTTTCCCGAAAGGAGCGCTGCATGAGCGACATGCCGCTGACGCTGACGCTGGCGCGTGTGCAAGTCCCGCCGCTGACCCCGACGATCATCCGCAAGACCTTCCTCTCGCGCTGGCTCGCGCCGCTGCTGTCGGCGGCGATCCTGGTCGCCGCGCTGTGGCAACTTCGCGGGCTCGACGTGCGGGGCATGCTCCACATGGTGCCGCGCTCGCCGCTGTTCTGGACGATCTTCGCGCTCGGCTATCTGGTCACGCCGTTCAGCGAATGGGTGATCTATCGGCGGCTATGGCAGTTGCCGCCAAGCGGCATGCTCGCGCTGCTGCGCAAGCGGATCAGCAACGAGATCGTGCTCGGCTATTCGGGCGAGCTGTATTTCTATGGCTGGGCGCGCAAGCACGCGACGATGGTCGGCACGCCGTTCGGCGCGATCAAGGACGTGTCGATCCTGTCGGCGGTCGTCGCCAATGTCTGCACGCTCGCGCTCGCGCTGGTCAGCTGGCAGGCGCTCGGCGCGCTGCATCTCGGCACCGATGCGAAGGTGATGACGGTATCGGCGGCGAGCATGGCGATCCCGTCGCTCGTCACGCTCGTCCTGCGCAAGAAGCTGCTGACTCTGCCCCGCACCGAACTCGGCCGGATCGCGGTCATCCATTTCCTCCGGATCGTGGCCACCACGCTGTTCGCCGCATTGCTGTGGGCCGCGGTGATGCCCGCCGCGCCGCTCGCCTGGTGGTTGGCGCTGGCGACGCTGCGCCTGCTCGTCTCGCGCCTGCCGCTGCTGCCCAACAAGGACATCGTCTTCGCCGGGCTGGTCGCGTTTACCGTCGGCCGGAATTCGGACGTGACCGCGGTCATGACGATGATCGCCGGTCTCTGGCTCGTCACCCATCTGCTGCTCGGCGCTGCGCTGACCGCCGTCGAACTCGTCACCATGGAGCGTATGAAGTGATCCTGCTTGCCTTGCTGACCCTTGCCGTCACCCCGCCTTCGACCCCGGCCTTGGGCACCGCCGAAGCGCGCTGCCGCCCGCATGAGACCGGGCCCGCGCTGATCGTCGAGATCGACGGCCTGAAGGACCGGGTCGGCGTCCTGCGCGGCGAGCTCTATCCCGCGCGCGACGGCGATTTCCTGGCCGACGACAATGTCCTGATCGGGCAGGGCAAGACGTTCCGCCGCGCAGTCGTCACCGTGCCCAGCGCAGGGCCGGTGTCGTTGTGCCTGCGCGTGCCGGCGCCCGGCACCTATGCGCTGAGCGTGGTCCATGCGCGCGATGGCGGCCACGGGTTCAGCCTGCTCCATGACGGCATCGGCTTTGGGAGCAACCCCAGGCTCGGCCATTCCAAGCCGCATGCCGATCAGGCGAGCGTCGCGGTGCATGAGGGGCTGACCACCACGCATGTCGTGATGAACTATCGCAGCGGGCTGTTCTCGTTCGCGCCGATCAAGCGCTGATCCACCACCACCCCCAATCAGGACCAGTCCATGCTTCGACCCCTGGCGGCGCTTGCCGTCGCTGCCCTGCTGACCGGTGCGCCGGCCACCGCGAACCCGGCGCCGGCGCGCGACGTGACGCTGATGACCTACAACGTCCACGGTCTGCCCTGGCCGATCGTCGAGGATCGCTCGGCGGCGCTGGCGGCGATCGGCAATCAGCTGAGGGCGATGCGCCGCCACGCCGACGCGCCCGAGATCGTCGCGGTGCAGGAGGCGTTCGTCGACGACGCCAAGGCGATCGGGCGGACTGCGGGCTATCGCTACGCCGCGTTCGGTCCGGCGGAGGATGCCCCCGCGATGGTGCCGCGCGTCGATGACGGGTTCGTCGCGGATGGCAGCCGGATGGTCGGCGAACGGCTCGGCAAGCATGTCGACAGCGGCCTCGCGATCTTCTCCGACTATCCGATCCTCGCGGTGCGGCGCATGGCCTACCCGACCTGCGCGGGCTATGATTGCCTTGCCAACAAGGGCGCGCTGGCGGCGCTGATCGCGATCCCCGGTGTCGCGACGCCGGTGATCGTGGTCGACACGCACCTGAATTCGAACGGCGCGTCGGGTACACCTTCGGCGCGGGCGATCCAGGCCTATCGTCGCCAGATCGATCTGCTCGCGGCGTTCATCACCAGCCTCGGCGCCGGCACGCGTCCGGTTCTGGTGGCGGGCGATTTCAACGTCGGTCGCGATCTCGCGCGACGCGCGCAGTTCGACATGCGGATGCTCGGCGGCGGAACTGCGCTGCAGGCGGCGGTGGCGACGTGCCGCGTGGCGCCCGAATGTCCCGTTGCCGAACCCGCGGGGATCGCGGAGTCGATCGCGCGCGGCAAGGACTGGCTGATGTACCGCTCCTCGCCGCGCGTCGCGATCACGCCGACCGGTCTCGCCGCCCCCTTTGGACGGCATCCGGACGGGACGATGCTGTCGGATCATGTCGGCATCGAGGTCCGCTACCGGATCGCGACTCGCAGCGCCGTGGCCGGCGTGCCGATGACGACCGCCAGCCGCTGACCCCCGCCGCCGGGTTCAGCCCGACCTGAGCCATTGGCGGAGCACCGCGGTGACTTCGCCGGGGCGTTCCATCGGCGCCAGATGCCCGCAGCCGCGCAGCAGGTGGAACCGCGCACCCGCGATCCGCAGCGACAAGGCAAGCGCGTCGTCGGGCGTGCAGATCCGGTCGCGATCGCCGACCGCGACCAGCGTGGGCACGGCGATCGCGGCGATCGCCTCGCTGATGTCCGGCCGGGCGAGCAGCGCGCGTTGCTGGCGCTCGAACACGACGGGGCCGACGCGGTCCGCCATCGCCTGCGCGGGGCCGCTGACATTGGCGGACAGGTGTGGATCGGCGGCCGGCGCGGTGGCGAGCATCCCTTGTCCCGCGACGGTGCGCGGGCGGCCGTCCATCGATCCGCGCGTGCCGAACAGCGCGATCCGCGTGACTCGCTCGGGCGCCTGCCGGACGATCTCCATCGCGACGTACCCGCCCAGGCTGACGCCCGCGACCGCGAACCGCGGCGGCGCGCTCGCGAGAACGCGGGCGGCCATGGCGGACAAGGTATCGTCCTGCGACAGGTCGCCGAACTCGACCTGCGCGAGGCCGGCGAGATCGACGATCTGCCGCGCCCATAATTGCCCGTCGCACCCCATCGCGGGGAGCAGCATCAGCGGTGTACGCGATCGGACCATGCGAAATCTCCGGAAGCGGCGGGTTGCGGGGATGCTCACCTCAGGCGACGAACGGGAAGGCGAGCGCGATCATGCCGACGACGGTCATCACCGTGCAGACGAGGATCGCGGGGACGAGCGTGAAGCGCTGGTGATCGGCAAGGTCGATCCCGACCAGGCTGACCAGCAGATAGGTCGACGGCACCAGCGGGCTGAGCAGATGGACCGGCTGGCCCATCAGCGACGCGCGCCCGATCGCTTCGGCCGAGACGCCGTAATGCGCGCCGGCCTCGGCGAGGATCGGCAGCATCCCGAAATAGAAGGCGTCGTTCGAGATGAAGAAGGTGAACGGCATGCTCAGCACTGCGGTGATCGGCGCCATGTACGGCCCGAGCGCGGGCGGGATCACGCCGACCACCGCCTTGCTCATCGCCTCGACCATGCCGGTGCCGCCGAGGATCCCGGTGAAGATACCCGCCGCGAAGATCAGCGAGACGACCGCCAGCACGTTGCCGGCATGCGCGGAGATGCGCTCCTTCTGGTCGGCGACGCCGGGATAGTTGACGATCATCGCGATCGCGAACGCCAGCATCATCAGCACCGACAGCGGCAGGATGCCCCAGACGAGCAACGTGAGCAGCGTGACGACGAGCGCCGCGTTGAACCAGATCAGCTTGGGGCGACGCGCCTCGGGATATTGCGAGACGGCCATGCCGGTGAACTCGGTGTCCGCGGTGATCCCCGCTTCACCCATCCGCGCGCGTTCCTTCCGGCCGAAATACACCGCGAGACCGATCAGGAAGGCGAGGCCGGCGATCATGCCGGGGATCAGCGGCAGGAACAAAGTCGCCGGATCGATCTTGAGCGCGCTCGCGGCGCGCGCGGTCGGCCCGCCCCACGGCGTCAGGTTCATGATGCCGCTCGTCGTCATCAACAGGCAGACGAGGTACAGCCGGTTCATGTTGAAACGCTTGTACAGCGGCAACAGCGCGGCGATCGTGATGATGTAGGTCGTCGACCCGTCGCCATCGAGGCTGACGAGCGCGCACAGCACGACCGACCCGATCAGGATCCGCATCGGATCGCCGTGGACCATCCGGATCAGCCGCCCGACCAGCGGATCGAAGAGCCCTGTATCCGTCATTGTCGAGAAGAACAGGATCGCGAATAGCAGCATCACGCCGGTCGGCGCGAGGTTCTTGATACCGTCGATCATCATCGGGCCGAGACCCGCGGCCTCGCCGGCGAACACGCCGAAGATCGACGGGATCACGATGAGCGCGACCAAAGGCGTCATCTTCTTGGTCATGATCAAGGTCATGAACGTGGCCACCATCAGGAAGCCAAGCAGGGCAAGGTTCATCGCATCGTCCTAGGAAAGGGCGTGAAAAAGGGGGTGGGGGCGGTGGCAGGAAAACCACCGTCATCCTGACAAAAGTCAGGACCCAGGGTTACAGGGTGCAGTGCTGCGTGGCTCTGGATCCTGACTTTCGTCAGGATGACGGAGCCGGGGGGCAGGGCTCTGCGAACATCACCACGCATCAGAAGGTGACGCCGACGCGGGCGCTGAGCGTCTGGCCGCTGTCGTTGCCGGTGAACGTGCCCGAGCGGTTGTCGGTGTCCCATTGGATCGCGTTGACCTGGAAGCGGGTGAAGCTGTTGAGATACCAGTTGACGCCCACGGTCGCCGCCCAGCCTTCGCCGCCGGTCAGCAGGTCGGTGTAGTCGAGGCTTTCGTAGCGCGCGGTCAGTTCGATCGCGCCGACGCCGCCGTCAAAGGTCGGCTTCAACACCTTGGGCTGGCCGAAGCTGCCGAGGCGCGGGTTGTATGGCGGCAGGTCGCCGGTCAGGAACAGACCGCCCGAGACGCTCCACGCCTTGCTGACGAAATCGGGACGCCCACCGTCGAGCCGCGCGTTGCGGCGGCCCGCCTCGCCCATCACCCACAATGGCCCGCGATACCCGCCGAGCTCGACGCCGTAGCCGGTCGTACCCGTGCCGCCGGTCAGCGGCCCGCTCGACACGCGCAGCGCGCCGTTGAAGCGGCCGCCGATCACCGTGTTGCGCGTGAGCGTGCCCGCGACCGACGACAGCGACTCGTCGAAGCCCCAGGCGCCGATGTGCAGCACGCCGGTGTCGGACTTGATCGGGTTCCAGTGCGCGCGTGCCGTCACGGTGCGGCTGTCGCCGACGGTCTGCGAGCCGTCGATCCGGTCGCCGGTGATCGAGACGGACGCGTGGCCGGTCTTCCAGAACAGGCGCGGCATCACGCCGATGCCGTAGAAGCCGCGCTGTGGGATGATCGCGGTGGCGACCGTCGTACGCTCGAGGAACGGCGTCGAATCCGAGCCCGTCGAGCCCTCGAACCCGCGATCGTTGAACAGATGCCCGGCGCGGACGTCGTAGTCGAGGCCAGGCTTGATCTTGTTGCGCCAGCCGACGAACGCGGTGACGACGTCGACCTCGTTCTCCGAGAAGTCGCTCTCGAACTGGTAGAAGAAATGCGTGCCGACGCCGCCTTCGAGGCCGAGGCGCAGCGCGCGCATGCCCGTCGTCGTGATGTTGCGACCGTCATATTTGGAGCCGAAGCTGGAGCTGACATCGGTCAGGATGCGGCCGCGCGGCTTGAACGTGTACACGCCGTCGGCCGAGTGGAAGACGGGCAGGCCGGCCCCCCATTCGGTCGTCACGCCCGACGGATTGTCGCGCGCGGCCAAGGCTTGCGCGACGCTGCGATCGGCCGGCCCCGGCGGCGCGAGCTGCGGCGCGAACGGCACCGTACGGCGCGGTTCGTTGTTCTGCGCGACCGCCTGCGGCGCCACCTGCACGGGCGCGACCGGCGCGGACGCCTGTGCCACTGCCGTAGCATTCTCGAGCCGATCGAGCCGCGATTTGAGCGCGGCGATCTCGGCCGCCTGCGCGCGGACCAGCGCGGCGAGGTCGGCCTCGCTCGGAGTCTGCGCCAGCGCCGGGGTTGCTGCAATCAGGGCGAGTGCGGCGCACCCGGTACGGAAAAGGGTCATTGGGCTTTGGCTCCGGTGGCGAGAATCGCGGTCCAGTCGCGCAGGAAACGCTGGCGCTTGACGCGGTCGAGGTTGACGAGAAGTTGCGGGCCGACACGGATCGGTCGGGCCTGCGCGGTGGGAAGACGGCGTGCCGAAACGTCGGTGCGGACCGGCCACAGGCTGCGCTTGGCAAGCAGCGACTGCCCCTCGCGCGACAGCAGGAAGTCGAGAAAGAGTTTCGCCGCCGCCGGGTGCGCGGCCTCGCGCGCGATGAACGCGATCCGCGACGTGACCAGCGTGTAATCCTGCGGAAAGACCACGCCGATGCGGCGGTCGGTGCGTGCGCGTTCGAGCGCGTAGGAGCCGATGACGTTGTACGCGATCGCCTGCCGCCCCTCGGCGACACCGCGCAGCATCGGCTCGGTGGTGAGCGACAGGACCGGCTTCGTGGCGGCGATCGCCTCGAGCAGCGAGCGCGTGTCGCGCGTCGTCGCCATGTCCTGCGTCAGGTACAGATAGCCGGTGTTCGACCGCGCGGGGTCGAACGTGGTCACCTTGCCGGCGAACGCGCGGCCGTTCTGCCGCAGCATCGCCTCGAGCGCGGCATGCGTCCGCGGTACGCGCGCGGCGGGGATCAGCCGCGTGTTGTAGACGATCCCGATCGGCTCGGCGGTGACCCCGAAGCCCATGTTCTTCCACACTGACTGCGGCGGCAGCGCGGGCTTTTCGGGGCTGGCATAGCCTTGCGCGAAACCGTCGTTGATCAGCTTGACCTGCAAATCCATCGCCGACGACCAGACGATATCCGCGGACAGCCGCTTGGCGCGCGTTTCGGTGACGAAGCGGCGATACATCTCGGTCGAGCCGAGATCGGCATAGAGAACGGTGATCCCCGGATAGCGCTTCCGGAACGCAGCGACCACCGGCAGCAGTTCGGCGCGATCGGCATTGCCGTAGATCCGCACCTGCCGCTCGGCGCGCGCGTCGCTGATGATCTGATCATAGGAGCGCGGATAGTTGGCGGGACGCTGCGCCACGAGCGGCGTCGCGGCGACCGTCGTGGCCAACACTGCAATCCTCAGAAAAATTCGGGCCATCATCACTCTCCTCGCCTTCCGTCTCTGTGTTCGGATAGACTGCATCCGTGGAGTACGAACCGAAGCTGTCACCAACCTTTCACGGGTTTTCATGCGCATCCTGGTGATCGAGGACGACGCCGCGCTCGCGCGCAGCATCGCGGCATTGCTGCGCGCGGGCGGCAACGCGGTCGATCACGTCGCGACCGGCGAGGACGCGCTGGCGGTGGTCGCGGGCGAACCCTATGCGCTGGTAATCCTCGATGTCGGGCTTCCCGGGATCGACGGCTTCACCGTGCTGGAGACGCTGCGACGGCGCGGCGAGCGGGTCCCCGTGCTGATGCTCACCGCGCGCGACGCGCTCGACGACCGCGTGCGCGGGCTCGATCTCGGCGCCGACGATTATCTCCGCAAGCCGTTCGAGCCCGAGGAGCTGGAGGCGCGCGTGCGGGCGCTCGGCCGGCGACGCGGCGGCGATCCGCTGCCGGTGCTCAGCGTCGGCACGCTGACGATCAACCGATCGACCGGCGATGCGGACATTGCCGGCCGCGCGCTCGACCTGCGTCGTCGCGAACGCGCGGTGCTGGAGGCGCTGGCGACGCGCGCGGGCCGGGTGGTGCCGCGCGAATTGCTGATCGGCGAGGTGTTCGGTTTCGACGAACCCGTCGGCGGCAACGCGATCGAGGTCCATGTCACGCGGCTGCGCACCAAGCTCGCGCCCGACGGCCCCGGCATCCGTACCGTGCGCGGCGTCGGTTACATGCTCGATGCCGGCTGAGACTGTCGTCACCGATCGGGGTGCCCCCGCGCTGCGGACGCGGCTGCTGGTCGCGGTGCTCGGGCCGTTGCTGGCCGCGGCGATCCTGATCGGTGTCGTCGGCGCCGCGCTGATCGCCGATGTCGTCCGCCGCACCAACGACCGCGTGCTCGCCGGCGCACTCGGCGCGATCGCGGAGACGGTGCAGGTCGAACGCGGCGAGGTGACGCTGGACCTGCCCGCCGCCGCGTTCGGGATGCTGGAGAATACCGAGCGCGACAATGTCTATTACCGGGTCGCGGTCGGCGGCGATCTGCTGACCGGCTATGCGGACCTGCCCGCGCCCGATCCCGCCACGCTCGCGGTCGACGTGCCGCGCTACCGCTTCGCCCGCTATCGCGACCAGCCGATCCGCATCGCCGAGGTGCGCCGGTCGCTGCCGCGCATCGACAAGCCCGTCATCGTCCAGATCGCCGAGACGCTCGACAATCGCGGTGCGCTCACCCGCCGGCTGATGCTCGCGCTGCTGATTGGCGAATGCGTCCTTGTCGGCGCCGCCGCGCTGTTGCTCCGCCCGGCGCTCGGCTGGTCGTTGCGCCCGCTCTCGCGCCTGCGCGGCGCGGTCGAGGCGCGGGACAAGCGCGCGCGACCCGATTTTTCGCCGCTCGACACCGGGCCGCTGCCCAGCGAACTCCGCCCACTCGCCGGCGCGTTCGACCGGCTCCTGGCGCAGCTCGACACCGCCACCGTCGGCGTCCGCCGCTTCACCGCCGACGCCTCGCACCAGATGCGCACGCCACTCTCCGTCCTGAAGGTTCAGGTCGCGCTCGCCCGCCGCGGATCGGAAGCCGAGCGCCGCGATGCACTCGACGAGATCGCCGACGTCGCGGTCCGGCTCGAACGGCTCGTGACGCAGCTGCTCGCGCTCGCCCGCGCCGAGGAGGCGGGCGTCTCCGCGCCGCTCGAGGCGGTCGATCTGCGCGAGGTCGCTGCCGCGGTCATCGCGCGGCAGATCAACCAGGCGATCCGGGCGGGCGTCGACCTGATCCTCGAGGGGGATGCGGAGACGCGCTACATGGTGTCGGGCCACCGCACGCTGATCTTCGAAATCCTGTCGAACCTGATCGACAACGGCATTCGCTACAACCGGCGCGGCGGTACGGTGTCGGTCGCGTTGCAGGCGGAGGACGCGCGGATCGCGGTCGTGGTCGCCGATGACGGCCCGGGGATCATACCGGCTTACCGCGAAAAGGCGTTCGACCGCTTCGTCCGGCTGGGCCCCGCGAATAGCCCGGAGGGGAGTGGGCTTGGCTTGGCGATCGTCCGCTCGGCCGCGACGCGGCTGAACGCCACCGTCGGGTTCGTCGATGTCGATCGCGGCACGGCGATCATCCTGCGGTTCGCTCCGCCGCTCTCCTGATCGTCGTTTCAGTGTCCCGTCGAGCGACGTGCGCGCCGCCCGACGGGATCGATCGTCAGCCGATCACAGCATGCGGTTGATCAGGTTTTCGATCCGCTCCTGCTGGCCCGAAACCGGCTTCGGATCGATGCCGCGCTCGACCGCCAGGTCGGCGATGCCGGCAAGGTCCAGCCCGCCGATCGCGCCGCCGAACTCGCCGTCCCAGCCCGCATAGCGCTTGGCCTTGATCGCATCAATCCGGCCGTCCTCGATCAGCTTGGCCGCGTTCAGCAGGCCCTTCGCGACGACGTCGATCGCGCCGACATGGCCATAGAACAGGTCCGCCGGGTCCATGCTCTGGCGCCGCACCTTGGCGTCGAAGTTGAAGCCGCCGGTCGTGAACCCGCCAGCGCGGATGATCTCGAGATTGGCGAGCGTCAGTTCCTCGACCGAATTGGGGAATTGATCCGTGTCCCAGCCATTCTGCGGATCGCCGCGATTGGCGTCGATCGACCCGAAGATCCCCAGCGCCGCCGCGGTCGCGATCTCGTGCTCGAAGGTGTGGCTGGCCAGCGTCGCATGGTTCGCCTCGATGTTCACCTTGACCTCGTTCTCCAGGCCATAGCGCTTGAGAAAGCCGTACACCGTCGCGGTGTCGAAGTCGTACTGGTGCTTGGTCGGCTCGAACGGCTTCGGCTCGATCAGGATCGTGCCCGTGAACCCGATCTTGTGCTTGTGCTCGACGACCAGGCTCAGGAAGCGGCCGAAATTGTCGAGCTCGCGCTTCATGTCGGTGTTGAGCAGCGTCTCATAGCCCTCGCGACCGCCCCACAGCACATAGTTCTGGCCACCCAGCCGATGCGTCGCCTCGAGCGCGTCGCGCACCTGCATCGCGCCGAACGCGAACACTTCCGGATCGGGATTGGTCGCGCCGCCTGCCGCAAAGCGCGGATGGCTGAACAGGTTCGCGGTGCCCCACAGCAGCTTGCGACCCGATGCGGCCTGGAGCTGTTCGAGATGGTCGACGGCTTCGGCGAAGAATTTGCGGTGCTCGGTGATGTTGGCGGCATCGGCCATCACGTCGACGTCGTGGAAGCAGTAATAGGGCACGTCGAGCGTCTTGAAGAAGTCGAACGCGACCTCGCGCTTCATCGCCGCGGCGGCGCTGTCATTGGCACCGCGATGCCAGGGCCGGTCGAACGTGCCGCCACCAAACACGTCGGAGCCGGGCCAGCAGAAGGTATGCCAGAAACACGCGGCGAACCGGAGATGATCCTCCATCCGCTTGCCAAGGACCATCTTGTCCTTGTCGTAGAAGCGATAGGCCAGCTCGTTGGTGCTGTCGGGGCCCTCATATTTGATCTGGGGGATATCGGCGAAGAAGTCGGACATCGGGATTCCTACGATTTTGGAGTGATGCGGGAATAGGCGTGGCGGAACGCGGCCTTCTTCTCGGCGAGCGCCGAGACGAGGGCAGGGTCGGGGACGATGCTGTGCGAGACGGGGGGCGCGACGCAGATGTCGGCGGGGTCGCCGCCGTCGACGCCGAGCTGGGCAAGCCGTGCGGCGCCCAGCGCGGGGCCGACTTCGCCGCCCTGGAGGTAGACGAGTTCGACCTCCATCGCCGCGGCGATCACCTCGCCCCAATAGCGGGAGCGTGCGCCGCCGCCGATGACCGCGAGCCGCTCGACGACGGTGCCCGCTTCGCGCAGCACGTCGAGCCCGTCGGCGAGCGCGAACGCGACGCCTTCGAGCACCGCCTGCGACAGGCGGCCGGCATCGGTGTCGTTGTCGAGACGCAGGAACGCGCCGCGAACTTCGGGGTCGTTGTGCGGCGTGCGCTCACCCGACAGATAGGGGAGGAAAAGCTCGGGGCCACACGCGGGGCCGGCGGCCTCGGCGCGTGCGAACAGGTCGGCGGCGCCGGCGGCACCGGTGATCCGCGCGACCCAGTCGATGCACGACGCGGCCGACAGGTGCACCGACATCTGGTGCCACAGCCCCGGCAGCGCATGGCAGAAGGCATGGACCGCGCGATCGGGATTGGGGCGGAAGTCGCTGGTCGCGACGAAGATCACCCCCGACGTGCCGAGCGACAGCAACGCATCGCCGTCCGCGACCACGCCGACACCGACCGCGCCCGCCGCATTGTCGCCGCCGCCCGCCGCGACCGGCACCTGCCGCATCCCCCAGAGCTCGGCGACCGCGGCGGTCAGCGTGCCGGTGATCTGCGTGCCCTCGTACAGCCGCGGCATCTGCGCCTGTGTCAGTCCGCACGCGCCGAGCAGCGCGTCGCTCCAGCAGCGGCCACCGACGTCGAGCCACAAAGTGCCCGCGCTGTCGGACAGGTCCGAGGCCTTGTCGCCGGTCATCAGCAACCTGACATAATCCTTGGGCAGCAGCACGGTGGCGATCTTCGCGAAGACGTCCGGTTCATGCTCGCGCACCCACAGCAGTTTCGGCGCGGTGAAGCCTGGCATCGCGATGTTGCCCGCAATCGCGCGCAGGTCAGGGACGGCACGCTCCAGCGCGGCGCATTGTGCAAAGCTGCGGCCATCGTTCCACAGGATCGCCGGGCGCAGCGGACGGTCGTCGGCATCCAGCAGCGTGGCGCCGTGCATCTGGCCCGCGAGCCCGACGCCACGCACCGCGCGGCGGACGCTCGGGTCGATCGCCTGGACCGCCGCGGTGGTCGCCTGCCACCATGCGTCGGGATCCTGTTCGGACCAGAGCGGGTGCGGCCGCTGCACGGTTAGCGCGGCCGTGCCCTGGCCGACCACGCTGCCATGCGAGTCGAGCACCACGGCCTTGACACCCGAGGTGCCGATATCGATTCCGAGGAACATCAGTTGACGAACGGATCGATGGTCGGGATCGAGCCGTCGGCGGTGAACTTGAGTTCGGTCACCTTGACGTTGCGGAGGTGGTTCTTGTTGCTCAGCTGCGTGTCCGCATAGAACAGCCACCATTTCTTGTTCCATTCGACGATCGAATGGTGGCTCGTCCAGCCCTGCACCGGCTTCAGGATATGGCCCCGATAGGTGAACGGACCATAGGGGTTGTCGCCGGTCGCATAGTTCAGGAAGTGCGTGTCGCCGGTCGAGTAGGTATAGTAATATGTGTCGCCGCGCTTGAAGACCCAGGACGCCTCGAAGAAGCGTTTCTCATGGTCGCCGCCGAGGACGGGCTTGCCGGCGTCGTCGAGGATCTGGACGTCGCGCGGCGTCTCGGCAAAGCTCTTCATGTCGGGGTTGAGCTTGGCGATCTTGCCCGACAGCGCGGGCTGGTCGTCCTTGCCGAGGTCGGTGTCCGAGCCGTTGGCGTCGAACTTGCCGTCCTTCCAGCGCTGGAGCTGGCCACCCCAGATACCGCCGAAATACATGTAGCTGGTGCCGGTCGTGTCGGTGAAGACGGCCGGATCCATCGAGAAGCTGCCGGCGATCGGCTTGGGATCGGCCTTGAACGGGCCGGTCGGGCTTTTCGACGTGGCGACGCCGATCCGGAACGTGCCGAGGCCGTTCTTGTCGAGCGCCTTGTCGCGTACCGGGAAGTACAGGAAATACGTGCCGTTCTTGTAGGCGGCATCGGGTGCCCACATCTGCTTCGACGCCCAGGGCACGTCCTTCACGTCGAGCGCGACGCCATTGACCTTAACCGGGCCGCCGATGCGGTCCATGCTCAGGACGCGGTAGTCGCGCATCGCATATTGGTTGCCGAGATCGTCGTCGCCGATGCCCGCGTCGATGTCATGGCTGGGATAGACGTAGATCTTGCCGTTGAAGACGTGTGCCGACGGATCGGCGGTATAGATGCTGCTGACCAGCGGCTGCGACAGATAGCGCTTGCCGTCGGGGCTGCGCGGCTCGCTCTTCGCTGGCGCGGACGGGGCGGTGGGCGCGGCAGTCTGCGCCAGTGCGACGCTGCCGGCGAGCAACAGCGGCAAGCTCGCGGCGAGGGTGGGTAGACGAAGCTGCATGGCCGTTCGATCCTTCCTAATGTCGGCGATCTTCTGCGAGATCTGCCCTCCGCCTGATGACGGAAATAGCGCTACCATAACAGCCCCTTCGGGCTGGGCAAGCGGACTTTGATGGTTGCGTTGCCGCGCATCGCTGCCGCCGTTGCGCATAAGGAATGCCGGTCACCGCGGTCGGACGAGCGTCTGCAGTCGACAGCCATTTCCTGCGACGGGCGGTTGCGCTAACGCTACGCCAGATGGACATCATTCCCCCTCCCACGATCAGGCCGTCGCGTCGCGCGGGCGGCGCGCCGACGATCAGCGACGTCGCGCGGCGCGCCGGCGTTTCACCGATGACGGTGTCGCGTGTCATCAATGGCGAAAGCAACGTCCGTCCGGTCACGCGCGACGCGGTGAACGCCGCGATCACCGCGCTGAACTATGCGCCCAACCCCGCCGCGCGCAGCCTGGCCGGGGCAGGGCAGACTCGGATCGGGCTGCTCTACAGCAACCCGAGCGCGGGCTTCCTCAGCGAGTTCCTGCTCGGCAGTCTCGATCAGGCGGCGCGCAGCGATGTCCAGATCATCGTCGAGAAATGCGACCTCGGCGAGCATGAGCTCGAGGTGACTCGGCATCTGATCGCGGGCGGGATCGACGGTATCGTCCTGCCGCCGCCCTTGTGCGAGGCCGAGGCGATCCTCGACCTGCTCGCCGAGGCGCGGATCCCGACGGTGTCGGTCGCCAGCGGCCGGCCGTCGGACGATGTCCTGGCCGTCCGGATCGATGACCGCGAGGCGGCGCTGACGATGACCCGCCACATCATGGCGCTCGGCCATCGCCGGATCGGCTTCATCACCGGCAATCCCAATTTGTCGGCCAGCGCGCGTCGCCTCGAAGGCTATGGCGCCGCGTTGCAGGAAGCGGGGATCGCGGTCGACGAGACGCTGATCCAGCCCGGGCTCTACACCTACCGGTCTGGGCTCGACGCTGCCGAGGCGCTGCTCGCGCTGCCCGAGCCACCGACCGCGATCTTCTCGTCCAACGACGACATGGCCGCCGCCACCGTCGCGGTCGCGCATCGCCGCGGGCTCGACGTGCCGGGCGACCTCACCGTGTGCGGGTTCGACGACACGATCATGTCGACCGCGATCTGGCCCGAGCTCACGACGGTCTATCAGCCGATCGCGGACATGGCGCGAATCGCGGTCGAGATGCTCGTCGCCGCGATTCGTCGCCCGGCCGGAGTCGCCACCGCCGACCGCCACCGGCTGCTCGATTACACGCTGATCCGTCGCCAGTCGGACGCCGCACCGCGGCGGCGCCCGCGCGCGGACCAGGCATGATCCGCGTCCGAAAACCGCGATAAACTGATGCTCGATGCCGACGCAGCGCGCTTGACGTCGTCAGCGAAGATGGTAGCGATACCAGTATTAACGTGCGCCGACTGATCGGCGACGGCCAGCAGGAGAGTTTCGCGTGCAACGGCAACCGGTTCGGCCCTTCCGATCGCGTGACTGGTTCGCGGACCCCGCGCGCTCGGACATGACCGCGCTCTATCTCGAGCGATTCATGAACTACGGTCTCACCCCGGCGGAACTCCGCTCGGGGCGGCCGATCATCGGCATCGCGCAGACCGGCAGCGATCTGTCGCCGTGCAACCGCATCCACCTCGATCTCGCACGCCGCGTCCGTGACGGCATCCGCGACGCAGGCGGAATCGCGATGGAATTCCCCGTCCATCCGATCTTCGAGAATTGCCGCCGGCCGACCGCCGCGCTCGACCGCAACCTCGCTTATCTCGGCCTCGTCGAGACGCTGTACGGCTATCCGATCGACGCGGTCGTGCTGACCACCGGCTGCGACAAGACCACGCCGTCGGGGATCATGGCGGCATCGACCGTCGATATCCCCGCGATCGTGCTGTCGGGGGGGCCGATGCTCGACGGCTGGCACGAAGGCGAGCTGGTCGGGTCGGGTACCGTCATCTGGCGATCGCGGCGCAAGCTCGCGGCGGGCGAGATCGACGAGGAGGAGTTTCTCCAGCGCGCCACCGACAGCGCGCCGTCGGCCGGCCACTGCAACACGATGGGTACCGCCTCGACGATGAACGCGGTCGCCGAGGCGCTCGGGCTGTCGCTCACCGGCTGCGCGGCGATCCCCGCGCCGTACCGCGAACGCGGCCAGTTCGCCTATGAGACCGGGCGGCGCATCGTCGACATGGCGTATGAAGACCTGCGCCCCTCGCGGATCCTCAGCCGAGAGAGTTTCCTCAACGCGATCCGGGTCGTGACCGCGATTGGCGGATCGTCGAACGCGCAGCCGCATATCCATGCGATGGCCAAGCATGCGGGAATCGAGATTACCGCCGCCGACTGGTCAGACTACGGCTACGACCTGCCGTTGCTGGTCGACGTGCAGCCCGCCGGGCGCTTCCTGGGCGAGCGGTTCCACCGTGCCGGCGGCGTGCCCGCGGTGCTGAGCGAGCTGCTCGCGGCGGGCCGGCTCGACGGCGATTGCCTGACCGTGACCGGCCGGACGCTGGCCGAGAACATCACCGGCCGGGTCGCCACCGATCGCGAGGTGATCCGCGCCTATGACACGCCGCTGAAGGAGCAGGCGGGCTTCCTCGTGCTCTCGGGCAATTTGTTCGACGTCGCGATCATGAAGACCAGCGTGATCTCGCCCGCGTTCCGCGCGCGCTATCTGGAGCGCACCGGCGCCGTGGACGTGTTCGAATCGCGCGCGATCGTGTTCGAAGGGTCGGACGATTATCATCACCGGATCAACGATCCCGCGCTCGACATCGACGAGGATTGCATGCTCGTGATCCGCGGGGCGGGGCCGATCGGCTGGCCCGGCTCGGCCGAGGTCGTCAACATGCAGCCGCCCGATCATCTGATCCAGCGCGGCATCATGACGCTGCCGACGCTCGGCGACGGACGCCAGTCGGGCACGTCGGACAGCCCGTCGATCCTGAACGCCAGCCCGGAGAGCGCGGTCGGCGGCGGCCTGTCCTGGCTGCGAACCGGCGACATCATCCGCATCGACCTCAAGGCGGGGCGGTGCGACGCGCTGGTCGACGCGGACGAGATCGCGCGGCGGCGTGGCGAACCGGCGCCGCCGATACCGCCGAGCAATACGCCGTGGGAGGAGCTGTACCGCGAAAAGACCGGGCAGCTCGCCGATGGCGCGGTGCTCGACTTCGCGGTCAAATATCGCGGCATCGCGGCGCGCACGCCGCGGCACAATCACTGACCGCTTCGACTACCAAAACCAAGACAGACGACACCAGGCCGCAACGGTCGGCGCACAGGAGAGGAACATCATGGCGAATATGCACAGTGGAGATCCGGGAGCGGGATTGCAGGGGAACGCCGCGGTCAACCACGGCTTCATCGCCGCGATCGTCGCGGTGGCGACGATCGGCGGGTTCATGTTCGGCTATGATTCGGGTGTCATCAACGGCACGCAAAAGGGTCTCGAAGCCGCCTTCGGCCTCGGTCGGCTCGGGATCGGCGTCAATGTCGGCGCGATCCTCGTCGGCTCGGCGGTCGGTGCGTTCGGCGCCGGGCGGATGGCCGACGCGATCGGCCGTCGCAACGTCATGATGCTCGCCGCCGCGCTGTTCCTGTTCAGCGCGCTGCTCGCCGGGGCTGCGACCGGCTCCGGCATCTTCATCTTCGCGCGGATCATCGGCGGCCTGGGCGTCGGCGCGGCCAGCGTCATCTCGCCGGTGTATATCTCGGAGGTCACGCCGGCCTCGATCCGCGGTCGCCTGTCGAGCGTCCAGCAGGTCATGATCATCTCCGGCCTGACCGGTGCGTTCGTCGCCAACTTCGCGCTCGCGCGCTATGCCGGTGGCTCGACCGCCGATTTCTGGCTCGGCTATCCCGCCTGGCGCTGGATGTTCTGGCTGCAGGCGATCCCGGCCGCGATCTATTTCCTCGCGCTGCTCGTGATCCCGGAAAGCCCGCGCTTCCTGGTCGCCAAGGGCCGCGAAGCCGAGGCGCATGTCGTGCTCACGCGCCTGTTCGGCACTGCCGAGGCGGACCGCAAGGTCGTCGAGATCCGCAATTCGCTCGCCGCCGATCATCACAAGCCCAAGCTCAGCGACCTGGTCGACAAGACCACGGGCAAGATCCGGCCGATCCTGTGGGCCGGCATCGGCCTCGCCGTGTTCCAGCAGCTCGTCGGCATCAACGTCGTCTTCTATTACGGCGCCGTGCTGTGGGAAGCGGTCGGCTTTACCGAAGACAATGCGCTGCAGATCAACATCCTGTCGGGCGTCCTGTCGATCGCGGCCTGCCTGTTCACGATCGCGACCGTCGACCGGATCGGTCGCAAGCCGCTGCTGCTGGTCGGCTCGGCGGGCATGGCCGTCACGCTGGCGGTGGTCGCCTATGCGTTCTCGACCGCGGTGACGGGGGCGGACGGCGCGGTGTCGCTGCCCGGCCATAACGGCATGATCGCGCTGGTCGCGGCCAATCTGTACGTCATCTTCTTCAACGCCAGCTGGGGCCCGGTGATGTGGGTGATGCTCGGCGAGATGTTCCCGAACCAGATCCGCGGATCGGGTCTGGCAGTATCGGGCTTCGCGCAGTGGATCGCCAACGCGGCGATCTCGGTCAGCTTCCCCGCGCTTGCGCTGTCGCCGGGCCTGGCGGTGACCTATGCCGGCTACGCGTTCTTCGCCGCGATCTCGTTCTTCTTCGTGAAGGCGCTGGTCAACGAAACGCGCGGTCGCGAACTCGAGGACATGACCGGCTGATCGTCGCTCCTCCCTCGCAAGGGGGAGGTGGCTGGCGCTTGCCAGACGGAGGGGGAGGGAAGGGCGACGGCCGTTCGGTGTCCTCCCCCTCAGTCACCTTCGGTGCTACCTCCCCCTGGCGGGGGAGGAAAAGATAGCGCCAAACGAAAAGGGCCCCGCGGATCGCTCCGCGGGGCCCTTTTTCTCGTTCGACGGAGCCGCGCCGGTCAGGTGATACGGCGGCCCGCTATCGTGGCGACACGGTGTGCCGGCTGGCCTGCCACGCCCGCATCGAACGCGAACACGTCGCCTGCATAAGGCTGGAGCGCGCGGTGATCGTCCGACAGGCCCTTGGCGGCCGTCGTCGCATAGGCGGTGCGGCCATCGGGGCCACCGATCGCGATCTTGGTGACGTTGGAGACGGGCAGGCGGATCTCGGCGACCTGTTCCCCGTCCGGCGAATAGCGTCGTACGCACCATCCACCATAGAAGGACACCCAGACATGGCCTTCGGCATCGACGATCGGTCCGTCGGGATAGCCCTGCGTCGCGACGTCGACCGCCGCGAAGATGCGCGTGTCGGCAAGGCTGCCGTCCTCGCGGATCGTGCAGGCGTGGATCGTGCCGGCCAGCGTGTCGCAGTGATACAGCGTGGTGCCATCGGTCGAGATGGCGGGCCCGTTGGTGATCACGATGCCGTCGACGACGGGCGCCACGCCGTCTGCGTCGGCGCGGTAGATCAGCCCGGACGCCGCGCTCTCGCCATCGTCCATCGACCCGAACCAGAGCCGCCCCGCGGCATCGACGGTTGAATCGTTCAGGCGGTTGCCCGGCGAATCAGGCTCGACGACGTGGAGGTGCGTGAAGCTGCCATCGGCGGGGTCGAACCGGTGCAGCCCGGTCTGCAATCCGGCCAGCATGCCGCCGTCCGCCAGCGGCTGGACCCAGCCGACCTGCGCGGGGGCGGTCCAAGTCTGATGATCGCCGGTTGCGGGCGTGAAGCGGTGGATCAGGTGCTGCTTGATGTCGACGAACCACAGCGCATCGTCGAGCCACAACGGGCCTTCGCCCAGCATCGCGCCGACGCCGAGCACGCGTTCCACGCCACCGTTTACATCGCCGTTTACCGCCATCCTGCATCCACCCAGTAATTATGTCCCGTGCACATACGCGCATCGTCGGACGCGAGAAACAGCGCCATCGCGGCGATGTCCGCCGGCTGGATCCGGCCGTCGAGGCATTGCGCGTCGACGATCGCGGCCTCGCCCTCGGGCGTGTACCATTTCTCCTGGCGCGGCGTCTGGACGTTGCCGGGGATGATCGCGTTGACGCGAATGCAGTCGCGGCCGAGATCGCGCGCCAGGCTGCGCGTGAGGCCCTCGATCGCCGCCTTGGCGGTCTGGTAGAGGATCAGGTCCTTCATGCCGAGGTGCCAGCTGATCGATCCGAAATTGACGATGGCGCCACCGCCTGCTGCCTTCATCGACGGCACCACCGCCTGTGCTGCGAAGAACAAATGCCGCAGATTGACGTTCATCCGCTGATCCCAATAGGCCGGGGTCACCTCGTCGATCGTGTGGCGGTCGTCATTGGCCGCGTTGTTCAGCAGGATGTCAACGCCGCCGAGCTGCTCGATCATCGTCTTGAACGTGACGTCGAGCGCGTCGATGTCGGTCAGGTCGAGCGGGTGGAAGATCGGGGCATGCTCCGCCCCGCCGGACAGGCGCTCGACCAGTGCCATGCTGTCGGCCTGCGCCACGTCGACGAACGCGACCCGCGCGCCTTGCGCCACGAACCCCTCGACCAGCCCGGCACCGATGCCCGACCCGCCGCCGGTGATGATGACGCGCTTGTTCCTGAGCGATGGGTAGACGGCGCCTTCGTGGCGACCGGCGATTTTCTGCAGCACGCTGTTCTCCGAATGGGTCATGCCGACAACAGCCCGCGTGCGGCGAGGTTGCGCATCAGCGCGACCAGGCCGAACTCCCAGGGCGCTGCGGCCTTCGATGTGGTGACGGTGTTGATGAGGCGGCCAAGCCCGGGCGCGGCGATCGAGACGGTATCGCCCGACTTGTGCGTGAAGCCCCGGCCGACATCGTCGCGATCCTTGGTCGGCGCGAACAGCGTGCCCAAGAACAGGACGAACCCGTCGGGATATTGATGCTCGCTCAACGCCTGGCGGACGAGTTCCTCGGGATCGCGGCTGATCTGGCTCATCGAGCTGGCGCCGTCGAGGACATAGCCGTCGGTGCCCTCGATGCGCAGCGCGACTTCGGTGCGGCGGACATCGTCGATCGTGAAGGAGTCGTCGAACAGGCGGATGAACGCGCCGAGCGAGCAGGACGCGTTATTGTCCTTCGCCTTGCCGAGCAGCAGCGCGGAACGCCCCTCGAAGTCGCGCAGGTTGACGTCGTTGCCGATCGTCGCGCCGACGATGCGCGCATCGGGCGCCACCAGCAGCACGATCTCGGGCTCGGGGTTGTTCCAGGTCGAATCGGAGCGCACGCCGATGTCCGCGCCCCAGCCGACCGTCGACAAGGACGGCGCCTTGGTGAAGATCTCCGCATCCGGGCCGATCGCCACCTCGAGATATTGCGACCAGAGTCCCTCCTCGATCAGCGCGGTCTTCAACGCCGCCGCCTCGGGCGTGCCGGGCACGACGCGCGCCAGTCCGCCGCCGATCCGGTCCTCGAGCCGCGCACGCACCGCGGTCGCCGCCCCCGCATCGCCGCGCGCCTGTTCCTCGATCACGCGTTCGAGCGCGGATACCGCGAAGGTGACGCCGGCCGCCTTGACGCACTGCACGTCGATCGGGCTGAGCAGCCGCGGTACGCCACCGACCGACAGGCCGAGCGTATCGAGATCGCAGATCGCCTCGCCGGCAGTCGGATCGAGCAGGTCGCGCGCGACCAGTTCGGCGACGGTTGGTGCGGCCTTGCTCATGTCGAACACGATGCCGCCGGCGACAATGACGGGCGTGGGGCCTTCGCCGCGGTCGATCCGGCCGATCCAGCGCGCGGTGCGCCAGTCGGGTCCAAGGGCGTCGAGGGTATCGAAAGCGAATGTCACGGCAACATCTCCGGCAGGGCTGTATCAGGCGAAAAATCGGTGGTCAGGTGGCACGGACATGCCTCCGTCACGTAGCTTTGGTCGACGTGCCAACGTCACCGCGCGATGCGGCAGATCGGTAAAGTCCTCTCCTCCGCCGGTTATTGGCGGTAGCGGTACCATTACCGATACACCGGCGTGTTTTGCAAGGTCGTCCATCTGCTCGCCGCGCGGATCCGACTGACGCGGGTGTTCCAGGCTTTGTGATGCGCCGGCAGCCTGGACGATCAGCACGCATCGCGTTTCTCCTTCGTGTCACGTCAGGGCAGCACGATCTCGAACGGCCCGACCGGCAGCTGTGCGTCGTCGGATAGGTTGACCACGGGGCTGTCCGCCCAGGCATAGCGGACCCGGACGACCGGCTTGCCGTCGGCGGCGAGCGTCACGCGGTCGCCTTGCGCGATGCCGTCGGCATAGCGGCAGCTGCCGGCCTCGGCCCCGCAGAGTTCGAACCCGATCGGCCCGCGTGCGGCCTGTGCGTGCAGCGCGCCGGTGACGCCGGTGAAGCGCAGCGTCACGCCGCCACCGGGGGCGCGGCTTGCCGATGCGATGGCCGGTCCGGCCGGCGCGCGCGCGCCATAAGCGAGCGGACGCAGCACGCGCGCGAGCCGCTGGCCCACCGCATGCTTCTCGCCCGGATGGATGTCGAGCGGATCGCCCAGATCGATCGTCACCGCGACACCGGCATGCCCGTCGCGGGCGGCCATCAGCCGCTGCGCCTCGCGGACCTCCGCCCAGCCGCTCTCGCCCGCCGCGATCGGCGGCGTGCCGTAATTGGCGAGCTGGGCGATCGCCAGCGGGATCGCCGGCCCGCCGAACTGCTGGCGCCAGCCGCGGATCATCGCCGCCAGCCGCGTCTCGTATCCGGGCAGGCCGGTGTCGGATTCGCCCTGGTACCACGCGATCCCGGCGAGCGCGGTCGCCCCGATCGGCGCGATCATCCCGTTGTACAGCGTGCCCGCGCCGTTGATGTCGTCCCATGGCGACCGCGGCGCATTGCCCGCCACGCGCTTCGCGATCGCATAGCGCCAGCCATCGCCGATCGGCACCGCGCTGCCGTCCGCCAGCGTCAGCATCATCGCCGCCTCCGGCCCGGTCATGCCGCCATAGGCATAGACGTCGTCGTCGTTGACGGTGATGACGTTGCGCCCTGCTTTCAGCAGCCCCGCGGGTAGCGGATAGACGCGCGCGCGGCCGGCGTTGCTGTTGCCCCCGACGCCGATCCCGTTGACCCAGGTGCGATCCGCGTCGTCGACCACGCCGATCGCCAGCGTCGCCGCGCCGCGCGCCTGCGCCGCGGTCAACGTCACGACGCGCTGATACCAGACCATGCCGTTATAGTCGGCGAGCGCGGGGACGCCCCATTGCTCGAAATTGCCGATGCGTGGCACCGGTTTCCAGTCGATCGCGGCGTCGGGCTGCCAGGGCTCGCGTCCAGGCGCATCGCCGGTGCCGCGTCGCCACCAGTCTTCCCAGATCGTCGACGCGCCGCGCTCCGCCGCGACCGGATCCGTCGCGTGCAGCGCGAGCAGGTCCGCCGCGCGCGCCAGCCCCGCGGACCGCAGCGCGGTGTCGCTCATCCACGCGCTGATCCGCGATCCGCCCCAGCTTGCGTGGATCGCACCGATCGGCACCCGCTCGCTCCGCCGGAGCGCCTGCACCATGTAGAAGCATGCCGCCGAGAACCCGGGGACCGTATCCGGCCCGGCCGCCGCCCATCGCGGCATCGCGGCGAACCGCGCGAGCGGCGTCTCGCTGGTCGCCTTGGGGATCGTGACGAGGCGGAGTTGATCGTCGAGCGCCGGATGCGCGTCGGGGATCAGGTCCTGCGCGGCGTTGACGGGCAGTTCCATGTTGCTCTGGCCCGAACACAGGAACACGTCGCCGATCAGCAGGTCGCGGACGGTGGTTACGCCGTCGCCGCCCGTCAGCGTCAGATCATAAGGGCCGCCCGCGGCAAGCGGTTCGAGGCGCAGCGTAAACCGACCGTTGCGATCCGCCGTCGCGGTTGCGGTGCGCGTGCTCAGCCGCGCGGTGACCGGCCGGCCCGGCACGCTCCGCCCGCGCAGCAGGATCGGCTGGCCCCGCTGCACGACGCCGTGATCGCCGACCAGACCGTCGAGGCTGGGGGCGGTGTCCGGAGCCGCAGCGACTGCCGCGGTGGCCAAACCGATCGTAACGAAGGATGCGGTGATCCCGGACAGGATGGTCGACGCAGCCCTGCTCGTCGATTGATAGGCTATCATCCTCACCCTCTCCCTGCGCGCCCACCGCCCCGACGTTCGGTCGGGAGGCGTTTCGAGCGGTCCATTCTTTTCGGCACGCCGTCATGCATCGCACGCCGGCAGCGCCATGGTATCGCTCACACGAAATTTATACTCCGACAAAGGCCGGCGGCAACTCTTTTCTACCGATGTCGGCCCTGCCGCGTCGCGGCAGATTGCCGCCCCTGACACAGAAGAAGAGCGAGCGGTGCCGAGGGTCCGTCACGACGATCTGACAGGGGAGGGTTACCGTTTGCCCCGACCGTCGAGCGTGACCGAGCCGATATCGAGATACCCGCCACGACCGGCCGGATTGTAACAGAACAGGCTGAACTGCTGCCCCTGGAACGTGCCGGTTTGCCAGTCGAAAGCGAGCGGGAAGCGCGGGCCGAGCGGCGTGAACGTCGTGCCGTCGGTGCTGTACGCCACCGCGCCGGTGTCATCGCCGAAATCCATCTCGGTCCGCAGCGTCAGCTGGGTACTGCGGACGGTCACGGCGGGGCTCTCCCGGACGATGCGCTGGATCGTCGTCTTTGCCGGGCTGGCGACATCCTCGATGATGCGCATCGACAGCGTCAAATGTCCCTGCGCGTCGCGGCCGAGCGCGATGCCGCCGCTATATTTGCCGAAGACGCCCGCCCCGCATTGATCGCCGCGCACGACGTGGCTCGCGTCGAGCCGGACCGTGGCACGGCTCCACGGCGCTTGCCCTTTCTGGAGGAGCGTGTTGCGCGCGGTCCAGATCGAACTGCCAGGCGCTGCGTTAAGCCGCAGGAAGCCGGGCCTTGCGGTCAGCGACCAGCGGTCGGGGAGGGGGTTGTGATTCCACTGCCATTGCAGGCCGAGCCTGGTCTGCGCGAAATCGTCGGAGGCGGCGGGCGTTTCGACGGGCATGCCCTGGATCGGCTTGCGCGCGGTGGCGGGGACCCGGTTCGGCGCCTCGGGCGTGCCCCAGATCGGCCAACCGTCGCGCCAGTGGATCGGGCTGATGTTCGTCGTCCGCCCGATCGCGCCTGCGTCGATCATGACGAATCCGTAATCGCTGCCGTCGGCCAGATCGACGATCGCGCCCTGATGGCCGCCGCTGGTGTCGTCGATCTGATTGCGCGTCTCCCACGGGCCGGCCAGCGCGGTGGCGCGCGAGACCGTCAGCCCCAGCCGATGCGGGATCGCGTTGAACAGGTAATAATATTTGCCCCGTCGGACCAGCTTCGAGCCTTCGGCGCCCTTGGAATAGTGGATCACCCGCCGGGCGGTGATCCGCCGCAGCGTTGGGTCCAGGCTGAGCAGCGTCTCGGTCCCGTCGCTGCTGCTCGCGGTCGCGATATAGGCCAATCCGTCATCGTCGAAGAACAGCCCCGGATCGAACGCGGCCTCGCTCAGCCGGTTCATCGTCCAGGGCCCGCGGACGTCGCGGGCGCGGTAGATCCGAGTCGGCTCGCCGACCGGGGTGACCGCGACATAGAACATCCCGTCGTGATGCCGCAGGCTGGGGGCGAAGATGCCGCGGCGATACGACCCGCCGGCCTGCAGGTCATATTCCGGGCGGCCGCTCAGCGTGTCGACGACATGCGACGCGAACCGCCAGTTCACCAGATCCCGGGAGGTCAGGATCGTCAGCCCTGGCACGTCGGCAAACGTGCTCGTGATGAAATAGAAGACGTCGCCGACGCGGATGATGTCGGGATCGGGATAATCGGCGTTCAGCGGCGGGTTCGCGAAGGTCCCGTCACCGCGATCGGATTGCCAGGCCTGCGCCGCGGCGATCATTGGGGATGCGATCAGCGCCGCCGCTACAAGGCAGGCACCCGTCCAGCGCATTCTCACGACGTTCCGGCGGCGGGATCATAGACATAGGGCCCGACGACCGTCCCGACAAAGCCACCCGCGCGCGCGGTAGTCAGCAGCGTCGCATCGAAGTTCGACAGCAGCGTGCGGCGGCCGGCGCGCGTCTGATAGTCGAACGCCATCACGCCCTTGTCGGCCCGGATCGTCAGCGTGACCGGCCCCGACGGATCCACCGGCGCGGACGTGACGAGCGTATCGGCCTGCGCCTTGTCGCGTGCATACAGCGCCACGACGGGCTTGCCCGCGATCCGCGTGATCCCGAAGAACAGGAACGACTCGTCGTTCTGCACCGCGGCAAGGCCCGCGCGTGCGCCATCGGTCCGGGGCGCGAAGGTCACGCGCGTCGTGATCGTCGCGATGTGATGCTGTTGGCGACGGCCGAGAAACGCCGGCACGCCCTGTCGATCGCCCAGCGCGGCGCGCGATCGCAGCGTCAGTCCACCCGCACCCAGCGTATGGAACGGCGTGGCGGGCGCGCGGATGCCGATCCATTGAATCGCCAGGCTCTTGCCGTCGAACGCATCGCTATACGCGAAATCGCCGGTGACGGGGGTGGTCGGCCGGGGCTGCGCGGGCAGCTTGGGCTTGGTGGCGGCGAACGGGATCGGGGTCTTCGGCGCCAGGATGTGCGGCCAGCCATCGGACCAGGTCACGGGCAGCAGGAACGTCTCGCGGCCGATGGCATAGCGTTCGGGCGCATAGGGTCGGGTCGCTAGAAACGTCGCCCACCAGTCGCCATTCTGCGTCTGGACGAACTTGGCGTGGCCGGCCGACGTCACCGGGTTCGCGCGATCCGCGGCCAGCCCGCGCTGCGTCAGGATAGGATTGTCGGGATAGGGGACGAACGGCCCGGTCAGGCTTTTCGACCTGAACACGACTTCGGAATGATTGTCGCCGGTGCCGCCCTCCGCCGCGATCAGGTAATAGAAGTTGTCGTGCCTGATCAGGTGGGGACCCTCGATCCACACCGGCTTGGTCGCAAGGTCGACACCGCCATTGACGATCTGCGTGCTCGGCCCGACCATCTTGCCGGCGCGCCAGTCATATTCCTGCACCCAGATCGCACGGTGCCCGTCATAGCGCGGCGTCTCGTCGGGCGCGCGATTGTTGACGATATAGGCCTTGTCGCCTTCCCAGTAGATCGATGGGTCGATCCCCTCGAACGGCAGCCAGATCGGGTCGGACCACGGCCCGGCCGCGTCCTTCGCGGTGATCACGAAATTGCCTTTGCACTGCACGCAGGTGTTGACGATGTAGAACACGCCCGCGTGCCACGAGATGTCGGGAGCGAACACCGCTTGCGACAGCCCACGCCCGGCAAGATCGAGCTGGCTCGGGCGCGAGATCGCGTTGCCGATCTGGACCCAGCTTACCAGGTCCTTCGACTTGAAGATCGGCAGGCCTGGAAAATGCGCGAAGCTCGAATTGACGAGGTAATAGTCGTCGCCGACGCGCGTCACCGACGGATCGGGGTAATAGCCCGACAGGATCGGATTGCGGTATTGGTTCGGCGCCACAACGACGCGCTCCTGCGATCGCCCGTCATAGCTGAAGCTGTCGAACCGCGCGGTTTGCGCAGCTGCCGCCTGGGCCAGCACCAGCGCGGACAGCGTCGTCACGATGCGCGGTAGGGATCGGGTCATCAAGGCTCCTGGTCTGAACGGATCCGTACCGCGCTGCGTGTACTCAGTGGTTGTCGCGCGGGAGGCCCATCGTCTGGGCGATCCGCTGATACTTCTCGGCACCTTCGAGGATCGCGCCGGTTTCCATCTGGCCGACGGTGGCGCGCTGGATTTCCTGCCACGGGGTCTGCGAGCGCGGATAGGCATAGCCACCCGCCTCGGTCAGCGCGCGGCGGCGTTCGGCGAGCTCTTCGTCGGCGATCAAGACGTTCGCGGTGCCCTTGCCGAGATCGATGCGGACGCGGTCGCCGGTGCGGATCAGCGCGAGGCCGCCCATCGCCGCGGCTTCGGGCGAGGCGTTGAGGATCGAGGGCGAGCCTGAGGTGCCGGATTGGCGACCGTCGCCGATGCAGGGCAGGGCGTGGACGCCTTCGCGGATCAGATACGCCGGCGGCCGCATGTTCACGACCTCCGCGGCGCCAGGATAACCGATCGGGCCGGCGCCGCGCATGAACAGCAACGTATCGGTGGTGATGCCGAGCGACGGATCGTCGATCCGGTGGTGGTAATCCTCCGGCCCGTCGAACACGACCGCGGGGCCCTCGAACGCCTCGGGATCGTCCGGGTTGGACAGGTAGCGTGCGCGAAACTCCGGCGAGATCACGCTGGTCTTCATGATCGCGCTGTCGAACAGATTGCCGCGCAGGACGATGAAGCCGGCATCCTCGAGCAGCGGCGTCGCGAACGGGCGGATGACGCGCTCGTCCTCGATCGTCGCGGTCCGGCAATTGTCGCCGATCGACTTGCCGTTCGCGGTCATCGCGTCCTCGTGGATCAGCCCCTGCTTCATCAGCTCGGCGACCACCGCGGGGACACCGCCTGCGTGATAATAATCCTCGCCGAGATATTCGCCGGCGGGCTGAAGGTTGACCATCAACGGCACCTTGTGGCCGTGCGTCTGCCAGTCGTCGATCGGCAGGTCGACGCCGATGTGGCGCGCAATCGCGGCCAGGTGGATCGGCGCGTTGGTCGAGCCGCCGATCGCCGAATTGACGACGATCGCGTTGTGGAACGCGTCCTTGGTCATGATGTCGGAGGGCTTCAGATCCTCGGCGACCATGGCGACGATGCGCTTGCCGGTCTTGTACGCGACCTCCTGGCGGTCGCGGTACGGCGCGGGGATCGCGGCCGAGCCCGGCAGCTGCATGCCGAGCGCCTCGGCGAGGCTGTTCATCGTCGTGGCGGTGCCCATCGTGTTGCAATAGCCGGTCGACGGCGCCGAGGAGGCGACGAGCTTGATGAAGCCCTCATCGTCGATCGCGCCGGTCGCGAGCAGCTCGCGCGCCTTCCACACGATCGTGCCCGAGCCGGTGCGCTCGCCCTTGTGCCAGCCGTTGAGCATCGGCCCCACCGACAGCGCGATCGCCGGGATATTGACGGTCGCCGCGGCCATCAGGCAGGCGGGTGTGGTCTTGTCGCAGCCGATCGTCAGCACGACGCCGTCGAGCGGATAGCCGTAGAGCACCTCGACCAGCGCCAGATAGGCGAGGTTGCGATCGAGCCCGGCGGTCGGGCGCTTGCCGGTTTCCTGGATCGGGTGGACCGGGAATTCGAGCGCGATGCCGCCCGCCTCCCGAATACCCTCGCGGAGGCGTTCGGCAAGTACGAGGTGGTGGCGGTTGCAGGGGCTGAGGTCGCTGCCGGTTTGGGCGATGCCGATGATCGGCTTGCCCGAGCGCAGTTCCTCAAGGCTCAACCCGAAGTTCAGATACCGCTCCAGATAGAGCGCCGTCATGTCGATATTCTCGGGGTTGTCGAACCACGCACGGCTGCGGAGTTTAGGCATGTCGGTCATCGAAAGGGGCTTTCTGGGGATCGGATATCAGCGGGCGACGGAGAGGCGATAGATCACGGCGTGGTGATAGGGCTTGCCGGGATCAACGCGTGCCGACACGAAGCTCGGCTTGTTCGGCGCGTCGGGGAATTTCTGCGGTTCCAGCGCGATACCGTCCCCCATCCGGTACAGATGGCCCTGCTTGCCGACAAACGTCCCGTCGAGGAAATTCCCGGTGTAGAATTGCACGCCCGGCTCGGTCGTCAGCACCTCGAGCACGCGGCCCGACAGCGGATCCTCCAGCCGCGCGGCCAGTTCCGGCTTCGCGGTCAGGCCCTTGTCGAGCGCGAAATTATGGTCGTAGCCATGGCCATAGCGGATCTGCTGGTCGCGGCCGTCGCGGATCCCCTCGCCGACGATGCGGCCGCCACGGAAATCGAAGACGGTGCCGGCGACGGGTTGCAGCGCGCCGGTCGGGATCAGCGTCTCGCCGACCGGGGTGATCGCCTTGGCGGGGATCGTCAGCCGGTGGCCATAGGTGCCCGCCGCCGATCCTTCGCCACCCAGATCGAAGATCGCGTGGTTGGTCATGTTGACGATCGTCGGCTTGTCGGTCTTCGCGTCATAGCTGATGCCGAGATTGCCGGCGTCGTCGAGCGTGTACGTCACCGTGACGTCGAGCGTGCCGGGATAGCCGGAGTCGCCGTCGGGGCTGCGATAGCCGAGCACCAGCGTCGCGGTCGGGCCGCTCTTGGCCGAGA
Source organism: Sphingomonas sp. Leaf28 (assembly GCF_001421685.1). Classification (NCBI taxonomy): domain Bacteria; kingdom Pseudomonadati; phylum Pseudomonadota; class Alphaproteobacteria; order Sphingomonadales; family Sphingomonadaceae; genus Sphingomonas; species Sphingomonas sp. Leaf28. The sequence continues at coordinate 167,450 of NZ_LMKX01000001.1, read as the reverse complement.
CGATCGTCCAGGCGACCTTGTCGAAGCCGTTGCCGCCGCCGTGCAGCGAGTTGGTCTTGTCGTTGAGCGGGAGCTGATAGGTCTTGCCGTCGAGCGTGAAGCGGCCACCCGCGATCCGGTTGGCGTAGCGGCCGACCGTCACGCCGAAGAAGTTGGGATGATCGACATAGGAAGCGAGGTCGTCATAGCCGAGCACGACGTCGGCGATCTTGCCGTTGCGGTCGGGGCCCATCAGCGATTGCAGCGTCGCGCCGTAGGACAGGATCCGCGCGGACACGCCGTGCGCGTTGCTCAGCGTCACCGCCTCGATCGCGGTGCCGTCCTTTAGGGTGCCGGCGGGGGCGCGCTTTACGTCTGCCGCGTCGGCCGCCTGCGTCGAAAGCGCTGCGAGCATGGTTGCCACAATGATCCCCGTCTTCCCGATTGCACGCATGCCGGTTCTCCTCCCCTGTTCGCGACGCCGTTGACGCGCCTTGCTCGGCTATATAGTCAGACAATATATTTCTGGGCAAGCCATGCGGGAAAAGACTGTTTTTCAGTCGCCGACACGGCACGGAGGATGAACGATTATGGCGATGCCGATACAGACGCACACGCATACACCCGCGCGCGCCGCGCCTGTCGGGGCGGGGGGGAGCGGGGGCTACCGCTCCGCGTTGACGCTGCTGGCCAGTCTGTTCTTCATGTGGGGCTTCATCACGGTCATCAACAACACGCTGCTGCCGCACCTGCGCAGCGTGTTCGACCTCAGCTATACACAGACAACGCTGATCGAGAGCGTCTGGTTCATCGCCTATTTCTTCGCTTCGATCCCCTCGGCCAAGCTGATCGAACGGGTCGGATATCAACGTGCGATGGTGTTCGGGCTCGGCCTGATGGCGGTCGGCGCACTGATGATGGTGCCCGCCGCCCGGCTGCCGAGCTACGGCGTGACGCTCGTCGCACTGTTCGTGATCGCCAGCGGAATCACCTTGTTGCAGGTCGCGGCCAACCCGTATGTCGCGGTCGTCGGCCCACCCGAGACCGCGTCGGCGCGGCTCAACCTGGTGCAGGCGTTCAACTCGGCGGGGGCGACGCTCGCGCCTTTGTTCGGCGGGTATCTGATCCTCGGGCGTTCGACCTCGGGTACGGCGGTCGCGGGATCGACCGCAGTGCTGACCCCGGCCGAGCGCCTTGCCGATGCGCAGTCGGTGGTGCTGCCCTATCTGATCGTCGCGGCCGTGCTGGTCGTGCTGGCGGTCGTGATCGCGCGCTTCCCGCTGCCGGCGATGGGGGCCGCGACGCAGCGGTCGGCGAAGGCGGACCGCAAGGGCCTGTCGCTATGGTCGCACCGCAACCTCGTCTTCGGCATCCCGGCGATCTTCATCTACCTGATCGCCGAGATCGGCGTCGCCAACCTCTTCATCAATTTCGTCAGCCAGCCGCAGATCGGCAACCTGACGCACGAGCAGGCGTCGCATTACCTGTTCATCCTGTGGGGCGGGATGATGGTCGGCCGGCTGATCGGCAGCGTCGTGATGCGCACCATCCCCGCCGAGCGCGTGCTGGCGGTGGCGAGTATCGGCGCGTTCCTCGTCATGTTGATCGCCACCTTCACCACCGGCCATGTCGCGATGTGGGCGCTGATCTCGGTCGGGCTGTTCCACTCGATCATGTTCCCGACGATCTTCACGCTCGGCATCCGTGGCCTGGGGCCGCTGACCGAGGAGGGATCGGGGCTGCTGATCATGGCGATCGCGGGCGGCGCGCTGGTGATCGTCCAGGGCTGGCTCGCCGATACCTACGGGCTGCAAATTTCCTTCCTGCTGACCGCGGCGTGCGAACTCTACATCCTGTTCTACGCGCTCTGGGGATCGCGCGTGACGGATGCGCTACCGGATCCGGTCGCCGTCCATTGAGGGGAGCGGGCACGACGATCGCTGCCAAGGCGGTCGTCGCTGCTCGGAGTAATTCGACGAGGCCGGTGAGCCGCCGATCAGGACGTGGTGAACGCGTCGATCAAGTCGAAGTGGCGTTCGTTTTTTCCGCCAGAACAAGAACATCGGCCAGATAGGCGCCGATCAGCGTTTCACCCTGCGTGTCTGCGAGCTGGAGCGCCCGCGCTATTGCGGCATGCAGCGACATCGCGTCGGGATCGTCGGGATTATCCATCCGCTCGTCGAAGGCATTTTGGTGTTCGATGACAATGGCATAAATTAAAAATCGACGGACATATGTTGTGGAAGCCGTCCCCGAGCCGGGCATGTACTTGCGTATGTTTGGTGATCGCGACCGCAGCAAAGCCGCCCAAGCCATTCTGGTAGCAAGGGCATTTCGGAAAAGACTTTTTCCCAGCGAGATCTTCGATGACCATGCCTGGGGTATGCTTCTGGTTCTCTTCATCGCATTTGCCGATGGCGAGGTGATATCGGAAATCGCGTTGCTGGAACGTGTGGGCCTTAGCGTAACCGCAGGACGCCGCTGGATCGCGCATCTCGTCGGCGAGGACCAGATCGAACTGCGCGAAGGCGGCGGCGGGGTGACGCTGTCCGAAACCGCACTCACCAAGTTGCGCATCTTCCTCGACGAGGCCTGCGATGTCTCAAACTGGCTCGTAAGCGTCCGGCATTGATGCTGGCTTTTCGAGTGCAGGCACAAAAATGGGCGACCGCAGCCGCCCAAGGGAATGGTGTCGAAGGGGGCCAACGACACGCACTTATTGGGTTAGTCTAGCTGTCCAATTATTGCAAGCCGGGCATGACCTCCGAGCGACGGACCTGGGAGCTTGCGGGCCACACGGGTGGCGGTCCGAGCCTCAACTGTCGGGGGCGGGCGGCTGAAATCAGCCATCTCGTGGCGGGTGTCGGATCTGCGATGGAGTGGGAATGCCGTTTTACAGCGTGGTGATTGGCCCCGTGCGCCCATTCTCCACCAACGGGGGGGGCCCGTTGGCCTGAATTTGAGGCCTGACAAGCGTCAGTGCTCCCCGTAAAAGTGCGGGATGCAACATTTTTCACGGCTTTCACTGCCATTCGTGTGCCTGATTGTTCTGGCGGGTTGCGACCCGGCACCTACGGCGAACACGAAATCGCCAGCGCAGAAGTCCATCGAGGCAGACATTGGCCAGGTCGAGGAGGACGTGCGTCTTGCCGCGGCGAACAAGCGAATCGACGAACTCGAACGCCAGGTCGCGGAATTGCAGGCGACCCCCGAAAAGCTCGACCTCCAGATGTTGTCGAAGCGTGTGGACCTGCTCGAAGCGGTGACGCAGGGAAGTGCCGCTGGCCAGACGCGCGCAGACACGCCGGACTTGCCCGATGCGAAGCCCAACGCGAAACAGCCTTCGCAATCCAGCAGTGCCACGCCGATCGTGCCGAGGCGCAGCGCCAACCCGCTGTTGCAAACACCGGACACGCAAACGCGACTGGCGACCCCCGAAGAGGCAAAGGCGTTCCTTCGCAAGCAATGAGCGCGCGAACGCGTTGTCGCGGAGCGGTGCGGAGGGATGGCGACAATCGGCAGCACCGGTCCTTTGCCAACGAGGGTTTGATCAGCACGGGGCACGGCCCGTCGCGACAGGCCCGTTCGTCGAGTAGGCTCCGCCAGGACGTCGCGTCCACGGTGCCGGGCCGCGACGAACGGCGCTTCAGTCCCGACCTGACGGCGAAAGACGGCGAAAAGGGCCAGCTGTCGGGGAGGGGGCACCCGACCAGAACGTCGGCGTCACCCAGTGCTTGCCGACCAGATCGGCCGCGAACACCCTGACCGCGACCTTGTCGATGCTCGGCGGGATGCGCGGATCGCGGTCGACGAGTTTGCATCGCTGCACGCGTTCCGTGGACCGGCGCGGTTTCTCGGCGAACATCGGCGGCAGCATCCCGCGACGTTGCGGGGAGTGTCGCGGCGGTGCTGCCGAGCGCGTCGGTCGGCGATCAGTTCGCCGGACAATCGGGTTCGGACGAAGTCTCCGACCTTTTGTCGCGAACGAGCCAGCGGTACAGGCTGGGCAGCAGCACCAACGTCAGCAGAGTCGAGGTGACGATGCCGCCGATGACGACGGTTGCGAGCGGGCGCTGGACCTCGGCGCCTGCGCCGCTCGCGATCGCCATTGGCACGAAGCCGATCGATGCGACGAGCGCGGTCGAGAGTACGGGGCGCAGGCGATCGCGCGCGCCTTCGCGGACCGCGTCGTCGACCGGACGCGGATCGCCGTCGCGACCGTCGCGCAGCGCATTGATGTGGTCGACCAGCACCAGCCCGTTGAGCATCGCGATCCCCGACAGCGCGATGAAGCCGATCGCCGCGGTGATCGAGAAGGGCATGCCGCGCAGCCACAGCGCCAGCACGCCGCCGGTCACCGCGAACGGGATGCCGGTATAGACGATCGCCGCCTCCTTCACGCTGCCGAGCGCGGCGTAGACCAGCAGGAAGATCAGGACGAGCGCGGCGGGGACGACGATCGACAGGCGCTTCTGCGCGGCCTCGAGCTGGTGGAACTGGCCGCCGAACTCGATCCGGTAGCCCGGTGGCAGCTTCACCTGGCCCTCAACCGCAGCGCGCGCCTTGGCGACATAGCCGGCGAGATCGCTGGTGTTGAGCGTCACCATCAGCGCGGCGCGGCGCTTGCCGCCGTCGTGCAGGATCGGCTCGACCTTCGGCGTCACGCGCAGCCGGGCGACGCGCGACAGCGGCACCATGCCATAGTCGCCGACGCGCAAGGGTAGGGCGAGGATCGCGGCGGGATCCGCGCGCAGGCTTTCGGGCATGCGGACGACGATCATGTGGCGCGCCTCGCCCTCGGGGATGAAGCCGACTTCGGCGCCCGCGATCGCCTCGGTGATCGCGCTGTTCACTTCGGCGGTGCCAAGGCCGAGGCGCAGCATCGCGGCGTGGTCGAGCTCGACGACGATGCTCTTGGGACGACCGGCGGTTTCGAACTCGACATGCTCGGTGCCGGGCTGCTTGTCGAGGATCGCCTTGGCCTGTTTCGCCGCGCGTTCGAGGACGTCGTAATCCTCGCCGAAGATCTTTACCGACACGTCGGCGCGCACGCCCTCGAGCATTTCGTTGAAGCGCATCTCGATCGGCTGCGCGAATTCGAAGCTCTGGCCCTTGTAGACCTGCCGTCCGATCTTCTCGATTCCGGTAACCAGTTCCGCCTTGGTCTTGGGCTTGCCGTCACCGGTCGGCCAGTCCTTCTCGGGCGTGTAGAAGATATAGAGGTCGTTCTCGTTGGGCGGCATCGGATCGGTGGCGACTTCGCTGGTGCCGATCCGCGAGAAGGTGTGGCTGACCTGCGGGAATTGCGCGCGGATGCGGCGTTCGGTCTCCTGCTCGATTCTGAGGCTGCGTTCGAGCGACATGCCGACCGGGCGATAGACCATCGCAGTGATCGCCCCCTCGTCGAGCTGTGGCGTGAACTGCGACCCGAGCGTCTTGAACACGCCGAACGTCACCGCCAGCATGACGAGCGCGCCGAGCACGAGCAGCTTGGGATGCGCGAGCGCGCGGTCGAGCGTCGGCGCATAGCCGCGCTCGGCGAGCCCGATCAGGCCCTTGTGGCGGCTGTCGTCCTTGTCGCTGGCGGGCGAACGCAACAGCCAGGCGGACAGCGCGGGGACGACGGTGAACGTCCAGACGAGGCCTGCGACAATCGCCAGCATCACGGCTTGCGCCATCGGCTGGAACAGCTTGCCCTCGACCCCGCCGAGGCTGAGCACGGGGACATAGACGAGCGCGATGATCGCAATGCCGAACATGGTCGGGCGAGCGACCATCCGCGCGGCGTCCGCCACCGTGTCGCGGCGTTCGTCGGCGGTGAGGTCGTCACCCTTCGCGCGGCGGCGTTCGGCGAGCAGCCTCAGGCTGTTCTCGACCACCACGATCGCGCCGTCGACGATCAGCCCGAAGTCGAGCGCGCCCAGACTCATAAGGTTCCCCGACACACCGATCGCGTGCATCCCCGACACGGTGACGAGGAAGGCGAGCGGGATGACGAGCGTGACGATCAGCGCCGCGCGCCAGTTGCCCATCACCAGCAGCAGTACGAGCGCGACGAGCAGCGCGCCTTCGCCCAGATTATGCTCGACCGTCGAGATCGTCCGGTCGACCAGCTCGGCGCGGCTATATTGCGGGTGGATCACCATGCCCTTGGGCAACGCCGCCTGGATATCGGGGAGCGCGTCCGCCGCGCGCAGCGCGACCTCGCGGCTGTTCTGCCCGACCAGCATCATCACGGTGCCGAGGACGGTCTCGCGCCCGTTCTGCGTCGCGGCCCCCTGGCGCGGCGCGGCGCCGATCACGACGTCGGCCAGATCGCGGACCTGGAGCGGCAGGATGCCGCCGGCGAACTTGACCGGGATCGCGCCGATATCGGTCGCGCTCGTCACGCGGCCGTTGGTCAGCACTGTAAAGCGTTCGGCGCCGCGCGCGATGATGCCGCCGCCCGCATTCGCGACGTTCTTGCCGACCGCCTGCGCAAGTTCGGCCGCGGTCACGCCGTGCATCGTCAGCCGCCGCGGATCGGGCTCGACGACGAACTGCTGTTCGAGACCGCCATTGGAGTTGACGTCGGCGACGCCCATGACCGCACGCAGCATCGGGCGGACGGTATATTCCTGTGCCTCGTACAGCTCCATCAGCTGGCGTTGCGGATCCATGCCCGGCGGCGGCCGCTTCCATTCGAGCGTGTAGTAATAGATTTCGCCGAGACCCGTCGTGATCGGCGCAAGCTGCGGCGAGGCGCCCGGCGGCAACTGGTCGCGCACCGCGTTCAACCGCTCGGTCACGAGCTGGCGGGCGCGCATCTGGTCGGTGCCGTCCTTGTACAGCAACGTGACCTGGCTGAGCCCGGTCTTGGTCAGCGAGCGAGTCTGGTCGAGCCCCGGCTGGCCCGCCATCGCGCGCTCGATCGGCAGCGTCGCGAGCCGCTCGATCTCCTCGGGCGCAAGGGCTGGGACCATCGTGTTGACCTGCACCTGCACCCCGGTGATGTCGGGGATCGCGTCGATCTGCAGGCTCGCGAACGACCACAGGCCGACCGCGGCGATCAGCGCGGTCACCACCGCGATCACCAGCCGGCGCCGCGTGACGAAATCGAGCAGACCGCCCATGGCCGAACGCGCGATCATCGGGCGAGCGCGGTGCCGCCGTTGAGTGCGCGCAGCATCAGCAGCGCCTCGAGCGCCTCGCGGCGCGTGTCGAGCAGCGCGTTGGTCGCGTCGATATAGGATTGCTGCATCTGCATGTAGATCGCGAGCGGGATCGCCCCGAGCTGGAAGTTGCGATTGGCCTCCTCGGCGGTATCGGCAAAGCTGCGCGGCGTATTCCCATCCCATTTGCCGAGCGCGGATCGCTTGGCCTCGTACTGCGCCGCCTGGTCGAACACGTCGCGCGCGACGCGCCGTTCGGCGTTGATGAGAGTCGCGTTGGCCTGCGCCTGTCGCCCCTGTTCGACCGCGACCTCGCCAGCCTGCCGGTTCCACAGCGGGATCGTCGTCGAGAGGCGGACGCCATAGTTCGTCTCGCGGATGTCGGAGCGTGCGCGATCATAATAGGGCCCGACGCCGACGATCGGGAGCCGCGCCTTGCGCGCCAGATCGACTCGCAGGCCCTGCTGCTCGAACTGCGCGCGCAGCGCCTTCAGCTCGAAATTGTTCGCGGTGGCGTTGGCTGCCAGCGTCGTGCCCGATGGGAGATCGGGGAGCGACATGTCAGGGCGGACGATCCGCAGCCGCGCGGCGAACGGCGCACCGCGCAACTGGTTGAGCTCGTACAGCGCCGAGTTCGCCTCGGCGTCCGCGATCGCGGCGGTGCGCTCCGCGCTGATCGCCCCGGCCTGGAGCGAGGCGGCCTCGAGCCGGGGGGCGGGGCCCGCCGGGTCGCGCGAGACGATGACGCGCGCCAGCGTCCGCATCCGCGTCGCGACCTCGCGCGCGACACCCGCCTTTTCGTCGGCGGCGAACAGCGCATAGCCGAGCGTGCGCGCGCGCGCCGCCAGCGTCGCGTCGAACTGCTGGAGGCCCATCTTGGCGAGATCGACCTGCCGCTCGGCGATCGCGCGGCGCAGCGCTATGCGGCCGCCGAATTCGATCGGCTGGACGACCGAGACGGCATAGGTCAGCCCGTCGCCGAGCGGCATGCCGGTGGTGCGATCGTCGGCGCGGCGCTGGCCGAATTCGACGACGGTTTCGGGATCGGCCCAGCGCCCGGCGGCGGATCGCTCGACGCCTGCGGTCTCGATCTGCCGCTGGTAGAATTGCCGCTCGGGATTGTTGGCGATGACGTCCTGCGCGAGACGATCGAGCGAGATTGCCGTCCCCGCCCGGGTCTGCGCCGACATCTGGGCGTGCGCGGCGGTCGGCATGACGGCACCGACCATCAGCGCGAGGGCAACAATCCGCATTTCCGTGATTCTCCAAGGGGATAACCTTGAAACGCCGGTAGCGGCTGGGTCGCGGGCCCGTCGATTAAATCCGCGTTCAGACTCTGAACTGCAATTCAATTGACGGCGTGCCGCCCAGGCTGCGAACAGGGTTCGTGACGCATATCCTGCTCATCGAGGACGACGCCGGCACCGCGCACGAGATCATGCTCGAGCTGCGCGCGAACGGTTATGCGGTGACTCACCATGGCCTGGCGGGGGAAGGCTTCGTCGCGGCGCAGGACGATGGCGCCGACCTGCTGATCGTCGACCGGCAGCTTCCCGATGGCGAGGGGCTCGACCTGATCGCGCGGCTGCGGGCCGAGGGCCGGCGGACCCCCGCGCTCGTCCTCAGCGCGCTCGGCAGCCTCGACGACCGGGTCCGGGGACTGCGCGCAGGCGGCGACGATTATCTGCCCAAGCCGTTCGCGCTGGTCGAGCTGGTGGCGCGCGTCGAGGCGCTGTTGCGCCGACCGAACGAGACGCGCGACACGCGGCTGATCGTCGGCCCGCTCGACCTCGACCTGCTGGCGGGGACCGCGACGCGATCGGGGCGGGCGCTCGACCTGCTGCCGCGCGAATTGAAGCTGCTGGACTATCTGGTCCGCCGCCCCGACCGGATCATCACGCGGTCGATGCTGCTGCGCGATGTCTGGGGCTATACATTCGAGCCCAACAGCAACGTCGTCGACGTGCATATGGGACGCCTGCGCCGCAAGGTCGACGGCGAGGGCGAACCGCAACTGATCCGTAACGTACGCGGGCAAGGCTATGTGTTCGATGTCCCGGTCTGATCCGCGGACGCGTGCGACATGGCGGTGGGGCGGGGCGATCGCGGCGTTGCTGATCGTCCAGTCGCTGGTCGTCGCTGGACTGTTCTGGGTACTGGCGAACGGCAGCCATCGGCGCATGGCCGAGCGCGGCTTCGTGCGCGATTGCCGCGATCTGGCGGCGATCGCGGCGCCCGCGCGGCCGGCGGGCGTGCGCGCCATGTTGGAGCGCGACATCCACCGCGATCGCTTTCTCGCGCTGTTCGCCGCGGACGGCGCGCTGATCGAGGGGAATATCGCCCGGCTGCCGCTGGCAGGGATCACCGCGCACGGATCGGTGGTCGCCGAGGTCGTGACGACCGAACTGCCGGGCAAGACGCGCGACACCGCGCGGCTCGTCATCTGCGCGATGTCCGATGGATCGCGGCTGGTGACGGGGGTCGATCTCGACGATGCGGAGGAGGCACTGCGCGTGGTCGAGCGGTCGCTGGCGATCGCGTTGATCCCCGCAATCCTGCTCGCGATCGGGTTCGGCCTCGCGGCCGGGCGGCGTGCTGCGCGACAGGTCGATGCGGTCCGCACGCTCACCGCGCGGATCGTCGCGGGCGACCTGGCGGAGCGGCTGCCCGTCGGGACCGATCCCGACAGCTTCGGGCTGTTGTGCGCGCACATCAACGCGATGCTCGACCGGCTGCAGATGCTCGTGACCGAGGTCCGCGGCGTCGGCGACGATATCGCGCACCAATTGCGCACGCCGCTCACCCGCCTGCGCGCGCGAGTCGAGCGCGGGCTGCGCGAGGCCGATACGCGCGCGGGGTTTGAGGCGGTGGCCGATGCGGCGCTCGCCGAGATCGATACGCTGCTGGGGATCGTCGCAGCGTTGCTGCGGATCCGCGAACTCGAGGATCATGCGCGCCGCAGCCGCTTTGCCGCGGTCGATCTCGCGCGGCTTGTCGAGGATGCGTGCGAGCTGCACCGGCCGACGGCGGAGGATCGCGGGATCGACCTGACCTGCGAGATCGCCCCTGTCGCGCCGGTCGAGGGCGATGCGAGCCTGTTGATGGAGGCGGTATCGAACCTGATCGACAATGCGATGAAGTTCGGGCCGGCCAATGGTCGCGTGCTGCTGTCGCTGCGGCATGAGGGCGGGGCGGTAGTCGTGACGGTAGCCGATGACGGGCCGGGCGTGCCCCGCGCCGAGCGGTCGCTGGTCACGCAACGCTTTTATCGCGGCCGGCAGGATTGCGAAGGCGCAGGGCTGGGGCTCAGCCTGGTCAACGCGATCGCCGACCTGCACGGCATCACGCTGGTGTTCGCCGATGTCGGCAGCGCGGTGTCGTTGGTTGCGCCGGCGCGCGGTTAGAAGCGCATCGCGACGTCGATGCCGCCACCGCCCGATCCCGCCCAAGGCGTGAGGCGCACGCGGTCGTTGTGGCGCGCGGTGAGCAGGAACCCGCTGGCGCCGCCGATCACCGCGCCGGCAAGGACATCGTGGACATAATGCTTGTCGGCCCGGACGCGCGCGACACCGACGAACGACGCGACGAGCAAGGCCGGCAGCCCCGCCTCCCAGCCATAGCGCTTTTCGAGCGAGGCGGCCGCGGCGAACGAGACCGAGGTGTGGCCGGAGGGAAAGCTCTTGTCGTCGCTGCGATCCGGGCGGCGCTCATGGATCAGTTCCTTGAGCGCGAACGTCGTCCCGCCCGCGACGAGCATGCTGCCCCCGGCCTCCAGATCGCCGCGCCAGTCGCCCTGGATCGCGGGCACGCCGAGCGCTGCGCCGACGAGAAGGTCGCGGCCGATATCGCTGGCATCAGCCCAGCCCTTTGGCGATGCCGTCGCGGGTGAGGCGCACGTAACGGGGATGACGACAGCGAGTGCGGCCGCGGCAATTCGAAATCTCATGCTGCATTGTCCTTCGGCACGCGTGGTGTATCCAGGGTTGCGATCATGCCGGCGACGCCGAACCCCGCATCGACGGTGGCGATGGTCGCGGCCGGGCCGAGCATCGTGCGCAGGGTTGCAGCATTGAACAGCCGGTGCGTCGGGCTGCTGCCAAGCCCGATCCGTTGCAGCGAGTCCGCGGTCGTCACGTAGAGCGCGAGCCGCCCGCCCGGCCGCAACACTCGCAGCAGTTCGGCCAGCACGGCGCGGTCGTCGTGCCAGAAATAGACGACGTTGGTGGCCAGGATCCGATCGATGGACGCATCGGGCAGGGGGATCTCCGTAAAGGACGCGCAGTGGAAGATGACGTCTGTGTGGCGGCGTCGCGCCGCGTCGATCATGGCCTGCGAATGATCGAGGCCGTGGACGCGCCCGCCACCAGCCGCCGCCGACAGAGCGGGGATCGCATCGCCGGTGCCGCAACCGAGGTCGAGCACCGTGTCGCCGCTCCGGACGTCGAGCGCGGCGATCGCGAGGCGGGTCGGGCGGCGATTGGCGATGCGCATCGCCTGCCCGACGAGCCGGCCGCCGACGCCGCTCGGACGTGCGAGCTGTCGCCCGAGCGCGGCGGCGAGCGCGTTCACGCGGACTTGAGCTTGGCGTTGATCTTGACCAGCAGCGCGCGCATTTCCGCGCGCCGCCCGGCATCCCATACCGGTCGCGCCGCGTTCACCGGCGCCTGGAGGCCGCGTTGGACATATTGCTTGGCCTGGGCGGGATGGCCCTCGTCGTTGAGGAAGTCGGCATAGAAGAAGTTGTTGTCGAGGCCGTTCGGATCCTGCTTCAGCGCCGCCTCGAGCAGCGCGCGCGCCTTTGCGGTGTTGCCGAAGCCGATCGGGAAACCGGGGACACGGTAGTAGAGCACGCCGAGGCTCATCTTGACGCCGCCATCGGCGACGTTCGGGTCGATGCCTTGCGCCTTTTCCAGGATCTCCCGTGCCGACCGCGCAAAGCCCAGCTGTCGCAGCACGCTCGCGCGCGCGGCTTCCTCGCTGACGACGATGCCCTGCCACAAGAGCGGCTCGGCCCGGCCGGGATAGCGCGCCGAGACCTGCGCGGCCTCGCCCGCGAGTACGTCGAGCTGGCGATATTGCTCGTTCCTGTCGGCGACCTGATAGCGGATATGCGCCCATTGGTCGTTGATGCGGCGGACCGCGGCATCCATCGCCGGATTGTTACTGGCATTGGCCGAGCCCGCCAGCGCGAGGGCGACGAAAGCGAGAGCGTAACGGACGATCATGAAAGGGCTCCTGAGGGTTTGTCCTGGAAAAGGGTTCGGGCGGTCAGCACCTGTCCGGCGAGGCCGCGATCGACCACGCCGGGCAGCAGTGCGTTGAGCTGGGTGAAGACGCGTTCGGGCAGGCCGATCGACACGTCGCGTTCGCGCCGCTCGATCGCGCGGAAGATGCGGTCGACGACGGTGGCGGGGTCGTCCGCGCTCATCTTGGTCAGCGCCATGAAGCGTTCGATCGTCGCGGTGTTGAACCCGGTCCTGACCGCGCGCGGCGCGACGTGCGTGACCGCGATGCCGCGTCCGCCCAGTTCGCGGCGCAGCGCCTGACTGAGGCCTTTCAGCCCGGCCTTCGCGCTCGAATAGGCGGTGAAATACGGATAGGGGACCGCGCCCATCACCGATCCGATATTGACGATCTGGCCATCGCCGCGCGCGATCATCCGGGGCACGACGGCGCTGGCTAGAACCGCTGGTGCGACGAGATTGACCGCATAGCCGAGCGCGATTCCGGTCGCGCCCTGCTGCTCGAACGGCCCGAAATATTGGAGGCCGGCGACGTTGGCGAGGATGTCGACGTGCCGGCCCGCGAGCTGCGCGCCGAGATCGGCGAGCGCTGCGGGATCGGCGAGGTTCGCGACGAGGTGATCGTCACACGCAGGCGACGCGACGCGGTCGACGCCGGTGACGTGCGCGCCGCACCCGCGCAGCCGTGCTGCGAGCAGCCCGCCGATCCCGCCGGCCGCGCCGGTCAGGACGATGCGGCGACCTTCAAGCGGCGACACGCGTGGTCTCCAGCTCGATCCCGGCGAACAGCGCGCCGAACAGCCCGAACATCGCGTTCGCCATGTCGATGATCGCACGCTGGTCCTCGGGATCGTCGATCCGGTTCATCAGCTTTTCGAAGAAGACCATATGATCCTGGTCGAGCGCACCGTGCGACGTGAGATAATGGAACGCCGAGTCAGGAAGCCCGAGCGCCGATTGCACCGCGCCCGCGCCATGGCTCGCCATCGCGATGCTGGTGCCCTCCAGGACATAGACCATGCCGAAGAACGCGGCCGGATTGCCCTGGCGGATCGTCTCATACGCATGTTCGACCATCGCGCGCGTCGCGGGCGCTGGCGCGTGGCTGGCGACGAGGCTGTTGCCGCCGGCCGCCTCGATATCCTCGAGGATCCAGAATTCGTGGCCGGTCTCCTCCTCGATATACTCGTCGAGCGCCGCGACGAGGACGGGCCGGTGCGTGAGCCGGGCGCGCGCTTCTTCCATCAGCGGCACGGTGTGGCGGACATGGTGGAACGCCTCGGTGAGGTAGGCGATGTAGTCCGCGCGCGTGATGCGGCCGGTCATCCCGGCGACGAGTTGCGGCGTCATCGCGAAACGCGCCTGCGCCTCGCGGGTCTCGGCGACGAGACGGTCGAAAAAGGGCTGGTCCATCGAAATCTCCTGGTCTGGATAGGCGGCGTCGATCGCGGTACGGCGCAGGCGGCCATTGCCGGTCAGCAGTCCGGTTGCTGGGGTGAAGGGCGCGACGACCTGCCACCGCGCGATCCGGGCATAGGCAGGGAGCGCAAGGTTGGCGGCGGCAACCGCGGCGGCGATATCCGCGCTCGGCGATGAGGGTACGATCAACGCATCGAGCGTCGCCTGCCCCTCGCCGCGCACCATCGCCTGGAAGATCGCGGGCTGGCGTGTCAGGACGCCCTCGACCCATTCGGGCGAGACGTTGCGGCCGTGGCTGGTGACGATCAGCGCCGACTTGCGCCCTTCGATCCATAGCCGTCCGGCGTCGTCGATCCGTCCGATATCGCCCGTCGCGAGCGGGCCGGGGGTGCGGGGCGCGCCGACGGTGCCGAGGAACAGCGGCCCGTCGATCAGGATCTCCCCGTCCGCGGCCAGCCGCACGCCGTTCGCGCCAATGCTCCGCCCGACGCTGCCGCGCGATGCCGGATCGCCGTCGTCGAGCGCGACGACCGAGGCGCATTCCGTCAGGCCGTACCCCTGGCGCACCGGCAGCCCCAGCGCGGCTGCGGCGTCGAGCAGCAGCGGATCGATCCGCGCGCCACCGACCGCGACGAGCGACAGGCGCGGGAGCCGGAGGCCTGTCGCGCGCAATGCCGCGACGAGGCCCGCGAGATAGTCCGGAACGAGGATCAGCGAGGTGATCGCCTGCCGCTCGATCGTCTGCAGCAGCGCGGCGATGTCGGGGCGGAACGGATCGGCCATGCCGATCGCGACTTGCGGCAGCGCGACATAGGTGCCGCCCGCCAGGATGGTCGCGTAAAAGCCGGCGACGTTTTCGAGCAGGATGCCGGGGGACAGGATCGGCAGGTGCCGCCCCGCATGATGCACGCCGAGCGTATCGACCACGGCCTGCGCGACTCCCAGCAGATGGTCGCGCGACAGGCAGATGCCCTTCGGATCGTCGGTCGATCCCGATGTGAAGGTAATGCGCGCGGTACCGTCAGGCAGGTTGCGCGCCGGCCGGGCGCGGTGATCTTCGTTGACGTGAACGGCTGGCTGCGTGTCGAGCGACAGGGTCACCGGGCCGGAGAGCCGTATCTCCGCGCCGGCCGCGTCGAGCGCGTGATCGGTCTGCGCGGGCGTGAAGAAGGAGGGCAGCGGGATCGTCACGATGCCTGCTTCGAGCAGTGCGAGGTCGAGAATGCATTCGCCGATGCCCTGATCGAGCTGGAGCGCGATCGGACGGCCGCCTGCAAAGCGTGTCGCCAGGTCCTGCGCGATCGGCGGCAGCACGCGCGCCAGCGTCGCCCAGCTGATCGGCTCCGCGCCGTCGATGGCGATCGCCTCGGGCTGGGCCTCGGCATGGCGCATGACCGCGTCGAGCAACCGCGTCATGCGCGCGCACTCCGATCGAGCCGCGTTCGGCAGGCATCGATGTCGCCGGCACAGACCACGGGGTCGGTCTGGTAATAGCGCCCCCAGGCCGAGCCTGCCTCGCCAAGCGCCTCGATCCGTGCCGGTGCGAGTTCGATCAGGTCGAGCCCGAGCCGCGCGAACATCGATCGCAACGGGCGTGTCAGCACCGCGACCGCGACATCCGCCTGCCCCGTGAGGGCGGCTGCGGCTTCGCGCCACAACGTCATCGTGGCGCCGGGGCGCTGCGAGGCATGGTCGCCGAGCTCGAAGATCCGCGTGCGGGGCACCGGGCGGCCGAACCGCTCGGTCAGTAAGGCCTCGATCGGGCGATCGAGATACGTCTCGAGGAACAGCGTGCCGGCACCGGCGAGCCGGTACCCCAGGGTCGCCTGCGGCACGTCGGGCGCACCGATCGTCAGATAGGTCGGGTAATCGCTGGCGGGTATCGCGCCATGAACGGCGGCGTAACGGTCGTGGATCAGCGAAATCAGCGCGGCATCGTGCATATGCATCCTCCCAGATGCAGCTTGGACGCCGCCCGAAACTGGTCACCTCAGTCCGCGGTGACGAAAATGTTTCCGGGTGCTATTTTATAGTGTGCCACGTGGCCTGATCGATGACTTTAGTGGTGCCAGTGCTGATACCGGCAAGGTTTCTGATACTGAGTATCAATAAAGGAATGCGGTCACGCTATCATGAACTTGATTTTATTCGCCGGTTGCTGGCGTGGAGATGGCAGACACCTTAGATAAGCGCCCTTGATGCGGTTCGCTCGCTCCGCAACGGTCGTTGCAAGGCCATCGTTGCAGGTCCTCGCATCCGACGCCGAACCACCCCCATGCCTCTCGAAAGCCTCGTTCATGATGTCGCACCCTATGAGGTCAGCCATTCCGGTCGCGCTGGCCGTGCTTCTCGCAAGCTGTGCGAGCGGACCGCGCATGGGCACCGTAAGTGCCTCGCCGCCGTTCGTCGCGGAACGCTTCTTCGCGGAACGCTTCTTCGCGGGACGGCTCGATGGGGTCGGCACGCTGAAGATCGTCCTGCACGCGCCCGTCACGACGCATGTCAGCAGCGTCGGGCGGCTCGGCGCCGATGGCACGCTGGTGCTCGACCAGCATATCGAACAGCAGGGCAAGCCTGCGCGCGATCGCCACTGGGGGATACGGCCGCTCGGCAATGGACGCTATACTGGAACGCTGACCGATGCGTCCGGACCGGTGGTGGGCGAGGCGGTGGGTAATCGGCTGCATCTCCGCTTTGCGACGAAGGGCGGCATGCGGGTCGATCAATGGCTGACATTGTCGCCCGATGCGCAGGTGGCGCAGAATCACCTGATCGTCCGCAAGCTGGGCGTGACGGTCGCGACGCTCGATGAAACCATCAGAAAGCTGCCATGAACCTGCCTGACGAATGCCACGTGTTGCAAGCAACGGCTGGCTACACGCGAACTGTGTGGGACCGAAACTGATCCCGAAAATGGCTGCATGGGTCGCCAGCAGCAGACACGTATCTCCTGCGTGGCGGTGTCGCGCTGAGCCTCAGTGGCCGAGAATGTGGGTCGTGAACGCCGTCCAGGCCGGCGTGAAATAGAGCGTGATCGCGGTGGCCTGGAGACCCCAGAGCGCAAGGACCGTGGGAAGATAGACGGGATGGAGCCGCCCGCGTGTGACGATGTCATAGACACCGAGCGCGACGATCAGCAGGTCGAGTTCAAGCGTCCCGCCAACGAAGAATCCCCACCAGCCGGTGCCGCCAAGGCCGTGCAGGAAGATCCCCATGAACCGGCCGAAACCCGCGCCGGCGATCTGAATCGTCGCGAGCAGCATGAGCCGCTTGTGCGCGGCGGCGTCACGGCGCAGCACCAGCGCCGCGCCGACGATCACCGCAAAGGCCAGGATGTCGCTGAGACTGATGCTCAGGAAGCCGGGATCCCAGCGCGGCGTACCGAACGCGGCGCTGCCCATCATGAGCGCGACCATGGGCCCCAGGATGACCATCGTCCCGGCGAGCCCGGCGCCCGCCACGCCGAGCCGCCGGTGGAGCGCGACATTGCCCGTCTCGACCAGAGCCACCTGTACGCTGAGCAGAATAAGCCAGCCGGTGAAAGCGAGCGCGTGGAGATGGACGATGATCGGATAGGAGAAGCCCTGCGTCCGGACATGACCGACGATATCGGGGACGAATCCGGCCAGAATGGCGGCCCAGATCGCGGCGACGAAACCGGGCACCACCAGCCGGTCGAAACGGTGGCGGGCCAGGAACGGTGTGTCGTGAAGATCGTCGAAACCGGCGTTCAGTGTCGTCATGTCGCATACCCCCAAAGGATCAGGCGGTTTGGACGCTAGGTCACTGGCCCCTCGGGGGCGGTCATGCGCGGGTCAGGATGCGCGGAGAAGCTCCCGGCCGGTACGCGGATCGGCGAGCGTCACGTTCTGTGCGGCCTGGATCCGCCAGTCGCCGTTACGGCGGATGGCGACTGCGAGGATCAGCGTATCGGCCTGATGCGGCCCGGCCGGATGCGCGGCACCGGCGGACAGCCGCGTCCAGAAATGCAGGATCGCGGCATCGTCGTCGATCGGATCGATATCCGCCGGATCGACCCGCAGCGACGAGTCGCGATAGATCGAGTCGTGGATCGCGCGATGCCCCGCAACGATCTGATCAACACCGCGCCAATAGGTCGCGTACCGGTTGACGAATGTCGCATCGTCATGAAAAAGCTGCCCGAACACAGTCATCTCATGCGCGTTCCATGATGCTTCGAACTGGTCGGTGATCTGCGTCAGTTGATCGACCATCTTTGCCCCCACACAGGCGTGATGCACTAGAATAGGATCTATAGTACCCGACTATAAAGTACTTGTCCAAGGCAGCGTTAGACTTGTCGAGTGGTGGGGGCCTTACCCGAACGGACGTCCTCGGTCGCCGGGCGATCGATCTAAATTGCATGCCGACATCCGCGCGATGATGGCCAAGGCGTGAGTCCAGGGGCGGCGAAGGGGCGGTGATCCCAGGATCCGCAACGCTTCGGCATGCAGCATCGGCTCGCTGCCCGTCAGCTTGAGTTCCTTGCCGAGAATGGCGTGGTGGGAGAAGCGCCCAGCGATCTCGGCGCGCATCGCGGCCTCCGCCGCGCGGTCCGCCTCAATGACGAGGTCGAAGCTATAGCCCTGCTTCACCTTGGTGTTGACCGCGATATCGGTGCGGTAGCGGGGCATCGGCAGGGTCGGCGAGGCGATGAAGGAAGGCTGCGTCGGGAAGGGTCAGGATGTCCGCCCGCTGGCGGTGGCAGCCTTCGCGCAGAGCGGCACGAGACACAGCAGCGCGGTGAGCAGCCAGAAGGCCGCGGGCAGGCCGATGCCCTGCGCGACAAAGCCGATCGCCGCGGGACCCGCGAGGATCCCGGCGTAACCGATCGTCGTGACCGCGGCGATCGCGAGGCCCGCGGGCATGACGGTCTGCCTGCCGGCCTGACGGAACAGGATCGGCACGACGTTCGACGCGCCAAGACCGATCAGCAGGATCCCGAACAGCGCGACTGGCGCGACCGGTGCGAGGAGCATGACGCCATAGCCCAGAAGCGAGAGCAGCCCGCCCCACAGCATTGTCCGCCGGTCCCCGAGCCTGCCGACGATCGCGTCGCCGGTCAGGCGGCCGGCGGTCATCGCCACCGCGAAGACGCTATAGCCGATCCCCGCCTGCGCGACCGGCAGCAGGCCCTTGCCGCTCAGCAGCAACGCCCCCCAATCGAGCATCGCGCCTTCGGTCAGGAAGGTGATCGCCGCGAGCGCGGCGAGCAGGATCACGATGCCGCGCGGGACCACGACCAGCGGGGTCTCCTCGGTCTTGGGGGTCGGGATCAGCCGCGGCGCGGCCAATGCGAGCGTCGCGATCATCAGCACCGATGCCGTGACGACCCCGGCGACCGGACTGATCTGCATCGACAGGACCGCGGTCAGCAACGCCGATCCGACAAAGCCGCCGACGCTGAACAACCCGTGGAACCCGGACATCAGCGGCGTGCCGGCCTGCGTCTCGACCTCGACCGCATGCACGTTCATGCCGACTTCGATCACGCCGAGGAACGCACCGAACAGCAGCAGTGCGACCGCCATGGTCGGCACCGTCGGCGCGAAGGCGAGGAAGGGCAGCAAAATCGCCTGCCCGATGCCACCGACGAGGATCGCCGGTCGCGCGCCGAGCTTCGACGTCAGCGGTCCGGCAAGCTGCATCGCGCCGACCGAGCCAAGCCCGAGACACAGCAGCAGCAGCCCGAGCGATCCGTCGCCGATCGCCAGCCTCGCCTTGGCCAGCGGAACGAGCGGTGCCCAACAGGCGAGCCCGAAGCCGGACACGAGGAAGGCCAGGCGCGTTGCGAGACGCGCGCCGGAATTGGGCTTTTCCACGGCTATTATCCTCGGATCAGGGCTGGGCTTGCGGGGCGGCGCGCGCGATCGTTGCGCCGGCCTCCGCCAGGTTGCGCACGAGATCGGAGTCGGCGTCATGCTCGACGACGATCTGCGCGAGGACGTCGACGCCACACACGCGGTGCGGGGCGTGTCGACCAAGCTTGTCGTTCGTCGCGAGGACGATCGTTCTGCGACTACGCGCAACCAACGCGCGTTTGAAGGCGGCGTCGTCGGGGTCGTACGCACTGACTCCCCCCGCGACGGACACGGCGCATGCGCCGAGGACGCACAGGTCGATGTTGAGCCGCGCGATCGTCTCGAGCGCGGTGCCATCGACCGCGCCGCCGACCATCCGATCGATCATGCCGCCGACCACCAGCACGTCCACGTCGTCGCGCTGCTGAAGCGCGGCCGCGATCGTGATCGAGCTCGTGGCGATGCCAAGGTTCAGATATGGCGGCAGTCTCTCGACAAGGGCGAGGTTGGAACTGCCGTTGTCGACGAAAACGAAGCTGCTCGGTTCCAGGAAGGGCAGCGCGGCGTCCGCCAGCGCCTGCTTGCGCTGCACATCCTCGCCGACGCGCTCCGCCATCGGGGTCGCACCCGCGACGACCGGCAAGGCGCCGCCATAGACGCGGCGACACAGGCCCTCTGCGGCAAGGCTGCGCAGATCGCGCCGGATCGCGTCCTCTGAAAGACCAAACTCCTCGGCAAGCGCGCCGGAGCGAACCGGTTGGCCGGCGGCGAGGCGGGCAAGGATCGTGTCGCGGCGGGAGGACGGGATGTCATTGGGCATCCGCGGTCTATACCGGCTAAAACGTGCACAAACAAGAAATATAGAGTCTAACCGTGCGTGAACGCGTATTGCGCGGGTCTCGAGACGATGGCTCAGCGCGGAACGTCGCTCGCGTCGACCGGAGTTTTTTTGTTCAGCGATCGTCATGGTCGAACCGGTCCCGTGCCGATCGAAACACCGGACCATTGTCGATAATCGACGTCCCCGCGCGCGATCCCCGTCCCAGCGGCGTGGGCGTGTAATCCACCCGTCGCGGGACCTCGCCATAGTCGCAGCAGCCGAGGAGGCCATCGCGTTCCAGGTGACACAGCGAGCCCGTCATCGTCGCCACCAAGCGCGTCGCGGGCTGCGACATCGCTGCGCGCATCCTCCGACCGGCCCTCGATACCCGCGCCGGCGCAATATATCGGCTCGCCCGCACCGAGCGCGTCCCGCCCTCCTATAAAGTCAGGAAGTGGCAGTTCGAACGCCGGCGTCATCCAGCGGTCGGGGATTCAATCTTTTGCCGATCCTGCGAGACCATTCTTCGAGAAAGCGGACCCTCAAATGAAGAAACTGCTCCTGGCCGTCGTCGCCTGTTTCGCGTTCGCTCCGCCAGCATTTGCCAAGACCGAACGCGAAACCGTACCCGCCGACACCGCGCCCAAGAAAAAGGTGCCCGCCGCGGAAGTCTTCTCGACCGGCGTCGCCAAGGGGCGCGACCGGCTGGACAGCGCGACCTCGACCAGTGCGCTGCGCGAGGCCGACATCGCCAAGATGGCGCCGCGCTCGATCGGCGATCTGCTGCGCAACATTCCCGGCATCCTGGCCGAAGCGCCGAACGGCGAAAGCATCGCCAACATCACCATTCGCGGCCTGCCTTTGTCCTCCTCCGGCGCGAAGTTCGTGCAGCTGGAGGAAGACGGACTGCCCGTGATGGAGTTTGGCGACATCGTCGGCGCGAGCTCGGATTCGTTCCTGCGCGTCGATCTCAATCTCGCGCAGGTGGAAGCGATCCGCGGCGGCTCGGCGTCGACCTTCGCGTCGAACTCGCCCGGCGGGATCATCAACTTCATCTCCAAGACCGGCGAGGTCGAGGGCGGTGCGGTGGCGCTGACCGCGGGGCTGGATTTCGACCAGTTTCGGGCCGATTTCGACTATGGCGGCCGACTGACGCCGAGCTTGCGCTATCATGTCGGCGGCTTTTTCCGCCAGGGCGAGGGCCCGCGCCGGATCGGCTTCGACGGGCAGCGCGGCGGCCAGATCAAGGCGAATATCACCAAGGAATTCACCGGCGGCTATGTCCGCCTCTATGGCAAGGTGCTCGATGATCGTTCGCCTTTCTACGACTCGGTGCCGCTGCGTGCAACGGGCACCGATGCCGACCCCAAGCTGCAGGCGATTCCCGGGTTCGACCCGACCCACGACACGCTGTCGACGCGCGCGCTACAGTCGGTGACGCTGCTCGATGAGCGCAACCAGTCGATCCAGGAGGATATTCGCGACGGCCAGCGCGTCCGCGAGACGTCGTTCGGGGGCGAGAGCCGGTTCACGATCGCCGACTGGACGGTGATCGACCGGTTCCGCTACGCCAACCGCTCGGGCGGGCTGATCGGCCCGTTCAGCAGCCAGATCCTGTCGCCCGCTGCCGCGCTGACTCGGCTCGGCGCGACCGGCGGCAGCTTCCGCTATGCGAGCGGCGCCAATGCCGGCCAGGCGATCGCCAACCCGGCGTCGCTCAACGGCAACGGGCTGATCGGCATCTACAATATCCGCGATCGTCGCCAGCAGGATGTCGGCAACATCACCAACGATCTGCGCGCCAGCCGCGAATGGGCGATCGGCGGCAACACCCTGACCACCACGGTCGGCTTCTACAAGGCGCGCCAGGAGATCGACACCTCGATCCTCTACGGCGTCGCGGTGACCGATATCCGCGGCGGCGGCGATGCCGCGCTGCTCGACGTGTTCAACGCCGCGGGCAACCCGGTCACGGCGGGCGGGCTCTAGCCGAGCGCCCGCAGCATCGCGATGACGATCGGCGTCAGGATCAGCGCCGCGCCGTCATTGGCGAACAGCGCCGACACGGCTGCGCCGAGGAGGACGATCAGCACGAACAGCCGTCTACCGTGTCCGCCGCCCCAGCGCGCGACGTGGAGCGCCGCCCATTCGAAGAATCCGGCCTCGTCGAGCAGCAGGCTGACGATGATGATCGCGACGAACGTCGCGGTCGCGTTCCAGACGATGCCCCACACCACCGGCACGTCGGACAGCGAGACCACCCCGACGAGCAGCGCGACGGCCGCGCCGCCCAGCGCGCTCCAGCCGATGCCGAGGCCGCGGGGCTGCCAGATGACGAGCGCGATCGTGACGGCGAAGATGGCGAGGGCGAGAAGCATCAGGCGAGGCGCTGTCCGGCGGCGTCCACCACCTGTTCGCCATCCTCCTTGGCAAACGCGCCCCGCTGCGGCTCGGACAGCAGATCGAGGACGGCTTCGGACGGACGGCAGAGCCTCACGCCAAGCGGCGAAACGACCAGCGGCCGGTTGATCAGGACCGGGTGCGCCATCATCGCGTCGAGCAGCGCGGCGTCGGTCAGCGAGGCGTCGCCGAGGCCGAGTTCGGCGTAGGGCGTGCCCTTCTCGCGCAGCAGATCCCGCGGCGTGATGCCGGCGCGGTCGATCAGTTCGACCAGCAGCGCGCGCGAGGGCGGGGTCTTCAGATACTCCACGACGTGCGGCTCGATGCCGGCGTTGCGGATTAGTGCCAGCGTGTTGCGCGACGTGCCGCAGGCGGGGTTGTGGTAGATCACGACGTCGACGGCCATGGCGTGTCCTTTCAGCAGCAGGGGGTCAGTTCGGCGATGAGCGGCGCGCACAGTTCGGGCGAACCGGCGCAGCAGTCCTTGACGAGGAACAGCGTCAGCGCGCGCAGGCTGTCGAGATCGGCACGGTAAATCATGGACCGGCTGTGCCGTTCGGCGCGCACGATGCCGGCTCGGGCGAGTATCCCGAGATGCGCCGACATCGTGTTCTGCGGCACGTCAAGTTGGCGGGCGATTGCGCCCGCCGCCATCCCTTCGGGCTCGTGCCGGACCAGCAGGCGGAACACGTCGAGGCGGGTGACCTGCGCTAGCGCCCCAAGCGCGACGATTGCCAATTCGGTATCCATGTATCCAGCATAGACGATATATCTATGACCGCTAGCCCGTATGGAGGGGGTAGCTTCGCAACTGGCCGAAGGGGCCCCGGTTTCTCATCCAAGGCGTGTTCCGCATTCGTCCCTCAGGCGACCGTCAAGAGACACTAAGAACGCATCAAACCGCCGGTATGTGGTCTCGAGCTCCATGACCAGCCGGTCGTTCGAGTCTCAGACATTGTGATGAACGTCCTGCTTCAGCTGCGTTTCCGCTTCCGCCGCTTGCTCTGGCCAATGTTCCATTTCGTCCGCCAGAAGCCGTATACCGCCAGGCTGCCAAGTAGCGTCAGTACGATGCCCGACGCGGTCATGGCGAGTTTCCATGCAATGCCGCCAGTTTTTGCAGCGTGCACGGGATAGAGTTTTTCGCGGATCGATGCCGCGTTTCCCTGGGTCGCCGGATCGTCATGGGCCAGGATCGTCAGCGTAGCCGGATCGGCGTACACGAACGTCCGTCCGTTCGGCGTCCATTCGAAGGATTGGCGGAGGCGCAGCACGACGGGCGTGCCGGGCTTGCGCGGCATCTGCAGGCGGCGAAGTTCGGCACCAGGAAACATCGCGGCAGCCGCGGTGAAAAGTGGCTTCAGGTCATGCGTGGATGGCGTAACCCGGACGCTGTCGACTTTGGGTGGGTGCGCCCGTGGTTCGGCAAGCAAGGGCCCGCCAAGCGCGGGAAAAACCATCAGGACGCCCGTCACCAGCGACACGAGCAGCAACGGCGCCGTCACGACTCCCATGTCCCGGTGGTGATGGACGACTGCGCCGGGCTTCATCGACGCAGGCCATAACCGCAGCCGGAAGCGGCTGTGCATCCGCCACCACAGGACTACTCCGGTAATGACGAAGAACAACCCGGTCAGCCCGGCGACCCCTGTCATCGTCTCGCCAGCATCGCCGATCAGAAGGTGATGATGGAGATCGAACACCCACAATTCCGGTCGCTGCCATGACGAGGACCAGCGTTCGACCGTCTCGCCGGCCTGACTGACATAGGCACCGCTGCCGTCTGCGAAGAGGACCTGATGCACGCCCAGACCGTCGCCTGCGAAGGTGATGCGGTCGATCGGGGGCGACGCTTGCGATACTGCGTCGACGGCCCGGGCCAGCGATACCGGATCGGGCCGGACTGTATCGCCGGCGTGCGCCACGAAGGTCAGCTGGTTCCGCCAGACGAGCAGCGTACCGGTGAGACCCAGTACGGCCAGCAGCAGACCGCCGATCGCGCCGATCCAGCGATGCAGCAGGGACAGGATGCGCATCACAAGCCAGCCTGCCAGCTCAACGTGACGTTGCGACCCCGCCCGGTATAGAAGCGCGCATTGTCGGTCGGACCCTGCGTATCGCTATAATAAGTAACGTAATCGGTATTGCCGAGATTCTGCACGCTCAACATCGCGCGACCGACCGGGAGTTCATAGGCGACATACGCGTCGAACAGCCGATAGCCGACGAAGTCGTTGGCGATCGGCTGTCCCTGGAAGCGGCGGGACAGGTAATAGCGTCCCTGTACCCGTGCACTCAGGCGGCCGCGGGTGTAATCCAGGTTGAGGTTCAGGCGATCCGGCGAGATGTTGGCGCCGTCCAGATCGGCATCGAAAATGCCATCGGCATTGGTGTCGGTGCGCCCGTTCAGATGACTGAAACCGGTGCCGAGCTTGAGACCGGGCAGCGGGGTGCGAACAGCAAGGTTCAATTCCAGACCCTCGATGTCGATCGGCTGGCGCGCGACGTTGAAGAACCCGTCGCTGCTGCGGACGAGCACCTGCCCCAGATCGCTCGACGACCAATAATAGGTCACGCTGGCGTCCAGCGGACCTTGTTTCACTTCGACGCCGATCTCGCGGTTGTTCGAGATCACCGGGGTCAGATCGAGAAAGTCGCTGATCCGGATGTTCGGCTGGGTGATACCGCGCAGGACACGCCCAATGTCGGCGATCGTGTAACCCTCGGCATAGCTGCCATAGGCGCGGATACCCTTGACCGGCTCCAGCACGACACCGCCGTTCCACAATGCGCGGTCGAAGGACGGCTTGCCGCCGATGACGGCCCGCGCGCTGGCACTCGCAAGCGTCGTATAGTCAGGGATATCGAGCTGTACGGTCTCGTAGCGGACCCCGCCTGCGACCCTGACGACGCCATCGAACAGTTTGAGATTGGCCTGGCCGAACGGCGCGAGACTGCGAAAATCGGTTTGCGGAACCCAATTGCGGCCGGTCTGCACCAGATCCTGCTTGGTGCGGTCGATCAACGCATCGAACCCGGCGGTCAGTGTCAGCGCCTTGAGCCCCGGCACCGTGCGTTCATAGCTGATCTTGCCGCCGAGCTTGCGCGAGACGTTGCGCGACTGGTCGAACACCGTGCCAACAGGCGCGATCCTCGCATCCTGGAACGTCGCGAGGACACCACCGGCGAACGTGTCGCTGGTCCGATTGTAAAAGCCCTGAAGCGTGAACGCCCCGCCAAGCACATTGCCGTCCGTCAGCGATGCCGACACCATCTCGGCCAGGCCCGTGGAGGGTTGGCCCGGCGTTTCGCCTCGCCGGCTGGTGGCGGGGATGCCCAGCGTCCGGTCGCCATCGACCGCAACATAGTGATTGTTGCCCTCCAGCTTGAAGCGGTTGGCGATCACCTCGAACCGGGCGGTGTCGGACAGATCGACGCCGACCCGGCCAAAGAAGGCCAGGCTGCCCGTATCCTGAATTTCGCTCTGGTTGCCGTCGAGGCCGATGCGCCGCCCACGGCCATCGACGAAGACGCCGCGCCGCTCGAACGCAACGCCGCCGGTCGCATCGAACCGGCCGCTGCGCATATTGACGAGGCCGGCGATCTTTCCGCCGAGCGATGCCCCTGCGAAATCGTCGCCGCTGTTACCCTGAAGCAGCGTGCGTCCGCTCCAGCCGTTTTGCTTCGGCGCGCTCGCGGTAACCTGATTGACGACGCCGCCGGTCGCACCGATGCCCTGCAGGGCGTTGGAGCCGTAGATCACCTCGACCCGGTCGATGAAGAAGGGATCGATGGTATAGCCGTCGCGTGCGCCGTCCCGGATCGGCGTGCTCTGCGGAATGCCGTTGATCGCATAGAGCGGCGATCGACCGCGCAGCGTTTCGCCGAAGCCGGTAATCTTTTCGCGTGTGGGCGAGAAGGCCGGCAGCAGCGCCGAGATCGCATCGACGACCGAGCCGGACACCGCGACTTGACGCGACAGCGTCTCGCGGTCGATCACGTCGACGGTCAGGGGCAGGGCGCTCGCCGGGAGGTTCGTGCGTGCAGCCGTTACGACTACATCTCTCCGCCGCGCGTCGTCCGCCGTATCGCTAGCCTGTATTTCCTGCGCGCTTGCTACGCCTGTCGACAGGACACTGGCGGCGAGCATGCCGAATGCAATCTTCATTCTATTTCCCTTTGTGGGGGCCGTAGAAGCAGATCCATTCAATTGCAATCGTCTCGCATTAGCAGATAGTATCTGGGGTAGGCGGGGCTTGTCCATGATGCGGCGTAAACCATGAGACTCGCGACGTTCATCACCGAAAACCGCGCGTCTCTGCGTCGCCGATCGGCCGGTTATGGATGCCTGGTAATAACTGGTTCGTTTGTTGATGATTCGGCTTCCCGGTTTTAATCGAACCCGGGGACTGTCCGGGATCGAGCGGAGCCGCAGCGCAAGTTCGTTAGGATCGCGGAATGTTCGCATCCCAAGCGCTCAGAGCCTGTGTGACGCCTGCATCGAGGTCTTTGGTGGAAACGCCATCTCGGGCCTGAATGGACAAACCAACCAAAAGCCCCTCGAACAAGGTGGCCAATCCAGCCGGATTTGTGTCGCCCCGCAGCGTACCATCCGCGATCGCGGTTTCGACACAGGCTAGGATCGCCTTGCGGTTCGCCTCTCGCTCGGCGCTCGTCAGCGCCTGAACCGACGCTCCACCTTCGGAGCAGATGATACTCGAAAGCGCGACCATGCAGCCGGTCGGATGCGTAGGATCGGTTTGCATCTCCGCCGAGCGGCGCAACGCTCGCTCGATCCGCTGACGTGGGGTCAGGCGTTGATCGCGTAATGCCGACATTACCGTGCCATGCGTGGCGAGATAAGTGTCTAGCGCGGTGCGATACAGAGCCTCCTTGGAGTCGAACGCGGCATAGAAACTCGCCGATGAAATACCGCCCATCGAGCGACGAAGCTGCTCCAGCGACACGCCCTCGAAGCCATGCTCCCAGAACAGGTGCATTGCCTGTGTGACTGCTTCGTCACGATCGAAGCCGCGCGGGCGTCCAGTACGGGCCATATCAAGCTCCTTTGTCAATTCTGGCTTAGTTGATCCAGAAGTCATTGACAACCAGTTCACGCACGCCCTATTTATGGACTAAGCAATCCACA
The DNA here is from genome assembly GCF_001421685.1 of Sphingomonas sp. Leaf28. NCBI lineage: Bacteria > Pseudomonadati > Pseudomonadota > Alphaproteobacteria > Sphingomonadales > Sphingomonadaceae > Sphingomonas > Sphingomonas sp. Leaf28. The sequence goes on along the minus strand of NZ_LMKX01000001.1, from coordinate 139,467 downwards.
AATAGGGCGTCCAATGACAGATCCAATCCCCGCGCGGGAGGACGGCGAGCGCGACCAGTTGCCGATCTCTGCGCTGCTGGCGCTCGCCATGACCGGCTTCACCGCCATCCTGACGGAAACCCTACCGGCTGGCTTGTTGCCGCGTATCTCGGATGGTCTCGGCGTTTCCGAAGCATTGGCCGGGCAGACCGTCACCGTCTATGCGGCGGGGTCGCTTATCGCCGCGATACCGTTGACCGCCTGGACGCAAGGCTGGCGGCGCAAGCCGACATTGTTAGCGGCGATCATGGGCTTCCTCGTCTTCAACACCATCACCGCCATGTCCGGCAATTACTGGCTGACGCTGGTCATGCGTTTCCTTGCCGGCGTAGCGGCCGGCCTCGCCTGGGGTATTCTGGCTGGCTATGCGCGCCGGATGGTGGTCGGCCGGCTCAAGGGCAAGGCGCTGGCGATCGCCATGGTCGGTACGCCGATCGCACTGTCGCTCGGCGTACCGGCAGGGGCCTTTCTCGGTGCGACTATGGGCTGGCGTGCAGCGTTCTTTGCGATGTCGGGAACGACGCTCCTGCTGATTGGCTGGGTGTTGTGGGCGGTGCCTGACTTCGCAGGACAGGCGGCGCACCGGCGGCTGTCGATCAGCGCCGTCTTCGCTACACCCGGCATCCGCCCGATCCTCGCAACAATCTTCGCCTGGATGACCGCGCACAATATCCTCTACACCTATGTCGCGCCGTTTTCCGTCCTGTCGGGCCTCCAGGAACGGGTCGATCTGCTGCTGCTGACGTTCGGCGGTGCCGCACTTGCCGGTATCTGGGTGACGGGGCTGCTGGTCGATCGCATGTTGCGCCGCCTCGTGCTGGTCAGCTTGATTGCTTTCGCAGGCGTGGCGCTGGCCTTCGCCCTCTTCGCTACGGCTCCCGCGGTGGTGTTCGCCGGTATCCTCCTGTGGGGCCTGTCGTTCGGGGGCGCTGCGACGCAACTTCAGACGGCTTCGGCTGATGCGGCTGGCGATGGCGTCGATTTGGCCAGCGCCATGATTACCACGGTCTGGAACAGTGCGATCGCTGCGGGCGGGATCGTCGGCGGCCTTCTTCTTAATCAATCGGGTGCGGGCGCATTCTCCTGGGTGGTGCTCCTGCTCGCGTTGATCGCCCTCTGCATCGCTTTCGGCGCACGCGGACACGGCTTCACGCCCGGCCCCCGCGCGCACGCCTGACCTGCTCTCGACACAGGACTCTGTGACGCTTTCTACCGTCTTGAAACGCGCTGTTTCGGGGGGCGCACGGACTGCGACGTTCGCCGGCACGATTCCCGCGACGCTCGCCGTCCGCGCGACAAGACATTGCGCTGCTACTGTACCGGCTTGCTAAGAACTGCAGCCCGAACGTGCCGCAACCGGCAGGGCGTCAATGGGATCTGGCCTAACGCGGCCGACCAGGGGCGGGGCGATACACCGATCGCTGAGGTCGAGGGAGCGGCGAGGGCGGCCTAATGCCCTCGCTGCGGCCTCATGCAGTATCTGGTTGCGGCCGGCGCGGAGGGGCGCCGTGTCTCGCTCCCACCGCAAGTGTGCCTGTCCTCGCAGCCATTCTGAGATGCGCGGTCGGATTACGCCCTCATCGCGTATCGACGGCAGTGATCCAGATATCCTGCCTCGTGGCTACCCGCCAGCGACACGACGCTCTCCCACAACCAGTTGGGTGCATCGATTGCGCCCCGGCGATCGGCATCGAGGACGCCAGCCCAGGCGTGACGTGTATCGGCATCCATCTGGCGCGCGTGTGCCGTGCCGACGACGAAGGCGAGGTAGCGCGCGGCCTTCACGGCCTGTCCGGCGCTGAACTGCTCGACCTCGAGCTTCAAGTCTTGCGGCGACAATTCACGGACGAACAGCGACCGATCGAGTGCACGTGCAGCGACCATCCGGCTGCCGAGATGAGGGGAGAGCGCACGTGCCGCCTCGACAACACGGATCGCCTCGTCCTTTGGCATCTTCGCGCCTTTGGCAGCCGGCGCGATCGGGCTTGTCGCTTCCTTCAGATCGATCAGCGCATAGTCAGACCGGCCCTTGGCGTTCTTCAGCCCGACCAACGCGGCAAAGCGAAGCAGCCCGAGCGAACTGCATCCCTTCATCCAATAGGCCGCGTCTACCAAACGGACCGTTCGATCGCGGTCTTTTTCGTCAAGCGAAAGGACCAAGGCTGCGACCTCGGGCTCGGTGACCAGTTCGGCCAGTGCATCGCGTTCGAAGCGCTCCAGCGGCCAGAATTTGTCGCCGAGCGGAATCATCGGCTCGCGGGTCGCAAAACGTTCCTTGGCGAGGTGCCGCCAGCGTCGCCCAATGGCGCGGCGCTTCACGCTGCGGACCGCATCCGGCTCCGGGCCGGTGTCACCGTTGGCGGGATCGGCCATCGCGCTGGCGTAGCCGGTGACCATCTCTTCGATCATGTGAGCAGTCGTCACCCCGGGCAGGTCGGAGCCCCGTGCTGCGGTTGCAAGCGACAAGCCGAGTCGGATCAGGTCATGTGCCGGATTGCCGATCACGGCTTGGTCCAGGTCGCGAATCTGGATCGCGATCTTTCCGCCACCATCGTTGATCGGACCCAGGTTCCCAAGGTGGCAGTCGCCGCAGATCCAGATCGCCGGCCCCTGCGGAACGCGGCGCGAGGCGGGCGACGCATCGAGCCATTCGTAGAATTTCGCCGTATTGCCTCTGACATAGGCATGAGTCGAGCGTGCCATCTTGAGTTGGCGCTTGGCGGCAAGGATAGCGGGCCTCTCGGCAAGTGTCGGTTTCGTCATATCCGTCCTTTGTGCGGCGACACGGCCTGTTGGGTCGTACGTCCCGACAGGCCTTGCCTGATCAGTTGATCGGCACACCGCCGGTCACGGCGATCACGGCGCCGGTCATGTAGCTGCCCTCGCGCGATGCCAGCAGAACATAGGCTGGCGCTAGTTCCGCAGGCTGTCCGGCGCGGCCGACCGGCGTATCCTGGCCGAGCGTCTCGAGTTCTTCCGGCGATTTCGCGATCGGCTGGATCGGCGTCCAGATCGGGCCGGGGGCAACGGCATTGACGCGGATGCCCTTGTCGATGAGCAAGTTGGACAGCCCGACCGTCAGGCTGGAGATCGCGCCCTTGGTCGCCGCGTAGACGATCATGCTCTTGGCCGCGACCTTGGCCTGCTCGCTGGTGGTGTTCACGATCGCGGACCCAGGCTTCATATGCGGTGCCGCGGCCTTGGCCAGACGGAGCATCGCGAACACGTTGGCGGCAAAGGCATCCTGCATCTCGTCGTCGTCGATGCTGGCCAGATCCTCGTTCATGGTCTGCGCCGCGGCGTTGTTGACCAGTATGTCGAGGCTGCCGAGGTCGGCCACGGTGCGCTCGACCAACGCAACGCAGTGATCCCGGTCGCGAATGTCGCCTGGCAGCAGCACGCAGCGTTGCCCCGCTTTCTCCACCCAGGCACGCGTATCCTCGGCGTCGGCCTGCTCCACCGCGAGGTAGGAGATCGCGACGTCCGCACCCTCCCGTGCGTACGCGATCGCGACGGCCTTGCCGATGCCCGAGTCCCCGCCGGTGATCAGCGCAACCTTGCCCTTGAGCAAGCCCTTGCCGACATAGCTTTCCTCCCCGTGATCCGGCTTGGTCTTCATCTCTGCGACGAGGCCGGGGGACGGTTGCTGCGGCTCGCCGGGAAAGCGTGTCGGCTGGCTGGTACGTGGGTCGCTGGTCATGGAGTCCATCCTGCAGTGCTGGTCGCTGACGGAACGGTCTGAGGGCCGTTAAGTGCCGCGGGCCGTGCACCCGCAACTGGCTGCGGGAAGGACTCGGCATCAGCGTCGTCCTCGACCACGATCGGCGCGATCGCCTCGAGCGCCGTGTATCGGGAAAACGTGCAGGAGCGGGATCTTCGAGGAGCGCGCGTCATTGCCGATTGACAGTGACGCGCGGTCTGCAAGGGGAAGACGCCACCGCGGTCACTACTTAAGAGGGCGGGCGGGGCGATAAGGGGGACAGGTGATCGTACGGCTCAAGCGCGGGGTGTCACGGCTTTCGCTGCTCGTGACGCTGGTCGGTCTTGGCGGGTGCACGGCGTTGTCGCACGGGTTCCTCAATCCGCAGGGGCCCGTCGCCGGGCATGAGCGCGACCTGTTCATCACCGTCTCGATCGTCTTGCTGTTCGTCGCGGGGCCGGTGCTGCTGCTGACGCCGCTGTTCGCGTGGCATTACCGTCTGTCCAATCGCAGCGATGCATACCGGCCAAAGTGGAATTTCTCCTGGTGGGTGGAGGCCTTGATCTGGATCCCGCCCGCCGGGATCGTCATCGGGCTCGCCATGCTGTTGTGGCACTGGACGCAGATCGACGATCCGTATCGGCGCCTGCCGGGCACAACGCCCGTCGAAGTGCAGGCGATCGCGCTCGATTGGAAATGGGTATTCGTCTATCCCGACCTCGGCGTCGCGGCGGTCGATCGGCTGACCATTCCCGCCGGGCGCCCGGTGCATATCCGGCTGACCAGCGGCACGGTGATGCAGTCGATGCTGATCCCGCAACTTGCCGGTCAGATCTATGCGATGGGCGGCATGACGACCGAACTCAACATCCAGGCGCACCGGCCAGGGCGGTTCCGCGGCGAGAACACGCAGTATAACGGCGCCGGGTTCCAGCAGCAGAAATTCGATGTCGTTGCGGTGTCGCCAGCGGCCTATGATCGCTGGGCGGCGGCTGCACGCCGGGGAACGCGCACGCTCGATGCGCAGACGTGGCGGCGGCTGTCCGCGCGATCGATCATCACGAAGCCCGTCGAGTTCGCCCGCGTGCCGCCGATGCTGTTCGAGCATGTGCTCGCGGCGACCGGCGACATGACCCACTCCCCTCCGAAAGCCGTTCGATGACCGTTTCCGTTCCCCTCTGGCCAGCCGTGCTCGGGCGTTTCGGCTGGCAGGACCTGCCGTTCGTGCGCGCGTGGGAAAACCCGACGATCAGCGAGATCATCGGCGCATTCGCCGGCGCGCTGGTGGTGGTCGGCGCGGTCGTCGTCGCGGCGCTGCTGACGCGCTACGGCAAATGGCGGTATCTGTGGACGCAGTGGCTCACCAGCCTCGACCACAAGAAGATCGGCATCATGTATGTCGTCGTCGCGTTCGTGATGCTGTCGCGGGCGCTGGTCGAGGCGGTGCTGATGCGGATGCAGCAGGCGGTCGCGATCAATAATCCCGGCTTCCTGTCGCCTGATCATTTCGGCCAACTTTTCTCGACGCACGGCTCGATCATGATCTTCTTCATGGCGATGCCGTTCCTGACGGGGATGATCAACTACGTCCTGCCGCTTCAGATCGGCGCGCGCGACATGGCGTTTCCCTGGGCCAATTCGATCGCGTTGTGGCTGACGATCGGTGCGGCCGGGCTGATGATGACGTCGTTGGTGGTGGGGGAGTTCTCGACCGGCGGGTGGAGCGGCTACCCGCCCTATACCGAGCGCGCGTTCAGCCCGGGCGTCGGTGTCGACTACTGGATCTGGGCGGTGACGCTCGGCTCGATCGGCTCGACGATGGCGGGGATCAACATCGCCTGCACCGTCTACAAGCTGCGCGCGCCGGGGATGCGCTTCATGCGGATGCCGATGTTCGCGTGGACCAGCCTGTGCACGTCGATCCTGATGATCTTCGCGATGCCACCGCTGACCGTGGCCACGCTGCTGCTCGCGCTCGACCGCTATCTGGGGTTCCATTTCTTCACCAACGACCTTGGCGGGAACATGATGAACTATGCCAACATGTTCTGGCTGTTCGGTCATCCCGAGGTCTACATCCTGATCCTGCCCGCGTTCGGCGTCTATTCGGAGGTCGTGTCGACCTTCTCGACCAAGGATCTGTACGGCTACACCTCGCTGGTGATCGCGACGATGGCGATCGCGGTGTTGAGCTTCACCGTGTGGGTCCATCATTTCTTTACGATGGGGCAGTCGGCCAACGTCAACGCGGCGTTCGGGATCGCGACGATGACGATCGGCGTGCCGACGGGCGTCAAGATCTATGACTGGATCTGGACGATGTTCCGCGGCGAGGTGCGCTTCACCGTGCCGATGCTCTACGCGATTGCGTTCATGATGACGTTCGTGCTGGGCGGCTTCACCGGCATCATCCTGGCGATGCCGCCGCTCGATTACCTCGTCCACAACACGCTGTTCCTGGTCGCGCATTTCCACAACATGCTGATCCCGGGCCTCCTCTACGGGATGCTGGCGGGGTATCACTACTGGTTTCCAAAGGCGTTCGGGTTCCGCCTCGACGAGCGGTGGGGGCGGATCGCGTTCACCTGCTGGGTGGTCGGCTTCTATCTCGCCTTCTTCCCGCTGTACGTGCTCGGCGCGAGCGGGATGGCGCGGCGGATGCAGGCGATCTTCGAACCGTCGTTCCGACCCTGGCTGTACGTCGCGGGCGTCGGCGCGTTCATCCTGCTGGCGGCGCTGACGTCGCTCGGCATCCAGCTATGGGTGAGCATCCGCGACCGCGCCGCAACGCGCGTCGAGGCGGGCGACCCCTGGGATGGCCGCGGGCTCGAATGGTCGATCAGCGCACCGCCCCCCGAATACAACTTCGCGGTCCTGCCGCAGGTCGACGGCCGCAACCCATTCTATGATCACAAGCATGACGAAGGCCAACCCGATCCCTATGCCTCGCCGCCGTCCTACGCGGATATCGTCGTCCCGCGGGGCAGCGCGACCAGCGTCGTGATCGGGGTTGCCGCGGCGGTCGCCGCGTTCGGACTCGTCTGGGCGATCTGGGGGCTGACCATCGTCGCGCTCCAGGTGATCGTCGCGGCGGTCGTGGTGCGCAGCTTCGGTCGCGACCAGCACCGCACCATCCCCGCCGCGGAGATCGCGCGCGCGCATGAGGCCTGGCTCGCCCGCGTGCGCGTAACGCGCGCGATCCCGCGCCAGTTGGAGACCGCGGCCGTCAATCGCGGGCTGGCGGAGATCGTCCGATGAGCGAACCCGAACTGGCGCACGCCGGCCTCAACCTCGGCGACACCGGCGAACTGACGAAAGACCAGGCGGAGAACGCGATCTTCGGCTTCTGGATATTCCTGATGAGCGACGCGGTGATCTTCGCGCTGCTGTTCGCCACCTACGGCACGATGATCGCCAGCACCGTCGGCGGCCCGACTCCCGCATCCGAGTTCAAGCTGCTGCCCGCGTTCGTCGAGACGCTGCTCCTGTTGACGAGCAGCGCGACGTTCGGCCGCGCGACGCTGGCGATGAAATACGACGAGCCGCGGCGCGTGCTGTTCGGCTGGCTCGGCGCGACGCTGGGCCTCGGCCTCGTCTTCCTCGCGCTCGAGGCGAACGACTTCGCGACGATGCTCGCGCACGGCGCCTATCCGATGCGGAGCGGCTTCCTGTCGTCGTTCTTCGCGCTGGTCGGGCTGCACGGCCTCCACGTCGCGGTCGCCTGTTTCTGGCTAGTCGTGATGGTCGGCCAGGTCTGCGCGTACGGCCTCGATGCGCGCGTCAGGATCAACCTGTTGCGGCTGGGGCTGTTCTGGCACCTGCTCGACATCGTCTGGATCGCGATCTTCTCGGTCGTCTACCTGCAAGGGAATATCGGATGAGCGACCGGACCCGCGAATTGCGCACCTATGCGGTTGGGTACGTCCTGTCGCTCGCACTGACGGTGGCGGCCTTTGCGATGGTCCGCTGGCCGTCTTTCGGGGCGCGGGCGATCTTCGGGACCGTGCTGGCGCTGGGCCTTGTGCAGATGGCGGTGCAGTTCCGCTGCTTCCTCCACATCAGCGTGAAGCGCTCCTCGCGTCACGACCTGCAGTTGATCTTGTTCTCCACGCTGATCATCGCTCTGATGGTGTCGGGAACGCTGGTGATCCTGTTCAACCTGCGTGGGCGGATGATGGGGTGACGCGTGCCTGGAGCCTAACCGCTGCTATCGCGACGGCAATGCCACGGGCCGCGCAGCGAGATGCCAGCGCCGTGCGATGGGCAGTTCTAGTCGTTTGAACAAGACGGGCCAGTTACGCACTCCAGCCGCCATCGATATTGTACGTGGCGCCCGTGACGAAACCGGCTTCCGGCGAAGCGAGGTACGCAACGAGGCCTGCAACCTCATCAGCGGTTCCATGACGGGAAATAGCAAGCGGCGCCCTGGTTAGCGCGGCATTGGGGCCGTCTGCCGGATTGCGTTCGGTGTCGATCGGCCCCGGCTGGACCAGATTCGCGGTAATCTCTCGCGCCCCAAGATCGCGCGCCAGGCCTCGGGTCATCCCTCCCAACGCCGCCTTGCTCGCGGCGTAAAGCGTTCCACCCCCACCGGGCATTCTGTCCGCGACGATGCTGCCAATGGTGATGATGCGCCCGCCCTTCGCCATAAGAGACGCGGCCTTCTTCGCCGCCACGAAGGGGGCCTTGACATTAAGCGCGAAGGACCGATCGAAAGCGTCGTCCGCATAAGCCTCAAGCGGACCGACGATCGCTGTGCCGGCTACACTCACGAGAATGTCGAGACCGCCGAGATGACGTGCAATCTGGTCCATCGCATGATCGAGCGCTGTAACGTCGCTGACATCGGCCTGTACCGTAAAGACCCTTGCGCCATTCTCGCGCAGTTCATTCTCAAAGCGCGCGGCGTCGTTCGCCCGGCTGCGGTAAATGATTCCAACCGAAGCACCGTCGGCGACCATCCTCCGGCTAATAGCCGCGCCAATTCCCCGTGTTCCGCCGATTACGAGCGCGACTTTACCGTCGAGAACGCCCATTTTATTTCCCCGCCATGGTTCGCTCTACTGGGTCTAAGCCGAGGGACAGGCGCTTACCAGTACCCGCGACCCAGATACTCTATGTCCGAATCTGCGGAGCCCTGTCATTCTGACGCCTTTGGACGCGCCTGTGAAATGGTCGTGGTTCGGGCATGAACGAACGGCGGAAGTTGGGGGGGCAGCACTGTGCCTGCCAATGTCGCCTGATGGATCAGCCCAGACTTGGCCCGGGGAGGCTTCGCCTATCGCGCCGCGTTTTGCGCTGCGACATGGTGTGGATCGTCGCCAAGGACGTCGTTACCCATGCCGCCACCTCCAACCCCGCCGCCGCCGCCGCCCATACCACCGCCGCCGCCGCTTCGGCCGGCATCGTCTCTGTTGCTGCCACTTTTGCCGCCGCCGGACGACGCCGGACGCGTCGGTCCCTGCATAGCGATGGTCAGGTCGGCCGGGATCGGGTCGAGATCGAGCGCATCACGCACGAACGCACGCAGCGACACAACCAGATCGTGCGTGTGGACCGGATGGCCTGCAACCAGCTCGCGAACCGCGCTGTCCGCGAGCCGGACATGTTCCTCCGTACCGAGCAGGATGATATCGGACAGCGCGGCCTCGACCGCGTCGCGGATCCGGCGCGTGCGGTCCGACCGCGCCGCGCCTGCCGCACTGAGGTCCAGCGCGGCCATCGGTTCCTCTGCGACGCCGCCCGGCTCCCGCCGCCGCAGGTCGCGCCGATGGGCCGGATCGACGGTCAGGTCCCCCGTGAACGAGCCGCCGAGAACCTTGTAGGCAGCGATGAGCGTCCTGAGGCGCTCGTTGATCTGCCGGTTCATGCGTTCACGACGCTGCTGGAACGTCATTTGGGTGAGCAGACGGATGCCAACCCCCAACAGCGTAACCAGCGTCAGTCCGAGGATAGTGGCGAGCAGGCTCTGCCAAGAGCTGAAATCTAGACCGCGCACGTGCATCCTCCATGGTATCGTCTACCGAACGTCCGTCGATCCTGCAGGTGCCGCCGAGCGGTACGACAGCGAAGATAGAGATGCAGCTGAACGGATGCCCGCAGTTGGCGAGACGGAAAGCTGGGTCGAATGTCACCGTCCGGATCTGGTCAACCGAGGCCCGGACAACGCTTGGGCGACTATGCCGCTCTGTGTCCCTGGTCAAGAAAGGGCGCCCGTCGGACAGGCGGACTCACTGGCAATCCTAACCGGACACGACCTGGCAGTACGAGGTCGTGCGCCGTGTACCATTCGAGCAGCGCGGGACGCAGTAGCGCTGAAGTCGGGACGCGGTGAATGGTGCGCGCACGGCCGACTATGGGCTGGGCGACCGGAGGCTTTCGAACGCCGTCCGGCCAATCTCAGGCCGTTCCGTAGATCGGCGAAGACCGTAAAATCAGTCGTGTCGACCACGCACGTCGCCTCAGAACTTTGCAATCAGCGTGACGCCGCCGACCATCAATACTGCGCCGAGGAAGCGCCAAGGGTTCATCTCGTGCTGCTCCATGCGGAACAGCCCGAAATGATCGATTGCCAAGCTGGCCAGGATATTGGCGGTGATCGTGATGCCGTTGACGGGGCCGGCGCCAAGCTTCTGGATGAGCAGAAACCCGGCAAACACGGCGACCGCACCGACGATGCCCCCGAGTGGCGCCCACCACGGCATAGCGGCAAAGTCGCCCACGGTAGGCAGCGGCTTCGGCATGCACGCGAATAGAGCGACTGTCAGGAACAGGACAAGCATGAACGAGATGGAGGTTGCGAGCCACGGATTGCCGATCGACTTGTTCAGCTGACCGCCCATCGACGCACCAACGGCCTGCAACATGCCAGCGACGAAAATGAAGGGATAAGCCCAGGCTGCGTTCATCGAATGTCCCCCAATTAGAGAATGATCGGCCTGCTGCGTCTCACCCAAGCGCACATCAGACATCTGACTGCCAAACCCGGGAACATTATAAAATATCCGGGCCGGTCTCGTTTTCCTGGACGCCGAGCGTCACGGCGGTCGCTATCGGCTTCTCGCTACCGATAGCGACGGGGCTCATGCGATCGCCGGCGCGGCGCGCTTGCGCTTCGCCGCAAGGCTCTATTCCGTGGGTTTGGCGCCTTGCGTCGTTCGAGAATCCGTCGACCTTTTCCCGCCAAGTAGCCGCTTGGAAGCGCGCCCGAAGGGCCAAAGGGCCCCTTCAACCCGCAGTGACGCTGACAGCGCACCACCGATGCCAGGTCGCCGTGATGGCACGCAGCGGACTTACAGGTTGGCCTGTTCCTCCTCGCTCAGGTCAGCATCGGGGCCGTAATAGAGTTCCGCGCAGGCTTCGCGCAGGCAGCCGCCCTCGATCTCGATATCGTCCCGGTATGCATCTCCGATAAACCCGAGGGTGTCGACGTGCTTGGCTTCGAAATACATGGGATGCACGTCGCTGCGACCAGCACCGTAAACGACGCGGCCGACTTTCGACCAGATCGATGCCATCGTGCACATACCGCACGGCTGAAGCGTCGAGTATAATGTTGCCCCGCGCAGCTCCAGTTCGCCGGTTTTCTCGCACGCGCGGCGGATTGCCATCATTTCGGCATGCGCAGTCGCATCCGGCAATTCCTTGGTCTGGTTGCGTTCGGCGGCAATCACCTTGCCGTCCAGCACGATGACGCAGCCAAGTGGGGCGGTTGCGGGATCGGACCCTTTCGAGCGCGCAACCTCTATCGCCATCTGCATCCAGTGTTCGTCGGTATCAGTATGCATTATAGTCTACCTCGTTAAGGCTGCTTGAAAATCGGGGTGCTGTTCCGGTTGCCGCGTCAGCCCTGCACCACCCTTATGGTCGATCCGGTCGGGTCGACCGGATCCATCACGAAAGCGCCTGCATCACGGTTCGCGACCAGCCACGCGACATGCGCAGCCGTGATGCGCTGACCCGGAACCAGACGAGGGACACCGGGCGGCGCAGGCGCGATCATCTCGGCCGCGATACGTCCGGCAGCGCCTTCGTAGGCAATCATCTCGGCAGGACCGTAGAATGCCACAGGCCCCGGCATCGCCATGTCGACGGACAGCGTGCCAATCCCCGGAGGGGGCGCAATTGTCGGCAGGACAGAGGGGTCTGACGCAAGCTGCTTCACAAGGTCTTGCAGACCGCGGACGAGCTTGCGCAAGTCGGACTTGGTCGTTCCCAGCGATAGAACCGCGAGGATATGCCGGGCGTCGGACAGTCCCATGCTGATCCGGTGATACTTGTAGAGCCAGTCGTCGATGGCATATCCCGATACGCCCAGCGCCGAGACGTCGATCAGCACCTTGGTAACGTCCAGATCGGCCGCTGGCGGCAGGTGATCATGGCCGAACACCCGCAGCGGCGCGATACCTGCAATCTTCCTGCGGACCATGTTCGCCCGCGCAATGACGCTGGTCCACATCTGTTCACCGTTCAGCGCGTGGTCGCGCCGGGTCGCATCGAGCGTCGCGAGGATGGGCACGGACGGGCTGGTGGTCTCGAAGAGTTCATAGGCCATCCACAGACGCTGGCGATCGATCAGCTCGCCCTTGGTAACGATCACCGACGCCTGTGCGAGCGCCCCCATCGTCTTGTGCGCGCTGTAGACCGCGAGATCCGCCCCCTTTGTCAGCGGATCGTCAGGCAGCCCTTCACAAAATGCGAACGCACCACCCCAGGCGGCATCGACGATCAGGGGGATGCCGTGATCGTGACAGACGGTGGCGAGCGCGGCTATATCGCTGGTCACGCCGTAATAGGTCGGGCTGACGACGATGAACGCCTTGGCGGTCGGATGCGCCGCCAGGACGGCGCTGAGCGCGCGCGGCTCGACGCCGTGCTCGATATCCCATCCCTCGTCGATCTGTACGGGCACGATGACGGCATCGAGCCCCGTTGCCAGCGCATAGGTTCGCTCGGCCTTATGCGCGCTCGCGGCGATCAGGATGGTGTCGCCCGGCCTGGCGACGGCCGCCATCGCGGTGTGAAGGCTCTGCGTGGATCCGCCGGTCACGAACCGGCAGAAGTCGGCATTCCAAGCCTCTGCAGCGATCTCGTGCGCACGTTGCAGGGCGAGTTTACCCTCGGTACGATCGTCGAGGCCCTTCGGCGTCAGCACATCGGCTTCGAAGACCCGCTTGCCGAGCAGTGCCTTCATACCCCCGGGAATTACTGCGCCCTGGTTGTGGCCGGGCGCCCCGAAGCCGATGACCGGCCGCTTCTCGATTGCCGTCAGCGCGTCGGCCAACGGCGCAATCTTCTGATCCATGCCTAACCCTCTCGTGATCGAGTGGCTCAAACGCACGGCCGCCGGAAAAGCCCGCGAGGATCGTTGATCTTCGTTACCAAACAAGACGTTACCGGTTGGCGGGCATGGACCAGAACTGCCGCCTGCCTAGCTTGGGCAGTCTGTCGGCGGGCTACTGCAATAGTGAGGACAAGGACGCGATCGGCACCCTCTCGGGACCGTCGGCCGGCTACTACGCAGTGCGGGCACGCTCGCGCACGGTCAGCTACCCGGCGCAACCAGGTCCGCATGGTGACATGAACCGATATGCCTACCGTGTATCGGGTCGGCGGGTCGGCGCATGAAAATCCGCAGGTTTGTCCGCGATCCAATGCAGGAAGCGGCTAATATCCGGGCGAGCCTTCAACACCGCGACGTCCGCGAATGTGGTGGCAAGCTCCTGGTTGGACACGCTGGCATGGATGATGCGGTGACAGATCGGATGGACCGGCATGACTTCCGTGCCACCACGGCTTTTCGGTATCCGGTGATGCCATTCGACTTTTTTACCGAGAAGCCGCTCGCACAGCCCGCACCGACCGATGTCCTCGGTGGACGTCATCCGAGCCTCGGCCTGGACCAGACCCGCTATCCGTTTCACCCGTCCGCCCATCACCGAAATATGGTGTTGCGCGGGGGAATATCCAGCGGCCTCAAAACCTTGTCAGGCGCCAGCCGCCATAATCCGCTGCAGGGTCGATCGTATCGCGATCCACCAGAAATAGGCGAAGCCCCGGGCCTTGTGGCGCAGGCGGAACCAGTAGAACCGCCTGATGCCGGCATGTGTGGTCACCGGCCGCGTCAGGTCGAAGCGCACTGCCAGAATGTCGTCCACGATGGCACGAAGCGCGCGCCGGTCGGAGAAGAGATATTTGGCGTACAGCGCACCATCGCCAAAGCTGTAGCCCGCGAGCAACCGCGTCTCATCGTCAACATCGCGACGCCCGTGGTGATGGTCGACCACCATCAGCGGGTCATAGAGCACCGCAACGCCAAGGCCTGCCGCACGAAACAGGAAGTCTGTATCCTCGGCTGCGATGAATGGCGCACCGGCGCCGAACCGTTCATCGAAGCATCCCGTCAACCGTCGGACATCCGCGGTGAACGCCAGATTTGCCCCCATGACGAAACCGCCCGGAAACCCTTTCGAAGACGCGACCATCGGGTGATCTTCGAGCTTGATGGTGACGGGGAGATCGGCAGGGTTGCCCAGCAGGATCCGGCCGCCAATGATCGCCGGTCCGCTGACCCTTTCGAACGCGGCGCAGAGCGCTGAGAAATAGTTTTCATGCAAGACGCAATCGTCATCGGTCATGGCCACGATGCGACCAGTGCAGCGCGTAAGCCCAGTGTTGCGTGCACGGGCGAGCCCTGGATGCGGCTCTTGGACGAGATGGACGGGGAAGGCCTGCACCGCCTGCCATTGCGCCAATCGCCGCGGGGTATCGTCGAGCGAGCCGTTGTCGACCAGGACGACTTCCACGGCAAGATGGCCGGCATAGGCTGCCGCCCGCTCCACGGACTCGAGCGTCGACGCCAGCGAGCTTGCCCGATTTCGCGTGCAGATGAGGAGACTGACGTCGATCGCCTGCGTCACGTTGCGCTGATGCGCTGCTTGGCCAGGGCCAGGGCCTGTTCGCTCGTCGTCGCCCTCGTCACGATCGCATCCGGCCCGGCCCAGGCGTCCAGATATGCTGCGATCTTGCCGTATTCGTTGTCGAGCACGACGTGGGGGATACCAAGCAGGTCCGCGATGATGTGGCCGTGCAGCCGATCCGTCACGACGACCCGGCCCTGCGAGAGCAGCCGCAGCCCCCGGTCGACTCGGGCGACGGCTTGCGCCTCGCGCGCCGTCGCGCTGCCCCCGAGCGGCAGATCGGCATCGTCCTCGAGCCAGTCGACGATGGTCGCTCCATCCTCCGACGGTACCGCATAGCCCTGCCGTTCGTCGTCGGTGCGCATCAGCATCAGCACGTCGCCTTGCGGCGCGCCACGCAGTTGTTCGCCCAAAGCATAGGCCGAGTCCGGTGCGAGGTGCGACGGGCATGCCAGATGCCGGCGGGCGAAGTCCAGGCTGCGGGCATCACGGACGTAGAGGACGAAGTCCGGATGGTCGGCGACGAGCTTGGCGAACCGATCGACCTGCGTCGGCACGCGATAATGGATCGACTGGGGGAGCTGCACGATGGTTCGGTCGCGCACCGTCGCCAGGATATCCTCGCGGAATAGCTGGTGATGCGGCCAGATGTCGCCAAGGTTTCCGCCGCCATGCAGGAACAGGACGCCGTCGGGGCAGGCATCGCGAAAGGCATCGAGGTCGAAATCGTGCCAGGTCGAGACGTAGCACGGATCGCGCCCCGTTATCTGCCGCAGCAGGGCGAGTTCGCCAAGCCAGATCGCGCTGTCGCCGACATTCGCATGGTCGGGAAAGTCTAGCAGCGCGTAGCGTGACCCGATCGCGACATGCGTTCGATAGAAGGCGGCGAGAATGGCGCGCTGCTCGCCCAGGTGCTTGGGGGCCGTCATGCACGCGATCCTCATTCGGCGGCTGCAGCTTTCTCGGTGGCCGCGAGCCGGTCCTCGAGCAAGCGGATGACGGTCGCGGTATTGGCATAGGGCTGGTGGCTTTGCTGCCCGGTCAGCGCGAGATCGGCGGCATCCGGGCGCCGCAGGATGCGGATCGGCCGCCCCGGCGTCATGTCGATCAGGTCCATGAGGCGGAATGCGTGGAGCCAGTGGCCCATCGTCCGATAGCCCCATTTGCTCTCGAACAGCTCGGCGTTGCGCACGACGCTGTCGAGATGGTGGACCGGCGGCATGTGGTGGGGGTGGTATTGATGATAGGCCAGCGCACCCTTGACCCAGGCGATCGGGATGCCCGCCTGGTCGATCGCCTTGCCGAAATCGGTATCCTCACCGCCATAGCCGACATAGCGTTCGTCGAAACCGCCCAGCCCGAGGAACGTCGCGCGCCGCATCGCGAAGCTCAGTGACCAGAAGCAGCGATAGTCGGTGCAGATCTCGATGCCCTGGGGCGGGGGGCCGCGACGGTCGGAATGCTTCACCGCAACCTCGGCGAACCGGTCATATGACCAGTTGCCGGCGGTCGCACCGCCCGGCAGATACAACACCTCGCCCATCAGCAACCCGTCGAACCCGGCGAGGAACCCGGCATAGTCCGCGACCAGAGTCGGCGTCGGAATGCAATCCATGTCGAGAAACACGATCACCTCGCCGGTCGCGACGCGGGTGGCGGCGTTGCGCGCCGATGCGAGCGGGAGCACGTCGGCGACGATCTGGATCTGGCGGATCGGAAACGGCGCGTCGGGAAGCACGTAGAGCTCGTCCTGCATCACCGCGACGATCAGCTCGGTCGGCATCAGCGTCTGGCGCGTCAGGCCGAGCACGACGTTGACGAGATGGTCGGGGCGTCCCTTGCCGACGATCAGCTCGGTCGGCATCAGCGTCTGGCGCGTCAGGCCGAGCACGACGTTGACGAGATGGTCGGGGCGTCCCTTGCCGAGGGTGACGACGGAAACTTCGGTCATGATGATGGCTCTGCCTGGAATTGGGGGACGCGCGGCGACGGGCGCCGGTCGGTCAGTGCGCGTGAAGCGGGTAGAACCGTTCCTCGAAGACCCGTTCGGTCCGCGCCGACATCGCCTCTACGCCGCCGAACTGGAAGCCGAGTTGCGACCCGTACGCGGCGCAGGCGGCGATACGCCGCGCACGCGTTGCGGGCGTGAGCTGTTCGATCATCGCGGGCATGGCGGCAACGCGGTCTTCGCGGTCGGCATAAGGCCAGTCTTCCCATAGCAACACGGTAAGATCGGCACAGGATCGCCGTATCGCGTCCAGAACGACGTGATGGTCGACATGGTTGCCAAGGCACAACGGCCCCAGCACAAGATCCGGCTTCTCCGCCGCGAAAAGCTCGACCAGTGCCGCCGCCAGATCGTCGACGATCCGGTCGTCGGGCAGGCGGGCCGCGAACAGCATCTTTGCCGAGGCGTAACCGCGATGGGGCGCCTCCAGGAACGGCAAATGGATCGCGCGCCCACCCAGTGCCCGGCACGCAGCGAGATCCTCGCCCCGGCGCAGCGCCATATAGTCGATGTCTGCGCCCAGCCCCTTGTCGAGCTGACAGGCGAGCGCGAACCCGGTTGGCTGCGCGACGTTGCCGGTGAAGCACGTCGCGACGGTAACGTCCCAGCCCTGGTCGACGCGCGACGCCAGCAGCCCGCCTGCGGAGAAGGCCGCGTCGTCCAGATGCGGCGATATTGCGAGCAGCTTCATCGATCGCTCACAACAGATGTGGTTCGCTGCGGAAGCGGCAGGGGGTCATCGGCAGGGTCGTATCGAAGCCGGTTTGCGGATGCCCCCTCAGGTCGCGGTAGATGCCGACGATCTGCTGCCCGACCGCGTCCCAGCTATACACCCGGCGGCATTCTTCCAGCGCGGCGGTCGCCAGACGCGTGCGCAGCCGGGTATCGGTGATGATACGAGTCAGCGAGGCCGCGAGCGCCGGCACATCGCCGGGATCGGTCAGCATGCCGTTCTCGTCGTCGCGGACGCAGTCGACCACGCCGACGGCGTGGCACGATACCACCGCAAGGCCGCACGCCATCGCCTCGAGGATGGTGTTCGAGAACCCCTCTGCGTAGGTCGGCGATACGAACACGTCATGCGCGCGGTAGAGTTCCGGCACCGCATCATAATCCGCATAGCCGCTGAAGGTTACACGGTCGGTAAGCTGTAGCTCTGTCGCAAGCGCCTGGGCGGGGTCGACGTCGGGACCGATGCCGGAGATGGTCGCGTGCCAGTCGCCGCGCACGGCCGGTAGCGCCTGGAGGAAATCGAGCACGCCTTTGCGGCGGTCGACGCGGCCGTGATAGAGCAGCCGGACCGGGCCTTCGGGCGCGGTCGTCACCGCGGGTGTAAAATGGTCGGTATCGACCGCCCCCGGAACGATCGTGAACCGGTCGAGCGGGGTGCCGAGCCGGTCATGGACTTCTCCGGCGAAGCTGGCGCCGCCGATCAGCAGCGCGCCGGCATGGTCGAGCACGCGCACCATCGCGAGCCGGTGCGTCTCGCAGCACGAGCCGACCCAATGCCCGTCACCGCCCTGGATCGACACGACGCAGGGGAGGCCGAGACGCTGGGCGGCGATCATCGTCGCCCAGCCGGTCGGATAGCCATATTGCGCGTGCAGCAGGTCGAACGGATGCGCCGCATGATCGCGCGCAATCGCCTCGACCATCGCATCGATATCGCGTTCGAAGTCGCCGCCGTCCTGTTCGCCGAGCGCTTCGAGGCCGACGACGCGCACGCCCGGCACCGGGGGCGGGGGGCCGCCGCCATAGACGCGGGCGCGGGCGGGGTCGCCGTAATATTGGCTGATCATCGTCACGTCGTGGCCCGCTGCGACGAGCTGGCGCAGCAGGTTGATCGCGTAGATCGACATCCCCGATATCGCGGGGAAAAAGCGGCGCGAGACGAAGCAGATCCGCATCAGGACAGCGCCGCGCGCAGATAGGCGATCGACTCCGGAATGGCCTGATGCGCACGCGGGCTCTCGCGCGACAGTTCGACGCAGACCAGCTTGTCGAAGCCGATCGACTCCAGCGCGGCAAGGATGGCGGGAATGTCCATGTCGCCCTGTCCGAACGGCAAATGCGTGTGATCGCCGCGGCGCATGTCCTCGACCGCGACGGTCCCGAGGCGGTCGGCATAGGCGCGAACGGCAGCGTCTGGCGCGATGTCCTGCGTGACGAGGCAATGGCCGGTGTCGAGCGCGAGACGCAGGTCCGGATGGCGGCGCGCGAGCCGCGCATAGTCTTCCACCGTCTCGATCAGCATGCCGGGCTCGGGCTCCAGGCTGACCGGGATGCCGGTTCGTGCCGCATGCTCGACGACCTTGCCGAGCCCCGAGTCGAGCCAGTCAAGCGCATCGTGCCGGGCGACACCGGGTTTCGGCACACCCGCCCAGAACGACACGGTCTCGGCATTCAGGATCGCGGCGACCTCGAGCGCGCGGGCGAGGAACGCGACCCGCCGATCACGCCCCGCGGGGTCCGCCGTGACCAGCGTCGGTTCATGCTTGTCGCGCGGGTCGAGCAGATAGCGCGCACCGGTCTCGATCACCGATCCCAGCCCCAGCGACCGCAGCAGCGCGCCGACCCGCTCCGCCTCGCGCGCCCAATCGTCGGCAAAGGGATCGAGGTGGTGATGATCCAGCGTGAGCGCGACGCCGTCATAGCCCGCGTCCGCGATCAGGTGCAGCGCGTCGTCGAGGCGGTGGTTGGCCGCCCCGTTGGTATTGTAGGCGAAACGAAGCGTCATCGTGCCGCCTCCGTCTCGAGGCTCTGTTCGGACCAGGCGACGTGATGCGCTTCGGGTTCGCGGTAGAGCGGATAGAGCGGGCCGACGATCTCGTCCGCCAGCGCGGTATCGAAGAAGGGCTGACCGCCCAGCCGTGCGATCGCTTCGTCCGTCAGGCGGACGGGCCGGCGAGTCGTGCTCGCCTCGCCACCGAAGCTGACCAGCGGGCTGTCGAGCGCGACGAGCTTGGCGACGTTGCGTTCGCCGATCCGGTAATAGCTCATCGTCTCGACTTCCATGCCCGGCACGATCACCTTGACGACCGCGACGCTGGAATCCGCTGGGGACATGTCGACGTAGAGGATGTCGAACCCGGCGGTCTCGACCGCCTCTCGCGCCAATTGGCCGCGCGCGCGGGCATCGGGGACGTCGGCGCGGGGCAGGTCTGCAAAGGCATGGCGGCTGCGCTCGGCGAGCATCGTCCCGGCGAGCCAGTCGCGCAAGGTCGCGGCGTCGACGTCGGTCCAGCGCTGCATCTCCGTGAAGGCGCGGCTGTCGCTCGATTTCGCGGCCCCGCCGGCCTGCGCCATGAACCGATCGATATAGCCGCGCGGCGCGATCGTCTCGGCAAGCGCCATCGGGCCGTGCGCGAACGCCTTGCGCGCGCGGCTGGCGGCGTATTCGGCGATCGCCTTGGCCAAGGCCTGCACGGCGTCGGGATGCGCCGCCTCGCCGCACGCGGTCGCCATGATCGGCACCGCGGGCTCACGTGCATCGACCCCGACGCAATAGACGTTGGCGAGGCCGAACTCGTCGGTCGCGAATTTGGGGATCACGCGGACGTCGGCGGTGGCGAACCGGTTGACCAGATCGCCGATCTCGGCGGGCAGGCATTCAGGCAGGTCGATCGCGACGCCGCGGTCGAGCGCGCGGAACAGCAACCCGTTGCCGTCGCGCTGGAGGATCTCGCACAGTCCGTGGCCGATCGCCCAGTCGAGGTCCGGCCCCGCGCCCATCCCGTTGGAGATGATCGTCGTGAACGGCACGTAGCCTGGGGCCAGTTCCTTGGCGGAATAGGCGGCGAGGTCGATCGGCACGAGGACGCTCGAGCCGTCCGCCCACCGTCGGGCCTCGACCCAGTCGAGCGGCGTCTCGCGGCCAACCGGAGACCCGGCGGGAAGGCACAGCGTCAGCGGATCGGCGATCCCGCGTTCGCCGCGTTCGCGGACGAGGTCGGCATAGCTGCCATGCGTCTTGCCGCGCGCGGACAAGGTCAGCGTCGGCCAGACCATCTCGGCGATCTCGCCCAACGCGCCGAGGATCGCGGCCTGGTCGGTTGCGCCATAGCCGACGCCATAGGGCATGATGCCGTCGAGGTCCGCGGTTTCGGGAAATAGCGCGACCACCCAGACGGGGATGCCGACACGGTCGATGCCGTCGATCGGGAACGCGACGATGTCGCCGGCGGGAAACGCGTCGAGATACAGATGGCAGGCCGCGTCCAACTGTTCGGGCAGGCCGGTGATAGTGCGGGTCATAGCGGGATCCTCTTCACGCCCGGCGCACGGGCCAGCGCCTCGTCGAGCACGGCGACGGCGACATCGCGGCCGACTTCGGGGGCATATTCGAACGGGGTCAGGACGGCATCGAACGCCAGCGGCGCGATTACCGCGCGGTAATGGCGGATCTCGCCATGCGTCAGCGGGATGTCCTTGTGGAACGCCTTGTGACTGGAGATCGCGTGGCTGACACCCGCTTCGTCCTGGTCGATCTTGAACATGTCGCCGCAGAACAGGCGCTTGCCGACCGCATCGTGGAGCGCGGCCTGACCTTCGTAATGTCCGCCGACGTGATGCAGCGTATAGCCCGGCGCGATCTCCAGGACTTCGTCATAGGGCGTCGTGACGCGGAACGCCTTGGTCATGCCGAGGTCGTCCTTGTGGATCGCGAGCATCTCGGGCGCGCAGTCGCGCTGGAGCTGGAACAGCGCGCCATAGCCATGCGCGTGACTGGCGGCGAGGTAGCGGATGCCGCCGAGCCGCACGATCTGGTCGAGCATCGCGCGCGAATAATAGGGGGCGGCCTCGAAGGCGATGTTGCCGCCCTCGCGCACGATCAGCCAGCCAGTGCCGCCGAGCCCGAGATGCGGTGTGGTCGTGAAGGCCCAGAGATCGTCGGCAACCTGCCGCCAGCTGCCGTCATGGCTTGCGGCGACGTCGTGCTCGGGGAGGAAGCGCCAGCCGTCCTCGGGCAGGTCGTTGCGCGTGTCGTTGCAGACCGCGCAATCGGCGGGCGCGAAGTGTCGCTGCCAGAAGCCGCAATGCGCGCAGGCATACCAGCTCAGAGGCACGATCGCGCCTCGCTATAGGCGGCGTCGAATAGTCGCATCAGCGACAGGTCCCGGTCGATAGAGAAATCATGCGCGTCGCCGCGGACGGCGGCGGCGAACGCGGCGGCCTGCGCGGCAAAGGGCGACAGTGCGGCGTCGAAGGGCAGGGCGGTCTCGTCCCCGGTGCGCGCGCAACGCCGGATCACGGTGCCGCCCTCGGTCTGGCCCATCGTGTCGGTCGCGACCAGCAGTCCGTCCTCGCCGAGGATCTCGAGCCGGCGGCGCGGCAGCACCTCGGGGCAGTTATAGGCTACATGGCTCTGGACCAGGATGCCGCCTGCGGTGCGCCCCGACAGGATGCCGCCATCGTCGACCGGATAGTCGTGGATACGCCGCTGCAGGTCGATGTGCAGACGCGCGAGCGGTTCGTCGACCAGCATCGCCGCCAGATCGAGGCCGTGGAGCGCAAGGTCGATGACCGCGCCGCCACCGGCTGCGGCCGGGTCGGCGCGCCAGTTGCACCCGCCATCGCCAGCGGTCGGCGACCAGCTCGGGTCGACCCAACAGGCGTAGACGATCCGCACCGCGATCGGTCGGCCGATCGCTCCGTCGCGGATCGCCTGCGCCATCGCGCGGTGCGCGGGGTGATGGCGCTGGTCGAACGCGGTGCCGTAGAGATGCCCTGCAACGGACGCGCCGATGGCTTCGGCATCGTCCAGCGTCGCGGCGATCGGCTTTTCGCAAAGCACCGGAACGCCCGCCGCAACCGCCGCGCGGACCGGGTCGGCATGGAGGTTGTTGGGCGTGGCGACGTAGATGCAGTCGAGCTTGGCATCGGCCAGCATCGCCTCGGCCGTATCATAAGCGAGGATACCGCCCGACATCGCGCTGGCCTGCGCCATTGGCGAGGGGTCGGCGATCGCGACCACTGTTCCGCCCGATGCCGCGATCCCCGGCGCCATGTAATCGCGCGCGACCCAGCCGAAGCCGACGATGCCCCACCGCATGCTCACCACCGCGCCGGCAGGTCGAGGACACGGCGGTGCCGCGCCGCATCGCCGGTATCCGACAGCCATGTGGCCGCTGCGCCATATTCCGCGCGGTAGCGGTCGGAGGGCCAGCGCGGACCGGTATCACCGAGCAACGGATTGGGCACCAGCACCGCCTCGGCAACCGGCATCGCCAGCCCGCCGGTCAGCGGTCGTGGCGCATCGCCGTCCGGCTCGACGATCGACCAGGCCTCGATCGCGGGGTCGTCGGACCATCCGGTCGGGGCGGGTGCATCGCAAGCCAGCAACGCGCGCCGCAACTCGCGTTCGTCATAGACAGTCGCATCGGGGAACAAAGTCGCCCACTCGGCACCGTCGCGAGCGGGGCCCATTGCCCCGCCCGCGACGGCGGCGTTGTGGATGTGGCTGACGGCGAGCACGCCGCCGGGGGCGACGGCCTCGCGCAACAGCGCGGCGACGCGGGGCTGATCGGGCAGGAAATAAAAGGCGTCGTGACACGCGACCAGGTCGAAGCGCTGCGCCGCGACCGGCCACTTTCCTGCGGCATCGAACACGACATAATCGGCGGCGGGCGCCACCCAATGCTTGGCGAGCCAGCATTTCGAGAACACCACGTCCGCGCCGATACACGCGACGCCGCGCGCGGTAAGTTCGCGGAGATAATGACCGATTCCGCAGGCAAGCTCGAACGCGGTCTTCGGCTGCCGCCAGTGCGCCTCGACCAGCGCGAGCCCGGCGAGATAGGTCGGATCGCTCCAGCGATGCGCGAAATAGTCGGCCACCGGCCCCATCCGGAGCAACGCCATCGCCGCGCGCAGCGACAGCGTGTCGCGCTCGCGCACCAGCTGTTTCAGCTCGCCGAGATCGGTCGCGGGGCCGGTCCACCACGCATCCTGATCGGTCAGCAGCGCCAACAGCGCATCGTCCGGGCAACCCGCGTCGAGATGGTCGAGTGCCACCGCCACCAGACCTTCGCTGTCGGTCCGCAGATACGGGATGCCGTCGACCACCGGCCAGCGCTCGCCGGGGGCGGCGAGCGAATGCGGCGTATCCGCGACCAGCGGCCTTCCGGAAAGCGGCGAGCGATAGGTCACAACAGGCCGACGTCGCTCAGCACGCGATCGTGGAACGTCTTGACCGGTCCGGCATGGACGAGCTCATAGGTGTGGAGGACGCTGTCCATCGTTGCCGATGCGGCGCGGAGATGCTGTTCGATCTCCAGCACCCGATCGAGCACGTCGGCGGCATGGAACGCGCGTGCCGCCGGGGTGGCATCGCCGGCGATCGGCGCGATCGCCGCGCGGACCTGTGCCGCGACCGCCGGATCTAGCATCGCCATTGCCTGTTCGCGCGCGGCATCGATCACGCGGTCGAGCAGGTCGCTGAGCAGCACCTCGCCGGTAAACCCCGCATCGGGCATCGCGGCATTGTGGAAATGATGCGCCATCGACGCGAGGAACACCTCTGCCGGATCCGCGCCATAGCCGGGCGCCGCGAGCACGCCGTACACCGCGACGATCAGGCAATGCTCGGCGTGGTTTTCGGCGGGCTGGAGCAGCAGGCGTGGCCGACCGGGGCAGGTGACGCCGGCGCGCGGCTGCGTCGCGAGCTGTGGGACGAACCGAGGTACCGGGCCGGCCGCCGGCGCACCTTCCGGGAGCGCATCGCGCAATTCGGCGGCGAGTGCGGGGTCGAGCAGCATCGCCACCTCGTCGAACGCGCGTTCGAGCACGGCGCGCGCTTCCGCGTCGGAAAGACCAAGCTCGGCGAGCGTGGCACGGTCGAGATCGCCCAGCCGTGCCGCGGCGAGCGCGGCGGCAACCGTGCGGCGCATGACGGCCACCGGTGCCTCACCCGCCGCCAGCGCGGCCCAGCCACACGCGAACAACCGCTCCGCAATCGATCCTTCGCGCTCCGCCGAGCGGATCCGCTTCAGGTCGCCGAGTTCGCGCAACAGCGGCAGGTACGCTGCGCCAAAACTCACCGGCGGTCGAGCCAGGTGTCGAGGATCAGCTGCTGCTCGCCGAACGCGTGGATCGGTTCGCCGCCATCGGCGGTCTGCGGCATCTTGAAGAAGATCCCCATCTGGTCCTGCACGCCGCCGTCGCCGCGCGTCTGCGCCAGTGCCAGGCAGCGCGCAATCTCGATCGCGAGCGGCGCGGCGAGCACCGAGTCCTTGCACAGGAAGTTCAGCTTCAACTGCATCTTCTGGCCGAGGAAGCCGGTCAGGTCGATATTGTCCCACGCTTCCTTGTTGTCGCCGCGCGGCTTGTAATAATGGATCATGATGATGTGATCCTCGACCGGATAGCCGAGGATCTGGTCGAGCACCGACTTTTTGGTATCGACCTTCGACGCGAGGCTCTTGGGATCGTCGAGCGCGAGGCCGTCCGAATTGCCCAGGATGTTGGTCGAGAACCAGCCGTCGACGTGCAGCGCGCGGTCCCGCAGCGCCGGCGCGATCACGGTCTTCAGCAGCGTCTGCCCGGTCTTGCCGTCCTTGCCGGCGATCGGCACGCCGCGCTGGCTGGCAAGCTCGGCGAGCGGGGCGACGTCAGCGGCAACCGATGGCGTGAAATTGGCATAGGGTGTGTCGCTGGCAATCGCGGCATAGGCGTAGAGCATCGCCGGGCTGATCGCCGCGTCGTCGCTGTCGAGACCGCGCTCGAACCCCTCGACGCTGGTCAGCGCGTCCGCAGCGAGATCGGCCTTGCGCTCGGTCGAGGCGAGATTGATCATCACCACCCGGTCGAGATTCTGCTCGCTCTTGAAGCGCGCGAGATCGTCCTGGATGTGCTTGACCGCGGCACGGTGGCCGGGCGCGGCGATCTTGTTGGCGCCGTCGATGTTCGCACAGAAATCGGTCGATCCGACAGCGGGCCAGGGCCGCATGTCCGACAGGCTTGCGGCCCCGTTGGCAAGATCGCTCTCGGTGAGCACGCCGTGCTTGAGCGCAGCGGTCGCGAGGTCGTCATGGCTGAGGTCCCAGCCGCCGAAATGCAGATCGCGGTATGCCGACATGCCCTCGACATCGCGGCTGGCGAGCGGCAAGCCCGACAGGTCGTTCGACCCCGCGCGGATCATCGCGATCCCCGCCGCCGCGGTAGTGGCCACCGCGCCATTCAGTCCGATCACTGCGATCCCGACCCGTTCGCCCATAACTACGTCCTCTCAAAACAGAGGGCGGGGCTAGCCAACCAATAAACAAAGTCCACCGATCTATGCCAAAATGCGGGTTAAACTGCTCTGGGAATTACATATGTTTCCGATTTTCAGGTATGGTGTCAACGGTCCGGCCTGCAAACCATCCCGTCATGGTCGCCAAATCAGCAACGATCGCCCGATCGCCCGCCTCGGATATGACCTTAAATTACCGGAACCGCGATCTGGATGCCGTCGGCCGATCCAAGATCGACGGCATCGTCCACGCGCATAGCGGGCGCCGCCAGCCGGCGCAGATCTCGGCTAGCCTGCACCCTCCATCCTAAACCGGTAATACGAAAAAGGGCCCGCCGCGGTCGGCGAGCCCTGTAATCCTTGCGTCGCGCGTCAGAACCGCATGGTGGCGCCCACCGCGACGTTACGACCGAGCGAGTCGTAGCGCGCGGGGATCGTGTTGCTCCGTGCGAGGCTGATGTCGTATGAATTCGCGAGGATCGGCGGGGTCTTGTCGAGCAAATTGTTGGCGATGAACCGCAGCGAGAAGTCCTTGGCGATCGCGAACGACAGCGCCAGGTCGAAATAGCTGGCGGGCGCGATGTGGTAGAAGGTCGTGCGTGCCCGCTCCGGCGTGCCGCCGATCGCTTCGTCGCCCGAATTGTCCGCGCTGGTCAGCGACCCGACATAGCGCCAGTTGAACGACGCGCTGACGATGCCGTCGCCGGTGGTGTAGGTCGTCCGCAGGCCGTGCGACCATTTCGGCAGCAACTGGCTGCATCCGTTCCCGTAATAGCCGACGCAGTTGCGCTTTGGCTGGAGCGGCGAATCCTGGCTGCCGGCGAACGTCGTCAGCGACCCGTTGAAGTTCCAGTCGACCTTGCCCGCGCCGCCGAGCGCGAGCGTATATTGCGCCTGGAAATCGATCCCGCGCGAGATCGACTTGTAATAGTTGGTCGTGCCCTGGCGGATGAAGCCGCTGGTCGGATTGCTGCTGGCCGGTGCGTAGAGGATACCGGTGCCGGGCTGGCGGACGATGCCCGAGCAGAAGAACGGATCGCCGTTCGAGCGCTGGCAGCCATCGGTGTAGTAGGTATAATCGTTATACCCCAGCGAGTTGTCGATCCTGATCTGATAGCGATCGACCGAGAACACCAGGCCGCGAATGAAGCTCGGCTTCACCACGAGGCCGTAGGTCAAGGTGTAGGCGGTCTCCGGATCCGCAGTGTATCCCCCCGACTGGACAGTGCACTGGTTGCCGTCGCCCTGGTTACACAGCAGCGTGGGGCTGCCATACAGCGCGTCGGACAGCCCGGTCGCACGGCAGACGTCGCGCGACGCGACGGGCGTGCCGTAGCTGATGGCGCCGGTGGTCGGATTGGTCGTGACGGTCGGTGCGCAGAAATCATTCTGCGAGCCGCCTTGCAGGCCATAGCTGATGTTCCGCGCCTGGCCGATCTCGATCACCGTCGGCGCGCGCTGCGCCTTGTTGTACGACCCGCGGAAGGTCAGATCGCTGACGGGGGCGTAGATGCCCTCGATCTTCCAGGTGTTGAAGGTCTTTGGATTGCTGCTGTATTTCGACACGCGGTAGCCGCCGTTCGCCTGCAACAGATGCGCGAAGGGTCGATCCTCGATCAGCGGCGCCTGTACCTCGATGTTCGATTCCCACACGCTCTGCGAGATGTCGAGGTCGTTGCCGCCGTTCAGGTCGCGGTAGAAGGTGTCGGCGGTCGAGGTGTAGTTGTCGTGACGATATTCGGCGCCGAGCGCGATTGCCACGCCCTGGGTGGCAAGCGGCGAGGTGACGCCGTATTTGCCGAGATCGCCGGTGACGGAGATCAGGCCGTCCCAGAGCGTCCCCACGCCCTTCGTGGTGCCACCGGGTGCGGTGAACAGCCAGCTCGCCAGCGGCTGGCCAGGGGTGTTGGCGGTGAAGGCGTTGAACGGCACGCAGCCCGCGACGCCGCTGGCGCAGGTCGCCACGCCGTTCACGTTGACGACGTCGAGCGACTGGTTGACGCGGTTGTAATCGGGGAGGTTCCCGTAATTCACGACCTGCTGGTTGCGGGCGTAGACTCCGCCGACGTCCCAGGTCCAGATATCGTCGACCTTGCCGCGGAAGCCACCGGTCGCGCGAACGCCGCTGTTGATATAGGTATCGGGAATGTCGGCGAGATCGTTAAAGCGATAGCGCAGCTCGATCGGTGCCTTCGTGTTCGTCCCCGCCGCACCGCCACAGATCGCGGTCGCCTGCGACCCCGACAGATACGGATTGTTGCAGTTCACCTGATAGGGCTGGTCGCCATAGACGGTGTAGCTGTAGATCCGTGCCGGATAGACGTTCTCGGACTTATCGCGGAACCAGATGCCCGATCCGTAGACTTCGATATCGGAGGTCAGATCCGCGCTGACGAAGCCGCCCGCGTTCCACCGCTCCGACCCGCGCTGATAGGAATAGCCGTCATACGGGTTGGCCGCGTTGCCCGCTCCCACGCCGTAGGGAACGAAGGTGCGCGTTCCGTTCGGATCGTTGACGTAGGCGGCACCGTTGTTCGCGCCCGAGCGCGGCGAGACGTAGCCGCTGCGCGAATAGGTCGAGAGCGAGCAGGAGAGCGGGCCGTCCTTGCCAGTCTGGATCAGCTGGCATGCCGAGGTGGAGCGCGCGTCATAGTCGACCGCATCGGTATGGCGGTAGTTGACGAAGCCCGACAGGCGCAGCTTGCCGTCGAACAGCTTCTTGCCCGCGGTCACGGTGATGTCGGCGCGGCCACCGTCGTTGCTGAAACCGCGCGGGCTGCCGAAGCTGTTCGCGCGCGCCAGCGATGAGACGATCGTATCCTTGTTGTCGTGATTGTAGAAATTATAGTTGCCGTCGATCTGCAGTCCTTCGAAATCCTTCTTCAGGATGAAGTTGACCACGCCCGCGACCGCATCAGACCCATAGACCGACGAGGCGCCACCGGTCAGCACATCAACGCGCTCGAGCAGCGACGGTGGGATGATGCCGACGTCCGCGCCGTTCTGCGTGCCGATGCGCTTGCCGTCGATCAAGGTCAGCGTGCGCTCGAAGCCCAGGCTGCGCAGCTTGATGCGCTGGCGGCCGTCCGAATCCTGATAATTCTGCTGCGCGTCCGGCGCGATCTGCGGAAGGCGGTTGAGCACGTCCTCGATGTTGGTCGGCGCCTGCGCACGGATGTCCTGCGCGGTCACCGACGTGATCGGCGCAGCCGACGTCATGTTCGGGCGCTGGATGCGGGATCCGGTCACGACGACCGTATCGTCCGATGCGGGTGCGGGTGCGCGATCGGGTGCGGCAAGCGCGGTCGTGGCGTCCGCCTCGACCTTGGCCTGCGCCGGTGTCTGCGCGGGATCCGCTGCAATCTCCTGCGCCATTGCCGGGACCGCGCAGAACAAAAGCGACCCCGCAAGAGCAATGCGCGACACCGTCTGGTCGAAGATCATATACCTACCCCTTATCCGGCTGCGCCCTGACGCTTTGACCGGTTCGATCGACAGATTCCGTCGATCGCCTGCATTCGTCAATACCCAAACAATACCTTTAAAGTGCATTTGTGTTGAATTGTTGCGAAATGGCATTCTGTAGTGGCGCTACGGTGGATATGTGAGAATGGATCGCCGATCGACGCGTTAGAGGCGACAGGGCCGGTTTCGGTATCTTAGCGTCAGGGCGGACACGCGGGTGTCGATCTGGGGCTCGCCAATCGGCGCCTTGCCGCCGCTCGCTGAACGAACGGCAGCGTGCCGTTGATCGCCCCCCACAGGCTCGCAGGCGGCTTTCCTCTCCATTCACGACATCCATGACGAACATCATTCGCCAAGCGCAGTCGGCGCGGGGACGAACGAATGTCTGAAGTTGGGGAGCGGGGGAGGGCGCGCGAGTATCTGGGTTTGGGTCTGAACCGCAGACGCGCTCGGTGCCGAGGGTAGCCTAATCGGGTGCGGGACCTAAAAGGGCGGCATGGCTGGCCTCTTCAATCGCCTTTTACCGTCCAAGCGCTGGACGCCGTCGCGATATAGGGCGTTGCTGCGTGCGCGCGGACCGCGATCGACGCAGTTCCGGACGCGTGGCGCAATCCTGGTCGGCGCGATCCTGATCGGGATCGTCGCGACGCTGTTTGCCCAGGCGGCCGATTGGGCGGCCGAGGTTTTCAGTCGGTTTGCCGCGACCTGGCACTGGGTGCCGCTGATCACGACGCCGTTGACGTTCATGGGGCTGGTCTGGTTGACCCGTCGCTATGCGCCGCTCGCGCGGGGATCCGGTATTCCGCAAGTGATCGCGGCGCAGGCCAATCCGAACGACGCCACCAGAACGCTCATTTCGATCCGGACCGTGGCGGCCAAGGCGGTGCTGACGATCAGCGCGGTGCTGGGTGGCGCATCGGTCGGTCGGGAAGGGCCGACCGTCCAGCTGGCGGCGGCCGTCATGGGGTTCACGCACCGTCTTGTCCGCGTGCCCTTGCGGGGCGGAGTCGTCATCGCTGGTGGTGCTGCGGGCGTCGCGGCGGCGTTCAACACGCCGCTCGCCGGGCTGCTGTTCGCGATCGAGGAGCTCGCATCCGCCTATGAGCAGAGGGTGACTCTGCTCGTCCTCGCCGCGATCGTCATCGCGGGGATGGTCGCGCAATCGGTACAGGGCGACTATATCTACTTTGGCGCGATCGGCGCGCATATGCCGTTGCTGTCCGCGTTGCTCGTCGCGCCGGTCGCAGGGATCGCGGGTGGCATGACCGGCGGGCTGTTCTCGCGCATTCTCCTGGCGATGGCGGTCAGCCGCACGCGCGTGACGGGATGGACGCGCGCGCATCCGGTCGCGTTCGCCGGTGTCTGCGGGGGTGTCGTCGCGGTGCTCGGCGTCGTGACCGGGCTGACATGGGGGACCGGCTATGCGCCGGCGCGCGCGATGATCGTCGGCGTGGATGCGCCGCTCTGGTTCGGGCCGGCCAAGCTGGTCGTCACCGCCGCGACGGCGATCGCGGGCCTGCCCGGCGGGATCTTCGCGCCGTCGCTCGCGGTTGGCGCCGGCGTCGGCAACCTGCTGCGGGAGGTCTTCCCGGGCGAGCCTGCCAGCGCGATCGTGATCCTGGGCATGGTCGCCTATTTCGCGGGCGTCGTCCGTGCGCCGTTGACCGCGGTCATCATCCTGTCGGAGACGACCGCGAGCCGCGGCCTCATGCTGCCGATGTTCGCGACCGCGTTCATCGCGGACGCGGCCAGCCAGTGGGTGTGCCGCGAGAAGCTCTACCATGGTCTATCGAAGACCTTCGCCATGACGGAGACGGCCCGATCCACCTGAACCCCGTACCGCTCCGCGCGAGGCTCGCGAACGTGACCCTTCGATCACGAACGTTGCGCCGATGGCAGGCAATGGTGTTTCGTGCGGGATTCAGCGGGTCGAACGATCCACTGCCGTGCCCCTTACCGGCGTCGGCGTCGCCGGCCTTCACGATCTTGAACGTCGTGCGGACCGCGCGATGTGCTGCGGATCCCTGTAGCAGCGTACGGTAATCGCGCAGGGTATCGTCGAGCGAGGGGGAAGGGCGGTCCGCGGTCTGGCGCGCGTTCGGCTGCGACGGACATGGTCGGTCGATACGGATCCGCCTGCGTCTGAATCAAGCGATAGCAGGCCATAGCTGCCTGTAGGTCTGCTCGAACACGACAATGTCGTCGGCGTCCTCCATCGTTTCGCCCACACGCTGTGCATGACGAGCGGCCCAGCTTTCGATCGGCCTACGCATCAGAGGCAGGTTCGCGTGCATCGCCGCAAGCGTGTTGGTCAGGCGAAGGGAAACCTCGACCTCTTTACCACCTTCGCGAAGGATTGGTCCGAAGGCGTCGGTCAGCATATCGTCGAGCGAAGGTCTGCCAAGATACACCCGGTGACGTCCGGTATTTTCGCCGCTTGCGTTCGTCGGTTGCGACCGGAGCGTCAGGAACACCCGCAAAAGCGCATTCAGCACCTCGATTCCGGTCCCGGGATCATTGGTCGCCGGCGCCAGCGCGCGACTGGCGATCTCGGACAGCGCGATCAGGCCCAGGCGGGGGTCCTGGTCGAAGCTGCGGTGCCGTTCGATGGTGAAGCTCCTGATTAGAGCCGCGCGTACCGCATCGTCGACAGGACCTTCGACGTGAACCAGATCGCGCATCGGATGCACCATCGTCCCCGGCAGCACGCCGACGTGGATCCCGAACTTGTTACGCTCGGCGATGGCCCGAAGCGCCGCGACGTCGATATGCGTGACATAGCCGGTCTGTGATCCGGCGATTGCCACCGCACCCGGCGGTACGGCGATCGCCGCACGTCCGCCCAGGTGCGGCGCAGCCGCGAAGCCTGTCATGGCTCGGGTCGCGGCCTCCTCGACGCGATCGATCACGTCGGCCATGCGCCCGAACGCAGTGATATGGCCGATCCAGCGCAGGAGAGTGCCGACCACCAGCATGATGATGACGACGGTCGCGGCGAACAGGATGATGCGGCCGTCATGGCCATAGGCACTCGTGTTCAGCCCGACGATGCCGACCATCGAAAAGACGAACGCGCCGAGAAACGTCGACAACGCGTTCTGCGACGTCGGATCGCTGACCATCAGCTGCGTCGCACGCGGTGTGGCGAGCTGCGTTGCGGACGAATAGGCGCTCACCATCGCCGTCAACGAAAACGTCGTCACCGCCAGCATGCTGGATGCCATGATCTGGAGAATGGTGCCGACCGAACGCTGGCCGATGTCCACGTCGAATGTGTAGGGAAGGTACGGCGTGATGATGCCGGCAAGGATCGCCAGGGCCACGCTGAGCAGGCTGATGACGCCGGCGCGGAACCAGATTTGCCGGGCGATGCGATGGAGGATCCACGTCCATCGTTTCATGTCATGTTCCCTTGATTACCGTTTCTCGCCATCGCCACGCCTGAAGCCTTTTGGCTAATGAAAACAACGCTCGCTACCCGAGCGTAATTCATTTTGCGGAAGAAATACGGATTGCCGAGGCTGGGATCTCCGACGTGCGCGACGGACGACCGCTTATCGGGCCGGTAGCCTCGCGCTGCCGGGCCCATGCGGGCCATCGTGGCGCATGGGGCGTGCAACGCACGCTCGCTTTCTTCAACTAGATTGAACCTATCAAGCAGCGCGCATGGGCCCTGAACACGGTCTAGATTGGCGATCAACGGGCCGAAGTTGGAAAGCGGGTTGGACACCCCGAACGTCCGGTTCCGGGGCAATGCGCCGGCATTCGTCAGGCCGTCTCGAACCCCTGCTCGGGCCACACGCAGTCGACAAGTCGCTCCGCGCGCGCTGGAGAGCTCGTCTCGGCATCGCGAGTTAACTTCCGACCCGCAGTGTCGCCACCGGCTTCGTGTCGTCTTCGTTGTTCCGATCCCGCCCGTTCTGGAACGAAAGGTCGAGATCCACCAGTTCCTGCGCCTCGCTCGTGCGCGCGAAGTTCCGTTGCAGGCGGATCAGCACATGGCCGGGGCCGTTCGGGTTGATCCGGTCGGCGTCGTAGCCATTGATGCGCACCCGGTACGGACCGGCCGGGGCGCGGCGGATGGCGTATTCCTCCGGCCCATAGCCGTCGGTCATGTCGTTGGATATCTGCCCGCCGGCGCTGCTCCGCTTGTTCGAATACATGACGCGCTCGCCATTGGGTTCGTCGATCCAAAGGTCGATGTCGGCGTCGTCGGCGGTCCATTCGATCACGATGCGCGCATCGGTGTCGGTCAGGCCGACGAGGCGCTTGTCGAGCGTCCAGCGCCCGCCTGCCGCGTTGATCGGTGCGACAAGCGCGTTCGCCTCCATCAGAGCGATCACCTCTATCCCGTCGAAGTCGCCCGACGCGGGGTTCAGCGCAGTGTCGACCAAAAGCTGGAACGCGCGCTCCAGGTCGCCGCGTCCTGCGCGGCCGGCAGACCTGCCACGGGCCGCGAGCGCCAGCGCGAGATCGCGGGTCGGCTGGGGCCGGAACTCCGCATTGGCGGCGGCGAGCTGCTCCGTGAGCTCGACCGCGCGATCGAAGGAACGATCGCGCTCGAGCCGGAAGGCGACGATCTGACGCGTCTCGTCGTCGCTGGTCGGCAGTTCCAGCGCGGACAGCAGCAGCAACGCGGCGGTGGCCGCATCGCCCTTCTGCCGGAACCACTCTGCCGTATCGAGGTAGAACGTCGGCACGGAACCGTACTGACGTTCCTGATCGAGGAGCACGGCAAATCGCTCGGGGGGCGCACCATTGTCGAGCGCAGCGATATAGGGGCGCTTGGCAATCAGGTCCGCCATGTCGAGCTTTATCGCAGCAGGAGGCGGCTCCTGCGCGGTCGGAAGTCGATCCTGGCGGATTGCGCCGGTGACGACGATGTCGCCCAGGTTGCTTCCCCTTGCGACAGGCGGGGCGGGCGCCGCGATAATGGGCGGCGGCGTCATGACGGCCGGCTGGTCCGGTTCGGAAGTGGGCGAAGGCGGCGGCGGTGCTGGCGGCGGCGGCGGCGGCGGCGGAGGCGGAGGAACGCCGATTTCGCCTACCCCGTCGCGGTGCATGCGCTTCACCTGATCGCGGGTGGCCGGCACGAAGCGTGTGGCCCACCAGGCGCGTCGGTCGCGCCACTGGCCGACTACGAAGTCGAGCCGCGCCTGCCGGGCATCGCGACGCGCGTTGTCCTGATCCTGCTTGGCCTTGCCATATTGCGCCAGCCATTCCTTGCTGAAGCCGTCCGGCGGGGTCAGGTCGGCGCGCAGATACTGGTCGGGGCGCTCCAGCACCAGAAACGACATGCCGGGGCCGGCGACCTGATAACGGCGTGCAGTGTCCGCCATGGCGGCGTGTTGTGCAGGGTCGTCCGCGAGGTCTGCGACACGCGCCGCGGCCCAAAGCGCCGCGGGTCCCTCGGCGGCGATCGATGCAGCCCCGGCATTGTAGCGCCGCTCGCCACCGCGGCCGAGCCGCACCACCACGCCCCCCGCAGCCGGCATCGGACCGACGAGAAGCCATTGGCCCGGACCAGCCGGCATGGCGCGTGCGTCGAGCCGCCGTCCGGCCGCGTCGCGGACGGAGACGGGAGTCGCTTCGCCCGCGCTGAGGTTGGCCAGCGCCTTGTCCTCGCCGCCGGCGGCCAGGCGGACGACGGCACCGCCCGTGCGTTGCGTTAGCCGCGCGAGCCGTGCGCCGTTCGCGCTTGGCGCGGCGGTAAGGGCTGCGAGCCGACAATCGGGCACGAAGGCGGCGCCGCGATCGATCGTGACCTCTCCGTCGGACACCAGCACGCATCGCGTCGCCGCGGGCAGCGCCAGCGCATCGAGCCGCGCGAGCGAGGTGCCGCCGCGATAGGTGACGCGGGCAAGCGCTGCCCGCAACGCCGCGGCGTTCGCGACCGTCGTGACCTCCGGCCGGTCGCTCGCGAAAGTGATGAGGTCGATGGCAGTGGGCGCGGTCCGTTCGGCAAGGCGCACCAGCATGTCCGCCTCCAGATCGGTGCGGGCCGCGCGGTGGGAGAGCGAGCGGTCCCAATAGACGCGCAGCCGCCCGCCGCGCGCCGGCGTCTCGGGCTCGCCCGGTGCTCCGTCGGCGATCGCGAAAAAGGCCTGCCCGCCTGGGCGGTGCGTGACAACCATCGGCGCGGCGACCGCGCCGCCGGTAATCGTCAGCCCCTCACGCATCACCGCACGGCCGAGCATAGCTTCACCCCGCCAGCTCTCACCGCTGCGCGTCAGGTCGAGCGGCTGGCCGGCGAAGCGGACGGAGGGCGCGGTGGCATAGCCGTCGGCGTCGACCGCTATCGTTACCCGCCCGATCGCCGCGTCGCGCGCGAACGGCAACACCAGCCCCACGGCCGGGTCGAGCGCCGCCACGAAGGTCAGTCGGAAGCGGCGGGGATGGGCCGCATCCACGGGAAAGATGCGCGTCGTGAACCGGTTGCCGACGACCTCCGCCAGCCCGGGATCAATGCCCGCACGCACCTCGTCCTCATAGACGTTGCGTGCCTTCGGCGCCTCGAGCAGCTGGCCGGGGATCATCCTGCCGCCGACGTCGAGCGCATAGCCGGTGACGACCGCATCGGCGGGAAGCGTCAGTGACAGGTTCGCCTCATGGCCGTCCGCGTCGTCCGAGCCGATCAGCATCTCGACTGAAACGTCGGCAATGCGGCCGACGAGATGCGCGCGCAGGTCGAGCGCATCGATGCGCAGGTGGACCGCCGGTCCGTCGTCGCGCCGGATACCGCGCTCCGCCTCGCTCAGCGTCGGATTGTTCTGTGCCCAGGCCGCGGAGGACAGGGTGGCGATGGCGACCGCCAGCATCAACAAACGAGACACGGGGCTGCTCTCCTCAACGCAACGGCGAGACTGGCAAGCTTTGCGCTCACGAGCAACCAGGTGGGCGATTAAACTGAACAGCCGGATGTGAACGAGTGTCTGGAACGGGGAACGACGCCGTCGTTGCCGAACGACTGTTTTGGGCGTTAGCGGAATGGCCGGTATGGGAGGAAAGCGGACCGGCCGCTTTGGGCGAAGCTTGGTAGTTAGCGGACGTTCGTAGCCGAAAGAGAGCAACTGTCAGAACGCCCATCCCACGCGCCCCCAGCGCCAGCAAAATGATGAGCACGATACGGCGGTTCATCTCGGCAAGCTGCCGGGTAG
The DNA here is from genome assembly GCF_001421685.1 of Sphingomonas sp. Leaf28. Classification (NCBI taxonomy): domain Bacteria; kingdom Pseudomonadati; phylum Pseudomonadota; class Alphaproteobacteria; order Sphingomonadales; family Sphingomonadaceae; genus Sphingomonas; species Sphingomonas sp. Leaf28. The sequence continues at coordinate 102,947 of NZ_LMKX01000001.1, read as the reverse complement.
ATGGAGAATGGTCAATGTCCGCTGTGGGGAAGGAAAGCGGAATGGCCGCTATTGGGAAGGCAGAAAGCGTTAGCGAACGTTCGCTGACGCTGCGGCCATTCTCAAAAAGGATGCTAAATTGGGAATCATCGCGTGACGATGACAGGTTCGATCAAATCCCACCGGTTGCCATAGAGGTCCTCGAAGACGGCCACGATGCCATACGGTTCTTGGCGAGGCGGCTCGACGAACCGGATGCCTCGCTGGGTGTAGGCTAGGTGGTCACGGGCAAAGTCGTCCGTTTCAAGGAACAGGAACACTCGACCGCCACTCTGATCGCCGATCGCTTCACGTTGTCTGTCACCGACAGCCCGCGCCAGTAGCAGTCCGCTCACCGCGCCGTGCGGCGCGACCACCACCCACCGTTTTCCCTCTGTCAGCGCTATGTCGTCACGTAACTTGAAGCCAAGCTTTCCGACGAAGAAGTCGATGGCGGTGTCATATTCGTCAACGAGGAGGGCGGTTAGGTTCAGGCGCTGCGGCATCCGGTCAAACTGCACTAGTCCGGACATCGAGCCAACGGCCGCTTCCCGTTTTGGATCGAATTTCGGGAATGTCCGGGTTTGGTGGAGAGCGGTCCGTCGGCTGTTAGGATATCAGCAGATGTGGTCCGGACGTGAGAAACAATCGCGAGAGCCTACCGGTGCGTACTCCGGTAATAGACGTAAACCGAGTTATCGATGTTTACGGATGCCTTGTGACTCCAACCCGCCCATCGCTCAAAGCACGAGAACGCAGCGTCCGTATTACCGGGCGGTATCAAAGTGAAAACCGGCCTGCCATCGTGACCTATGCTCTTACGATAGACAGATAGATCGACGTTACAGACCTTAACTGCCCTTTCTAGCGGCCGTGCAACACATTCACTGAGCTGCCCCTCCTCATAGACGGCCGCAAACCCATGAAATCCCTATCCTGCTATCGGCAGCAGTACTGCGACGACTACGTTAAATCCGCCTGGGTATCGAATTGCCTTTGCTTGAAGCCATAAGCTGACAAAAAGAACGGCCGGTAGTGACCATCCCGCGATAGCAGCAAACCAACTCCGCTCTTGGCACTCCTGACGCCAAAAGATAATCGTAAATCCGTCGAGAACGGTGCCGCCTACTTCGTAAAGCGTCCACACTACGGCCACACAGGTAACAAACAGTGCGACCGCGCTTCGCCATTTAGTGTGTGGCAGCCGATCTATCCATCGCATCGAACCACCCCCAACCTCCGACGCTGATCTATAACGATTTACGACAGCCTACCACCGATGATGGAATGTCCGATTTGGGAACCGCATCAACTCCAAAATGGTAAGTTTAGGACCCTTTCTGCCGACTCGGCCCTTCTCGAAAAGGATCGAATTTCGGGAATGTCTGGGTTGGGAAGGAAAACGGAATGGCGGCTTTCGAGCGCGACCTTCGGGAAAGCGGTCGTTGCTGTCGCGGTGCGAAACGGGGTTACAATCGGACGAGGCGGTCCCGAGCATCGGAAAGCGCTTTCATAAGATCGTCCAATCGGACAGTCCGAAACGGCTGATTGCGGGAATACGCGAAATCTTCCCATGCTTTGGAAAACGCGCCTTCTTCGTCCAACAAGGTGAACAACGATACGTGAAAATCGCCTGCATTTTCATCGCTCACGATGAAGCCGATTTTCCTGTCCAGATCGCCTTCCGCGATTAGTCGATCCCATTCGTTGGCTGATCCTACCGACACATCCACGCTGCCATCCTTTTGATCGTTAACTGTTGAGCCACCCAAGACGCTCAACATCGACGGAGGGGCTACCCATGTGGCGAATGAACGAGCCTCGTAACGCATCGATATGCGGCTGCCATTTGGGGAGGTCGTCGTTCGGATCGACACCATCGGCAGCGAATAGCCAGCCGACGAACTGGTCGGCTGTTACGCTTCCATTCGCCGGTAAGAAATCGGTGACATGCATTGGGCGGTCATCGACGACCGATCCGCACCAACCACGTTCGACGCAAACCTCGTGCATCAAGGCATCGAATGGGTCTCGATCCGTCATGCGAAGACGCTGAACGAACGACTGCTTTCAGGCAAGCGCTTCCCGGTCCTTGACGGCAACTCTTGGGCGGAAGCGGAATGGCCGGAATGGGAAAGGAAGCAGTCATTCAGCTTTCAATGAGCACGCCGTTCGGAAGCGGCCATTCAATCTTGATGGACGCGTTATCACCCGGTCCGATGCTACAGTGGGCTCCGTGAGACACCAGTGCGCCTATCGCCACCCGCAGCTCGGCTTGCACTTCAATACCGGCGCTGTGAAGCTTTGTGATCATAACCGTTAACGGTGGGTCAACCCTGTTGAGATCGCCATAAACCATCGAATCGACTAGAGCATTGACGTTCCTACCATGCCATTCCGGGGCGCCAAGCTGATCTAATAGCGCTCGGTAAAATTCAGCAATCGTCTTCCAGTAGCTAGCGTCAAGTTCAATTATATTCATGATCTAGCCAATGCCTCCTCTGCTAAGCTATGCTTAGCTATCGCCTGCTTTGAAGCAACTGGACATGACGCTCGAACGTCTGCAATTGGGCGCTAGTTGTCGAACCACGCCAAACGTTCGACATCGAAGGAACTGCTACCCATGTGGTGTATGAACGCGTCGCGAAGCCCGTCGATGTGCTTTTGCCATTTTGGGAGGTCTTCGCTGGGATCGACGCCATCGGCTTCGAACAGCCACCCGACGAACTGATCGACCGTCACCATTCCTCTATCAGGCAAGAAATCGGTAACGTGCATCGGGCGGTCATCGACCACCGATCCGCACCAACCGCGTTCTACGCAAACCTCTGTAATCAAGGCGTGGAAGGGCTCTCGATCCGTCATCGAGGGATGCTGAACGAATGACCGCATTCGAGCAAGCGCTTCACGGTTCGGAACGGCAACAACTGCGCGGAAGCGTCCGACCACGGAGCCACGCGTTAGCTATTGAGCGCCGCCCGCCTGGGGTATCGTTGAGATACATCGTGGCATCGCGATCGCCTGTCCGACACTTTGTGTCGGTCAGCACGCGGCGCCCCCGGCGCGTGAAATTAATGTCCCCGAAGTGCCCCAACATCATGCTGGATGCCCCTGGTCCATCGTCGACCAGGTCGAATGTCGAATGTGGAGATTTCCGCGGGCTTACAAGCACTCGCGGCGGTTTAGGCATCCTCGTGAACGAGGAAAATGGCTCCCTGAGTAGGATTCGAACCTACGGCCACTCGATTAACAGTCGAGAGCTCTACCGCTGAGCTATCAGGGAACGTTGCCGGAGGCGGCTCTATAAACGGCCAGTCGGGCGATGCAAGCGGGTTTCTCGTAAAAAGTGAACTTCGGCCGGAATTCGACGGTCAGGCGACGAACTGTTCCATCGTGATGCGATCGTCGAGCGCGTGCTCAGGGTCGAACAGCAGGGTCAGCTCGCGTGCGCGGTCCATGCAGATGTCGACGCGCGCCACGTCGCGGATCTCGCGCTGGTCGGCGACCGCGGACACCGGGCGCTTGCCGGGGTCGAGCACGCGTATGCCGATGCGGGCCTTGTCGGGCAGGATCGCGCCACGCCAGCGCCGCGGGCGGAACGGGCTGATCGGGGTCAGCGCGATCATGCCCGAACCGAGCGGCAGGATCGGGCCATGCGCCGATAGGTTGTACGCGGTCGATCCCGCCGGTGTGGCGACCAGGATGCCATCACAGGCGAGTTCGGGCAGGACGATGCGGTCGTTCACCGTCACTTCCAGATTGGCGGTCTGGCGGGTCTCGCGCAGGAACGACACCTCGTTGATCGCGGGCAGCGTGTGCGTCCGGCCGTCGACGCCGATCGCGGTCATGCTGAGCGGGATGACCTTGAACGGCTTGGCGCGCTCCAGCCGGTCGCCGAGCCCGTGATGGCGCCATTCGTTCATCAGGAAGCCGACGGTACCCAGGTTCATCCCGAACACGGGTACGGGCGGCTTGCGGCGCTCCAGCATGGCGTGGAGCGTCTGGAGCATGAACCCGTCGCCGCCGAGCGCGATGATGACGTCGGCGTCTTCGACCGATACCCACTCGCCCATGTCGGCGAGTTCGGCCTCAGCGGCACGAGCGGGCGGGGTGTTGGACGCAACCAGCGCCCGCCGCTCGTACCGACTCATCCGCCGGTGACGCTCATGTGGCGCGCGACGGCGGGGCCTTCGCCCTGGCCGATGCGGAAGTCGTGCGCCTTTGGCTTGGCGAACAGGCCTGCGTCGATCGCTTCGTCGAGACCGGCAGTACCGCCTTCGCGCAAGGCGGCCTTGAGATCGACCTGATCGTCATGGCCCAGGCACATGTACAGCTTGCCCTCGGTCGTCAGGCGGACGCGGTTGCAGCCTTCGCAGAAATTGGCGGTCAGCGGCGAGATCAGCCCGAGCCGGGTACGCGTGCCATCGACGTTCCAGTAGCGCGCGGGGCCGCCGGTCTTGTGCGCATCGCGTGCGAGCGTGAACTGCTGTCCAAGTTCGTCGAACACCTTGGTGAGCGGCAGGAAACGATCAGTGCGATCCTCGTCGATCGCGCCGAGCGGCATCGTCTCGATCAGCGACAGGTCGAAGCCCTCGTCGCGGCACCACGCCAGCATCGGCGCGATCTCGTCCTCGTTAAAGCCCTTCAGCGCGACCATGTTGATCTTGATCGCAAGGCCGGCATCACGCGCGGCATAAATCCCGCCGATCACCTGTTCGACATCGCCGTGGCGCGTGATGTAGCGGAAGCGCTCGGGATCGCGGCTGTCCATGCTGACATTGACGCGGCGGATGCCGGCATCGACCATCGCCTCGGCGTGCTGCGCGAGGCGCGTGCCGTTGGTCGTCATCGTCAGTTCTTCGAGGCCGGAGCCGATATTGTGGCCGAGCCGCTGGACGAGTTCGGCAACGTCGCGGCGCACGAGCGGCTCGCCGCCCGACAGCCGGATCTTGGTCACGCCGCGCGCGATGAAGCGCTCGGCGATGATCGCGATCTCCTCGAGGCTCAACAGCTTGGCGCGCGGCAGGAACGTCATCTGCTCAGACATGCAGTAACGACACCGGAGGTCGCAGCGGTCGGTCACCGAAATCCGCAAATACTTGATCGTGCGGCCATGCGTATCCTGCAACGGCTTTTGCGTGAGGGATGGCGCGGGCGTCATGGCAGCAGAGCTAGGACGTGGCTGCTCCGGTAACAAGGCCGGATCGGCCGCAGCTGGTGTTGCAAATGCATTGGCGGGGGGCGATGCGCCAGCTAAGCTCGCACCGATGGGGGAGGGTGCGACGGATATGGAAGACATGCAGACAGCAACGACGCTGTTCGCGGTATCGTTCCGTCAACGCGGTGAAATCGCGGAGATTCTCGCGCGCGCGGGGGCGGGTGCGGACTGGCAGGCGGCGGTGTTCGGCGATGCCGTCGCGATCGAAAGCCGGTTCCTCGCGAGCGGCGCGGCCGTCGCGTTGGTCGATGCGCGTGGCGACCTGGACGAGGGGCTGGCGGCGACGCTCGCGCTGGGCGGACTGGTCGCCACCAATGGCGCGGCGCTGCTCGTGCTGGTGTCGCGCGGCGACGTCGAGGCGATCGGAGAGTTCTTCGATGCAGGCGCCACGCAGTTCCTCACCAGCCCTGCGACTGACGGCGAACTGGTCCAGGCGCTGCGGTTCGCCGGGCGGCATGCGGTGCGCAGCGCGGGCAGCGCGATCGATCGCCGCCGCATTCCCGGCGCGTCGCTGTACGACCGCGAGACCGGCGACGTCCGCCGCTGGATCATCGGCCGGATCGCCGCCGATTGCCCGGTCGCGGTGGTGCTGGTGTCGTTGTCGCGGCTCGACATCGTCAACGCCGCGCATGGCCGGCCTGCCGTCGACGCGTTGATCGAGACGGCGGTACGACGGACCGAACGCGTCGCGCACGCGGCGATCGGGGTCGATTCGATGGTCGCGCGGCTTGGCGGCTCTGAATTCGCGCTGGTGTTGGAGGCGTCGGGTGCCGCGGTGACGGCGGCGATCACCGCGCTGGATGCGGCCCTCGCACGGCCGTTTCGCGTGGCGGATACGCGCGCGGTGCTTGGGTGCCGGTTTGGCGTGGCGCAGCGCCAGCCGGGCGACGACGCTGCGGCCTTGCTGCGCCGCGCGAGCGAGGCGCTGGCGGAGGCCAAGGCGAGCGACGGGTCGGTGCTGCACGTGGCGTTGCCCGACGGGGTCGCGCCGATCGATGCGCTGGCGATCGACCTGCACCACGCGATCGAACGCGACGAGATCGATCTGCGCTGGCAGCCGCAGGTCGAGATTGCGGGCGGCCGGATCGCCGGGGTCGAGGCGCTGGCGCGGTGGAACCACCGGACGCTCGGGCCGCTCGGCGCGGATACGCTGTTCGACGCGGCCGACCGCGCAGATCTCGGCATCGCGTTGTCGGATCACATCCAGCGCCTCGTGCTGGCGCGGGCGGTGGCGTGGCCCGCCGCGCTGGGGACGTTGCGCGTGTCGCTGAACCTGACCGCGGCGGATATCTCGCGGCCCGGTTTCGCGGCGCTGTTCCTCGCGCGGGTCGACGCGAGCGGCTTTCCGCGCGGTCGCCTGACCGTCGAGATCACCGAGACCGGGCTGATCGAGGATCTCGCCGTGGCATCGGCGTTGCTGGCGGAACTGCGCGGGGCAGGGTGCCGTGTCGCGATCGACGATTTCGGCACGGGCTATTCGAGCCTTGCCTATCTCAAGTCGTTGCCGCTCGATTACGTCAAGATCGACAAGTCGCTGGTCCGCGATATCGACGGCAGCGCGCGCGACCGCGTGGTGGTGGCCGGCGCGATCACGATGGCGCGATCGCTGGGGCTCGCGGTGATCGCGGAAGGCGTGGAGACCCCGTCGCAGCTCGAGCTGCTTACCGCGGGCGGCTGCGGCCTGTACCAGGGCTTCCTGTTTTCCGAGCCGGTCGACGAGGCGGTGCTGCTGGATCTGGTGGAGAGAGAATGATGCGCCATCTGATGCTGCCGGTCGCGATGATGGCCATCGCGGCGGCACCGGTGCCGCTAGCAGCCCAGATTCCGGCCCCGATTCCGGCGGCGACCGCGATCCGCCAGGCGATGGAGGCGAGCGCCGCAGGGTGGAATGCGGGCGATCTCGCGCGGTTCATGGCGGTCTATGCCGATGATGCGGTGTTCGTGACGCCCAAGGGGTTGCTGCGCGGCAAGGAGGCGATCTCCGCCAAATATCGCCCGAGCTTTCGCGGCGTCGGCAACGCGCGCGGCACGCTGTCGTTCGCATTTTTGGAGATGCACGGGATCGATCCGCGCCATGCAATGCTGTTCGCGCGCTGGACGCTGACCGGGCCGTCGACCGCGGAAAGCGGCATGACGACCCTGGTCTTCGAACGGCGCGGGGCCGCGTGGCAGATCATCGCCGATCACAGCAGTTGATCCGCCCGCGGGCTTACCGTGATTGACGCTCGGCCCCGGCCGCACGCACCTCGGCGATTGTCGGATACCCGTTGACCGCCATCAGCAGGTCCGCCTCCGCGAGCAGGCATTTGAGGACGTGCGCCGCCCCCTCCGCGCCGCCGAGCGCGAGGCCATAGGCATAGGGCCGTCCGACACCGACCGCGGTCGCGCCCAGCGCCAGCGCCTTCACCATGTCGGTGCCCGATCGGATGCCTGAATCGAACAGCACCGGCGTGCGTCCCGATGCGGCGACGACGGCGGGCAGCATGTCGATCGCGGCGATGCCGCCATTTGCCTGTCGCCCGCCATGGTTCGAGCAGTAGATCGCGTCGGCACCCGCATCGATCGCGCGGCGCGCATCGTCGGGGTGGCAGATGCCCTTCAGCACCAGCGGCAACTTGGTCAGCGAGCGCAGCCACGGCATGTCCGCCCAGGTGAGCACCTTGCCGAACACACCGGCCCAGGCTTGCACCGCCGCGGCCTTGTCCTCCTCGGGCGTGCGGTCCAGCAGCCCGCGGAACACCGGGTCGCTGAAGTAATTGGCCAGCACGTGCCCGCGAAGCTGCGGGAAGTTCGCCGCATTCAGGTCGCGCGGTCGCCAGCCCGTCACCCAGGTGTCGAGCGTCACGACGATCGCCTTGTACCCGGCGGCCTCGGCACGGCAGACGAGGCTCTCGGTCAGCGCATCGTTTTTCGGCGTGTAGAGCTGGAAAAAGCCGGGCGTCTCGCCGAGCTGTGCGGCGACGTCCTCGAGCGGATCGTTCGACAGCGTCGACTGGCAGAGCGGCACGCCGGTGATCACCGCCGCCCTGGCCGCCGCGAGGTCGCCATGCCCGTCCTGCGTGCAGATGCCGTTGATGCCCACCGGGCTCATGAACAGCGGCGTCGGCAGCGTCATGCCGAACAGCTCGACCGACAGGTCGCGACGCGTGCAATCGACCATCATCCGCGGCGTCATGCCCCAGTGCGCAAAGGCATCGGCATTGTGGCGCTGGGTATGCTCGTCGCCGCACCCGCCCTGCAGATAGGCAAGCGTCGCGGGGGGCAGCGCGGCGGCGGCGCGCGCCTCCAGCGTCGCGAAGTCGACCGGCACCCCCGGCAGCACGCCGTTCAGCCCCGCAAAGTAGATTGCGTTCTGGTAATCGCCGAACTGCGGCGGACGCTTCGGTGGCACGGCCATCATCCTCTCCTTCTGTTTTGCGGCCCTTGTACGCTGCGGCGCATGACGAAGTCATTCCTTCTGCCCAACGGTCGAAGTCATTCCTTCTGCCCAACGGTGACGAAGTGATTCCTTGTGCCTAAGGGATGGGCGACCGTTTACAGAAAGTCCGACGATGTCCCTTCGATCGCCTCTCGTCCTGCTGCTGGCACTCTCCACGAGCGCGATCGGCCAGACGCCCGCCGCCGACCCGAACGCGTATCTTGAGGATATTCACGGTAAGCGTGCGCTCGATACGGTCGCCGCGTGGAACACGCGCTCGCTGGCGGCGCTCGAGGCCAAGCCCGGCTATGCGGACTATCGTCGGCGCGCGCTCGATCTGTTGCAGGCGGATCGCCAGATTGCGAACCCCGACCAGATCCTCGGCGATCAGGTGCTCAACCTGTGGCAGGACAAGGCGAACGTGCGCGGGCTGTGGCGGGTCGCGTCGCTCGCGTCGTTCACGCGCGGCAAGCCCGTGTGGCGGACGCTGATCGACGTCGATGTGCTGGGCAAGGCCGAGGGCAAGAGCTGGGTGTGGAAGGGCGTCACCTGCCGCTCGCCATCCTATGATCGCTGCATGGTGGCGCTGTCGAACGGCGGTGGCGACGCGGTGGTCGAACGCGAATTCGATATCCCGTCGGGCAAGTTTGTCGCCGACGGTTTCTCCGTACCGATCTTCAAGACGCGGCTGAGCTGGGCGGGGCCTGACGCCTTGTACGTCGCGACAGATTTCGGCGCGGCCAGCCTGACCAAGTCGGGCTATCCGCGCACCGCCAAGCTCTGGAGGCGCGGCACGCCGCTTGGTGCGGCAACCGAGATCGCGAGCGCGACGCAGGATGATGTCGGGATCAACGTCAGCGTGTTTCCCGACGGCGACCGCACCTTTCCACTGGTCGTGCGCGACGTCGATTTCTTCCATTCGAAGCGCAGTCATGTCGCCGACGACGGACGGCTGGTGGCGACGCCGCTGCCCGACGATGCGGTGATCAATACCGTGCTCGACGGCCGACTGATCGCCACGCTCGCGTCCGACTGGCGCGGCGTGCCGAGCGGATCGGTGGTGGCGTACAGCATCGCCGACGTGCTCGCGGGGCGCGCGCCGAGGATCGAGCGCGTGCTCGTGCCGGCTGCGACACAGGCGGTCGAACAGGTCGATTCGAGCCGGTCGGTCCTGTGGGTCAAGATGCTCGACGACGTGTCGGGGCGGCTCGTCTCGCTGACGCGCGGCGCCGACGGCGGCTGGACGCAGTCGGTCGCAGCCTTGCCCGCCGCATCGACGATCCATCTCGACGCCACCGCAGGCAAGGACGATGTCGCCTTTGCCACGGTCGAGAGCTTTCTCAGCCCGCCCGCGCTCTATGCGGTCCGCCCGGGCGCACAGCCAGTGGCGGTCGATACGCTGCCCGCGCGGTTCGATGCGTCGACGATGCAGGTAGACCAGCGGTTCGCGACATCGAAGGACGGGACGAAGATCCCGTACTTCCTGGTGCGCAAGAAGGGGACGAGTGGACCGGTGCCGGCTTTGGTCCACGCCTATGGCGGTTTCCGCAATGCGCAGACGCCGACCTATCTGGTCGACCAGCCCTATCGTTCGGGTCCGGCCGGGTTGTTCTGGGTCGAGGAGGGCAATGCGTTCGTGCTCGCCAACATCCGCGGCGGCGGCGAATATGGTCCGCGCTGGCATCAGATGCCGCTGCGCGAGAACCGGCAAAAGGCCTATGACGATCTCCACGCGGTCGGTGACGACCTGGTGCGCACCGGTGTCAGTGCCAAGCGCAAGATCGCGGTATCGGGCCGCTCCAATGGCGGGCTGCTCGTCGGCGTCGCGATGGAACAGCGCCCCGATCTGTACGGCGCGATCGTGATGGGATCGCCGCTGCTCGACATGCAGCGTTATTCGCATCTGTCCGCGGGCGCATCGTGGATCGGCGAATATGGCGATCCGGACAAACCGGCGGATTGGGCGTTCATCTCGAAATATTCGCCGTACCAGAATCTGAAGCGCGGCGTGCGCTACCCCGCGCCGTTCATCTACACTTCGACCGAGGACGACCGCGTCCACCCCGGCCACGCGCGCAAGTTCGCCGCGCGGCTCGAGGCGTATGGCGATCCGTTCTTCTATTACGAGAACCCCGAAGGCGGCCACGCCGCGGGCGCCGACAAGATCGAGGACGCCAAGCGCGCCGCGCTCGTCACCGTCTATCTCAACACGCAGCTCGGCACCGCACCGCAGCGCTGATCGTCAGGAATTCATGATGCGTAAACTCCGCCTGCTCCTCGGCGCCGCGATCCTGGCGCTCCCCGCTTCGTCGATGTCCACCCCCGCGCTCGCCGCGCAGCCTGCGCAGGGCACCGCGTTCGCGGCGCTGTCGAAGCGCTATGTCGACGGCCTCGCGCGGCTCAATCCGTCGTCCGCGACCGCGCTCGGCGATCACCGCTTCGACGCGCAGATCACCGACATGTCGGCGGCGGGTCGCGCCAAGCGCGCGGCGTTCTCCAAGGCGATGCTCGCCGATCTCCAGCGGATCGACCGCAAGGCGCTCCCGCGCGAGGAGCAGGTCGACGCGGCGCTGCTCGACAACGCGCTGCGCTACGACATCTGGGATGCCGAGACGCTCGGCGGATGGGCGTGGGATCCTCAGGTCTATAACGACATCGCCGGCAGCTCGCTCTATGCGCTCGCCGCGCGCGATTTCGCCCCCTGGCCACAGCGCCTGAACGCCGCGACCGCGCGGATGGCGGCGCTGCCCGCGTTGCTCGCTCAGGCGCGCGCGAACATCGTGCCGGCGCGTGTCCCCGCGATCTACGCAACGACGGTCGCCAAGCAGAATAGCGGGATCGTAGACATCGCCGAGAGCATGCTCGCGCCGCATCGCGACACGCTGTCGGCGGCCGACGCCAAGCGGTTCGACGCGGCGCTGGCCTCGCTCAAGACTGCGGTGGCCGAGCATCAGCTCTGGCTCGACAAGACGCTGGTGCCGGCCGCGAAGGGCGACTTCCGCCTCGGCGCAGCGCTGTACGACAAGAAGCTCGCTTTCGCGCTGCAATCCGACCTGACCCGGCCCGAGATCAAGCGCCGTGCCCAGGCTGCGATCGTCGACACGCGCGCGCAGATGTACGCGATCGCGCGGCAGATATTCGGCGCAAAGCCCGGCGCGCTGCTGCTTCCCGACAAACCGAACGACGCGCAGCAACAGGCCGCGATCCAGGCCGCGCTCGAACTCACCTACGCCAAGCGTCCGCCACGCGACGGCATGATCGACGCCTCGACCAAGGCGCTGGCGCAGGCGACCACGTTCGTCCGCGACAAGGGCCTTGTCGGCATGCCGGACGGCCCCGTGAAGATCATCACGATGCCCAAGTTCCAGCAGGGCGTTGCGGTTGCCTATTGCGATTCACCCGGCCCGCTCGAGAAGAATCTCGGCACGTTCTTCGCGGTCTCGCCGATCCCCGACGACTGGACCGAGGCGCAGGCGACGTCGTTTCTCAGCGAATATAACGACTATATGATCCACGACCTCGCGGTGCACGAGGCGATGCCGGGTCATTATCTCCAACTCGCGCACGCCAATGCGTCGCAGTCGACGCTGCGCGCGGTGCTCGGCTCGGGGCCGTTCGTCGAGGGCTGGGCGGTGTATGCCGAGGGCATGATGGCGGACCAGGGCTATCTGAACGGCGATCCGCTGTTCAAGTTGACTGTGCTCAAGATGCGGCTGCGGTCGATCTCGAACTCGCTGCTCGACATCGGCATCCACACCGAAGGCATGACCCGCGACCAGGCGATGCAGCTGATGACGCACACCGCGTTCCAGCAGGAGCGCGAGGCGGCGGGCAAATGGGTCCGCGCATCGCTCGGCTCGACGCAGCTGCTGAGCTACTTCACCGGCTATTCCGAGCATATGGCGCTGCGCGACGAGGCGAAGAAGCGGCAGGGCGCGGCGTTCGATCTCAAGCGCTACAACGACGCGCTGCTCGCGCATGGATCGCCGCCGGTCCGCTACGTCCGCGAATTGCTGTTCGACCTGCCGATCGGGTAACTGCCGGTCGCTTGACCCGATCTGCGCATGCTGGGACGCTGCGCCGATAAAAGGCCATCGGAGAGGCGTCATGGCGGCTGTGAATCTTCGTCGCGATCACCACGGCGGTATCGGGCTGCGGCGTTGAGCGGGCCGCTCGCCGGGATCCGGATCGTCGAGCTTGCCGGGATCGGGCCGGCGCCGTTCGCATGCATGATGCTTGCCGATCACGGTGCGGAGGTGATCCGGATCGAACGACCGGGCGCGAAAAAGGGCGGGCCGGGCGGTGATCCCACCAAGGACATCCTGCTGCGATCGCGCAAGGTCATCGCGGTCGATCTCAAGTCCGCCGACGGGATCCGCGTCGTTCGCGATCTGGTCGCGTCGGCGGATGGGTTCGTCGAGGGATTTCGGCCGGGTGTCGCCGAACGGCTGGGGCTAGGGCCCGACGTGCTGCTGGGGACCACCCCGCGGCTGGTCTACGGGCGGATGACGGGCTGGGGGCAGGACGGCCCCTATGCGCAGGCGGCGGGGCACGACATCAACTATATCGCGCTGGCGGGCGCGCTGCATGCGTTCGGGCGCGCGGGCGAGAAGCCTACGCCGCCGATCAACATGGTCGGCGATTTCGGCGGCGGCGGGATGATGCTGGCGTTCGGAATGGTCAGCGCGTTGCTGCATGCGCGGACGACCGGGCAGGGGCAGGTGATCGACTGCGCGATGACCGATGGCGCGGCGCTGCTGATGAGCATGATCTGGAGTTTCCACGGCCAGGGCCTGTGGTGCGACGAGCGCGGCGCGAACCTGCTCGATACCGGCGCGCATTTCTACGACACCTATGCCTGCGCCGACGGCGAATACGTGGCGATCGGCGCGATCGAGCCGCAGTTCTACGCGGTGCTGCGCAACAAGGCCGGGCTTGCCGCCGACCCGGCGTTCGACCGGCAGATGGACCCGCGCAGCTGGCCGGCGCTGAAGGAGAAGATGGCGGCTATGTTCGCCACCAAGACCCGCGACGAATGGTGCACGATCCTCGAACATGGCGACGCGTGTTTTGCGCCGGTGCTGTCGATGCGCGATGCGCCGAAGCATCCGCACAATGTCGCGCGGGGAACGTTTGTCGAGGCGGGTGGGGTGGTCCAGCCGGCGCCTGCGCCACGCTATTCCCGAACTCCAACCACCACGCCGCGAATGGCGGGCGAGAATTCGGACATGGAGGATGTACTGGCGGGGATCGGCTACGCGACGGACTCGATCGCCGCACTGAAGGCTGGCGGCATCGTCGCCTGATCGATGGTCTGAGGATGTGGGCCGGTGCTTGCACACCGGCCCGGTAGATTAGTTGCTGTCCGAATTGTCGCTGTCGCCATCGATGGCGAGATACAGACCACCGCCAACCGCAACCGCGGCAAGTGCGATGATGATGATGCCACCATCGCCACCGATCTTGCTCTTGTTCGCGGTCGGCGAACTCGTGCGGACGGCCTTGCTGACCGACAGGCTGGCAGCAGGGCTGACCGGCGCGGCACTGGCGATGACCGGTGCAGCGACGAGCGTGAGGCCAGCGGCCGCCATGGCGAAGGATTTGATAAACATTACAGATTCTCCCGAAAGCACGGCAAACATCGCCGCTGCTGTCGAAAACGTTCCTGCAGGGTAGAATGTTCACAAAGGTTAAAGATGAGATCTTTAATATTTACGAAATCACGGCCAGTCGAAATGGCGGACGGTTTTGCTGCAGGCCTGCTCACGGTCGGATCATCGACGCGCGCCGATTCTTCTACATGATTTGAGCGGGGTACGCGGTGCCATCGGATCTCTCGACCGATTGCGGGGCTTCCGGGCAGACACAGTGCCGTTGCGGGGCCAAATTCTGGAAGTTGGTGGGCCCGGCAGGAATCGAACCCGCAACCTAGCCGTTATGAGCGGCCAGCTCTAACCGTTGAGCTACAGGCCCCACCGGCATCTGCGTTAGCGCACGCGGGCATTTGGCAAAAGAGTGCAACGTGGTTGGCACAAATAAAAAAGGGCGCTCCCGAAGGAACGCCCTTTTCCGACAATAAAACCCTATCGAGCGCAAACGCCCGAAAGAATTTTAGTTCATGTTGTCGGTCTTTTCGTCGGCAGCGTCACGGACGTTGTCGGCAGCAGCGTTCATGTTGTCAGCTGCGTTCTCGAGCACGTCGGTAGCGACTGCGTTCGAGGTGTTGTCCGCCATCGCGTCCATGTTGTCAGCCTGCATTTCCATGTTGTCAGCCAGCATGTCCGCGTTGTTCTCAACGGCGGCGGCTTCTGGCGACTTGCTGCAGGCTGCGACGGACATCAGGCCGGCGGCAGCAGCGATCAGAACGATCTTCTTCATTCGAATGCTCCCAAGCATAGTTTCACTCGCGGCCGACCCGATTGCCGTCGCGAAGTCACGTCAAATAGCGGACCCCTGCGGGGGGTCAATCCGCTAAATTCATCTCTCCGCAAGCTTTGCGGCAGAACGATGACGTTTCGGTTGCTGCAACTGGTCACTGTTCGAGCACGATCGGGCCGATTTCTTCGGGTGCATTGGCCACCGTCGCGATCATCGCAGTCCACGCCGCGACGTTCTGGCGAAGCTGTTCGGGGTCGATCCGATCGAGCGTATCCTCGGGCGTGTGATGATAGTCGAAGTAGCGCAGACCCGACTGGTTGAGGTCGATCCCAGCGACGCCTGTGGCGATCGTCGGGCCGACATCGGTGCCGCCGTGCGGGACACCGGCACCGCGGATGATCCCGAGCGGCGCGAGCGCGACCGCGAGGCGATCGACCACTGGCTTGGCGGCGTCGGGCAGGCTGCTCTCGAACCGCCAGACGCTATCGGCGCCGAAGTCCGATTCGGCGGCGGTGGCATGACGCTCGCCGGCATGCGCCTTGGCATAAGCGGCCCCGCCGAAGCCGCCGCTCTCTTCATCGCCGAACCAGACGACACGGATCGTCCGCCGTGGACGCTGGCCGCTGTCCATCACGATCTTGGCGGCGGCGGCGGTGATCGCGACGCCTGATGCGTCGTCGATCGCGCCGGTGCCGAGATCCCAGCTGTCGAGATGGCCGCCGACGAGGACGATGCCGGCCTTGGGATCGGTGCCCGGAACCTCGGCGACGACGTTGCCGGAGTCGCGCATGCCGACCTGCTTGTCTTCCAGCACCAGCTTCATCGTCACGGGCTTTCCGAGCTTTAGCAGTCGCTCGACATGCTCGGCGTCCGCCACCGACAGC
Organism: Sphingomonas sp. Leaf28; assembly: GCF_001421685.1. Lineage (NCBI taxonomy): Bacteria > Pseudomonadati > Pseudomonadota > Alphaproteobacteria > Sphingomonadales > Sphingomonadaceae > Sphingomonas > Sphingomonas sp. Leaf28. The sequence continues at coordinate 87,031 of NZ_LMKX01000001.1, read as the reverse complement.
GCCGCCGCGGGGATCGGCGTTACGCCCGCGTCGAAATTGGTGTTGCCCGCGTGCGGTCCGCGACCATGATCGGTGCCGATCGACCGGATCACGATCGCCGCCGCACCCTTTCTGGCGGCGACGTTCGGCCCGACAAAGCGCGCAGTGCCTTGCGATCCATAGCTCGACCCGTCCTGGGTCGGCTGCATCGCGTTCGAGACGAAGGCGATCTTGCCCTTCAGGCTGCCGTCGGCGGCGAGCGCCAAATCATTATATGTTGCGAAATACACGATCGGCAGCGTCAGCCCGCCCGCCGGTGTCGCGCCCGAATTGCCGAGGCCGACCAGATGCAGTTTCTGCGCATAGGGTGCGACGAGGTCACCACTCTCCGTTCCGCGCGACCAGACGGGCAACTGGTATGTCTCGACCCGGACATTCTTGAACCCGAGTGCCTTCAGCTTGGCGACCGACCAGGCGCGCGCCCGCGGTGCTGCCTCGGTGCCGGTCATCCGCGGGCCGACCTCGGTCGTGATCCCCTCGACGATCTTGTACGCCGTGTCGTCGGTCAGCGCCTTGTCGCGCAGCGCGGCGACCTTCGCGTCGGCTGCGGTCGCAGGCGCGGCGGCACGTTGCGCCGCTAGAGGAGAGGTGAGGGCGGACGCGGCCAATACCGCGAGCAGGGTGCGTTTCATCATCGGGGCAGCCTATGGTGCCGCTCCCCGTTTGCCAACGGCTCGCCGCATCGCTATCTGCGCACGTCAAATCCCGCCCTCATTCAAGCATGGAGCTCGGCACCCACATGGCCGTCCAGTATACCTACGTCATGAAGGGTCTGTCGAAGACCTTCCCCGGTGCCAACAAGCCCGTTCTCAACAACATCCATCTGCAGTTCATCCCGTCGGCCAAGATCGCGATCATCGGCCCGAACGGCTCGGGCAAGTCGACCTTGATGAAGATCATGGCCGGCATGGATCCCGATTTCACTGGCGAGGCCTGGGCGGCCGAAGGCGTCAACGTCGGCTATCTCGCGCAGGAGCCGCAGCTCGATCCGACCAAGGACGTGATGGGCAACGTCAAGGACGGCGTGCGCCCGGTCGCGGATCTGGTCGACCGGTTCAACGCGATCTCGGCCGAGATGGGCGATCCGCAGGACGACACCGACTTCGACGCGCTGATGGAGGAGATGGGCGAGCTGCAGGCCAAGATCGACGCGGTCGATGGCTGGGCGCTCGACAGCCAGCTCGAACAGGCGATGGAAGCGCTGCGCTGCCCGCCGGGCGATGCGTCGGTGGTGAACCTGTCGGGCGGCGAGAAGCGCCGTGTTGCTCTGTGCAAGCTGCTGCTCGAGAAGCCGCAGATCCTGCTGCTCGATGAGCCGACCAACCATCTCGACGCCGAAAGCGTGTCGTGGCTGGAAAACTACCTCAAGGAATATACCGGCAACGTCATTCTCGTGACGCATGACCGCTACTTCCTCGACAACGTCGTCAACTGGGTGCTCGAGCTCGATCGCGGGCGCTATTACACCTACGAGAGCAACTATTCGGGCTATCTGGAGAAGAAGGCGCAGCGCCTCAGCCAAGAAGAGCGCGAAGAGGCGGGCAAGCAGAAGGCGATCGCCGACGAGCTGGCGTGGATGCGTCAGACTCCCAAGGCGCGCCAGACCAAGTCGAAGGCGCGTATCCGTGCGTTCGACGAGCTGATGGAGAAGCAGGAGAACCGCGTCGCCGGCAAGGCCGCGATCCTGATCCAGCTGCCCGCGCGTCTCGGCGGCAAGGTGATCGAGGCGAAGGGCCTGACCAAGTCGTACGGCGACAAGCTGCTGTTCGACGGTCTCGACTTTACGCTGCCCCCAGGCGGTATCGTCGGCGTGATCGGCCCGAACGGCGCGGGCAAGTCGACGCTGTTCAAGCTCATCACCGGCCAGGAAACGCCCGATGAGGGCACGATCGAGGTCGGCTCGACCGTCAAGCTCGGCTATGTCGACCAGAGCCGCGACGATCTCGATCCGAACAAGAACGTCTGGCAGGAAATCTCCGACGAGCTCGAGATCTTCCGCTTCGGCAAGCAGGAGATGGGCACGCGGGCGTATGTCGGCGCGTTCAACTTCCGCGGGCCCGACCAGCAGAAGAAGGTCGGACAGCTGTCGGGCGGTGAGCGCAACCGCGTCCACATGGCCAAGATGCTCAAGGAGGGTGGCAACGTCCTCCTGCTCGACGAGCCGACCAACGATCTCGACGTCGAGACGCTGCGTGCGCTCGAGGAGGCGCTGGAGACGTTCGCAGGCTGCGCGGTGGTCATCAGCCATGACCGCTTCTTCCTCGATCGCCTCGCGACGCACATCCTCGCCTTCGAGGGCGACAGCCATGTCGAGTGGTTCGAGGGCAATTACGCGTCGTACGAGGAGGACAAGCGTCGTCGCATGGGCGATGCCGCCGACCGCCCGACTCGTCTGGCGTACAAGAAGCTGACGCGCTGAGGGAAATGCCGGTCATCGAACACTCCCCCGGCGGCGACACCCCTCCTGGCGCAGGCGAGCTTCAATATCGCCTGCGCCAGCAGTCCATCCTTGCCGATTTCGGGATCGAGGCGCTGCGGGCACGTGATCTCGAACCAATGCTGCAGCGGGCGACCGAGCTGTGCGGCGAGGGGATGCGTTCGAAATATTGCAAGTTCCTGGAATATCGCCCCGAACAGAACAGCTTGCTGGTGCGCGCGGGGATCGGCTGGGCGCCCGGCGTGGTCGGGTCGACCGAGATGCGCACCGATCTCGCCTCGCCCGCGGGGTTCGCGCTCGAGACCGGCGAGCCGGTAATCTCGAACCATCTCGAGAATGAGGACCGTTTCCGCACGCCGGCGTTCATGGCCGAGCACAAGATCCGCCGCGCGATCAACGTGCTGGTCGAGACGTCGGGCAAGCGGTTCGGCGTGCTCGAGGTCGACAGTCCCGATGAAGGCAAGTTCGAGCCCGCCGATCTCGCCTTCATGCAGGGCTTTGCCAATTTGATCGGCGTCGCGATCGAGCGACAGCAGGCCGAGCAGCGGCTGAGCGATGCGATGGAGCATCAGGAGCTCCTCACGCGCGAGGCCAGCCACCGCGTCAAGAACAGCCTCGCTCTCGTCTCCGCGATGCTCAACCTGCAGATGCAGGAAGATGACGATCCGCGGATCACGCGGCTGCTTGGTGACGCGCAGGCGCGGATCACCGCGATCGCGCAGACGCATGACCAGCTCTGGCGTGGCGAGCAGGTCGGCATCGTCGCGCTCGACGATCTGGTCTGCGGGATCGCCACGGGGTTGGCCGAGCAGGCGCCTAACCACCGCATAGAGTGCGATATCGACGCGATCCTGATCAGCGCGGACACGGCGATCCCGGTCGGGCTGCTCGTGACCGAGCTCGTCACCAACGCGATCAAATATGCCTATGACGACGCCGGCGGCGCGATCGCGGTGACGATCCGCAGCGCGGACGGACGAATCGTGTTGACGGTCTCGGATACGGGCGCGGGGCTGCCGGCGGACTTCGATCTGAAGGCGGCGTCGCGGCAGAGCCTGGGGATGCGGATGATCGGCAGCCTCGCGCGGCAGCTGCGCGGGACGATCGTGATCGAGAATGGCGCGGTCGGGACGTGCGCTACGCTCGATATACCCGATCCGCGGGTAACCTCGGCCGCCTAGCCTATCGTGCGACCGAACTACCGTGAGCGGACAACCTTGTGTCCTCGCGAAGGCGGGGACCCAAACTGGGCTCCCGCCTTCGCGAGAGAACAAGGAGGGGAGTGGGGCCGCCAGTTGCGGGCGGCCGGTCGCGGCGTTTAGGCCGGCGCCATCACCCGGATAATTCCCGCCGCCACCTTCGCCGTCACCGGTGTACGTGCCAGAACCTCGCCATCGATCGAGATCGGCAGCGGCGGGATGGTGTTGATCTTCAGGCTCTTGCCGCGGAAATCACGGACCTTCTCGTGACGCGACTGCAGCCGGAAGACGCTGGAGACCCAGTTCTGCACCAGCCGGCGCTTCACATGGCCCATCACCGCCTGGACGACGATCTCGCCCGAATCGACCGCGGCCGCGTCGACCAGTTCGGTGCCGCCATGATAGGGCCCGTTCGAGATCCGCACCTCGACGACCCGGATCTTTACCGCGGTCGGGCCTTCGCCGACGATCAGCGTGAACGGGCGGAAGCGGAGATATTGATACGCCGCCCAGCTAAGATAGCCGACCTTGCCGAGTATCTTCTTCAACCCGTGCGGCACCGTCTCGGCGATCTTCGGGCTGATGCCCATCGCCGCGCAGTTCGCGAAATAATCGCCGTCGATCATCCCCAGGTCGATCCGCCGCGGTTTGCCGGTGCGGATCACCCCGACCGCACCCTCGATCGTCAGCGGAATGCCCAGCGTGCGCGCGAAGCTGTTTGCGGTGCCCAGCGGCAGCACGCCCAGGATCACGTCATGCCCGACCATCAGGTCGACCAGTCCGCTGACCGTGCCGTCCCCGCCACCCAGGATCAGCAAATCGGGCTTCTTGGCAAGCGCGCGCAGCACGGTCGCCTCGAGGTCCTTCGGGTCCTCGACCGCGTGCGCGTCGACTTCGTAGGGAAGCCCGGACATCGCCGCGCAGGCGCGCTTGAACAGCTTTTGTCCCTTGCGCGACTTGGCGTTGACGACGAGCGCGGCAGAGTTGATCGTATCGTTCGACATAGGGCTCCCAAACGCACGACAGGCGGTTCCGCACGCGTAACGCGTGTGGGGTAACGCTTGATCCGTCCGCGGTCATCCCGCAAAGCCCCAAGCATGACCGCAAGCTATCCCGCGCTTCGCCTCCGTCGCACCCGCGCCTCCGCCTGGAGCCGCCGCCTCCATGCCGAGACCGTGCTGACTCCCGCCGACCTGATCTGGCCGCTGTTCGTGGCGGAAGGAGAGGGCGTCGAGCAACCGATCGCCAGCCTGCCGGGCGTCTCGCGCTGGTCGGTCGACGGCATCGTCGCGCGCGGCCGCGAGGCGCGCGACCTCGGCATCCCGTGCATCGCGCTGTTTCCCTACACGCAACCCGAACGCCGCACCGACGACGGGCGCGAGGCGCTCAACCCCGACAATCTGATGTGTCAGGCGATCCGCGCGCTCAAGGACGCGGTACCCGAGGTCGGCGTGCTGACCGACGTCGCGCTCGATCCCTATACCAGCCACGGCCATGACGGGCTGGTCGACGCGGCGGGCTATGTCGTCAACGACACGACCGCCGAGATGCTCGTCGCGCAGGCGCTCAACCAGGCGAACGCGGGCGCGGACATCATCGCGCCCTCGGACATGATGGACGGGCGCATCGGCATGATCCGCAGCGCGCTCGAGGCGGACTCGCATCACAACGTCCAGATCATGTCCTACGCCGCCAAATATGCGAGCGCGTTCTATGGCCCGTTCCGCGATGCGGTCGGCAGCCGCGGGCTGCTGAAGGGCGACAAGAAGACCTACCAGATGGACAACGCCAACGCCGAGGAAGCGCTTCGCGAGGTCGCGATGGACCTGGCGGAAGGCGCCGACACGGTGATGGTCAAGCCGGGCCTGCCGTATCTCGACATCATCGTCCGTGTTCGCCAGGCGTTCGAGGTGCCGGTGTTCGCCTACCAGGTGTCGGGCGAATATGCGATGATCGAGGCAGCGGTTGCTGCTGGGGCCGCGGAGCGCGACGTCATGGTTCTCGAAACGTTGATGTCGTTCAAGCGCGCGGGCTGTTCGGGCGTGCTGACCTATCACGCGGCGCATGCGGCGAAACTGCTCGGCGGATGATCGAGACCGAGCGGCTGACCTTGCGCGGCTGGCGCGATGACGATGCCGCTGCGCATCACGCGATGTGCGCCGATCCGGCGGTGATGGCGTATCTCGGGCCGCCGCCCTCGCTGGCCGATTCGGCGGCGGTGGTGGCACGTCAGACCGCTATTCTTGCCGATTATGGCGCATGCTTCTGGGCGCTTGAACGGCGCGATACCGGCGCGTTCATCGGCTGGTGCGGGATCAAGCCCGGCCCGGCCGGTACGCCGATCGAAGACAAGCCCGAGATCGGCTGGAGCCTGGTCCGCGATGCGTGGGGGCAGGGTTACGCGCAAGAAGCCGCCAAGGCCGCGCTGGCCTGGGGCTGGGCCCGGCTCGACCTGCCGACGATCTGGGCGATTACCGTGCCCGCCAACCGGTCGAGCCGGACGCTGATGGAGCGGCTCGGCATGACCCGCGTGGTCGACGGCGGTTTCGATCACCCCAAGCTCGCCGAAGCCGACCCGCTTCGCCGCCACATCCTCTACCGGATCGACCGTCCCGCCTATGTCCGATAACTCCTTGGGCGCGCATCGTCCGTTGATGGCACGCTGGTGCCGGACGATGTTCGTCGCGACGATCCTGACGGGATCGTTCCTGCTGTTCCTCGTCCAGCCGATGGTCGCGCGGATGGCGCTGCCGCGGCTGGGCGGCGCGCCGGCGGTATGGAACTCAGCGATGCTGGTGTACCAGGCGCTGCTGCTCGCGGGCTATGCCTATGCGCATTGGCTCGGCCGGGTGCGGCCGCGGGCGCAGGCGGCGATCCATCTTGGCGTGCTGATCGTCGCTGCCTTGTGGCTGCCGATCGGGCTGGTCGCAATGGCGCCGTCGGCGGAGGCGCAGCCGGCGCTCTGGGTGCCGTGGCTGCTCGGGCTGTCGATCGGGCCGCTGTTCTTTGCTGTCTCCGCACAGGCGCCGCTGATCCAGCGCTGGTTCAGCGATGCGAGCGGGGGCGGCGATCCGTACGCGCTGTATGCCGCCTCGAACCTCGGCAGTTTCGCCGGGCTGATCGCCTACCCGCTGCTGGTCGAGCCGCTGATGGCGGTCCGCGGCCAGAGCCTGTTATGGAGTGGCGGCTATGTCCTGCTGATCGTGCTGGTGCTCGCCTGCGCCACGCGGTTGCCGAAGACCGCGGCAGTCGACCATATCGCCGCGACCAGCGCGCCGCCTGGCGCCCGGCGGATCGCGCACTGGATCGCGCTGGCGCTGGTGCCGTCGGGGATGATGCTGGCGACCTCGACCTATATCACCACCGATATCGTCGCGATGCCGCTGCTGTGGGTGATCCCGCTTGGGCTGTATCTGCTGAGCTTCAGCGTCGCGTTCGCGAACGATCGCTGGCTCGCCGACCTGCTCACGCGGATCGCGCCCATCACGATCCTGTTGTTCGGCGGGATCATCATGGGCGGCGTGAACGAGCGGCCGTTCTTCAGCGCGGGGATCGCGTTGCTGCTGCTGTTCATGATCTCGGTCGCGCTGCACACCGCGCTGTACCGAAAACGCCCAGCACCCGACCGGCTGACCGGCTTCTACCTGGCGATGTCGGCGGGCGGGGCGCTTGGGGGCGTGTTCGCCGCGCTGGTCGCGCCGGTGGTGTTCGACTGGACCTATGAATATCCGCTGCTGATCCTCGCCGCGGGCGCGCTGGTGCCGCAACTCTATCTGTTCGGGCAGGTCCGGCGCCTCTGGACGGCGGAGGGGCCGACCAAGTGGATCTCGCTCGCGGCGATCATCATCGTGATGGCAGTTGTTGCCGGGCTGCGCATCACCGACCCGTCCCGTGCGTTCGGTGAGAGCCGGCAGGGTGTCGACTTCCTGGTCATCGCGACGCTGGGCCTGGCGGCGATCGGCGCCCGCGTGCCGTACATGATCGTGCTCGCCGGCGCGCTGATCCTGTTCGGCGGGTATCGCAGCCTCGAACTCTCGATCGAGTCCGGCGCGCGCGTCCGCAGTTATTTCGGCGTCTATACGGTGCGAGACGAGCCGGGCCCCAATGGCGGTACGCGTGAACTCGATCACGGCACGACCGTCCACGGCATCCAGCTGCGCGGATCGCCCGCGCGCGAGCGGACGCCGACGACCTATTACGCGGTCGGTTCGGGCGTGGGACAGGCGATGCTTGCGGCGCCCGCGCTGTACGGCCCCGGCGCCCGGATCGGCGTCGTCGGGTTGGGGACCGGGACGCTGTCCTGTTATGCCCGACCCGGCCAGCGCTGGCGGTTCTACGAGATCGACCCGGCGATCGTCCGCATCGCGCGCGATACCGGCCAGTTCACCTATCTGTCGCGCTGCCAGCCCAATCCGGAGATCCGGCTGGGCGATGCGCGGATCGCGCTGGCGCATGATGCGGCCGACAGCCTCGATCTGCTCGCGCTCGATGCGTTCTCGTCCGATTCGGTGCCGATGCACCTGATGACGCGCGAGGCGTTCGCGACCTATGGCCGGGTGTTGGCACGCGATGGCTTGCTGCTGGTGCACATCTCGAACCGGTTCATTGATCTCGAACCGGTGATCGCGGCGGCCGCGCGGGAGGGGGGCTGGATCGCGGTCGAGATGAAATATCGCCCACCCAGCCTGCTGGTCGACCGCGCTTCCGCATCCGACTGGGTGGCGCTGTCGCGTGAGCCGCGCGCGATCGCAGCGCTGCGCGCGACCGATCTCGACTGGAGGCCGCTACGGCCGCGCAAGAGGTTCACGGGGTGGACCGACGATTACTCGACGATCCTGCCGCTGTTGAACGGGTTCTGAGCCTTCTTCTCCCCGTGGCGGGGGAGGGGCTAAGGCGTGCTCAGGCTGAGGGCATGCTCGCCTGGATCCGTGCGATCGTCGCGGTCTGGCGATCGGTCTCGGCCTGCGCCTTAGCCCGGATAGCCCCCAGCGCGGGATAGTCGGGCTGCAGCTTGGCCGCCCGGTCGGTCGCGCGCGCCTCTATGTCGGTTAGCAGTGACGAGCTCTGCGCGCGCCAGTCGTCGAGGCCCGCCAGCGCGCTCTGCGCCGCGATCCACGCGTCGCTGCCGACCGCCGCGCCGCGCGCCGATCGCGCCAGCGCCTCCGCCTTGCCGGCCTCGCGCGCGAAACCCGTGGAGATCGCGGCGAGCTTGCCGGTGATCGCGGCGATGTCCTTATCGAGCGCCGGATCGGGCGCCGCCACCGCCGTCTTCACCTCGGGCTCGGCGAATCCCAGCTTCTCGACCGGCCGCAGACCAAGCGAGGGATAGCTGTTCGTATCCGCGCTGCACGCCGCCGTGGCGAGGGCGACGAGGACGGCGGCGAACGACGCAAGGCGAGGCGTGGGAGCGTGTTTCATGCCTGCCGCTCTATGCCGCCAACGCTTTGCACACAACTTTCTCGCAGGAGACCCTTGCGCCCCCGAAAATGCCTGCTATCAGCGCCCCTCCAGTGCACCCATAGCTCAGCTGGATAGAGCATCAGACTACGAATCTGAGGGTCGGGCGTTCGAATCGCTCTGGGTGCACCAGGATTTTCCGCTTTACAGCGGCGCGGCCGAGCCATGATGGCAAGGCGATGCACCCATAGCTCAGCTGGATAGAGCATCAGACTACGAATCTGAGGGTCGGGCGTTCGAATCGCTCTGGGTGCACCATTCTCCTCACCGCTTTTCTAGCCACGCGGCGATGCGATCGAGCAGCCGTGACGTCGCGTCGGTGTGCCCGCCCATCTGCAGGACAGCATGGATCATCCCGTCGATTCGGCGATGATCGACCGCAACGCCCGCCTCGCGCAATCGCTGGCCATACGCCTCGCCTTCGTCACGCAAGGGATCATTCTCGCACGTCACGAGCATCGTCGGGGGCAGCGTGGCCAGGTCGTCGGCGAGGATCGGGGATACGCGCGGATCGGCGCGGTCGGCGTCCGAGGCGAGATACAGGTCGATCTGCCGCTCGAGCGACTCCGAATCGATGATGTTGCCGTCTTCGCTTTCCCGTGACGGATAGTCGGCCCCGCGCCGCAGGTCGGTATTCGGATAGAGCAGGATCTGGCCGTGCAGCGCCGGACCGTTCTCGGCAACGGCGCGCGCTGCCAGGGCGGTCGCCAGCGTGCCGCCGATGCTGTCGCCCGATACGACGATCCGTGACGGATCGATCGCCAGCACCTTCGCGCGGGCGCTCAGCGCCGTCAGTGCGGTCCAGCCATCGTCGAGCTGCGCAGGGAAGGGGTGTTCGGGGGCAAGTCTATAGGCGGGCGCAGCGACCAGCCAGCCGGTGCGGTTGGCCAGCGCCCGCAACGCCGGGTCGTGCCCGTCGATCGATCCCGCGATCGCGCCGCCGCCATGGATGTGGAGTAGCAGCGGCAGCGGACCGGGCTTGGGCCGATACAGGCGAATCACCAGCCTCCCGGTCTCGGACGGTACCAGCAGGTGCGTGATCGCGTGCACCGGCTCCGGATCGCCGGAAAACGCCTTTAGCAGCGTGGTCTGGTAGCGGAAATCGGCCAGCCACGCAGCGTCGTCGGTTTCCGCAGCGTCGCTTGCGTCCGGCGCAAGCTTCGCGATCGTCTCGAGTATCGTTCGGGCCTGTGGATCCACCGGCGCATCTCCTTCGCAGGTCGGACGTTCGACGCGGGGACGGGTTCCGCGGTAGATGCGCTGCGACTTTGGACAAGGCCGCGCGTTCGGCGCACAGAGATGATGAAGGAGACGGTGATGAGGCGGACGAGCAAGGGGTTGATCGGTGGTGCGCTGTTCACGGCTGTGTCGGGACTCGCGCTATCGCTGTATTCGAACCGGATCGCGCGCCGGGCGGAGGAACTGGTGCCCGCGGATGGCCGGTTCCTCGACGTCGCTGGCGCACGGCTGCATTATATCGACGTCGGCAGCGGCCCGACGATCGTCATGGTGCATGGTCTTGGCGGGCAGTTGCGCAACTTCAGCTATGCGCTCGTCGACCTGCTGAAGGACGATTACCGCGTGATCGTCGTCGATCGGCCGGGATCGGGTTATTCGACTGCAACGGGCGCCATGCCCGGGATCGTTGGGCAGGGCGCGATCATCTCCGATTTCATCCAGAAGCTCGGGCTCGATCGTCCCTTGCTGGTGGGGCATTCGCTCGGCGGCGCGATCGGGTTGGCGGTAGGGCTCGACCATCCGCACCTGATCCGCGCGCTCGCGCTGATCGCGCCGCTGACCCGGCCGCAGGAGAGCGTCCCCGAAAGCTTCCGCGGCCTCGCCCGCGTGCCCGCGCGCGCGCGGCTCGGGTTCGCGCAGGTCCTCGGCACGCCGCTCAGCCGGTTGACGTCGGCCAAGACGCTAGAGGGCATTTTCGAACCCGAGGCGGTGCCGGAAGATTTCGCGGTTCGTGGCGGTGGTGCGCTGTCGCAGCGGCCGATCGCGATCGCGGCGGCGGCCGCGGATCTGGGTGGCGTCAACGACGATCTGACGCCGATGGCCGAACGCTATGGCGAGATCGGCGTGCCGACTCGGATCCTGTTCGGTCGACAGGATGCGATCCTCGATCCGGCCTATAACGGTCACCGGACTGCCGCGGCAATCCCGGGCGCGAAGATCGACACGATCGAGGGCGGCCACATGATCCCGATCACCGCACCGGAGGCGTGCGCCCGTTTCATCCGCGCCGCGTTTGCGGCGGGGTGAGGGGGTGACACCTTCGAGCGTCGGTAACCCACCACCCCGCCGAGGGCCGGGGTCCAGTTGGGCGGCGATGGTGACGGCACGGGGGTAACGGCGCGAGGCGTCCGAACACCATCGGCCTTGCCAACTGGGTCCTGGCCTTCGCAGGGGTGATGGTTTGTGGAGGATGGCGAACACTGCGGAGTGTGCCGCGGCCGAGTAAACCGCCGGTTACACTCATGTGGCGCCGGTAATCCGCAGCGCTACGCCACGATCGAACACCGGCTCTCGCGTCCTTGTTCTCCCGCGAAGGCGGGAGCCCAGACTGGATCCCCGCCTTCGCGGGGAAACATGGCTTTGGCTGGGCTTACCCGGCGACGGGGAGTTTGACCCTGCCCGTGTCGTCGCGCTCGAGCGGGCCGTAGGAGAGTACGGTCTCGAGCAGCAGCGGGCCGCCATAGATGTGCGGAAACAGCTGGCCGCCGCGCGATTCTTCCCATGTCACGTCGTCACCGATCGCTTCGAGATCGATGGCGGCGACGTGCAAGTCTGACTGGCCGGCGAAGTGCTTGTCGACCGTCTCGGTCAGCTGCTCCGCGGTCGAGAGGTGGATATAGCCATCGGCGATATCCACCGGCGCGCCGGCGAAGCTGCCGCTCTCCAGCGTCGCCAGCTGCTCGCCCGTCAGCACCTTGTAGGCGATCGGATCGCGGGTCATTCTGCGTCCCCCTGGCCCTCGGTCGGATCGCCGGCCGCAGTATCTTCGCCGATCGTGGCACCGGTGTCGGGTGCCAGTTCCGGCGTCGCGTCGGCGAGGTTCACCGCGGCGTCCTCCTCGGTTTCCTCGATCCGCGCGGCCGAGACGACATGCTCGCCCTTGGCCACGTCGAACAGCTTCACGCCCGCCGAATTGCGGCTGATGACGCGCAGCGACGCGAGGGTCGTGCGGATCAGCTTGGCCTGGTTGGTCACCAGCATCAGCTGATGGCCCTTGGCCGCGGCGAAGCTCGCCACGACCGGGCCGTTGCGGCCGATATTGTCGATGTTGGTGATGCCCTGGCCACCGCGACCGGTGCGACGATAGTCGTACGCGCTCGACAGCTTGCCATAGCCGTTCTCGCAGACCGTCAGGATGAACTGCTCGCGGTCCTTGAGATCGTTGTAGCGTTCGTCGCCCATCCCGTGATCGCCCTCGCGCTCGCCCTTCCACGGCGCGAACTTCAGGTACGTCTCGCGTTCCTCGGGGGTCGCGCCGACACGGTGGAGGACCGACAGCGAGATGACCTCGTCGTCGCCCTTCAGCGTCACGCCGCGCACGCCGGTCGAGGTGCGGCTCTGGAACTCGCGGACGTCGTCGCCGGCAAAGCGGATCGCCTTGCCGAGCCGCGTCGCGAGCAGCACGTCGTCATGCTCGGTGAGCAGCGCGACGCCGATCAGCTTGTCCTCGGAGCCCTCTTCGAAGCGCATCGCGATCTTGCCGTTCGACGGCACGTTGGTGAACGCATCCATCGCGTTGCGGCGCACGAGCCCGCGCTGCGTCGCGAACATCACGTGGAGGCGGCTCCACTCGCTGAGATCCTCCGGCAGCGGGAGCACGGTCGAGATCGTCTCGCCCGGCGCCAACGGAAGCAGGTTGATCATCGGCCGGCCGCGCGTGGCGGGGCCACCCTCGGGCAGGCGCCAGACCTTGTAGCGATAGACCTTGCCGAGGTTCGAGAAGAACAGCACCGGCGTGTGCGTCGAGGTGACGAACAGCTCGGTGACGACATCCTCGTCCTTCGTCGACATGCCCGCGCGGCCCTTGCCGCCGCGTGCCTGTGCGCGGAACGTGTCGAGGCTGGTGCGCTTGATATAGCCCTGCATGGTCACGGTGACGACCATGTCCTCGCGCTCGATCAGGTCCTCGTCGTCGATGCCGTTGGCGGCGGCGGCGATCTCGGAGCGGCGCGGCGTGGCGAATTCGTCGCGGATCGCGATCAGCTCGCCGCGCATGACTTCGTACAGCTTGGCGCGGTCACCGAGGATGTGGAGCAGCTCGGCGATCGACGCCGCCAGCACCTTCAGCTCGTCGCCGATCTCGTCGCGGCCGAGCGCGGTGAGGCGGTGGAGACGCAGATCGAGGATCGCGCGGACCTGTGGCTCGGACAGCTTGTAGATGCCCTCCTGCTGCTTGTCCTCGACCGCCTCGACGAGCGCGATGTACGGCGCGATCTCGGCGACCGGCCATTCGCGCGCGAGCAATTTGCCGCGGGCTTCGGCGGGGCTGGACGACCCGCGGATGATGCGGACGACTTCGTCGAGATTGGTGACCGCGATGACGAGGCCGAGCAACAGATGCGCGCGCTCGCGGGCCTTGGCGAGCTCGAACTTCGAGCGGCGCGTGATGACCTGCTCGCGGAACGTGATGAACGCGCCGATGATGTCGCGCAGGTTGAGCAGCTCGGGGCGGCCGCCGCGGATCGCGAGCATGTTGGCGGGGAAGCTCGACTGCGCAGGCGTGTGCCGCCAGAGCTGGTTGAGCACCACGTCGGGGGTGGCGTCGCGCTTCAGGTCGATGACGATGCGCACGCCCATCCGGCTCGATTCGTCGCGAATGTCGCTGACGCCTTCGATGCGCTTGTCCTTGGCGGCTTCGGCGATCTTCTCGACCAGGCCGTTCTTGCCGGTCTGGAACGGGATTTCGGTGAGGACGATCGAGCGGCGATCGCCCTTGCCCTCCTCGACGACGTGGCGCGAGCGGACGATGATCGAGCCGCGGCCGGTTTCATAGGCCGACTTCGCACCTGCACGGCCGAGGATGATAGCACCGGTCGGGAAATCGGGACCGGGGACGATCTCAAACAGTTCCTCGGTCGTGATCGCGCCATTGTCCATGTACGCGAGGCACGCAGCGATCACTTCGCCGAGATTGTGCGGCGGGATGTTGGTCGCCATGCCGACCGCGATGCCACCAGCGCCGTTGACGAGCAGATTGGGGAAGCGCGCCGGCAGCACCGACGGCTCGCGCTCCGAGCCGTCATAGTTCGGCGTGAAGTCGACCGTATCCTTGTCGAGATCGCCCAGCAGCGCGTTGGCCACCTTGCCGAGGCGCGCCTCGGTATAGCGCATCGCCGCGGGCGGATCGGGATCCATCGAGCCGAAGTTACCCTGACCGTCGATCAGCGGCACGCGCATCGACCAGTCCTGCGTCATGCGGGCCAACGCGTCGTAGATCGAGCTGTCGCCGTGCGGGTGATATTTACCCATCACGTCGCCGACGATGCGCGCGGACTTGCGGTACGGCTTGCCGGCGACGAAGCCGCTTTCGTGCGCACCGTATAGGATGCGGCGATGGACGGGCTTCAAGCCGTCGCGGACGTCGGGGAGCGCGCGCGCGACGATGACGCTCATCGCATAGTCGAGATAGCTCGACTTCATCTCGTCGACGATCGAGATGGTGGCAATGCCGGCTGGCTCACCGCCGGTGGGTTCGGCGAGCATGGTCTCGTCGGTCAAATCTGAAGGCTTTCGGCTTGTGTCGGTATGATGACACACCTTAGCCGAGGGGGTGGCGCCTTACTACCCCCGCGCACGCGTACGCACGCGGGGGAGAAGGGTTTCATCGCGAATTCAGGGCTTATTTGCAGGCGGCCTTGGTCTTGTTGCCGGCGAGCGAGCAATTGTACGTGACGGTCTTGCCGTTCGCGAGCTTGGCGGTGACCATCCGGCCCTTGGCGACCGTCGTGGTGCGCTTGGCGACGCGGGTGTTGCCCATCGGCGTGGTGGTCTTGGTCGTCGTGGTATGCGTCGCGACGGTCCTGGGCTGGACGGTCTTGGCCTGCGTCGCGGCGATCGCGGCCGTGCCGGACAGCAGCGCGGCTCCGGCGAGGATCGCGAGGGGGAGGGACTTCGTCATCGGGGATATCCTCTCTGTTTCGGCCTTGGTGGACGATGCGCCGAGAGTGGGCGCGGGGACCTGAACGCAGGGTGGCGGACAGGTGAAATCCGCGTCATCGAGCGGGGAGGGGTGGCGATCCTCCCCGCCAGGGGGAGGTGGCGCCGCAGGCGACGGAGGGGGGGCATGCAACGCCGGTTGTCTCTTACCTTCCCATCCGTCTGGCAAGTGCCAGCCACCTCCCCCTGGCGGGGGAGGATTGCGCGTGGCTATGGCGTGACCTCGACCCCGTCCCACGCGAACAGCTTGCCGCTGTCGGGTGCGCGCAGGCCGTCGATGACGTCGAGCAACTGCACCGCCGCCCGGTCCGCCTTGAACAGGTTGCCCGGCGTCACATTGCCCTGGAACGGCGCCGACAGCCCGGTGTCCACCGTCCCCGGATGCAGGCCCACGACGATGCCGCTCGAATTGCGGCGCTTGTCCTCGATCGCGATCGTCTTCACGAGCTGGTTCAGCGCCGCCTTCGACGCGCGATAGCCATACCAGCCGCCGAGCCTGTTATCGCCGATGCTCCCCACGCGCGCCGACAGCACCGCGAACACGATCCGCCCCGCCTTGGGCATCGTCGGCAGGAAGTGCTTCGCCACCAGCGCCGGCCCGATCGCGTTGATCGCGAAGTTGCGCGCCATCCACACCGGATCGAGCTCGCGCATCGCCTTCTCGGGACCCTTGTCGCCGTCGTGCAGCAACCCCGTCGCGACTACCACCAGCGTCGGTGATCCCACCCGCGCGGCGGCGGCCGCGATGCTCGCCTCGTCCTCCAGATCCAGATGCCGGTCGCCGCTCTCCGAGCGTGCGAACCCGAACACCGTGTCGAACGCGCCTTCGTCGATCAGTGCCTCTTCCAGCGCCTTGCCGATCCCGCCCGAGGCGCCGATGACGACCGCGTTGCTCACTTGCGCACGAACCGGAACTGCGCGTCGCTGCTGCCCGCCGCGTCATAGGCATAGCCATCGCTGTCGAATCCCTTGATCGCCTCCACCGTGTCGATCCGGTGCTCGACCAGCCAGCGCGCCACCATCCCGCGCGCCTTCTTGGCGTGGAAACTGACGAACTTCTGCGCCTCGCCCTCGCGGAAATCGATCGCGACCACCCGGATCGACTTGGGCAACTTGCCGTCCGCCGCCGCCCAATATTCCTGGCTAGCCAGGTTCAGGATCGTCCCCGATCCCTCCGTCTCGACGTCGTCCGCGAGCAGTTTCGCGATCCGGTCGCCCCACCAGTCGGTGAGCTTCGTCTTCCGCGGCGCCCAGCGCGTGCCCATCTCCAGTCGATAGGGGCGCATCAGGTCGAGCGGCCGTAGCAGGCCGTACAGCCCCGAGAGCAACCGGACATGATCCTGTGCGTAGTCCACCGCCGCCTCGTCGAGCGTCTTGGCTTCCAGCCCGGTATAGACGTCGCCCGCGAACGCGAACATCGCCGGCCGCTCGGGTAGCGTGTCGAAGTCGCGAAACCGGTCCGCGTTCAGCTTGGCCAGCGCGGGCGAGATATGCATCAGCTCGCTCAACTTCTTCTGCGTCAGGTGCGCGGCGGCATGCGCCAGCGTCTGTGCTTCGGCGGCAAAGCGCGGAGTCGTCGGCGTGAGCTTGGGCAGGGCGCTCTCGTAATCGAGCGTCTTGGCGGGCGATAGGACAGCGATCATCGCCGCGATCTAGCGGGCGCCGGGAGTGCGTTCAATCGACGTTCACGCGCTAATTTGCAGGGGCCTAATTTGCAGACGGGGGATCCGGACCGCTTGCTTGAACGTATGCACCACGGACCATATAGCGTCGCGGCGCGCCACCGAGGTGAGCGGGCCGACGCAGAGGGAGAGTTTCCGCATGAAGACCATTTCCAAGCTAGCACTGGTTGCGGCGTTCGCGACCGGCGCCAGCAGCATGGCGCTCACCGCGCCCGCCTTCGCCAAGGACAAGAAGGCCGACGCCGCAGCGACCGTGAAGCTGAGCCCCGAAGTGCAGAAGCCAGGGCTTGCCGCACAGACGGCGCTGACCGCCAAGGATTATGCGACCGCGCAGACAGCAATCGACCAGGTCGTTGCCGCCGCGAAGACCGATTACGAGAAGTATATCGGCGCCGCGCTGCGCTATCAGCTGGAATCCGAGAAGCTGGTCGCGGCTCAGACCGCCAATCCGAACGCACCGATCAACGAGACCACGCTGGCGACTCCGCTCGACGCGCTGATCGCCAACCCGGCGACGCCGGCTGCCGATCGTGGTCGCTATGCCTATCGTCGCGGCGCGCTCGCCTTCAACGGCAAGCAGTACCCGATCGCGCTCCAGTATTTCGCCAAGGCCAAGGAACTCGGCTACTCCGATCCGAACCTGCCGCTGCAGATCATCAAGGCGAAGATGGATAGCGGCGATGTCGCCGGCGCCACCGCCGATCTCGACGCCTCGATCACGCAGATGAGCGCGTCGGGCCAGAAGGCGCCCGAGGAATATTACCGCTATGCGATCGCCAAGTCGTATGCCGCCAAGCGCAAGCCCGAGACGATGGCATGGCTGAAGAAGTGGATCACTGCCTATCCGTCCGCCAAGAACTGGCGCGACGTCCTGATCCTGTCGGGCATCCAGAAGGACGCGCTGATCACGCTCGACGAGCCCCAGAAGGTCGACATCTTCCGCCTGATGCGCGCGACCAACTCGCTCGCCGACCAGACCGACTATCTGCAATATGCGGATAGCGTGAACCGTCGTGGCTTGCCGAGCGAAGCACAGGCCGTGATCAAGGAAGGTCTGGCATCGGGCAAGATCCCGGCCGCGAACACGATGGCCAAGGGCCTGCTGGCGGATGCGACCAAGAACATCGCAGCCGACGGCCCGCTGTCGGGTCTGGAAAAGCGCGCCGCGACGGCACCGAACGGCAAGCTCGCCGCGGGTACCGCCGATGCATATCTCGGCCAGAACAACTATGCCAAGTCGGTCGAGCTCTATCGTCTGGCGCTGACCAAGGGTGGCGTCGACGCCGACGACGTGAACCTGCATCTGGGTATCGCGCTCGCCCGCTCGGGCGACAAGGCTGGCGCCGCGACCGCGTTCTCGGCGGTCAAGGCATCGCCCAAGGCGGACATTGCGGGTCTGTGGACCACGTGGCTCGGCGCACCGGCTGCCTAAACGGCCCGGCGTCTTGTCGAATGGAAACGGGGCGGCAGCGATGCCGCCCCGTTTTCGTTTGGGGGATCAGTATCCTCGCCCGCCAAAGGGAGCTGGTGCCGGAGGTGACGTTGGGGGAGGGCGCGGAACAGCGGTGTCCGGTTCCACGTCAGCCTCGCCAGCCCTTCCTTGAAGGGATCCGCCAGGGTCGTAAAGTCAGCAAGCAGGCGCCCAGCGACGAAGCGTCAGTCCACCACCACCGGGATCCCCGACAGCGCCTTGGCGGTCCGGATCGTCAGCGACGTCTTGACGCTCGCGACGTTCGGCGCAGGCGTCAGATGCGTCGTCAGGATCTCCTGGAAGCTCTTCAGGTCCGCGGCGACGATTTTCAGGATGAAGTCGATTTCGCCGTTGAGCATGTGGCATTCGCGGATTTCCGGAATGTCGGCGATATGATGTTCGAACGCGGCAAGGTCATGCTCGGCCTGGCTGCGCAGCGACACCATCGCGAACACCGTGATCGGGAAGCCCAACCGGCTCGCATCGAGATCGGCATGATAGCCGCGGATCGCCCCCGCTTCCTCGAGCGCGCGGACGCGGCGCAGGCATGGCGGTGCCGTCAGGCCCACCTGGTCAGCCAGGTCGACATTCGTCATCCGACCGTCGGCCTGCAACAACGACAGGATCTGCCGATCGATCCGGTCAAAACTCATTTCACGCAACTCCCGATAGGCATCGCAAACCAAGCGATTCATTCCTCATAGCCATAAGATTGTTGCGGCGAAACGCAATTGTCCCACTATGCGACGAACGTCTACGGACACGCAAATGCGCTGTTCCGTCGTTTGGCCGGCGGCGTTAAGGAATCGGTACGGAGAGCGTGGTACGCCCACCCAAACCGGGGAACGATGTGCGGTTCGACGATAGCCTGAAGACGATCCTCGCTGCCGATATGGCCACCGGTTTCGGCGCGCAGTCCGCGTGGCGGCAGCTCGTCGACCTGATGGGTCGCGGTCGCGCGGCGGTCGACGAACCGGCGATCGCGCGGTTGCGCCTGCTGCGCCAGGCGGTGCCGGTCGAGGTCCGCGCCGCCAGCGCGCGTGCGCTCGCCTTTGCCCACCCCGATGCCAAGCTGGTCGGGTTCTTCGCGGAGGACACGTTGGCGATCGCCGCGCCGGTCCTGCGGACCGCGATGCTCGAGTCCGACGATTGGCTGGCGATCCTGCCGCGCCTGACTCCCGCGAGCCGTTCGGTGCTGCGGCATCGGCGCGATTTGCCAGCGGAGGTCGAGCGCGGCTTGCAGAGCTTCGGACCGGTCGACTTCGTGTTGCCGCAGCCCGATCCGCCGATCGTGGCGGAGGCGATCGTTGTCGAACCGATCGCCCCGGAGCCGGTGGTCATCGAAGAGCCGGCTGTTGAAGCGCTGGTAATCGAAGAGCCGCGCCTCGCAGAGCCCGCCATTCCGGAGTCCGTTGTCGAGCTGCCGGCACCGCGTCGTCTCGCTGGCGAAGCGTCGCTCTACAGCGCGCCGCTCAGCGAGACCCCGTTCATGGCGCTCGGCGCGGTCGCGCGCGGTCTGCCGTTTGTCGCGGAGGCGTTTCGCCATGCCGAAATGGCTGAGGCCGAGCCGACGGTCGAACCTGCCAGCGCATCGCCCGCGGACCGGTTCGAGATTTCGGATCTCGTCGCGCGGATCGAGGCTTTCAATCGTGACCGCACCGCCGAAGCCGCCACGCCGACGCCCGCCGCTGCCGAGATCGAGAGTTTCCGGTTCGAAACCGACGCGCAGGGCGTCATCCGGATGATCGACGGCGTCGCACGCTCGGCGCTGATCGGGATGTCGCTGGCTTTCGCTGCGAAGCAGGGCGAGGCGCAGCTCGACGGGGTCGCGGCAGGTGCCTTTCGCCGTCGCTCGCGGTTCAGCGACGCGCGACTCGAAGTCGGCGGGTTGTCGGATGCGTTCGGATCGTGGCGGCTGTCGGGCGTGCCCGCGTTCGAACATGCGTCCGGCCGCTTCATCGGCTTTCGCGGTACCGCTCGCCGTCCGCGCCGCGACGAAGTCGCGCAGCCGGTGCGCGCGACGTCGCCCGTCGCCGATTCGCTGCGCCAGCTCGTCCATGAACTGCGCACGCCGACCAACGCGATCGCGGGGTTCGCCGAGCTGATCGAGACGCAGCTGCTCGGCCCCGTATCGCCCACCTATCGCGACCGCGCGACCGCGATCCGCACGCAGGCGGGTGACCTGCTATCCGCGATCGACGATCTCGATACTGCAGCGCGGATCGAGGGGCATGCGCTCGACCTGCGGCCGACGACGGTGCCGGTCCGGGCGTTGCTCGACCGCGTCGTGCGTGATCTCGAGCCCCTTGCGACGTTACGCGGTGCGAGCCTGGCGGTGGCGATGCCGGCGGGTGACTGCGATATCCTTGGCGACGATCGTGCGGTCGAGCGGCTGGTCGGCCGGTTGCTCGCCGCGCTGGTCTCGGCGGGGCGGCAGGGCGAGCAGCTCGGGATCGTCGTCCTGCCGGTCGGGGACACGGTCACGATCGCGTTCGATCGGCCAGCCGCGCTCGCCGCGCATGCGACCGACGTGTTGCTCAGCATCGACGCCGAACAGGCGGCCGAAGACGGTGCGCCGTTGCTCGGCACCGGTTTCGCGCTGCGGCTGGCGCAGAATCTCGCGGTCGAGCTGGGCGGCGTGCTGACGATCGGCGCGGATCGGCTGACGCTGCAGCTGCCTGCCGCGGACGTCGTGCAAGCGGAGCGCGCCGCCGACGACCAGCGGTGACGTACCGCCCGCCGCAGCCGACCGCGGCGCAGCGCGTGATCTGGCCCGACGCGTTCGGGACCCGCTTCACCGTCTTCGTGGACGTCGAAGAGGAATTCGACTGGCGCGCGCCGCTTAGTCCCCGCAATCGCGCGACGACCGCGATGGCGGCGTTTCCCGACGCGCACCGCCGCTTCGCCGATCGCGGTGTCGCACTCAACTGCATGATCGACCACCCGATCGTCACCGACCCCGTCTCGGTCGCGATCCTGTCGCGAGTCGTCGAGGATGGCCGGTCCGAGATCGGTACGCAGCTGCACGCCTGGGTGAATCCGCCGTTCGAGGAGCCGCTGACAGCCGCCGCGAGCTATGCCGGCACTCTGCCGCGGGCGCTGGAGGAGGCCAAGCTCGA
The DNA here is from genome assembly GCF_001421685.1 of Sphingomonas sp. Leaf28. Lineage (NCBI taxonomy): Bacteria > Pseudomonadati > Pseudomonadota > Alphaproteobacteria > Sphingomonadales > Sphingomonadaceae > Sphingomonas > Sphingomonas sp. Leaf28. The sequence goes on along the minus strand of NZ_LMKX01000001.1, from coordinate 65,453 downwards.
GACGCTCACGATGATGATCGCCGCGGCGTTCGGAACGTCGCCGCGTGCGTACAGGGCCGGGCGATACGGGATCGGCCCCAACAGCTTCGACCTGCTGGCGTCGCTCGGCTACCGGATCGATAGTTCGGTGCGCCCCGGCTATAATTACGGCGCCGATGGCGGCCCGGACTTCACGATGGCGAAGGCGGCGGCATTTCGATCGGGCGGCATCGTCGAACTGCCGTTGACGACCGTCTTTACCGGCCACGCGCGCCGGGGCGGCGGCGGATTATATCGGGCGCTTGGCCACCTACAGAAGGCGCGCGGGCTATTTGCACGCGCGCGGTTGCTGTCGCGGATCGCGCTTACGCCCGAGGACATGCCGATCGCGGCGGCGCTGGAGGCTGTCGCGGTTGCGGCCGGCGAAGGGCTCAGGCTGTTCAACCTGTCCTTCCACTCGCCGTCGCTTATGCCGGGCCACACGCCCTATGTCCGCGACGCTGCCGACCTGCGGCGGTTTCACCACTGGTGGACGGCGATGCTCAACGCGTTCGATCGCCGCGGGATTCGCAACGCATCGCTCGACGAGATCCTGGCCGCGCTGGGCTAGGCAAGCGCATTTCCTGCTCCAGATACAGAAAGGGCGGCCCGTTGCCGGACCGCCCTTCTGATACGCAGATACTGAAAGCGAGTTTTAGCGCTTCGAGAACTGGAAGCTACGACGGGCCTTCGCCTTGCCGTACTTCTTGCGCTCGACGACGCGGCTGTCGCGGGTCAGGAAGCCTGCCGACTTGACCGTGGCGCGCAGCACCGGCTCGAAGCGGGTCAGTGCCTGGCTGATGCCATGCTTGACCGCGCCGGCCTGGCCCGAAAGACCACCACCCTTGACGGTGCAGACGACGTCATACTGACCTTCGCGCTCGGTAATACCGAACACCTGGTTGATGACGAGACGCAGCGTCGGACGTGCGAAATACACTTCCTGGTCACGACCGTTGATCGTGATCTTGCCGGTGCCGGGCTTGACCCAGACGCGGGCAACGGCGTCCTTACGACGGCCGGTCGCGTAGGCGCGGCCCTGCTTGTCGAGGATCTGCTCGCGCAACGGCATCGGCTCGCGGACGGGCTCGTTCGAGACCGGCGCTTCGATATCGCCTTCGCTGGTCGGCAGCGTCTGTGCAGCGGGGGCAGCCGGCGCAGGCTGGTTGGTCAGGCTCGCGAGATCGGCGAGCGACTGGCGGTTGTCGGACATTATGCGCCCACCTTGTTCTTGCGGTTCATGCTGCCGATGTCGAGCACGGCAGGGTTCTGTGCCTCGTGCGGATGCTCGGTGCCCTTGAAGATGCGCAGGTTGCGCATCTGCTCACGACCCAGCGGGCCGCGCGGGATCATGCGCTCGACAGCCTTTTCGAGAACGCGCTCCGGGAAGCGGCCGTCGAGGACCTTGGCGGCAGTGATGCCCTTGATGCCGCCGGCGTAACCGGTGTGCTTGTAATAGATCTTCTTCGCGGCCTTGTTGCCGGTGAAGCGGATCTTGTCGGCGTTGATCACGACGACGTTGTCACCGCAATCGACATGCGGAGTGAACGACGTCTTGTGCTTGCCGCGCAGGACGTTGGCGATGATCGATGCGGCACGACCGACGACGAGACCTTCCGCGTCGACGATATGCCACTGCTTCTCCACCTCGTGCGGCTTGGCCGACTTGGTGGTCTTCATGAGCGCCTTCATGGGCGTTGGACCTTCCAGATTGAATGCAAGCGCACCGCAGGTTGCCCCGCAGCGCGAATGCCGGCCTAATGCTGAAAGGGGTGCTTCAAGTCAAGCTTTCCGCCGGTTTGCTGACGGGTATTATGATACCCGACGTGCGCTGCCGACCGCGTGGGCGGCGAACATGGCGGCGATAAGCAGCAGAGCGGCGTTGCCCTGGTGCGCCACCGCGACGTCGATCTGGACTCCGGTCATCAGCGTGGCGATGCCCAGCATGATCTGCAACGTGACGAGGCCGACGACGAAGAAGCCTGCACGGCTGCCGGCCTTGGTCGCCGTGATTGCCAGCCAGACGAGCCCGGCCGCGGCGGCGAACGCGAACCAGCGGTGGATGAACTGGACGACGATCGGGTTGTCGACCGCGTTGCTCCAGGCGGGGTTCACCATGGGCACATCGGCGGGGAACAGCCCGTCGCCCATCAGCGGCCAGCTGGCGAAAGCGTAGCCTGCGTCGAGCCCCGCCGTGAATGCGCCGTACACCAGCTGCACGAACAGCAACGCGAGTGCGGCGATCGCGACAGGTGCGAGTCGGGCAGGGGCCGCAAGCGGGTTGCGGTGCAAGGCGGACAGGTCGAGCGCGGTCCATATGATGCCCGCAAGGATCGTCAGCGCCGTCAGCAGATGCACCGCCAGCCGGATATGGCTGACGTCGGTTCGCACCGACAATCCCGATGCGACCATCCACCAGCCGATCGCCCCCTGGAACGCGCCCAGCGCGAGCAGTGCCGACAGCCGCCAACCATAGCCGGCCGGGATCCGCTTGCGCACCGCGAACCAGATCAGCGGGACGGCGAAGGCGATCCCGATCAGCCGCCCCCAAAGGCGGTGGAGATATTCCCAGAAGAAGATTGCCTTGAACCCGCCAAGCGACATGTCGGCATTGAACGCGGCATATTCGGGGATGCGCTTGTAGTTGGCGAACTCGGCCTGCCACTGCGCGTCGTTCAGCGGGGGAATGATGCCGCTGATCGGCTTCCACTGCGTGATCGACAGCCCCGACTCGGTCAGCCGCGTGATGCCGCCGATGACGACCATCGCGACGATCAGCCCCGCGACGCTATAGAGCCACAGGGCGACCGCGCGCGGGCGGGCTTTGGTGATAAAGGCGGCGCTGGGTTGAAGCATGTCGGAGCAAATACTCCACACGGGGGCGCGGCGCCATCGCTTCGTGTCGGCCATGCAACGCCGATCAATTCGGGTGGAAAAATCTTCGATGTAATGTTGTATCCTGTCAATCGTGCGGCTATATTGCTGGCACGATGACGCCCTCAGCCACGCATACCCACCGCTTCGCCGGACTCGACCGCTATGCGATCGGCCTGTCCGGTCTGTGCATGGTGCATTGCCTGGCGACCTCGGTGCTGGTGGCGTTGATGTCGACCGCGGGCGGTTTCCTGCTGGATCCGATCTTCCATGAGGTCGGGCTGACGATCGCGATCGGTCTGGGCGCGCTCGCGCTCGGCCGCGGCGTGCTGCATCATGGCTATATGATGCCGGCTGCGATGGGCGCGCTCGGGCTCGGGATCATGGCGGGCGCGATGACGCTTCCGCACGACAGCGGTGGCGGGGAGACGCTGTGGACGATCATCGGGGTCGGCCTGCTCGCGTTCGGGCATGATCTCAATCGTCGGGCAGACACCTGAGCGGCTTGCTGGAACTGCTCCGGCATCCTACCTCGTACGCCATGGCGCACGCCCACACCCACACCGAACCGCAAGGCGCCGATCTCACCGTCGCGGCGCAAACCACGCTCGAAAAGGCGGGGGAGCAATGGACGGCGATGCGCGCAAGCGTGTTTGCGGCACTTGCGGGGTTCGACAAACCGGCCTCGGCCTATGACATCGCCGAAGCCGTGTCGAAATCGGAAGGGCGTCGGGTCGCGGCGAACAGCGTGTACCGGATCCTCGACCTGTTCGTCGGCGCGAACCTCGCCCGCCGGGTCGAAAGCGCCAATGCGTACGTCGCCAACGCGCACCCCGACTGCCTGCATGATTGCATCTTCCTGGTCTGCGACTCGTGCGGCCAGACCACGCATCTCGACAATGACGTGATCACGCGCGGCGTCCGCAATGCCGCAGAAGCTGCCGGCTTTGCCCCTGTTCGTCCGGTGATCGAGGTACGAGGCCGCTGCGCAGACTGCGAAGCGAAGTAGAACGCTCGTACCGAACCTACCGTATCCTTCCTCTGGCGGGGGGGGGTTAAATAAGGGCCTTGCCCATCCGGATCATCGGTACCGGTACCTCTCCTGGCGTTTCGATGTGCTCGATCGGCTGATAGCCACACGCCCGGTACAAGGGCTCACCGGCAAGCGTCGCCATCATCTCCGCACGCGCGAACCCGGCATCGCGTGCTGCCGCTTCGCATACCGACAGCACCAGCCGGGCGACGCCGCGTCGCACGAAATCCGGATCGGTATACATCGCGCGGATTCGCGCGGCATCGTGGCTTGGATCGAGCAGGGCGGCATCACGCAACGATGTGCTGTGGTCGCCGCCATACAGCGTCGCGCGCCGGCTCCAGCCACCGCAGCCCGCCAGGCGTCCGTCGCCGGCATGGACCAGCAGATACGTCCCGTCCGCGATTAATTGGGTGTCGAGCCCCATGACCGCCCGGCTTGCCGCGACCTGCGAGGGCGTGAGGAAATCCCCCTGCAACGCCCCGATCGCACGCGCCATCAGCGCCGAGATCGCGGCAATGTCCGGTTCGCGGGCAAAACGATGCGTAAAGTCCATGGCGGTGCAGTTCCCGAGCAATTTCAGCGCGAATGCTACGCCATGACACGGTAACAATCGACACGATAGGCGGGCTGCATTAAGCGAGGATGATGGCCGATCTTCCCGCGACCCCGCTGCTCGACACCGTTTCGACGCCCGACGACCTCCGCAAGCTGCGCCCGGACCAGCTCCGCCAACTCGCCGACGAACTGCGGACCGAGACGATTTCCGCGGTCGGCACTACCGGCGGGCATCTCGGCTCGGGCCTCGGCGTGGTCGAGCTGACGACCGCGATCCACTATGTCTTCGACACCCCGCGGGATCGGTTGGTTTGGGACGTTGGTCACCAATGCTATCCGCACAAGATCCTGACGGGGCGGCGCGACCGGATTCGGACGCTGCGCCAGGGCGGCGGGCTGAGCGGCTTCACCAAGCGTAGCGAGAGCGAATATGACCCGTTCGGCGCGGCGCATTCGTCGACGTCGATCTCGGCTGCGCTGGGTTTTGCGGTCGCCAACAAGATTGCGGGTACGCCCGGCAAGGGAATCGCGGTCATCGGCGACGGCGCGATGTCCGCGGGCATGGCCTATGAGGCGATGAACAACGCCGAGCAGGCGGGCAATCGCCTGGTCGTCATCCTCAACGACAACGACATGTCGATCGCGCCCCCGGTCGGCGGGCTGTCGGCGTATCTCAGCCGAATCGTGTCGAGTCGCGAGTTCCTCGGCATCCGCGAACTCGCCAAGAAGCTTGCGCGCCGCCTGCCGCGCCCGTTCCACAACGCCGCGCGCAAGACCGACGAGTTCGCGCGCGGCATGACGATGGGCGGGACGCTGTTCGAGGAACTGGGCTTTTACTATGTCGGCCCGATCGACGGTCATAACCTCGAACACCTGATCCCGGTGCTCGAGAATGTCCGCGATGCCGAGGAGGGCCCGATCCTCGTCCATGTCGTCACCAAGAAGGGCAAGGGCTATGCCCCCGCCGAGGCCGCCGCGGACAAATATCACGGCGTCCAGAAGTTCGACGTGATCTCCGGCGTCCAGACCAAGGCCCCCCCGGGCCCGCCGCAATATCAGAACGTCTTCGGTGCGCAGCTCGTCGCGGAAGCCGCCAAGGACGAGCGGATCTGCGCGATCACCGCGGCGATGCCGTCGGGCACCGGGCTCGATGCGTTCGCCAAGGCCTATCCCGACCGCTTCTTCGATGTCGGCATCGCCGAACAGCATGGCGTGACGTTCGCCGCGGGGCTTGCGGCGCAGGGCCTGCGCCCGTTCTGCGCAATCTATTCGACCTTCCTTCAGCGCGCCTATGACCAGGTCGTCCACGACGTCGCGATCCAGAACCTGCCGGTCCGCTTCGCGATCGATCGTGCGGGCCTCGTGGGGGCGGATGGCGCGACCCATGCGGGGTCGTTCGACGTTACCTATCTGGCGACGTTGCCGAATTTCGTCGTGATGGCGGCGGCGGACGAGGCCGAGCTTGTCCACATGACGCATACCGCCGCGCAATATGACGCAGGCCCGATCGCGCTGCGCTATCCGCGCGGCAACGGCACCGGCGTCGCGCTGCCCGAGGTTCCGGAACTGCTCGAGATCGGCAAGGGCCGTATCGTGCGCGACGGCAAGACCGTCGCGATCCTGTCGCTCGGCACCCGGCTTGAGGAAGCGCTCAAGGCCGCCGAGATCCTCGAGGCGAAGGGGCTGAGCACGACGGTCGCCGATCTCCGCTTCGCCAAGCCGCTCGACATCGACCTGATCCGCAAGTTGCTGACGACGCACGAAGTCGCGGTGACGATCGAGGAGAATTCGGTCGGCGGGTTCGGCGCGCACGTGCTGACGCTGGCGTCGGACGAGGGGCTGATCGACGGCGGTCTCAAGCTGCGCACGCTGCGCCTGCCCGACACCTTCCAGGACCAGGACAAGCCCGACGTCCAATATGCCGAGGCCGGGCTCGATTCGACCGCGCTGGTCGACACCGTCCTCAAGGCGCTGCGGCATAATTCGGGCGGAGTCGCCGAAGCGCGCGCATGACCGGTCCGACCAAGGGAATCGTGATCATCGCGCTCGCGGTGATCGTGATGGTGTCGCTCAACATCGCGATGTGGCGACGGATGCGCGGCGGCCTCGCGGCGGCGAAGGCCGAGCAGGCCGCGAACCCCGAGCGGTTCGATGAGGACGGTTCTCGGATCCCGTGACGGAGCACCACCCCGGACTCGGCCGGCGTGGTGGATCGTTTGTCACCCACCCAGATAATGCGTCTGGGCGGCATCCGTGGCGTTCACCGCCAAAATCGAGCGCGCCCGGCTTGGCGGCAATGGCTGGCCGCGCCCGTCACTGCTCGCCGCGATGACGCGTTCGAGCAGGTCCTGACCTTCGCGCCACCAGCCGATCCCGCTGGCCGCGTTCAGATGCCCCTGCGGTCCGGCGTCGACGAAGTGGCTGCCCCAGTCCGCGGCCATGCTGTGCGCGCGCTCGGGGCTGACCCAGGGGTCGTCGCTGCTCGCCACGACGATCGACGGGAAGGGCAGCGGCGTGCGCGGCGTCGGTGAGAAGCCCTTCAGTTCGGCCTGCGCGCCGCCGCGATCGACATCGGCGGGCGCGACCAGCAGCGCGCCCGCGACCGGCCAGCCATAAGGCTGCGGGCTCAGTTCGGCCCACCACGCGACTGCTAGGCATCCCAGGCTGTGCGCGGCGAGGATCACCGGCGCATCCGCCCGGCGTATCGCCTCGTCGAGTCGCGTGACCCAGGCGTTGCGGTGGGGTGTGTTCCACATCCCGAGTTCGACGCGGACAGTATCGGGCCGCGCGTCTTCCCACAGTGTCTGCCAGTGCGAAGGGCCGGAGCCGCCGAGCCCCGGCACGGTGAGGATGGTCGGTTGGACGGACTCATACGGTGCGAAATTACCCACAGCGCTTCTCCTTCTCCGGACCCCTTTTTGCAGGGTGGGAGCGTAGCCGAACGACGCTCTAGGGGACGCCGTGCGGCCACGCTCTCCGATGCTGAAGATACTCCCACTAATTCGGTAGGCAATGGCATTGCGGCGAAAGGAAGGCAGCTTGCGATGACCGGACGGCGCGACGATAGGCTGTCGGATGGCAAGGATATCGGCATGGTGAAGATACGCGCGGACCAGATGCTGGTCGACAGGGGGCTCGTCGAGTCGCGCACGCGCGCGCAGGCGCTGATCATGGCGGGGCTGGTGTTCGCTGGGACCAAGAAGGTCGACAAGCCCGGCCAGACTTTACCCGACGACGTTGTGCTCGACGTCCGCGGCCGCGATCATCCCTGGGTGTCGCGCGGGGGGATCAAGCTTGCGCACGGCCTCGCGCATTTCGGCTGGGACGTGACGGGTCTGGTCGCGATCGACGTCGGATCATCGACGGGCGGCTTTACCGACGTGCTGCTGAAGGGCGGCGCGACCAAGGTCTATGCGGTCGATAGCGGGACCAACCAGCTCGCTTGGTCGCTTCGCCAAGACGACCGCGTCATCGTCCACGAGCAGACCAGCGCGCGGATCCTGACGCCTGCGCATATCCCCGAACCCGTCGACCTGATCGTGTGCGATGCGAGCTTTATCGGACTGGCCAAGGTGCTCGAACGCCCGATGTCGTTTGCCAGGCCGGGGGCGCGGCTGATGGCGCTGGTGAAGCCGCAGTTCGAGGCTGGCCGCGAGGAAGTAGGGAAGGGGGGCGTCGTCCGGGATGCCGCGATTCACCGCCGGGTCTGCGACGAGGTCGCGGCGTGGCTGACCGCGCAGGGCTGGCACGTCGAGGGTGTGGTGCAGAGTCCGATCACCGGCCCCGAGGGCAATGTCGAGTTCCTGATCGCGGCGCGGCAGGGGGCAGGCGCGACCGTAGACGCCGGGACGGCCGTGCCGGAATGAACCACTAGCGGAACGATTATCGCCCGATCACGGTTTACCGATCGCGAAATGCGCGGCAGGACGTGCCCGCGTGAAGACGGAAGGATGTGTGTGGGCGGTATCGCTTCGAAGGGCCAGTTGAGGATGTCGTTCCTCCGCTGGGCGGTCGTGACCGTGCCCCTGATCCTGCTGTTCGGCTTCGTGTCGGGCCGCTCGGTACCCGTCGGCAGCGAGAATGGCTGGTACATGGCGCTCGCCAAGCCGGCGTTGAACCCGCCGGGCTGGGTGTTCCCGGTCGTCTGGACGACGCTCTACGTCATGATCGGGCTCGCGCTGGCGATGATCCTCAATGCGCGTGGCGCCCGCCAGCGCCCCCTAGCCGTGGGCCTGTTCGCAGCGCAATTCGTGCTCAACCTCCTCTGGACGCCCACATTCTTCGGCGCGCACAAGATCGGTGCTGCGGTACTGGTGATCGTCGCGATGCTGATCCTGTCGATCGCCGCGACCGTCGTCTTCGCGCGGATCCGGCCGGCAGCGGCGTGGCTGATGGTGCCCTATATGGTCTGGATCAGCTTTGCCGGCGTGCTCGCGTTCAGCATCGGGCAATTGAACCCCGACGCCGAAACCCTTGCGCCGGCCAGCCATACGTCCCAAATGCTGTAACGCAGCAATCTGTTGAGGTTTTGAAGCAATGCAGTCCGAAAACCGCGTGTTCGACGATATCGTCAAAGTCTTGAACGGTGCGGCCGGGACGCTTGCAGGTGTTGGTCGCGAAGCCGGATCTGGTGCGCGGGAACGCGCGCGCGAATGGCTGGGCGGGCTCGACTTCGTCAGCCGCGAAGAGTTCGATGCGGTCAAGGCGATGGCCGCCGCAGCGCGCGACGAGAATGACGCGCTGAAGGCGCGACTCGATGCGCTTGAAGCAAAATCGGCCGTCACAGCGCCGCTCGGGGCGTCGGTCGACTGACTTTTCCACAGTTTTCCGCAGAATTGGGTCCGATGGGGTTGTCGGGGCGTTTTTGCCTCGGCACCCTTTGTCGTGCGATAAGGACCGCCAGGACCCTATGATGCTTGAACACGCCGACCACGACCACGAAGATGCCGCCCCGATCGACATGCTCGAAAGCTATTACGCTGCGCATGGCTGGGAACATGAGCGTCACGACGACGAGATCGTCGCGACCGTCAAGGGCAGCTGGACGACCTACGAACTGCGCGCCCTGTGGCGCGAAGACGATAGCGTCCTGCAATTCCTCGCTTTTCCTGACATCAAGGTGCCCGACGATCGGCGGCAGGCGGTGTACGAGACAATCGGGCTGGTCAACGAGCAGCTCTGGATCGGCCATTTCGAATTGTGGTCGTCGAGCGGCATCCTGCTGTTCCGGCATGCGGCGATGGTCGATGGCGGCGAGGAGGGGACGATGTCGCTCGACGCCGCCGAACTGCTCGTCGAATCGGCGATCGAGGAATGCGAGCGCTTTTACCCCGTGTTCCAGTTCGTGCTGTGGGGCGGCAAGAGCCCGAAGGACGCACTTGCCGCGGCGTTGATCGAAACGCACGGCGAGGCATGAGTTTTCCGGTGGGGCCGCTGTGGCTGATCGGCTGCGGCAACATGGGCGGGGCGATGCTGCGGCGCTGGCTCGCAACCGGCCTCGATCCCGCGAGCGTGACGGTGATCACGCGGAGCGGCACGGGGGCACCCGATGGCGTCCGCTCGTTGACCGCGCTCCCCGATGAGGCCGCACCCGCCACGCTGATGCTCGCGCTCAAGCCGCAGCAGATCGACGCCGCGCAGGCGCTTGTGGCCCCGCTGCAGGGGCAACCGCAGCTGTTGCTTTCGATCCTCGCCGGCATCGATCATGCTGCGCTGTCGGCGCGGTTCGCGGCGGATGCCATCGTCCGTGCGATGCCGAACCTGCCGGTTGCGATCGGCAAGGGCGTGACGTCGCTCTACACTGATACGGAGTCGGAGGACGCGATCGCGGCCGCGGAAGCGTTCGCTGCGCCGCTCGGCCATTATGAATGGATCGCGGACGAGGCGCATTTCGATGCGGTGACGGCGCTCGCCGGATCTGGTCCGGGGTTCGTGTTCCGGTTTGCCGATGCGCTGGCCCAGGCGGGGGCTGCCTTGGGGCTGCCGGTTGATCAGGCGGCGCGTCTGGCGATGGCGACGCTGGAGGGCTCGGCGATCATGGCGGCCGCGGCGGATATATCGCCCGCGGTGCTGGCGGACCGGGTGGCGAGTCCCGGCGGATCCACTCGCGAAGGGCTGAACGTGCTCGACCGCGACGACGCGCTCGTCACGCTGTTGACCGAGACGCTCGCGGCGTCCGAACGGCGCAACGCCGAGATGGCCGCCGCCGCCCGCTAGGACGACCGCGGCGTCGGGGAATCCTAGCCGCGCAACGCGATAACCTGCGACCGCTCCTCCTCGGGGACGAGGCCCTCCAGGACGGCCCAGAAGCCAGAGACCGCATTCTGACCGGCGCTGACATAGGCGGCCGACATGCGCTGGCGTGCCGCCTCGAACAGCTCGCTCTCCATCTTCGCCCCCGCGGCGGTGAGTCGCAGCAAGCGCTGGCGCCGGTCGCGTTCGCCGGGGCGAGTCTCGACGAGCTTGCGATCGGCGAGTTCGTTCAGCACGCGGCCGAGCGACTGCTTGGTGATCGCCAGCAGCGAGAGCAGTTCGCTGACCGTCATGTCGGGCTTGCGCGCGATGAAATAGAGTGCGCGGTGATGCGCGCGCCCCAGTCCTTCGTCGGCCAGCCCCTGGTCGATCGAGCGGGTGAGGTGGCTGTATCCGAAGTAGAGTAGCTCAAGCCCGCGCCTGAGTTCGGTCTCGCGGAGAAACAGGGGTGATGCGGTCGATGCTGTGGCAGCCATGTTGACCGGTTTAGACATCGCCCGTAGTCGTCGGCAACCCGCCTTGAGAGAGAAATTCGATGCCTGCTCCAGCTTCTACGTCGCCCTTCGCGTTTCGCCACGAGCCTAATGCGACTCCGGTAGAGGCGAACGAGCGCGCCAAGCGGCTTATCGACCCCGGTTTCGGGCGAGTCTTCACCGATCATATGGCGATGATCCGCTATAGCGAGACTGAGGGCTGGCACGATGCCAGGATCACCGCGCGTGCGCCGCTGACGATCGATCCGGCATCGTCGGTGCTGCATTATGCGCAGGAAATCTTCGAGGGGATGAAGGCGTATCGGCTGGCGGATGGCGGCACCGCGCTGTTTCGTCCCGAGGCGAACGCGCGCCGGTTCCAGGATTCGGCGCGCCGGCTCGCCATGCCCGAGCTGCCCGAGGAGCTGTTTCTCGAATCGGTCGAGCGGCTGGTCAAGGCGGATGCGAACTGGATCCCGGAGAGCGATGGCGGCGCGCTGTATCTGCGCCCGTTCATGTTCGCCTCCGAGGTGTTCCTCGGCGTGAAGCCGTCGGCGGAATATCTGTACATGGTGCTCGCATCGTCGGTCGGCGCCTATTTCAAGGGCGGTGCGCCGACCGTGTCGATCTGGGTGAGCCAGCAATATACGCGCGCCGCACTGGGCGGCACGGGTGCTGCCAAGTGCGGCGGCAACTATGCCGCCAGCCTGCTCGCGCAGTCCGAGGCGATCCGCAACGGGTGCGACCAGGTGGTGTTCCTCGACGCGGCCGAGCGCCGCTGGGTCGAGGAACTTGGCGGCATGAACATCTTCTTCGTGTTCGACGATGGCAGCATGGCGACCCCGGCGCTGACGGGTACGATCCTGCCCGGCATCACGCGCGACTCGATCCTGACGCTCGCACGCGCCCAAGGCATCGAGGTCCGCGAGGAGGGCTATACGATCGACCAGTGGCGCGCCGATGCGGCGAGCGGCCGGCTCGTCGAGGCGTTCGCGTGTGGCACTGCCGCGGTAGTGACGCCGATCGGTACGGTCGCCAGCCCCGAGGGGCGCTTCACGATCGGCAGCGGTGCCCCGGGTACGCTGACGATGCGGATGCGCGACGCTTTGGTATCGATCCAGCGCGGCACCGCACCCGACGCCAACAACTGGCTGCATCATCTCGCCGATTGACGTCGTCAGGGGCTTTTCACGCGGCGCGGCCCCGCTATAAGGCCGCCTCTGTTGGGGCGTCGCCAAGTGGTAAGGCAGCGGCTTTTGATGCCGCCATGCGCAGGTTCGAACCCTGCCGCCCCAGCCAATCTCGATCGTTGATTTGCGGTGCATGGGGCGGCCGGAGCAACCCGCGTCGTCGATCGTTCGTCCGGCATGCGTCAAGCCACCACAATTCTCACGATCGACACGAGCGGGCAGGGGCTCGTCGATGTCACCGCCCAGGTTCAGCGATGGACCCGCGATCAGCGTATGGCGGAAGGTCTGCTGACGGTGTTTTGCCGTCACACCTCTGCGTCGCTGTTGATTCAGGAAAACGCGTCGCCCGATGTCCGCACCGATCTGGAAGCGTATTTCGCGCGGATTGCGCCGGAATCGCGCGCGTATTTGCACGATGACGAGGGGCCGGACGACATGCCTGCGCATTTGCGGACGGCGTTGACGCAGGTGCAGCTGAGCATCCCGCTGATCGACGGGCGACTGGCGCTCGGGACGTGGCAGGGGCTGTATCTGTTCGAACACCGGCGGCGCCCGCACCGGCGTACGCTGGCGCTGCACTTGATCGGATCATGAAAAATGCGTCAGCGAGGTGGCGCATTGGAGCGATCCCGTTCATCAACCGTTCCACCACTGACGGCTAATAAGCGGCGTTTCGCCGCATTCGCCGCGAACGGAGACGACACCATGTTGATGAAACCGGGTCGCAAGGTCGCCTTGGCAGCGCTCGCAACGGGCGCGCTGCTGCTGGCCGGATGCGCGACCGAGACAACGTATCGGCCTGCGACGGGCCAGGGGTTCAGCCGCACCGGCTATAGCGATCGCCAGGTCGAACCGGGCCGGTTCCTGGTCAGCTTCGCAGGGAACAGCGTCACGTCGCGCGATACCGTCGAACGCTACCTGTTCTTCCGCGCGGCCGAACTCACGCTGCAGAATGGCTATGACTATTACCTGATGGCCGACCGCGACACCAATCTCCAGTCGCGTACCTATTCGACGCCGGGGCTCGGTGGCGGGTTCGGCTATGGCGGCTTCGGTGGCTATTGGGGCCCGTCGTGGCGCTATTACGGGCGCGGCTTCGGCTGGCGTGACTGGAGCCCCTATGGCGGCTTTGGTGGTGGTTTCGGCGGCGGCTTTGGGGGTGGCCCGTGGGGCAACGACTTCGACGTCCGGACGATCGACCGGTATGAGGCTACTGCCGAGATCGTGATGCGGAAGGGGCCGATTCCGCGCGATAATATCCGGGCGTTCGACGCGCGGAAGGTTGTGGACAGCATTGGGCCGAGTGTCGTGCTGCCGAAGTAAGCGTTACCTTCGAGATGATGAAAAGGCCGGGCTACCCCAGGGTAGTCCGGCCTTTTTCGTAACGGTGCTCCCTCTCCCTTTCGGGGAGAGGGTCGGGGTGAGGGGCTGTTGCGCAGCGCATCGCTTGCGGCGCCCCTCACCCAACCCTCTCCCCGGAGGGGAGAGGGCTAAGAAGCAGGGCTTATCCCGCCGCTTTCGCAAGCCCCTTGGACAATTGCAGCGCGCCGTGCAGGCGTGCCTTCGGGTCGCCCCAGGCGCGCTGGAGGACCAGCTTGCTGTCGGGGCGCAGTCGCGCGACGCCGTTGAGGCGTTCGACATAGGCGAGCAGCTTGTCGACATTGGGCGGGGTGTCGTTGTGGAACGACACCAGCACGCCGCGCGGGCCGACGTCGATCTTCGACACGCAGGCGCGCTTCGCGTTCAGCTTGATCTCGATGACCTTGATCAAATTTTCGGTCGCGTCGGGCAGTGGGCCGAAGCGATCGATCATCTCGGCGGCGAACGCCTCGATCTCCTGGCTCTCGTCGAGCTCGTTCAGGCGGCGATACAGCCCCATCCGGAGGTCGAGATCGGGCACATAGTCCTCGGGGATCAGGATCGGCGCGTCGACCGTGATCTGCGGCGAGAAGTCCTTCGGGCGCGCGGACGCGAGACCGCCGGACTTGGCGTCCATGATCGCCTCCTCGAGCATCGCCTGGTAGAGTTCGAACCCGACCTCCTTGATATGCCCGGTCTGCTCGTCGCCGAGCATGTTGCCGGCGCCGCGGATGTCGAGATCGTGGCTCGCCAGCTGGAACCCGGCGCCGAGCGAATCGAGATCGGACAGCACCTTCAACCGCTTCTCGGCGGTCACCGTCATCTGCCGCTCGGGTGGCGTCACCAGATACGCGTACGCACGCGTCTTCGAGCGGCCGACGCGACCGCGCAGCTGATAGAGCTGGGCGAGGCCGAAGCGGTCGGCGCGGTGGACGATCATCGTGTTGGCGGACGCGATGTCGATCCCGCTCTCGATGATCGTGGTCGAGACGAGCACCTCGAACTTCTTGTCGTAGAAGGCGGACATGCGCTCCTCGACCTCGGTCGGCGACATCTGGCCGTGCGCGACGACGAAGCGGATCTCGGGCACCTGTTCGCGCAGGAACTCCTCGATTTCGGGCAGGTCGGCGACGCGCGGGGTGACGACGAAGCTCTGGCCGCCGCGATAATGCTCGCGCAACAGCGCCTCGCGCAGGACGACGGGGTCGAACGGCATGATGTAGGTTCGCACCGCGAGCCGATCGACCGGCGGGGTCTGGATCACCGACAGCTCGCGGATGCCCGACATCGCCATCTGCAGCGTGCGCGGGATCGGCGTCGCGGTCAGCGTGAGCATGTGGACGTCGGCCCGGAGCGCCTTCAGCCGCTCCTTGTGCGTGACGCCGAACCGCTGCTCCTCGTCGACGACGACGAGGCCGAGCCGCTTGAAGTCGATATTCTTCGCCAGCAGCGCGTGCGTGCCGATGACGACGTCGATCGTGCCGTTCGCCAGCCCCTCCTTGGTCGCCTTCGCCTCGCTCGCGGTGACGAGCCGCGAGAGGCGGCCCATGTTCATCGGGAAGCCTTCGAACCGGCTGACGAAGTTGTTGTAGTGCTGGCGCGCGAGCAGCGTCGTCGGGCAGACGATCGCGACCTGCTTGCCGCCCATCGCCGCGACGAACGCGGCACGCAGCGCGACCTCGGTCTTGCCGAAGCCGACATCGCCGACGACGAGCCGGTCCATCGGCTTGCCCGCGGACAGATCGGCGAGAACCTCCTCGATCGCGCGGTCCTGGTCCTCGGTTTCCTCGTAGGGGAAGCGGTCGACGAAGCTGGGGTAACCGCTCGAATCGGGTTCGAGCACGTCGCCGGGATGCAGCGCGCGTTCGGCGGCGGTCGCGATGAGCTCGCCCGCGATCTCGCGGATCCGCTCCTTCATCTTCGACTTGCGACGCTGCCAGCCTTCGCCGCCGAGCTTGTCGAGCGATGCGCCCTCTTCCGACGAGCCGTAGCGCGAGAGGACGTCGATATTTTCGACCGGGACGTAGAGCTTGTCGCCGCCGGCATAGCTCAGCGCGACGCAGTCGTGCGGGCTCTGGCCGACGGGGATCGAGGTGAGCCCCTCGTAGCGGCCGATGCCATGCTCGGTGTGGACGACGAGGTCGCCCGGCGTCAGCGTGGCCAGTTCGGCGAGGAACGCGTCGGCGGATTTCTTGCGCTTCTTGCGGTGGACGAGGCGGTCGCCGAGCATGTCCTGCTCGGTGAGGACGGCGACGCCCGGCGCGGTGAAGCCGTGATCGAGCGGGAGGACGATCAGCGCGACGCCGAAGCTCTTGGCGGTATCGGCGACGCCGAGCGCCTCCTGCCACGTCTCGGCGTGCTTGCCGCCCTTCAGCCCGTGGTCGGCGAGCAGGCTCCCGAGACGTTCGCGCGCGCCGATCGAGTAGCTGGCTAGGATCGGCTTGCGGCCCTGCTTGCGCAGTTTCTCGACATGATCGGCGACGGCTTCGTAGATGTTCGCCTGTGCGGCGCGCTCGGGGCCGAAATCGCGCGGGCCGTCGACCGCGAAGTCGAGCACGGTCGCGCTTTCCGGCTCGTGGAAGGGCGAGGTGATGTGCGCGGCGAAGGCCTCGGTCGCGCCCGACCAGTCCTGCGCGTCGAGATAGAGCGCCTTGGCGGGCATCGGGCGGTAGCTGCCGGGTTGCGCGGCCTCGGCGCGCTTGCGGTTCTCGTAGTAGTCGGCGATCGATTCGAGCCGGCTTTCCGCCGCCGCCGCGACGCCGCTGTCGCGTACCAAGACGTCGTCGGCGCCGAGATGGTCGAACAGCGTCGCCATCTTGTCTTCGAACAGCGGCAGCCAATGCTCCATGCCCGCGATCCGCCGGCCCTCGGAGATCGCCTGGTACATCGGATCGCCCGTCGCGGTCGCGCCGAACGCGTCGCGGTAGCGCGTGCGGAAGCGCTTGATCGAGTCCTCGTCGAGCAGCGCTTCGGAGGCGGGGAGCAGGACGAAGCCGTCGATCCGGCCGGTCGTGCGCTGATCGACGGCATCGAAGGTGCGGACGCTCTCGATCTCGTCGCCGAAGAAATCGAGGCGCAGCGCGTGGTCCTCGCCCGACGGGTACAGGTCGACGATGCCGCCGCGCACCGCATATTCGCCCTGGTCATGGACAGTGTCGGTGCGGACATAGCCGTTCGCCTGGAGCAACGTGGCAAGCTTGTCGCGACCGATCCGCTCGCCGGGCGCGAGCCGCGCGACGAGCTGGCGGATGCGGAACGGGGTGAGGACGCGCTGTGTCGCGGCGTTCGCGGTGGTCAGGAGGAGCTGCGGGCCCTTGGGCTTGCCCTGCAGGCGCTGCAACGCGGCGACTCGCTCGGCCATGACGCGCAGCGTGGGCGACGCGCGGTCATAGGGGAGGCAATCCCAGGCGGGCAAGCTCAGTATCTCGAGGTCGGGCGCAAAGAACGCCGCGGTCGAGGCGATCGCGCGCATCGCCGCATCGTCGGGCGCGATGAATACCGCGCGCGTCTTCGCGGCGCGCGCGAGATCGGCGAGTAGCGACGGCTGGAATCCCGACGGCACGCCCGACAGCGTCAGCGGGGTTTTCGCGGAGAGGATACTGTTCAGATCTGGCATATCGTTCCTGAAGCCCTCTCCCCTATGGGGAGAGGGTTGGGTGAGGGGCTGTCCTAGGCGCTGCGCTGCTTGGCTGCCCCTCACCCCGACCCTCTCCCCGGAGGGGAGAGGGAGTAGGTTACTTCACGACCGTGACGTAATTGATGTCGCGCATCGCCTGCATCATCGGGCCGTTCCATTCGGGCGGGCACGGAATCGAGCCGATCGCCCAGCCCATGATGTCGACGTCCTGCTCCTCGAGCAGCGCCTCGAACCAGTCGAGCTGTTCGGGCGTCCAGGTCCGGCCATAGGTTTCGAAGAAGCCGCCGATCATCATGTCGGCTTCGCGCGTACCGCGGTGCGAGCTGCGGAAGCCGAGGCGCTTGAGGCGGGTTTCGTGGTCCATGATATCTCCAACGCCGATTGACCGGCGACCGCTGGCGGCGGGCGTCGGCTGGGCTATAGGGAGCAGATAGTCATGCGACCCGAAATCCTCAATCCGCTGTTCGCCGAAACCCTCGTCCTGAAAGGGGTGGGGCCTGCGCTCGCCAAGCCGCTCGACCGGCTGGGGCTCGCGCGCGTCGTCGACGTCGCCTTCCATTTGCCGACCGGCTATGTCGATCGCCTGCCCCGCACCGAGCTGATGGCGAGCGATGCCGGGCGGATCATCGTGATCACGCTGACCGCGCGCGAGCACCGCGTGAGTGCCGGGCGTGGACCGACACGCGTGCAGGCGACCGACGCGCATGGCAACTATGTCAGCCTCGTCTTTTTCGGCGGGAGTTCGGGCTGGGCGAAGAAGCTGCTGCCGATCGGCGAGGCGAAGCGCGTATCGGGGCGGCTCGACGAATATGGCCAGGAACTCCAGATCGTCCATCCCGACATCGTCGAACCCGACGAGGAGTTGCGCGAGCGCGAGCCGATCTATCCGCTCTCGGAGGGGCTCACCTCGCGGCGACTGGCGGCGCTGACGACGCAGGCGGTCGCGCGCGCGCCCGACCTCGCCGAGTGGATCGAGCCCGGGCTGAAGGCGAAACGCGAATGGCCCGGCTGGCACGAATCGCTGGAGCGGATCCATGCCGACCCGTCGGACGCCAAGGCACGCGAGCGGCTGGCCTATGACGAGGTGTTCGCCAACCAACTCGCGATGACGCTCGTCCGCGCCGACACGCGCAAGCGGCGGGGGCGGGCGCTCCACGGCGACGGGCGTCTGCGGGGCATGCTCAAGCTGCCCTACACGCTGACGGGCGCGCAATCGCGTACGGTCGGCGAGATCGAGGGCGATCTCGGGCAGACCGCGCCGATGCTACGGCTGCTGCAGGGCGATGTCGGCTCGGGCAAGACGCTGGTCGCGGCGATGGCGATGCTGATCGCGGTCGAGGCGGGCGCGCAGGCGGCGATGCTCGCGCCGACCGAGATCCTCGCGCGGCAGCATTACGAGACGCTGCGAAAGACGCTCGCCGGGCTGCCGATCGAGGTCGGCGTGCTCACCGGGCGCGACAAGGGCCGCGTGCGCGAGGCGACTCTGATGGCGCTGGCGAGCGGCGAGATCGACATTCTCGTCGGCACGCACGCGATCTTCCAGGATGCGGTCGCCTACAAGGATCTCGCGCTGGTGGTGGTCGACGAGCAGCACCGGTTCGGCGTCGCGCAACGGATGACGCTCCAGGCCAAGGGGATCGCGCCGCCGCATCTGCTGGCGATGACCGCGACGCCGATCCCGCGCACGCTGACGCTCGCGCAGTACGGCGAGATGGACGTCAGCCGCCTCGACGAGATGCCGCCGGGCCGCCAGCCGATCGAGACGCGCGTGATCTCGGAGGATCGGCTCGACGACGTGGTCAACGCGCTTGGTCGGCATCTGGCGGACGGGGGGCAGGCCTATTGGGTGTGCCCGCTGGTCGAGGAGAGCGAGAAGAGCGACCTCGCCGCCGCCGAGATGCGTGCCGAGGTCCTTCGCGCGCGGTTCGGGGACAAGGTGGCGCTCGTCCATGGTCGAATGAAGCCCGCCGAGAAGGACGCGGTGATGGCGGAGTTCTCCGCCGCGCGCAGCGCGGTGCTGGTCGCGACGACGGTGATCGAGGTCGGCGTCGATGTCCCCAATGCGACGCTGATCGTGATCGAGCATGCCGACCGCTTCGGCCTTGCCCAGCTCCACCAGCTGCGCGGGCGCGTCGGGCGGGGGAGCGGGCGGTCGATCTGCCTGCTGATGCGTGGGAGCTCGCTCAGCGAGACGTCGCGCGCGCGGCTTGCACTGATGCGCGAAACGAATGACGGGTTCCGGATCGCCGAGGAGGATCTGCGGTTGCGTGGCGCTGGCGAACTGCTGGGCACGAAGCAATCGGGCGAGATGGCGTTCCGGCTGGCGACGCCCGACATGATGGCGGACCTCCTCCAATGCGCGCACGACGACGCGCGGCTGCTGATCGATCGCGACGGCGGTCTGGAGGGCCCGCGCGGTCAGGCGGCGCGGACTGCGCTGTACCTGTTCGACCGCGATGCCGGGGTGGCGTTGCTGCGATCTGGGTGAGGCCTCAGCTGTGGCGGGCCATCAGCGTGAGCATGGTGTAATATTCGCCGAGCGGGATCGTCCGTTCGAGCTCGCAGCCTATCCGCCCGCCCAGCGACCAGCGGACGACGGCGTCGACCGGGCCCAGGATCGGCAGGCGGATCTGCAATCGGTCGCCTGCGGCCGGATCACCGTCGCACCGCGCCATCAGCCCGTTTGCCGACATGTTGACCAGCACCAGCTTTACCGTCTGCCCATCGGCATCGAGCGCATGCGTGCGGTGCATCACCTCGTCACGGGGTTCACCGCGCGCATCTCGAACCGCCGTAGCGTAGCGTGGCATCGATCGTCCCCCGGGTGTGGCCATGCAGCCATCCTACCCGGTGCACGATGAACCCGCTACAAACAGTGATGCTTAACGCGATCGTCTTCGAAACGATAATGCGTCTATTATGAGGGGGTTAGCATCCCATGTCGCTTCTTCCCGAGGCTAAGCCTGACGGGGGACGTAACGGGGAGGGCGGTCGTGGGCTCGCGCACGGGCTCGCCATCGACGCGCACCGCGCCCTCGGCCAGCTTGCGGCGCGCTTCGCCGTTCGAGGCGACGAAGCCGAGGCCGACCAAGGCTTCGACGATGCCGATCGCGCCACCGGGAACGGCCAGGCTGGGCAGCGAATCGCCCGACGCGCCTTCCTCGAACGTCTTGCGCGCGGTGTCGGCGGCCTGTTCGGCGGCGTCGCGGCCACGGCACATCGCGGTCGCTTCGTTGGCGAGGACGATCTTGGCGGCGTTGATCTCCGCGCCCTCGAGCGACTCGAGCCGCGCGATCTCGTCGAGCGGCAGGTCGGTGAACAGCCGCAGGAAGCGGCCGACGTCGCGGTCGTCGGTGTTGCGCCAGAATTGCCAGTAATCGAAATGGGGCAGCTGGTCCTCGTGCAGCCAGACCGCGCCCGACATCGTCTTGCCCATCTTGCCGCCGTCCGCGGTCGTGATCAGCGGCGTGGTGACGCCGTAGACCTCGGTGCCGTCCATCCGGCGCGACAGCTCGATGCCGTTGACGATGTTGCCCCACTGGTCCGATCCGCCCATCTGCAACCGGCATTCGGCGCGGCGCGACAGCTCGAGAAAGTCGTACGCCTGGAGGATCATGTAATTGAATTCGAGGAAGCTCAGCGACTGTTCGCGGTCGAGCCGCAGCTTGACCGAATCGAACGCGAGCATCCGGTTGACCGAGAAATGCTGGCCGACGTCGCGCAGGAACGGGATATATTCGAGCGCATCGAGCCACTCGGCGTTGTCGAGCATCACTGCGTCGGTGGGGCCATCGCCGAACGTCAGGAAGCGTTCGAAGATGCGGCGGATCGATGCGACGTTCGCCTTGATGCCGTCCTCGCCGAGGAGCTTGCGCGCCTCGTCCTTGAAGCTCGGATCGCCGATCTTGCCGGTGCCGCCGCCCATCAGGACGATCGGCTTGTGCCCGGTCTGCTGGAGCCGGCGGAGCAGCATGATCTGGACGAGGCTGCCGACGTGGAGCGACGGCGCGGTCGGATCGAAGCCGATATAGCCGGGCACGATTTGCTTGCCCGCGAGCGAGTCGAGCGCGGCGGCATCGGTCATCTGGTGGACATAGCCGCGCGAGGTCAGCGTGGTGAGCAGGTCGGACTGGTAGGTCATGGATGCGCGACTAGCATGCGCCTCCCGGTCCGTCATCCCGGCGAAAGCCGGGATATTCATGGGGCGGGTGCTGCGGCTCGAACGGGGAGATCCCAGCGTTCGCTGGGATGACGGTCAGGGGGAAGGACGGAATCAGCTCCGCGGCAATTGCGAGGTCGGGTCGACGGGGGTCCGCCCCTTGCGGAGTTCGAAGTGGAGTTCAGGGCGGTCGGCGAAACCGGTGTCGCCCGACAGCGCAACGGTCTGGCCGCGCTTCACGCTCTGCCCGCGTTGCACCAGCAGCTTCGATGCGTGGCCATAGACGCTGGTCCAGCCGCCGCCATGCTTGATGATCACCAGCCCGCCGAGCGCGGCGATTCCGTCGCCGACATAGGCGACGACGCCATCCGCTGCCGCGTGGATCGGCGTCGAGATCGGCACCGCGATCTTGATGCCGTCGTTGCGTTCGCCGCTCGCACCCGGGCCAAAGCGCTTCACGACCCTGCCGTCGACCGGCCACAGGAACCCGCCGCTCGCGAGGCGCGCCGGCGCGGTGACGACGGCGTTCGAGGGCAGTACGCGGCGCGGCGTCGCGATCGGCTTGGCGGGCGCCTGGTTGCTGGCAAGCGCGGGCTCGCCGCCGGTCAGGATGTCGTCGATGTCGAGCGAGAAGGCGCGGGCGCGTTCCGCCGCGCTCGGCCTGCCGCCACCGGGCGCGTCGGGGATCAACACGCGCTGGTCGGCGCGCAGGACATAGGGCTCGACGAGCGCGTTGGCGGACACGATCCGCGACCATTCGACGCCGTAGGCGCGCGCGATCGCGATCCCGGTCTCGCCGCGACGGACCTGGTGGTAGCGGCCGCCGGGGATCGTCAAGCGCTGGCCGGTGCGGATCGTGTAGGGCGTGTCGAGATCGTTCGCGCGCGCGATGGCCTCCAGGCTCGCGCCGCTGCGATCGGCCACGCGGCGCAGCGTGTCGCCGGGCTGCACGACATAGGTCGAATCGGGGATCGTCTTCGCATCGGCGCTCACCGGACGCGCTTCCCAGGCGGGGCGCGGGGCGGGGAGGGTCGTGACCTCGCCGGTGTCGCGTCCCGGAATATCCTGCGGCGGCGTATCGTCACGGCGCGGCGGCGGATCGTCGCGGCGCGCAGGCGGCACGCGGTACGGGCGCGTCGGCGCGGTGCCATAGCCCGCGGGACGATCGGCATGCGGAATGCACGCGGCCAGTCCCAGCAACGGCAGCGCCGCTGCCGAGACGAGCGCACGTGCACATCGCATCAACGATAGGCCCGTTCGAGCAGGTCCATCGATTCGAAATGCGTCAGGTCGAGATGCAGCGGCGTCACCGAGACATAGCCGTCGGCAACCGCTTCGAGATCTGTCGCGTGCGCGGGCGTCTCGACCGTGCCGGACAGCGCGAACCAGTGATACTCATAGCCGCGCGGATCGGTGTTGGTGACGATCTGCAACCGGCCGTAATCGCGCAGGCCCTGGCCGACGACTCGCACGCCCTTGACCGCATCGGCCGGACCGGCGGGGAAGTTGATATTGACCAGCGTCCGCGGTGCGAGCGGCGCGTCGAGCAGCGGCCGCAGCACCCGCTCGCCCCATGCCTTCGCCGCTTCGAACGGTACGCTGTCGCCCATGCCTTCGCGGCTGTAGAGCTGGCTCAGCGCGATCGAGCGAACGCCGGCGAGCGCACCCTCCATCGCCGCCGACACCGTGCCCGAATAGGTCACGTCCTCGGCAAGGTTCGCGCCGCGGTTGACGCCCGACAGGATCAGGTCGGGCGGGCTGTCCTTCATGATCTTGGCGAGCGCCATCATCACCGCATCGGTCGGCGTGCCCGCGACGGCATAGCGCTTCTCGCCATGCTTGCGAACGCGGATCGGCCGCGACAGCGTCAGCGAATGGCCCGCGCCCGATTGTTCGTCGGCGGGCGCGACCACCCAGATATCGTCGGACAGCGTTGTGGCGATCGCCTCCAGCACCTTCAGCCCGGGCGCGTGATAGCCATCGTCGTTGGTGAGGAGGATCCGCATCAGCGCGTCGGCTCCAACAGCGTCAGGCCGCCGAGATAGGGCTGGAGCACCGCGGGGACGGCGACCGAACCGTCCTCCTGCTGGTAATTCTCCAGCACCGCGACGAGCGTGCGGCCGACCGCCAGTGCCGAGCCGTTGAGCGTGTGGACGAACCGCGTGCCCTTCTCGCCCTCGGGACGATAGCGTGCGTTCATCCGGCGTGCCTGGAAATCGGTGCAGGTCGAGACGCTGCTGATCTCGCGATAGCGCGCCTGGCCCGGCAACCAGACTTCGAGATCATAGGTGCGTGCAGCGGTGAACCCCATATCGCCGGTGCATAGGAGCATCCGCCTGAACGGCAGCTGCAACGCGTCGAGCACGCCTTCCGCACAGGCGGTCATCCGCTCATGCTCGGCCTCCGACATGTCGGGGGTGACGATCGAGACCATCTCGACCTTGTCGAACTGATGCTGGCGGATATAGCCACGCGTATCGCGGCCGGCCGCACCCGCCTCGGAGCGGAAGCACGGCGTCAGCGCGGTGAAGCGGAGCGGCAGTTCGGCCTCGCTCAGGATCTGTTCGCGGACGATGTTGGTGAGGCTCACCTCGGCGGTCGGGATCAGCCAGCGACCATCGGTGGTGCGGAACAGGTCCTCCGCGAATTTAGGGAGCTGGCCGGTGCCGAACACCGCTTCGTCGCGGACGAGCAACGGCGGCGAGACCTGTTCGAAGCCCGCCTCGGCGACATGATCGAGCATGAACTGGCCGAGCGCGCGCTGCAGCCGGGCGGCGGGCCCGCGGACCAGCGTGAACCGCGCCCCCGACATCGCCGCGCCGGTCTCGAAATCGAGGCCCAGCGCAGGGCCGATTGCATCGTGCTCGCGCGCCGCAAAGGCGAAGGTCGTGGGCGTGCCGCGGGTGTGAACAAGCACGTTGTCGTCCTCGCCACCGCCTTCGGGAACGTCGGCCGCAGGCAGGTTCGGGATCGCCGCCAGCAGGTCGCCGAGCTCGCCGCTCAGCCGCGCCTCATCGGCTTCCAGCGTCGGCAGCGCCTCTTTCAGGCTCGCGACTTCGGCCATCAGTGCCTGCGCCCTGGCCTCGTCCTTCTGCGCCTTGGCCTGACCGATCGCCTTCGACAGTTCGTTGCGACGCGTCTGCGCGGTCTGCGAGTCGGCGATCGTCGCGCGGCGCTGTTCGTCGAGCGTCACCAGCGATGCGGACTGCGGTGCGACACCCCGCTTGGCAAGGGCGGCGTCGAAGGCGGCGGGATCGTCGCGGATCAGGCGTATGTCGTGCATGGCGCAGGCTATGCCGAGGCGGGTGCGCAGGCGCAAGACGGCTCCATCCTCCTGGTACTCCCCCGGCAGGGCGAGGGTCGCAGGCAACCTCCGCGCGACGCGGCGCGTTCATCCACCATACGCAACGCGAAAAGGAGATATCGCATGCAGCTTCCTCACAACGCCGTGGTGCTCGTCGCCGATGGTCGGAAAATGCTGTTCCTGCGCAATGAGGGCGACAATGCGTTCCCCAATCTGATCGTCGAGGAAGCGCAGGAGCAGGACAATCCCGCGACGCGCGACCAGGCGACCGACTCGGCCGGGCGCGCCTCGTCACCGCAGGGCGGCGTGCAGAGCTCGGTGGAGCCGACCGACTTCCACCAGATCGAGGAAGATCGCTTCGCCGCCGACGCCGCCGCGATGCTCAAGAAGCGCGCCTTGGCGAACGACTATGAGACGCTGATCGTCGTCGCACCGCCCAGGACGCTCGGCGAATTGCGGAAGCATTATCACAAGGAAGTCAGCAACCGTCTTGCCGGCGAACTCGACAAGGACCTAACCGGGCACCCGATCAAGGATATCGAGAAGGCGCTAAAGGACGCCTGACCGAACGTAAAAAGGGCCCCGCGGGACATCTCCTGCGGGGCCTTTTCTTTGCCTAGTGTCGGCGCTTACGCGGCGACGGCCTTTCGGGTGGCGAAGCGCCGGCGCGCCACGAGTGCGGCGGCGGCGGCGCCGAAGAGCAACACCATCGGCGGTGCGGGTACGGGCGCGGGCGGGCCGCCGCTCGATCCCGTGCTGCCTCCCGAGCTTCCGCTGCTCGCGCTCGAAGCGCTGCTGGCACTCGACGCGCTGCTAGCGCTCGATCCGCTGGCGGAAGAGGCGGAGCTGCCCGACGAGGCGGAACTGCCCGACGATCCGTTCGAGCTCCAGCCACCGGTCGAGTTCCAGCCGCCGCTCGATCCCCAGCCCTTGCTGCTCGAGCCATAGCTCGATCCGTCATGGCCGGGCTTGCCGCCCGACGAACTGCCGCTGCTGGCAGACGATGCGGAGGAGGCCGACGAAGCCGACGACGCGCTGCTCGACGCGGACGATACGTTGCCGCTCGACGACGACGAGACGTCGCCGCTCGAGCCGCCTGAGGCAGAGGAGACGTTGCCGCTCGAGCCGCCCGAGGCCGACGAGACGTTGCCGCTCGAACCGCCGGAGGACGATGTGCTCGATATCTCGGCACCGCCGGTGCTGCTCGACGATCCGCCGGTTGAGGTCGATCCGCCGCTCGACGCGGACCCGCCGGTCGATGTCGATCCGCCGCTCGAGGTGGAGGAGATCACGATGCTGCCGCTCGAGCCGCCGCTGCCGCCAAAGCCGCCGCCGAACCCACCGCCGAACCCGCTGCCGAAAAAGCCGCCGCTGCCGCCCACGGCCAAGGGCGCGGCACCCGCACCGCCGCCACCGATATATCCGTCGCCGACGGGCGCGGGGATCGGGACCGGGGCGGCATTGGCCACCGTCACGACGGTGGGCGCGCAGGTCGTCCGCGTCGTCGTCGTCACGCGCCGCACGCGCGGTCGGTGAACTGCGGCGATCTGAGGGCGGGCAACGCGCTTGACGAGCATGCGCTTGGTATTGGCGGTTCGATTGGAGCTTTCCGCGACATGCACCGCGCCGCCGCCGATCAGGGCACCGCCACACGCACAGGCGCACAATTTGGCCAAGGCCATCCTCACCGACATATCGTCACTCTTTCGTTGCCGGCACCCTCGTGTTGCCGGATCCCCGTGTGCAATGTTTACGGCATCGCCATGCAGACTAACTGCAAAACAAACCGTTAAGTGCAAGAGCATTAACCATATCTGCGCGGGTTAATCACCTATTTACGTCGGCTTGTTCGCCGGGTTCACCCTTAACGTGCCGCCATGGGACATAAGTGACGCGGGCGTTCGTCCAGCGTTTGCCGGCCGGCAACGGCGCGTTTCCTCGGTGTGCGTGAAACCGCAAAATGAATTGGCGTAATATAATGTCGGATCTGGTTGTTTTTGCGCAAGCCGGGTCGCTTGTGATGATCTTCGCGCGCGACTATAGGCGCATTCACCATTTGGGGGCGGTCCTCGGAGATCAGCGTGGTTGATCCGACGGGGCCAGAGGGAGAGTGGTATGGCGACCGTAATGAATCGTATGGACGATACCGGGACTATCAATCGAAACGCTGCGAACGACAGCGACGACGAAAGCTATCGGCCCGATGCCGACGAACCCTTTATGAGCCTGAAGCAGCAGGCCTATTTTCGCGGGAAATTGCAGGCCTGGAAGGATGCGATCCTTCGGGAATCGCAGGAAACGCTGTCGCAGCTGCAGGTCGATTCGCTGCGTGAGGCCGATCTCACCGATCGGGCGTCGAGCGAGACCGACTGGTCGATCGAACTGCGCACGCGCGACCGGCAGCGCAAGCTCGTCTCCAAGATCGAGGCGGCGATCCGCCGGATCGACGAGGGCGAATATGGCTATTGCGAAGTCACCGGCGAGCCGATCAGCCTCGCCCGGCTCGAAGCGCGGCCGATCGCGACGATGACGGTCGAGGCGCAGGAGCGGCATGAGCGCAACGAGAAGGTCTCGCGCGAGGATTGATCCGCACGATCCCACTGCGCGCGTCACCAGGGTCGCATCGGTTGCCCGTCGTCGTTAAGCCATTTGGCAGGCTTTGGGGCCTAACAGGTGAGCCGGGCCACAATTATGCGGCCTCGATAACGCGGGACGATGATGGACAGGTGCGATCATATGACTGGCGGGGACCGGACTATAGATAGCATTGCGCCGGATTCGGCCTCGGCCGGTTCGACCGCGGGCAAAAGGGCGCTGCCGCGCGACAGCCTGCTGCTGGTCGGCCAGTGCCGACTCGGCGACGAGCCGGGCGCGCACGAGGTGCGCGTCCGCAATCTGTCCGAGGCCGGGCTGATGATCGAACTCGACATACCCGCCGACGTCGGCAGCCATGTTTGGCTCGACTTGCCCGGGATCGGAGAGACCAGCGGGACAGTGGCGTGGTGCGCGGCGGGGAGAATGGGGATCGCACTCGATGGGACGATCGATCCCAGGCGCGCTCGGTAGTCGGATTTAGCAACCACGCTGCTTATCGTTGCGAGAGGCGTGGGATGGGCAGCGCTTGGGCCGGACGGATGGGCGACCATTCCCCGGTCTTGTATCCGGGGCGTGGCCGCCTGGTATCCGCCGTTCAGCGCGTTACAGGCTGACGATCTCTTCCTTGAGTCGCAGTTTCTGCTTCTTCAGCTGCGCGAGGATGGCAGCGTCGGGCAAGGGGCGGTGGGTTTCCGCTGCGATTCGCTGATCAAGCACGGCGTGCTTGGTTTCCAAGGCTGTCTGATGCGTCGTCTGCACGATGGAGTACCTCCTGCATTCGGGTTGGGGGACGGAGTAAACCACCACGTCATCGAAATGTCTTTATCGGAAATGGACCAAATCGATTGGCCGACTGATTTGATGCGACGACCCGTGTGTTCGACGCATGCTACCCATGATGCGGCGCTTTAGCGCTCGCCAGCACGCGCCCATTTGCTAAGGACGCCGGTGACGGAGGATCGGCATGTATCTCAGGGACAGCGTGGACGAGGCTCAGATGCTGGTACGGCTGGACGGGATGCGGGTCGAGCATCGCGACCTCGACGATGCGATCGCGGCGCTCATCCTGTCGCCGGTCCCCGATCAGTTGCAGATCGCACGTCTCAAGCGGCGCAAGCTGAGGCTTCGCGACGAAATCGCCGCGTGCGAGGACATGCTGATCCCGGATATCATCGCCTGAACGACGAAGGCCGAGCGCTATTCAGAAGGCGTGTCGGGCGTCTATCGACAGCGCCGTTTGTCGGGGACCAGTCGGGCTAGATGCCTCATTTTGATACGTTTCGTACAATCGGCATCGCGTCACGGCTGTCATCACGCTGGGCTGCACCAAGCGGCTATGCCATCCCGGCGCGATGAGTGGTCTGTATGAATCGCAACTGCATCGGCGATTGGTCGATGCGCTGTACAGCGAAGCGATGGTGTTGGCGGATGAAGCGCGCACCTATTTCGACGAAGCGGGGCGGGGGGAGCGGGAGGCGCTGGACGCGATGATCCGTGTGAGTTTCAGCTGCGAGTCGCTGAAGGTCACGACCCGGTTGATGCACGTCATTGCGTGGCTGTTGACGCAGCGCGCGGTCGAGGCGGGGGAGTTGCAGCCGCGCGATGCGCTCGATCCGGTGCGGCGACTGGGCGATGCGCCGGTGACGGACCAGAGCCTGCTCGACGTGCTGCCGGTGCGCGCGCGCGCGCTGATCGAGGCGAGCAGCGATTTGCACCGCCGGGTCGGCCTGCTCGACCGGGGACTCGACGAGGTCGATATCGTCAGCCCGGTGCTGACCCTGCAGGGCCGCCTAGAACGCGCTGCGTTCTAGGCCGTCACCGGTTCAGAGCGCGAGGCGGGCGCGGGCGGCGCGATATTCGCGTTCGAGACGGTCGACCCGGTCGGCGACGCTCTCGACCTTGCTGACTGCGCCGATGCCCTGGCCCGAACCCCAGATGTCGCGCCAGGCCTTGGGCTTCGACCCGTTGCCGCCGCCGAAGTCCATCGTCTTGAGATCGCCCTCGGGCAGATTGTCGGGGTCCATACCCGCAGCCTCGATCGACGCGCGCAGATAGTTGCCGTGCACCCCGGTGAACAGGTTCGAATAGACGATGTCGGAGGCCTTGCCCGCGACGATGCCGTCCTTGTACGCCTGATCCGCATTGGCCTCGGTCGTCGCGATGAACGGCGAGCCGA
Organism: Sphingomonas sp. Leaf28; assembly: GCF_001421685.1. NCBI lineage: Bacteria > Pseudomonadati > Pseudomonadota > Alphaproteobacteria > Sphingomonadales > Sphingomonadaceae > Sphingomonas > Sphingomonas sp. Leaf28. Next base: position 35,825 of record NZ_LMKX01000001.1, on the reverse strand, counting down.
TATAGCCGAAATCGGCACCCATCGCCTGTGCGGCCAGCACCGCGTCACCCGTCGCGATCGAGCCCGACAGCGCGAGCGGACCATCGAACCACTGGCGGATTTCCTGGATGATTGCGAACGGCGACAGGCGGCCGGCATGACCGCCAGCGCCGGCCGCGACCGCGATCAGTCCGTCGGCGCCCTTTTCGATCGCCTTGCGCGCAAAACGGTCGTCGATCACGTCGTGCAAAGTGATGCCGCCCCAGCCGTGCACCGCGGTGTTCAGGTCTTCGCGCGCGCCGAGCGAGGTGATGACGATCGGCACCTGCCACTTGGCGCAGGTCGCGAGGTCGCTTTCGAGACGGTCATTCGACTTGTGAACGATCTGGTTGACCGCGAAGGGCGCGGCGGGCCGGTCGGGATTGGCGCGGTTGTGCGCGCTCAGCTCCTCGGTGATCCGGTGCAACCATTCGTCGAGCAGCGCCTGCGGCCGCGCGTTGAGGGCCGGGAAAGAGCCTACGATACCCGCCTTGCACTGCGCGATCACCAGTTCCGGGCCGGAAATGATGAACAGCGGCGAGCCGATGACGGGGAGTCGCAGGTTTTTTAGAATGGCGGGTACGGTCATGCCGGTTTTCTAGCGCAACGCAATCGCGCGCGCCAGAGCCGGTTTTGCCCTCCATCCGGCCGATGTTCCGGCCGGATGGAGGGCAGGGTATCAGACCATCTTGCCGATCACCTTGTCGAGCGTCAGTGGGTATTCGCGGACGCGGACGCCGCACGCATTGTAGACCGCGTTGGCGATCGCCGCGCCGACGCCGCAAAGGCCGAGTTCGCCGATGCCCTTGGCCTTCATCGGCGAGGACTTCTCGTCCAGCTCGTCCATGAAGAACACGTCCTGCATCGGAATGTCGGCGTGTGCGGGGACGTGGTATTCGGCGAGGTCGTGATTGACGAAATAGCCGAACCGCGTGTCGACGATCGCGTCCTCCATCAACGCCGCGCCGACGCCCATCGTCATCGCACCGATGACCTGGCTGCGCGCCGATTTCGGGTTGAGGATTCGCCCGGCGGCAAACGCACCGCTCATCCGGCGGACACGGATCTCACCGGTGGCCGAATCGACTCCGACCTCGACGAAATGCGCGCCGAACGTGGCCTGTGCATAGGTCTTGGTCAGATCGCCGAACTCGATCGAATCCTCGGCTGAGAGGCCGGCATCGCCCGCAGCGTCCGACAGCGAGACACTGCGGTTGCCCGACTTCACCTTGCCGTCCTCGAACACGACATCGTTCGAATTGAAACCGAGCTTGCGCGCGACCGACTCGCGCAGCGCCATGCAGGCGGCATAGACACCCGCGGTCGAGCTGTTGCCGCCCCACTGGCCGCCCGACCCCGACGAGGCCGGGAAGCTGCTGTCGCCGAGCAGCACGATGACCTTGTCCATCGGCACGCCCATCAGCTCGGCGACAGTCTGGCCGATGATCGTGTAGCTGCCCGTGCCGATGTCGGTCATGTCGGTGGCGACCGTCACCATGCCCTTCTTGTCGATGCCGACGCGGGCGCCCGACTTCATCGTCACGTTGTCGCGAAACGCCGACGCCATGCCCATGCCGACCAGCCAGCGCCCGTCGCGGACCTGGCCGGGTACGGGATTGCGCTTGTTCCAGCCGAAGCGTTCGGCGCCGGTCTTCAGGCAACCGACCAGATCGCGCTGCGAGAACTGGCGCGAGGGCTTTTCGGGATCGACTTGCGTGTCGTTGACGATCCGCAGCTGGACCGGGTCCATCTTCAGCTTCTCGGCCAGCTCGTCCATCGCCGCCTCCAGCGCGAGCAGGCCGACCGCCTCGCCCGGCGCGCGCATAGCATTGCCCTCGGGAAGGTCGAGCACGGCGAGACGAGTCGCGGTTAGGCGGTTGGCGCCGGCGTACAGCAGACGAGTCGCGTTTGGCGCGGTCTCCGGTCCGCCGCCGGGCAGATCGCCCGACCAGCTCTCATGCGCGATCGCGGTGATCTTGCCGTCCTTCTGCGCACCGATGCGCAGGCGCTGGATCGTCGCGGGGCGATGCGTCGTGTTGTTCATCACCTGCGGGCGCGCGAGCGCGAGCTTGACCGGCCGTCCGCCGATCGCGCGCGAGCCGAGCGCCGCCATCACCGCATCGCTGCGGATCCAGAGCTTCGAGCCGAAGCCGCCACCGACATAGGGCGACATCACATGGATGTTGTCCTTCGGGATCAGCAGCGTCTCGCTCATGTCGCCGACAGCCCAGGCGATCATCTGGTTCGACGTCCACAGCGTCAGCTTGTCGCCCGTCCACGCCGCGGTCGTCGAATGCGGCTCCATCATCTGATGGCTCTGATCGGGCGTCGTGTAGCGCTCGTCGACCTTCACCGCCGCCTTGGCGAACGCGCCGGCAAAGTCGCCTACGGCCGTGTCGGGGGTGCCGCTCTTGGGCTTGGTTGCCGAGCCCTGCGACGCGGCGAGATCGAAATTGCCCTTCGCCCGCGCATAATTGACGCGCAGCAGCTTAGTGGCGGCGCGCGCCTGCTCGAACGTCTCGGCGACGACGACGGCGACTGCCTGGTCGTAATGCTGGACGTCGGGGCCGGCGAGCATCCGCGCGGTGTGGTTCTTGGCCTTGCCGATCTTGCCGGCATTCTCATAGGTGACGACCGCGAGCACGCCGGGTGCCGCCTTGGCGTCGGCGACGTCGATGCTCTCGATCCGGCCCTTGGCGATCGAGGAACCGAGAATGTAGCCATAGGCCGCGTTCGGTGCGGCGTCGCTCCGCTCATAGGCGTAGTGCGCGGTGCCGGTCGTCTTCAGCTTGCCGTCGATACGATCGATCGGCTTGCCGAGCACCTTCATCCGGTCGGTGGGATTGGCGGTTGCGGGGGTATCGAATTTCATGGGCGTCAGGCCTTCGCGTCTTCGAACACGGCGCCGATGGTGCGTTCGACCAACGGCAGCTTGAACGCGTTCTGTGAGGTGGTGCGGGCGCCGGCGAGAACCGCCGCTGCGGTGGCCTTGGCGCCGTTGGGCATCTGCGCCTCGGCCGCCTCGACGCGCCAGGGCTTGTGCGCGAGGCCACCAAAGGCGAGTCGTCCACGACCGCCGGGCTGGATCACCGCCGCGACCGAGATCAGCGCGAAGGCATAGGACGCACGGTCACGCACCTTCTGGTAGATGTGCGTGCCGCCGATCGGATTGGGCAATGTCACCGCGGTGATGAGCTCACCCGGGGCGAGCGACGTCTCGATGTTCGGCGTCGCACCGGGCAGCCGGTGGAAGTCGGCGATCGGGATCGCGCGGGTGGCGCCGGCGGCGTTCACCGTCTCCACGGTCGCGTCGAGCACGCGCATCGCGACTGCCATGTCGCTCGGATGCGTGGCGATGCACGCCTCGCTCGTCCCCATGATCGCCAGGTTGCGGTTGAACCCGCCGATCGCGGCGCAACCGCTGCCCGGCTGGCGCTTGTTGCAGGGCTTGGTGGTGTCGTAGAAATAGGGGCAGCGCGTGCGCTGGAGCAGGTTGCCCGCGGTCGTCGCCTTGTTGCGAAGCTGTCCGCTGGCGCCGGACACCAACGCGCGGCTGAGCACGCCGTAATCCTTGCGGACACGCGCGTCGGCGGCGAGATCGGTGTTGCGGACGAGTGCCCCGACGCGGAGGCCGCCGTCGGCGGTCGGCGTGATCTTGTCGAGACCCAGGCCGTTGACGTCGATCAGATGCTGCGGCGTCTCGATCTGCAGCTTCATCAGGTCGAGCAGATTGGTGCCGCCCGCGATGAACTTGGCGCCCGGCATGCGGGCCGCGGCGCTCGCGGCCTCCTTGGCCGAGGTGGCGCGCTCATAGGTGAAGGCCTTCATGCCGTGCGCTCCGTGCCCGCGACGTCGTGGATCGCGTCGATGATGTTGGCATAGGCGCCGCAGCGGCAGATGTTGCCGCTCATCCGCTCGCGCAGTTCGTCGGTGCTGACGGTCGGCTGCGCAGCGATGTCGCCGGTAACGTGGCTGGGGATGCCTGCCTTAATCTCGCCGAGCGTGGCGACAGCCGAGCAGATCTGGCCCGGCGTGCAATAGCCGCACTGATAGCCGTCATGCTTGACGAAGGCGGCCTGCATCGCGTGGAGCTTCTCAGGCGTGCCGAGGCCTTCGATCGTGGTGATCTCCTCGCCTTCGTGCATGACGGCGAGCGTCAGGCAGCTGTTGATCCGGCGACCCTCGACGATCACGGTGCATGCGCCGCACTGGCCGTGGTCGCAGCCCTTCTTGGTGCCGGTGAGCTTCAAATTCTCGCGCAGCGCGTCGAGCAGCGTGGTCCGTGTGTCGACGTTGATCTTGGTCGTGCGGCCGTTCACCTTGAGCGTGACCGGCATCGTCGGCGGCGCGGGCTGCGCGCTGCCCTGTGTCTGGGCCTGCGCGGCAGGTGCCGCGGCCAGCGTAGCCGACGCGACACCGCCGGCAATCACGCCACGGCGCGATACCGGAAAACCTTCATCCTGATGCATATAAACCCCTGTATCTGCTAGCGTAACTCGCGAGGGCAGCCAAAGTTGCGCTGGTGCGCATTTGGTTCCGTGAAATCTCGGTCATGTGGTTTGCGATAGGGTGTTGTAATGCGGACGATTTCTTCCGGTGTTTCGGTCCGGCTTTATCATCTCGACGATAGCGGGGAGGGCGGAGCGGCGACGACGTTGTTCTACGGGCCCTTGAGCGAGGCGCTGGGGATCGCGGCGCGGCAGGAGGAGGATGTGCAGGCGGGGTTGTATCTGGCGACGGAGAACGACGTCGTCGCGTATCTGGATCTGGAGGGGTAGCTCACGAATGCGCCTTCGCCGATTTCACCACCCCGGCGAAGGCCGGGGCCCAATTGGGGGCGCATAGTAAAGGCGGGCTGCGCTTCGTTACGACCACCTTTCCAATTGGGCCCCGGCCTTTGCCGGGGTGGTGCAGTGGCCGCGTCGCGTCGGCTCAAGTCCCCGGCGTGAAGCCGTCGTCGCGATCCGGCGGGGTCGGGGAATGCACTTCGGCGCAGATTGAGCGGAGCGCGTCCTTCATCCCCTCCTCGAACGTCGGATGGTAGAAGGGCAAGTCGAGCACCTCGGTCGCGGTCCAGCCGCTCTGGATCGCCCAGGCGATCAGGTGCGCGCTGTGCTCGACCGCAGGGCCCGCCATCGTCGCACCTGTCAGGCGGCCGTCGCGGCGGTCGGCGTAGAAGCGCACCAGCCCGGCATTGCACGCCTCGACCTTCGCGCGGCCCTGATCGTCATAGGAGGCGGTGCCGATCACGCTGTCGGTGTCGTCGTCCTTGGCGATCTTGCCGATCACTGCGACGTTGGGATGCGTGAAGGTGATCGCGAACGGGACGGAGCGCTTGCCCGGCGTGACCTTGGGATAGCTGGCCGCATTGCGGCCCGCGATCATGCCCTCCGCCGACGCCTCGTGGAGCACCGCGCGATCATGATCCGCATCGCCGGCGATGAAGATCGGCGCGCTGCCGCACTGCATCGTGTTGGGATTATAGTCGGGCATGTCGTGGTCATCGAGCGCGAGCCCGGTCGTCTCGAGCCCGATGTCCTTGATCCGCGGCGGCCGGCCCGTCGCGACGAGCAGATAGTCGAAGCGCTTGCTGCCCGACTCCGACCCGGTCCAGGAGAGCGCGACGCCGCCGTCTTGGGGTTCGGCCTTGAGTTCGACGCCGAGCAGGATCGGCATCTCGCGCGACAGGATCGCGTGATACGCCTCGGCGACATGGGGGTCCTTCAGCCCGCCGATCGTCTCACCCGTGTCGAACACCATCGTCTTGACGCCAAGCCGCGCCATTGCCTGCGCGAGTTCGAGGCCGAGCGCGCCTGCGCCGACCACGCCGATCGAGCCGGGCAGGTCCTTCAGCTCGAAGATGCTTTCGTTGGTCAGCACGCGGTCGCGCACGGCGTCGAACATGTCGGGGATGGCGGGACTCGATCCGGTCGCGATCACGACGGATTTCGCGTGGACCTGGCGCCCGTCGCTGAGCGCAAGGATCGTCGCGCCTGCGAATTTTGCGCGTGCCTCGATCTTCACTTCGTCGGGCAATTTGTCGATCGACTTTTCGACGCCGGCGACGAACGCATCACGCTCTTTCCGCACGCGCGCCATCACCGCGACGCCGTCGACCTTGGCAGACGCGTCGACGCCGAAGACCTTGGCCTGGTCGACCGCGTGCATCGCATTGCCGGCCGCGATCAAGAGCTTGGAGGGCATACATCCCACGCTGGCGCAGGTCGTGCCGCCGAAGCCCTCGTCGATCAGCAGCGTCTTGGCGCCGTTGCGGCGCGCGCTACGCTCGGCGGCGAGGCCGGCGGTGCCCGCGCCGATGATCGCGACATCGCAGGTCAGGTTGGTCATCATGGTCTCCGTCGCCGGAGGATTCCGGGGATGCGGTCAACGAAACCTTCGATGCCGCCCAGCCGTTCCGAGTGGCAGCACATTCCCGTATCGAAGGACGCTTATGTTAACGCTGCACCATCTGAACTACTCGCGGTCGATCCGCGTGATCTGGCTGCTCGAAGAGCTCGGGATCGAATATGACCTCGTCAAATATGAGCGCGACGCGAACTTCCGTGCGCCGCCCGAGCTGAAAGCGATCCATCCGCTCGGCAAGGCCCCCGTGCTGGTCGATGGCGATCTGACGCTCGCCGAGAGCGCGCCGATCCTCGCCTATATCGACGAGCGTTATGGCGAGCGCCGCTTCTCGCCGCCGGTCGACAGCGATGCGGCGGCGGTGCATGACGAATGGCTGCAATATGTCGAGAGCTCGGCTGCGTTGCCGATCATGATGACCTCGCTCGGCAAGCGGATGGGCGGGCTGCCCGATGGCCTCGCCAAGTTCACCGGTCCCGAAGTGACCAAGACCCTCGACTATATCGGTGCCGGGGTCGGCGACGGCCCGTATCTGATGGGGGAGCAGCTGATGCTGGCGGACATCCAGATGTGCTATATCCTCGCGATCGCGGAAAGCGCCGGGTTGCTGGGCGATCATCCGGACGTCGCGGCGTATCTCGACCGGCTGCGCGCGCGCCCGGCCTTTGTCGCTGCCACCGAGATCGGCGGTCCGCTGATGGCACCCCGCCGATGAGCGGCGCTCCGTCATCCCGGTCGGCCCGGGATGACGGCCCCACTGCCCCCGAAGCCGGGCGGTGCATACGTATTCAGGCTGCAGTGTACCGGTACCACCTTGGTTCTGTGGCTGTTTTGCCACGCTCGGCGGGGTGACGATGTTGACGCCCGCGCGGTTCTGGCGTGATGCTGACCCACGGCCATCCCACGCGCAGAGGGGCCCTGGACCGCGAGGATGCTGGAGGACCCGATCGTCGTGAATGCCGCTGTCAAGTCTTCCAGCCGATCCGGCGGCAAACCGACCTCTTTCGACATCGCGCAACTCGCCGGCGTTTCGCAACCTACCGTATCGCGCGCGCTGCGCGGCAGTTCGACGGTCAACCTGGCGACGCGGCAGCGGATCGAGGCGATTGCGCGACAGCTGAACTACACCGTCGATCGCAGCGCCTCGAACCTGCGCAACGGCACGACCAAGACGATCGCGCTGCTGCTGTTCCGCGATCCGACCCCCGACGAGACCGTGGTCAACCCGTTCTTCCTCGGCATGCTCGGCGCGATGATGGCGGCGTGCGGATCGCATGGCTACGACCTGCTCGTGTCGTTCCAGCAATTCTCGAGCGACTGGCATACCGATTACGAGGACAGCCACCGCGCCGACGGGCTGATCCTGCTCGGCTATGGCGATTACGCCGATTACCGGTCCCGGCTCGAGACGCTCGTCGCGCAGGGGACGCATTTTGTGCGCTGGGGCTCGGTCCAGCCGGGGCAGCCGGGGCTGACGATCGGGTGCGACAATATTGCGGGCGGCGCGGCGGCGGCGCGGCACCTGCTCGAACGCGGGCGGCGGCGGATCGCGTTCCTGGGCAGCGCCACCGATCATTATCCCGAGTTTCACGACCGGTATCGCGGCTATGTCGCGGCGCTGGGCGAGCACGGGCTCGCGGCGGATCCGAAGCTTCAGGTCGAGACGATCTCGACCGAGGAGGATGCGACGCAGGCGACGCGCGAGCTGCTTCGCCGCGGTGTGCCGTTCGATGCGATCGTCGCGGCGAGCGACCTGATCGCGCTGGCGGCAATGCGCGTGCTGGCGGGGGCCGGGATCAACGTGCCCTATGACGTCGCGATCGTCGGGTTCGACGACATCCCCGCCGCCAGCCTTGCCAATCCGCCGCTGACGACGATCGCGCAGGATAGCGGGCTGGCCGGGCGGCGGCTGGTCGAGATGCTGCTCGCGCGGATCGGCGATCGACCCGTCGAGAGCACGGTACTGCCCACGCAATTGGTGATCCGACGATCATCGGGTGAAGGACGCTGAATGGCCGTAATGGGTAGGGAGAAACCACGTCAGGGGTTCTGGGGGCTGTGGAACATCTCGTTCGGGTTTTTCGGGATCCAGATCGGCTTTGCGCTGCAAAACGCCAATGTCAGCCGCATCTTCCAGTCGCTGGGCACGTCGGTCGACGATCTGGCGTTCCTCTGGATCGCGGCGCCGCTGACCGGGCTGCTCGTCCAGCCGGTGATCGGGCATTATAGCGACCGGACCTGGGGGCGGCTCGGGCGACGGCGGCCCTATTTCCTGGCAGGGGCGATGCTCGCGACGTTCGCGCTATTGGCGATGCCGAACGCACCGGTGCTGTGGGTCGCGGCCGTCCTGCTGTGGATGCTCGACGGATCGCTCAACGTCGCGATGGAGCCGTTCCGCGCGTTCGTCGGCGACATGCTCGGCAGCCGCCAGCGCACCGCGGGCTTCGCCTTCCAGACCGGCTTTATCGGCGCGGGCGCGGTGATCGGCAGCCTTGCCCCGATCATCCTGACCGACGTGTTCCAGGTCGCGAACACCGCACCCGCGGGCGGGATTCCGCCATCGGTACAGTATGGATTCTATATCGGCGCGCTCGCCTTGTTCTTCGCGGTGCTGTGGACGGTGCTGACGACCAGCGAATATCCGCCTGCCGAGATGGCCGCGTTCGAGGACGAGGGCCCGGTTGCGCCGCACGACACGGTCGTCCGGTCGAACGCGAGGCTCGCGCCGGTCTGGATCGCGCTGGGTGCGATCGTGATCGCCGCGGTTGCGCGGTTCGGTCTCGACAAGCCGGTCTATCTGCTGGGTGGCGGGCTGGTCGCGTTCGGGGCGGCATTGCTGGCGAGCGCTGCGCTGGTGAGGTCGGGCAGGGAATCGAACGTTCTCAGCCAGATCGTCGGCGATCTTGGCACCATGCCGCAAACAATGAAGCGGCTTGCGCTCGTCCAGTTCTTCACCTGGTCGGCGCTGTTCATCATGTGGATCTACACGACGCCGATCGTCACGCAGCATGTGTTCGGCACGACGGACACGACCAGCGCGGCGTATAACGAGGGCGCGAACTGGGTCGGGGTGCTGTTCGCGGTGTATAACGGCGTGGCGACCCTGTGGGCGTTCGTCATGCCGGCGCTGGCGGCGCGGATCGGTCGACGCGATGCGCATATCCTCGGGCTGCTCTGCGGGGCGGCGGGGTTCGCGTCGTTCCTGGTGGTGCGCGACCAATATGTGCTGATCGGGCCTATGGTGCTGATCGGAATCGCGTGGTCGTCGATCTTGACGATGCCCTATGCGATCCTGTCGAACGCGCTGCCCCAGGCCAAGCTCGGCGTCTATATGGGGCTGTTCAACATCTTCATCGTGTTGCCGCAGCTGATCGTGTCGTCGTTGATGGGGCAGGTGGTGCGGACGTTCTTCCCTGGCGACGCGGTGTGGGCGATGCTGATCGCGGCCGGGGTGATGGGCGTCGCTGCGCTGGCGATGCTGCGGGTCGAGCGGAGCGCGTGACCGGGCTTCTGATCCTCCCTCGCTAGGGGGAGGATTAGGCTCAGCCGCCGAAGCCGCGGCCGCCGAAGCCGCCGCCGAACCCGCCGCGCGAGATCACCGAGCTGCGGGTCTGGACTCGTGCAGGCGCCCGCGCGGTCGTCGGGGTGAACGCATCCGAGCCGACGCGCGTGCGGCCGGTGACATAGTCGCGGTTGATCCGGCCACCGGCGCCACCGTAATAATTGCCGTCGCGGTCGCGGTACATCGGCGCGCCGCGATTGCCGAAGCCGCCGTTGAGCGCTTGCCCAACGAGGAAGCCGGTCAGCAGCGGCGTGAAGAAGCTGCCGCCATTGCCGTTGTTGCGGGGTTCGCACTGCGCGGCGCCAAACTGCTCCTCGCAGGTCTGCTTGTCCTCGAAGCGCGGCGCGGTCTTTGCCGCATCGGTCTTGGCCTGCTCGAACGCGGTGTCGCACTGCACCGCCGACAGCGCACCCGCCGCGCGGCATTCGGCCACCGAGGCATAGCTTTGGGCCTCGACCGGCTTGCCGCCGACATCGCCGTCGCACGCGGTCAGCGAGATGCCAGAGCCTGCGATCAGGCTGGTGAGGACGATCGATCTGGAACGCTTCATGGGTGCTTCCTCAGTTCGTCATGCAGGCGGCGTTGAGGATGCCGACGCACAGCGAGATGCTTGCCATATAGGTCGCCGCCGCGATTTCGCCGCGCTGGATCCGCGCGTTGAAATCGCGCATCACGAGACGCTGGACGACCAAAGCCGTGACGATCTGGATGACGCCGGCGAGCAGCGCCCAGACCGCGAATTCGGCCAGCGAGACGGTATGCGTGAGCGCCGAGGCGAGCGGCAGGACATAGCCGAGCAATGCCGCGCCCAGCGTGATCGCGGCGGCGGTGTTGCCCTCGCGGATCAGCGACTTCTCGTGATAGGGCGTCGCCACCTGATAGATGATCTTGAACGCGATCGTGAACACGCCCGCCGCGACGAACGCGATCAGAAAGGCGAGCGCGTTGGCGCCGAAGCTGTATTGGTCGATCATGGCAAGTCCCCCGGAGCCGTTCGCTCGTGACGCTAGGCCCTGAACTCGCCGAGTTCCAGTGCAACGCCCAGCATGATCTCGAACGAGACCTCGCCCGCCTCATTCTCCTGGTCGATCGCCAGCAGCAGTTCGCGGCCGTCGTCACCGGGCAGGTCGCGCCCGAACAGCATGCAGGTCTGGAAGATGCGACGGTCGACGATGCCGTCGCGGTCGTCGTGGAGATCTTCCCAGAACGTCACCGGTTCCTGCTCGCTCGCCTCGGGGCCGAACCAGAAGCGTCCATATTCGGGCAATCCCTCGGCGGTGAAGGTCCGCGCCTTGAGGCGGCTCTTCCATGCCGGGCGCTCGGCGGACGAGGAGGGATAGGCGCTGTCCCATGGCGCGAACAGCGTGACGTCGGTCACGTCCTGGCCCGCGCGGTCGTTCGACACCGCCTGGAACATGATGTCGTCGTCGGTGTAGAAACGGTGGACGAACCCGCCCTCGTTGAGGTTCACGAGCCCTTGCGCGACGATCACCAGCGTGTCGCGGTCGAACGGGAACAGCAGCTCGGACCCGAACCGGCGCCAGGCGAGCGGATCGACCGTCACTGTGCGCCCCAGCGTGACGTTGCGGACGACGGGCAGGGCGTTGTCGTCAAGCGCTGGCTTGCGGCCGAACAGGCGATCGAACATGCAATCCTCGTATCTTTGTTGACGGCCTGCATAGGGCAAAGCGGCCGGGCGAGCAAAGCGCAACCCCCCGTCATCCTGACGAAAGTCAGGACCCAGAGCCACACCCGCCGCGCTTCGTAACCCTGGATCCTGACTTTCGTCAGGATGACGGGAAACCGTGGGGTGGCGGAGTGGGGAGCGGGGATGGCAAGGGTTCGCGACACGTCCTATGTGTGCGTCACGCGACAAGCACGGGAGTTCTTGCATTGACCGATATCTGGACCGTCCGCAGCCTGAAGGCCGCGCTCGATACGTCAGAGCCCGCAAAGGCGGGAGAGTTCACCGCGCGGATCCTGGAAGGCGCGGACCCGGTATTGCTGGTCACGATGCACCAGCACGGCGATCTCGAGCTGTTCGTCAACGTCAGCGAGGCGCAGATCGCGTGCTCGACCTTGCTCTGGCCGTGCGACGAGCAGGAGAACCAGCAAGCGTTCAACACCTTCCTGCTGAAGTCGCAGAAGCTGGTGCCGCTGTCGAACTTCGGGATCGGCACCGTCGACGGTCGCGATTATTACGAGCTGTTCGGCGAACTGTCGACGTCGAGCCCGCTCGATACCGTCGTGATCGAGCTGCGCACGCTCGCCGAGAATGCGATCGATGCGGCCACCGACCTGCGCCACGCGCAGATTCCTGCCGCCTGATTTAGATACAAACGGAGAGACTGGCATGGCCATCTGGAGCAAGCTTTTCACCCTCGGTCGCGCCGGTGCGCACGAAGCCGGTGCGGCGGTCGTCGATGCGAACGCGCTGCGTATCCTCGACCAGGAAATCCGCGATGCGGACAAGGCGCAAGGCAAGGCGCGCGACGATCTCGCCGGACTGGTCGCGCGGCGCCGCATCCTCGAGACCGAGGTCGAGAGCTTCCGTGCGCAGGCGGCCAAGTATGAGGCGTCGGCACGCGTCGCGGTCGAGAAGGGCAATATGGATCTTGCGCGGCAGGTCGCGCAGCGGATCGCCGATCTCGAACAGGACATCGCGCTGAAGAGCCCGCAGGTCGAGGACATGCGCGCCGCCGAGGAGCAGATCCACACCGCCGTCGCGCAGACCGACCGCAAGATCGAGCAGCTCCGCCGCGAGGTCGAGGTCGTCAAGGTCAACGAGTCGGTGCAGAAGGCGCAGGCCTCGGTCGCGTCGGGCAGCATGGGGGCGGGCAACAAGCTGGGTTCGGCCGCCGACAGCCTCGCGCGGATCCGCGAACGCCAGGCGATCCGCGGCGAGCGGATCAAGGCGGCGGGCGAGCTGGAAGACCGTCGTACGGGCGCCGATCTCGACGAGAAGCTGCGGCTGGCGGGGATCCTGCCGGGCCAGTCGTCGGCGGACGACGTGCTCGCGCGGCTGACTGCGCCGAAGACGCCGGAACTTGGCCAGACGCTGCAGATCGGCCAGCGCGACGACAGCAAGGACAGCTGATGCGCCGGATCGCGGTCGACCCGCGCAGCGACTGGCGTGAGCGGGCGGACGCGATCGGCTTCGTCTATCACGACACCGATGGCGAACCCTATTGGGACGAGGGCGCGGCCTATGCTTTCACGCTGGCCGAGATCGAGAATGACCTCGAGCCGGCGGCGGAGACGTTGCACGCGATGTGCCTCGATCTGGTCGACGAGGTGGTGCGCGATCAGGTGCTGATGGAGCGGCTGGCAATCCCGCGCGAGCAGTGGAACTATGTCGCGGAAACGTGGCGGACGCGCCAGCCGTCGCTCTACGGCCGGTTCGATTTTGCCTATGACGGGACTGGGCCGGCCAAGCTGTACGAATACAACGCCGATACGCCGACATCGGTGTTCGAATGCGCGACGTTCCAGTGGATGTGGCTTGAAGATCTGCTCGCCAGCGGAAAGCTGCCGGCGGGGACGGACCAGTTCAACAGCCTGTTCGACAAGCTGCGCGAGCGGTTCCGCGCGCTGTTCCCGAGTGGAGGCTTCGTCCACTTCGCCGCGGATGCGTCTGCGATCGAGGATCGGCAGACCGTCCGCTTCTTCGAGGATCTGGCGAGCCAGGTTGGGATCGAGCCCAAGTTCGTCGAGATGAAGGATATCGGGCTCGCCGCGGATGGGCGCTTCGTCGATACCGACGGCTATGAGGTGCAGGCGGCGTTTAAGCTGTACCCGTGGGAGTTCATGCTCCGCGAGCCTTATGCGCCCAATCTGTCGCGCGCCGATGTGCGCTGGATCGAGCCCGCATGGAAGTCGATCCTGTCGAACAAGGGCATCCTGCCGCTGCTTTGGGAGCGGCATCCCGGGCATCCGAACCTGCTGCCTGCGTTCTTCGACGACGGCCCCGCCGCGGAGATCCTGGGGCCGAAATATGTGCGGAAGCCGCTGTTCTCCCGCGAGGGTGCGAATGTCGAGGTGATCGGGGACGCGGCGCATGCGGTGCTCGACCAGGGCTATGGCGCCGAGGGTGCGATCCGGCAGGCCTATGCGCCGCCGCCGGTGTTCGACGGGCGGCATCCGGTGATCGGCGCGTGGATGGTCGGCAACGAAGCCGCGGGGATCGGCGTTCGGGAGGATGACACGGTCGTGACGCGCAATCTCGCGCGGTTCGTGCCGCATATCATCGAGGCCTGACATGACCGACGCGCGCGAACTTCCCCCCTTGCCGCCGATGGAGCGGCTGGTCGAACTGTTGTTCGACGCGGCGCGGATGGGGCGCGAGGAGATGATCCCCGCGCTGTTGCAGGCGGGGGTCGATATCGAGGTGACCGATGCGAAGGGCTACACGCCGCTCGTGATCGCCAGCTATAACGGACAGGCCGACGCCACGGCGGTATTGCTTGCGGCGGGTGCGAAGGTCGATGGTGCGGCGGACGCGCGTGGCAACACGGCGCTGATGGGGGTGTGCTTCAAGAGCTATGCCGAGATCGCGCAGGTCCTGATCGACGCGGGGGCGGACGTGAACCGCCGCAATGGCGTCGGGCAGACGGCGCTGATGATGGCTGCGCTGGTGGGCAAGACGGCGATTATCGACCTGCTGCTGGAGCATGGCGCGGACGCTTCGGTTGCGGATGCTGCCGGTAATAGCGTGCACTCGCTGGCGCTGTCGCAGGGCAACACCGCGTTGGCGGCGCGGTTTGCTGCCCCAAGTCCGTCATCCTGACGAAAGTCAGGATCCTGGGTAACGCGCGCTACATCCTTGGCTCTGGATCCTGACTTTCGTCAGGATGACGGGAGGGTGTGGTGATCGTCGGTCCCGTGAGTCTTGGGTAGTACCGCGCCGACATGGGTTTCGCCGCGGGCTTCGGCTAGGCGCATCTGGCGTTCGCGTTCGGCATAACCCGCCCGCTGATCCGCGTTGCGCGCGTCGTGACAAGCCGAGCAGCTGATCCCTTCGACATAGAGCGGCGAGGCGCGATCGGCGATCCTGACGGGCATGCGGCAGGCGTGGCACAGGACGTGGCTGCCGGGGACGAGGCCGTGGCCGACTGCGACGCGCTGGTCGAAGACGAAGCATTCGCCTTCCCACAAGCTTTCCGTCTTGGGCACCGTCTCTAGATATTTGAGGATGCCACCCTTGAGGTGATACACCTCTTCGAGCCCCTCGGCCTTGAGGAACGCGGTCGATTTCTCGCAGCGGATGCCGCCGGTGCAGAACATCGCGATCTTGGGCGGCGGGCCATCGCCGACCAGTTCGGCGCGATTCGCGCGAAACCATGCCGGGAAGTCGCGGAAACTGCGCGTGTGCGGATCGACCGCGCCGGCAAACGTGCCGACCGACACCTCGTAATCGTTGCGCGTATCGATCAGAATCGTCCCCGGCTCGGCGATCAGCGCGTTCCAGTCCGAGGGCTCGACATAATGGCCGACGCCGCCCAGCGGATCGATCGACGGCTCGCCCATCGTGACGATCTCGCGCTTCAGACGCACCTTCATGCGGTGGAACGGCATCGTCTCGGCGCGCGATTCTTTCACGTCGAGGTCGGGGCACCCCGGTAACGCACGGATATGCGCGAGAACGGCATCGATCCCCGCCTCGGACCCGGCGATCGTCCCGTTGATCCCCTCAGGCGCGAGCAGCAGCGTCCCCTTCACCCCGTTCGAACAGCATGCGAGCGCAAGCGGCGGCTGGATCGCGGCGATGTCGGCGAACGGCGTGAAGCGATACAGCGCCACGACGCGGATGGGGAGTGTTTGGGTCATCGGTTCATCGTGCAGGGGAGGAGGTGCGCTCCCTTAGCGCACCGCGCCTGCCGCGTCAGCCTGTGGTGACGATCATCCCGTCGACCACCGCGACCGGCCACGGCGTCAGTCTCGTTCCGCCGCAAGGCCCGCCGACACAGGCGCCGCTGTCGATCGCGAACAGCGCCGAATGCCAGCTGCACGCGATCAGGTCGCCGCGCGGGGTGAGATAGTCGTCGAGCACCTGCGCCAGCGGCAGGCCCATGTGCGGGCAGCGATCGACATAGCCGACCACCGCGTCGTCCTTGCGCACGACAAAGCCGTGGAACCGTCCGGCGCGCATCTGCACCACGAAGTTGCGCGCCGTGCCCTCGGCGACCGCGTCGAGCGGCGCGAGTTTGATCCCGGCGGGCGTGGCGGTGAGCCGTTCGCCGTCGCTCATGGCCGATCCGCGTCGGGTTGCCGGTCGGGGTGCGCAGCAGCGAAAGCGGGCAGGGCGCGGGCCGTGTCGGCGGCGGCCTTGAGGTGCGGGTAGGGCGTCAGGTCGACGCCGAACCGTTCGGCGGAATAGACCTGCGGCACCAGGTGGCAGTCGGCGATCGTCGGCGTCGCGCCGAATGCGAAGCCGCTGCCATGACGCGCGATCATCACCTCCAGCGCGGCGAACCCCTCGCCGATCCAGCGCGCGATCCAGCGTTTCACGGCGGCATCGTCGGCGCCGAACTCGCTTCGCAGCGCGTTCAGGATCCGCAGGTTGTTCACCGGGTGGATATCGCACGCGACCGTCGCGGCCATCGCGCGGACGGTTGCCCGACCCTGCGCGTCGGCGGGGAGCAAAGGTGGATCGGGATAGGTCTCGTCGATCCATTCGAGGATCGAGGGGCTCTGCGTCAGGACGGCGTCGTTGGTTTCGAGGGCCGGTACGAGTGCCTGCGGATTGAGCGCCCGAAAGCCCGGCTCGCGGTGCGCGCCGGTGCGCAGGTCATGCGTGACCTGCGTATAGTCCACGCGCTTCAGCGCAAGCGCAATGCGCACCCGGTAGGCGGCGGTCGAGCGCCAATAGCCGTGGAGCGTCGGGGTCACCGCGGCAGGATCGCCTTGGGGAAATCCGACCACACCGCATCGTAATCGAGCTGTGAATGGTCCAGCGCATAGGCGGTCGGTGCGTAGGGCCAGCAGCTCTCGAGCATGAATGCCATCGTCCCGTCGATCTTGTGCGGTTTCAGGTCGGCCGCGCTCGCGCCCTGCCAGCTCGCCAGGTCGGGGCCGTGGCCGGACATCAGATTGTGCAGCGAGATACCGCCGGGCGCGAACCCTTCGGCCTTGGCATCATAGGCGCCGGTGATGAGCCCCATCGCCTCGGACATGATGTTGCGGTGGAACCAGGGCGGGCGGAACGTCCCCTCCGCCACCATCCAGCGTGGCGGGAAGATCACGAAATCGGCGTTGGCGCGACCGGGCACGTCGCTCGGCGAGGTCAGCAGCGTGAAGATCGACGGATCGGGATGATCGAAGCTGACCGTGTTGATCGTGTTGAACCGCGACAGGTCGTACCGCCAGGGGGCCAGGTTGCCGTGCCAGGCGACGACGTCGAGTGGCGAATGATCGAGCGTGGTGGTCCACAGCGATCCCATGAACTTCTGGACGACCTCGACGGGTTCGTCGCGATCCTCGAACCAGGCGACGGGCGTCTCGAAATCGCGCGGGTTGGCGAGGCCGTTGGCGCCGATCGGGCCGAGATCGGGCAGGCGGAACAGCGCGCCGTGGTTCTCTGCGACATAGCCGCGTGCTTGGCCATCGGGGAGTTCCGCACGGAAGCGGACGCCGCGGGGGACCAGTGCGATCTGGCCGGGGGCGATGTCGATCCGGCCGAGCTCGGTCAGCAAACGCAGCCGGCCGTGCTGCGGCACGAACAGCAGCTCGCCGTCGGCATCTATGAACACGCGGTCGGTCATGTCGGCATTCGCGGCGTAGACGTGGAGCGCGACGCCCTCGAGATCGGCGGGGTCACGGTTGGCGAGCATCGTCGTCATGCCGTCGATCAGGTCGGTGCCGGGGGCGGGAGCCTCGATCGGGTCCCAGCGCAGGCGATTGGGCGCGAGCGGCACGTCGGTTGTGCCGGGCGTGAACCGCTTGGCGCCGGAGTAACGTTCGAATGGCGGATGCTCGGCGGTCGGGCGCATCCGGTAGAGCCAGCTGCGGCGGTTCTCATGCCGCGGCGCGGTGAAGGCGGTGCCGGAGAGTTGCTCGGTGTAGAGGCCGAACGCCGGGCGCTGTGGCGAATTGCGACCGATCGGCAGCGCGCCGGGGACCGCCTCGGTCGATACGTGGTTGCCGAAACCGGGGAGGTACTCGCTCTGGCCGGCGGTCTCGCCTGCGGTGTTGGTCGGCTGGTGGATTGTCATGGCTTCCTCTCCGTCACCTGTTCCGATCAACGCCCGGACCGCCGGCCGTTCAAACTCTCTTTTCTACCCTCTCCCCTCGGGGAGAGGGAGGGAGACGCGCTTGCGCGGCGGAAGGGTGAGGGCACGCGCTGGCGTCTCGCGAGCCCTCACCCTCGGCGCTGGCGCGCCTTTCCCTCCCCTGAGGGGAGAGGGTTTCGGCCATCACGCGTCGACGGTCACCACACCACGGCGGATCTGGTCGAGCTCGATGCTCTCGTACAGCGCTTGGAAATTGCCGTTGCCAAAGCCTTCATTGCCCTTGCGCTGGATGATCTCGAAGAAGATCGGCCCGAACATGTTCTCGGTGAAGATTTGGAGCAGCAACCCCTCCTCGCCGACATTGCCGTCGATCAGGATGCGGTTGCGGCGCAGGCGTTCGAGGTCGTGGCCGTGGTTCGGCACGCGCTTGTCGACCAGCTCGTAATAAGTCTCGATCGTGTCTTGCAGCTTGACGCCGCGCGCGCGCAGCTTCTCGACCGTCTCGAAGATATCGTCGGTGGTCAGCGCCAGATGCTGGATGCCCTCGCCGTTGTAATCCTTGAGGAATTCCTCGATCTGGCTCTTGTCGTCCTGGCTTTCGTTCAGGGGGATGCGGATCGCGCGGTCGGGCGCGATCATCGCTTGGCTGAACAGGCCGGTCGCCTTGCCCTTGATGTCGAAATACTTCTGTTCCTCGAAGCCGAAGATCTGGCCGTAGAATTCGGCCCAGGTGCGCATCTGGCCACGCTTGACGTTGTGCGTGAGGTGATCGAGCAGATCGAGCCCGACATTGTTGGCAGCCTCGGCTTCGGCCGCGCCTGGAACCTGGTTCCAGTCGTCGTACAGGCTGCCTGCCGCGCCGTGCTTGTCGACCAGATACAGCAACGAGCCGCCGATACCCTCGAGCACATAGCTGTCCTCGCCGAGCGCGCCCATGCTGGCATCCGCGGCCTTGGCGCCGCGCGAGAGTGCTGCGTCGAACGCCGACTTCGCGTCCTGGACGCGGAACGCCATGCCGTTTGCCGACGGGCCGTGATCGGCACGGAACACGGCGGCCTGGCCGCCGTCCTCGCGGTTGAGCAGCAGGTTGATGCGGCCCTGCTTGTAGCGCGTGACGGCCTTGGTCGGGTGGGTCGAGGCGGCGACGAAGCCGAACTGCTCGAGCTGTGCCGCCATCCGGTCGGGATCGGGCGAGGTGAATTCGGCGAACTCGAACCCGTCCAGTCCCATCGGGTTTACGTCCATATGGTCCATCGCTCGATCCTTACTTGGTATCCGTTGTTACCAATCTGCTCTGTTGAAGAACTGGTGTCAATCGTTACGATCTCCGCATGGCTGACCGCGCGCTCGTTCTGGACGATTTCATCCCGTATCGCTTGTCGATCACCTCGAACCTCGTCAGCGCAGCGGTCGCGAACACCTATGAGGCGCTGTTCGGGCTGACGATTCCGGAGTGGCGGCTGGTGACGGTGGTTGCCGAGGCGGGCGGGATCACGCAGCAGCAGATCGGCCAGCAGACCCGGATGGACAAGGTCACCGTCAGCCGCGCGGCGATCGCGCTGGTCGAGCGCGGGCTGATGCAGCGTCATGCGAACCCCGACGATCGCCGCTCGCATCTGCTACGGCTGACCGAGGACGGGCAGACGCTGTACGCGTCGGTCGCGCCCAAGGCGCTCGATCTAGAGCGGCGCATCTTCGCGGGGTTTTCGGGTGCGGAGGTCGCGCAGTTCGTCGCGATGCTGCGGCGGATCGATGCGGTGGCGATCGACCTCGTTCAGGAATCCCAGGGCGGGGATGGCGACCAGAGCCCGCGCAGATAACCCAGCAGCGCGCGTGTGCCCGACGAGACGGGGCCGGGCGCATGGACCGCGAAGATCCCAATTTCCGCTGATCCAGCCAAGGCGGGCAGCACCCGGACCAGCCGGCCGCCGGCCAGATCGGCGCTGACGTCCCAGAGCGAGCGCAGTGCGATGCCGACGCCCGCCAGCGTGAGTTCGCGGACGACCTCGCTCGAATTCGTCGCGACGTAGCTCGGCCGGTCGATCGTCAGCGTGCCGTCGGGACCCGTAAGCCGCCACGGCATCTGCCCCTTGGCCGCCAGCAGGCGGTGCCCCGCGAGCGCGGCGGCATCGCCGGGCTGGCCGTGCTCCTCGACATAGCGCGGTGCCGCGCACAACACGCGGCGGCTGTCGGCGAGGCGGTAGCCGGTCAGCCCGGTGGGGATGGCGGGCGCGATGCGGATCGCCAGGTCGAGCCGGTCGCCGATCACGTCGGAAAAGCCGTCCGACAGATCGAGATCGAGCGCGATCGCGGGATGCGAGTCGAGAAAAGGCTTGAGCTGCGGGGCGATGTGGAGCCGCCCGAACGAGGTCGGCGCGCTCACCCGCAACGGCCCCGCGGGCGCATCGGCGCGATCGGCGACGCGCGCCTCGGCCTCGCGGATCGCCGCGAGGATCTCGATCATGTCGCGGTGATAGACCGCGCCGCGGGCGGTGAGGTCGAGCCGCCGCGTGGTCCGGTTGAGCAGTCGGACGCCGAGCCGCGCCTCGAGCCGGGCGATCCGCTTCGACACCATCGCCGGCGAGATGCCGAGTGATCGCCCCGCCGCGCTGAGGCTGGCGGTGCGGACGACTTCCGCGAAGAGGACGATATCGGGATCCATTCGTTCCCCTGGCGATCAACAGCTTTCGGTTTACGACGTCTAGTGGAGAAGGTGAGCAGCGTCTATCGTGCGGGGCAGAGCAGAAGGAGAGCAGCATGGCCGACGGGATCGACAAGGCGGGTCTGAAGATCGCCGAGCCGCTGGTGACGTTTATCGAGACGCGGGTGCTGCCGGGGACCGGGCTGGATGCCGCCGAGTTCTGGCAGGGGATGGCGGATATCTACCAGCGGTTCGCGCCCGAGAATGCCGCGCTGCTCGACGTTCGCGACGACCTTCAGGCCCGGATCGATGCGTGGCACGACGCGCAGGCCGGCACGCCAATCGATCAGGCCGCGTACCAGGCGTTCCTGCGCGAGATCGACTATCTGGTCGACGAGCCTGCGCCGTTCGCGGTCGCGCCGACCAACGTCGATGCGGAGGTAGCGCTGCTCGCCGGGCCGCAGCTGGTGGTGCCGATCCTGAACGCGCGGTTCCTGCTGAACGCCGCCAATGCGCGCTGGGGCAGCCTGTACGACGCGCTGTACGGCACCGACGCGATTCCGGGCACCGCGGCTCCCGGCGGCTATGACGCAGCCCGCGGCGCGCAGGTGATCGCCTGGGCCAAGGCGTTCCTGGACGAGGCAGTGCCGCTCGCCAATGGGTCATGGACCGACTGGACCGGCGGTACCCCCGATCTTGCCGATCCGGGCCAGCTCGTCGGGCATGCTGGCGACACGATCCTGTTGCGCCACAACGGCTTGCATATCGAACTTGTGATCGATCGCGAGCATCCGATCGGCCGCTCCGATCCTGCAGGCCTTGCCGATGTGGTACTCGAATCCGCGCTGACCACGATCGCCGATCTCGAGGATTCGGTCGCCGCGGTCGATGCCGAGGACAAGGTCGCCGCTTATGCCAACTGGCTCGGGTTGATGCAGGGCGACCTGGTTGCCAGCTTCGAAAAGGGCGGGAGGACCCAGACGCGCGCGCTCGATCATGACCGTCGCTACACCGCACCCGATGGCAGCGCTTTAAGCCTGCCTGGCCGCAGCCTGATGTTCGTCCGCAACGTCGGGCATCTGATGACGACGCCCGCGATCCTGCTCCCGGATGGCAGCCAGGCGCCCGAGGGGATCCTCGACGGGATCGTCACCTCGCTGATCGCGCTGCACGATCTGAACGGCGCGGGTGCGCTGCGCAACAGCCGCGCGGGGTCGATCTACATCGTCAAACCGAAGATGCACGGCCCCGACGAGGCCGGTTTCACCAACCGGCTGTTCGACGCGATCGAGGATCTGCTGGGGCTCGCGCGTCATACGATCAAGGTCGGCGTCATGGACGAGGAGCGGCGCACCTCCGCCAACCTCGCCGCGTGCATCGCCGCGGTTAAGGACCGCGTGGTGTTCATCAACACCGGCTTCCTCGACCGGACCGGCGACGAGATGCACACGTCGATGCGCGCGGGGCCGATGATCTGCAAAGGCGAGATGAAGGGCGCCAGCTGGATCAAGGCGTATGAGGATCGCAACGTCCAGATCGGGCTCGCCTGCGGTCTCGGCGGCAAGGCACAGATCGGCAAGGGGATGTGGGCCGCCCCCGACCGGATGGCGGACATGCTCGACCAGAAGATCGGGCATCCGCAAACCGGCGCGTCGACCGCCTGGGTGCCGTCGCCGACCGCGGCCACGCTGCACGCCACACATTATCACCGTGTCGACGTCTTCGCGCGGCAGGCCGAGCGCAAGCGCGAGGGCGTCGCGTCGCTCGACGCGCTGCTGACGGTGCCCGTCGCGACCGGCCACAACTGGCAGCCGGACGCGGTGCGCGAGGAGTTGGAGAACAACGCGCAAGGCATTCTCGGCTATGTCGTCCGCTGGATCGACCAGGGCGTCGGCTGTTCGAAGGTGCCCGATATCCATGACGTCGGCCTTATGGAGGATCGCGCGACGTTGCGGATCAGTTCGCAGCACATGGCGAACTGGCTGCTCCACGGCATAGCCACGCCCGACGCGGCGGACGCGGCGCTGCGGCGGATGGCGGCGAAGGTCGATGCGCAGAATGCCGGCGACCCGCTCTACCGGCCGATGGCGGGGCATGAGGACGACAGCCTGGCGTTCCAGGCGGCGCGTGCGCTCGTGTTCGATGGCCTCAGCCAGCCCAACGGCTATACCGAGCCGCTGCTCCACGCCTATCGCGCGCGCGTGAAGGCGCAGGACGCCTGATGCCCCGCTATGCGATCGAGGGGAAACGCCCGACGGTGGCGGACGACGTGTGGATCGCGCCGTCCGCCGACGTGATCGGCGATGCGCGACTGGGGCAGGGTGCAAGCGTCTGGTTCGGCGCGGTCATCCGCGCGGACAACACGCCGATCCTGGTCGGCGCGCGGACCAACATCCAGGAGGGCGCGATGCTGCATTCGGATCCCGGCGCGCCGCTGAGCGTGGGCGAGGGGTGCACGATCGGCCACCACGCGATCCTCCACGGCTGCACGATCGGCGACAATGTGCTGGTCGGCATGGGCGCGACGATCCTCAACAACGCGGTGATCGGCGACGATTGCCTGATCGGGGCGAACGCGCTGGTGACCGAGGGGAAGGTGTTCCCCGCGGGGAGCCTGATCGTCGGCGCGCCGGCAAAGGCGGTGCGCGACCTGTCGCCCGAGGCGATCGCGGCGCTGAAGCTGTCGGCCGCGGCCTATGCGGCGCGGCAACGTGTATATGCGGAGGGGCTCGAGCGGATCGAGGACTAAGGAGCCGGCGACGCGTCGCCGGCCCCCCCCCGTCAGGTCAGAGGCCGAAGCGCAACGTCGCGCGGAAATCGCGACCGGCGAGCGGGGCGAAGTCCTTGAGGAAGCTCGTCGCGCGGCGCGCATTGACGTCGAACAGGTTGTTCGCGCTCAGCAACAGCGTCGTCTTCGAGTCCTTGCCGAACGGGCTGAGGCCGATCGACGCGTTGACCATCGTATAGTCGTTGGTCTTCGTCTCGAACGCGGCGATCCGGTTCTGGTCGAACACATGCTCCACCTCGACGCGGCCGTTGATCCGGTCGCCCTGCGCCTCGATCCCGCCGAGCACGCGCATCGGCGGGATGCGCGGCACGGGCCCCTGGTCGACGATGTTGGCATGGACGTAATCGCCCAGCACGTCGGCGTTGACCGCATAGCCACCGATCTGCGCGACCTTCACCGACGCATCCGCCTCGAACCCGTAATAGCGCGCATTGGCCTGCTGATACTGGAAGCAGGGCAGGTCGACGGTGCGCCCCGAGGGATTGGCGGCGGCCTGGCAGACCGACGATGCGACCTGATTCTCCGAGATATAGTTCGAGAACCAGTTGTAATAGGCCGATGCGTCGAAGCTGAAGCCGTCGCCATGCGCATGCAGCGTGCCTTCGAGCCCCCACGACTTCTCCAGCCTGAAGTCCGGGTTGCCGAGTTCATAGGCCTGCGTGCCGGCGTGTGCGCCGTTCGCGAACAGCTCCTCGCCCGACGGCGCGCGCTCGGTGCGCGATCCGTTCAGCCCGACCCGGATGCTGTCGGAGAGCGCATAGGACGCGCCGAGCGACCCCGACACCGAATGATAGCTCTGGCTGCCGCGGAAGAAGCGCAGATCGTCCTCGGGCGTCCGCGCTGCGAGATCGGTGATCTCGTAGCGCAGGCCGCCCTCGGCGCGGAACTTGCCGGATTCATATTGCTGCAGCGTGAAGAGCCCGGTCTGGTTCGTTTCGTTCTTGGGCAGGAAGGCCTCGTCGCCGACCACGTTGAAGATCCGGTTGTAGAACTGCACGCCCGAGGCGCCCTGCCAGCCGCCGCGGTTCGCCTGGACGACTTCGAGGCGTCCTTCGAGGCCCTTGTTGTAGAACGCGGTGCCGACCGAGCCGTCTTGCTCAAGCTCGAAATGGCGATAGCTCGCCTGCCCGACGCGGACTCGGATCTTGCTGATGACGTCGCCACCCGTCTCGATCTCGCCACGCAGGTCGACCCGGTTCTGGACAATGTCGAGACGTGGCGCTTCCTGCTCCTGGCCGACTTGCGTGGCGTAGCGGATCGGCACGCCGTACAGGCTGTCATAATGGCTGTACGACACGCCGAGGCTGCCGGTGTCGGTGATGATCGAGGCGCCGGCGCCCGCCGTCCAGGTCTCAGCCTGCGTGTTGGGGAGCTTGCCCTTGAGCTGCGCCGATGCGGCAAAGTCGATCGGATCGGCGGCGTTGGGATCTGCCGGCTGCGCGGCGGCGGCGAGCGCCTGCGCGCGTGCGTCGCGCGACAGGATATAGCCGCCGGTGCGCAGGTCGCCCGACTTCAGATAGGATCCATCGGCGTGGAGGACGAGATGCGGGCCGACCGCGACGTCGCCCGCCATCCCGCCTGACCGCTCGTTGGCGGCCGAGCCGTAATTGGCGATGCCGTTCACGCGGTAGCCATTCTCGGGCACGGTGCGCGGGATGCGCGTGTCGATGACGTTGACGACACCGCCGACCGCCGAAGTCCCGTAGAGGAGCGCGCTGGGCCCGCGGAGGATCTCGATACGCTCGGAGAGCAGCGGATCGATGATGACGGCGTGGTCGACCGAGGTGTTCGACACGTCGATCGAGCCGATCCCGTCGGTCAGTACGCGGATCCGGTCGCCCTGAAAGCCGCGGAGAATGGGACGCGACGCGCTCGGTCCGAACGAGCTGGCGGAGACGCCGGGCTGACGCGCGAGCGTCTCGCCGATCGACGGGCGCAACTGACGCGTGAGCTCCTGGCCGGTGAGGACCGTCGTACCCTGCAACACGTCGCGCTCGCTGGTCTGGAGCGGCGCGGTGACGATGATGTCGCGCTGGTTGGTCGAGCCGACCGATGTCTGGGTGGAAGCAGGGGCGGGGGGCGGAGCGTTCGGATCAGCAGGCGCGGACTGCGCGTAAGCGGGCGTCGAGAGGAGCGCAGCCAGGGCGGTGGCGCCGAACAGAATCGTCTTCATGAAATTCCCTTGTGTCGTCCCTGTACGCCGCTCGGGTAAATTTAATGATACATCATATCAAGTGACAATCTCGCCATGTGCGGCAATGGATGGAACCTGTTACCGCAATGCAACACGCGGCAGCCTGTGGATCCAGCGCGTGCCGCGCACTGGCGCGACCGGACGTGTCGGCGCTCAGTCCGGCTCGAACCCATAAGTGGTGGCCGCGGTCGGCAAAAGCCGCGCCAGCCGGTTCGCCCAGGCTTCGCAGCCGGCTGCGTCGCCGAGCAGGTCTTGGCGAACCTCGATCTCGGCATAGAGCCGGCGTTCGGGATAAGCGTGCCGTGGGATGGTGTAGTCGATCAGGTCCATCCGGTACGGCTCGTTGTCGCCCACCACCAGGTCCGGCTCGTCGCGCAGGACGTCGAGAAGCGCGTGCGCGAATGCGGTGTCGCCGCCGTCGTGCAGGATGCCGATCTGCCAGGGGCGGTCCTGATCGCGCAATGCGCCCTTCATCGCCGGCGTGAAGCTGTGCAGCGCGACGATCAGCGTGGTCATCCCCGCCGCGTCGCGTCGCGCGATCTCCGCCGCGATCGCCGCATGATAGGGTTCGTGGATCTCGGCGAACCGCGCCGCGCGGTCGGTCTCGGACAGCGCGGCGTTGCCGGGAATGACCGTCGCGTCGCTCACCGCGGCGATCACGTCGGGCTGACTGGGGCTGCGATTGCAGTCGATCACCAGTCGCGAATAGGTCTGGCGGATGAACACCGCGTCGAGCCGTTCGGCGAGCAGCGCGCCGAGTTCGCCGATGCCGATATCCCAGCCGATGTGCCGCGACAGCTCAGCCTCGTTCAACCCCAGCGACCCCAGCGCCTTGGGCACGACATTTCCCGCATGATCGCCGATCAGCAGGAACGATGACGCGCCTTTGGGGTTGATCGTTGTGACCGGTGCGGCATCTTCGGTCCCTAGCAGCGATAGGCTGGCAGTGCTGTTCATGCGACGTGGATCCTCGATGCCATCTCTAACGCTTTCTCATGTAACCAAATACTCGTATCGCCAACCGGTTGCGTTCGGCGAGCACCGGATCATGGTCCGGCCGCGCGAAAGCTACGACCAGCGGCTGATCGACACGCAGCTGACGATCACGCCGGAGCCCGCCGAGGTCCGCTGGCTGCACGACGTGTTCGGCAATGCAGTTGCGATCGCCACCTTCGACAAGCGCGCCAAGGATCTCGTGATCGACAGCCGGGTCCGGCTCGATCACAGCCCCGCCGAGCTGCAGAACGTCGATATCGAGCGCTATGCGCGCTTCTATCCGTTCACCTATTCGTCGGAAGACATGCCCGACCTGCTCCGCTCGATCGAGCGCCAGCATCATGATCCGCTGCGCCAGATCGACAGCTGGGCGCGCCGGTTCGTCGCGCCGGGCGGGCAGACCGACACGCTTGCCATGCTGTCCGAGATGACCGCGGCGATCAAGCGCGAGTTCACCTATGTCCAGCGCCCCGAAAAGGGCACGCAGTCGCCGATCGAGACGCTCGCCAGGCGCAAGGGCACGTGCCGCGATTATGCGATGCTGATGATCGAGGCGGTGCGCGCGCTGGGGTTCGCAGCGCGGTTCGTCTCGGGCTATGTCTACAACCCGACACGTCGGGAGAGCCGGACGGGCGGCGGCAGCACGCATGCCTGGGTGCGCGTCTACATTCCCGGCTCGGGCTGGGTCGAGTTCGATCCGACCAACGGCATCGTCGGCAATCGCGGTCTCATCCGCGTCGCGATCGCACGCGATATCTACCAGGCGGTCCCTGTGTCCGGCACCTGGAGCGGCTTTCCCGGCAGCTTCCTCGACATGACCGTGTCGGTCGACATCACTGTCGACGAGGATGAGACGGTTATGCAACATCCATCGCTAACAGCTTGAACAGGGGGACATCGATGCTGATCCGGGCCGGCTATGACATACGTTTCGAAACCGACGTCGACACGCCGATGCTGGCGATGCTCAGCGTGCATCCGTCGCGCAACAAGGATCTGGTGACCCCGCACCGGATCGCTGCCAGCCCAGACGTGCCGACCTATGACTATCTCGATGCATTCGGCAACGTATGCACGCGGTTCACCGTGCCGAGCGGCGGGCTGACGCTGTCGTGCGACTTCACGATCGATGATAGCGGCCTGCCGGATTCGGTGACCCCCGACGCGGTCCAGCATGCGGTCGCGGATCTGCCCGACGACATCCTGATCTACCTGCTCGGCAGTCGCTATTGCGAGACCGACCGCCTGTCCGAGACCGCCTGGTCGCTGTTCGGCCATGTCCCCGCAGGCTGGCAGCGAGTCCAGGCAATCGTCGACTTCACGCATAATCATGTCGAGTTCGGCTATCACTTCGCGCGGTCGACCAAGACCGCGTGGGACGTCTACCAGGAGCGCCAGGGCGTCTGCCGCGACTTCGCGCATCTGGCGGTCACCTTGTGCCGCTGCATGAACATCCCCGCGCGCTATTGCACCGGCTATCTGGGCGACATCGGCATCCCGCCGGTCGACGCGCCGATGGATTTCTCCGCCTGGTTCGACGTGTATCTTGGCGGCACGTGGCACACGCTCGACGCGCGGCACAATCGCCCGCGGATCGGCCGGATCCTGATGGCGCGCGGCCGCGACGCGACCGATACCGCGCTCACCACCAGCTTCGGCCCGGCGCGTCTGGTGGGCTTCGACGTGCACACCGATGCGCTCGAATCAACGGGCTAAACCGGCTAAAGCGTCAAGTTAGGCCTTGTCGCCCGTGTCGCGTTCGGCCTAACGCCACCGATCCTTCAACTTATGCTGCGATGCACAACATGACCTCGACTCCAGACCAGTCCGCCCCGTCCAACGCCAACGCGCTGCTGCTGCAGGCGATCGCGCTGCGCAAATGCATCACCGCGACGTATAACCGGATGGTCTGCACGCTGGCCCCGCACATCCTCTACACCAAGCATGATGACGTCTTCGTCGACGCGATCACGCTCGAGCGCGACGGTCAGCCCCCAAAGGAGATCAAGCTCGGCACATTCAAGCTGGCGGGGCTGAAGGATATCGAGGTCACCGACCGTTCGTTCGTGCCCGACGCGATCTTCAACCCCGGCGATATCAAGTATGACCGGGTCACGCTGTTCGTCGTCGACCGCACCTGAGGCCGGGATCCTCCCCCTGGGGAGGGGAGGATTAGGGCCGCCTCAGATCGCGGGCGGTAGCCACGCGGTCTCGATCTCGCCGTAGCGATCGGTGAAGCCCGTCGCCGCGACCAGTGCGGCTTCGTCGACGATCCGGACCCGGCGCCCGGTCCGTTCGATCACGCCCGACTTTTCGAGCGCGCGGATCGTACGGTTGACGTGGACCTTGGTCAGACCCAGCGCATCGCCGATATCGGTCTGCGTCAACGGCAGGTCGAACGAGTCGACGATCCCGCCTGCGGTCACGCGCAGTCGCGCCATGATGTCGAGCAGCAGAGTCGACAGGCGCTCGCTCGCTCCCATCCGCCCGATGGTGGTCAGCCGGTCGCTCATCGCGACATTCTCGGCCGCGGCGATCGCGTAGAGCAGCCCGGCGACCCGCGGCTGCGCGCGGAAGAGCAGGCCGAGCTCGGTCTTGGGCAGGTCGATCACGATGCAGTCCGAGATCGCGGTCAGCGTGGCGGCGGCCTGCGACCAGGCCATGCTCGACGTCCCGATCAGGTCGCCTGCATAATGGAAGCGCAGGATCTGCCGTCCGCCCGTGACCAGCTTGGTCGACGAATGCAGCCAGCCCTGGCGCACGACGTACAGCGCGTGGCTTTCGCCACCTTCCGCGACCAGGACATCGCCCGCACGCAACCGCCGCTCGCCGCGTTCGGCGTGCAGGATCGCTTTGCGCTCGGCATCGGTGAGATCGAGATGTCGCCCCAGCCGTGCGATCAAACCGCTCAATTGCATCCGTGTCCCTTTTCCCTGTTACCCGCGCGCCGCCCTTGCCGGTCATAGTGCGGAATCATCATTGCACACGTTATGATCCGCGCGCGCGTCTCGAAACCTGTCGACGTCGGTGCCAATGCACAGCCGTCAGCGTGGCCGTCCTAACGCGCTTTCGACCACGGGTGCAACGCGGGCGGCGATGCGGTCCACGCCGGTCCGATTGGGATGGACGCGGTCCGCCTGCATCAAGCGGCCGTCGCCGATCACCCCGTCGAGGATGAACGGGTAGAGCGCGGCGTCATACCGCTTGGCAAGATCGGGCCAGATCGCATTGAATGCACGCGTATAATCCGGGCCGAGATTGGGCGGCGCCATCATACCGGTCAGCATCACCGGGATCGCGCGACGCTTCGCCTCGTCCATCATCGCCGTCATGTTGGCGCGCGTCTCCTCCGGCGAGATCTGGCGAAGAACGTCGTTGCCGCCAAGCCCGATCAGGATGAGGTCGGGTTTGCGAGTCATGTTGTCGAGCGCGAACGCGAACCGCTGTCGCCCCGCGGCACTCGTATCGCCCGACACGCCGGCATTGACGATCGTCGCGTTGATCCCGTCCTTGCGCAACCGCGCCTGCACCGCGTCGGGCAGGCTCTGCCCCCGGTCGAGACCATAGCCCGCATACAGGCTGTCCCCAAAGGCGAGGATCAGCCGCTGCGGTCCCTGTGGCGCGGGCGTCGCGGCGACCGGCGCGACCAGATTGGTCGCAGGCGGCGGGGCAGGGGGCTCGGCTGTCCGGTCGCAGCCGGCCAGTAGCCCCGCTTGGAGAAGCGCCAGTCCGCCCCCATAAAGAGGCCAGCGTCGCATTTTTCTCTCCAAGATATTGGTCTCCATGTCCGAACCTGCTTCCGCCGATATGGTGATCTCGGCCCGCGATGTCACGCTGACACTCGGCGCATCGACCGCCGCCACCGCGATCCTGAAAGGCATCGATCTCGATGTCGTTCGCGGGACCAGCGTCGCGCTGCTCGGGCCGTCGGGCTCGGGCAAGTCGTCGCTGATGGCGGTGTTGTCCGGACTGGAGCGGGCGAGCGGCGGCCGGGTCGAAGTGGCGGGGCTCGATTTCGGCACGCTCGACGAGGATGCGCTGGCGCGGGCGCGGCGCGGGCGGATCGGGATCATCCTCCAGGCCTTCCACTTGTTGCCGACTATGACGGCGCTGGAGAATGTCGCGGTGCCGATGGAGCTGGCCGGCATGCCCGATGCGTTCGCGCGGGCCGAGGCCGAACTCGCCGCGGTCGGGCTGTCGCACCGGATCGGCCATTATCCGACGCAGCTTTCGGGGGGCGAGCAGCAGCGCGTGGCGATCGCCCGCGCGCTCGGCCCGCGTCCGCCGCTCGTGTTCGGCGACGAGCCGACCGGCAACCTCGATGCCGCAACCGGCGCATCGGTGATGGACCTGCTGTTCGACCGCCGCGCCGCGACCGGTGCCACGCTGATCATCATCACGCACGACCCCGTGCTCGCGGCGCGCTGCGACCGGATCGTCGAACTTGCCGACGGCCGGATCGCCGCGGATCGCCTGCGGTGAGCGAATGGCGGCTGGCGTGGCGGCTTGCCCGTCGCGAGCTCGATTTTCGGTTTCGCGGGCTGCGGCTGTTGCTCGCGTGCCTGTTCCTCGGCGTCGGCGCGCTGGCGGCAATCGGTAGCCTGACTCAGTCGATCGACGGCGAGCTTGCCGCGCGTGGCAGCGCGATCCTCGGCGGCGACGTCGAATTCGGCACGTCGCAGCGCGCAGCGACGCCGGACGAGCGCGCCGCGATGGCCCGGCTCGGCACGGTGTCCGAAACAGTGCGGATGCAGGCGACCGCGATCCGCGGCACGAACAGCGTGCCCGTCCAGCTCAAGGGCGTCGATGCGGTGTATCCGCTCTATGGCACGCTTGCGGTGCAAGGGGGATCGGCCACGACGGTGCGCGATGCCAGCGCGATCTGGATCGTCCCCGCGCTCGCGCAAAGGCTCGGCATCGGTCGCGGCGCGACCGTGCGGCTGGGCGTCGCCGACTTCACGGTGGCTGGCGTAATCGCGAGCGAACCCGACCGCCTTGGCGAGGGCTTCACGCTCGGCCCGGTCGCGATCGTGTCGATGGCGGGTATCGCGCGGACCGGGCTGGTCCAGCCCGGCAGCCTGTACGAAACCAAATACCGCGTTCGGCTGTCGCCCGGCGCGTCGCCCACCGCCGCGGTCGACCGGTTCAAGGCGGCGTTCCCGACCGGCGGCTGGGAAACCAAGACGCGTGATCGCGCCGCGCCGGGGGCCGAGCGCTTCGTCGACCGGATGGGCCAGTTCCTGCTGCTCGTCGGCCTGTCCGCGCTGGTCATCGCCGGGATCGGCGTCGGCAACGGCGTCTCCTCCTATCTCGCCGCTCGCCGCAGTAGCATCGCGGCGTTGAAGGTGCTGGGCGCCACCTCCGGCCTGATCGCGAAGATCTATCTGCTCGAGGTCGCGGTTGTCGCGGCGATGGGGATTGTCGCCGGGCTGGTCGCGGGCGCTGCGACGGTGCCGCTGATCGTCTGGCTGGCGGGCGACGTTCTGCCGGTCGCGCCGAGCTTCTCGCTCCAGTTCGGCCCGCTCGCGCTCGCGGCCGCCTATGGCATGCTGATCGCGCTAGCCTTTACCGCGCCGCCCTTGATCGAGGCGGGCAGCATTCCCGCGGCTGGGTTGCTACGCGGCGTGTTCGGCAATCGCCCCGTTCCACTGCGCCGGACCTTGCCCTGGGTCGTCGGCGCTGGTGCCGCGATCGTCGCGCTGGCGCTGTCGACCGCGGAACAGCCCGGGTTGAGCGCGGGATTCCTGGCGGCGGTGGCGGGCGTGCTGTTGGTGCTCGCCGCGTTCGGCTGGGCGATACGCCGGATCGCGGCATTGCTGCCCCGGTCCCGGCGGCCGCTGTTGCGGCTCGCGATCGCCGGGCTCCACCGCCCGGGTGCGCGCACCGGCACGCTGGTCGTCGCTCTCGGTCTTGGCCTGACGCTGTTCGTCCTGCTCGCCGGCATTCGCACGAGCATCGATGCGAATATTGCACTCACCGTGCCGAAGCGCGCGCCGGCATTGTTTGCACTCGACGTACCCCCCCATCGAGAAGCCGATTTTCGCCGGACCGTCGAGCGGATCGCGATCCACCCCGTGATCCGGACGGTGCCGGCGATGCGCGGCACGATCACCGGCTATGGCACGACGCGGGTCGCGGACCTGAAGACCTTGCCCGAAGGCGCTTGGGCGTTGCGCGGCGAACGCGGGATCACCTTTTCCGCGACCCTGCCCGAAGGCAGCGAACTGACCGCCGGCCGCTGGTGGCCGCGCGAGTATCGCGGGGCGCCTCTGGTTTCGATCGACGAGCGACTGGCGAAGGCCCTCGACCTGAAGATTGGCGATCCGCTCAGCTACACGTTGCTCGGCGTCGAACGGACTGCGCGGATCGCCTCGTTCCGCCGGATCAGCTGGGACACTCTCGGCTTCAACTTTGTGATGGTCTTCTCGCCCAACGCGATCGAGGATGCGCCGCACAATCTTGCCGCGACGATCGATCTCGCGCCCGGCGAGGAATCGATGGTGATGCGCGCGTTGCTCCCGCGCTTCCCGTCGGTATCGGTGATCGAGGTGCGCGGCGTGCTGGGGCAGGTCCGCGATATCGTCTCGCAGATGGCGACCGCGATCACCGCGGCGGCGTCGGTCGCGATCCTGGCGGGGGTCGCGGTATTGATCGGCGCGATCGCCGCGGCGCGCGAGGCGCGCACCTATGACGGGGTGATCCTGCGCACGCTCGGCGCGACGCGGCGGCAGGTGCTCGCGGTACAGGCGCTCGAATATGCGTTCCTGAGCATCATCCTGTCGGTGCTCGCGCTGCTGCTCGGCCTTGGCGGCGCGTGGTATGTGATCACGCAGCTGTTCAGCTTCGAATGGCGACCGGATTACCCGACCATCATGGCCACGCTGCTCGGCGGGGCGGGGCTGACGATGGGGATTGGGTTGATCGGGGCCTGGCCGATCCTCGGCGCGCGACCGGCGCAGGCGTTGCGGCAACTCTGAGGGCACGTTTGCGCGCGCGCGGCGTTGGGCGGGAACGTACGACGACCAAGGGGCAAGACGCTGAGCAAGACCGAGCCACGAGACCAGAATGACGCGAGCAGCCCCTGGTCGATGTCGTCGCGCGACTGGTGGAAGGTCCTCAAGCGGACCTGGGCCGAGGCTGGCGACGACAATATCGGGCTGATCGCGGCGGGGACTGCATTTTACGGGTTCGCCGCGATCGTCCCGCTGCTCGCGTCGGTGGTGCTGATCTACGGGCTGGTGGCAGATACCGCGACGGTGGTCGCCAACATCCGCGCGCTGTTCAACGTGCTCCCCGACGACGCGGCGCGAGTCATCGCCGACCAGCTGGCCACGGTGGTCGGCACGTCGGAGGGCAAGAAGGGGTTCGGCCTCGTCGTCGCGCTCGGTATCGCCTTGTACGGCGGGACGAAGGGGGCGTCGTCGATCGTGACGGCGCTGAACATCGCCTATGAGGAGCGCGAGACACGCGGTTTCATCCGCCTCAACCTGCTCGCCTTCGCAATCACTGCGGGCGCGGTCGTGCTCGCGCTGGTCGCCGCGCTCTCGATGGCGGCGTTCGCGCTGCTCGACAGCTTGATCCCGGGGGCTCCGGACATCGTGCTGCTGGCGATCCGGCTGGTGAGCTACACGGTTCTCGCCTGTCTGGGCGTCTCGGCGGCGGCGTGCCTGTATCGGTTCGGCCCCAACCGGCATAAGGCCAAATGGGCGTGGCTGACGCCCGGATCGCTGGCGGCGACAGTGGTGTGGATGGCGGCGACGATCGGGTTCGGCGTGTATGTCTCGCGCTTCGGCAATTATGGCGCGACCTATGGCTCGTTGAGCGCAGTCGTCATCCTGCTCACGTGGTTGTGGCTGTCGGCCTATGTCTTCCTGCTCGGCGCGGAGCTGAACTCGGAACTCGAGCACCAGACGACGCGCGACACGACGACGGGCGAGGCGGCGCCGATGGGCCTGCGTGGCGCGGCGGTCGCGGATACGGTCGCTATGACCGATACACCCGCGGAAACTCCATCGCCCGCGGCAACCGGCGGGGTAGGGGTATTGGCAGCGGCGCATTTGGGCGGCGTGCATGGCGGGGTTCCCGCTTCGCTACTGGCGCTCGCCGGTCTGCGGTCGATCCGTCGAGGTTCGCCCGTCGCGGGGCTTGGCCTGATAGCTGTCGGTGCAGTGCTCCCCCACCGCAAGGCGCCTGCGCCAAGTGAGGCGGTGCCGATCATACAGGCCGAAGCCTGATGTCGGTGCTGCCGATCAAGCTGTTCTTTGACGGCGGGTGCCGACCCAATCCCGGCAAGATTGAGGGCGCGGTCGTCCGCAAGGGCGTCGTCCACTACCGCCATGATCTCGGCGAAGGCGACAATAGCGATGCCGAGTGGCTGGCCGCGATCCACGCACTGGAGCTCGCCGCGGGTCATGGGGACCTCGATGTCGTGCTGCTCGGCGATTCGACGGTTGTCGTCACGCAGGCCAATGGTCGTGCGCCGTGCCGTTCGGCCGCGCTGAAGGCGCACCGGGCCAGGTTTGCCGAAATCGCGTTGGGCTTCGACCGCGTTCGTCTGCGCCATATCGGGCGCGCGCAGAATCTAGCCGGGATCGCACTTGCCCGGTTGCATCCGCGATGACCGGGGCCCGCAGGGGACCAGAGGAGGCGTTGTCGGGCTGAGATTCGAAAAGTGACCTGGAACTGTAAAAAACCGTTTGACGGGTGTGTGGGGTGGCCGTAGAGGGGTGTCACCGCAGCGGAGTGCCTCACCGGCTTCTGCAGCGGTCGCAAAAAACCAGATGCTCCAAGCTTCCTGCAAGGGAGGTTATGCGAGTGTCGGTATTTTTGTCGGCTCTTTGACATTGTAGGTTTAGATGAAGGGACATGTGGGCGGCGGCTTGCGGTTTCTAGGGTCCTCAAGGCTCTGGGTAATCGTTTAAAGCTAAGTCGTTCTCATATGTCCTTCACGTATCCATACGTAAAGAATATTGTGCAGAGCGGCTCCTTGAGATGAGCTGTCGTGTCGTGGAATTCCACTGCGACGTGATGGTGAC